>NZ_JBQFJD010000003.1:0-5948 GCF_056536005.1 Ruegeria sp. AN11 | reverse complement strand
CGGGTCGATCCCGAGCGAAACCGCCAGCGGCAGGAAGACGGCGGTGAAAAGCACGATCTGGGCCAGCGACCCATGAAGGTGCCGATGAAGATGTAGAAGACGCCGATCAGCAGCATGACCAGGATCGGGTTTTCGGTGATCGAGGTGATGCCTGCTGCACCGCCGTCGGCACGTCGTAGAACGCGGTCAGTTGCCCGAAGGCGAGCGTCGGGGTGAGCAGGATCAGGATGCCGGTCAAGAGCGCGGTGAAGCGCAGCGCATCGACGATCTTTTGCACCGTCAGCTCGCGATAGATGAAGAGGCCGACGAAAAGCGCGTAGAACACCGCGACGCCCGCCGCCTCGGTCGGGTGAAGGCGCCGCCATAGATGCCGCCGAGGATCAGGACCGGCGCGCCGATCGACCATTCCCTCCCACGCCGCGTTCAGGAAAGGCTTCCACGAGAACGGGTGTCCGGTGCCGCCATAGCCGCGCTTGCGGCGATGATGTAGGTGGTGATCATCAGCAGCACGGTGACCAGGAACCCGGGGATGAGGCCCGCCAGGAACAGGCGCGATCGAGGTTTCGAGACCAGCCCGTAGATGATCATCAGGTTGGAGGGCGGGATCAGGCTGCCGAGCGCCGGCGCTGGCGGTGATCGCGGCGGCGAAGGGGACGTCATAGCCGTCCTTGCGCATGGCCGGGACGGTGACCGAGCCGATGGCCGCCGTGGTGGCGGGCCCCGATCCCGAGAGCGCGCGAACAGCATGCAGGCAAAGACCGTCACCAGCCCCATTGAGCCGCGATAGGCGCCGACCAGCTGGTTGCGATGGCGATCATGCGGTTGGCCATGCCGCCGACCTCCATCAGCCGCCCGGCCAGAACGAAGAGCGGGATAGTCAGCAGCGGAAAGGGCGTCAGGCTGGAATAGCCGGTCTGCGCCATCAGGTGTAGGGGATCTCGATCAGGTAGAGCGCCAGCGCGGTGGTCACCCCGACCGCGACAAAAAGCGGGGTGCCGATGACGGTCAGGGCGACGAAGGCGATGGCGAGGATCAGCAGCGCGCTCATAGCTGATGCTCCTGATCCGACGGTTTCATCCCATTCCTCGTGAAGCATGCCGGGGATGCCCTCGCCGCCGTCCCGGTACCAGGCGATGTAGGTCTGGATCAGCCGCACCAGCATCAGCGCGTAGCCGATCACCAGGATGGATTGCGGGTAGAACTGGTCGATGCCGAGGCTGGGGCTGCGCGAGGTGAACTTCCACAGCACCGCCAGGTAGTCCCAGCGACCTTGATCATGAAGATCGAGAACAGCGCCCAGATCAGGTCGGCGCCGAAGATCACGATCCGGCCCGCGCGTTCCGGCAGTGCCTTGATGCCGACGAGGATGCGGATGGAAGCGTTCGCGCACGCAGAGTGCTGCGCCCATATAGACGGCCCAGACCATGCTGATCGAGGCGATCTCTTCCGACCAGTGCAGGGCGGTCTGGAACATGTAGCGGGCGACCACCTGCGCGAAGACGCAGACCGAGATCACCACCAGCGCGCTGCAGCAGATCACTTCCTCGAAATGCCGCTCAAGCCATTTCAGGGCAGACATGGGGATCACCTGTTCAGATGTGGGCATGTGAGGGGCGCCGGTGGGCGCCCGCCGGGTATTTGGCGATCAGCTGGCGGCGGCCTGAATGGCGTTCACCAGATCGATGAATTCCTGCCCGCGTTCCTCGGCAAAGGATTGCTGGATCGCCTGCGAGGCGGTGATGAAATCCGCCTTGTCGGGGCGGGTCATCGCCATGCCGCCTTCGGCCACCAGCCAGTCGCGGATTTCCTCGGTCTCGTTCTGGACCTGACGGCGCAGTTCCGCACCGGCCTCGTCGGCGGCCTGCTGCACCTGCGCCCGCTGCTCGTCGCTGAGCCGCTTCATGAACGCGTCCGAGGCAAAGAGCGGTGCCATCGCCACGAAATGTTCGAGGATCACCAGGTGCGGTTCGAACTCATAGAATTTCATGTCGCGGATGAACGAGGTGCCGTTGTCGCCGCCATCCACGGTGCCGGTCTGCAGGGCGGTTGGCGTTTCCGACCACGCGAGCGGCACCGGCTCGGCCCCGAAGGCCTCGAACGTGGCGATCATCACCTCGTTCTTGGGCACCCGGATTTTCAGGCCTTCCATATCCGCCATCGTGTTGATCGCGCGCTTGGAATTGTAGAAGTCGCGATAGAGCGCGGGGCCGAAGCTGAGCAGGTGCACGCTGGTTTCCGCCTGCAGCTTGTCCTTCATCAGCTGGCCGACCTCACCATCGACCACCTTTTCCAGATGCGCGGTGTCCTGGAAGATGTAGGGCAGCACGGTCACGTCCATCAGCGGCCAGTGCGGCGAGACGTTGTTGGCGGTGATGAAGAAACCGTCGACCGTGCCCAGCTGCATGGTTTGAACGCCTCGTCCTCGGACGAGATCTGGTTGCAGCAGCGCAGTTTGACCTCGATGGAGCCGCCTGACAGGGCCTCGAGCTTGTCCTTGAAGATGGTACCGAAACGTCCGTAGATCGACGCCTCGGGCGCGCCGAAGCCGAGGTTCATCGTCACGTCCGCTGCTGCCGCAGGCAGGGAGAGCGTCAGCCCGGCGGCTAGCGACACCGAGGTTGCAAACTTGAGTAGGGTTCGTCTGTGCATGTCATTCCTCCTGGCAGCACGGTTCGCCCATCGGCCTGAGAGCACTTATTGGTTGGGCAGGCTTGTTCGTTACCGGAGGCCGATCAGCTTTGATCCGACGGTAACCGATGGGCATACCGCTAGAAAACAGGGTTTTCTGTTGCGTAAAGGTCTATTTTTGTGGTTATGGCCCGCCCTCAAGGCTCCATCAGCAGGTGCTCGAACGTACCCTGACGCGCCAGCGCCGTGCCGGTGTCGATGATCGCGCACGACGGCCGAGTTTTCAAGCTGCGGCGCGTGGGCGATGCCGTAGAGGGGTACGTCCACCTCTCCGGCGATGGGCGTGGCGATGTATCCGCCCTGGCGGTCCCGGTCATTGGGTCCGCAGATGTTCAGGATCGCGTGGCCGAACTGCGCCCCCACCAGCCCGCGCAGCACCGCGCCGGATTTGGTGGAGTGCACGATGTCGGGCGTCAGGCCCTGGTTCTGGAACATGGTCAGGAAATAGTCGCGGGTGCCGTGCACGTCGAGCATGATCAGGGGTTGCGCGGCCAGATCCCTGAGCGTGACCGAGGCCTGCCCCGACAGCGGCGAATGTTCGGGTATCAGCGCCCAGGGCCGGGCGCGGAAGAGCGGCACGAAGCGATTATCTGGGTGCGTATAGCGCCGGTAGGTCAGCACCGCATCGACCGAGCCCGAGCGCAGCAGGTCGTTGACCACCAGCATGTCGCCCTCCATGACGTCGATGCGCACTTCGGGGTAGCTGTCGGCGATCTTGCGGAGCAGGGGCGGCAGGACATAGGGCGCGGTGGGTTCGTAACAGGCCAGCCGCAATGTGCCGGTCGGATCGCCCACCAGAGACAGCAGGTCGGATCTGAACACCCGCGACTGGTCGAGAAAGGCGGCGATATGTTTGCCTGCGGCGCGCCCCAGCTCGGTTGCGATCAGCCCTTTGCGGGGATGCGGCGGAATAGTTCCGCGCCGATGGTCTGTTCGATCTGGTCGATGGCCGCGGTGATCGAGGATTGCGAGATGTTCATCTCGGCGGCGGCGCGGGCGATCGAGCCGCTGCGCAGGGCGGCATCGAAATATCGCAGCTGTTTGAGCGTGAAGTTCATCTGGTTACCACATTTCCTGAGCCTTAATCAGACAGTAAATCCATTTTGCAGCGGAATGAAGTTGCGTTACGCCGGAGGCCAACCCGGGAGGATCTCATGGCATCGACCACGCTTTTCCGCTGTCGCAGGATCATCACCATGGACCCCAACCGCCCTAAGGCGACCCATGTCGCGGTGCGCGACGGACGGATTCTGGCCGTGGGCGATGCGGGCTGTGTCTGGCCGGATCAGGAGGTGGTGCGGGACGATCGGCTGGCCGATACCGTGCTGATGCCTGGGTTTGTCGAGGGGCACGCGCATATGATGGCGGGGGCCATGTGGCGCTATGCCTATGTCGGATATCACGACCGGATCGACCCCGAGGGCGTGCTGCACAAGGGCATGACCGACATCGCGGATGTGATCGAGCGGCTGCGCGGCTATGAGGCCGGTCTGCCCAGGGTCAGCCGCTGGTGGCCTGGGGGTTCGATCCGATCTTCATCGAGGGGATCGGCTGGGTCGTGCCCATCTTGACCGGATCTCGGCCACCCGGCCCATCGTGGTGCTGTTTTCCAACTTTCATCTGATGTGTGCGAACTCGGCGGCGCTGGCGCTTGCGGGTTATGAACGGCACAGCAACATCGAGGGCGTGGCCAAAGGGCTGGACGGCGCGCCGACGGGCGAACTGCAGGAGATGGCCGCCATGTTCCCGGTGATGCGGCGCACCGGCATCGATTTCCGCGCGCTGACCCAGCGCCCGGACGTGATCGAGACCTATGCCCAAGTGTGCCGCCGGGCCGGGGTGACCACGGCGACCGATCTGTTCGCCGAGATGGAGGAGGGTGATGTCGATACGCTGCTGCGGGTGACCGGACAGCCGGGCTTTGGCCTGCGGCTGGTACCCGCGCTGGGCGCGGCGGGCGGTGATCCGGATCGGATTGCCGAGCGGGCGCTGGCGTTGCGGGCGCGGTCGACCGACAGGCTGCGGCTTGGGGCGGTCAAGCTGATGACGGACGGGTCCATTCAGGGCTGGACGGCCCGGGTGAAGTGGCCGGGTTATGTGGGCGGGCAGCCCAACGGGTTGTGGAATACACCGCCGGATCAGATATTTGCGCTGTGCGCCGCGATGCAGAGCCATGGGGTGCAGATGCATATCCATGTGAATGGGGATGAGGCCTCGGACGTGTCTTTGGCGGCTTTGGAGGCGGCGGTGCGCGCGCATCCGTGGGCGGGCGCGCGGCATGTGTTGCAGCATTGCCAGATGATGAGCGCCGATCAGTTCCGACGCTGTGCGCGGCTGGGGGTCTGCGCCAACATCTTTGCCAATCACATCTGGTATTTCGGCGATCAGCACGCGGCGCTGACCATTGGTGAAGACCGCGCGATGCGGATGGATGCCGCCCGCTGTGCGCTGGACGAGGGCGTGCGCATTGCCATCCATTCCGATGCGCCGGTGACGCCGATGGGGCCGCTGTTTACCGCCTGGTGCGCCGTGAACCGCACGACCATGTCGGGCCGGGTGCTGGGCGCGGCGCAGCGGATCACGGTGGGCGAGGCGCTTTATGCCATCACGCTGGGCGCGGCCTATACGCTGGGTCTGGATGGGGAAATCGGCAGTATCGAGACCGGCAAGATCGCGGATTTCGCGATCCTCGGGGAGGATCCGACCCGGGTTGCGCCGGAGGCGATCCGGGATGTGCCGGTGCTGGGGACTGTGTCGGGCGGCGAGGTGCATCTGTTGTGACCCGGCTGCCGCTGAGCGTTGTCGGAGGCTATCTGGGCGCCGGAAAGACGACGCTCATCAACCGGTTGCTGTCCGAGGATCACGGGTTGCGCCTGATGGTGCTGGTCAACGATTTCGGCGCGATCAACATCGACGCGGCGCTGCTGGCCTCGGCGGATGAGGACACTTGATTGACGCTGGCTAATGTTTGCTGCACCATGGGGGCCGATCTGTTCATGGCCATCGGCGATGTGCTGGACGCGCGCCGCGGCCGACCATCTGATCATCGAGGCCAGCGGCATTGCCGATCCGGCGGCCATCGCGAATGTGGCGCGGGCCGAGCCCGAGCTGAGCTATGCCGGGATCGTCACGGTGGTGGATGCGGGGCAGATCGGGGTTGTTGGGCGATGCACAGATCGCGCCGCAGATCCGGCAGCAGATCGGGGTGGCGGATCTGGTGGTTCTGACCAAGACCGAGTGTGCCGGGCGAGGTCGTCGAG
>NZ_JBQFJD010000002.1:212500-967235 GCF_056536005.1 Ruegeria sp. AN11 | reverse complement strand
CCGTTGCCGAGGCCGTTTGCAGACGGTCCCCTGACTTTCAAAAATCCGGGCGCGTGCCGCAGCCAAATCCCCGCCGCCGCACCACCATCATATACCAGTTGCGAAACACGCAGATACGGTGAAAAATCAGCGGCATCCGAAACAACTCGTTCGGAGCGCGCGTTCAGACCCAAGAAGACCTGGGCAGAAACGCGCCCTTCGCGGCATCCTGACCGGCATTTGCGGCCGCAAACCGGCATCGCTTTTTGCCAGATGAGGACTGCTTTCGACAGCTAGACCGTGCGAGGAACCGCTTATGGTCAGGCGCGAGTTTTGCGCGTCACTGAGAGAAACGGCACCGTTTGTCCCGACGTCATTCAGGGTCAACACCGGGCGGAAATCGGTCGTGAGCGTTGTCGTTGCAGCGGGCGCACTGTTGCCAGCCGCATCATCCACCATAGCCGTCAGCGTAAAGGCGGTCCCATCCGCCAATGCCGCCAGATCGCCCGAAAGAACGGTAGCGGACCAAGTTCCCGAGGAAACAACGGCCGTAAAGGTCTGCCCGCCGAGCGTTACCGAAACCGTCTGGCCATCCTCAGCTGTGGTAGTTCCCGACACTGCTAGATCGCTGTTTCTTTCAATCACATCCAGAACTGCACCGGTCGGAACCGGATCAAGCGTGATTGACGGTGCGCTAAAGTCCGTTGTGAAGCCGTCTGAAGCGGAGCTGCTGTTTCCTGCCGCATCCGCAACCGAAGCGGTGACACTGTAGCTTTCATTGTCCTGCAACCCGGCTAAATCCAAGCTTGCGGCGGTATAGTTCCACCCTCCACCTGTTACAGTCGCTGTTCCGCTCACATCAACGGTTCCGTCAGCACGTGCGATCTGAACTGTGACCGTTGTTCCGTCCGGCGCATCTGATGTGCCCGACACGGTTAGATCCGTGCTCTGTTCGGCGGCATTCATGATCGCGCCGTCTGACAGGGCGGAGATCGTGATTGAAGGTGCCGTAAAGTCCGTGTCAAAGCTGCTCGTCGCTTGAACGGAGGGGTTACCTGCGGCGTCCGAGATGTCAGCGGTAACCGTCACAGTACCATTGTCGGACAACAACGAAAGATCTGAGGACGGTACAGTCACACTCCAACTGCCACTCTGGACCTGGCCGGACTACGTCTGCCCGTTCATCGAAACGGTCACCATTTGCCGGTCTTCGGCATCCGTCGCACCAGTTATGGTCAGATCCGTAGCTTGCTCCGAGGCATTCAGAACGGCACCAGAAGAAAAACTGTCGATGCTGAGCGTTGGGGCGGTGAAATCCGTCGAGACCGAGCTGCTGGCCTGTGGCGCGTCCAATCCGTGATTGTCGGAAACGTCAGCGGTGATGGTAAATCCCGAACCGTCCGCAAGCGCCTGCAAATCTACCGTGGGAACCGTAATTGTCCATGTATCTCCTGATACAGCGCCCAGATAGGTTTGACCGCCCAGGTTAACCGTTACCTGCTGTCCATCCGGAACATTTCCCGTTGTACCGCTGACAGTCAGATCCGACCCGGCCTCGACCGCGTTCAGAACGGAACCGGTGGGCAGTGGGGAGATTGAAATGGAAGGCCCGCTGAGATCCACGGGCAGGGTTGCCGTTGCCGGAGTGGCGAAATTACCCGAGGTGTCGCTGACCGTGGCACTGACCGAAACCGGGGTGCCGGTAGTCAGCCCCCCAAGATCGGCGCTGGGGACGGTAACGCTCCAACTGCCGCCAGATGTTGTGCCCGTGTAAACTTGGCCGTTGAACGTCACCAAAACACTCTGGCCATCGGCTGCCGTTGTCGTGCCGGTCAGAGCCAGATCGCTGTTCAGATCGACCAGTTCGATCGAACCGCCCGAAACCGGGTCAAGTGTGATGGTCGGAGCAGTGAAATCCGTGTCGATACTGTCCGCGGCCGGAACAGCCGGATTGCCTGCCTGGTCGGTCACGTCCGCCTGTATTATGATTGTCGCACCATCCTGCAGCGCGGCCAGATCAGAGGCGGGGACCGTTACGCTCCACGCCCCGTTGGCGACGATGCCGGTATACGACTGCCCGTTGAACGAAACAGTTACAAGCTGGCCGTTTTCAGCGTCTGTGGTTCCGCTCAGGATCAGATCGGTCGCCTGTTCAATGGCGTTCATCACGGCCCCGTCAGATACCCCGGTTATGGCAAGGGTCGGTGGTATGGTGTCAATTTCGAACTGAACCGATTCAGTTGACAACTCGGCGCCAGACGCATCGAGGCTTCGAATAGTGACTGAATTTACCCCTTGCGGCAGACTGGCCGCTTCGGCTTCGGTCAGCGAGATAACCCAGCTTCCGTCTGCATTCGGTGCAATGGTTTTCGTGATCGAACCGATGGTCACTTCAATAGTGTCCGCGTCTGCCGAGGCCAAAACTCCGGTGCCGAAGCTGCTGAGTGTCGTCGATTGGGCTCCCGCAAGGTTGAGGGTCGGGTAGCTGGGTGTCGGACTGGGGTCGGGGTGGGCACGACTGCGGGGCTGTCATCTCCGCCGCCGCCACCACCGCCACCTGCGCCCGCAGCAGCGGCGCCAGCCAGACCTATCCCGCCCAATATTGCGCCAGCGCTGCCCATTCCACCTGCGGCTGCGCCACCGGCCTCTGCCGTAAGGCTGAACTGAGCGATTTCGGCAACGGCTTCCTCGGCGATCATGATTGCGCCGCTGTCCAGAACCTGAACGTTTTCGGCAGCCACGATCAGGGTACGACCATCGTTGAGTTTCAGCAAAACATCGCCGTTTTTCAACAGCTTTGCCGACTTCACTCCCGGAATGGTCTCCGCAAATTGAAAGGCATAAAGCTCTTCCACGGTGGCCTGTCCCAATGCCGGTAACGCCATAAGCACGGATCCGAGCCCCCCTGCGGCGCCCCGGCCTGCCCATTTGCGCAACCTCGCATCGATCCATTGGCGAATATGCTTCTTGCGATCCGTGTCAGGAGTGTTGAGTTCAGAATTCTTCGTCATCTTGTCCTCACAAGCAGTTGCCGCTTACGTCGGGAAGACGTTTGGCCTGGGCCAGGTTCCGTTCATCTGTCTTTCCTTTTGATGACTCACGTGGTCGGACCCGAAAATTTGAGTTAATCTGAATCCGAACTCCTCGTTTTCACCACAATTGCGCTTTGGTTTTGGTCTTTGCGTCAGAGCACCCTGTTGTCAAAGCCGGCATCGGCGTGGGGTGATCAGATATGAAGTTCAATTTCCAAGGCGTGGTAGAAACGGCGAGCACGGCGCTCGATTCAGGTATCGGCGATACGGCTTTAAAAACGTTTAACGGGACCACGTATCTGTACAGCGTGACCGGACCCGGCGGCGGTATTGCTGTCTGGACATTGGCAAACGGCGCGATTCCTCAACTTCAGGACACGCAATATTTCAGCGGCTCGATAACGTTTCAGGTCGGGCGCAGCGGGATGCCGGTGACACTTGGGGGGCAGGACCGGCTGATTCTGGACGTCGATTCCGCAAAGGGTCTGGTTGGATACGATCTGCTGGCTGACGGCTCCATCGGAACCTTGCGGGAAACAGGCACCCTGTCGGGCCAGTTGAATTTCTGGCAATTGCCCACGAGGACAGCGGCAGTATTGCGACCTATCATGTGAGCACGGACGGATCGCTGTCATTGGCAGGCATCACCCCCGGACAGGCCGATTCGATGCAAAGCCTGAAATCCGGATCCGGACATTTCGTGATCACTGCGGATGCGGCCAGCAATGTGATCTCCACCTACGAAATAGACGATACGACCGGAATCCTGACCACGGTGGATAACAGCGCCTCTCTGTCGACACTGGGCATTGCCACTCCGACAGCTATCGAAGTGGTGCAGGCGTACGGACTATCCTGGTGTTGGTGGCGGGTTCGGGCAGCAACTCTCTCAGCGTCATGAAGTTGGGCGGTGACGGACGTTTGACACCGACGGACTATGTTCTTGATTCCTTGAACACGCGGTTTGAAACGGTTCAGGATCTGGCAGTCGTCGAAGCAAACGGGCGGGCCTTTGTTGTGGCCGGAGGTGGCGATGACGGGCTTACCCTGTTTACCCTGACACCCGACGGCCAGCTGATCTATCTGGATAGTTTCGCAGATACTCTGGCAAGCGGTTTGCAGAACGTCGAAACGATCAGCGTTGCCCAGGTCGGGGACGAGTTACAGATCCTTGCTGCCTCGCAACAGGAATCCGGCCTGACGCAATTGACTGTTTCGATCGCCGATCTGGGGGTGGTCGACGAAGGGCTGGGCACCGTCAACGGAACAGCTCTGGGCGATATGCTGACCGGCAGCATCCTGAACTCGACCCTTCTGGGTGGGGCGGGAGACGACATTCTGATCGCTGGCACAGGCGCCACAACGATGACCGGAGGTTCCGGCGCCGATATCTTTGTCATGAACTACGGCAGCGACACGACCACGATTACTGACTTCCAGCCGGGTCTGGACCGGCTGGATCTGTTCGACTACCCGCTGATGCGAACCCCATCGCAACTGACTTTCACCGCGACAGCGCAAGGCGTGCAGATTGACTACATCAATGAAACCATTCTGGTTCACTCCGCAACTGGTGGCCCGTTGACCAGCGCCGACATCTTTGGAGCGGGGTTTGGCGGGCCTGACCATATCCCGGTCAATTTCGGCAATTTCGGCGGGCTCGTGCCTGAAGGCTCGGGTGGCGTGCTGGGGGACATCACAGTCGACACACAGACGGCCAATCCTGCGCTGGCGGACGCAGAAATCAGGTTTACTCTAAACGGCGGTGGCACGATCAGTGTTTTTGCCGATGAGAACGGGCAATTTGATCTGGGCCTGCCGTCCGGCACGTTCCCTGGTCAATTCGATGTTGTAAAAAGCTATTCGACCGCCAGCGACCAGATAACCGCACTGGATGCACTGCAGGTCCTGCGGATATCCGTGGGGCTTGATCCGACCTGGGGGCCCGCCACGCCTAAAAACCTGATCGCGGCCGACATAACACAGGACGGAACGGTAAACGCTCTGGATGCGCTGGCGGTATTGAAGGTCGCTGTTGGTCTACCGACCACACATCCTGCTGAATGGGTGTTTCTGGACTCCGCTGCGGATCTTTCCGGGATTACCCCGACCAACGTAAACTATGCAACGGGCACAAACGCTGTCGCCGTGGATGGACAGTTTTCGGGCGACATGACCTCGATCCTGCTCGGAAATCTGGAAGCGGCCTGAAACCCGGCGCGATGATGCGCCTGGTTACTCGCGGAACGCGCGATTGAAATAATCGGCCATCGGCTTGATCAGATAGGACAGCGGTGTACGTTCATCCGTCTTGATCATCGCCTCAACCGGCATACCGGGAAGCAGAGCTTGCCCGTTCAGTCGTTCAACTTCGCCGTCGTCTGGGGCAACTTCAGTCCGGTAGAATGTAAATCCAGTACTCTCGTCCATGAAGGTGTCGGCAGATACATTTATCACATGACCATTGATCTCAGGTGTCTCACGCTGATTGAACGCCGGGAAGCGCAGGGCGACCTCTTGTCCGACATACAATTGATCAACATGTAGCGCATCCACACGCGCGGCAACCAGCAGCGGTGTGTTCTGCGGCACGACATACATCATCGGCTCACCGGGCTGAATCACCGATTGCAGCGCAAAAACCTGACTGTCATAGACTGACCCCGAGACCGGCGAACGGATGTCCAGACGCGACAAACGCTCGGTCAAGGCCAGCCTGCGCTCCGACAGTTCAGACACCTGAGCCTGCACTTCACGTAACGCGGTGATCGCCTCCTCCCGCCGTGTGGCGGTGAGCTCGACGATCTGAATTTCCGTTGCTGCAATCTGGCCTTTCAGACGGGCCACCGATGCTTCAAGACGACCAATTTCACCGGTCAGGCTGGCATTTTCACGTTGAAGGGCCGACACCCGGCTGGCCTGCGTCAAACCGCGCTTGAGCAGGTTTTCCTGATCTTCCAACTCATTCTGGATCAGATCGACCTGAGTGCGCAGCGACACCAACTGGGCCTGTGTGCCTTCGATCTCACTTTCGATCTGGGTGATTTGTTTGCCCAGTTGCTCTTTCTGCTGGGCCATCGTATCGATCCGCGCCTCAAAAGCCGCTGCTGGCCATCAATCAGATCTGAATCGATTTTTCCTGTTGCTGAAGGGCGCTTAGACTGGATGCCAAACCGTCTGCGTTGCTTCCGTCGCGTTCCGCCTCCAGCCGCGATTTCCGCGCCAGAAGTTCGAAAAGCTGAGATCGACAATGCTTTTTCCGAGGACAAAAACGTATCATCCAGCCGCAGGAGTAAATCGCCCTCGGCGACGACATCGCCATCCCGCACAAAGATCTCGCCGACCACACCACCGTCGGGGTGTTCGACGACCTGGCGGTTGCTTTGAACTTCGATCACCCCTTGCGAGACGATTGCCCCCGCCAGTTCTGTCTGCACCGACCAGAGCCCCAGTCCGCCGACCAGGATGGTCAAGGCAGAGAAACCGACAAGCGCCGGAACCGTAATGCGCCACGCCGGACGTGGATGTTGTTCAAGATTCGCCGCCATCAGCTGCCTACCTGATTGAATTTTCGTTTGATGGCTTCGGCGTTTTGCACAGCCGCGCTCAAAATCTCGTCCCGACTGCCGAACTTCACAACTTGACCGCGTTCGACCACGGCCAGATCATCGCATTCCGAGATTGCCTGCGGACGATGTGTCATGATGATCGCCCCCTTACCTTCGGCCTTCAGGCCACGAACGGCGGCATTCAAAGCCTCGGTTCCGTCTGCGTCCAAGGCCGAGTTCGGTTCGTCCAGAATCAACAGGACCGGGTCCCCATATAGGGCGCGTGCCAAGGCAATGCGTTGTTTTTGGCCACCTGAAAGCTGGCTGTCATTGCCTTCCAGAAAGGTGTCGTACCCTTTTTCCAGTGTCAGGATCAGGTCATGCGCATTGGCTTTCTTCGCAGCATCAACGACTGCCTCGGGATCGGGGTTTTCGGACATCCGGGCGATGTTCTCGGCCACTGTTCCGTTGAACAGGGTAACCTGTTGCGGCAGATAGCCGATATGCTGCCCCAGATCGTCCGGATCATACTGATCCAGCGTCGCACCGCCCAACCTTATTTCGCCGCCGGCCGGTTGCCACAACCCCAGCAGGGCCTTGGCAAGTGTCGTTTTACCCGACCCGCTTTTGCCGATAACTCCCAACGCCTTGCCCGGTTCCAGGCGCAGCGTGACATTGCGCAGTGTCGGTGTATCGGCACCCGGCGGAATGACGGTCAGGCGCTTGGCCTCCAATTTCGCTTTTGGCACCGGCAACTTGGTGCGCGGCATCTCAGGCGGGGTGGTATCCAGAAATCGGTTCAACGAAACCCAGGCCGTCCGCGCCTGCTGGATCATCCCCCATTGGCCCACCGCCTGTTCCACGGGCGCCAATGCCCGGCCCAAAAGGATCGAGCCAGCAATCATCGCACCGGGCGACAATTCATTGCGCAGCACCAGCCAGGCCCCAAGCGCCAGCATCGCGGATTGCAAAAACAGCCGCAGCGATTTGGTCAGCGAAGTAAAGCTTCCAGTCCAGTCGCTGGCGGAAATGGTCTGTGACAATGCACTCGACCGTTGCCGCAACCACCGCTGGGTCACAGCCCTCTGCATTCCTTGCGATCGGACTACTTCCGCGGCTTGCCTGGCATGTTCGGAAAACGAGTTCGCCTGCGCCGATGCCCGCTGTGCTTCCGCTACTTTGTTCCGGGTCAGAACCTGGTTGAGCAGAGCAATGAATATCAGCAGCGAACCGCCACCAACGGCCAGCCATCCAAGCAAGGGGTGAAACAGGAAGATCGCGGCCAGAAACACCGGCGTCCAGGGGATGTCCATCACCGCCAGAAGAATGGGGGACGCGCAGAGTTTCTGGATGATTTCGAGATCCCGCAACGCTGTCGCCGGTGCGGATCTTGTTTTCGGATCAAGCGATCGCCGCAACGTGGCGTCGAACACCCGTTCGTCCAAAGCGGATTGGAACCGGGCCCCAAACCGGGCGACAATCCTGCCGCGTGCATAATCCAGCATGGCCATCAGGACATAAAGCAGTGCAACCAGCAGGAACAGAGCCGTCAGCGTCTCGACCGCGCGCGATCCCAAAACCCGGTCATAGACCTGCAACATGAACAATGGCCCGGTCAGCATCAGCAGATTGACAAAAACACTGAACAGAAACGCGAGTGCCGGGAACGTCGTTCCCTGATTGCGGGTATTGCGCAACTCGTGTCTGGGGGACGCAGACATCCTGAAATCCGGGTTCACAGTTCAAGCCTTTGCTTATTGCGGTACGCAGACGATCCCGTCTGCAGCGTCCGGCATCTTAGAACGTTGTCGCGGGGCATAAAATGCGCCGTGTCGAAGATCGGCAAAAAACCTCTGACCAAAGTCATTGCAACCCCCTGGATGACTGGCGAGTCAAAGCGACTGCCTCTTGAAAGCCACTATGACGGCCTACGCAGGACATGTCGAACCTATTGATACCAATTGCTGAATCTGCCGGGCATTTTCTTTTTGACACCTCAACCCATCGAATTTGTGATGATCCAATAGCTTTGGTCCCGCATGTTCATTCTCAATCAGTATGCATGGAAAATCTCCGGGGCTTTGCCCCACAATATTTTGCAGGTCGAGCAACAGGTGATCGTTTAGTTTTGTCACGAATCGTGCCGTTATCCGACGAACGAGAAATGGTCGGATGACCAAAACCATGATGACTCAGAATATCTGACGTCTTTGATTTCGAGAAGGAACACCGATGAAGACGCACGCGCAGGCTGTAGTGATCGGAGGCGGCCTTGTTGGTTGCTCTATCCTGTATCACCTGGCCAAGCTGGGCTGGAGGGACGTTGTCCTGCTGGAACGGGACGAACTGACCAGCGGATCGACCTGGCATGCGGCGGCAAATATTCACGGGCTGCACGATAACAACAACGTCACCCGCATCCAGCATTATACAATGAACCTGTATAAAGAGCTGGAAAAGGAAACTGGACAGGGTTGCGGCGTGTTCCAACCGGGCTCGCTGTATCTGGCGCAGACCGAGAACCGTGAACACCAGTTGCGTCTGCAGGAGGCCAAAGCGCGGTTCTACGGGCTGAACTTTCACGAAATCAGCCGCGAGCAGGCCAAGGAGTTGCACCCACTGGCGCAGTTCGATGACATCCGTTGCATCATGTACGAACCCGACGGCGGCAATGTTGACCCTTCGGGTGTGACCCACGCCTATGCCGCAGGGGCCCGCGCAATGGGCGCATCGATCGAGCGGTTTTGCCCGGTCATCGGGACGGAACAACAGCCCGACGGTTCGTGGATCGTGCGCACCGAAAAAGGCGACATCCATACTCAATGGGTGGTCAATGCCGGGGGCCTCTGGGGACGCGAAGTCGCGGCGTTGGCGGGGATCGAGCTGCCATTGCAGCCGACCGAACACCAGTATTTCGTGACCGAGGCGATTAGCGAGGTCGCGAGCCTGGGCCGACGTCTGCCCTCGATCGCCGACCGGGATGGCGAATACTACTTCCGCCAGGAAGGCAACGGCCTGCTGATCGGAGCTTATGAAAAAGACATGAAGTTCTGGGCAGAAAACGGTACGCCGCTGGACTTTGCCCATGACCTGTTCCCCGATGACCTGGACCGGATCATGGAGAATGTGATCCGCGCCACCGAGCGTGTGCCGGTGGCCGCCACGGCCGGGGTCAAGCGGGTGATCAATGGACCGATGATCTGGTCCCCGGACAGCAACGCGATCTGGGGGCCGGTCCCGGAGCTGCGGAACTATTTCTGCTGCACCGGCATTATCCCCGGCTTCTCGCAATCGGGCGGTCTGGGCTTGCTTGCGGCTCAGTGGATGATCGAGGGAGAGCCGCAATACGACATGTTTGCCTGGGATCTGGCCCGGTTCGGCGACTGGGCGGACAAGAAATTCACCAAGGCGCGGGTCGAGGACCAATATACCCACCGCTTCGCCATCCATTTCCCGAACGAGGAACGCAGTGCCGGGCGACCGGCCCGCGTGCGCCCGGCCTATGAGATGCAAAAGGACATGGGTTGTGTCTTTGGCCTGAACTGCGGCTGGGAACACCCGCTTTGGTTTGCAGATCAGCCCGGGGCGGTCGAAGCCAACGGTTTCACACGACAGAACTGGTGGGAACCGGTGGGCCGCGAGGTGAAGATGCTGCGCGAGAGCGTTGGGGTCATCGACATCTCGAACTTTGCAAACTACGTGATCAAGGGACCAGGCGCCCATGCGTGGCTGGACAAGCTGGTCGCCAACCGGGTGCCGACCAGGTTGGCCGGTCCTGCCTGACACCACTGATCTCGGTGCGTGGCGGTGTGGCCGGAGACTTTACCATCACCAAGGTGGCTGACGACGATTACATGATGATCGGCTCGGGCATGGCTGAACGCTATCATCAGCGCTTCTTCAACATGATCGACCTGCCCGAGAGCACCACGTTCGAGGTGGCGACAGACCGGATCGCGGGTTTCAACGTCGCAGGGCCCAAATCGCGTGACCTTCTGCAGCGGTTGACCAATGCGGACCTGTCGAACGAGTCCTTCCGTTTCATGCGATCGGCCACGATCGAGGTGGCAGGCGTGTCCTGCCTCGCGATCCGTGTCAGCTTTACCGGTGACCTGGGGTGGGAGTTGCACTGCGCCGAAGAGGACCAGATCAGGCTCTACTCTGCGCTGCTTGAGGCGGCGAAGGATTGCAATGGCGGCCCGGTGGGCGGCCGTGCGCTTGGGTCGTTGCGGATCGAGAAGGGCTATGGCTCGTGGGGTCGCGAGTATTCACAGGAATATTGGCCGCAGGAGGTCGGGCTGGCGGGCCTGATCAAGCTGGACAAGGATTTCCTGCACAAGGACGCCTATCTGGCCATCAAGGATAACGCCGCCCGCGAAATTCTGTCGATCTTCGAGGTCGACGTAACCGATGCCGATGCGACAGGCGGCGAGCCGATCTTTACCCCGGACGGCACGCCAGTCGGTCGCGTGACCTCGGGCGCTTACGGCTATTCAGTCGGCAAATCCCTTGCCATCGGCTATGCCAACCCCGCTGTCGCCAAGCCCGGCGATACGGTCGATGTCTTCATTCTTGGGAAACCGCACAAGGCCAAAATCCTGGCTGAGCCGCCCTTTGACCCCGCAGGGCACCGCCTACGCGACACGGCCCCGGTTGTGGAAGAAGTCGGCGCATAACAAACAGTGCAGCTTGTTCCGGTCAGGTATTCAATTCAGCGGCAGCCTTCAAAAGCCAGTCCTGAAATAGCCTGACCGGAGGCGAGGCCGATTTTTCTTTGAGCTGTATGAAATAAGCCCATGGGCTTTCCAGCTCAAAGCTAAAGGGTTCAACCAAAAATCCCCTGTCGACATAGGGTCGCGCAAGCGAACGGGGTAGTGCTATGCACCCCAGAGACTTGACCGCCATCTCCATTGCCAGGTTCGAAATATTGGTGCGCAAGCCGTCCTTTTGGTTCAGATCCGATAATCCGAAATGCTGCGCAATACGCTCCCAATAGGCGGGGCGACCCAGAATGTGGATCAGTGACGCATCCTGCAATTGGGCGGGGACGGTCAGGGGTCTTCCATCGACCAAAAAATCAGGAGCACAGACCACGGCCAGCTTTTCAACCCAAAGACATCTGGCACCTTCCGCCACGTCTTCAGCATGATTGATCGTCAGAGAAATATCAGAAACATTTGCGCCGACATCTGTCCAGACGGTGCCATGGACCGTCAGATCGATATCCGGATGCACGGCGTTGAAGCCCCGGATTACATCCGGCAACCAGTTTTCCGCCAGGCTGACAGGGCAGGACACCACGACCCGCCGCTTGTGCGTGTTCAGAATGACGGATTGCGTGGCCACGTCGATTTCGTTCAGGGCATGGCGCACGGATGGCAGATAGGCCTCACCCACATCTGTCAGGGTCAATGACCGGGCATGGCGAACAAAAAGCGGACGATGCAAAAATTCCTCAAGCGAGCGCACGTGGTTGCTGACCGCCGACTGCGTGCAGTTCAGTTCCTGCGCCGCGCTGGTAAAGCTCAGATGGCGCGCTGCCGCCTCGAACGAGCGCAGGAAGGTGAGGTGGGGCAGATTCATCATGGCAACGGTATCTCAGATGGGACGCAGAACCAAAGTGAAGCGCATACTGTGCACCTTCTTGTCCGTCAGCGACGCCTGAACGGTCCTTTTTGGTCCCGCAAAGATTGGAAAGTGTCGCAAAAAATCAAGGGCCAATGCCCCCGATAGTTTTCGTTCTGCCAATCGTAAACCCTGCTAGAATTTTCGGGAAGTCAAAAGAAAACGCCCGCAGGACACCGTGACAGACACCTTTCAAGCCGTTGCCGATTTCACACTGGGGCGCCAACCGCAGGACATTCCGGACTCCACTCTCAATGCGGCGGCTCTGATGCTGCTCGACACTTTGGGCATCGCCATCGGCGCTGGCCCCATGAAGGCCGGGCAAATCGCAAGAGACTGCGCGGCAGCCCTATACGGTGCCGGTGAACAGGGGCTGAGCGCACGCATGTTGTTCGATGGCCGCAGGGTCAGCGTGGCCGGAGCCGCTTACGCAGCCGCGACCCAAACAGACAATCTGGACGGTCATGACGGGTATAACCCGACAAAGGGCCATATCGGGGTCGTCGTGGTTCCCGCCCTGGCGGCACTGGCGGAAACGGTGCCCGATTTCTCGGGGCCTCAAGCGCTGGCCGCCGTGACGATTGGGTATGAAGTTGCCGGACGGGCCGGGATTGCTCTGCATGATACGGTCAGCGACTATCATACGTCGGGCGCCTGGAACGCACTAGGCGTGGTGGCGGTTGCAGCCCGTCTTCGCGGCCTGAGCGCTGAACAGATGCGGCAGGCAATGGGCATCGCCGAATATCACGGTCCGCGCAGTCAGATGATGCGAGAGATCGCTAACCCGACCATGTTGCACGACGGCTCGGGCTGGGGGGCTTTGGTGGGTATTTCCTCGGCGGTTCTGGCAGAAAAGGGCTTTACCGGTGCGCCTGCCATCACCATTGAGGCGAAAGAGGCCGCCGCGCATTGGCAGGACCTGGGCCAGTTCTGGCAGATGGAACATCAGTATGTGAAACCCTATCCGATTTGCCGCTGGGCTCACGCTGCCATTGACGCAACCCGCGCATTGATGCGCGAAAACAACCTGAGCCATCAGGATATCGCGGCCATCCACGTGAACACCTTCAAGGAAAGCGCCTGCCTGTTCCGGGGCATGCCGGATGATACGTCCAAGGCGCAATACTCGCTGCCTTTTGCGGTCGCCACAATGGCGGCACATGGCCGGATCGGTGTCGAGCACATCACCGGCGCAGGTCTGTCCGACCCGCTGGTGGCCAGCATTGTCGAGCGCATCACGGTTGCGGAAACCGCACGCCACTCTGACCGCTTCCCGCAAAGCCGCACTGCCGATGTCAGCATAACTCTGACCGACGGACAGGTGCTGAACTCGGGTGACGTACACGCGCGCGGCGGCCCCGAAGCACCGATGGATCAGGACGAGGTTGTCGGAAAGTTCATGGAATTCGCCAGCCCGTCGCTGGGTACAGAACGGGCCGTCGCCATTCGGGACGCGGTTCTCGGGCTCAACCAAGCCGGATCAAAGTTCTCGGACCTTGGCGCACTGATCTACGACGCTGCCAACAGCACTTGAATACGGGCGAAGATCAAAGCCACTCGAACAACTGGCCTGGCAACGCATCGTGACGCGGAAGATTCAGGGCCCGCATAAGGCAGAACATCATCGCCTGATTGGACGTCACCACTGGTTTGCCCAGCTTTTCTTCGATCCGGTCAATTGCTTCCACGGATCGCATGTCCGTGCAGCTGAGAACAATTGCCTGCGCGTCGGGATGATCGGCCTGACAGGCCAGATCAAAACCTCATCCGGAGTCAGTTCACCCTGACCAAAATTTCCCAGTTCGCTGCCTATGTCAGCGCAACGAACGGTTTCGATGCCGTTTTGAGACATGAAATCAATCGCCTGTGCATTGATTTCCCCCAGGTAGGGCGAGGAAAACCCGACTTTGGCAGCTCCCAGCGCTGTAATCGCCGCAATCAGTGACCCTGCGGCGGTCAGAGAAAGCGCGCCCGAACCGGATTTGATCTGCCGCGCAAGATCCGCGTCAAATGACGGGCCATGAGTCAGCGTGGCAGAAGTGCAACCGTATAATACCACGTCCGGCCGAACGCCCGCGATCATTCGCAGGTCGTGACTGATATCGGAGGCGCCAAGTCCTGCCATCTGGTCCGATCCCGGATCTCGTCCACGTCGTACCCACCCATGCGCTGGAAATGGACGGTGGTGTCCGGCGGGCGCATCAATTCCATATCCGGCTCCAGATTGGTATTGGTGAAGGGCACAAGGACGCCGATTTTGGCTCGTCTTCGCGTTTCGCAAATCATGATATCACCTTTTTTAGCACCGCCAGGCATCGATCCATGACCGGTGCCTCGCATATGGTGGCGCGCAGGCAGTCGCTCAGCCCATAGCCGCCCATTCCGCGCATCAACAGATTTTCAGCACGCAGCGCCGCATCAGCACGCTGTGCTTCTTCGGCCGAGGCAAAACGCAGCAGGACGAAGTTGGTGTGGCTTTCGGGGACGCGCAGGCCCATGGCGCGGCATTGATCGGCGAAGCGGTCGCGAATGCCGGCGGTTCGGGCAATCACGTCCCGCATATGCGCCTGATCGCGCATCGCGGCGGTTGCGGCGGCTTGCGAGGCGATCGAGATATTGTTGGGATTCAGAAGCTTTCGTATCTCAGTCGCAATCGCCGGCGGGAAATACCCCCAGCCCACCCGAGCACCCGCAAGACCATAAACCTTGGAAAACGTCCGCATGACCACGGTATCGCCCCTGTCAGTCAGGGCAAAAATCCCGGCGGGGTCATTGGTTTCGTCAGAGAACTCGGCATAGGCCTGATCCACGACCAGCAGAACATCTGCGGGCAACCCGTCCCGCAGGCGCAGGATCTCGGAGTTCGGAATCAAGGTGCCCGTCGGGTTGCCGGGGTTGCAGACAAAAACGATCCGCGTCTTGGACGACATCGCAGCCAGAATGTCGTCAACGGATACAGTCAGGTCAATTTCGCGGGCCTTGACATAATCAGCCTGCACCTGCGCCGCAGCGGACGAGACGAACGCATATCCATAGTCCGTACCGAGAACCCGATCGCCAGGTCCGGCATAGGCCCGGATCAGGCAACCAATCAGTTCCATCGAGCCGGCACCGCATAACACTCGCGCCGGATCCAGCCGATGCACATCGGCAATAGCGGCGCGCAGTTCCGGCCACTCCGGATCGGGGTAGAGTGGCAAATCACTCATTGCAGCCTGTCCCGCCGCGATGGCAGCGGGGCTTGCAGGAAAGGCACTTTCGTTCTGGGCCAGCGAGATGGTGTCCGCGCCGCCGAGATCGGCCAGCGCATACGCCGCCATCGCGCCGACATGGGAAACCGGGCGGATCATGACACAACGCCGTAGGATTTGGCGCCGTCCTCGCTGATCAGGCCGCGTTTCAGATCCAGCGCAAGTGCCTGTGCGTCGCGTTTGGAGGGATCTCCGAAACCACCTCCGCCGGGGGTTTCGAAAATCAGATAGTCGCCGCCTTCGACCCGCAACTCGCCCTTGCCGGGAATGTCGCCTTCTCCGTCGCGGAAACGGATGCGCCCGGGTGCGCCTGGCCGTCCGCCCATACGCCCAGGGCGGGGAACTTCAGCCGTTCGACCGAGAGGAATACGATGAAGGGTGCACCGTTGGCCGAGGTCATCTCGATCCGTTGACCCAATCCGCCGCGATACGTGCCTGCGCCGCCGGAATCGGGGCGAAGTTCGCGCCGCCAGATGGTGACGGGCGCCACGCTTTCAGTGATCTCGACCTGTGATCCGAATACGCCCGAAGGGTAAGCAGTGGCCGACAGGCCATCCGCGTGTGGCCGAGCGCCGGTGCCGCCATTATGTACCGGTTCAACCGCAAACTCGCGCCCACCGTCACGGGCCACTTCGGGGGCATGGCGCATTGGCAGGTCGAACATGCACGAGGCACCTTCGGCCGGCACTGCAGTGGGAAGCGCCTGATGCAGACACCCCAGCACCAGATCAGGCGTCACCTGTCCCAGCGTATGCCGCATGGCGACCGGCACCGGGCGCTGTGCATTCAGGATACAGCCCTTTGGTCCGTCCACGGTGAACGGTTCCAACGACCCGGCATTGTTGGGGATGTCAGAGCCGACGATGCAACGCAGTGCGAACACTGTATAGGCGGTGGCATAGTTGAGCGGCACGTTGATACCCTTGCGCGAACAACCCGAGGTGCCGGTGAAATCAACATGCATGCCCGATTTGCTTACGGTCAGTGTCGCGTGCAGTTCCAGTTCGTTCTCATAGCCGTCCATCTTCAACGCGTTCCTGTAGACGCCTTCCGGCACTTCGGCGATCGCCTCAAGCGTACCGCGGCGCGAGGTGTCGATGATGTAGCTTCCCAGCCTGTCCAGATCGTCGATGCCGAACTCGTCCATCATGTCGACCAACCGGGTCACACCCGCCTCGCAGCAGGCGATCAGCGCGTAGATGTCACCCTCATTTGCAATTGGCTCGCGGCTGTTGGCGCGGACGATGTCGAGCAGCAGCGCGTTCGGCACGCCTTCTTCGACCAGTTTGCAGGGCGGGATCAGCAGACCTTCGTCATAGATGTCCGAACCCTCTGGCCCCATGCCGAGGCCACCCAGATCGACCAGATGCGAGGTGCACGAGGTAAAGCCCAGGACCTTGCCGTTCTTGAACGCAGGCATCATCAGCAGAAAATCGTTCAGATGCCCCGAGGCGAGCCAGGGATCATTGGTCATATAGATGTCGCCGGGCTTCATATTCTGCACCGGGAAACGTTCGCGCAGATGCATCACCGCTTCGGCCATGGTGTTGATATGGCCCGGTGTGCCGGTGACGGCCTGCGCCAACATCCGGCCATGAACGTCGAATATCCCGGCAGAAATGTCGCCGCATTCCCGTACTATAGGTGAGAACGCTGCACGGATCAGGGTCTGGCCCTGTTCCTCGACCACTGCCAGCAGACGGTTCCACATCACTTGCAGGCGGGCGGGAGAATGATCGGCAGTCATCATGCGCCTCCTTTTTGGTCCTGGATCAGGACAAGGTTTCCAATGGCGTCCACATGCGCCGAGAAATCAGCCGAGACCAATGTTGTGGTCTGCGGTTCGATGATCAGTGCCGGGCCATGTATCCGGTCGCCGGGTCTCAGGCTGTCGCGGGGGACAAAGCTTGCCTGCTTTTTCTGTCCGTCAACATCACAGGTGATGGGGCGCGTCTCGGAAGGTGTGATCGTGGTCAGATCAGGTGTTGTCGGAATATCCGGCAACTCGGCATCCGGCGTGGCAACGCGCACGGCCCAGTTCAGAATCTCGATCTGCATCCCCGGCACCGGGCGCGAGAACTGCTTGCGGTATTCCGTTTCGAACGCCGTTATCAGCGGGCTGATATCATCCGCCGTTAAGGCACGGTCGGGCAGGGGAATCTCGATCTCGTGACCCTGACCGTTGTAGCGCATAAAGGCAGTGCGTTGCGTCTCGGTAAGCGCATCGCCTGCACCTTGTGCAACAACGCCGCTGGCCTCGGCAATCATGTAGGCGAACAGGGTGTTGATCCCATCAAAATCCAGCGTTTCCAGCAGCGAATAACGCGAGCGCACGATTTCGAAACTGACTGGTGCGAACAGGAAACCCACCGCCGAGCCGACGCCCGGATTGGGCGGGATCACGATCCGGCTGACCCCGGCCGAACGCGCCACACGGCTGGCGTGCAGCGGCCCGTTACCACCAAAGGCGATCATGGTGCGAGAACCGAGGTCTTTGCCCGATTCCACGGCATGCATCCGGCCAGCGCTGGCCATGCTTTCATCGACGATCCGGCTGACCCCATCGGCCGATCCCGTCGCATCAGTGTCCAGGCGTGATCCGATCACACGGGTCAGGGCCTCTTTTGAGGCTTCGGGATCGAGCTGGATATATCCTTCTGCAAAGGTGTCCGGCACGATGTAACCCAGCGTGATATCACTGTCGGTTACGGTTGGTTCTGTGCCGCCCCGACCAAACGCTACGGGACCGGGTTCCGACCCTGCTGATTTCGGGCCAACGGTTAACCGACCCAGACGATCGACACCGGCGATAGAACCACCGCCCGCGCCAATCTCGATCATTTCGATCACCGGAATGCGCACGGGCATACCCGATCCCTTGATGAACCGTGCTGCGCGCGCGATTTCGAACTGGCGTGAGGTTTGGGGCCGGGCGTTATCAATCAGGCACAGCTTGGCGGTTGTGCCGCCCACATCAAAGGACAGAACATCGCAAATCCCAGCCCGCGCCGCGATGCGCGCGGCAAGGATGGCACCGCCCGCTGGTCCGCTTTCCACCAGTCGGATCGGAAACCGGGCGGCGGTTCGTACCGTGCACATGCCACCCCCTGCAGTCATCATCAGGATCGGGCAGGTCACGCCTTCGGCCTCGAACCGGGCGACGAACCGCCTTAGATAGCTTTCCATCAGCGGCTGGATATATGCATTGGCAACCGTGGTGCAGAGACGGTCGAATTCACGCGCCTCGGGGCTGACATCGGACGAGATCGAAACCGTCAGACCGGGGCGTTTCTCGGCTAGCGCATCGCGCAGGCGCCGCTCATGGTCGGGATTGGCATAAGCATGCATCAGGCAGATCGCGACCGCCTCGGCACCGCTGGCGTCTAGATCGGCCAACAATGCATCAATCGCGTCATCCTCCAGAGGGATCAGCACACTGCCATCCGCCGCCATCCTTTCACGAACGGTCAGCGCCCGTTCGCGCGGCACCAGCAGATCGGGCTTTTCCAGATTGATGTCATATTGCGAGTACCGCCGCTCGTACGCGATCTCAAGGATGTCCCGGAACCCTTCGGTCGTCACCGTCGCCACAACAGCGCCGCGCCGCTCAATCAGTGCATTGGTTGCAAGGGTGGTCCCGTGAATGAACCCTGTTACTTCATTCAGGTCGTGCCCGGACTGTGCCATTACGCGCACCGCGCCCTCCATCGCGCCATCTGCCGGGTTCTGGTGCGTGGTCAGCGTTTTTGTCGAAGCCAGTATCGTCTCTTCACCGGATACCAGAACCGTATCGGTAAATGTGCCGCCAATATCGATGGCCAGACGCAGTCTTTGAAATGTCATGAAGTTTTCCGGATATGATCGTCACAGCGCAGATGAGCCCGGGCAGATGCCCGCGCTTCAGGCTGACGCGACCAGATCGCAACCGGTCGCGCGACGGTCCAGAGGGTTCAAGATGTGACTCGCTCTCATGCGATTGATCTTGCCGTCGCGCCAATGCTTCGACAAGCCGATTTGCGACAGAAGTTCTCGTTAGCGACATGCACTTGCTCGCTCGGCCGATAGTCGTGCGACAGAATTTTGTTTTGAAGCGGACCCCGTGGCCCCAGCAAAGGACTACTGAAAACCAAATAGCCAGCAACCTACACGCCACTTGGACCGGGATTCGTGCCCATTATTTTATGGCTCAGCCTGCAGAATATCATGAACCCATTGCGCAATGCCCAACAACCGCGCGTCGGCACCGCATGGTGCGATCAACTGAAATCCCAACGGCAGGCCGCTTGGATCAGCCCCGAACGGTACGGCGCAGGACGGGACCTGCAACAGGTTCCACATTCGGGAAAACAGTGGATCGCCGGTGGCTTCCAACCCCTTAGGTGCAGGTCCCGGAGCCGATGGCACCAGCAAGGCATCAATATCCCGGAACAACTGGTTCAGAACGACAGACGCGCTGTCGCGGATTGTCAGCGCCTGCCGGTAGTCCGTATCACGCACCCCAAGGCCGTTCTCGATCAGCGAATGGAATTGCGGGCTGATCGCGGACTCGCCCGCGCTGTATTCGACAGCGCGCAACCGGGCGGCCTCATAACTCATGACGGTGTTTTGGGCGTCGGAAAGTCCGGAAAACACCTGCGGGCAGGCGACCTCTGCTGTGTCGGCTCCGGCCGCCGCAATTGCAGCCAGCGCACGAGTACATGTATCGCGCATTTCGACCGTGCCATCCATCCAGTGTGGGCCACGCATCAGCCCGATACGCGGCAGGTTGTCTTGGAAGTCTGGCGGCGGCGGCACATGGGTTCCCCGCAAGACAGAATCCGCCAACAAAAGATCACGGGGGTTTCGGGCCAGCACGCCCAGGGTATCCAGGCTTTGCGACAAACCCATGACTCCGTCCAGCGGATAGCCACCGATAGTTGGCCGAAACCCATATACCCCGCAATAGGCCGCTGGCCGGATCAGGGAAGCCGCCGTTTGCGAACCAAAGGCCAGCGGCACCATGAAGTCGGCCACCGCTGCGGCTGAGCCTGACGAAGATCCGCCGGGTGTATGCAAGGTGTTGTGGGGGTTTGCCGTCTTGCCCGGGCGAAAATAGGCGAACTCAGTCGTCACCGTCTTGCCGACTGCAATCGCGCCCGCATCTATCAATGTCTGAACGCAGGCCGCATTACGCGTTGGCTGCCGCCCGGCAAACAAGTCACTGCCCCATCCTGTTGGCATGTCTTCGGTATCAATGATGTCTTTAATCGCGAAAGGCACCCCAAACAGCGGCCCGTTGACAGGCAGAGCGTCGGCTCGGATCGCCCGCTCCATGGCATGCTCAGCATCGAGGTATTCGAAGGCGCCAATTTCAGGCTCTCTGCGTGCCATGCGATGCAAATGGGCGGCCATTACTTCGGACGGTTTGGCTTGGCCCGCCCGGATCAGCGCGGCAAGCTCAAACGCCCCAAGCTCATTCAGTTCTGTCATGAAGACAGCGCCCGCAAGGCAGCCGCAAAAGGATCGACCGGCATGTCATAAATCCCACCGCCTAAGCGCCCAGCCTGTCCCAGCCGATCCAGAATGCCAAGGCTGACCACCGGACCTGCCCCTTGCGCAACCGCCCCTCTGGCGGTCGAGCCCAGACGGATATCAAAAGCATTGAAATACGGGTGCGCGCCCACGGACAAGCCGGATGTACGGGTCCTGGCATCGCCAGGCAAAAAGGCACCCAAACCCTTTAACTGCTCAGGGCTGTGTTCGATGGCCATGGCGCCCAGCCCAAACGCGTCGACCACAGCGCTGTCACCGATGGCGCCCAGGGCACGCTCGGCCGGTAGATCGACATCGAACTTACCTGATGGCGGAGCGGCCGGAATGGTGAACCAACGCCCGGGCAGGCCAGATACCTGTATGCCGACGTCGCGCCCGTTTCCGCCGGCCGCGGTCACAAAACTGGACCCTTCGACCCCTTCGGCCAGCTTCATCATGATCTTGGTTGCGGCCATCCAAAGGTTCAGAAACAAGGACGGTGAGGTCGCCATGAATTCCAGCGCATCCGCGTCATCAATGCCCTTCGGACCGCGGTCTTTCAACTCCTCGACAAGGGCAGCCGTGCTGACGGGGGTTCGCCCGTGACAATCATCACCACCCACCAGACCAATGACCGCCAGAGGCACAAGTGCAATGCCCTCGGCGATGCCGTTTTGCAGGATGTCCAGAAATCGCGTGTTCAGCCAGCGGATATGATCCAGCACTGCCTGGGATCGGAGACCCAGCCGCATGGACGGGCGCGCGCCACCGTTGATCGGGGTGAATACCCGCGTCTGTCCCCGCCACGCATCGTAAATCGTGTGAAGGGGCATATTTGCGGAGACAACGGCAGCCAGTGGTGTGACCACGTCATGGTCTTGCGCTGGTTGCAACAGGATTTCCTGTGCCATGATCATCGCTTCGGCCTGATCGAAATCCCGGGCCAACCCTTCCCAGACTGCCGCGACACAGGCGGAATTCAGGATCGGTACAGTGATTTGTTCCGGCGCAGAGAACGCCGGACCAGCATGCAACAACACGTTTTCGGCCAACCCGACTGCTTCGGAGGCCGTGTTGAAACGGTTCCAGACCGGTTGCGTCACCATCGCCCGGTCAAACGCCAGCTGGTCGGCGGGGTGCTGAGTCATGAGACCTCCGGCGGGATGATCCAGGTTTCCGAAAAATAGAGGAACGCGGTCGTAGTCTCGAACCCGGCCTGAACCCGTGTCCCCAATTTTCCCGGCAATGCACGCCCATTTACAATGATCTGCGCGAATTTCGCCGGGATCAGAAGCGAGAACATGTTCTGTTCACCCGATGCCACCTCATGCGGGGACAACTCCAATGCGCGGGGTGGTTCAAGCTTCTCCCAGACCAGTTCAACCGTCAGGGTTCCGCCCACGATGGTTTCAGAGTAACGATGGCTCATCGGGTCACCCGAGCTGCGAACCACCTGCGCGCCGATTTCCGGAAGGGTTTCAAAAGCTGGCGCGTTGGCAAAGGCTGCAAGTTTGCTGATGAAGTTCTTTTTCAGAAAAGCGGTCAGATCGGGATTGTCGCTGAGGATGACATTCGGCGCATCCGAAGTGCCTTCGACCTGAGACGGGGTGCCGTACAGCAGCAGAACCTGCCCCTGTCCCACAGGCGACCAGGCAACACGGAAAAACAGGGCCATCGCGCTAAATTTCCCGTCGTCATCTTTCAACAGGATTCCGGGATTTTCCCCGGTCCAGTCAACCACGCCCGGTGTGATCGGTTCATTCAGTGGCATCAGGCATCCTCCTGCGGCGTGACCCAGGTTTCTGAAAAGGCCAGAAAGGCGGTGCTCATCCTGCGGCCAAAGAACTGACGTTCCGCCACTTGGCCGGGCAGGGTTGTGCCGTTGATCTTGATCTCCGCCTTGCCCGCCTCAAGGAAAACGGAATACATCTCGTGTTCCTTGGTCGCCGAGTTCTCTTTGGTCACCTCGACCGGCAGCGGCGGGCCCATATCCCGCCAGATCATCTCGAGTGTCACGCCAGACCCGCGCAGGGTCTCCGAATACCGGGATTTCAGGTCTCCGGGACGTTTTTCAACGCTGTCACAGTCCAGCCATGTCATCGCGGACAGCCCGGCCTTGCCTACGAATGTCGGCATTTTCGTCACCCAGCCATCAACGATCCAACGCATCATACGCTGATTATCTGTCATGATCAGGTTGGGCACCCTAGGCCAGCCGAGTGCGTCATCCGGCGCACCTAGCACGATGGCCGCATGACCCCGTCCGTACGGCGATACAACCACGCGGAAGAAAAGCGCCAGAGTGTCAAAGCTCTCCTTACCCGGATCCCGCTTCAGGTAGATGCCCGGGTTTTCCCCCGACCACTCGACCTGCCCCGGATTGTGCGGTATGCGCGTCATGTCCAATCCCCTTTTCCTGTCGCCTTGCCCTTAACCGTCAAGTCCAGCCAGATTCGTAAACCTTCAGTTCCTTCACGATAAAGTCGCGTCTCTGTTTGCCGGTCAGGTGATCGCCCGATTTCAGGATTTCGGCGACCTTGAAGCTGACTTCTTTCTGCAGGGCACCGTCGTCGCGGCCTTCCTGCTGCGGGATCTTCAACACCGTGTCACCGGCGTAGGTTGGGATCACCCTGCCGGTGAAATGGTCGGTCGGCTGTGCGGGGCGCTCGCCTTTTTGCAGCGCCCGGATCGCATTGCGTACCATCCGCCGCGCCTTGGCGACCCCACGGTCGGTAAACGACAGGTTTTCGCGGGCATGGATATTGATCGGGCCCTGACTGACCCAGGCGTCGTAGTCGCCTGGATCGCGTTGGCGCGTTTCATATGGGCGGTCGGGACCCTGTCCGTAGAAATCCGTCTTGCCGAACCCGACCTCGTCACGATTGGTCAGCCCTCGCGGGTCATCATTGAACTCGGGGGCGCGAAAGTGCCGCCAGGCGATGACCATCGTATTGGTGTCGTCAATCGGTGTGATCCAGCGCGTCAGCCCGCCGCGACCGAAATAGCGCGACCGGTCCGGCACCGGAAAATGCCCGCCATTCTGAGTGAAACTGGGCAGCATGTGGTCGTGCACGCGCACCCAGATATAGTCCCCGTCCCGGCGCACGTTGGTATAGAAATCACCGGTGGCGCAGTCGTGAAACTCAATCATCGGCATATGCGCGAACGCTTCGGTGAACTGCACGCGGGCGGCCAGCGTGTGCAGGTACACGACATGGAACGGATCCCAAGCATTCTCCATCACCTGGAGCCAGTTGCACGGAGATTTGATCAGATAGGGAACAAGCTCGTCTCCTTCATCATCGAACGTGTCCATGACTGGGAATGGCGGCATTTCGTTCTTTGGACCCAGATAAGCAAAGGCAAGCCCCTTGTATTCGATCACCGGATAAGCCCCCAGACAGGCCTTTTTCCTGACCTGGCTGGCAGGGGGTTCGCAGGGCGTTTCCAGAACCGTGCCATCCAGACCGTATTTCCAGCCATGATAGGAACATCGGATTCCACCCTCTTCGACGATACCGAATTCCAGGCTCATGTTGCGGTGGCAGCAGTGCAGATGAGTCAGGCCCAGCTTGCCTTCCTTCTTTTCCCGGAACAGGACAAGAACTTCGCCCAGTATGCGCAGTCGATAGGGCAGATCGCCAATCTGATCCGTCATCGCGACCGGCATCCAGAACCGCCGCAGATACTCGCCGCAAGGTGTGCCGGGGCCGACTTCGGTCAGTTCCGGATCATGCTCAAGTGACCATACCTGTTGCTGGTCATGACCTCGGAAATCACCCTCGGGAACTGCGAACAAGGTGTCGTCGGCTGGATTGCTCATGTCATTGCTCCATACTTTCCGGGTCACAAAGGGTTGTTTCCGTCGGTTCCGGGAAGGGGTCGGGAACCGGGGAAGATCCGGTCCAGATCGATTTGCTTTGCAGGAAGTCCTTGACGGCATCCGGCCCCAATTCCCGGCCATATCCCGACAGTTTGAACCCGCCGATGGGACTTACCGGATCGACGCTTCGATAATGGTTGATGTAAACCGTGCCTGCATGAATGGCGCCGGCAACGCGCGCGCCCTTGTCCGGATCAGAGGTCCAGACTCCGCCCGCCAGGCCGTAGTCGGTGTCGTTGGCCAATTCGATGGCCTCGTCTTCAGTTGCGAAGGTGGTGATCGCAAGGACCGGACCAAAAACCTCCTCACGCCAGAGCTGCATGTCCGGTGTCACTTCGGCGAAAATCGTTGGTCCGATATAAAAACCGGGATACCCGGCCCCTGTCTCGGTACCATCAAGAAGGCAAATCGCGCCATCGGCCTTCGCCTGCCGGATCATGGCCGCAACCTTGGTCCAATGCGGTTCGTTCGCCAACGGTCCGATCTGCGTCTCTGTTTTCATCGGGTCACCAGGCCGAAGGATGCGGGCGCGTTCCAGAAGGCGATTGGTAAAGGCGGCGGTAACCGTTTCCTCCAGAATCAGACGGGACCCGGCGACACAGGTCTGACCATTCGACAGAAAGATTCCCGACATGACGCCGTTGACCGCATTTTCCAGGTCGACATCGGCAAACACGACCTGCGGGGACTTGCCACCCAGTTCCAGGGTCGTTGGAACAACTCCGGCCGCTGCCGCCTCGGCAACCTTGCGCCCGCCGATATCAGAGCCGGTGAAGGTCACTTTGCGGGTCAGCGGGTGGCGCACCAGCGCCTCACCAGCCTCATGCCCGTGACCTGTCACGACGTTCAATACACCAGAAGGCAAGCCGCATTCACACGCCAGTCGCGCAAATTCCAGCGTCGAGGCCGACGCCATCTCGGATGGTTTCACCACCACCGTATTCCCTGCGGCTAGTGCGGGGGCCAGTTTCCACGCCAAGATCATCAGCGGTGAATTCCACGGTGTGATCGCGGCGACCACCCCGTAAGGCATCCAATGGCCGGTGCTTTCCACACCAGACACCCCGTTCGATTGCGGCGCGGGCGAAAGCTGGCGTGCCTGATCGGCAAAATACCTGTACCAGCCGTGCAAGCCGGAAAACTGTCCACGGACTTCGGCGATGCGTTTGCCGTTGTCACGGATTTCGGGCTCGACAAGCTCTTCCCAGCGACTCTGCAGCCCATCCGCTAGACCATCTAGGATATCCGCGCGCTGCGAAGATGTTGCATTGGCCCAGGGCCCGGTTCGAAACGCCTTGTCCGCATCACGAACAGCCTGATCAACCTCGTCAGACCCGCAACACGCAAACCGACACCATTCCTGACCCGTCGCAGGGTCAACACTCGGCAATGTCTCACCATGCCAGTTCAGGAATGAACCCGAGATGAAAGGGCCGTATGTTTTCAAGCCGCTATCGCCCATTTACCAACTCCCGAGCCGCCATTTCAGGTTTCCGCAGACTTGAGATTGTGCACCTGTTGCCAAGACGGATCAGGCTCGCTGCACACATTCTCGGGATTTGATGGCCGTTGGTTGAAATGCATGAACTCATTGCAGGCGGATCCTATTCAGCTTCAATTCATAATATTTTTGAAATCGAAAAGCAAAAACTTACTTACTTTGTGATGGTGTAATCTAGAAAATGAACGGCAAGAGCATGCGACGCAGGGTAGCCCCCAGCAGGAAAAGACCCGTTCTGCGGCCAATTGAGGCGCCGTGCGGCCCGAGATTTTAGCTGGCCTCAATAGAGTAGTGTTCGTTATTAGGCTCGGCGATTGGCCGCTCGCAGCCAATGAAATAAGTGCCGGACGCTAGTTTTTCGAACCTAAACACCAACAGGTTGGATACCGTCTGCGATCAGGGTCGTGGCCGACACCAGATGCTGTCGCGCGTCGCCTGATCGCACCAAACGTTCGCGGCCATACCTGGCGACTTTTGGGGGGTTTACCCAGACGTGTTCTTACGACCTCGGGCCATATGGCGCTGGCCGGGGGCCGGGGGCACTTCGGGGGGGCCCGCAAAACACTGCGCCATGCCCATCCATTCCGTGGCAACCGGGCCGGTCACTTGCAGGGCGGTGTCGGCGATATTACGGGTTTGGGTGACGACCTGGCAAAACTCTGTGGCGCGGCCCTCGATCCGCCCGGCCTCATTGGGTTCCCCCCATTCCCAGACTTCACCGGAAGGGGCGGTCAGGTTTAGATAGGGCATCGTACCGGGCAAATCCAAGCTGCGGTTCTTGTAGGTCCAGCCAAAAGTGTTCACACCCAGAACGACGATATTCTTGATGTAGTCGTGATCCTGCCGCGCGACACCGAACAGATCGTAAAGCGCCTGCGCGTGCGACCAGGTTTCCATCAGCCGGGCAGAAATGGACGATCGCACGGACATATCCGGCCCGACCCACGGCACCCGAGCCTTGGGATCGGCCTGCGCAAAGCGGTCGCACATACCAGTGGTGTAGAACATCCATTCATCCAGCAACGCGTGCCCCGATAAGCCCTCGAGGTATTTCGCCTCAAACCCGGCAAGATCACCGCTGCTGAAGTGGGCGATGGCGTCAGTGTTGAAAGGCGCGAAAGCCTCGGGTTTGCTCAGCGACAGGTCTGCACCGATGTTCCAGACATGCAGATGGCCCAGGATCCGGTTGGCGGTCCAACCCTTGAACAGGGTGGCGCGGGCCAGATCTTCCTCGCTCCGGTCCTTCAGAAGATCGTAAAGCGACTGACTCTCGACCTGAACGGCCTGCGGTTGATCAAACATCTTCTCCCTCCTCGGCGGGTTCAATGATCAGGATCACCTCATCGGCGGCAATCTGTCCTCCGGCACTGGCCTGAACTTCGGTCACGGTACCGTCGATTTCCGCTTCGATCGCGTGCTGCATTTTCATCGCTTCCAGAACCGCCAAACGATCGCCCTTGGCGACGGTGTCGCCCACGACCACATTGATTTCCAGCAGAGCACCATGCATCGGTGCCGCCACACGGCCTCCGCCGCGTGCCTCCTCGGCCAAAGCCGGAAATTCGAGCTCGTTGCGCAGGGCGAACGTACGGCCCTGATGGTCCAGATGAATATGGCCACGTTCGGTGACAAGCATACCGACCGGGACAATGCGTCCGTTCACCCGCAAGCGGGCTTCGGTGCCTTCTTGACGCTCGATGGTGATAGCGGCGTGGGTTTTACCACAGGTCACGTGATAGCGGCTTTCAGTGGCGGTCACCGTTACGTCGCGGGTCTTGCCTTCGTTGACATAACGATAGTCGGTTTCCAGATGCCCAGTTGAGCTGAAGTTGGCCAGTTCCGGGTTGATACCCAGCGTGGCCGCCATACTCCGGTGGCGCGAGTCGTCGTACTGCAGAACGGCCGCAATCATTGCTTCGGTTTCGGACAACACCGGTGGCGTCATTTCTTCTGCGCCGAACTCCTCGGCGATGAAGGCAGTGGTAGCTTGGCCCTTGGCGAAGGTTTCCTTGTCTAGAATTGCCGACAGGAAGCCCTTGTTGGTCTTGATGCCGAATAGTCGTGTTTTGGCCAGTGCCGCGCTCAGCCTCGCGGTGGCGGTTTCACGGTCCGGGCCCCAGGCGATGACCTTGGCGATCATCGGGTCATAATAGGGCGAGACGACGCTACCGGTCTGGATGCCGCTGTCGATCCTGATGCCTTCGCCGCGATGGGGTTGCCAAAGGTCCACATGACCCGTCATCGGCAGGAAGTCCTGCGCCGGGTCTTCGGCATAAAGACGCGCCTCGATCGCATGGCCATTCAACTGCACATCATCCTGGACCAACGGCAGGGGTTCGCCCTGTGCGATGCTGATTTGCAGCGCCACCAGATCGAGACCGGTGATCATCTCGGTCACCGGATGTTCCACCTGAAGGCGGGTATTCATTTCCAGGAAATAGAACTTGCCCGAGGTGTCCAACAGGAACTCCACCGTGCCCGCGCCCAGATAGCTGATCGACAGCGCCGCATCGACGGCGGCCGTGCCCATCGCAGCACGCAGTTCGGGAGTCATGATCGGGCAGGGAGCCTCTTCAATGATCTTCTGGTGTCGGCGCTGGACGGAACAGTCGCGCTCGCCCAGATGGATGGCGTTACCATGGGCGTCGGCAAAAACCTGAACCTCGACATGACGAGGGCGGATGAGGGCCTTTTCCAAAATCAACTCGTCCGAGCCAAAGGCGTTTAGCGACTCGGACCGGGCCGAGATCAGCGCAGCGGGCAGTTCCTCGGCCATCTGGACCAGACGCATCCCGCGCCCGCCGCCACCTGCGGCAGCCTTGACCATGATTGGAAAACCGAGCTCGGCTGCGGCAGCGATCAGTTGCTCGTCCGACTGACCCTTGCCCTCACGGCCAGGAACACAAGGCACACCCGCCTCAATCATTCGACGCTTGGCGGCAGCCTTGTTGCCCATCAGGTCAACCGCTTCGGCCGTGGGACCGATAAAGTCAAAACCCGCGTCGACACAAGCCTTTGCGAAATCAGCGTTTTCGGACAAGAAACCATACCCCGGATGCACCGCGCCCGCACCAGTCTTCCTGGCAGCCTCAAGGATTTTGTCCGCACGCAGATAGCTTTCGCCAACCGGTGCCGGACCCACACAGACCGCATCATCGGCAAATTTCACGTGCGGCGCGGTGGCATCGGCCTCGGAATAGACCGCGATGGTGCGATAGCCCAGCCAACGCGCTGTTTTCATCACCCGCAGGGCAATTTCACCACGATTGGCCACAAGGATCGAGTTGAAGCGCGGCATGGATCAGACCTTTGCGGTTTCGGAGGTGTCTTCGGCCTGGTCGGACCACGGCGTCCGGCTGTTGCACTGATTGTCCAGATCGAAGGTTTGATGGGTCTTGAAATCAGCCAAGTTGCGCCCTCTCAAATCCTTGCGATGCCAAAGGTGTTGGGTTTCAGGTCTCGGTTGCGTGCTTCCCATGTGGTCTCGATCAAAAAGCCCAGAATTTTGCGAGTGTCGCGCGGGTCGATGATACCGTTATCCAACATCCGGCCCGAGGTGTAGAAGACGCTTTCCTGCGGTTCGAACACGTCCTGAATGGCCTGTTTCTGCCTGGCCATCTTCGCTTCCATCTCGGGCGTGATCTCGGCCCCCTTGCGGGCGGCTCCGGCGCGGGCAACAACGTCCATGGTCATGGCGGCCTGCTCGCCACCCATTACTCCGGTGCGCGCATTGGGCCATGAGAACAGGAAATCCGCATCAAAAGCATGACCGCACATGCCGTAATTCCCGGCACCAAAGCTGGCACCGACATAGAGTGAAAACTTTGGAACGCGGACATTTGACACGGCCTGAATCATCTTGGAGCCAAGCTTGATCATACCCGCCTGCTCGTACTCGGTACCCACCATGTAGCCGGTGATGTTGTTGAGAAAGATGATCGGCATGTCTGCGCTGTCGCAGAGCTGGAAGAATTGCGTTGCCTTGGCCGCACCCTGAGGGTCCAACGGGCCATTGTTGCCAATGATACCGACCGAGTGACCAAAAATTCGGGCCTGAACGCAAACGGTCGCGGGGCCAAAACGGGGTTTGAATTCCAGCAGGTCCGAGCCATCGGTGATCCGGGCCATGATCTCGCGGCAGTCAAAGGCGGTTCTGTAATCCACAGGGACGACACCGGCGAGTTCGTCCGGAGAATAGACCGGCGGTTCGACCTGTTTGCGGGGCAGGGGGCGGGCGTTCTTGTTCCAGTCCAGACGCTCGACCAGATCGCGACATATCAGGATGCCATCCGCATCGTCCTCGGCCAGGTATTCCACAAGGCCCGAAACCGAAGCGTGCATCTCGGTACCGCCCAGTTCGCGCTCATCGGCCACCTCACCAGTTGCGGCCTGCGTCAGCGCGGCTCCGGCTAGCGCGGCCATACCATTGTGTTTCACACCGATCACGTAATCCGACATGCCCGGCTGATAGGCGCCACCAGCAGTGGAAGGCCCGTGCAGAACCACAAAGGTCGGAATGCCGGCTGCGGACAGTTTGGCCAGACCGTAAAACAGCCCGCCGCCATTGGCCCAAAGTTCTACGGTGTACTGCATCAGATTGGCCCCGGCGCTTTCCACCAGATGCACAAAGGGCAGCTTTTGTTTCAGCGCAATCTTGAGAATGGCCAGTCCTTTGTTCACTGACATATTGGTCGACGCGCCCGCATTGATCCCGCTGTCATCGGCATAGACCAGACAGCGCGTGCCGCTGATATACCCGATCCCGGTGATCATCGAAGCGCCGGGAATGGAGGTTTCCGGGTCTGGGTCGTCGACCAGAAAATTCGCCATATTGAACAGCTCGACAAACGGCATACCCGGGTCCAGCAGGCGCTTGACCCGCTCACGCGGGGTCAACTGGCCACGCTGGTCGAAACGGGCCTTGCGGCTGTCCGAACGCGCAACGGCGCGCGCTTCGTACTCGCGCAGTTCGGTGATCAGTGCCAGCATATCCCGACGGTTCTGCCCAAACGCTTCGGATGAGGTCGATATTCTGGTCTGGAAAACGGGCATCAGAGCGCCTCCGCAACAGAAGGGGGAACAGGAATGGGGTGATCCAGCAGAATCTGCCCATAGGCCTTGCCCAGCGGATCGTCCTGCAGTGCGGCCGCGCCACCGCCACCCAGTGCATCATGCAGCACGAAATTCAACGCGTGCATGCCCGGCATATAAAACCGCTCTACCCCGCCTTTCAGTCGATGGGAAAAGCGGGCCGCCACCACATCCGAGGTTACCGCGGCAGCAATATAAGGCAAGTATTCGGACTTGCGGGCGATCAGGCCGATATTGGCCTTGTCGCCCTTGTCGCCCGAACGTCCGAAGGCCAAATCGATCAGGGGCACTTCAACCGTACAGGCTTCTAAAACAGCCGGGATAACGGGCAGGGGTTCGGAAACCGTAAATGGTTGCCCCGCCGCTATATCCACCGATTGTGCGCCGCTCTCCGTGACGACATGGACCGGCACATCCGCTTTCGGGATCAGGCACGAAAACAGGCGCACGATCGGCATCGGTTTTGGCTTGCCACCGCCAAAGGCGGACAGACCGGCTGGCGTTGCAAGGCCCGCGCCAATTACCTCGGCCAAGAAAAGGGCGACGCCGGTGTTATCCATGTGTTTTACAGTGAACCGGCCCGCAATCTCGCGCACGCCCAATTCTCGGGCATAATCGCCGTATTTGGCTTCGGATCCGATCGGCTCAACGCATATCTCTTCGAAATCCGGCAGGTTTCTGGCGGCCAGTTTTCCGCGAGCACGGGTCAGAGCCGCCTGCGCATAAGCGCGGAACTTGGCCTCGGCGTCAAAGCCGGTAAACACCAGCATGATTGAGCCCTTATATCCATCCAGAAAAGTGACACTGGCCTTATAACACTCGGTTGGCGCGCGGCCCCGGGCACCAGCAACCCGGACCAGGTCGGGGCCGATCTGCGTCACGACAACCTGCGAGAAATCGCAGACAACATCAGGCAGGATATAGGCCTGCGGGTCGCCGATTTCATAAATGATCTGTTCAGCGACGGTCCCGACGGACACCAAACCGCCGGTGCCTTTGGGCTTTTCGACGGTAAAGCTTCCGTCGGCCGTGAGCGTTGCGACTGGATAACCGATGTTGGCCATATCAGGCACATCCCGCCAATCGGTGAAATTACCACCTGTGGCTTGCGGCCCGCATTCGATTACGTGTCCTGCAAGGCTGCCACCCGCGAGTTGGTCCAGATCATCCGCTCCCCAGCCGAATTCATGGATACAGGCCCCCAGCGTGACGGCACTATCCACACAGCGACCGGTTACAAGTATCTCTGCACCACCCGCCAGCGCCTGCGCGATGGGGAAGGCGCCCAGATAGGCGTTCGCGCTTTGCAGAGTTTCTGGTTTCGGCAGCGGAGTGTTCACAAACATCTCGCGCGCGTCAGCGAATTCCCCGGCCTTGAAGCGAGGTAGAATATCGTCCCCCAAAACCACGGCGACCTTCAGATCCAACCTCAGATCGGCAATGAGTGACCGTACGGCTTCGCCGCAGGCTTCGGGGTTCACGCCACCCGCATTTGCAATGACCTTGATCTTCTGCCGCGCGATCTCGGGCAGGTTCTGACGCAGGACCGAATTCACGAAGTCCACCGCATAACCCTTGTCTGCATCAGCTGCGCGCGCGCGCGCCAAAACGGACATCGTGATTTCAGCCAGATAGTCGAACACCATATAGTCCAGCCGCCCGTTTTCCAGAAACTGCGGCACGGCCATATCGGATTCACCCCAAAATCCGCTGGCACCGCCTATTCGGATTTGTTTCGGCATGAACTCCCCTTTGAATCCACTGGACCTGCGTCAGTTTTGATGCCATCAAACAAACAGAACGTTCTGTTTGTCAACTGCTTCGTGTCGCATCAAACCTTTCGAAATCGCAAAGGGGCAGACCGAAGCTGAATAAGGTGGAATATGGCCAACAGCAAACCGACCAAACGCGAGACCAGGGCGCAAAAGTCGCGGCAGACGATCCTTGAGGCGACGATGCGGTGCCTCGTGAAATACGGCTACTCCGAAACCAGCACGTCGCGTGTGTGCAAAGAGGCAGGGCTTTCGCGCGGAGCTTTGACCCACCACTTTACCTCGAAGACCGCATTGATGGTGGCGACCAGCGACTGGATCATGCAGGCCTCGATCCGCTGGCTGGCTGGCCGCGAAAACCGACCTGAGCAGACAATCGAGAGGGATCTGGAACGGCTTTGGCGGCAGGTCATGAACACCGACGCGATGCGCGCCCTGCACGAGATTCTGGTGGCGATCCGCACGGATAAAGAGCTTGCGGACCAGATCCACGACTCGCTGCTGGACTGGAACGACACCATCAATGAAAACGCATTGCTTCATCTCAAGACGACGGATGGCGACAATGCGAAATTTATTCGCCTGTGGACCATCGCCCGAATTTTCTATCGTGGCTTGCTGACACATGACTCATTTGTCCGGAGCGAAGCTGAGACCGCGGAAATCGTGCAGGAGTTCATTTACCTGCTGACCCCGCATCTGCAACGGCGAAGCGAAGTGCGGCTGGTGAGTTCCGAAAGCTAGGCAGTCATGCCCCAGATCGGGCACTGTAACCATTTTGAGGGGATTTCGATGATGTTCACACAAAGACACGAAGAATCCCGACGTACTTGCGAACGTTGAGCAGAGACCGAGATGAACCTTTGCAAGGGCCTTCCCCGGCCATGAGACTTTCAAATCACTGGACACCCGGGAGATCAAGCGGGTCAAAAGATCGGTATGAATGGCTCGACACGGTCAAACTGGGCGCGACCAGTGCATTATCCGAACAGCCGGTTGAGAAAGTACTGAATGGCTAGGAGGCCGAGATGGCGCTGATTTCACCCTTTATGACACCCGAGCGCGAACACTTCCGGGACAATTTCCAGCGATTTGTCGAAAGCGAGATTCACCCCCACATCGAAAAGTGGGAGGCCGACAAAGCCGTTCCCGCCGAACTGGATGAAAAAGTGGCCGAATTCGGTGTGTTCGGCTTTGGGGTGCCCGTAGAATACGGTGGGATGGGAATGGATGATGCCTTTCTGCGTGCCGACTTCAACGAAATGATCTTTGGCTGCGGTGCATCGGGGGTGGCGGCGGCCGTGGGCGGGCGCGCGATTTCAATTGCGCCGATGGCGCGGTTTGCATCAGATGACTTCCGCACCACCGTTCTGCCCGAAATTATCGCGGGCAGGATGTCGTCTTCGCTGGCGATCACTGAGCCCAGTGGCGGATCAGATGTGGCCAACATGCGCACGACCGCCACGCGATCAGGTAACGGGTGGGTTTTGAATGGTGAAAAGTGCTTTATCACCGGCGGCATGGCCTCGAAGTGGTTTGTCGTCGGCGCACGGACGGGCGATGCGGGTCTGGGCGGTATCTCTCTGTTTCTGATCGAAGCCGGCACACCAGGCTTTACCCGCACTAGAGGCGAAGAAAAGATGGGTTGGCATTGTTCCGAACAGGCCTCTTTGTTCTTCAAGGATTGCCACGTTCCCGCCGACGCGCTGATCGGTCCTGAAAACCGGGGCTTCCTTGCGATCATGGAAAACTTCAATCATGAACGGCTTGCTTTGATCGCCGGTTCGCTGGGCATGATGAAGCTGTGTTTCAACGCCTCCCTGGACTGGGCGCGCGAACGAAGGACCTTTGGCAAACGCCTGATCGATCATCAGGTCATCGCCCATAAGTTTGCCGAAATCTCGGCCCGGATAGACATGAATCAGGCCTATCTGGATCAGATTTGCTACACCATCAACGCGGGCCAAATGCCTGCCGCCGAAATCGCAAAGGCGAAGGTACAGGCGACGAAATCGCTGGAATTTGTGGCGTCTGAATCGATGCAGATCTTTGGTGGCGCAGGTTACATGCTCGGCAATCCGGTCGAGCGCGTTTATCGCGAAGTCAAGATCATGGCCATCGGCGGCGGTTCGGAAGAGATCATGCGCGATCTGGCTGTACGCCAAATGGGCCTAACCACATAACCGTCAGCCGGCGCGAAAGTGTATTGCACAGGTTGGATCGGGTGGCACTCAACTGGGCGGGTCGACCGGTACGGCGCTAACCGACGCGATAAACTACCCGCGACCACATCGACAAAAGAAGTGCCGACCCTCAGGATACACGCGATGGTTTTTGCGACGAAGCGAAGCAAGGGAGAGGCGGGGTAGCATGGGCAGGACGTATCAGGACAGGTATGGCAATTGGGCGATGGTCACAGGTGCCAGTTCCGGAATTGGCGCCGAATTTGCGAACCAGCTTGCGGCTGCCGGGATGAACCTCATCCTCGTGGCGCGCCGCGCCGACGTGCTGGACGCTATGGCCAGCGATCTCAGCGCTCGCCACGGAGTGGAAGTACGCTGTGTCGCCGCTGATCTCGGAACGGAGGCCGGCATCGACGCGGTGTGTACCATCCCCGAAGAAATCGGTCTGTTGGTTCATTCTGCCGGTGTCGAGGTGAACGGCGCGTTTGAAACGACCGATGCGGATCAGGGAATGGCATTGCTGCGGCTGAATGTTCTGTCGACCTTTCGCCTGACCCACCACTTTTGCCAAGGAATGCTAAAGCGCGGACGGGGCGGGATCGTTCTGGTCTCAAGCCTGTCGGGCCACATGCCGAACCCCTATTTTTCAAACTATGCAGGCAGCAAGGCTTACGTGTTGAACTTCGGCGCATCCCTGCGGGCCGAGCTTCGGCCGAAGGGCATTGACGTTCATGTCCTGTCGCCCGGACCGACCGATACCCCGATGGCTGCCGGTACCGGGTTGGATTGGAGCAAGGTTCCATCAAGCGTTATGAATGCAGACGCAGTTGTCACCGAAGCGCTCGGCAATCTGGGTGGCAAGTTCCTGACGGCTCCGGGGCTGATGAACAAAATGACCATATGGATGGCCAAACACAGCCCGACGGCCATGTTCGGTCGCATAAATGAGAAAGTGCTGAAAAAAGCCCTACCGCCGGAAAAGCTCGGGTGAAGAACTGCGGCGATCACAGCTATGGCGACGTCAGGGAACGTCTTATAAGGGAACCCAGGGAACGTCATAACGGCCTGCAACGCGCGACTGAACAGTGCAATCCACCTCTGGCGCTCATGGCAGGACAAGAACTTCCGGACATGATGACCGTGTCCTGAACCGAAGAAGGGCACAAAAGATGAGCAGTGAAACTCCGAGAGGTGAACTGACCTTGCGCACGGCAGCAATGCCGGCGGACGTCAACGTTAACGGCGATATCTTTGGCGGCTGGGTTCTCAGCCAGATGGATATCGCTGGTGGAATTGTTGCAGCTACACGTGCGCAAGGCCGCGTTGCCACAATCGCTGTTGACGCGATGAAGTTCATACGTCCGGTGAAAGTCGGTGACGTGTTATGCATCTACGGAGAGGTGTCGCGTGTGGGCCGAACCTCAATGGCCATATCCATCGAAGCCTGGGTTTTGCGCGGCCTCATCGGCGTCCGTGAAAAGGTGACCGAAGCGATCTTCACCTTTGTTGCGATCGACGAGAATGGAGTTCCGCGTCCGGTTCCAAGCGCTGAATAGGGGCTGTCACTGGCGTTTGCGGTATCCAACTTTGTCGGGAAAGTTAGAATTTGACCGTTTTGGAGCGGTACTGGAGTGCGCTTCCAAAATTCGAACTGCTAGAAACTGTACTAAGGCTTTCATGCCGGCACAATTCACATGCCAGCCGGTCAGGAGAGTTCCTGCCTGAGTTCGCTAGATCGATAACAACTACTAAAAACGCGAGGATTTCTACCGCGCACCTCGATTGGAGCGCGATTTCCAATCAGGCAAGCCAGTCAGGTCCACATTAGTCGCCTGAACGGTAAGTCGGTGGATCAGGACACCTCGCTGCGCATGGTGTCGCTGGAACGGCATACGCGTTTTACGTGCTCCACCAACTTGTCCTGGAACTGCTTGGCCGCCGATCCCGACTGTTGATACTTCGGAAGCAACATTCCAAATGTCATCCATTTTTCCGGCTCGATCGGGATTGATACCAAGCGATCCCCGAACGACGCCGCCACCATCTCATCGGCGATCGTGATACCTGCACCTTCGGCCACCAAGGCACAAGCAAGTTGGGACGAGGACACTTCGTGGGTCACTTCGGGCGCAACGCCAGCCGAGTTGAAAGCGTCGTCCAACTGATCCCGAAGCAACAAGCCCTGCATCAGGCGGATGATCGTTTCACTGGCAAGCTGCTCTGCGGTTATCGATGCCTCATTGGCCAAGGGATGATCCCGGGGCAGAATTGCCAGGGCTCGCACGCGGACAAGCGGCACCGTTCTGATGTCCGGATGGCTGACCGGCAGGGCCGCTATTCCAATATCATACTCGCGTCCCGCCAGCCATTTGCTCGCGTCCCGGCGCGCGCGGACGTCCAAGGTCACACTCACTTCGGGGTTTTCCCGGGTGAATTGCGCGACAGCGGGTGCCGACAGAAATTGGGCGATCCGAGGCATCGTCACAACCCGAAGGCTTTCGGTGCGACCAGCGCGGATTTCGGCTGCAATGCGGGGAACCTCATCCAGGTTATCCAGAATGCGCCCGGCTTCGCGGTAAAACGCGATCCCCTCGGTGGTGGGGGACAGGCTGCGCCCGCTGCGGTCAAACAGCCTAAGCTTCAGTTCTGCTTCCAAACCGCTGATCAGTCTGCTGATGGCAGGCTGACTTAGATGCATGATGTCCGAGGCCGCCGCAATGGAGCCTTCGGAAAAAGCATGGCGGAAGGCGCGGAGAGCTTTGATGTTCATCGACAGGACTCTTTCATTATTTGCATTATTTAATGCTACATTTGCAAAAATCGCAATCAAATGGCCTGCTAGAAAGGCTGCGTCACTTTTTGGAGGAGCCCACATGAAACGCAGAGCATTCCTTGCTGCCGTCACAGCGGCGACCGCGCTGGTCGCAACGGCAACCGCCAGCTTCGCCGCCGACTGGCCGAAACGCCCGATCAATATCGTGGTACCCTATCAGGCCGGGGGCGGCACCGATGCCTATGCGCGTGCCATTTCCGCCGCTGCAGAAGGCGTATTGGACGTTCCGGTGGTCGTCGTGAACAAACCCGGTTCCGGTGGCCTCAATGGCGCCAACGCCGTGGTCGGGGCCAAGCCTGATGGCTATACGATGATGATGACCTCGGGCGGGTCTTTCCTGCTGTCGACCATGACACGCGACACAGACATTGATGCACTGGATAGCTTTGACTTCGTCGCTCAGGTCGGCCAGCTGCAGACCTCGCTGATGGTACCCACAGACAGCACCTATCAAAGCGTAGAGGACGTTATTGAAGCGGCAAAGGCAAACCCTGGGTCATTGCGTTGGGCCCATTCCGGGCGCGGCGGGTTCCATCACGTGGGCGGTCTCGGGTTCCTGGCCAACAACGGAATCGAGGCGCAGGATGTGCCGTTCAAGGGCGGCGGCCCGACCCGAGCTGCGCTGATTGGCGGACAGGCCGACTTCGGTTTCCTCGGGGTGCAGCAATTGCGCGGTTTTGAAGAGCAGCTTCGCGCACTGGCCGTCAACAGCGCCGAGCGGGACAATATCATGTCCGATGTTCCGTCCTTTGGCGAACTGGGCGTTCCCTTTGCCGCGGTATCGTCGCCGGTGATCGTTTTCGCGCCCAAGGGAACGCCGGCCGAAGTGGTTTCCGCCATGGAAACGGCGCTGGCCGAGATCACGGCAAAGCCGGAATTTGCAGAGCTTCTGGCAAAGCGCGGCACCGGTCCGGTCTTTGCGACAGGCGCGGATGCCAAGGCTACGCTGACCGCGATGAAAGCGGATGCCGTGCCGCTGGTTGCGACTCTGAATAACTGAGGTGGGCAACGGCCGGGGCGGACTCAGCTTCGGCCCGGCCGCTCCACCCGAGATGTTTCTGAAGGAGAACACCATGCGGGACGTGATCGAGGGATTTGTACTCGCGCTGTTGTCATTGGTCGCGATCTGGGGGGCCTGGCAGGTTCCGGCTGCAAGCCCCGGAGACACATGGGCCGGGATCGTGCCCTTTGCCGCATCGGTTGCCTTGCTCGCCCTCTCGGGCCTGGTACTGATGAACGGGCTGCGCCTGGTGCAGGCACGACAGGCCGCTGTTGAAGAAGGCGACACGGGCACGCTGAACATCCTGATCCTGTTTGCCATTGCTCTGATTTATCAGCAGTCATTCCGCTGGTTCGGCTACGTCCTGCCCACAGCCATCACCGCGCCGGTGGTTCTGTATATCTTCGGTGTCCGCAGTCGGATCGGGCTGGCCATATCCGTGATCGTCTGCCCGCTCATCTTCCACATCATCTTTTTCGAGTTGCTCGGCGTCTTCCCGCCTTATGGCGAGGTGTTCGATCTGCTCGACTGGTTCCGAGGGTAGACACAATGGAGATCTTTCCCGCCCTTCTGTCGGTCATCACCGATCCGACACTCCTGTTAGCCATTGTTCTGGCTGCTGCCGTCGGCATGATCGTCGGTGCCACCCCCGGCCTGACCGCCTCGGCGGCCATCGCAATGCTGCTGCCCATTACCTTCTACATGCCGCCTCTGTTTGCATTGGCGTTTCTCTATGTGATTGGCAAATCGGGGCGTTATGGAGGTTCGGTTGCCGCGATTCTGTTCAATACGCCCGGAACGGCGGCAAGTGCAGCGACGCAGATCGACGGCTATCCGCTGGCCCGTGCAGGCAAGGCAGGTAAGGCGATGAAGGTTGCGACGATCTCGTCGGTTATCGGCGATTTCATGGGGGACATCCTGCTTGTGGCGGGTGTCGGCTTCATCGCCGCCATCGCGCTGAAACTCGGCCCGCCCGAAACCTTCGCCATCTACTTCGCGGCCTTCGTGGTGATCGGGTCCGTGATCGGAAAATCCATCACCAAGGGCCTGATCTCGGCCCTGCTCGGCATCTTTGTGGCCATGGTCGGTCTCGACCCGATTTCCAGCGAAGAACGGTACACGTTTGGTTCGTTTGATCTGTCGAATGGTATCGGACTGGTGCCTCTTATGATCGGCGTCTTCGTTCTGGGCGAGGTTTTTGCCCAACTGGAAGAGCGCAAGAAGACCAAAGGTGAAGTCAGTGGAAACAAAAGCGACCCTACCGGGCACAGCCTGACCTTTGAAGAATATAAACCCTGTATCCCGCACGCCATTCGGGGCGGATTCATCGGCGCGGGGATCGGGGTTCTTCCCGGGCTCGGCTCGGCCATTGCGGCCTTCATTTCTTACGGCGAAGGCAAGCGCCGCGCCAGGAACCCCGAGCAATGGGGCAAGGGTGCGCTGGAAGGCGTCGCCGCGCCCGAGGCCGCCAACAACGCGGTGTCCGGGCCGTCGATGGCGCCGCTGCTGACGCTTGGCATCCCGGGTTCGACCATCGGGGCCATCCTGCTGGGCGTTTTCCTGATCCACGGCGTTCAGGTCGGACCCACCCTGTTTCTCACGGACAAGGAACTGGTCTATCAGCTTTTTGCCTGCGGGATGCTGGGAATCTTTGCCTACGGGATCATCGGCTACTTTGGGGCCACGCAGGTTGCGCGCCTGATCCTGAAGGTTCCGGTCAACGTGCTCTATCCGCTGATCTTTCTGACCGCTTTTGTCGCCGCCTATTCCGCCCGAGGTTCGATGTTCGACGTGACTGTCATGACTGTGGCCGGGTTTGTGGGCTGGCTGATGCGCAAATTCGACTTCAACGTGGCGGCCTTCGTCATCTCTTTCGTCCTAGCGAAGGGGGCCGAGGAAACCTTCCGCCAGGCGCTGCTGATGTCCGATGGCGGCGCGCTCATCTTTGTCGAACGCCCCATCGCCGCCGGATTCCTGCTGCTCGGCCTTTTGGCTATGGGGTTCCGCATTCGGTCAATCATGAATGAACGGCGTATCGCCGACGGTGGACTGGGCGATGCTTGATTACCGGATCTACCGCAACTGCTTTTCCTCCGCTGAAATGCGCAGGATCTGGTCCGAGCCCGCCACCATCGCTGCGTGGTTGAAGGTCGAACAGATCCTTTCGCGCTGTCAGGCCGATCTGAACCTGATCCCGACCGAGGCGGCCTTGGCGATCGAAGCCGTGGGTATCTCTGATCTGGATACCGAAGCACTGGCTGCGGAAATGGATCTGGTCGGGCGCCCCATCGTGGGGCTGGTGAAACAGATTCGGTCATTGGTGCGCGCGCATGCAGATCACGTTCACCACAGGGCGACCACACAGGACATTATGGACACCGCCATGGTCATGCAGATGAAGCTTGGCCTTGCGGAAATCGAGATTGGCATCAACCGGCTGCTCAAACTGCTGGACGGACATATCCGCGACCACCCTTCGACCTGGCTGATGGGGCGCACCAACGGTCAGCATGCGGTTCCCATGAAGCTGGCCACCAAACTGGCGGTGTGGCGGTCAGAACTGGCGCGCCGCAACAAGGCGATGGAACAGGCTTCGGGTCGTGGCCTCAATGTGCAAATCGGCGGCCCGGTTGGTGACCTTCGAGGCTACGAGAACGCAGAGGGAGAGAGGGTCAAGACAGCGGTTGCGGAAAGCCTGGGGCTGGGCAGTGTCGCGCCCCACTGGCAAAACGCCCGCGACGGGATCGCGGATGTGGTGACTGCACTGGGATCACTCTGCGCCACGCTCTGCAAGATCGCCCACAATATCAACCTTCTGTCCTCATCCGACATTGCCGAGATCTCTGAAGTACATGCCAACGGCAAAGGCGCGTCCTCATCCATGCACCATAAACGCAACCAGCGGGCTTCTGAATTCATGGAGGCGGTGTCGCGCCTCGGCCGGCAGAAAGCGGAACAGATCGGGGAAATCACCCTTCACCAACACGAAAGGTCCGGCGGCGCTTGGATTGGAGAGTGGGTTATCGTGCCCGAAGTGTTCCTGCTGACATCAGGGGCACTACACTGGGCGCAGGCGTTGTTTGAAAACCTGACCTTTCATCCCGAACGAATGGCAGAGCACTGCACAGCGTCGGCCGAGGCCGCCCGGATTCGTTGATGCTTGGCGTTCCAAAAAAATATTCTGTCATCATTGACAATAAACGGGGGCCACCCTAATTATTGTCAACGTTGACAACTTTTGGTGACCCGATGCAACCTTTCAAACTTGTCTCAGTGGCGGCCCTTGCTGCTGCCACCGCAGTCGCAGCCATTGCGCAATCGTCCGAAACCGCACCGCTTTCGGTGACTGTCGACGGGCTGCGGAATGGCAATGGCGCAGTGATCGTGGCGGCCTTCGATCAGGCCGCTGGTTTTGAGACGATGGACGTGGCCACGGCGATCGCGATGGCCCAGGTCCCTGCTGCCGGTGCAACGGTCTCGGTCACGTTTCACAACCTTCCGGCTGGCACCTATGCCTTCGCCGCGATGCACGACGAGGACCTGGACAGCGATCTGGACATGAAAGGCGAAGTGCCGACCGAAGGATATGCGTTTTCCGGCATGGGACGACGGGGCTTGCCGCCAAAATTCGAGGATGCGGCTGTCACCACTGGCGCGACGGCCAAATCAACATTGCAGCTGAAGTACTGGAACTGACGTGGCCGGGCGCCCTTCAAACCGAGACGAACGCTGTGCACAGGTGATGAACGCACTGGTGCGTTGCGTGGCACGTTTCGGGCTTCAAGGCGCATCGCTTGCGCAAATCGCCGACGATGCGGGGCTGACCCGGCCACTGATCCGACACCATCTGGGCAATCGGGACGAAATGATCATGGCGTTGCAGGACTATGTCCTGCGCAGCTTTGCCGAACAGACCGAAGCGCTGTTGGCCGCGCTTCCGGAAGATGGCGCGGGGCCGGCTCTGGTCGAGCTTCTATTTTCCGACACGATGGAATCGACTCCGGACATGGTGCTGGCGTTTGCGGCACTGACAGCGCGTGCCGCAGAAGATGCGGACCTGCGCGCCGCCTGCCGAGACTCCCTTCTGGCGTTCGAGGCCGCGATTGCAGGTATTTTGAGCACGGACCATCCACAAGCCGACCATCACGCGATCGCTGTCGCGGCCCATGGCATCGTTGCGCTATATCTGAACGTGGCGTCTCTGGCACCGTTGAACATGCCGCAGGAGTGGCCGCAAGCCGCACAATCCCTCGCGGGCAACCTGCTGGAAGGATTGGAAAGCCGCTCATGATCCAGATGCGTCCTCTCAACTACATCGCTTTCGCCGTGCTGATGATTGCAACAGTACTTGGCTATCAATCGCTCTGGGGGCTGCTGTTCCTGTTTTGGACAGTCCAGAGTTACCGCACGGGCTATGCGTTTTTGTTGTCTGAAGTTACGCGGGACGAAGACCCCGTTCTGTACTGGTTGATCCAGGTTGCCTGGGTCGTCTTCGGTATCTTGCTGATAACCGCCGATTTTCTGCCCGGCTAGGGCTCACACCAATCTTGGGAACACCCGAATGACCCGAATGCTTCACCTGCTGCCTGTCGAGGCCTACACTTCGCAAGAGTGGTTCGATCGCGAAATGCGCGAGATATTCTCGAAAACCTGGCGTTATGCCGGGTTCATGGAGGATGTCAGCGAACCCGGCCAGTACATCACCGTTCAGGCCGGGCTGAACAACATTTTCGTGGTAATGGGCCGCGACAGGCGACTGCGCGCGTTTCATAACATTTGCCGTCACCGCGGCACGCAACTGATCCGGGCCGTCGGCAAGACGCAAAAGGCGCTGTCATGCCCGTATCACGACTGGACCTATGACCTTGAAGGCAACCTGATCTCGGTGCCCGAAGAACAAGAGGAATTCGGAAAGGTAGATAAATCCTGCCTGGGTCTGAAACCCGCCAGGGTCGACATCTGGAAATCGATGATATTTGTGCATCCTGACCCGGGCGCGCCCTCCATCGCTGAATGGTTCGGGCCGGTGGAACCGCATATCGGCCCGCACGTACCCGAGGAACTGGTCGAATATGAAGACCTGAACAACAGCTACGAGATCAAGGCCAACTGGAAGGTGGTCGTCGAAAACTACATCGACGTCTACCACCTGAGCCACCTGCATTCGAACACGCTGCAAATGTACGATCACAAGGCCGCGAAGTACCACTGGGAAGGCCCCCATTACATGTTCTGGGAACCCCCGGTCGAAGACTTTCTGAAGGATCAGGAAAGCAAGCTGATTGCCCCGCGTGTGATCCCCGAGGACATGACTGGCGCATGGGTGCCGATGCTGTTCCCGGGGATTGGGTTGGCTGGCTCCGAGGACGGTTGGAACATCTTCATCATTGAGCCGCTCGGCCCCGAACTGACGCGAGTGTCCAACCGGGGGCGGGTGTCCAACAGTTCCGGCTGGGAGTTTGCCAAGCACTCGATGAAATCCTCGAATTTCTGGACCAAGTTTGGCCTGAGCGGCAAGTACGAAGCCCATGACGCCATGAGCGAGGATGACCCGATGGTCGCGGGCGACTTCACGGGGGAAGACATCTACGCATGTGAGCAACAGCAAAAATCGCTGAAATCGCCTTATTTCGAAACCGGTCCCGCAGCGGTTGGGGAAAGCCCGGTCGTGCAGCATCAGAAAGTCGTTCTCGAATGGTTGGGGGACGCCAAATGAACCAGCGAAACTTCCACCCGCTGACCGTTCTCGATACCCGCGAGGAAATCGGCGGCCAGGCCAAGACAGTCATGTTCGACGTGCCCGACGCCCTGCGCGAAACCTTCGTCTGGCGGCCCGGTCAGCACCTGTCGTTCCGCTTCGTGGTGAACGGAGAGGAGCAAAGGCGCAGCTATTCAATCTCCTCGTCTCCGTTCACGGGTGATCCCCTGCGGATCACCGTAAAGCGTGTCCGGAACGGCCTCGTCAGCAACCACGTCAATGACACTGTGAACAAGGGCGATGTGATTGATGTGATGCCACCTTTCGGTGGGTTTTTCCTGGACCCCGGAGCGACAGCGCGGCGTACCCATTACTTTTTTGGCGCAGGTTCAGGCATCACCCCGCTTTACGCAATGCTTAGTTCAGTCATGGCGGCCGAGCCCAATTCCTTCGCGCATCTGGCTTACGGCAACAACAACGAGCACTCTGTCCTGTTGTTGGACGAGCTGAACGCCCTTGGGGAAGCCAATCCGGATCGGATGACCATTCACCATGTCTTTTCCAAACCCGGTTTCTGGTCCTCGGCCGAGTATTGGCGCAGAGGTATCATCGACGAACCCGCGATCGAGGCGCTGATTGCCGAAAACCCGCCCTATGCACAGGACGCGCAGTATTACGTCTGCGGACCCGGCGGCATGAACAAGGCCGTGAAAGCATCGCTGATGTCGCTGGATGTTCCTGCCAATCGCATCCACATGGAAAGCTATGGCGGCGCGGTAGAGATTGACACCACTGTCGAAGGTCTGGCTGCCAAGGCAGAGATCACGTTGGGCGGCGTCAGGCATTCGGTCGACGTGGCCAGCGGCCAAACGGTTCTCGAAGCGGCAAAATCCGCAGGACTGAAACCGCCCTTTTCCTGCCAGTCCGGGGTTTGTGGTGCCTGCCGTGCCAAGCTGGCAAAAGGCGATGTCCACATGCGCGCGCGAATGGCGCTGGAAGACGCAGACATTGCAAAAGGGGCGATCCTGACGTGCCAGTCGCTGCCGCAGACGGACACCCTATCGCTCAGCTATGACTGATCGCATTAAGAGCAAAAGGTGAGTCGTTCTGCGCAACCCGTTGCACCATCTACCAGACTTCACCTGCGGCACGAATGGCCTGTGCCGGGGCGGGCAGGGCCGTCGATAGAGCGGTCTGCCCGTCGTGAAGGTGTGTCTTCCTTGTGCCAAAGCCCTTCCTTGTCTGGGCAGGGGCCCGAGGCCAAACGATTAGAAAACACTGGCCGCGGGACTGTTCCGGCGGCTTGCTTTTTGAAGCCCGGATTTGTGTGAATCGCACTTAGAATGCCTTGCCTCAAGACCGTCAAACAGAACTGTCCCCGCAGGTTGCCGGGTCGATTATTTCTGAGACAAGAAAAAAGAATTCTCTACACTAGCGCATCAATTTGGGGGAACCAGTAATGAAGGGACGGCAACTCGTTTCGAACGGCAACCCGATGGAAGAGATCGTTGGGTTCAGCCGTGCTGTTCGGGTCGGATCGTTCATCGCCGTCGGGGGAACTGCGCCGGTCGATGCAAACGGTAAAACGGTCGGCATCGGCGATGTCTATGCCCAGACCAGACAGTGTTTCGAAATCATCAAGGCGGCCCTCGAAGACGCCGGATCCGGCTTGCAGGACATTGTCCGCACCCGCGTGATCCTGACGGATATCGACAACTGGAAGGAGGCGATCGAGGCGCGGAAACACTATTGCAGGGACTCCCGGCCGGTGGACACGATCATGGCGATTGAACGCTTCGTGAACCCGGAATGGCTGGTCGAAATCGAAGTGGATGCCGTGATCCCCGAAGACACAGGCGGAGCATCGTCATGACCACATCTGCGAAATTCGACAGCTGGGCCGCCGGTGATGCTTACGAACATTACATGGGCCGGTGGAGCCGTCAGATCGCCGGCGATTTCCTGGATTGGCTGGCACCTTCGCCTGACGCCGACTGGATAGACGTCGGATGCGGAACCGGCGCGCTTTCCGCAACCATTCTGGACCACTGTCGCCCGAAATCCGTGCTCGGCGTTGATCCGTCGGACGGCTTCGTCGCCTTCGCCCGCGAAAACTCGGCAGATGATCGTGCTCGGTTTGCCGTCGGCGGTGCGGAAGATCTGCCTGCCGAGACCGGGATGTTCGACATCGCGACGTCTGGTCTGGCCGTCAATTTTTTCCCCGATGCAACTGCGGGGCTGCAGGAAATGATACGCGTTGTAAGGCCGGGAGGCACTGTTTGCTTCTATGTCTGGGACTATCCCGGCGGTGGCATGGGCTTCATCAGCACTTTCTGGAAAGCTGCGGCATCGATTGATGAAAACGCGGCCAGTTTAGACGAGGCGGCCCGGTTTCCTCAATGCACGCCCGACGGGCTGGCCGAGCTTTGCAAGGCTGCGGGCCTGCAATGCGATGTGGCACCCATCCAGCGCGACACCCGATTTTCGGACTTCGAAGCGTTCTGGGACCCGTTCACACGAGGGGCTGGACCGGCACCGGGCTACCTCGCAAAGCTCGCTCCGAAACAACAGGCCGAACTGAAAGGCAGATTAAAGACCGATCTGGGCGAGAACGAGATCGTGCTGCCGGCCCGCGCCTGGGCCGTCAAGGCAACCAATACCCGCGCGTAGCAAACTTCGGACGGCAATCCAATGTCGCAAGACAACACCTTTCATCTTTCGACCTCTGCAGCGGGAACATACGAGAAACAACGCGTCCCGGCCATTTTCGGCCCGATGGCAGAAGCCACGCAGAATGCCATTTCGCTGCCCCCCGCAAAAACCGTGCTTGACGTGGCCTGCGGAACGGGGTCATGGCCCGCGCCGTGGCCAAGCGGCTGACCACACCCGCTCGTATTGTCGGATGCGATCTGAACCCGGCCATGATCCGGGTTGCCCGCGCAAACACGCCGGACGGCCCGCACCGATTTGAATGGATCGAGGCACCGGCCCAGTCGATGCCCTTGAAAGATGGGGCAGTCGATCTGGCGTTTTGCCAACATGGTTTGCAGTTTTTTCCTGACAAACCCGCAGCCCTGGCCGAGATCAGAAAGATCGTAAAGACAGACGCGCTGGTTGTCGTGACATGCTGGTCAGCGATCCCGCCCTTTTTTGCGGTCGTTGCCGATGTGCTGAAAGTCCACATTGGTGACACGGCCGCCACAACGGCTGTTCAACCCTTCACATGGAACGACGCCGATGAGGTTCGCGAATTGATTGGAGCCGCTGGTTTCAACGTCGCCGCACCGAAGACCATTTCCGTCGACCGAAAACTGCGCTGCGACGCGCAAGCCATGCGAGACGAACTGTTATCAACTCCGAACGAAAAGGCGCTTCGCGCGGCGGGAGAGGAAGCCACCAACGTTGTTGCTTCAGAGATACTAAAGGCGGTCACTCACTTTCGCGACGGCGAGTTCCTGATCATGCCGCAAAAGGCGCTTTTGTTCGAAGCGGTCGCCAGATAGCAGACGGCCGAAGTTCGGATCGGTTCCCTCGCACCTGATGATTGTTCGACTCAACTGACAAAGCCATCTGCATCCGGGCCGAATTCCAGAAAGAATTCATCAGGGACTGCAGGATACTTCGTCTGAAGCTCCGCCAGAGAGGCCAGGCCGTCACCGTCCATATCCAGATCGGCGGGCATGGGGAACACAAGCCGGGCAAACAGCGACGAGAGCAGTGACACAACAGAATCTCGACCCATTTTAGTCTCCGTCAGATATGGGCAACTACCCATTGCAAGGTTGGTGTAGCGCACCGGTGCCGGTGAAATTTCTTCGGGTATCAGACTTCATTGGTTCCTCAGCTTGGGTGCTGCAATACGAAATTAGAAGTGTTGATTGGTGATCCGATATGGCAGGGGCACTTTCGCGCTACACACAAAATATCGCACGGCCTCATTTTATTGAAAAACGAATTTTTATCACGGATAATATCGACCAATCAAATAGGTGGCTCATGGATATTGAACTTGCCCGCACGTTCCTGGCGGTCGTTGAGACGGGCACCTTTTTCGATGCCGCAAACAAGGTGCATGTCACACAATCGACCGTGAGCATGAGGATTCGGACGCTCGAGCAGCAGCTAGGCCAATCCGTTTTTGAACGTGGCAAATCCGGCGCGACCCTGACGCCAGCGGGGCGGCATTTCCTCAAACACGCTCAGGTTCTGGTACGCACCTGGACACAGGCAAAGCTGGATGCAAGCCTTCCGGCGGCGATGACAGCCGCGCTGGCGATCGGTGCGGCGCCGAGCTTATGGGACGGCTATTTGACCGACGCCCTGCCCAAGTTGATGACATTGATGCCCGATGTTGCCATCAAAGCGTCAGCCGCGTCTTCCGCAACCCTGACCCGCGAAATCGAAGAGGGCGGCCTGGACCTTGCAATAATGTACGAGCCGCGAAGCGTGTCAGGGCTATCTGCGGTGCAACTTTTCGAAGATGAGTTTGTACTGGTCACCAGCGGCCCGGATGCCCTGCCAGCCAATCTCGGCAACGCCTACATCCTGATAGATTGGGGCCCGGAATTCCGGGCCGACCATTTGCTGAACTTTCCCGAGCTTGATACGCCACGTCTTCAACTGGGGATCGGAACCCTCGGCCTTCAATACCTGCGCTCAATTCCCGCCGCTGGTTATTTTCCGAAACGCGTGATCGAACCGGAACTTGAAGGCGGGTGGCTTAAGCTGGTCAAGGCGGCCCCCCGGTTCGCATATGCCGCCTACGCGGTTTTCGACGAAAGCGAGGGGGATGGGCTGCCAGCCCAGGCCGCATCAGAGCTTCGTGCTGCCGCGAGTTCGTTGGGTCTTGCATCGCACAGCGGATAAGATCGCCCTGCGAGCTTGATCGGCCACTTGCGGCTACCGCCACGGACATCGCCCCGATGGTTTCGTATGTGATCAGGCTGGATTTGCGCCGGGGAAGCCTGTGCCTGTCCTGAGCGACGGAGTTGCCAGCAATTCACCATCTATGTTGGCACTTGGATCAGTAGTCGGCGGATCCGGGTTTGGCTCGATCCAAAAAAACACACACAAAACTGTTGCCGAAACCGGTTTCGAAACCGAACCTGAGCACATGAACGCGAATCCGTCCACTTCCAAGGCAAGAAACAACGGGGCGACGCCCCCGGCGGCGGGTCGCGTCAAAATCGACGAACTGGCCGAACATCTGGGGCTGTCAAAAAGCACCGTTTCCCGCGCACTGAACGGCTATTCCGATATCGCCGAAACAACGCGAAAAAGGGTGGAAAACGCCGCGCGAAAGCTCGGTTACCGTCCGTTGAGCCATGCACAGGCAATCCGAACCGGACGTGTTCGCGCCATCGCCATGGTGCTCAACAGTGAAGAGCCGGACGGGCACAATCCGTTCCTTCAGGAATTTCTTGCCGGTGCGTGCGAGGCCGCCAGCGGTTTTGACTGGACCATGACAATCTCGACCGCCAAATCCGAGCAGGACACGTTGAAAGTCCTGAGCCGTTTGGTCGAGGAGCGCAAGGCCGACGGCTTCATCCTGCCTCGGACCGCCGTGAATGATTCTCGTGTTCGTCTTCTGCGCCATCTCGAGGTGCCGCATATTTTGTATGGACGAACCGGTTACGGACGCTCGAACCCGCCCGAAGGTACATCCTGGTTCGACATTTCCGGCGAAAGCGCAATGCGTAACGCAGTCCTGAGGCTGGCCGGGCACGGCCATACGCGGATCGGCTATGTCGGCAGCGATCTCAAATTCAACTACAGTCACCTGCGTCGGGACGGGTTTGTCGAGGGGCTGGGCATCGCAGGTCTGCCCTATGATCTTGAACTTGTGCGCGACGGAGCCCGAACCCGAGAGGAAGGGGCCGTGCAGGGCCGCGCACTGATGCGGCTGAACCGCCCGCCCACAGCGATCGTTTTTGCCACTGATCTTGCTGCATTGGGCTTTTATACCGTGGCCGCTGATCTGAACTTGCAGGTTGGTCGGGATGTCTCGGTCATTGCTTATGACGGCATTCCCGAAAGCCAGCATGCCCACCCGGCATTGACCACCTTCAACGTGGATTCCGGCCAAGCCGGGCACAGGCTTGTGACACTGCTGATCCGTCAGATCAGGGGCGAAACCGCAGATACGCTGCGCGAGTTGGGTGAGGCCACGTTGGTTGAGCGCGCTTCAGACGGGCCGCCCACCTGTTCTCCAGAAGAACTGGCGCAAAAGATTTCCATACATGTCGAATAATCCGGGGAGGAACCAAATGACTATTCGCATCGCAACCCGTACGGCCAGGCTTTTGCTTGGCACATCCCTTGCACTGACCTTGTCAGCGCTGTCGGCGCAAGCTGATACCATTCGCTTCTGGACCACGGAAGAACAGCCCGAACGCCTGGCAAAACAGCAGGAAATGGCTGATCAGTTCAAAGCCGATACAGGCACCACCGTCGAGGTGATCCCGGTGACGGAAAGCGATCTGGGCACGCGCGCAACCGCAGCGTTTGCCGCCGGCGATCTGCCGGACGTGATTTACCATACCCTGCAATATGCCCTGCCATGGGCAGAAGCAGGCATTCTGGACACAGAAGCCGCTTCCGAAGTGATCGAAGAACTGGGCGCTGATACATTCGCACCCGGAGCGATCGCGATGGCCGCGTTCAACGATGAAACCGCATCGGTGCCTGTAGACGGCTGGACCCAGATGGTCGTCTATCGCAAGGACCTGTTTGAGGAAAACGGTCTCGAAGCCCCGGATTCCTTTGCCGATATTCAGGCGGCATTGGAAAAACTGCACAATCCGCCCGAGATGTACGGGTTCGTGTCCGCCACCAAAGTCGATGAGAACTTCATGAGCCAGGTTCTGGAGCATGTTTTCCTCGCCAATGGCGTCAGCCCGGTTGGTCCGGATGGCTTCCAACCACTGGACGAAGCCAAAACCACCGAAGTTCTGGATTTCTACAAGGCGATTTCCAAAGCCTCACCTCCGGGAGAGTTGTACTGGAAGCAATCGCGCGAGCTGTATTTTGACGGCAAAGCGGCAATGATCATCTGGTCGCCTTTCATTCTGGACGAGCTGGCCGGTCTGCGCGATAGCGCTCCGCCGACCATCAACGACGACCCGACCTCGCGTGATCTGGCGGGCAAGACAGGTATCGTGACCAAATTGTCCGGCCCTTCCAATCCTGACGGCGCGGCCTGGGGTGACGTCCGGTATTTCGGCATCACCAGCGACGCGGACACCGATGCAGCCATGGAATTCGTGAAATACGCCATGGATGACGGCTATACTCAGACGCTGGCAATCGCGCCCGAGGGCAAGTTCCCGGTCCGCCGAGGCAATGCCGAAAATCCGACGGCCTTTGCAGAAGCCTGGGCCGAATTGCCGGTCGGGGTGGATCGCAAGGCACCCTTGGGTGAGCTTTATGATCAGGCGATGATCGACGAAATCGTCGGTGGTCTTGACGTCGCACAACGCTGGGGCGTGACCGAGGGGCAATTGTCCCTGGCATCAAAAATGATCAACTCGCAGGCCATCAACCGTGTCGTTCGTCAGTATATCGACGATGAAATCGACGCTGCCCAGGCCGTAGCGGCCATGAACGACGAACTGGCCAAAGTTCAGTAGAACCGTCTCTCAATCGGAAACCGCAGCGGCGTGCGCGCCGCTGCACCCAACCCTCTCCGAGGTCTTCCATGTCTTCTTCGGTAACCCCACCGACCGGAACCGGGGCACTTGCCAAACGCGAGGCGCGTATGGCCTGGGCTCTGCTGGCTCCGACCGTGATCAGTGTGTCGCTTGTCGTGATCCTGCCGTTGCTGGCAATCATCTGGATCAGCTTCAAGCCATTTTCCCTGTCCGACCTGCGCCCACCCGCGCCGGTTGTCCGTGAAAGTCTGCGCGGATCGGGCGACGATCTGCGGATCGAATACCGCTTGCGCAACTCCAGCCAGGAGATCGCGATCGAAGGCGTGACCCTGGCCGATGTTCTTCCTGACGGGGTGACCGCCGGAGAAGTCGTTGCGCCATGTGTTCTGGACGGGCAGGACTTGTTTTGCGATTTCGGCACTTTGCAGGGTGGACAGCGTGAGCGTATCCGCATCCCGGTCACATTCGACGGCGACCCGGATGCGGTCGAGGATGCGGTCGAGGGATCAGAGCCGAAAGTCACCGGCAGCGGGCCGAATGTACTGACCAGCCTTGAATTCAGCCTCGAAAACTTTGCCCGCGTCTTTGACGGGAAAGAATTCTGGGGCGTTCTTTGGGTCACTCTGTTCTATACTGTATTCGGCACAATCGGTGCGCTGGTCATGGGCCTCTTTGCGGCCCTGCTGCTGAACAAAAGCTTCAGGGGGCAGGGCATCATCCGAGGCCTCTACCTGTTCCCTTACGTTGCCCCGGTGATTGCGGTCGCCTTCACATGGGTCACGCTATTCGACCCATTCTCAGGTTCCGCCAACGCGTTGCTGGTGCAGATGGGACTGACCAGCGATCCCATCAACTTCTTCGGTGAACGCCCATTGGCCCTGATCATGGTCACAGTGTTTGAGATCTGGCGCTATTTCCCTCTGTCCTTCCTGTTCATCCTCGCCAGGATGCAATCTATCGACTCCAGCATGTATGAAGCGGCGGATATGGACGGGGCTTCGCCATTCCAGAAATTCTGGTGGCTGAGCATCCCGCAATTGCTGGGTATCCTGTCAGTGCTGTTCCTGCTGCGCTTCATTTGGACGTTCAACAAATTCGATGACATCTTCCTGCTGACCGGCGGCAATGCGGGCACTCGCACGCTGACCGTGAATGTCTATGAACAGGCTTTTGCAATATCGAACATCGGCGCCGGTGCGGCGGTGGCGGTGGTGATCCTGGTGTGCCTGATTGCCTTCAGCTTTGTCTTCTTCCGCTTCATTAGCCGTGAGGAGGGTCTGTGATGCGCAAAGGGTATATAACCGGCCCAATTCTGGGCGCGCTTTGGCTGGTTGTCATCGCGACAACCGTTGCCGTCACCATGTCGTTTTCCACCGGGGCGGCATTTCGTCCCCAGATACTGCTCTGCCTGATCTGGGGTGCGCTGGCAGGATGGATCTACATCCGGTTCCCGGCGCACCATGCACCGGCCCGCCTGGGTATATCGGCCATGCTGGGCCTGTCCGGCCTGACCGGGTTTGGCCCCGTTCTGATCGGCCCGGACACGTCGGTGCAGGCAGTCCTGGTTACTGTTCTGGCAATGGCCGCCGTAATTCACGTCTCGTTGGCTGCAATTCTCAGGGAAACCCCGTTCGGAGAGCTGACCCGGCACGAATTCGAGGATGCGGTAATCCGGTTCTGCACCGGCTTCGGGTATATTTTCTTCACGGCCATCGTGGTCATCCCGTTTTACGTCATGGTGATGACCAGCCTGAAATCCCAGCAGGCGTTGCTGCAAAATCCGCTGGATTTCTCGGTCGACCTGAGCCAGGGCACCGCACTTTTCCGCAGTTATACCGAGCTGTTCCGTGACTTCAATTTCGGCACCTATTTGTGGACATCCTTCTACGTCTCGGTCCTCACGGTATTCATTACGCTGGCCTTCAGCGTCCCCGGGGCCTACGCTGTTGCGCGGTTCCGGTTCAAGGGGCAAAAGGCGTTCTCACGCTCGATCCTGTTGATCTACATGGTCCCGATGATCGTACTGGCGCTGCCGATCTATATCGCATTCTCTCTGACCGGCTTGCGCAATTCGATCCTTGGCATTGTCATGATCTATCCGGTGACAACTATCCCGGTCGCGCTCTACATGTTGCAAGGCTATTTTCGCGGCTTGCCGACCGAGGTCGAGGAAGCCGGTTTGATGGATGGGTTGTCACGCCTGTCGGTGATCTGGAAGATCACCCTTCCGCTCAGCCTGCCGGCTCTGGCGTCGGTCTCGCTTTACGTCTTCATGATCGCCTGGAATGAGTTCCTGCTGGCCTTCATGCTGCTGGACGATCCGTCAAAATTCACCCTGACCCGAGGGGTCACGATGCTGAATTCCTCAGAAATTCCCCGTCAGCACCTGATGGCCGGTGCCGTCATCGCCACTGTCCCGATCATGGCGCTGTTCCTGGGGCTTGAACGTTTCATGACCAAGGGCCTGACTGCGGGGTCCGTCAAAGGATGACACAGATGAACCAACATACGAACCCCGACCGCGAGGCGCGCAATATCCTGATCGCCAATGACCGGGGAGGCTACACCATCCCGACCGAAGGGCTGTATCCGTATCAATGGAACTGGGACAGCGCGATCGCCGCGCTTGGGTTTGCCGAATTTGACATAGATCGCGCCTGGATTGAGCTTGAGACGCTGTTCTCGGGACAATGGGCTGACGGGATGGTCCCGCATATCCTGTTTCACAAACCCGATCCTGGGTATTTCCCCGGTCCGGATGTCTGGGGGTGCAACGGCCCGATCCCGTCGTCGGGCATCATCCAGCCACCCATTGCGGCCACCATGGCGCGCCTTATCTGGGACAAGGACCGGACACTGGGCGAAGTTCGTATTCGCCCCCTTTTCGCCGCCATGCTGGCCTGGCACCGTTGGATCATGAAATGGCGGCTGGACGATCTGGGGGCTGTCTGCACCACCCACCCCTGGGAGGCGGGCCGCGACAACGCCCCGGACTGGGACAAGGCGATGGCACGTATGGATGCCTCGGACGTGGGCGAATATGTCCGCCGGGACACAAGCCACGTCAACAGCGACGACCGGCCCACCAAGTTCGACTATGACCGGTACATCAAGCTGGTTCAGATCGGACGCCAAGCCGGATGGGATCAGAAGACCTTACTCCGCAAGAACCCGTTCCGCGTGGCGGACCCGACAATGACCTTCACCACCTTACGCGCGGCCCGCGATCTGTTGGCCGTAGGCACCGAACTCGGTCTGGAAACCGACGGCTTGAGCAACGACATCGCCCGGCTGGAGGAGGGCGCGCGGTCGCTGTGGAATGCCGATCTGGGGTCTTTTGACTCGCGCGATGCCCATAGCGGCGACTGGGCGAACAGTATCTCGAACGCTTCCTTCATGTGCTGGTTTGCCGGCATCGAGTCACCCGAAATGCTGGAAAGGCTCCGAAAAGTTCAGAAAACGGTCCCGCACCCTATTCCCAGCCACGACACAGAAAGCCCGAAATTCGATCCCCGCCGATACTGGCGCGGACCAACCTGGGCGATCATGAACATGATGATCGGCATTGGCCTTGCCGAAATGGGCCATGAGGCCGAAGCGGAAGACCTGCGCGCCAAAACCGCCGCGTTGATTTCCAATTTCGGGTTTGCTGAATACTTCGATCCCAATACCGGCAGTCCCGCGGGCGGGAATTCGTTTACATGGACAGCCGCCGTTTGGCTGATCTGGGCAGGGAGGAACTGATGGGCAGCATCAAGCTCAACGCGGTCGAAAAGTGGTTTGGTAACGTTCAGGTCATCAAGGGCATTGACCTTGACATAGACGAAGGTGAGTTCATCGTGTTCGTCGGCCCATCGGGCTGCGGTAAATCCACCCTGTTGCGTATGATCGGCGGCCTTGAAGATACTTCGCGCGGCGCAATTCTGATCAACGACAACGACGTCACCGATCACCCGCCTTCGAAACGCGGGCTAACCATGGTGTTTCAATCCTACGCCCTTTATCCCCATCTGACCGTGGCCGAGAATATGGGGTTTTCGCTGAAGGTTGCCGGTGCCCCAAAAACAGACATCGACGCTCAGGTCAGCAAGGCTGCCGAAGTTCTGAAACTGACGCCATTTCTGGAACGCAGACCAAAGGACCTTTCAGGTGGTCAGCGCCAGCGTGTCGCCATCGGCCGCTCGATTGTGCGCGACCCCACCGCGTTCCTGTTTGACGAACCTCTTTCGAATCTCGACGCCGCGTTGCGCGTCGAAATGCGCTACGAGATCGCCAAGCTGCACCAGAACCTGAAACGAACCATGATCTACGTCACGCACGATCAGGTCGAGGCGATGACGCTGGCAGACCGGATCGTCGTGCTGGAATACGGTCATATCGCTCAGGTCGGCACTCCGCGCGAGTTGTATGAGCGTCCAGCGAACCTGTTCGTAGCCCAATTCATCGGCAGCCCGAAAATGAACATCCTGCCGTGCACGACCGACAATGGTTTTTACCGCCTTTCGGGGGGTGGCAGTGGCACCTATGATCGGGCTGTGGCTGCGACACGGTTGGGTATCCGCCCCGAACACATAACAGTCGTGGCACAAGGTGCAGGTCAGTGTGATGGCGTTATCGAGGTTATTGAGTATCTTGGCGCAGACACATTCCTGATCCTCGATTGTGGTGGCGAAGACAAAGTTACAGTCCGCATCACCGGTGATACCGAATTGCAGCCTGGCGCAACAATTGGGTTGCACCTTGCACCAGAATTCCTGCATTTCTTCGATGCCGCGGATCAGCGCGTTGATGTGTAAATGGGATTATCAAGGCTAAGGTCGACACAAATGCACCCATGACATGGCCCGGAGTAGGCATGCGCCGCCCGTTTGCACGTCGCACGGCCTGGATGTTTTTCCGGGCGCCCCTTCGGGATGAATTTACCTCAATCCCGGCGTGAAGAATTCAGTTTCGATCTTTGCTTCCGACTGAAAAACATGGACTCTGAAACAGGAGGCAATGTGATGCGGACAGGCGGACAGGTTTTGATCGACATGCTGCGGGTCAACGGTGTTGAGGCCATTTTCGGTGTCCCCGGTGAAAGTTACCTTGCGGCCCTGGATGCGCTGCATGATTGCTCGAACACACTAAAGTACTACACGACACGGCAAGAGGGCGGCGCGGCCTTCATGGCGGCGGCGTATTCGGACGCCACAGGCAAGCCCGGGGTCTGTTTCGTGACACGGGGCCCCGGGGTGACCAATGCCTCCATCGGGGTTCATACTGCGCAACAGGGCTCGACCCCGCTGATCCTGCTGATCGGTCAGATCCCGCGCACTCATCGCGACAAGGAGGCGTTTCAGGAGGTCGATTACCGTCGGTTTCTGGGCCATATGGTGAAATGGGTAGCCGAAATCGACGATCCCGCCCGCATCCCGGAATATGTGAACCGCGCCTTTCGCACCGCGCTTTCGGGACGGCCCGGCCCGGTGGCGCTGGCCCTGCCCGAGGATATGCTGGCCGAACTGACCGACGCCGCCGATCTGCCGCAGGTCAAACTGACCCCTCCCGCACCCACACCTGCCGATCTGGAACAGGTGTCCGCGCTTCTGGCCGAAGCCGAGCGCCCGCTGCTGCTGTTGGGCGGCACCTGCTGGACCGAAAAGGGGCATGCCGCCGCGATCCGCTTTGTCGAAGACCACGGGCTTCCGGTTGCCGTAGGGTTCCGCCGCCAGGGTCTGTTTCCGCATGACCATCCCAATTTTATCGGAAATCTGGGTTTTGGCGGCAATCCGATGCCAAATGAATACGCGACATCTGCTGATCTGGTGATCGCACTGGGCGCGCGCCTGAATGACGGGACCACACTGAAATTCAGCCTCATCCAATCGCCCCAGCCGGATTGCAAGCTTGTCCACATCCTGCCGGGCCCCGAGGATCTGGAGCGGCTCTATCAGGCCGACCTGCCCATTCTGGCCGACCCGAACGAAGCTGCAAAATCCCTGGCCTTGCTGCCGGTCGCAAAACGCCACTCGCCTGCCAGTGCGCGTGCCGATTACCAGGCTATGCGCACCCTGCCTGTCCAACACGGCCCGGTCAACATGGCCGAAGTGATGCGCGTGCTGAACACCGCTTTGCCACGGGAAACCACGATGACCACCGGTGCGGGCAACGCGGCCGACTGGCCCAACATCCATTTCGACTATCGTCAGTTTCTGGGCGCTCTGGCCCCGATTTCCGGCGCGATGGGCATGGGCGTTCCGGCGGCGGTCGCCGCCAAGGTGGCGCGCCCCTATGCACCGGCCGTCTACGTCGCCGGGGATGGAGATTTCCTGATGAACGGGCAAGAGGTAGCGACGGCAATTCAATATGGGTTCGATCCTATTTTCATCATCGTTGACAACAGCATGTACGGCACCATTCGCACCAATCAGGAGCGAAAGCACCCCGGACGTATTTCGGGCACCTCACTGACAAACCCCGATTTCGCGGTCGTCGCGCAAGGCTATGGCGCACATGGCGAGCGGGTGGAGACGACCGCCGATTTCGCACCCGCGCTGGAACGCGCAATGGCATCCGGAAAAGCCGCCGTCATCCATATTCTTGTTGGCCCCGACAGTCTTGGCCCCAATCTGACCCTGACCGATCTGGCGGAGGCATCATGATGCTGTCCCGACTGGTCGACGCGCTGCCCGCATCACCGATCATCGGTGTCTTCAACAAAGCCTTCGAAATGCGGCAGGCCGGGGCCGATCTGATCGACTTTTCCGTGGGCGAGCCGGATTTCGACACACCCGCCCATGTTTGCGAGGCCGGGATTGCCGCCATTCGGGCGGGCGACACACGGTACACTCCGACCGACGGAAACGGAGCCGTCAAGGCGGCCGTGATCGAAAAGTTCCGCCGCGACAACAACCTGACCTTCTCTGCACAAGAAATCATCGTCTGTTCAGGCGCGAAGCCATTGCTGGCAACCGCCATTCAGGCAGTCCTGAACCCAGGGGACGAGATGGTCCTGCCTGTACCACTCTGGGCCTCGCACTTGGGTATGGTGCAGGCCGTGGGCGGAACGCCGGTTTTGGTCGACACTGCAGACAGCTGCTTCAAACTGACGCCCGAAGTATTTGAAACGGCAATCACACCCCGGACGCGGCTGATGATGATCTGCTCACCCTCCAATCCGACCGGAGCCGTGTATTCGGCCACCGAGCTGGAGGCGCTGGCCGTGGTCCTCAGACGCCATCCGCAGGTCAATGTGATCTCGGACGATCTGTACGAACACATCATTTTCGATGGCGCGGAGTTCGCGACACTGGCTGCTGTCGCGCCGGACCTGCAGCAGCGGATACTGACAGTGAACGGCGTGTCGAAATCCTACGCCATGACGGGCTGGCGCATCGGGTTTGCCGGTGGGCCCGAATGGTGGACCAACGGCATTCGCAGCCTGTTCAGCCAGACCAATGGCGGTCCGTGCTCGATCAGTCAGGCGGCGACGGTGGCGGCTCTGACCGGGCCGCAGGAATTCCTGAAGGACTGGTGCGCCATCTACCAGAAACGCCGCGATCAGGCTTTGACCGGGCTGGCCGAAATCGAAGGGCTGCAAACACAGAGCCCCGGCGGCGCGTTCTATTTGATGCCCGAATGCGGCGGATTGTTTGGACGCCGGACGCCCGAGGGTAAGATACTGACCAGCTCGACCGAACTGGCGGCCTATTTTCTGGAACATGGGGTCGTCGTGGTCCCCGGGCCCGGATTTTCATGTGATCCGTTCTATCGCATGTCAATCGCAACGTCTGAAAACAACATATCGGAAGGTTTGAAGCGCATGAAATCCGCCGTGGACGTGCTGAGCTGATGGGACACAGATTCGACCAGTTCGCCGCCAATCTGCGCCATGATGATCTGCCCGAAACCGTCCTGTGGACGCTGCGCCGGTCCTTTGTCGACACGATCGGCGTGGCGGCCGTCGGCGTGACCACCGAAATGTCGGGCATCGCACGCCGCGTTGCACCGATGATATTCGGGGCGGGCACATCTGGTTCGGCGAAGATGCTGATGGATGGCCGCTCGGTCAGCCCTGTCGGGGCCGCCATGGCCGGCGCATTCACAGTGGACAGCATCGACGCCCATGACGGCACCACCCCTTGCAAAGGTCATGCGGGTTCAGCCGTGTTCCCGGCGTTGATCGCAATGGCACAGGCCAGCGGCAATCAGATCGACGGCAGGCGCTTTGCCGAAATCCTCGCCACCGCATACGAAGTCTCCTACCGTGCCGGGTTGGTGCAACACGCAACCTGCGCTGATTATCACACCTCGGGGGCGTGGACCGCCGTAGGGGTCGCCGCCGCTGGAGCCAAACTGCTGGGTGGTAAAGCGGAACAGATCCGGCAGGCCGCGGGGATCGGGGAATACCATGGCCCCCGCAGCCAGATGATGCGCTGCATCGACCATCCCACCATGGTTCGCGATGGCGTCGGTTGGGGCGCGCCCTCGGGGGTGACGGCGGCTTATCTTGCAATGGAAGGGTTCACCGGTGCCCCGGCGCTGACCTGCGAGGGCGAAGACGGCGCGGAATTCTGGGCCGATCTGGGCACCGGCTGGCGGCTGGTCGACCACACGCATTACAAGGCCTATCCCTGCTGCCGCTGGGCCCATCCCTCGCTCGATTCCGTACACGACATGATGCAGAAACACGGCTTCACCCACGAACAGGTGAACAGCGTCGAAATCCGCACCTTCCACTATGCAACACGGCTGGCCGGTCACGAACCGCAAACTCAGGATGAGTTCGCCTATGCAATCGCCTTTCCCGTCGCCGCGATGCTCGTACGCGGTCAGGTGGGCGTCGACGAACTGAGCGCCGAAGCCCTACGCGACCCCGACATCCTGCGCGTAAGCCGCACCATCAAGCTGATAGACGATCCGGAAATGACCCGCATAAGTACCGACAAACGCTGGGCGCAGGTGACAATCATCCTCAGGAACGGTCAGCGGATCGTGGATGAGCCCCGCACACCGCGCGGTGACGCGGACATGGCACTCAGCGACGACCAGATCACCCAAAAGTTCCGCATGCTCGCCGTTCCGGTTTTGGGTGAAACCCGAGCCGAAGAAATCCGAGACCTGTCCGCGCAGTTCGATCAACTGGCAGCACAAGACCTGCGGCATCTGTTCGATCTGTGCACGGCTCCCGTATAAGGGGACAGGGCTGGGAGCAGCGTATCATTTGTTCTAGGGTCCGCACGTTGGCCCTTAACCGGATGTTCAGATGTCACGCAAGATACCGCCATTTGCCGCCATTCGCGCGTTCGAAGCCGTCGTACGGCTGGGGCGCAACATCGAGGCCGCGCGCGAGCTCAATATCACGGCCTCGGGCGTGAGCCATCAGATCCGGTCACTCGAAACCTTTGTCGGCACGACCCTATTGAAGCGCGGAGCGCCTCAGAGCGTGGAACTGACAGACGAAGGGAAAGCGCTGTTCGGCCCAGTGCGCCAAGCCCTGGACACGCTTGATGCCGCTTTCGCCGAATATACCGGCGACAAGAGCGAGCAGACCGTGTCAGTCCATATGTACCAGTCACTGGCCAATATGTGGCTGATACCGAACCTGCCCAACCTGCGCGAGGCAGCGCCGAACGTGAACGTCAAAATCATCACCATGCCAGAGGAAATCACCCTTGCAGGGAGCGACATCGACATGGCGATCGTCTTTGCCGACAAACCCCCGCAGGAGGCCCGCTGCGTCAAGCTGTTCGATGAGATCATCCAGCCGGTTTGCGCCCCCGAATATCTGGAAGCCAGAGGCAGCATTCCCTTGCCCGAAGAGATGCAGTCCGAGCCTCTGATCAGCAGCAACCACCACGCGAATGAGTGGAGCCGTTGGTTTTCGGCAGCCGGTCTGAGCGAGATTTCGTGGAAACCGGTCGCCGAGATGGACAATCGCTCGAACGCACTGCAGGCCGCCAAAAGCGGGCTGGGCTGGGCCATGGACCGCCGCCCTTTTGGTGAGGAAAGCCGGCGTAAGGGCCAACTGGTTGCGCCCCTTGATTTGAGCCTTCCGACCGGCAATGCCTACTACCTGCTGACCTCGTACCGCGCCGACGGGTCGCGTGCGGTCACCCAGTTCCGCAACTGGCTGCTGCGCATTTGCGCCAGAGAATTCCTGCTCAGGTAGGTTGTTCTGTTTCGCGCTTGAAATAATTCAGCGACGGGAAATGCACCTGTGCGCGCTGTTGCGGAAACCTGAGGCGTCGGCATTAGAAGGCTGGTCTCAAGCTGAACAGGTTTCAACTGGGATATACCCGTATTCTTCGACTGCCGGACAATGCCTGAGGGCGACCACAGTCAATAGGTTGTGCGCATCTGATAGCCTTGGTGGAATGTCATGCGCACGAACGTGACGGGTTTGTTCTGAAACCATGTCGTGCGTTCCAGCTGAAACAGCGGTGTTCCGGACGGGACGGACAAAAAGTCCTGCAACGGGCCTGTGGCGGGAACGGCCGAAAAGGCGATTTCCGCATTTGAAAAGGGTACTTCAGCCAGCAGCCATTCGTTGGGACCAACTGTCAGGAAATCTTCGTTCGCAACATGGGGCACGGCGTCGATATTGATCCAACGCTCTTCGAACTGGAAAGGGCGGTTGTCGGCGTGGTGCATACAGGACAGATGAAGGACCTGCGCCGCCTCGGGCAGGCCCAACTTGGCCTGCAGCCAGGCCGGGCAGGCAATGACAGTTCGGCTGACAAGCGCATAACGGTATTCGGCATTCATCTCTTCGATGGTCTGACGAACCACGGTAATGGGCAGTTTTGCCTGTTTGACCGGCATGGTGACCACGCGGGTGCCGCCCTTGCGTTTACGGGTGACGATCCCCTGATCTGCCAGTTCGCGCAGGGCCCGGTTGACCGTTGCCCGGGCGCAGCCGAACTCAGCCGCCAGTTCCAGCTCGGTCGGCAGCAGGCTGCCCTGCGGCCAGACACGCGTCTGGATGCGGTTCAGCACTTCATCGCGGATCGCCTGAAAGCCTATGTTTTTCTGCTCGGTCAAGTTCTGCTCACTATATCATTTTGCCCATATTCATATTATGTCCAGATTAATGACAACATGCAAAGAAATTGACCCGCATGCGTATCAGGCTTGAGGAGACGGCAGCCGCCCCCTGGGCCAATGGCGGTGGCGTGACCCGTGAACTGGCCGTCCAGCGGATCAAAAATCAACTCGACTGGCGCATAAGCGTTGCCGAGATCGGCCGTGACGGGCCATTCTCGCGCTTTCCGGGTCTGGCGCGGGTGCACACGATCATCGACGGGGCCGGGCTGAATTTGCAAGGCTCGACCGACATTTATAAGGCCCGGCCGTTCAAGCCGCTGTATTTCGATGGGGCGTTGCCGCTGAATGCGCGGCTGCTGGGCGGGCCGTGCCGGGCATTCAATGTGATTTACGATCCGCAGGCTATCACGGCCAGCGTGGATGTTCATATCGGTGCACAACATTTCGATGTGGCACCGTTTAGCTTCGTCTTTGTTGCGAAGGGTCTGGCTGTCACATCAGTTGGTGCTCAGTTGATCGCGGGAGAGGCGGAATGGCCGGAAGACGCCTTAACCGTCACTCCGGCCCCTGATGCCATAGTCCTGTCTGTCCGATTTGCACAGGTTCGGGCCTAGAGACCAGACAAAAGCCCGGCCATGGCGGCCCGGTAGCCGGAGATGATCTGGTCCCGTGCCACGTGGCGGCCATTTTGCACGCGATGGCGGCCGGCAGACCACAGATCTGTCACCACATGGTCCTTTGCGGCAAATACTAGCCCGTCCAGAAGCTGGTCCGGGCGCAAGGCACACAAGGCTGGGTTTTGGCCGTCCACAGCCACGAGGTCGGCGAGCTTGCCCTCGGCAATCTGCCCCGCATCGCGGCCAAGCGCCTGCGCGCCACCCTCTGCCGCGCCGCAATAAAGCGTCCGCCCGACCGAGCCCTCACCTACGACCATCACATTGCGCGACAGATCGCGCAGACGCTGGGAATACTCCAGTGTGCGCAACTCTTCAGTCAGGGATATCAACACGTTGGAATCCGAACCCACGCCAAAGGCGCCGTTTGCAATTAGGTAAGTAGGGCCGTTAAAGGGACCATCGCCCAGATTGGCCTCGGTCACGGGGCAGAGGCCCGCAACGGCACCGCTGCCAGCCATGGCGCAGGTCTCGGCCTCAGTCATATGCGTGGCGTGGATCAGGCACCAGTTGGCATCGACCGGCGCATTGTCCAGCAGCCATTCAACCGGGCGCGCACCCAGACCCGCCTGCACTTCAGCCACCTCCTTCGGTTGTTCGGCGATGTGAATGTGGATCGGGCCAGCGCCCTGCGCGGCGATAACCTGCGCCAAATCTGCTGGCGAGGTGGCACGCAGGGAATGCGGTGCGATGCCGACCCGGCAGTCATCTGGCAGATCACCAAGCGCGCCACGGGCTTGCTCCACCAATTTGCAGAAACGGTCCACATCGTTGCCAAAGCGGCGCTGGCCACTCTCCAGCGGCTTTTCCCCGACGCCCGCATAGGAATAGAGCACCGGCAGATGCGTCAGTCCAATCCCGGTCTCGGCGGCAGCGGCCATGATCCGGTCCGACAGCTCGGCAAGGCGGTCATAAGGCGTCCCGTCCGGCTGGTGATGCAGATAGTGGAATTCGCCGACCGCGGCATATCCGGCCTCCTGCATCTCAAGATAAACCAACGCCGCGATGGCCTGAACCTGTTCGGGGCTGAGGTGGCCGGTAAAGCGATACATCAAATCGCGCCAGGTCCAGAAACTGTCGCGACCGGCCAGACGATACTCGGTCATCCCGGCCATGGCGCGCTGGAAGGCGTGACTGTGCAGGTTCGACAAGGCAGGCAGCAGAATGTCGACGCGGGTATCTTCATCACACGCCGCGGAATCCGGGGTCAGGCGCGCAATCCGCCCGCTTTCGACCTCAAGCCGCAGGTTCTCTGCCCAGCCAGTGGGCAGCAGGGCGCGATTTGCGAATATGGCTGTCATGTGTGTCTCCGCTTTATGGATAGACATATGACATAAAGACCTGTACCAGAAAAGAGAGAATTGCAGGGGAGGGGTATTCGAATGCAGGCCCGCGATCATCTGTTCACCGATCTGCACGCAGCGACGATGTTGGAAGCTGCCAATGCCTATGGTCTGATCGAGGATGCCGCGATTGCGGCTGTGGATGGCCGTATCGCCTGGGTCGGTCCGCAGACCGAACTGCCCGCTGAATTTGCAGTGCTGCCCCGGACCTCGTTCGAGGGTCGACTGGTGACACCTGCATTTATTGACTGTCATACGCATGTGGTCTTTGGCGGCCACCGCGCGGTCGAGTTCGAGATGCGGCTGAACGGCGCCAGCTATGAAGAAGTGGCGCGTGCAGGCGGTGGCATCATCTCGACCGTAAAGGCGACGCGCTCTGCCAGTTTGGAGGATCTGGTCACGCAGGCGCTGCCACGAGTGGATGCGATGCTGGCCGAAGGTGTTTCGGTGATCGAGGTCAAATCCGGCTACGGGCTGGATAAAGAAACCGAATTGAACATGCTGCGCGCGGCAAGGGCGCTGCCACGACATCGCCCTGCCCGGGTCGTGACCAGCTTTCTGGGCGCCCATGCAGTTCCGGTTGAATATCAGGACCGCCCCGAAGCGTATATCACCGAAATCTGCATTCCGACCCTGCGTGCCGCCCATGCGGAAGGGTTGGTGGACGCGGTGGATGCCTTCTGCGAAGGGATTGCGTTCCTGCCCAAGCAACTGGTGCCATTGTTCGATGCGGCCACAGAATTGGGACTGCCGATCAAATGCCATACCGAACAGTTGTCCAATCTGGGCGGCACGAAACTTGCCGCATCCTACGGGGCGATCTCAGCCGATCACATTGAATATCTGGACGAGGACGGCGTTCAGGCCATGGCGGCTGCCGGCACGGTCGGCGTCATCTTGCCCGGGGCCTTCTACACCCTGCGCGAAACACAAGCCCCGCCAATCGACCTGCTGCGCAAGCACAAGGTACCGATGGCGCTGGCCACTGATTGCAATCCGGGTTCTGCGCCAATGACCTCGCTTTTGCTGGCGATGAACATGGGTTGCACCCTGTTCCGGATGACGCCCGAAGAGGCGCTGCAGGGTGTCACCACCCATGCGGCCCGCGCACTGCGCCTGGACGATTGCGGCCGTATCGCCCCCGGTTTGCGCGCCGATCTTGCCGTCTGGAATGCAACGCACCCGGCTGAACTGGCCTATCGCATCGGCTTCAACCCGCTTCATTCCCGCATACTCGGAGAACTCAATTGACCACCCTGACACTCACCCCCGGCTCTGTGTCTCTGGCGCAACTGGAACAGGCATACCGGGAAGAATGCGCGGTTCGGCTGGACCCGACCTGCCGCCCCGGTATCGAAGCTGCCCATGCGCGCATTGCCGATGCGGCAGCGGGCGAAGCGGCGGTTTACGGGGTCAATACCGGGTTTGGAAAACTGGCCAGCGTCAAGATCGCGGCCGAAGATACGGCGACCCTGCAGCGCAACCTGATCCTGTCCCATTGCTGTGGGGTGGGGCCGGCCATTCCGCGCGCCCATGCGCGGCTGATGATGGCGCTGAAACTGCTCAGCCTCGGGCGCGGTGCATCCGGTGTGCGGCTGGAACTGATCGACCTGATTGAGGCGATGCTGGACAAGGGCGTGACACCGGTGATCCCAGCGCAGGGGTCCGTGGGCGCGTCAGGTGATCTTGCGCCCTTGTCGCATATGGCAGCGGTGATGATGGGCGCAGGCGAGGCCGAGTTTGGCGGCACCGTGATGCCGGGCGACCAAGCACTGGCCGCAGCCGGTCTGACCCCGGTCGAACTTGGCCCCAAAGAAGGTCTGGCCCTGATCAACGGAACCCAGTTTTCGACCGCGTTTGCTTTGGCCGGTCTTTTTGGTGCGTGGCAGGCCGCTCAAAGCGCGCTGGTGACATCGGCGCTGACCACCGACGCGATTATGGGGTCAACCGCGCCATTGCAGCCCGAGATTCACACATTGCGGGGCCATCGCGGCCAGATTGAGGCCGGAGCCACCATGCGCGCATTGCTGGCCGGATCGGTGATCCGCGACAGTCATCGCGAGGGCGACACGCGGGTGCAGGACCCTTATTGCATCCGCTGCCAGCCGCAGGTCGTGGGTGCCGCGATGGACGTCCTGCGACAGGCCGCCACGACGCTCGAGATCGAGGCCAATGCCGCGACCGACAACCCGCTGGTGCTGGCCGACGCGGGGCTCATCGTCTCGGGTGGCAATTTCCATGCTGAACCCGTGGGGTTTGCCGCCGATATGATCGCGCTGGCGATTGCGGAAATCGGGGCCATTGCGCAGCGCCGTATCGCCCTGATCGTCGATCCGGTGCTCAGCTTTGACCTGCCGCCCTTCCTGACCCCCAATCCTGGGCTGAACTCGGGGCTTATGATTGCCGAGGTCACCACCGCCGCCCTGATGAGCGAGAACAAGCATCTGGCCAACCCCTGCGTGACCGACTCTACCCCGACCTCGGCCAATCAGGAGGATCACGTGTCCATGGCCGCTCATGGTGCACGACGTCTGGGGCAGATGGTGACCAATCTGGAACGCATTCTGGGGGTCGAACTGCTTTGCGCCACGCAAGGGATCGAGTTCCGCGCGCCGCTGCCCACCAGTGAAACCCTGCAGGGCGTGATGGCGCGTCTGCGCGCGGTGGTTCCTCCCCTTGGCGATGACCGCTATACCGCCCCGGATATCGAAGCCGCCTCGGTTCTGATTGCCAGTGGTGAGATTGCCAATGGCACAGAGATAGAAATGCCCGGGCTTGGCGCATGACCCATCCGATGGAAAACATTCGGGGCGACAGCCCCCTTGTGCTTGGGCTGCCCCATACGGGCACCTACGTTCCGCCTGACATCAAGGCCAGGCTGAACGACCGCGGCCGGGAACTGGCCGATACGGACTGGCATATTGACCGGCTTTACGACGGGCTTCTTCCGGGGGCCACCACGGTGCGGGCCACATTCCACCGTTATGTGATTGATGCCAACCGTGATCCGTCGGGCGTGTCTCTCTATCCCGGGCAGAACACCACGACGCTGGTGCCGCTGACGGATTTCGACGGGCATGACATCTGGGACCAGCCACCTTCCGAGGCAGAGATCACCGAGCGCCGCGAGACGTTCCATGCACCGTATCACGCAGCGCTCGAGGCCGAACTGGCGCGGGTGAAGGCGATCCATGGAATTGCGGTTCTGTATGACTGTCATTCGATCCGCAGCCACATTCCATTCCTGTTTGACGGTGTCCTGCCGGACATGAATCTGGGTACCAATGGCGGGACAACCTGCGCGCCCCAGATCGAGGCCATTGCCCATGAATTTGCCGCCTCGTCCCCCTACAGCACCGTATTGAACGGGCGGTTCAAGGGCGGGTGGACAACCCGGCACTATGGCCGCCCGGCTGAGGGTCTGCACGCCATTCAGATGGAACTGGCCCAATCCACCTACCTGACCACAGAAAGCCCGCCCTGGTCCTATGACGACCGCAAGGCCACCCGCCTGCGCCGCTGGCTTTCCGACATTCTGGACGCCATCCAAGACACTGCACTGGAGCTTGCCCCATGACCGACCCACGCAAGAACACCCGCGACATCTTTCCGCCAACCGGCCCTGAGTTGAACGCCAAAAGCTGGATGACCGAAGCCCCCCTGCGGATGATGATGAACAACCTGCACCCGGACGTTGCTGAAAACCCGCATGAACTGGTGGTCTATGGCGGCATCGGGCGCGCCGCGCGGACGTGGAAAGATTTTGACACCATCGTCGCCAGCCTCAAGGATCTGGAAGAGGATGAAACGCTGGTGGTGCAGTCCGGCAAGCCGGTGGCCATCGTGCGCACCCATGCCGATGCTCCACGTGTGCTGATCGCCAACTCGAACCTCGTGCCGCACTGGGCCAACTGGGATCACTTCAACGAGCTCGATAAGAAGGGCCTGATGATGTACGGCCAGATGACCGCCGGCTCGTGGATTTATATTGGCACGCAGGGCATTGTTCAGGGCACTTACGAAACCTTTGCCGAGGCCGGACGTCAGCATTATGGCGGCGATCTGAAAGGAAAATGGATCCTGACTGGCGGTTTGGGCGGCATGGGTGGCGCACAGCCTCTGGCCGCCGTCTTTGCCGGGGCCTGCTGTCTAGCGGTCGAGTGCAATCCCGACAGCATCGATTTCCGCCTACGCACCAAATACCTGGACGAAAAGGCCGAGACGCTGGACGAGGCGCTTGAGATGATCGACCGCTGGACCAAAGCGGGAGAGGCGAAATCCGTCGGCCTCCTCGGCAATGCCGCCGAAATATTCCCCGAAATCTATGCCCGGATGCAGGCCGGCGGCATGCGTCCCGATATCGTCACCGACCAGACTTCGGCACATGACCCGGTCAACGGTTATCTGCCCCTGGGCTGGACCATGGCACAGTGGAAAGACAAGCGCGAAACCGATCCCAAGGCGGTCGAAAAAGCGGCACGGGCCTCGATGAAACAACATGTGGCCGCCATGGTCGATTTCTGGAACGCAGGCGTTCCGACATTGGATTATGGCAACAACATTCGGCAGGTGGCACAGGATGAGGGTTTGGAAAACGCCTTTGCCTTCCCCGGATTTGTCCCGGCCTATATCCGTCCGCTGTTCTGCCGTGGTATTGGCCCGTTCCGCTGGTGTGCGCTGTCGGGCGACCCCGAGGATATCTACAAGACCGACGCCAAGATGAAGGAACTGTTCCCCGAGAACACCCATCTGCACAATTGGCTCGACATGGCGCAGGAGCGTATCGCCTTCCAGGGCCTGCCCGCGCGCATCTGTTGGATCGGGCTGGGCGACCGTCACCGCGCCGGGCTGGCGTTCAACGAAATGGTCAGGAACGGCGAGTTGAAAGCACCTGTCGTCATTGGTCGCGACCATCTGGACAGCGGTTCGGTCGCATCACCCAACCGCGAGACAGAGGCAATGCTGGATGGCTCGGACGCCGTCAGTGACTGGCCGCTGCTGAACGCGCTGGTCAATACTGCCTCGGGCGCCACATGGGTGTCGCTGCACCACGGTGGCGGGGTCGGAATGGGGTTCAGCCAGCACGCAGGCGTCGTGATTTGCGCCGACGGCACGGATGCGGCCGCCAAACGGCTTGAGCGCGTCCTGTGGAACGACCCGGCCTCGGGAGTCTGGCGGCACGCGGACGCCGGCTATGACATCGCAAAAGACTGCGCCCGCGAACATGGCCTGCGCTTGCCCGGCATCCTGGGGTAAATGTAAGTGGCGGAGGGGTTGCCCCTCCGCATCTGTACTGAAGATTGCGATTGCCACGGAAGCCCGCAAGGCCTAGGCCTTGCGGCACCTGAATTCAGGTTCGAACGCAGTGGTGATCGCGTGCTCCCTTATCTTGGGCGACCCGATACTAACGGACATTCCCGGCCGCCTCAGCCCTCCATCTTGGCATCGACCATCGCCTCTTCGGCGATCATTGCTTCCAGTTGGCGGCGGAACCGCAGCTGGCCTCCGTCGATGCTCAGGTCGATATGGGGGCTTTCCTTTTCGTCCATGCCGATCTGAACCTCTTCGAGAACGGCCAGGTCTTCTTCGAATGCGTAGCGGACATCCTCACTCATCATCCTGGAAAGCTCGGCGTCGTCCGGGCGGATGTTGCGCAGCTGAAACCAGTAATACCGGGTCTCGGTTTCCGAGGTCGGCGTCATGAAGTTGTAGCTGTCCATGATGAAGGTCCGCGCATGCAGCGGTCCGTCCGGCCCCCCAGTACCAGCAGGGGTGAAGACGGCCTTAATCAGCGCATGGCTGGGATAGTGCACTTCATAGTGCTGAAGCCGGTCGCAATTGCCTTCGAACTCGACCACCTTCTTGTAAAACGGGGCAGGTTCCACATCCATCATCCACCGATGCACGACGATGCCGTTGTCCTTTTTTGTAACCGACAGCGGCGTGTCCTTCGTGGCATCCTGCGCGAAAGAGCTTTGGTGCACCCACGCGACATGGGTTGGATCCAGCAGGTTGTCGGTCATGTACAGATAGTTGCACCTGATCTCCATCGCCGCACCACGGTTTATGCCCCAGTCGGGGTCGTCGTAATGCTCGATCTCGAAGATCTCGGAAGGCTCGGCCATGGCCGGATTGCCCATCCAGATCCAGACCAGTTCGTATTTTTCGTGCACGGGATAGGAATGCACCTTAGCCGAGGATGGGATGCGCCCTTTGCCGGGGGCCGAGACACACTGACCGACGCAGTCGAACGTCAGCCCGTGATAGCCGCATTCCACATCGTCGCCTTTCATGCGGCCTTTTGACAGCGGCAGTTTTCGGTGCGGGCAGGCGTCCTCCAGCGCGACAACTTCACCGGCCCGGGTCCGATAGACACAGATTTTCTTGCCCAGAACCCGGATTTGCCGCAGCTCATGAGTGATCTCGGAACTCCAGGCCACAACGTACCAGGCATTTTTCAGAAACACGGTTCACCTCCCGCAGAATAGTTTGTTCGAGCTTTAGGAACTTATGTGCGGGGAATGCGGGCTTGTATAGTATTGCTGCCTGCCTTGTTGTTCAGGAAAACTAAATCATTTTACCGATCTCTTGAGGAGTTTCCGAGCGATCTTGAGACGTCCCGTCCTGCCTGCAGAATCTAGTCCAGAAAGCTGCGTGCCGTTCGTTCATCCAGCGCGCCTTCACCCCAGCAGACCAGATAGGGTCTGGGCAATGGTATTTCCTGTTCGGACAGGCGACACAGATAGCCCATCTGCAAGTCCCGTTGAACAAAAGACGTTTGCGCCAGCGCCACACCACGTCCCTGAATGGCGGCATCCAAAGCTAGGCTGGACAGCGAAAAGACGGCATCCTTCCGTCGTGGTGAGGCGTCGATATCGTTCGCTGCAAACCAGTCTTCCCAGTCCGGGACGTCTTCGAAGCCGGGCCCCCAGTCTGTGCAGAGCAGGGGCGCGCGCGACCGGTTTGTTCTTCCAGCACCTTGAGCTGCTGACTGACCGCACCGGGTGTGACGTTCAGCTCCCGCGCGGTATCGGCGACGGAATTGGTACGCCCAAACACCTCGAATGTTTGCAAGGCCCGGAGGGAGGGGAGGGGGGGTCGACGCATATATACCGCTTGGCGAAGTTTAGAAAACTGCATTGTGATGCAGGCTACCCAACTTGGCGTCTGAAGAAAACAGATCCAGTTCAGGTATGAACACAAGAAGCGGCGACATGACCGACGGCTTTCACCTATAGGCCTTAAGCAACATAGGTGGACACCAACCCGGCCGTTCGAGCTGGCCACAGATCGGAATTGGCGAAGAGCGGCACCGCGGGGAGCTTCTGGTCAGGGGGGCGCCCCCCGAATTGTTGATTGGCCCAAAAAGCGATCCGATGATCACTGATGGCCAATGCAAGATCAGATCAACGAAGGCTTTGATCTCAACCATAAAGATGAGAGCATGCGCGCGGTGGTCGAATTTGAAGCCGCTGACAAACGTGACATTTTCAGAAGGTGCCTCGATGGTTCAGAATTGCCCGGTCCGATGCTCGCTTGATCTTGTAAGTCCGGGCAAGCGGACCGGTTTCATCGACGTGACCCTGTCCAACAATGCGCTTGCTTTCAGCACCATTCGCGTTCCCATTGGCGTGTTGTGCGGTGGGGCCGGACCTACGGTGCTACTTACGGCGGGCAACCACGGGGACGAGTACGAAGGGCAGCTTATCCTTCACCGGATGCTGAGAGAGCTCGAGCCGGAGCAGCTGAACGGGCGCATCATTGTGCTGCCGGCATTGAATGCGCCTGCCGTGCGTGCGCGTACCCGTGTGTCGCCACTGGATCAGGGAAATATGAACCGGGCGTTCCCCGGGACACATGCTCCCGGACCGACGGCTGCTATTGCCCGGTTCGTGTCACAGGAGTTGATCCCGCAATCCGACATCATTCTGGATTTTCACTCAGGGGGAACTGCGACGCGCTACATTGACTGCGCGTTCGTTTGCCTGGGGAATGATGCGGCGCTGAATGCAGACAATATTGATCTTGCGCGCCAATTTGGTGCCGATTTTACAATGGTAAGCCGAACGTCCGACGAGGGTGCAGATTTCGACTCGGAAGCCTATCGTCAGGGCAAAAAATTCCTTTCCTGCGAGCTTGGGGGGATGGGCACGATGACCACCCGCTCTTTCCAGATTGGCTGGTCGGGCTGCTGCCGTGTTCTGTCTAACCTAGGGCTTTTCGCAGCCGATGAGGTCATGACGGAACCCGCGGATGCTGCCATGACCCGTTTTGTTGATGTGGGTGCAGACTGCTCGCATGTCACCAGCAATTTTGAGGGGTTGATTGACCTTCACGTGCAGCTTGGTGGCGAGGTCGGCAAAGGACAGGTCGTTGCGACCTTGTATGACATACACAACATCGGGCACCCACCTGCGTCATTGACGACTCAGCAGAACGGAGTCGTTTGCGTCACGCGTCGAAACCCTTTGGTCTCACCCGGTGATCACCTGCTGATGATTTGCGGGGACTACGCAATTTAGCCAATAGGCTGCGTGGGCCGGCCGAGATTCTGCCGCAGACCGACAATCACAGCATGGGCATGGGGGACGTGTTCAGGCAAGTGGCGACGAACTGTGACCTATGTCAAGGACAGCGCTCGGGTCTCGGTGTCCATTGGGCGCGGTTTGTTGGCCGGGTTGCGACCCGTCCGATCATGAACAGTGTTGACGCTGATTTGCCGGGGTTGTCCTTGCATTCGGCTGAACCCGGAGAAACACAGATGGCTGATGGATGCGCCTGCGACCGGCACGCCCACCTGTACGTGTCCGTGGCTGACGCCCTGACACGGGGGCTGGCCGCCGCCAATCCGATTGTCGAAACAAAGCCCGTACCGCTGACTGAGGCGATTGGCCGGGTTCTGGCCGAGGATTGCCTCAGCAAAACTGACATGCCCGCCTTCGACAACTCTGCCATGGATGGCTACGCGATCCGCACTCGCGATCTGGGCGCGGGGCCGGTCTTTGATCTGCCCGTCGCCGGGCGCGTGGCCGCCGGGGACAGCGGCGCGCATCAGGCACCCGCAGGAAGCGCCTTGCGTATCTTTACCGGTGCGCCGGTGCCAAATGACTTCGATGCCATTCTGATGCAGGAGGATTGCGAGCTAACAAAAGGCGGTATCCGCTTCTCAAGTCGCCCGACCGCCGAACAGCATATCCGCCGCGCGGGTGAGGACCTGAAAGCGGGGGCACTGATCCTGCGTCACGGCTGCGAGATCGGCGCGCGCGAGGTCGCGGCGCTGGCCTCAGCCGGGTTTGGCCAGGTCAAGGTATACCGCAAGCTCAAGATCACCATCTTCTCGACCGGCAGCGAATTACGCCAGCCCGGAGAAGACCTTGGCCCCGGCCAGATTTACAACTCGAACCGTAATATGCTGCGGGCGCTGCTGGACAAGCGCTGGATCGACCTGACGGACATCGGCCCGGTCGAGGATGACCCGGTTTTGCTGGAACAGGTCTTGCGGCAGGCATGCGACACATCCGATCTGATCGTCACAACCGGCGGCGTGTCTGTTGGCGACGAGGATCACATGCCGCGCCTGTTTTCCAAAATCGGCGGTCAGACGGATGTGATGAAAGTGGCCATGAAACCGGGCAAGCCGATCATGTTCGGACGTCACGGCGATGCGCTTTATATCGGGTTGCCGGGCAATCCGGTTTCCGCCTACGTTACCTGGCAAATCATCGGGTCGCCGATGATGGCACGGCGCGCCGGTTTGCATCCAAGCCCGCTTGTCGCCGAACAGGCGGTGCTGGCGGAACCGCTGCAGCGTCATCCCGGGCGGCAGGAATTTCGCCCGGTGCAGATCCGGGGCACAGCTCCGGACGGCAGGCCGCGCCTGCACCTGATGGCACCGTCCTACAGCGGGCGCGTGGCGTTGCTGGCGCAGGCGGACGGGTTGGCCATTATCCCTGCGGATGTCGAAACCCTACCAGAGGGGTACGCGCTGGAACTGTTGCGGTTCTGAACGCTCGGTGCCCGAGCTGAAGGTTATGTCCCTATTGTGTGTTAAAAAGCGGTGGCTTGATCCTTTGGTGGGCAAAAAATCAAGCATTCTCTGTACTTTCCACTAGTGGCTGTGAGCTTCATCAACCAAGACCTTGGGCAAGCTTCTTCAGCTCACATTGTGGGGCCACCAATCGTTCTGCCAGCGCGACATTGTCCTCCATCAGCGCGCGGCAAATCTCTTCCTCCAATTGGTTTGCAAGTCGCAGCAACAAAGGCGCGACTTCGTTGACACCGTTGTTGTTGCCAGAGGCTCCGGTTTGACCCAGTTTGTTCGTTGATACTTGTGGCATAGCGCGAATTCCCGATTGGCTCTCCGGGACAGGGTATCCGCATGAACTTGGTGATGCCGTTGACTTATCGTTGATGTATCGTTGATCTTGCAGGCAGTGTGGGAGGAGCACATGCGGCGATGGGTATTGAATCTCAAGGATGGCAAATTGTCATCGGGACAGGATCAATCGACACTATCGCCAAAAGCTACCGAAGTGCTGGAGTACATGATTTCCAGGGCCGGTATGGTTTTGTCTCGCGAAGAAATACTTCAAGCCGTATGGCATGGCTTGTTTGTGAACCCGGATCTTGTGCGCGAGTACATTTTTGAGATCCGAAAATCGCTCGGGGATGACGCAAAAAATCCAAGTTATATTGAGACTGTAGGCCGGCGCGGATTTCGGCTGATTGGACCAGTTTCCGTCCAACACGGTGAAGATCAGGCTGCACACTCTGCTCTTTCCCAGGCGCAACCCAACCCATTGCCTTTGGTGAAATATTGTCGTTCCAAGGACGGGACCTCCATCGCGCATACTGTTTCCGGCGAAGGGTATCCGATGTTGATTTCCGGAAGCTGGATGACCCACCTGGAACAAGACTGGCAAAACCCTGCTTACGGCGATTACATTCGACACCTTTCGGATAAATTTACGGTCATTCGCTATGACCAACGGGGGAATGGTCTGTCCGAGTGGGCGGATGTCGACATCAGTTTTGAGCGCATGGTCGACGATATGGAAGTCGTGATCGATGCCTACGATTTTGAACAAGTAGCGATCCTGGGTTTGTCGCAAGGTGCATCTGTTTCGTTGGCATATGCGCTGAGGCATCCGAAACGAATTTCGCATCTTGTACTAAGTGGAGGGTATTCAAGGGGGCGAAAACATCGCGGCAACGAAGCCGAGATTGAAGAAAGCGAAGCTCTTGTCAATTTAATCCGCAACAGCTGGGGAAACGAAAACCCCGCAATCCGGCAAATCCTGACCACGATGTTTATGCCGGACGCTACAAAAGCAGAAATGCAGTGGTTCAACGATTTCCAAAAGCTCTGCGGACCAGCCGAGAATATTGCTCAGTTTCGCGCTTTGTTTGACGACATTGACGTGAGCAACCTGCTAACAGAGATTTCATTGCCGACCTTGGTTCTTCACAGCGACAGGGATGCAGTGGCACCGCTTTCGGAAGGGAAAATACTGGCTTCCCAGATTCCGGATGCTTCATTCGTGCAACTGGATAGCCCCAACCACTTACTTTTTTCGTCAGAACCAGATTTCGAAAGAATGATTGCCAGCATCGAGAGCTTTGTTCGGTCCTGATGCTTAAACTTGATGAGTTGTCGTTCCTTTTCCAACAGTTGCACAACAGGCCTGCCAAGAAACACCGCTTCAGCCCGGCGCTCTGAGAAATTCAGACGCCGGGCCGCTTGGCTCGGATCAGGCGGTTGCGCCCTTTATGCGGATGGCACTGCCCACCGCGCCCGCGCAAACGCCGACGGCGATGGCGATCATCAGTTCCAACACTTCGACATGGGCAAACTGCCATTTGGCAAAAACCAGTGTCTCCAGCACGCCGACCACACCGCCCATGACCGCGCCCAGCCACAGCTTGCGGGTCATCATGCCAAGCGCCAAACCCAGAATGCCGGGCAGGCTGAGGATGTTGCCACCGATGGTTCCAAGTAATTCAAGCATATGTCGAGCTCCTCTCAGTCTGCCCGTTTGGCCAGAAACGACCGGATTTCGTCACTGCCTGCCGAGGCGTGCTGCTGCAGGTTCTGCGGCGCCTCGTCCAGTTCGGCAGTGATGTCCTGATAGGTTTCCAGATAGTTGGGCGGCAGACTGTGGGCGATGCCCTGGTGGCAGTCGATGCATGTCATGCCGGAATCGATGGCGCGCTGATGCTCGGACGCGGCGCGGGTTTCCTGAAGGGTGAAGTCCATATACTCGAAATTGTGACAGTTGCGGCATTCGCGGCTGTCGGATTCCTTCATTTTCTTCCACACCGCCGAAGCCATGCTCAGACGATGGTCTTCATATTTTTCGGGTGTGCTGATGGTGCCGGCCAGCTCGTGATAAACGTCCTTGACCGCCATGATCTTGGCTTTGATCTTGTGGTTCCATTCGTGCGGCACGTGGCAGTCGGAACAGATCGCGCGGACGCCCGAGTGGTTGTTGTAGTGGATTGTCTCGCGGTATTCACCCAGATTGGTTTCCATCGTGTGGCACGAGGTGCAGAATTCCTCGGTATTGGTCAGTTCCAGCGTCCAGTGGAAACCGCCCCAGAACAAGATACCGGCCAGAAAACCGGCCAATATCAGAAAGCCCGAGCTGAACATCACAGCCGGGGTCCAGATCGCGTTCCAGAGGCGGCCAATCCAGCCGCGATTTTCGGGGGAGTCTGCCATATCGGTGCTCCTTTCAAAGATGCGTTGGATCAGTTGCCGGAAGAAGGTTCGAATTCATTGTCGACCAGCGCCGGAGTGTCGGCCTGCGGCACGTGGCACTGATTGCAGAAATACCGTGTGCCCGCGATCCGGTCCAGTTCACGGCCTTCGCGGTCCAGGTAGTGGGTCATCGAAAGGGTCGGTGCGTTGCGCTCGCCCGCTTTGGTCCAGTCGTGACAGGACAGGCACTGATTGGTGCGCAAGTCGATCTGGTATTGTTCAATCGAATGCGGGATCAGTGGTGGCTGCTGGCGATAATTCCGCTGCATGCGTCCTTCGACATTCCGATGGACTTGATCGAGGACCACTGGTTCATCCACTTCGGCTCCGCGTAGCGAATTCACCTGAGCGGACTGCGCCAGAGCAAACCCACTCAGGAGCAAAACGGGGATCAGGGCAATTCCGCCTGTCAGGATTGGTCTATTCATCATGGCACTCCCTTAGATAGGTCTGGCGGCGCGCGGCTTGGGCGCGGCGGCTGGATCGGCAGGCGCGACGAGGGCCTCGTCGAACCGGTGAGTAAATTTGAAGACATCAACCGCGCACACATCAATGCAGCGGCCACAATTGGTGCAGTCAGGCGACAAGATCAGTGGGCTGGATCCCGGCTTGCCCTTCAGCGCGGGCGAGATCACCTGGTTTTCCGGGCAGACCGCATAGCAGTCCATGCAATCATCACACGCAGCGCGGTTGCTGGCGCTGACGCGCAGCAGGCTTTTTGTGCCGATCAGGCCGTAGAAAGCCCCGACCGGGCAGATATGACCGCACCAGCCATGGCGTGCGACCAGCAGGTCAAACACAAAGATCGCGGCGATCATGGCCCAGACAAATCCCATGCCGAAGATCAGGCCCCGGTGCAGCATGGTGATCGGATTCACGATCTCCCACGCAATCACGCCGGTCAGGCCCGAGACGATCAGGACTGTCGCCAGAACCCACAGACGGGTGCTGCGCTTTGGCTGCCAGCCCTTCGGCAAGTCCAAACGCCGATGCAGCCAACTGGCGGCATCAGTCACCGGGTTGATCGGACAAACCCAGGAACAATAGACCCGGCCACCGATCAGCGCGTAAGTGACAAGCACGATCAACCCGCCGATCAGTGCGGTCAGTTCGGGCCAGTGGCCTGCCACCATGCTTTGCAGCAGGATCAGCGGATCGGTCAGCGGTAGAACGCCCAACGTCAATGATCCGGCCAGGCTGCCCTGAACAATCCAGATGCCAAACCACGGCCCCAGCAGGAACAGTACCAGAAAGAACACCTGGCTTGCCCGGCGCAACAGCAAAAAGCGATGCGCGCCGATCCAGCCCTTGGCCTCGATCGCCTCTTGGCCCACAGGTATCTGGGTGCTGGCGCTCATTGCCCCACTCCCGGCAGGTTGTAATCGGGCGCAAACCCTCCGGGTGTGACCAGATTGTCGGTACCTGGTCCCGGCAGGCGGTCGGGCAGGTCAATGATGCCCTCGACCAGAGGTGCTCCCTTGGCGGCCTTTTCTTCCCAGCCCTTGCGGTAGTGATCCGCCGCGCTGCCACGCGCCAGACGGGCTGGAAGCACCTTTATCGCGGCTTCCGGCAAAACGCAGCTTTTCTCGCATACGCCGCAGCCGGTGCAGCGGTCCGCATGAACCGTCGGCGCAAAGATCGCGTGGCTGCCCGAGCGGGTATTGTGTGACGGCTCAAGCGTGATGGCCTCGTCAATGACGGGGCAGACGCGATAACAGACATCACAGCGCAGGCCGAGGTAGTTCAGGCAATTCTCCTGATCCACCAGCACCGCAACGCCCATCTTGGCATCGTCGATGTTGTCCAGCGACGGGTCCAGCGCGCCGGTGGGGCAGGCGGCGACGCAAGGAATGTCGTCGCACATCTCGCACGGCACGTCGCGGGCGGTGAAATACGGCGTCCCGGTAGCACCGGAATCCGACCCCAGTTCCGCCAGTTTCAGCGTATCGTAAGGGCAGTCCCGCACGCATAACCCGCAGCGGATGCAGGCCGACAGGAAATCCTCTTCGGGCAGCGCACCGGGCGGGCGCAGGGCCTCGGCCGGCAGGCTGCGCGCATCGCGCGCCAGCCAGGCCAGCAGCGATCCTGCAACCACGCAGCCGCCCGCCGCGCGCGCCGTTCCCTGCAGGAAACGACGCCGTTGCGGCGAAAGAGGTGTGCCGGCAAGGGACATGGGGACTACCTTCGCGATCCGTGCCGGTTACGCGCGCTCGACCTTGCAGGCGCATTTCTTGAAGTCGGTCTCCTTCGAAAGCGGGCAGGTCGCGTCCAGCGTCAGCTTGTTGGTCAGCTGACCCTCGTCGAACCACGGCATGAAGACCAGACCACGCGGAACCTTGTTGCGCCCGCGGGTCTCGACCCGGCTTGTGACTTCGCCGCGACGGGTGGACAGAACGATCTCCTGACCACGGCGCAGACCCCGATCCTTGGCATCCTGCGGATGCATGTAGACCACGGCCGCCGGATAGGCGCGGTGCAGTTCGGGCACCCGGCGGGTCATCGAGCCGGAATGCCAGTGCTCCAGCACACGACCGGTGCACAGCCACAGGTCGTATTCCGCATCCGGCTCCTCTGGGGCGGGTTCATACGGCGCAAAGATGATGCTCGCCTTCCCGTCGGGCTTGCCATAGAACTTCACGCCTGCGCCTTCGGGTACATACGGGTCATAGCCTTCGCGGAAACGATAGAGCGTTTCCTTGCCGTCCACGACCGGCCAGCGCATTCCGCGCGCCTGATGGTACATTTCGAATGGTGCCAGATCGTGGGCATGGCCACGTCCGAAATCGGCATATTCCTCGAACAGGCCTTTCTGAACATAGTATCCGAAATGCTCGGCATCATCGTTGTCGAAACCTTCGGCTGTTTCCGACAGAGGGTACTGGTCGATCTTTCCGTTGGCATACAGCACGTCATACATGGTCTTGCCGCGATGTTCCGGCATGGCAGCCAGCAGTTCCTCGCCCCAGACCTCCTCGACGGTGAAGCGTTTCGCGAATTCCATCAGCTGCCACAGGTCGGACTTGGCCTCACCCGGGGCCTTGACCTGCTGCCGCCAGAACTGGGTGCGGCGCTCGGCGTTGCCATAGGCGCCTTCCTTCTCGACCCACATGGCGGTTGGCAGGATCAGGTCGGCGGACAGGGCGGTAACGGTGGGGTAGGGGTCCGACACGGTAATGAAGTTTTCCGGGTTGCGGTAGCCGGGATACCCTTCTTCGTTGATATTCGGCGCAGCCTGCATGTTGTTGTTGCACTGCACCCAATAGGCGTTCAGATCGCCATCCTTCAGCTTGCGGTTCTGCAGCACAGCGTGGAAGCCCGGTTTGGGCGGGATGGTGCCCGCAGGCACGTTCCATGCGGTCTCGCAGATCTCGCGGTGCTTGTCATTTGTCACCACCATGTCGGCGGGCAGACGGTGGGCAAAGGTGCCGACCTCGCGCGCCGTACCACAGGCCGAGGGCTGGCCGGTCAGCGAGAAGGGCGAGTTGCCGGGTTCGGAAATCTTACCAACCAGCAGGTGCACGTTGTACATCAGCGAGTTCACCCACGACCCGCGGGTATGCTGGTTGAACCCCATGGTCCACAGGCTCATGACCTTGCGGTTCGGATCGGCATATTGCTGGGCCAGCTTCTCAAGCTTTTCGGCGGGCACACCGGACAGTTCCTCGGTGTATTCCAGCGTGTATTCCGACACCGCTTCGGCATATTCCTCGAAGCTGATCGGTTCCATCTTGCCGACGTTGGGGTTCGCTGCCTCTTGCTGCAGCGGGTGGTTGTCGCGCAGACCATAGCCGATATCGGTGGCAGTCTTGGTGATGTTGACGTGGTTCTTGACGAATTCCTCGTTCACTGCGCCGTTCTGGATGATGTAGTTGGCGATATAGTTCAGGATCGCCAGGTCGGTCTGCGGGTTGAACACCATGCCGTTGTCGGCCAGCTCGAACGAGCGGTGTTCGAATGTCGACAGAACATGTACCTCGCACCCCGGCTTGGTCAGGCGCGTATCGGTCAGGCGCGACCACAGGATCGGGTGCATCTCGGCCATGTTCGACCCCCACAGCACGAAGGTATCCGCGTGCTCCAGATCGTCATAGCAGCCCATCGGTTCGTCGATGCCGAAGGTGCGCATGAAACCCACAACGGCCGAGGCCATGCAGTGCCGCGCATTCGGGTCGATGTTGTTTGACCGGAACCCGGCCTTCATCAGCTTGGCGGCAGCATAACCTTCCCAGACCGTCCACTGACCGGAACCGAACATGCCGACACTGGTCGGGCCTTTCTTGGCCAGCGCTTCTTTCCACTTGGCGGCCATCACGTCGAAGGCTTCGTCCCAGCTGACCGGCTCGAATTCGCCGTTCTTGTCGTATTCGCCGTTTGACTTGCGCAGCAGCGGAGTGGTCAGGCGGTCATTGCCGTACATGATCTTGGACAGGAAATAGCCCTTGATGCAGTTCAGGCCCCGGTTGACCGGCGCGTCCGGGTCACCTTGCGTGGCCACGACGCGGCCATCCTTGGTGCCGATCAGAACCGAACAGCCTGTGCCGCAAAACCGGCAGGCCGCCTTGTCCCAGCGAATATCAGGCGTTGCCACCTGGGCATTGGCCTGTCCGGCGGCCATTGGAATACCTGCGGCCGAAGCAGTGGCTGCCGCGGCTGAAGCTTTTAGAAAAGTCCGGCGAGATTCAGAGATGGTCATTGCATGGGCCTCCTGCTGGTCGGTTGGCTTGGGGCATCAGGACGCGGATAGCTTTCCGCGAGATCCTCGAAATGGTGATAGGTCAGCGTCAAAGAGATCACTCCGGGGATCTGGTGCAGATCCATGATGATCTCGGACGCCATACGTGCGGGCGTATCTTCTACGACAACGACAAAGCGGCCGTCGTCGGTTGCGGCGTGAACCTCGACCCCCGGCGTGTCTTCCATGACCTGGCGCGCTGTGCCGGTGCTGTCCGGGGCAACGTGAACAAGGCAACCGCAGATATTCATTGCAGTGTCTCCGGGTGTAAGGTTGCAGGGCGTTCAAATCTGACCGCGTCGGCGGGGCAGGACGTGGCGCAGCCGCCGCATCCGGTGCAGGTCTCGGTATTCAGAACCGGTTCCGCCTTGCCGCCAGGCATCAGCTTGAACCGGATCGAGCCTTCATCGCAACTGTCCTGGCAAATGCGGCAACTGATCCCGTTCAGTGACAGGCAAGCGCTGGCGACAATAGATGCGCGCCAGGGCCAGTCGGCCATGCGATCAGCGATCAGGGCGCCCGTCTGGCAGGCTTCCACGCAATCGCCGCAGAACGTGCACGCACCGTCCGTCATCCGCAGCGTCGGGTATCCACCCGCGCTGAGCGTAATGACATCTTCGGGGCAGGCGTCCAGACAATCACCGCAGGCGGTGCACAGGTCCAGAAACCTGCCTTCCACCGCGCCCGGAGGCCTGATGGCACCGGGGTCTTCGCGGAGCATGCGCCCACTGAGAAAAGCGCGTCTGCTGGTTGGCTGACTCATGCGTTGCTGACCTGCGTTTCTGGGGGCAGGTGATCCTGCCCGGATTCGCTTGCTAGCGCATTTTCACAAGACCGGAGTTGATCCAGATCATGTTTTTTCGGAACCGTTTCTCCGGCTTGCAAAAACAAGGCAGACACGCCCAAGAGCGGTTGCCGAAGTATCTGCTTGTTTGCCAGCGAAACATCCACTCTCACAGTGGTACAACACCTTCGGCCCTTTGCCAAAACTTTTGTGCCACAATCAAAAGTTGTGATCAGATCATCATCTCGATCCGACTGCCGGGAAAGCGGTCCAGCACGGTATCAACCCGCGTCTTTGGGATCAGGCAAAGGGCTGTGGAAAGACCATCTGCAATCGCCGCTCGGGGGGCAGAGACCGAGACGGCCCGGTGCAAGGGCTTGCTGCCGTCCGGGCTAAGGATGTGGCCCTGACCGCGCATCAGCATCGAACCTCCGGGTGCAGAAGTGGCAACCGCCCGGTCGCTGATCCCGATCCGTTTCAGAACCGCACCGTCTGGCCCGGCCAACCCGACACGCCAGTGGCGGCCATCCGCGTTGGCGCCTATGGCTGCGATCTCGCCCATGTCCACCAAAACGTTCCCAAGGCCCATGGACCGCAACAGATCGGCAATACGATCTGTTATCGCCCCCTGCGCTATTCCGTTCAGGGTCAGAGCCGACACACTGGGTTGTGGCAGAAGAATACGATCTGCCGTCACTGTGACTTGGTGCCAGCCGACCAATTGCCGGGCCGAGCTGATCACGCTTTCATCGGCACCAGAGGCCAAGGCAAGCCACAGAGGTTGAACACTCGGATCAAACACCCCACCCGATGCGTCATGCAGTGCCGAACACAGGCTGAGCACGTTCAGCAACTCCGGCGCGGGAGCGGTCAACATCCCATCACGGTTCAGCCTGCTCAACTCGGAATCCAGGCGATAGAGGCTGAAAATGTTCTCAAGCCTGTGCAGTTCCGCCTCGATGGCAGAGATCACAGGACGGGCCTCGTCATCGGTCAGACCGGACAATTGCAGGCTGGCACGCGCGCCCAGTGCGGTGCCGCGCCAATGGGCGACTGGGGCAGCCTTTGCTCCGGCGGGCAAGGCCATGCAAGCCGCGGAAATCGACAGGAAACGGCGACGGGACAAAACGGTCATACGGGGGTCTCCAGATTCAGGTCCAGATCGACGGGCCCCAGAACCTCGTCAGCCGGGATGTCGGACAGGGGCAGGGCGGTGCCGCCATACCGATTGATAAAGTCATCGGCGTCGGCGGGATCACCAAAAGGAACAACCTCGCGTGCGCCCATGCCGCCGGCGACGTTGGCCCCGACCACAAATGTCGCGCCGCCGGCGGCGATCCAGTTGGAGATACCGGGTTCCCGCCAGTTTACCGCGATGCCCATGTCACTGACATAGACGGCGGTGATCTTGGCATCGCGTTCAGGGCTTTTCAGATAGGCCACCATGTCGCGCACCTGCGCAAAAAAAAGCGGCGCGGGGTAGCCATCCAGATGGATCTGCCCCTTGGGCCCACCATGCTCGGCGATGTTCATCTGGCAAAAGAAACTCAGCGCATCCGGGGTCAGATCGACCGGATCGGGGACGACAGCGACCTCTTCCTTGCAGGCGGCCAGAGCAATCAGCGCAATCAGGCACAGGCGTTTCACGGCTCGACCCTCCGGAATGCCGCACGGGCAAGGGCAAAACCGATCAACGGCCAGAGCAGCAGCGACGCGGGTGCGGCCCAGACGGGCAGGGCCTGCGCTGCACCGGTCATGCCGGACGCCATAGCGACGCCTTCGGTCGCGGCGATGTTCCACAGACGGAATGCGTCGGCCGGGTTGGCCACCATCACCCATGGAAAGACGGATTGGGTGAAGGTGCCGCCCTTGTCCATGACGACGGCCCCCAACAGGCCCAGATCATAAAGGACGACAAATACCAGCCATAGCCCGGCCGACAGACCTGCCGCCGCCGTGGACCCCTTTGCCAGGGCGGACAGCAGGTATCCCAGCGCCAGAAAGACAGCGCCCAGAAGCATGGATGTAAGGATGAGGCGCGCCAGCGCCATCAGGCTTTCCGGGCCTGCGCCACCAAAGAAGGCGGCGACGGCGCCAGCGGTTCCGAAACCGACGGTCATGGCAAAGGCCAGGGCGGCCAGATGGGCGGTGAACTTGCCTAACAGGATTTCTCCGCGCCCCGCCGGGTAGGACAGCAGCAGCGACAGGCTGCCGCGGTCCACATCGCCTGCGATAGCGTCGAACGAGATCATCAGCGCCAGCAGCGGCGCCAGGTAGACTGAAAGCGTTGTCATCGAGGCGACCGAGACGGTCAGCATGTCAACGCCCAACGTGCCGGTCGGGGCGCTGCCTGCAAAGGTCAGGGCTAGCGCGAACAACACCATTATCAACGTTGCCACCAGCAGCCAGCGGTTGCGGCGCAGGATCAGCATCTCGGTGCGGGTGATGGCGAGGAAGCGGGTCATAGCCTCTCCTCCTGTGCATAATGGCGATAGAGGTCTTCCAGCTTGGGCGGGGTCATTTCCACATCCGCCACCGCGTCGCCCAACCCGGCGATTCGGCGCAGGGCCTCCATCTTGTCGTCAGATGTACAGAGCAACTCAACGGATGCGCCGTTGATCCGGTTGCCGCCCAGTTCGGCGGCAAGCGCTTCAGGGTTGGCGCTGGCGCGGACCCGCAGGCGTATCGGAAGTCCCGCCAGGGCGGACAGGTTGGTCAGCGTATCGTCGGCCACCATCCGGCCCTTGCGCATGATGGCAATGCGGTCGGTACGCGCCTCGACCTCGGTCAAAGCATGCGAGGCGATCAGGACCGCCGTGCCTTGCGCCGCCAGTTCGTCGATGATGGCGTAGAGATCCTGCCGAGAAATCGGATCCAACCCCGATGTCGGCTCGTCCAAGAGGGCCACTTTCGGCCTGCCCAGAAGAACCTGAGCCAGACCCAGACGCTGCCGCATCCCCTTGGAATAAGCGCCAATCCGGCGGTCGAGTGCATCGCTCAGGCCGACGCGTTCCAGCAGACCGGGCACATCGGCTTTGGCTCCGGACAGCTTGGCAAACAGCGTCAGTTGCTCGCGTCCGGTCAGGGCCGGGTGGAAGGAGACCGCTTCGGGCAGATAGGCCGTCTCGCGCCGAGCTTGTGCGCTGCCGGGGGCGGCATCCCCGATCCGAATGGCACCACCATGGATAGGTGTCAGTCCGAGAATGGATTTGATCAGGGTTGACTTGCCCGCACCGTTATGGCCCAGCAACGCGACGCGCTGGCCGGGGGCAAGTGACAGGGTGATATCGTCAAGAACGCGGGTTTTCCCTCGGTCCTTGAGTACATGGTCGATTGACAGGGCCTTATCCGTCATGAGGCACCTTTTTCATAGCTGGGGGTTCAGGGGCTTGCATTAGCGGGTTGCTGTCCATCACACCGCCCGGCAGCAGGGCCGGGAATGCAGATTGGGACCAGCGCACCAACTGCACGGCAGGCGAGCCGAGCAGCAATTTGGCTGAGGGTTGGGTCCACAGCACATGGTCCATCGAGTCATTGGGGCGATAGGGGGCATCGGCGATACCGTTGCCATCCACATCATACGCGGCGAAATCGGACCAGTAATTGCCGCGCCCTTCTTCTGACCACTCGACCCATTTGGTCGAAACGTATTTCACCTGTGTCCGGTTACCGACAAAGGCGTTGCCGACGATCCGATTGCGCTCGGACCCAGCGGTAAAGTGGATGCCGATGCCGCAACCTTGGAACCAGTTGTCGGTAAATTCGTTTTTGTTCGAGTTATAGAGGAAGGTGCATTTTTCCTTGGCACCTTTCACCACGTTTCCGGTGATAACGCTCTTGTTAGCGTAGTTCAGCATCACGCCATGTTCCCGGTCACTGATCGAGACATTGTTGGCGACGGTCACATTGGTCGTGAACATCACCGCATAGCCCAGATCGTTCCCGATTGAGACGTTGTCGCTGACCACCGAATTGTCGGCATACATGTAGTGCACGGCAAATCGAAGATCGCGGAACAAATTGCCCGTGAAGGTGTTCTTCTTGGACGAGTTCACAAAGATCCCATCGCGGCCGTAGCGAATGTCGTTGTCTTCCACCCGCGCGCCCGGCGCGTTCCAGACGTAGACTCCATTGCCACGGTCGTTCATCCGCTGGTCCAAACGCCCTTCGATCCGGTTACCACGCACGATGCTGTGCTTGGCCCCGTGAATGTCGACGCCATAAAGGTTGCCCAGCAATACGTTATCCTCGACCACTGGCGCATTGGCCGTTTTGGTCAGCTGGATGCCACTGTCGATTCCGTCATGGTCAGAACCCGAGCCGACCACCGTCAGCCCGCGTACCGTTACGCCCGGCCCGGTCACGGTAATGACGCTGCCGTCGCCTTGCCCGTCGATGGTGGCCTGGCCCTGCCCGTCGAGGGTAACGGGCCGGTCCAGAACCAGTGTTTCAAAGTATACGCCTGGGCTCAGGCGGAGGGTGTCTCCATCCGCCGCCTGCGCCAGTGTTTCGTTGATGGCCCCCGCCCGGTTGGGCACATCCCAGTCCGCCGCCCAAAGGGGCGAGCCGAGCAGGAGCGGTATGAGCAGGGACCAACGCATCGTTATGCGCTCCGCGGCTCAACAAACATCCGGCCGCGCATTTCCATGTGCAGCGCGTGGCAGAACCACTGGCAGTAATACCAGTGCACGCCCGGACGGTCGGCAATGAAGGTGACCGAGGCGGTGGCCTGAGGTGCGATCTCCATCGCGACGCCGAAGTTCGAAAGGCACAGACCGTGGGTCACATCATCCACGTCATCCAGGTTGGTGACATAGATGGTGACTTCATCGCCCTGCTTGACCGTGAACTTCTCCATGCTGAAAACGGGCGCGGTCGAGGTCATGTAAACGCGGACCTTGTTGCCGTCACGGATGGGTTCTTCGGCCCCTTCCTCCAGATCGACACCGTCTGCCGCGGCCTGCTGGCGCGCTTCTTCCCACATCGGGTCGTTGCGGTCCCAGACATTGACCGGGTTCACCTTCGACCGGTGCACGATGATCGAGTCGTGCGGTTCCGCAAAGGTCGGGCCGTCGTGGACCACTTTCATCTTGTCGCCCGAGATGTCGATCAGCTGCTCGTTCTCGGGCTTCAGCGGACCCACGTTCAGGAAGCGGTCTTTCGAGAACTTATTCATCGAAATCAGCCACTTGCCGTCCGCCTCGGCCGTTTCGCCCATCGAGGTCGAGTTATGGCCGGGCTGATAATGCACATCCACCTTGTCGACAATGGGATCGACGTCCGCACCTGCATAGGCTTCGATGGCCTTGGCGATGTCCCATTTCACCACCTGGCTGTCCAGGAACAAGGTGGTATAAGCGTTGCCCTTGCCGTCGAACGCGGTGTGAAGCGGGCCAAGGCCCAACTGCGGTTCAGCAACGATGGCGGAACGCGGATCGGCATTGTCAGCAAACAGCGCGTCGACTTTCTCCACATCGATCACGGACACTGTCGGCGACAGCTTACCGTTGATCATGATGTGTTTCTTGTCGGGCGCGGCGTTCACACCGTGCGGCGAGTTCGGGATCGGGATATAGCGGGTCAGGTTGCCGCCAGCCTCTTTGCGGCCGTCCACGACCTTGACGCCGTTCAGTTCCTGATAGTTCCCGGCGGCCACGGCCTCTTCGATGCCCTTGAGGTTGAACACGACCACGTGGTCCAGCTCGTTCTCGGTCATCTCGGCAAGGTTCATACCCATTTCCGAGTTGTACGAGGTCGAGAAGGCGTATTTGCCCTGATAGTCGCAGTCGGTGTTGTCGAGGTTGCCCGACACCATCACCTGCCACGCGATCTCCATCGTGTCACCGTCGATGGCGGTGAAGATGTTCACGTATTGCGACGGATCGTCGAGAATCTGACCATCGTTCACCAGCGGCGCTTCATGCTCACCATTGGCAAAGACGTAGCCGGTGCGCGGGTATTTCTGCGGACGCAGGCCGTGGATGTCATGCGCGTTCGGGATCTCGATGATCTTGTCGCATTTCATCACGTCACAGCGCACACGGGCGACACGGGTGTTGGCCTTGTCATTCATGAACAGATAGCGGCCGTCATAGGTGCCATCGGTGAAGGACATGTGCGGGTGGTGCAGGTCGCCGTTGTCGTAAGTCACCTTGCCGTTTGCGGCCAGGAATTCCTTGGTTTCGGGTAGCAGGCCCTCGGTCAGGATTTTCAGTGACTCGTTGGTCTGACCCCAGCCCGTGGCCGAGCAGCGGTTGAACACCGGAACCCGCATCAGTTCGCGCATGGACGGCACGCCCATGATGCGCAGTTCGCCGGTCTGGCCCGAAGACCAGAAGCCATAATACTCATCCAGTTCGCCCGGTTCCAGCGCGGCATTGGCGGCAGCACTGGCTTGCTTGGCCGTCATCAGGGTCGAGCCCAGACCGGTCCCGGCGATCACCGCGCCGGTGGCGGTTGCCCCCAGCATCCCGCGGCGTGTGATGTTCAGTTTGTTTTCATTGTCCGACATGATCGTTCCTCCTTTTTTAGGAAACGGATTGCGGTTTGGCGTTCGGATGGTTCGCCGGTGGTTGTCCGAGAGGGGTCTTGAGGTTGACCGACCCTGTCTTGGCCCGCCGTTTTAGCTGGCGGATAACGACGGGACATTTCGTCTCGGACTGATAGAGCACCTGGCAATGCAGACAGGTGACGCACTCGTTCGGGTTGATCTCACCTGTGGGGTGGATCGCCTGAACGGGGCATTCGTTGGCGCAGGTCTGACAGGGGCTGCCGCAATCGGGGTAACGGCGCAGCCAATCGAACATGCGGATACGGGCAGGGATCGCCAGCGCTCCGCCCAGCGGGCAGAGGTAGCGGCAGTAGAACCGTTCGATGAACAGCCCGATCCCCAGCAGGGCCAGCGCAAAGACCACAAAGGGCCAGTCACGCATGAATTTCAGAATGATCGCGGTCTTGAACGGCTCGACCTCGGCGTATTTCTCGGCCAGCGGGATCGAGACAAAGCTGATGCCGAAGAGAACGAGGAAGATCATGTACTTCGCAGGCCAAAGCCGTTCGTTCAGGCCCCAAGGCAGGGTCCATTGCGGAACCTTCAACGCGCGCGCAATCTTGTTGGACAACTCCTGTAGTGCACCAAACGGGCACAGCCAGCCGCAATAGGCCCCGCGCCCCCAGAACAGCAGCGCAGCGGCGACAGCGAACCACTGAATGAAGACCAGCGGGTCCAACAGGAACGCGTCCCAGGAAAATCCGGTCCGCAAGCTTCCGGCCAGTGCCATCAGATTCACCACACTCAACTGCGCATTGGCGTACCAGCCAATGAAGAACAGCGTCATGGTCAGGTATCCGATGCGGAACCAGTAAAAGACGCGCGCGTTCATGGTGGCGTGGAACTGGAAGAAGAAAGTCGCGGTCAGCACCAGCAGCATGACGATCAGAACGCCGATCTCAACGGTGCGGTCCTTCCAGATGCGTTGCCACAAGGCGGCCTTGGCAGCGGCTTCGCCGGTGGCATCATCGACAACAACGGGGGCAGCGACGGGCAGCAGGTACTGTTCCGGCAACTTGTAGCCCAGGTCGAAGGTCAGAAAGGTTTTTTCGACCGCACCCACGGCGCGCTGCACCAGCAGTTGCAGTCGGAAGGGTGCGGCGGGGTCAAACTCGGCGTCGGCCGGGATCTTGAAGATGTCCAGCTCGGTGAAACTGGGCGCGTCAGAGGCTGCAACTTCCCCCAAACGCCGTTGTTGACGGTCGAAAAAGCGGACCGATCTGTCACCCTGGATCAATTGAATACGGTCAAAGATGCCGCCACGCACATAGCCCGAGCCTTTGAAACTATAGGCGCCGCGCCCCAATACCAGAATGGCCTGCTCGCCTTCGTCCAGCCAGTTGATCAGGTTCTGGTATTCGGCCTCACCCAGCAGCGACTTGCCGATGGACGGCACCGAAACCAGTGCCACGTGCATGTCGATGAAGGTATCATCGGGTTCGCCGGGTTCGGGGCGTCTGATGGCGCGCTGATCTCCGGTGGCCTCGAAGGCGGCATTCACCTGGCCGATATCCAGCGTCATCCGCCGGACCGAACCGTCGCCCGAAAGTGTCGTCCAGTCGAAAACAGCATTCTGCGCCATGTCGACTTCGCGTTTCGGTCCATCGGCCTTTACCGGAGACAGTCCACCCAGCCCCAACGCGCGCGCCACTTTGATACCACCACGCACAAGGCTGTCGTCAATCACCATGATCGTCACGGTCGCGCCCGAGATGATGTCCAGGTCATGCCCTTCACCGCCGGTTTCGGCCTCACGCTTGAGGTCCAGGCCGGCATAGCCTTCGGTCAGCTCGACCATGCGCGAATTGGGGATGCCGATCAGAACGATCGGTTCCGAGTGTTTGACCAGTTTCACACCGGTCAGAACCGCGTCACTGTCGATGGCCGCCACCACGTGAATGGGTTTGCCGGAATAACCGGTGGTGCCGACGAAGTCAGACGTCAGGAAAGCCCAGGCAACCGTTTCGCCCCCCTTCAAAACCGGGGCAACGGGTATGTCATCGCGGACCGGACCAAAGGCATCGGCTGCTGGAACCAGATCGGCAGGAGCAATTTCGGGCAGAAAGCTGGCGAGGCTGTCGGCATGCGCGCTGATCGCCATCAGGCAGGACAGGGTGAAGGCCAGCAGGAAATGGATTGCGCGACTTACGACCATGGCGCACCTCCGAATACTTGGGTGGATGCCATGGACGCGCGCAGGGCGCGTTCAGATTCTTCTTTGGTCAAATGCGGGGGACCCCGGGTTTCGGGCCATAGCCATTTCGGGCTGTGCAAATCGCACAGGCTCTGGTTCGCAACGTGGACAAGCCGCACATCTCCGGCCTGCGCGACAAGCGGCAGGTCTGGCAGCGGCGCTGCCGTCGTCACCGCGCAAAGCGCACAATCGGCGCATTTCGGACAGGGCGCGGTCGGGTCGTCGGTATCTCCTTCCAGATCAACCTCAACCCAGACCGCCCCTGCCTCCGAGCAGATCTCGATCCACATGCTGTCGCCGGAACTCGCCAGTGCCGGGCCAAGCATTTGTAACAGCAACAGGAATATGCCCACCAAACCGCACACCGCGCGGGACACGCGATCAAACAGGCTATGCGGAGGGCGGAAGGTGGGCATTGAGAATCCAACTCGGCGTTCTTTCCCGAACCCTATGGGATTCTCTCAAGCAGAAACTTGACTTAGGTCAGGTCCGAGAAATTTTGCACCTATTCATCGGCCTCGTCCATCAACCCGCGCAGCCAGCGCCCGGCCAGCCATGTCGCTGGAATCCCTAAAGGAATCGACCAAAGGATCGCCGGAACTGGTTCAATCGCGCCGAACCCGGCGCTGTGCAGGATCAGGCCAAGCAAAAACAGGTTGATGGCCACGGTCAGTGCGGTGGCCGGGTACAGCAGTATGGCCAGTTTCCAAACCGACCATCTGCCCTCAGTGGCTGGTGCCTTCCGAGAAGGTGATCTTGTTCCAGACATTGTATTTCCCCGAAGGTTTGCGCATCGGCAGACGGCGAACTTCCTCCAGCGTCTGCGCATCATAGACGATCACCGCGCCGTCATCCTCCCAGATCGAAACCAACGCATGGCTGCCGTCCTTGGTAAATTCCACGTGGGCCACGGTTTCGCCCGGAGCAGGTCGCAGAGTCTTTATGATTTCAAGGCTTTGCTTGTCGATGACATGCATCGCGTCCTTGTTGGGTCCAAAGAACACGTCGGCCCAGACGTAGGGTGAGTTCTCATGGCTGCGCATGAAGAACCCGGGCCCATCGGTCTTGATCCGCTTGACGGTTTCCCATGTCTGCATGTCGATCACCGACACGGTGCCATCGGTCAAATGTGGAGTGGCCATCACGGTTGTATCACCGTGCTGCCAAGTGATGCCCGACCCCAGATGCGGCATCCCCGGCAGGTCCAGATCGGCCACTTTCTGACCGATGACCAGGTCGATCACCTGCCCGCCTTTACCATCGCGGGACGCACCCATGACGTATTCGTAGCTCTGATCGAAAAAGAAGTCGTCCAGGTAGTCCGGCGTCGTGATCTTGCGCACCGGGAAGGGGTCAGGGTTCTTGAACTGCCCTTCGATGCGGAAGTCATGACCCAGCCCGGATTGCGGCGGGTTGGCGCCATAAAAGACCTCCCATATCTCGGGCACATCTTTCAGCGCCAAAACAAAACTCTCGCGCGGCGGAGCCTGATACACGGCCGAAACACGGCTGCCCTTGCCCTTCTTGCCTTTGATCTCGATGACCTTTGCAACCGACAGATCCTCTGTCGACAACAAGGTCAGGGTGTTGGGCAGGTAATTTGCCACGGCCACCCATTTGCCATCGCCTGACATAGCGATGTTACGGCTGTTCAGGCCGGCGCGCGCACGACCCACCTGTTTCAACGCCCAGATGTCATATTTCTGCACCCAGCCGTCGCGCGACATGATGAAGACATATCGCCCGTCGGGGCTGAACTTTGGCCCGCCATGCACGGCAAAGGGTGTCTCGAACCGGTCGAGAACCTCGAAAGTGTCACCATCCAGAACGCTGACATGGTGATCGCCAGTTTCAACGACCAGCGTGATGTTCATGGGGTCACTGTCCCAGACAGGGGCATCAACCGATGTGTAATCCTCGTCCAGAGCACGGCTGGCCATAATCTCGGCCTCACCCCATTCCGGGTCGGTCTCCAGCGGCGATTTCAGCCAACCTGCCAATTCCTCGATCTGCAAGGCGTCAAGCTCATGCGAAAACCCCGGCATCTGTGTCGCCGCCCGCCCTTCGGCAATTACTGCGGCAACACGGGGGCCGCGCATGCGTTTCAAGGTCTCGGGGATCAGCGCCGGACCCACACCGCCCAGACGGCTCTCACCGTGGCACGATGCGCAATGCTCGGCATAGTCTGAAGGCGCATCCGCCCATGCCGCCCCGACACTGAGGATCGAACACAAGACCCCGATCTTCATCTTTTTACAAATACTCCCGCCGGAGGCTTCAGAACTCACCACCCGCACAGGTGCTGGGTGAACAGAACGCCCATTATCAAAAGAACTGATGCGCCGGATCATGACGTTTCCCCCGGAACGGCGTGACCTGCAGACGTTCGCCCGCGTCGTCCACGCCGATTTCTTGATTTGACAGATAGCAGGCCGGATCTTCGGCCCAGGGATCGCCGGTCAGTTGCAAGGCGCGAATGCGGGTGTTGCCGCCACACACATCCTTCAGCTGACAGGCGCCACAGCGCCCCTTCAGCGGGCGGGGGCGCGTGCGCAGCATGGCCAGCATCGGGTCATCACTGGTCCAAAGTTCTGAAAACGATTTTGTCTTCACGTTGCCGACCGTGTAGTCGGACCAATAAGTGTCGGGATGCACGCGACCGAGATTGTCGATATTGGCAACACCCAGACCGCTGGAGTTGCCACCCCATGCGGCAAGATGTTCGCGCACATGCGCCTCTTTCTCTGCATCGAAACGCGAACGTACCCAGTTCAGAAAATACCCGGCATCCGCGTCGTTGTTGCCGGTGACGATATCCAGCGGTCGCCCTCCAGAGGCCGCCTCCCATGCGCGCTCCAACAACAGGTCCAATCCCTTGCGGGTGAGCAGATGCTCGGCATCCTCGCCCCGGTTCTTGTCGCCACGTCCGGCATAGACCAGGTGGGACAAGTAGAACTTGTCCACTCCCTCGTCGTCACACAGTTTCAGCAGGTCGGGCAGGTGATGCTGGGTCCCTTCGGTCAGGCAAAAACGCAGACCAACCTTGATGCCGCGTTTCTTGCATTCACGTACGCCGCGCAGGGCGTCGGCAAAAGCACCCTTGACCCCACGGAACCAATCGTTCGTGGCCCCGATCCCGTCCAGCGAGATGCCGACATAGCTGAACCCCACATCGGCGATCATGTCAGCGGTTTCGTCGTAAATCCGCGTTCCATTTGTCGACAGCGCCAGCATCGGCACCAGATCGCGGGCGCGTTTCGCGATGTCGAAGAAGTCGAACCGGTCCAGCGGCTCCCCACCCGAGAGGATCAGGGCCGGGACGCGAAACTGGCCCAGATCCTCAAGGGTAACCATGGCTTGCTCGTGGCTGAGCTCACCCGGGAAGGCCACATCCGCCGAGACGGTGTAGCAATGGCGGCACTTCAGGTTGCAGCGCCGTGTCAGGTTCCAGATCACCACCGGCTTCACCGGACCCGGACGCCGTTTGCGCACCGGCGTCGGATTGACCAGTTGATGCATGTATTCGGTCAGGCGGAACATGTTTCAGCCTTTCAATTGCTCTTTGGACTTCAGACGCAGCCCGGTTTTTTTCAGGATGCGTGTAGAATAAAGGATGTCTTTGGCGCGGCAGGCGTCGCCCAGAATGGCCGTGATTTCTGCCCGCTTTTCTTCGACCTCGGTCCGGTCCGAACCATGGACCATGGCAAAAAGGTTATAGGGCCAGTCGGGCAGGGCGCGCGGGCGTTCATAGCAGTGCGTAACATAGGGCAGCGCGCCGATTTCTGCGCCCAGTTCGGCAACACGGTTGTCGTCCACATCCCACACGGTCATTCCGTTCGACGTCATGCCCAGCTTGTAGTGGTTGGGTGCCGCAGCGATACGGCGGATCACCCCGCGCGATTTCAGACCCGCAAGCCGAGAAAGCAAGGCGTCTTCGTCCATGCCCAGGGTTTCGGCCACACTGGCATAGGGGGCAGGGACCAGCGGCAGGCCGCCTTGCAAAGCCTCAATGATCTCTCTGTCTTTTGCGTCGATCATGCTGCCACCCGGAAGCCTATGAAAAATTCCTGTAGTTTGGGGAACTGCAGGACGGCGATCCCGGTTTCCCTTTCGATTGCCTCGGCCGCTGTTGCAATCCCTTCAGGTGTTTCGGTCGCCAAAACGAACCACATGTTCAGCCGGTGCGTGCGTTCATAATTATGGGCCACCTCGGGGTGCGCATTGACTTTGGTTAGGACGGCTTCGAAATTCTCGGGTTCAACAGCCATGGCACAGAGGCAAAAAGCCCCCCCCATGGCGGCTGCGTCGAAGAACGGGCCAAACCGGGTAATCACACGCTCTTTCTTCATCCGGGACAGGCGATTCAGCAAATCGCTTTCAGATATGCTCAACGCGTCTGCCACGGCGGCGTAGGGGTTCGGTACCAATGGCAGGTCGTCCTGCATCCTGTTCAGGATTCTGCGATCAATTGCGTCGAGTGTCATGCGGCGGACTCCTTCGGTTGGATCAGCGCGCCGGTCTGTTTGAAGCAGCGGGTCGAAAACAGAACCTTGTGCCGCGCACCGGTCAGCTCCTGAAGCTCGGTCGCGCCAGCCAGCACCTCATACGCTTCGCTCCGCGAGCGGGCGTGGATCATGGAATAGAGCCGATAGGGCCAGACCCCCTCGACCGGATTGCGTTCGTAACACAGGGTGATCCCGGGATGGGCCGCAAGGGCCGGTCCAGCAGTGTCAATCTGATCGGCGGGAAGGTCCCAGACGACCATCGCGTTGGCAGACCATCCGAGTGCACGGTGACGCACGATGACGCCCAAACGCGAGATGATGCCCGCCTCGTGCAGGCAGCGAATGCGCGTCATTACATCTTCGGGCTCTCGACCCAGCGACCGGGCCAGCGCCGCGTAAGGGTCACCGACAAGTGACAGGCCCGAGCTCAGTGACTGGAGCAAATCACGGTCACCGTCCTGCATGGCCGACCGGTCGATCCGACGCGCGCTGGGAACGCGTCGCGCGCCACCGGACATGCGGAACCCCAGATCTACGTTGAAGGGGCGCACCAGCCGCAGGTCGAGAACGCGAAGTCCGGTTTTTTTTCTGATCCGGGCCAGCGTGTTGTCGACATGTGCGCGATCCGGCCCGGTGGCGACGAACCAGAGGTTCCAATCATCTTCCCGCTGGTAGTTATGGTTCACGCCCGGTTCCGCGTCGATCAGGGCAGCAATCTTTTCAATGCGGTGCTCAGGTGCCGCAACCGCAGCCAGCGTGCTTGCGGAAACCGCGCCGGGCGCGATGGTCGCCCCGACACGCGTGATCCGGCCTGCCGCCCGCATGCGGGCCAGCCGGTCGATCACATCGGCCTCGCTGAGCTTCAGTGTGTCGGCCACAACTTGGAAAGGGCGTTCGGTGACTGGAAAGTTGCGCTGGAAATCATCCAGAAGGTGGCGATCGATCGGGTCGGTGATATGGCACATGGGTTACAGGCCTGTTCTGTGCGCGCGGGCGGTGAAGAAGATGCCCGATGGGCTGTCCGCTTCGATTTCACGCAGTTTTTCAAATGTTTGCGTGTCGTAGATCATGACCTTGTTGGCATCCCGGACGCTGATCCAGACCTCATGACCGCGCGGCGTGAACTCCATGTGCAGTACGGCGGGGCCGGGTTTGAATTCGTGGATGATGTCCTTGCTGACACTGTCGATGACCTGGATTGTATCGTTCAGCGGGTGGGCGAAGTTGACCCAGACTTGCCGCCCGTCGGGCCGCGCCATTGCAAAGACCGGCTGGCCATGGGTTTGGGTACGCCCGGTCTCGGTCAGGGTATCGGCGTTGATCCACAAGACCTCGTGATGGCCAACAGCGGGCAGAACGAATTCACGACCGGTCAGCGCCCAACCTTCAAGATGGGGCATCTTGTAGACGGGCATCTCTTCTTGCCCGCGCCCGTAATCGGGCAGCACGCGGATGGGTTGCGGGGTGTCAGCCCAGAGGTCCAACGCCGTTAAGCCATCCTCGCCAAACAGGCCTGTGATATAGGTCCGGCCATTTGCGGTTATCAAAGCGTCGTAGGGGTTTTCACCCATATCGGGGATTTTGGTGATTTCCGGCGTACCTGAGGAAAAATCGGCTATCCAAGTCTCACCCGTGTCCCACATGGTGAACACGAACCGCCGACCGGGCGCGTCAACCAGGCCGATGGTTTTGCTGCCGGTCGGAATGTCTGCGACCATTTCAAGCGTATCGGCATCGAACACGCGCACGCCGCCGGGTTCATAGTTGGACACTGCCACCAGCGTACCATCGTCAGAGATTGCGCCGCCGATGGCGTTGCCCGCCTGTACAACACGATTGGCAATCTGGCGGGTGACGATGTCGACCTTGGACAGACCTCCATCGCGGCCGAACACGTAGGCAAAACGTTCGTCGGGCGAATAGACCAGCGACGCATGAGACAGATCGCCCAGGCCTTCGATCCGGGCCAGCGCCGTGCGCTCGGATTGATCGACCAGCAGGACTGAACCCTGCGCCCGTTCGATCACCAGCCCGAGGTCGCCGGTGGCGGTGGGTTCCGCCTGCGCAGTGGACATCATGAGGGTTGCGGCAAGGCCGAGGATGAGCTGTTTCATTGTGCCTCCGGTTCCAGCAGGTAGCGAGCGATCCACTCGGCCTCTTCTTCTGTGATCAAGGGGCGCCAGGGCGGCATCGCGGTGTCCGGGATTCCGTCAAGGATGACGCCGGTCAGAACTTCGGCGTCGTAATGTGCAAGAGTTCCCGCACGCAAATCGGGGCCTAGGCCCCCCTTCAAAGACAACCCGTGGCACGATCCGCAATCCTGATGGACAAGCCGCTTCAGAGCGTTGGGGTCCAGCGTATCGGCGGCAATTGCCGAGGTTGCCACTAGCACGGCCATGGTCAGAACGGTGCGCCCGGCCCATCCTGACTGCGGATTATTGCGGGCCGGCGCGGTATTTTGGCGACCTAGCCTAGCCATGAGCCTGTTCCAATAACTCAGCCACGGGTCGCTCGGAATATAGCGAAACGACCTGACCGATGATGAACAGCGTAGGGGCCGCAAGTTCCGCCTGACGCACATCCGCAGCCAACCGATCCAGCCGGGAAACAAGGCGGCGTTCTGCGCGGGTGGTGGCCTTGGCGACGGCCAGAACAGGGGTCGATCCGGGCAGGTTTTCGGTCATCAGACCCATGGCGATCTGACCGATGTTGGCAACGCCCATATAAACCACCAGCGTCGAATCCGGGTCGGCCAGACGTTTCCAGTCCAGATCCAGAACCTTGTCTGCCTGCCGGTGCCCGGTGACATATTGGACTGAGGTCGCAAGGCCCCGATGGGTCAGTGGCACGCCCGTTGAACAAGACGCGCCTTGTGCCGCTGTAATTCCGGGCGCGTATTCGACCTCGACGCCGTGGTCCACCAGATAGGCGGCCTCTTCCGAACCGCGGCCAAAAATCATCGGGTCGCCGCCTTTCAGGCGCGCCACAGTATGGCCAGCGCGGGCCTCTTCCAGCAGGATTTCGTTGATGCGGTCTTGTGGGACAGTGTGGCATTTCGGGGCTTTGCCGACAGGTATGAGTCGTGCCCCTTCGGTGTGCATGGCAAGGATTTCGTCCGAGACCAATCGATCATAGACCACCACATCCGCCTGTTGCAGCATCCGCAGGGCGCGCAGGGTCATCAGCTCCGGATCACCCGGTCCGGCACCAATCAGAAAAACCTTACCGCTCATGTGCAAACTCACTTGTCCTGAATGTCGTCGGAACCCGGTGTTTCCTGCGCGAATCCAGTGTGATTACGGGACGTTGCTGGGTGAACCGGGCGTGTCATGACGGCAGGTTGGCGCATTCGCGGTTCAACCTCCTTGACATAAGTTAAGGAGCGCGGGATTTGCATCCGCGCTCCTTACTTCTGCCCGTATGTCTGCTTCTGCTCAGGGACCTACTGTGATCATTCCGATCATGTTCTGTGTCTCCCAATGCGGACCGCACAGATAGTCCTGCGGCCCCGGGGTGAGGAAGGTCAGATCAACCGTTTCCTCGGGAAACAGCCGGTCGCTTTCAGGTTCGCTGCCGTCTTTCAGCAGCACGCTGTGGCTGGTGCGTTTGTCCACGTTCACCCAGCGGACCGTGGTTCCTGCTTTGACCGTCAGTTCGGCAGGGCAGAAATTGTATTTGTACATCAACACAACTTCGGCGTCCTCAACGGCTGACGATGGTTGGTCGAACAATTCGACATAACGTTCTTCGGCCTCGGCGCAGATTGCGGCTGTGTCTTCGTCGGCCGCAAGCACCGGTGATGCCAGAAACAAAAGTGCAGGAAGAAGTCTTTGGGTTTTCATGATCCAATCTCCTTTCTGAAAGGTCAGGGGCCGGATCCTCCGGCCCCAACCGTTACTGTTTCACCACGTTGATATTCGCGCTGTCGTCGTCCAGCGCGAGGCTGGTGTTCAGCGTCACATGGTGGAACCTCGCACTGGCATAGTCATCGTGGATTGCAAAGCCGACCGTATAGGTCTGCCCGGGTTCCAGCGGCACATCACCCGGCGCACCGGAGTTCAACGGCCGCGTGAACACGACAGTCCACGTTCCGCCGGAAAGCTCGGCCGAGGCGGCGATTTCACCGTCATTGACCACGCGCTGATCCAGCAGATAGCCGTTGGTTGCACTGCCATCAGCATAGACCCGCATCAGGTCAAGATAGGCACCGTCGGCCAGGTATTGCTCAATCTGCTCGGCAGACTGCAGCTTGTCCCAACCACCCAGGGGCTTGCCACCGCGGCCCTTGACTTCAACCTCGGTGCGGCTTTCGCTGATGTATTTGGTCACCGTGTCCTGCGCGGTCAGCCGTCCCGTAACATCACCATTGGCGGCAATGGCATCCGCACCCGGGTCAAAGGGCATGTAGCTGTTGTCGGCGTGACATGAAGCCCAGCAACCCACTTGATCACCCAGTTCAATATCTGTGCCGGTGATCATCATGGCGACCTTGATCTGGTTGTCGGGGTCCATTTTGCCGCCATCAACGAACGGGGCAGGGCTATGGCCCGCATCCGGCCATTGCAGGCGGATATAGAGGTTTTCATCGTCATGCGCCGCCTGAACGGTTGCGTCGATCACCCCACGTTTGCCCGGGATCGGGGTCGGTTCCAGTTCGCCACCGGCAACGATCTTGTTTCCGATGGTGTCCAGTTCCTTGGCGTGACAGGTCGAACACTGATCGCCCCCCTTGGTCAGCGGACGGGCACCGCCGTGGGTCTTGCCGTTTTGCACCCATTCGAACGACGCCTGACCGGGGTAGAACAGTTTCAGGTCCGCACTGGCCACGGCATTCCAGTCGATGTTCGAAGCGACGTCGCTGCCACCGCCGCCCGCAGGCGCGGCCGAGGCCTCTCCCGCAGCGTTGGCGCGTTCTTCCGCCACAGCGGCGTCAACAGCGGCCGCAATCTGGGCCTGAACAGCCTCTTGCTGGGCTTGTTTGGCGGCTTTTTCCGCGTCGGCCTCGGCAGCTTCAAGGGCTTCGATCTTCTCGAGGCTGGCTAGATATTCTGGCGGGATCGGCCGGACAAACGCAGGGTTCGGGGCTTCCAGCTCTTCCAGATACTCGTCGGTTGCACGGTCCCGGATGTTCGAGTGCGCAATCCCCTTGTGGCAATCGATACAGGTCTGACCGGTTTCCATCGCGTTCAGGTGCTGCTGACGGGCGCGGGGTTTCTGGAATTCGGGCATCATCGATTCGAAATCGTGGCAGTTACGGCACTCGCGCGAGTCGGTAGCCTTCATCCGCTCCCATTCGTTCATCGCCAGATGGATGCGTTTGGCTTCGAATTTCTCTGGGGTGCTGATGGTCCCGACCATTTTGCCATAAAGCTCTTTGGAGGCCTGGATTTTGCGGATGATCTTGTGGGTCCAGTCCTTGGGCACGTGGCAGTCTGAACAGACCGCGCCCACGCCGGAACGGTTCACATCGTGGATCGTGCCGGTGTATTCGGTGTAAATATAATCGCGCATCTCGTGACACGAGACACAGAACTTCTCGGTGTTGGTCGCTTCCATGGCGGTGTTGAAGCCGCCCCAGAAGATGATGCCTGCAGCAAAGGCGGCAGCGAGACCGGCCACGGGCATTCCCCACAGGAAATACCGGCGCCAGATCGGTGGTTTTTTATCCGGTTCGGAGGTCATATCCGTGCTCCGTTATGGCTGTCTTGTCAGGCCTTGTGTGGCAGGCCGGTGAGTTTGGCTGATAGGTCAAACGAGGAAAGGGCGGGCGAGGGGCCCGCCCTTTCCGGTTCTGGATGCGATCCCGTCAGGTGACGTGGTTCGAACGGTTGTAGACGTTGAACTTGCCGGTCGGGGCATAAAGCCCTTCGATGCGGCCAATTTCTTCCAGCGTCTTGGCGTCGAAGATCACGATCTGACCGTTGGGTTCTTTCGAATCCGACAGGTTCCATTTGGAAACCCAGACCTCGGTACCATCCGCGTTGAACTCGAAGTGAACAGCAGCGCTGCCTTCATCTTCGGTGATCTGGATGGTTTTCACGATCTCGCCGGTCTCTTTCGAGATGACCTGAACGGACTGCTGAATTTCCGGTTCCGGATGTTTGGTCTGGTCAGCCCAGATGTAATCCGAATTCGGGTGCGTGCGGATAAACAGGCCGGGGCCGTCGGTTTCCACTTCGTAGCAGACCTTCCAGGCATCGTCCGGACGGTTCTCTGGGTCGTTGCCCCAGACGGTCACGGCACCAACACCAAGGTGGGTTGTACCAGCAACCGGACCACAATTCGGGTCAACCCAGTTGGCACCCGGGCCGGGGTGCGGCAACGCGGCCGTGTCGATCATCGCCTCAAGCTTGTGAGTTTCGGTGTCGACGACAACCATCTTGTTCGACGCGTTCGCGGCGATCTGGAAGTAACGGCCTGTCGGGTCGAAGAACCCGTCATGCAGGAACTTGGCACTGTCGATCTTGTCGATCCGCAGGTTCTCAAGGTCGGTATAGTCGACCTGCCACAGCTGACCCAATTCCTTGATCGCGACAATCCAGGTTGGCTCGTTCGGTGTGGTGTAAATTGCGGCCACGCGGGCCTCTTCCACATAGTCCCCGTCCACGTTCACGCCGCGTGTCGATACAACTTTGACCGGTTCCATGGTCTGGGCATCGACGATTGCGAAATGCGGCGGCCAGTAACCACCACCGATGACGTATTTGCCATCGCCGGAAACGGCCACATCGCGGGCGTCATAGGCAATCTTGACTTCGGAAACCAACATATTCTCAGGTTTCTGCCAGAGGTCGATCTTGGTCATCTTGCCGTCGCGGCCCATGGTGTACCAGAAGCGGCCCGGATGTTCCGGTTCGGTAGTGCTGTGGTGTTCGGATGCTTTCAGAACGTGGACAGCGTAACCGGTCGGGATGTGTGTCAGCACTTCTTTGGTGTCGCCGTCGATCACGGCCACTTTACCTACGTCACGTTCGATGACGACAAAGAAGTTCTCCCAGTTGCGGCCATGCAGCGGTTCGGTCGGATAGTCGGCTTCTTCGACATAGACCTTGCGTGTCGCTTTCATCTGTTCCAGCGACATCTCAGGCGGCTTGGGGGCCTCCATCATAATGTATGTCGCCATGTCCTTGATTTCCTGCTCGGTCATGATGTCCGAGAAGTTGTTCATGCCGCCTTCGGTCCCCCAGGCGATGATCTTTTCAAGACGTTCCTGCCCAAGCGCGAGGGTGCCGCCTTCGGTCACGGTGCCATCGGCTGCGGTTTTCTTCCAGTGGGGTTCAAGGTTTTTGCCTGTGGCGCCTTTACGCAGAACGCCGTGGCAACCTGCGCATTGCTCGAAATAGAGCTGTTTGGACGATTCAAACGCTTCGTCGCTCAATGTTGGCTCTTCGGCGAAGACTGGTGCAGCGACGCTGCCCAGCAGCATCGCCAAACCGACCCCAAAGGCGCGGCCAGTTTTGTTGTAGCTGATTCCAAGTGACATGATCACTCTCCATTTGCTGGTGAGGCAGGCTGGAGACTGAAACATCACGGAGATGTTATCCTTGACCAAAGTCAACGGAAGGGACGGAAACGGGTTTGTACACAGACTGAAATGCAAAAATAATTCCTAATAAAAGAGGTGTTTCCGGGTCATGTTTTGCGACGGTTTTGATTTTGGTTAAGTCATCCGGGCCGCCGGGCTGCTACGTGTGGCAAAACGGTCTAGGAGAGCAGAAATGCCCACGATCATCACCCGTATTTTTGGTGAAGGATTCCGAGTTTTTTTCCTGTCTGCAGGTCTCTACGGCTTGTTTGTCGGCCTTGTCTGGGGGCTGTGGCTGGCGGTGCCGTATTTGGCACCGGATTACGGCATGACACCGCCTATGTGGCACGCGCATGAGATGATTTTCGGCTATGCCACAGCAGCTTTGGGAGGGTTCTTCCTGACCGCGGTGCCGAACTGGACCGGTGCGCCCGACGCGCGGGCTCGCTTCATCGCACTGGCGGCAGGGGTCTGGCTGGCCGGCCGGATGGCAATGTGGTTTTCCGGGATACTGCCGCCGCTTGTGGTCGCGGTTTTGGATCTGGCCTTTGTGCCAATTCTGGCAGCCAAGATCGCCACACTGCTCATCCGCCGTCCCAAGCCGCAGAACATGGTGTTTCTCCTGCTGCTAAGCCTCATCTGGGTCGCGAACCTGCTGACCCATCTGGAATGGGCTGGTATTACAAGCGACACACTGCAAACAGGTCTGCGAGCAGGCTTGCTGACACTCTGTGCGATGATCGCCATTCTGGGGGGCCGGATCACTCCCGCCTTTACACGCAATGCAATGAAACGCGCCGGAGAGCCCGAGGCGAACTGGCCGGTCTCGGTGGCGGGCCTGGACAAGGCGGGCATGATTCTGGCCTTGGTTCTGCCCTGTGGCGTTCTGGTATTGGGCGCGACGGGCACGGCCGGAGTGCTGGGGCTGGCCCTTGGCGGTGTGCAAATCCTGCGCATGTTGCGCTGGCGCATGATCTGGTCCGCGCGGCAGCCAATCCTGCTCGCGCTGCACCTGGGACTTGGAATGCTGGCGCTGGGGCTGATTCTTTGGGGGCTTGCGGCATTGGGTTTCGGCAACGAGGTTGCTGCGCTGCACGTTCTGGGCATCGGTTGCGTGGGCGGCATGACCCTTGCGGTCATGAGCCGAGCTGCGCTGGGGCACAGCGGACGGGATCTGATCGCACCCGGCCCGATGGTCGTGGCCTATGGACTGATGGCCGCGGCAGCGATCTCGCGCTGGATCGCGGCGGATATGGAATCTGGCTATCTAGTTGCGATGCTGCTGTCCGATGGTCTCTGGGTCAGCGCCTTTGTGCTGTATCTGATCGCCATGTGGCCTGCGCTGACGGGTCCACGGCTGGGGCACTCAAACTGAATCTGATTTCCTGTCGCAAGTCTTGACTTTCGTTAAGGCGATACCATGACCCACCCGCCATTCTGAGCAAACTAGCTAATCTGCGCAAAGGAGAGCGCGATGCGAGAAGTCATGACAAAGAGCATGGCTCGCAATATATTCTATGGCGGGTCACTGTTCTTCATTCTAATCTTTCTGGCCCTGTCGGCCCATTCCCACCTGTATATCGTCAATTCCGAAAACGCGGCAAAGCTTGACGAAAGTGTGGTTCGCGGCAAGCACGTCTGGGAAAAACACGCCTGCATCAACTGTCACTCGATTCTCGGCGAAGGGGCCTACTTCGCCCCGGAAGTCGGTAACGTGATGACCCGTTGGGGGGTGCTGGACGACCCGGAATCAGCCTTTGAATCCCTCAAGGGCTGGATGGAGGCGCAGCCGACCGGCATTCCCGGTCGCCGACAGATGCCCAATTTCAACCTCAGCGACGAAGAACTCCGCGACCTGACCAACTTCCTGATCTGGACGGACAATATCGACGCTCAGGGCTGGCCGCCCAACGAGGCAGGCTGAGAAAGGGACAAGGACAATGAAATACGAATCCCAAAAAATCGCCTACGCCTACTTCGCAGTGGCAATGGGCCTGTTCGCGATCCAGGTGATCGGCGGCCTGCTGGCCGGACTGATCTATGTATCGCCAAACTTCCTGAGTGAGCTTCTGCCGTTCAATATCGTGCGGATGCTTCACACCAACTCGCTGATCGTCTGGCTGATCCTGGGCTTCTTCGGCGCTGCTTACTTCCTGATCCCGGAAGAGGCCGAGCGCGAGATCCACTCGCCCAAGCTGGCCTATCTGCAGCTGATCATTCTGGTCGTCGGCACGCTGGGCGTGGTCGTGACCTATGTCTTCAACCTGTTCGAAGGCAACTGGCTGCTGGGCAAAGAAGGGCGCGAGTTCCTGGAACAGCCCAAATGGGTCAAGGCGGGTATCGTCGTGGCTGCGCTGATCTTCCTATACAACGTGTCGATGACCGTTCTGAAGGGCAAAAAGACCGCTATCACCAACATCCTTTTGTTGGGTCTGTGGGGTCTGGCGCTTTTGTTCCTGTTCGCTTTCTACAACCCCGGCAACCTGTCCTTGGACAAACAATACTGGTGGTACGTTGTCCACCTGTGGGTCGAAGGTGTGTGGGAACTGATCATGGCCTCGATCCTGGCCTATCTGATGCTCAAGCTGACCGGCGTTGACCGTGAGATCGTCGAGAAATGGCTCTATGTCATCGTTGCCGCGGCCCTGTTCTCAGGCATCCTCGGCACTGGCCACCACTACTACTGGATCGGTACGCCTGCGTACTGGCAGTGGATCGGTTCGATCTTCTCGAGCCTCGAGGTGATCCCGTTCTTCGCGATGATGGCCTTTGCCTTCGTCATGGTCTGGAAGGGCCGCCGTGACCACCCCAACAAGGCCGCCCTGTTGTGGTCGCTGGGCTGTGCCACGCTGGCGTTCTTCGGTGCCGGTGTCTGGGGCTTCCTGCACACGCTGCACGGGGTGAACTACTATACCCACGGCACACAGATCACCGCGGCTCACGGTCACCTTGCCTTCTACGGTGCCTATGTCTGCCTCAACCTGGCGATCTTCAGCTATGCCATGCCGATCCTCAAGAACCGCGATCCCTACAATCAGGTTCTCAACATGGCGTCCTTCTGGCTGATGACCAGCGGCATGGTCTTCATGACCTTCGTGCTGACCTTTGCCGGTACTGTTCAGACTCACATGCAACGGGTGGTCGGTGACTACTTCATGGATGTGCAGGATCAGATCGAGATCTTCTACTGGATGCGTCTTGGTTCTGGTCTGGTCGTGGTCCTTGGTGCGCTGCTGTTCATCTACTCGATCTGGGTTCCCCGGAAAGAGATCATTGAACCCGGCGCAGCCGAAACACCTGCGGAGTAATGGATATGGACGGCTCCATACAAATGGGAACGGGGGCGGCTGACGCCCCCTTCTACCTCCCCCAGGGCGACGAATGCGATGTGTTCGCCGCCGCCTATACCAACAACCTGCCGGTCTTGCTGAAAGGACCGACGGGCTGCGGCAAGACCCGCTTTGTGGCCCATATGGCCGCCAGCCTTGGCCGCCCGCTTTACACCGTGGCCTGCCATGATGACCTCGCTGCCGCCGACCTGATCGGCCGCTACTTGCTGAAAGGCGGCGAGACCGTCTGGGTCGATGGCCCCCTGACCCGCGCAGTACGTGAAGGTGCAATCTGCTACCTTGATGAGGTAGTCGAGGCTCGCAAGGACGTCACCGTCGTTCTGCACCCGCTGACCGACGACCGGCGCATCCTGCCGATCGACCGCACGGGCGAAGAGCTTGAGGCCGCACCCGGTTTCATGCTGGTGGCCTCGTACAACCCCGGTTACCAGAATATCCTGAAAACCCTGAAACCCTCGACCCGGCAGCGGTTCATCTCGCTGGAGTTCGACTTCCCGTCGCCCGAGATGGAGGCCGAGGTTGTCGCCCAGGAAAGCGGGCTGGCGCTGGAGCGCTGCAAACCGCTGATCCGGCTGGCGAACAAGCTGCGCGGGCTCAAGGGTCAGGATCTTGAGGAAGGTGTTTCCACTCGTCTGGTTGTCTATGCGGCGACGCTGATCGCACAGGGCATGTCCACCGACCGCGCCATCCTTGCCGCAATGATCGAACCTCTGACTGATGATGAGGACATCAAACGCGGGCTCCTCGATCTTGTCACGGCTGTCTTTGGGTGAGGCCGGCCGATGGTCAGGATCGAATTTGAGCCATGGGAACCCGAAGAAACGATCGGGAAACTGTGGCACACCCTTGCCAGCCGCCTCGATGCACCTGAGGTGCATGTTGGAGCCGCGGTCGACCTCTCTGAGGTCGCGGGGCGGCTGGCAGTCCTCTTCCGGGGACTGGGGGGCAGTCCGGGCGTCGAATTGCGCCCGGTCTCTCCTGAAGTTTCGCGCCACCGTCTCGGCTGGCGCCGCCGTCTGGCGACCGAAACCGAACTGATGCCGCGCGCGTCGTTCGACGGGGAAGTACTGCGCTTGCCGGACCGGCTGGCCGTATTCCCCGCGCGCGAAGCAAACGGCGCGCTTTATGTCTGGCTGGCCGCAACTGCCGCCCATGCCGCAACAAGAATTGACGAAGACGATCCTCTGCGCGGCGACCTGCGCGCACTGGTCGCTGCCCGGCACATGGTCGAGGCGACATTGGAAAATGCCCCCGGTCTGCGCCCGCTGTACGCTGAACTCTGCAAGGGCGTTCTGTATCAACGGAACATACCCGGCCTGCCACCGCTCGAGGCGGCGGTCGAAGAGGTTGTCCGCAACATGCTGGGTGACCCCACGCCCCTGTCACCGCAAGCCCAAGAGCTTTTGGCACTGAGTGACGATCTCACCGCCCCGCGCGGCTATCAGCATTTCCGCCCGGTCCCGCTGTGGCCCGAGTTGCGCGCCGTCGGGTTTTCCGAACATAACGAGGTTGAAAACCCGGATACAGAAGGCCCACCCGAAGAATCCGGTGAAAAGACCCACCGCGCGCGGCGCCGAAAATCTGACCAGGCTTCGCGCAGCGACAGTTTCATCCTGCACAAGTTCGAAGCAATACTCAGTTGGGCCGAGTTTTTGAACATCAACCGTCGTATCGACGATGATGACCCCGACAACGCGAAGAAAGCGGCCGACGATCAGGAGGAGATCGGCCTCGGTCAGATCTCCAAGGCGCCGCCGACCAAGTTAAAACTCCACCTCGATCTCGCGCCAGAAGACGTGAACCGAGAACGCCTGTCAGGCCGCACCCTCTATCCTGAATGGGACGTGCGCACCGGTCAATACCTGCCCGACCACGTCAACGTTCTGCTGTCCGACGCCGATATCCGCGAGGATGCAGCCGAGTTCGGCAAGGACCCCGCCACGGCCCGCCGCATTCGTGCCGTCAAACGCCAGTTCGAAGCCCTGCGCCCCGGTCGGGTCATGACCAGAGGTCATCTGGACGGTGATCAACTCGACATCGAAGCCGCCGTGCGGGCTGCTACCGACCGTCTCGCAAGCGGGGAAAGCAACGAACGCGTCTGGATGCAATCCCGCCCCGAGGCCCGCGATCTGGCGGTGTCGATCTTGCTGGATGTCAGCCGCTCGACCGAAAGCGCCGTCGCCGGCCGCGCTGTGATCGACATAGAACGCGAGGCGCTGGCGGCGCTGGCCTGGGGCCTGAATGCCTGCGGCGACGATTTCGCCATCCACGCCTTCAGTTCGCTGAAACGCGAACGCGTATACGTTCAGCGTTGCAAACGATTTGACGAACCCATGGGGCCGAAGGTCGAGCAACGTATCGCTTCGCTGCGACCGGGGCACTACACCCGGCTCGGAGCCGCAATTCGCCACTGTTCTGCCGATCTGGCCGCGCAATCTCGCAAGCGCCGCCTGCTTCTGGTCATCACCGATGGCAAACCCAACGACCTTGACCATTACGAGGGCCGCCACGGGATCGAGGATACCTGTATGGCCGTGCGCGAAGCCCGCCGTGCCGGTCATTCGGTCTTTGGCGTCACCATCGACAAGACCGGCAAAAGCTGGTTCCCGCGCATGTTCGGGCAGGGTGGCTTTGCCGTCATCCCGGACCCGCACCGGCTGACAATGGCCCTGCCGCAAATCTACCGACAACTGGTCGGCGCATGAGCGACACCACCCTGATCGACGAACTGCCCGGCGAATTGCTGATGTGGGTGCTGATCATCAGTGAACTGCTGGTGTTTGGGGCAGGGCTGATCGCCTTCATGGGCGTGCGTCTGACTGACCCCGCAGGATTTGCCGAAGCCCAGTCGCATCTTCACCGCACCGGAGCTGCATTGAACACCATCGTTCTTGTCACGTCTGGCTATCTGGCCGCACAGGCACTGCGCTGGCGGCGGGATGCCCGCCGGAATACCGCCCGATTGGCCCTGTTGGGTGCGTCCCTGCTGGGACTGGTTTTCCTTGTCATCAAAGGGGTGGAATATGCCGGCAAAGCAGCGCAGGGTATCAGCTACGAAACCCACCCGTTCTTTCTCTTCTATTATCTGCTGACCGGATTTCACGCCGCACATGTGCTGGCCGGAGCCTTCATCCTCCTGCTGGTCGCCTGGCGGGATGAACCCCGAAATGTCGAGGCAGGCGCCCAGTTCTGGCACATGGTCGACCTGGTTTGGATCATGCTGTTCCCGGTCATCTACCTGCTGGGATGAACATCATGGCCGCCTCTTCATCTTTTCCCAAATACTCCCGCCGGAGGCTCCCGAACCCGCTAACAAAGGCCTGGCTTGGACTACTGGCGCTCAGCCTGGCATCCGCGCTTCTGACCCTGCTGCCTGCGGCGCCTGCGACAATAGGGGGTGGAATCCTGCTTTTGGCTTTGCTCAAGGCGCGCCTCATCCTCGCGCGCTACCTCGACCTGACGGACAGCCCCGGCTGGCTACGAGGCTTTACGATGGTATTGACCGGGTTTTCAGTCACGGTTTTTGGCCTCTACCTGGTATGATAGAAAAAGCCGCCCGAAAGGGCGGCCATTTTATACAATTTTCAAGCCGGTATCACTGCGCGGCCATCGGCCGCCGGGCAATCTGACAGCGTTGCCACAGCGCGGACAGTGCGCCGACAAGATGATCGATATCTGCGTCAGTATGGACGGGCGACGGCGTGATCCGAAGACGCTCGGTGCCTTTGGGAACGGTCGGATAGTTGATCGGCTGGATATAAATGCCGAATTCTTCCAACAGCGTGTCCGAAATGAATTTGCATTTCACCGGATCACCCACCATCACCGGAATGATGTGACTGGGGTTGGGAAGATGCGGGATGCCTTCGGCATCCAGTCTGGCCCGGACCTGTTCCACACGGGCCTTCTGCAAACCGCGCTCGGCGTTCGACTGTTTCAGATGCCGAATTGATGCCGCTGCCCCGGCTGCAATCGCCGGCGGCAGGGCGGTCGTAAAGATGAATCCACTGGCGAAGCTGCGCACGAAATCGCATAAGGCGACCGACGCTGCGATATAACCGCCCACTACTCCGAACGCTTTGCCAAGCGTGCCTTCGATGACGGTCAGGCGGTCCATCAGCCCTTCACGTTCGGCGATGCCGCCGCCACGTGGACCATAGAGGCCAACGGCGTGAACTTCATCCAGGTAAGTCATCGCCCCGTACTTGTCGGCCAGGTCGCAGATCTCTTTGATCGGGGCGATATCCCCGTCCATTGAGTAAACGGATTCAAAGGCGATCATCTTGGGCGCATCGGGGTCAGCGGCGGCCAGTTTGGCCTCGAGATCGGCAAGGTCGTTGTGTTGCCAGATCACCTTTTGCGCCCGTGAGTGGCGAATGCCCTCGATCATCGAGGCATGATTCAGCGCGTCGGAGAACACGATCAGACCAGGAATTTTCGCCGCAAGTGTACCAAGCGCGGCCCAGTTCGAAACGTAACCGGACGTAAACAGCAGCGCGGCTTCTTTCCCGTGCAGGTCAGCCAGTTCCGCCTCGAGCAACACATGATCGTGGGTTGTGCCGGAAATGTTGCGCGTTCCACCCGCACCTGCGCCGCAGCGATTCAACGCATTTTGCATCGCGTTGATCACATCCGGATGCTGACCCATGCCCAGATAGTCGTTCGAGCACCAGATCCGCACATCGCGCTGGATATCGCCATCGGTTTGCCGCGCATTTGGAAAAGCGCCGCGGTGGCGTTGCAAATCGATGAAAACCCTGTAGTTTCCCTCATCCCGCAATGCGTCGAGGCTTTGACTAAAAAATCGCTCGTAGTCCATGGTGTGTGCTCCCCGGATTGCTGGCTTTGCAGCGAGGTTAATCGCTGCGGCCGAGGCGTGACATGACAATAGTCAAGTTGGTGGGCGGGAAAGGGCTGGTGCCTGGGCGATGGCTTTGGCATAGCCATAAAGCAAGGAAAATACCGGTCGGAGACCCGGCCTGAAAAAGGGGAATATTCGTGGCCCATGAAGCCGAAAAGGCAGTTGCCCGGCAGTCTTTGCTGCTCAGGAGCTTGCCAGAGCAACATGTAGATACGTTACTGAGCCAAGCCATCTGGCGCGAATACGACCGTGGGGAAACCATCTTTCTGCAGGAAGAGACGGCTCAGGCCGTTCACGTGGTTCTGGCTGGGTGGATCAAACTGTTCCGGATGTCTCCGTCCGGTGCCGAGGCAGTGGTCAGCGTTTTCACCAAGGGCGAAAGCTTTGGCGAGGCGGTGGCGTTGCGCAATATGCCCTATCCGGTCTCTGCCGAGGCCGTGTCGCGTTGTCAGGTGATGCATATCCCGATCCCTGTGCTGATATCTCTGATGAAGGAAGACCCCGAAATCGGTATCTCGATACTGGCGGCAACATTTACGCACCTGCATTCACTGGTGGCGCAGTTGGAGCAACTGAAGGCGCAAACCGGGGCACAGAGGGTGGCAAAATTCCTGCTGGGTCTTTGCGATCGCGACAGCGGTGCCTGCGAGGTGGTGCTGCCCTATGACAAGATGCTGATCGCCGGACGCCTTGGAATGAAGCCCGAAAGCCTGAGCCGCGCATTTTCGCGCCTCAAGGCAACCGGAGTCGTCATCGATCGCAACCACGCGCGGATTTCAGATGTCACTTCTCTTCTGGAATATGCTGAAAGCGACCCGATGGACAAATGACCGGACTGTCCTGTCACTTCGCTGATTAAGCCTGAACTTTGTCTTCCCATCATGCAAGTTTCTTACATGGCTTCGACCCGTTTTGAGCCGGGGCCCTGTGCACAAGTTCCATTCCGGAATATTTGGAACCGTTGCGAGGTACTGAACAACCCGTCAAGCAATGGCTGCGCAGGCTCTCTCGGCCCATGCACGCCCGGCGGGTGATTGCTGCGAACTGATCCGGCGCAGGACCTCGGCGTTATATGCGTTCAGCCAGCTTCGTTCCGCTTGGGACAACTTGTCAGTAAGCAGCATATCAGTCTGGATCGGTATCCATGTGAGGTTGGAAAACACCATGAAGCCATCGTCCTCTTCGACGATCTCGAACAGGTTTTCGATACGAATGCCGAACCGGCCCATCTCATAATACCCCGGCTCGATGGACAGGATCATACCCGGCACAAGATCCACCGGGTTGTATGGCTTGCCTATACGCTGCGGGTGTTCGTGTACGGAAAGGCGATGCCCGATGCCATGTCCGGTTCCGTGATCATAGTCCAACCCCAGATCCCACAAAGGGCGGCGGCAGATGGCGTCGATGTGGTGGCCCTGTGTGCCGGGTGGAAACCGCAGTGTTGCTAGGGCGTGGAACGCTTTAAACACGGCGGTATAGGCGCGGTCATACCCATCGGGCCTGACCTTTCCGAAGGCAAAGCTGCGGGTGGCGTCGGTTGTGCCGGTCTCATACTGGCCGCCGGAATCCAGCAGATATGTCCCTTCAGGGTCAATTGTTGCCGCATCCTCCGGAATGGTCGCGTAATGGCACATGGCAGCATTCGCACCCGCGGCCGAAATGGTATTGAAGCTTTCCTCAAGATGCCCGGCACGGTCGCGGCGGCAGGACTGAATTTTGTCTTTTGCTTCACGCTCGGTCACTTGTCTGTTGAGAGAGGCTCGCGCGGGGACCTCAGCGTGTAGCCAACCACAGAACTCGGTCCACGCGATGGCGTCTTCAACGTGACAAGCACGCAGGCCTTCTATTTCCGTTGGATTTTTCCGGGCCTTGGACAGCGTCAGCGGACTGCTGGCCGCTCGACCTTGTGCAGATGACCGGTCGAGGGCCAGACGCACCGCAGCCGGGGAAAATTCGGCATCGTATTGCACGCACGCGCCACGACCCGACAACTCCGAAAGGGTCGGTAGAAATGCTGCTGGCGGATGCAGCGTCACGGTGTCGGGCAGATGATCGCAGATTTCTGGGCTGAATTTTTTGGTTTCGACGAACCAGTCAACCTGACCCGATGAACGCGCCAACAAAAAAGACTGTGGAACCGGACAATAAGCCACATCCGAACCGCGCACATTGAGAAGCCATGCTATGTTGTCCGGCTGTGTTTCCACCAGCAGATCGACCTCGCCGCTTTGCAGGGTTGCGACAAGCTGAGAGATCTTTTCATCCGCGCCTACACCCGTGAATTGTGTCGGAAAGGCAGAGATGATGCCGTTGGGCGGCGCGGGCTGATTGGGCCAGATCGCGTCAACAGGGTTGTCTTCAACGGCGACAAAACGGGCGCGCGATCCATTCAGCGCATCCGTGAAGCGGTCATGCAAAACGGGCGGCAGGTGCATGGCGTCAAACCCGACGGACCAGCCCTGTTCGGCAACGGTGGCCAGCCAGAATTCAGGCGGCTCGTCGTGCAGATGGTGATGCGAGAACAAAGGTTCCGGGCATTGATTGGCAGCCTGAACCACATATCGTCCATCAACAAACATGGCGACAGTGTCACCTGTCACGATGGCCAGTCCGGCAGTACCGGTGAAGCCGGTCACATAGGCCAGCCGTTCGTCATGCGGCGCGACGTATTCGGCCTGATGCGCATCGTAGCGGGGCAGAACAAATGCATTAAGACCACGGGTGCGCATCTCGTCGCGCAGGGCTAAAACGATCCGAGCGCGGTCAGGCATGGGCGTTGATCTCTTTGACGTGGTGGCAGGCGACCCGGCCGCGATTTTCGAACGGCATCAGGGCAGGAGTATCGGTCCTGCAAATCTCGGATGCGTGGCGACAGCGGACATGGAACGGGCAGCCCGATGGCATGTTCAGGGGCGAGGGCAACTCTCCTTCAAGCGGGATGGCCTTGCCCCGATCATCCGGGTTCAGGGATGGCGCGGCAGACAAAAGCGCCTGCCTGTAGGGATGGGCAGGGGCGGAGAACAATGTCTCGCTATCGCCGATTTCGACGATCCGGCCCAGATAGATCACCGCAACGCGATTTGACACATGCCGCACCAGTCGCAGGTCGTGAGCCACAAACAGGATGGTCAGGCCCAGTTTTTGCTGCAGGTCCAGCAGCAAGTTGACCACCTGCGCCTGCACCGACACATCCAGCGCCGAAACCAGTTCATCCGCAATCAGCACTTCGGGCTCGACCGCCAGTGCGCGGGCAATGGCGATGCGCTGTCGCTGGCCACCGGAAAACTCGTGCGGCAGTTTGTGCTGAGCGTCCTGAGGCAGACGCACAAGGTCCAGCAGTTCCGCGACACGGGCGGGGATGTTCGCTTTGGTGCGCATGTCGTGGACCGCCAACGCCTCGGACAGAATCTGGCCCGTTGTCATGCGTGGGTTCAGCGAGGAATAGGGGTCCTGGAACATCATCTGAACGCGCCGGTTGTAACTGCGGTCGCCGCCTGCATCTTCGAAGATATCCTGCCCCTCGAAACGGATCGTCCCGTCACTGGGGCTATGCAATCGAACGATGCAGCGGGCCAGCGTGGATTTCCCGCAACCGGATTCGCCGACGACGCCAAGCGTTTCACCCCGGATAAGATCCAGGCTGACGCCATTCAGCGCCCGCACCACGCGACCCGGCCGGCCGGTGGCAAGATCAGAAAGGCTGCGACCCAGGGCAAACCGCTGATGCAGGTCGCGTATTTCGATCACGGCATTGTTCATGCGGCGTTTCCTTCGGCCTTGGTCACAGGGTTGAAGCAGGCCACCTGCCTGCTGTCCGCGATCACCGACAGAACCGGGCGGTCCTGCTGGCAGGGCTGGATGCAGGCCTCGCAGCGTGGCGCAAAGGCGCATCCCTGCGGAAGCGCGTCCAGAGATGGAGGAACACCCGGCACGGAATAAAGCGGCGTCCGAGGTGTAAGATTTTCCGGAACCGAGCGCATCAGGCCAACTGTGTAAGGATGGCGGGGTTCGCGCAGCACATCCCGAACCGGCCCCTGTTCGACGATCCGGCCTGCATAAATAACCGCCACGTTGTCACAGGTTTGGGCGACCACGCCCAGATCATGAGTGACAAGGACGACGCCCATTTCCATCTCGTCCGCCAGACGCAGAATCAGATCGAGGATCTGCGCCTGAATGGTCACATCCAGCGCCGTAGTCGGCTCATCCGCCAGCAGCAACCTGGGGTTGGCGGCCAGTGCGATTGCGATCATGACCCGTTGGCGCATACCACCGGAGAACTGGTGCGGGTAATCCCTGAGCCTTTGCGCCGCCGAGGGGATACCGACCAGATCCAGCATCTCGACCGCCCGGTCGCGCCGGGCTTTTCCGGACAGATCCGTATGTGCGCGCAATGTCTCCTCCAGTTGCAGACCCACTGTCAGCAATGGGTTCAGCGAGGTCATGGGTTCCTGAAAGATCATCGCGATCTCGCGCCCCTGGACCTGCCGCAGAGCGCGGTCCGGCAGCGGCACCAGATCGCGGCCCTGCCAGCGGACCTGCCCGCTGACATCGCCATAACGCCGCGCCAGTCCGATGATCGAGCGCAGGGTGACGCTTTTGCCCGAACTGCTTTCACCGACCAGCCCCAGAACCTCGCCACGAGCCACGCTGAAGCTGACGTCGCGCAGGGCCGGCAGTTCCCGGCCGTTGCGGTGGAAAGTGGTGTTAAGCCCCTGAACCTCGAGGATGGGAGTTCGTTCAGTCATCTCTTTTCCCCGTGGTCTCAGCAGATCGGCCAGCCCGTCGCCCAGCAGCGAAAAGCCAAGGCCCGTCAAAACGATTGCCAAACCGGGCATCAGGCTGAGCCACCATGCGGTCGAGATGAAATTGCGCCCCTCGGCGATCAGCACGCCCCATTCCGCCTGCGGTGGCTGCGCGCCCAACCCAAGATAGCCCAGCGACGAACCCAGCAAGATCACCAGCGCCATGTCAGTCATCCAGTAGACAATGACCGGGGTGATGGCATTGGGCAGCAGGTGACGGAAGATGATGCGCCGGTCGGAATAGCCCATGACGACCCCGGCGGCCGCATAGTCATTGCCCATCTGCGCGATCACCTCGGCTCGCATCAGACGCGCGTAATAGACCCAGTAGACCACTGATATGGCGATATACATGTTGATAAGGCCCGGCCCCAAAACGGCGACTACCGCGATCACCAGCACCAGAAATGGAAATGTGATGACCGCATCGACGATCCGTCCGAAGATCAGATCGGCAATGCTCCGGTAATATCCGACCAGAGCTCCGATGATGACACCCGTCACCAGAGCAAAAACTGTGCCGAAGATCGCCATTTGCATATTGACCTGATAAGCCCAGATCACGCGGGACAAGCTGTCACGGCCTAGCAGGTCGGTGCCGAACGGGTGCTCCCATGATGGCGGCTGACGCACCGCCAGATAGTCAATTGCATTTGGATCGTAAGGAGCAAACGCTCCGGGAAAGATGGCCAGCAGGGTCGATAACCCGATGATCAGCAAACCGGCCACAAAACCCGGCTTGCGCAAGGCGGCGCGGGCAAGGGATGGGCGGTCGGCTGTGAAAGGCACGTCACTCATTGCAGGCGCATCCTTGGGTCCAGGCGGCTTTGGAACAGGTCCGTCATCAGAAAGACCAGCGAAACCAGAAGCGCGAAGGTCAGGGTCAGCCCCTGTATCAGCGGGTAGTCGCGCGCAAAGATCGCTTCCAGCATCAGCCGTCCCATTCCGGGCACCGCAAAGACAGTCTCGGTAACCAGCGTTCCGCTCATCAGATTGCCGATGGACAGGCCCAGCAGGGTGACCGTGGAGATCAGCGCGTTGCGCAACACGTGACGGCCAAGGATCAGGCGCGGCGGCAGACCCTTGGCGCGGGCGAACTGGACATACTCGGCATCCAGAACCTCGATAATCGCGCTGCGCAAGTTCCGCATGATCATGGCCGAAGTATAAAGCGCCACGGTCACCGAAGGCAGAAACAGGTGATAGAGACGCTCACCAAACGTGTCGCCATAGCCACCCACCGGGAACAGGCGCAACTGCGCCGCCAAAAAGGTCAGCAGAACCAGTCCGATGTAAAACACCGGCATCGACAGGCCGATCTGGAACACAGTGCGGATCACCGCATCGGGCCAGCGGCCGCGATTGAGCGCCGCGACAAAGGCCAGCGGACCAGCGATGATCAGGGATAGCACAACCGAGTAAATCGTCAGGAAAACCGTGATCGGCAATCGATCGGCAATGACGCCCACGACATCCGTCCGCATCAGGATCGAACGGCCCAGATCGCCCTGCAGAGTATTGGTCAGAAACAGCCAGAATTGCACTGGCATCGGTTCCGTCAGACCCAGTCTTTCCCGGATTGCAGCAATATCGGCGTCAGATGCGCGGTCCCCGGCCATGGCGATGGCCGGATCACCGGGCAACAGGCGCACCAGCATAAATATGATGATCATGACCAGAAAGAAGGTCGGGATCATCAGCAAAAGCCGTTTGAAGATGTAGGACAGGCTGGACAATTCGACGCTCCGCAAAGGGCCCCGCCGCAGGGTGCGGCGAGGCAAGGGATCAGCTCTTAGCGGCTGACTGTGGCTTCATCGAAGATGTTATTGCCAAGCGGGGTCTGAACATAGCCCTCGACCGCCGTCCCCAGCGCGACAGCGAAAGGTGTTTCATACATGAACAGCAAGGGGGCTGCCTCGGCATAAAGTGCCTGCATGCGGTCGAACTTGGCCTTTCGAGAGTCCGGGTCCATGTCTTTGGCGGCCTCTTCGAACAGGGTGTTGAACTCTGCGTTCTCCCAACCGGTGCCGACAGCCTTGGCAGTCGGTGTGTAGCCCAGCCAGCCGACAACCTGGCTGGGATCGTTCACATCGTTGACCCAGCCATAGGTGTGAATGTCAAACTCACCCGAGCGGTTCTTGGCCCCGCGCGTGGCGCCGTCGACCTGTTCGACCACCAGATCAATTCCCAACTCGCCCCACATTTGCTGAAGCGCGGCGAAAATTGTTGCGTCATCGGCGGATCCGGCCAGCGTGGTCAGAGTCACCTGCGTGCCGTCCGCGACCCCGGCATCCGCGATCAACCCTTTGGCTTTTTCAAGATCATAGCTATAGAGCGGGCTCAGATCGGCCGCATATTGCGTTGCTTTGGCCATCAGCGGTGAGCTCATGGGTTGGCCCGCACCGTGCAGAACCACACCGATCAGAGCATCCTTGTTGGTTCCATAGTTCAGCGCCTGCCGCACGCGGGGGTCTGCCAGCGGGTTGGGGGAACCGTCGGCGCGTGTCTCATGGGTGTTGATCGGCGAATAGATGATCCGTGTTGACGGATACAGCTGCATGTTGATGTTCGGATCGGCCTCAAGCTCGGCCACGCGGCTGAACGGGATGAACTCGGCTGCATCAACCTCTCCCGCCTGGAGGCGTAGAATGCGGGTTGCATCATCGGGAACGATCTCGAAATGGACGCCGTCCAGATAGGGCAGGGCTTTGCCATCCGCGGCCATGCGCCAGTAATGCTCGTTGGCGCAGAAATCCATGCTGGCCCCTTGTTCAAAGCCGCACAAATAGAACGGGCCGGAGCCGACGCCTGCGCTTGTGGCCGCAAAAATGGCAGCGGATTTGTCCTGATCCGTTTCACCTGCGGCTGCGTCGAATGCGGCTTTCGAAACGATGGCGGTGTTGAATATGGCCAACATCGACAACAGGGTGGGATCGGGGTCTTTCAAAGCGATGGTGATCGCGTTTCCATCCGCGGACACCGCGTCAATCGACCCCAGTAGACCAGCCCATGGGCTCAGGTCAGGGTTGCGGGCGCGATCCAGCGAAAAGACCACATCCGCGCCCGACATGGGCGAGCCGTCAGCGAACTGGATACCTTCTCGCGGGGTCAGGGATACGGTCTTGCCGTCCTCTGACACTGCATAGTCTTCTGCAAGCCCGGGTTCGACCGAGTTGCCATCGGGGCTGCTGCGCAAAAGCGTGTCGAACAGGCTGCCAACCATCCAGATATCGGGGTTGCGGTCCGCGTAGATCGGATCGATAAGGCGCGATCCGTCATAGCGGGCAAAGTTCAATGTGCCCCCGCGTTCTTGCGCCAGAACGGGCAGCGCAAGCGTCGCGGCGACCGTGGCGCCCAATAGTGTCTTCAGCTTCATCTTCTTCTCCTCCCGCAAATCTTCTTGCTCCTGCGGAGGGACATTAAGCGATTCTTAGTTTTACTAAAGTTTTTTTTAGCAAAAGATGAAACTTTTTTAGACCGCGGCATTCCGGGACTGAGTTTTTCGCAGTCCTAACCGCTGTCTGGTGGCGCGGAATCCTTGATCGGAGAGGTTGTAACCCACAGTTCGACGGCCTCGGTTTCGCCCAGGACAACGGAATAGTGAGGCGTCGATGTGTCGTGATGAACCACGTCACCGGGTGACATGATAAAAACACGATCACCCAGATGGTATTCCAGTTGACCGGCTTGCAGATAGCAAAAGGCTTCACCGCTGTGGCACATACGTTCCGATATGTGCCCCGGCGGACGATGAACGATCTGCGGGTGGAACAGAGCGCCCAGAAATCCCGGCCCGAGTTTCTCGTAAAACCGCCCGCGCAAACCAAGGGAATAGGTCTGTCTGCTATCCTTGGCGACAAACTCGGAAAAGACCTGTGGAACGCTCAGCAGCTGTTCAATGGTTGTTTGCAAAGCCGCGGCAATTGCCATGAGAGAGGTTAAAGAGGGAGAGCTGAGCCCACGCTCGACCTGCGACAGAAAGCCAGTAGTCAGATCGGCTTTCTTGGCAACCTGATCCAGCGTCAGCCCCATCGCCTTTCGGCGTCGCCGGATCGCCTGACCCAATTCGGTCGGCTGCCCCTTGGTTTTTGCCCGCGTTGTCGGAGCTTGCATCCGGTCTCTCCTGCATTCCATTTGTTCTGACCATTGAACAGAAGAATGTGGGTAAGATCAAAATTTATTTTAGTGCAACTAAAAATCTGGCACCAAGTGTTGTCAACTTTGCTTCCTTGCCTTTTGAAAATCAAGAAACTCCCGTGAGATGGCTTGAGCCGCCATCTCCAACAGTCGGGCTCCGTCTGTAGGCGTGGCCAGCGCGGAATGGGATCCGACCCGCCCGTCCGGGAATTCTGCGCGGTGTTCATCGGGCGGCCCGTGACGGTCTCCGCTGTGATCACGCAGGTATTGAGGGGTCAGCTTTTGCGGCGGCTCATCGGCGCGTTCGTCGGATATGGCGCCCAACAAGGATTGCGTGATGGCAACTTCGGACGGGGTGGCGTGCATCCCTTCCCATTCTCCGTATAGCGTTCGCCGCAATGCGTTGACGGGTTCAGGCTCCCACCAGCTGCGGATGATCAAGGCGTTCGGGGGCAGGTCGGCGCTTATGGCCTGCAGCGGTGCAATGTTCGCACCATGGCCGTTAACGATGAAGACGCCAGAAAAGCCCTGCGCCAAAAGGCCTTCAATGATTTCCCTTGCGTAAAGGGTGAACACATCCGGGGTAACGGAAACCGTGCCGGGAAAGGCAGCGTTGAAGGGTGCGGGCGTGTAGGCCAGGGCGGGTGCCACGATCGCGTCACACAGATCAGCGGCGCGCAGTGCGACGGCCCCGGCACAGATCGTGTCGGTCCCGATCCGCCCGATCGGCCCGTGTTGTTCGGTCGAACCGATAGGAAGCATCACCGCGCAGCCACTGCCAAGGCGGTCGTCAACTTCGTACCAGGTCATGTGTTCCAGTTGCATCATGTGTCCTTACGGTTACGCGCGCTTTCCCTTTTTGTACCGGGGCGTTACGCTGCGTGCATGGAAGGTTCCGCACCCATCGAAGGGGAAAAGCCCCGGCTGGATCAGGTAATCGGCGCAGCGGTCAAAGCCCATAGGGTTCTGGCCGGCCTGACGATCGCTGAACTGTCGGCGCGCGCCAATGTCTCGCCAGCGATGATTTCCAAGATCGAGCGGGGACAGGTTTCCGCTTCGCTGAGTTCGCTTGAGGCGTTGGCGAAGGCCACGGGCGTTCCGCTGATCAATTTCTTCGCCGGAACTGCCGAAGTGACGGATGTATCCTTTGTGGCCGCCGGCGAGGGCATGACGGTTCAGCGTATGGGTAGCGATTTTGGGCATGCGTTCAAACTGATCGGACGTGCCGAAGCCAGCCACGTGAGCTTCGAAAGCTTCCTTGTCACGCTTGAAGGCCCCTTGCCGCCGGGTCCGCTGTATCAGCATGAAGGGGCAGAGTTCGTGCATGTAACCGAGGGCGAAATGATCTTTCGGTGCGGCGAAGGCTTGTACCACATGCGCCCCGGCGACAGTCTGAGTTATGATTCCAGTACGACCCATGGGGCGGTTGAGCTAAAGACGGACAAGGTCAGTTTTATTTCGCTTCTGGCCAAAGCATTGCCCGGATAGACCGTCCGCTCCGGCCGGAGCGAACGGTTCTGAATATGGGGATCAAAGCCCCCATTTTTCCTTGTTGGCCTCAAAGAACCCCTGCGCCTTTTTCACTTTGATCCAGTTGTTCACGTAATTGATCCACACCTGATCGTCCTGTGGCAGCAGCATGGCGATGGGCGAAGGAGAACGCGCCTCGGCGCCTGCAACGGGGACAACCGGAAATTTGGCTTCCAGCGTCGCGCCTTCGATGTTTGACGTGATAAAGACGTCGGCACGTCCGGCCAGAACCTCCTGAAATCCGCGGGCAGGGGCCTCGACCACCTTGATATCCGCATTCGGGAACCATTCGCGCGCGCGTTTTTCGAATGTGGTGCCAAGGGTTGTTGCAACCTTGACGTCAGGCTGGTTGATCGAGTCGTAGCCGTTGAAACGGTCGGCCTTGTCCTTGGTCGTGAAAGGATAGAGTTCGACCGAGATGTAGCTTTCCGAGAAACCCGCAACCTTCATGCGTGGCGGCGAGATCGAAGCCGAACCGGTCATGTGGTATTTGCCCGAGACCACGCCGTTGACCAGCGTTTTCCAGTCGGTCGGAACAAACTCGACCTCGACCCCCAGGTCGTTGGCCAGCTCGGTCATGATGTCGATGTCATACCCTTTGTAGCTGTTGGTCGCAGGGTCGCGCAGGGTCATCGGATTCCAGTCACCGGTTGTGCCAACCTTCAGGACACCGCCATCAAGGATTTCGTTCAGCGCTGACTGGGCCTGTGCGGCCCCGGCAAGGGCCAGTCCGATGGCTGCCGCAGCGGCCGTCCTGAGTAGGTTTTTCATCTGAGTGCTCCCGTTGGTTGTTCATTGATTGCCGTTGTATACTAGCATTTTTGATGCTTGATTTAACGTCAAGTGCAACGTTAACCTCAAGAAAAATATTTCTTCCCAGGAAAACTTCATACCAAGGGAGCCCGGCCAGTGAGCGAAACGGCAATCGAACTTGTGAATGTCAATAAATGGTACGGCGATTTCCATGTTTTGAAGGACATCAATCTTGGCATCAAGTCGGGCGAAAAGGTTGTGATCTGCGGCCCTTCGGGGTCCGGCAAATCGACCGTGGTGCGCTGTATCAACCGATTGGAAGAACACCAGAAAGGCACCATCCGTGTTGATGGAATTGAACTGACGAATGACCCCAAATCCGTGACGGCCATCCGGTCAGAGGTCGGAATGGTGTTTCAGCAGTTCAATCTATTCCCGCACCTGAGCGTTCTGGAAAACCTGACCCTTGGCCCGATCAAGTCACGAGGAATGTCGCGTGCCGACGCCGAGGCTCGGGCGAGGCATTATCTGGAACGGGTTCACATCCCGGATCAGGCCGAAAAACGCCCCGGCCAACTGTCCGGCGGACAGCAGCAGCGCGTTGCCATCGCGCGGTCGTTATGCATGGAGCCCCGGGTCCTGTTGTTTGACGAACCCACGTCGGCACTGGACCCCGAGATGATTTCCGAAGTGCTCGATGTGATGGTGGAACTTGCGCAAGAAGGTATGACCATGGTCGTGGTGACCCATGAGATGGGCTTTGCCCGCAAAGTGGCAGACAACATGGTGTTCATGGATGCGGGGCAGATTGTCGAGCAGGGCAACCCCGAGGAGTTCTTTGGCGCCCCCCGATCCGAGCGCTGCCAGAAATTTCTCAGCCAGATACTGCAACATTGAGGGGGCCAAACGCGATGATAAGAAACCTTCTTCTTCTCCTGTCGTTTCTGGCGCTTGCAGCTTGTTCCAGTTCTTCCACATGGGGATGGTATGTCATCAATCCGATGACCGAAGCGGGCTGGATCAATGTCAAATTCCTGATTTCCGGCATGGGCGACACCATCTTGATTTCAGTGATCGCTGCCGTCATCTCGATTGTCCTGGGGCTAATCGTGGCATTGCCGGGGCTGGCCAAAAGCCGAGGCTGGCGTTTGGTGAACCGGATCTATGTCGAACTGATCCGCTCGATCCCGCTGCTGCCCATGCTGTTCTGGGTCTTCTACGGCCTGCCGATCGTTTTTCGCGAAATGGGCCTGAACATACCGATTGATCCGTTTTGGGGTGCGATCATCACGCTTGCCTTGTCCGACAGCGCATTTACGGCCGAGATATACCGGGCCGGTATCCAGTCGATTGCCAAGGGACAGACCGAGGCGGCCCAGACCATCGGCCTGAACTACCTTCAAACCATGCGCTATGTGATCCTGCCTCAGGCGATCCGGCGCATTTTGCCGCCGCTGGCGAACCAGTTCATCTACATTGTCAAGATGAGCGCCTTTGCCAGCGTCATCGGCATGCAGGAACTGACGCGGCGCGCGAACGAGCTGGTGGTGACAGAATACCGCCCGCTTGAGATCTATTCGCTGCTGATCCTTGAATATCTGATCCTGGTTCTGATCATCAGCGCCGGAGTGCGCTGGCTGGAACGCCGCATGGGATCGGACGAACGCGGCTGAAGGAGGACGACATGGACTGGAATGACTTCATGGCCGCGATTGAGGCCGACATCGCAACATATTCGAAAGAAGTGCCCGAGACGGTCAAAGGCTTTGGCATCATGGGTAAGGCCGCCAAGTCCAACGGCGCGCTCAGCGAAAAAACCAAAGAGTTCATGGCGCTCGGGATCGCAATTGCGACGCGGTGTGACAGTTGTATCGGCTTTCACGTCCGTTCTTTGGTGCGCCTCGGTGCCAGCCGGGAAGAACTGTGCGAGGCGCTGGCCATGGCGACCTATATGGGGGGCGGCCCGTCTTATGCCTACAGCGCCAAGGCGCTCAAGGCGTTCGACACCTTTTCAAAACAAGCTTAACGGCTGATCGTGATGCCCGCGCGGCGCGCCGTTGTTCTCAGCTGATCCAGCAAGTCCGCGTCGCGCTGAACGTACCGCGTTTCTGTTACCGTCAGCGCGCCGGGTGTTACCCGATCTTCGAACAGCATCATCGCCAATGCGGAACTGTCACGCACGGATGACCAGATCATGCCATCTGCGGCGGGATTGTCTTTCCAGATCAAGGCGGCAAGCTCCCGGCAAGTGGGATAGTTGCTTTCATCGTAGGTAAGCAGGTCAGCTTCCGCGATGTCCCAGGCGGCGAGTTCCGGCGTAAACAAACGAACCAACTGAAGTTCCCGCCTGGTCGTTAACCGGCTTGCTGCATAGTCATCAAGACGGTTACGAGGGAATGTCTGATACTTGGCCGGACGTTCTCGGAACAGTGTTTCATAAGCCGCGCCATCAAATGTGGTAGCGGAGTAAAGAGTGGGAACTATTTTGCCCTCGAGATCCTGAAAGGGGGCGAAGCGGGACGTGCCGTAGCCGGGATTGAACTGATCACCATCCAGAACGTCTCGGTGCAGGCGAAAGACCTCTCGCCCGCTTTCCAGCGCAAAGTAGGGATGCTGTCCGGCCGAATTCGGAAGTATCACGCGCCGTCAGCCTGCCGGCGTTTTAAACGCGCGTGCAGCGGCATCGGCAACCCGCGCGTCACCGGCCTGAACAAGATCAATGGGCCGGGCACCATCCAGCGCGTTTTGGGGCGCGACAAGCCAAAAGGCCGTTTGCCAGGGAGTCAAATCCTGCGGAAGCGCCGCAAGCACGTCCACCAAGGTCGCATAGGGCCGCCCATCAGCATTAAATTGGAACGCCGGATACAGGTCCTTGCCCTGCAGTTTGACCGAAAAGATCTTTCCGGCCTTTTTCCAGTCGTTCGCCGTGGCTGACTTGTTTCTCGATGTGCTGCCAGACATGGCATGGATCTGGGCGCTTGTAAGGACCTCAAAATCGCTCAGGAACTCAGCGCGCAGCCGGGCGTTGTCTTCGTCAATCTTTGCCTCGACCTGATCGAACGCGTCCGTGTCGAGATAGGCATCGATCATCGCGTCAATACGCTCCTGAGCGCGCTCCAGCTTTCGTCTGGCAACCGAGGATGCGATGAGGTGAAATGTCCTGGGCGACATGTCCCGAACACCGCTGATAAGGATCAGGGATTTGTCCTTTTGGGCAAGCCGAACCGCTTCCTGCGCGGAAAGATCGCGTTCGGTATCTTCTGCGACATCATAAAGATGAAGAATCCTGGACATCACAAGCTTCCTTATATTTCATATATGACAATATAGATAAGAAGTATCAGAAAACAAGCATTGCGAAGCCGTTGTCGTTGGCCAAAGCGAGTACCTAAACGATACACCCCCACGTTATTAACATAATCATCATTATGCGGGATATCCCGACGAACGCCATTTAGAGTTGTATTTTCATAAAACCACGGGAAAACGAAACGTTAGCTACTTCCCTGACGCATGCATTTCGCGTTTCCGGTTGCGCGTGCGTACGGTCGCCTCCTCTGAGCCGTCGTGATATGTGCCGAACCACTTGTCCCACGGCATTTCCGCGTTGCCGTAGTTGCATTCGTAGTATCGATGATGCAACTGATGAAAAAAGGCACCGATCAGGAGTGCTTTGCGGTCGTGGGCCCAAATCGCCTCGTAACCTGAATGAGATGAAGCGGCGCCCAGCATCAGCCAAAATCCCAGAAAGATCATGTGAACCGGATGACTTGGCAATACCAGAACGATCAGGATCGCGCTGAGGTAGCCGAGAGCCTCGACCGGGTGCATCGACATGCCCGACCAGGGTCCGGTGTTTACGTTGCGATGATGAACTGCGTGGACATGTCTGTAAATGAACGGTTGATGCAGAAAAAGATGCACCATGTAGAAATGAAAACTCTGCCATATGGCGAGTATCGGAAACAGTAGAATAAACCAGACCGGATGAGCGTCAAAGCTAAGCGTGGCGACGTAACCATTGGCATACATCCAGCGCAAAAAGCACTCGAGCGCCGACAGGATCGTGGCACCGTAGACCAGCGAATAGTACATATTGTCCCAGGTCTGATAGCCGAACTTATAAAGCGCATTCTTGCGCTTCATGTAGGGTCTTGGGTCGTATTTCAGCAGCTTGCCCTGCCCGTCAATTCCGTAGAACCAGAAATGCAGCCCACCTGCGACAATGATCAGCAGAGCCCAGTTTCGGATGAAAACCCATGACATCCACCCGAACGCGAATTGCATTTGTTCGGGGCCAACGGGTTGCATCCAGAACGCCACAACAAACGACAGTGCCAAATAGATCGAACGATCGGAAACCTGCAGGTAATTCTGCCAAAGCCACTTAGCCAGAACACGAGGTTTCGGCGGCCAATGCCAATATGGCGCGTGGTTCACCGGCAATTCAGGGTGCCAGTGCCACTCGCGGCTCATCGGACCAGGCTCGGGGCGATGGGCGGCATTTTCCGTTGGGTTGGTGTCCGCTGTCGTCATGTCCAATCCCCTACTCGCGATTTAGCAGCACCAGCTTGCCGGACAGAATGGCCCTGGCGGCCACAGCTATGATATGCCTGAGCCGGTTCAAAGCCCGACGTGATCAGGTCATTCAGCGGCTTTCAGCGCCTTGCCTTGCGGGATCACCTCATAGCCGGGCTCTTCGGGTTCATCGTCTTCCATCTCGGGCGGGAAGCCGGGTGCAAGGATCTCCAGGCCTGTGACCTCTTCCAGGCGCCTGATTATGTTGGGCGACAACTCACGTTCGCCAAAACGTTCGATCCCGTCCTCGAAAATCTGAACCAGCATGGGCGAGATTTCCAACGGGACGTTGTGGCGGTCGGCAACCTGCTGGAACAGGCTCACGTCCTTTTTGACCAGATCCATGGTGAACGAGATGTCGCGTGATCCGTTCAGGATGACCTGACTCTCGGTCTCATGAACAAACGATGTGCCGGAACTGATCTTGATCGCTTCATAGGTGGTATTCAGGTCCATACCTGCGGCTTTGGCCGTGACCAGAGCCTCGCAGCAGGTCACCAGATTGGCTGTGGCCAGATAGTTCGTCAAAACTTTCAGGACCGAAGCCGACCCCAACTCACCGGTATGCAAAATACGGCGGCCCATGGTCTTGAGGAACGGCGCGATACGCTCGAACGTTGCGCGATCACATCCCGCAAAGATCGAGATATTTCCAGTCGCCGCGCGGTGGCATCCGCCTGAGACCGGGCAATCCACTGCCGCCCCGCCCCGCTCCATCACCATGGCCCCCAGGCGTTTGACTTCAGCCTCATCCGTGGTGGACATCTCCATCCAGATTTTGCCGTCGGTCACTTCAGGCAACATCTGCTGCATGACGGCGTCCGACGCAGCAGGCGACGGCAGGCAGGTGATGACCGCATCACAATCCCGCATCAGTTGCGCCGGTCCTTCCGCCTTTTTCGCACCACGGGCCACGAAGGCATCAACCAGTTCTTCGTTCAGATCATGGACTGTCAGGTCCATACCATTGCGCAGCAGCGAACCCGAAAGCTTGCCGCCGACGTTGCCCAGACCAATAAATCCAACTTTCATGAGCGCGTTCCCCAGGTTGTCCGGTCTGATCAGGCCGGTGAAAATTCCGTTTGCGCACCGATTTAGCGACGTTGAAGCGAAAAAGTAAAACGAATAAAAAGAGCAATAATCACAAACTTTCCTTGGTGCTGAACGTGTCCAATTCCCCAAATCTTGTCTGGCTCAGATCGTTTGAATGCGCAGCGCGGCATATGAGCTTTACGGCCGCAGCTAAGGAACTGGGCATAACGCAAACGGCGCTCAGTCTGCATGTCCGCTCGCTAGAGGCGCAGTTGGGGTGCAAGCTTTTCTTTCGCGCGGCCAGAAACCTGAGCCTGACAGAGGTCGGACAGGCCTACGCCTATTCCGTGCGGCGCGCGCTAAGCGATATTACGGTATCGACCGCCAGCCTTTTCGGGTCCGGAAGCGCGCAGGTTCTAACCGTGCGGGCTCCGATCTCGACAGCGACGCTCTGGCTGGCACACAGGCTGCCGGAATTCACCCGCAGCCAGCCCGATGTATCCATTCGGCTGGTCTCGAACATTTGGGCGGATTCGGCTGGTCGCGAAAACGTGGATGTCGAGTTGCGCGTGGGGGTTGGTGACTGGCCTGATGCGCGAACCCGAAAAATCTCGACCGAGCGTATCGTACCTGTCGCGGCGGATTCGGCGTCGGGGCAAAGCATTCCGGTTGCCGAACTCCGCAAGCAACCGCTTGTGCAGATTCTGGGATTTCAGGACATGGGGCAGAAGTATTTCGAAGCGTTGGGCATAGCGTATTCTGAACCCTTGTCCCCCTACTCCGTCGATACAACCGTCGCCGCGATGGGCGTCGTTGCGGCGGGCGGAGGGTACGCAATGGTGCTGGAAAGGTTCGCGCAAACCGCGATCGAGTCCGGACAGGCCATCGCGATTGTCGGCGATGCGGTCCCAATCAACCAATCCCACTTTCTTGTTGAGACAAGCGGAACAGGCGCAAACGAGCCTGTTAAGCAACTGTTCGAAACCTGGCTTGAACAGGAGTTTTCAGAGCATCAATAGGCATGACCCGAACCAGATCAGATGTGAAAAAACTGGCTTTCAATCGCTACGGCAAGATCCGTTTTCAAGTGGGAGGTCGGATCTGAGTTGCCACGAGGGGGAAAAGCAACTGCATGCCGCAGCGATTGAGTGTGAGCGGCGTCAATGCCAGTGGCTATGTGAACTGACGTTTGATTGAGGCCAAAATATGACCCATTCTACTAATTCTTTAATTTGTCAAAAATTTTAACAATGACAGTGCTTTAAGCTACTTCGCCATTTACTGTCAGAACGATATTTCGGGGCCGGATTTTGCCCCGCGCATGATCAAACGATCTGGGTGCTGTGCGAGATATTTTTAACAATCATATAGTTTTCCAGACCCTCCGTCCCGCCTTCCCGGCCGTATCCACTGGATTTGACCCCGCCAAAAGGTGTTTCCGGCAATGATGCTTCCAGCGTATTAAAGGAAAGGTTTCCGGCTTCGACTTCATCGGTCATCCGGTCAATATAGTCGGCCCTGTTTGAAAACCCGTAAGCGGCAAGACCAAAAGGTGTCGCATTCGCCTTGGCTATGGCTTCGTCCAGTGAAGCAACCGGATTGATCACGGCCAGCGGGCCAAATGGCTCTTCTTGCATCACGCGGGCGTCGTCAGGCACATTCGTCAAAACGGTCGGCGCAAAGAAATAGCCTTTGGCTCCGATCCGACCGCCCCCGGTGCAGATCGTTGCACCGGCATCACGGGCATCTTCCACAAGTTCGCTCAGCGCGGGAACGCGGCGGTCGTTTGCCAGCGGCCCCATTTCGATACCCTCTTCCACTCCGTTCCCTACGACAGTGGCAGCGGCCCGTTTAGTGAATGTGTCCAGGAATGGCTTGTAGATGCTTTCGTGCACAAAAAACCGGGTTGGCGAGGTGCAGACCTGCCCTGCATTCCTGTATTTGCGGACCGCTCCGCTAAGTGCGGCTTTTTCAACGTCTGTATCTTCACAGACGATGACTGGTGCATGCCCGCCCAGCTCCATCAGGACGCGCGTCATGTTCTCCGAGGCGAGCGTCGTCAGGTGGCGCCCGACCGCTGTTGACCCGGTAAAGGCGACAAGCCGTACTGGATCCTGCCGGATAAGATGGCTTGAGATATCCGCAGGCTCACCAAAGACAAGGTTCAGGACACCCGGTGGCAAGCCGGCGTCGTGGAAGGCGCGCGCGATATGCATGGCACCTGCCGGAGTTTCTTCAGCCGCTTTCAGGATGATCGAACACCCCGATGCCAGCGCGCCTGCAATCTTGCGTGCCGGCTGGCTCATCGGGAAATTCCAGGGCGAGAGGCCAAGAACCACCCCGATGGGTTGGTGGTGCACAACATATCGAACGCCGGGCGCCGAGGGGATAACGCGGCCATAAGTACGCATGGCCTCGCCCGCGTCCCATTCGAAAAACTCGCAGCCGCGGATCACCTCGAGCCGGGCCTGTGCCAGCGGCTTTCCATGCTCGGCAGTGATTGAGCGGGCAATCTCCTCCTGCCGGTCGCGCATCAGCGCCGCAGCCTTGATCATGATGTCCGCACGGTCGCGTGGGGCCGTGCGACGCCAAACGCGAAACCCCGCTTCGGCCGCAGCCAGCGCGTCATCCAGATCGGACCTGCCCGCTTTGGGAAGCCTGCCGATTTCCTCTTCGGTCGCAGGGTTCAACACGGGAATGTCGTCTGCTGCCTTGCGCCACTCACCGCCGATATAAAGTTTCAGGTCCGGATAAGTGCTCATGGCGCCCTCGCAGGTTGCAATTCAGCTTCAGGGTCTCATTTCCGCTGGCATCACCTCAACTGAATTGAAGAAATACTGATATCCGATTGCGTGATATCTGCAGGGATGGTTCAGATGTCCCCTGCTGCCGCGCGCAGGGCATCCAGAAATGTGCTGCTTGCCGGGGACAGGCTGTTTTCCCCTCTGTGCGAGACGCCAACCGGGCCCGCACCAAATGGGACAGCCCAGTCCAGGCAGGCCAGCAGGCCACGGTCGATATCCAACGAGGCGACATGGGCCGGCATCAGCCCGACAAAATCGTGGGATCGCAACAGGGACCTGTTGGCAAGATAGGAGACCGATTCAATTGAAACACCCGGCTGGTACTGATCCTGCCGCACAAAATACTGGTCGGTTTGGCGGCGCAGAGTGGTTTCGACCGGCGGAAGTATCCAGCCAAAGCGTCTGAGTTCTTCGAAAGTGATATTCGGCTTGCCGACCAAAGGATGCTGCGTTCCCGTCACGGCCAATACCCGTTCATCAAAGAACTTTTCCTGCGTGATCCGTGCTCGGTGGCGATGACTTGGCAGACGACCGACAACCATGTCGATCTCGCCCGACAAAAGCGCAGGCATCAGCACTTCGTTTGTCCCCTCGACAATTTTGACCGCGACTTTCGGGCGGTCTTTCAGCAGCCGTTCGACAGCGCGTGGCAGCAAGGTTGGTGACGCCGCCAGCAGGGTTCCCACCACAACCCGGCCGCTGTTGCCTTCGTTCAGATCATCCAATTCCTGAGCGGCATTTGAGACCTGCGCGAAGATCAGCTTGCCATGGCGGATCAGTGCTTCACCAAACACCGTGGGCACAACGCCGCGATTGGTCCGCTCGAAAAGCTTGACCTCGAAATCCAGCTCCAGGTCCTGAATCATCTTGGTGGCGGCAGGCTGCGAAATGCCCAGATCGCGCGCCGCGTTCTGGATGCTGCCGTGCTGCCCGACCGCAACCAGCAGACGCAACTGGCGCAGCTTCAACCGCGTCAGCGCGCGCTCAACGATACGGGTATGATGTGCGACCATGAAGGCCCCTCATATACTGATCGCTGCGGGCTGTCTTTCGATGGCGGCAATCGCGCTCATGGCAGCCAGAGCCGAACTGCGCGGGTTGTCCGGCAGCGCCTTTCCTTCGATCCTGAATGTGAAGGTGCCAAAACTGCCGCGCGCCTCGATTTCGTGGATATTGGCATTAACAGCCGGATCGGCGATCAGTTCAACCCTTGTCTCGTCAAATCCCAGCCCCGCCAACGCTATGGCCGCTGCCACGTTGGCGTTCTTTGGATAGGCCACGGCTGCTTGCCGGGCAGTTCCGCAAAAATGTACTGCCGCTGATTTTAGGTCGTCCAGCTTCAATTGTTCTTCTGCAGCTGAACCGCGCCATCCCGCCGGGGGCTTGCTGCCGCGATAGATGACCTCGGTCAGCCCCCCTACCCTTGCGGCGGACAGACAATCCAGTGCGCCGATTGCCCCGCTGGCAAGGCGCAAATGCGAATGACCGTTACGCGCCGCCAGTGCCAGCGCCTGTTCAAGATCAGGGTCAGCCAATGCGCCGACTGACAGTGTTACCAGGTCGATGCCCCGTTCCAGAATGGCGGCTCCGTGTGCTTTCAGGCCCGCATGGCCCGCGCAATCGACCATCAGATCGATCCCGCCGGGCAGGTCAGAGACGCAGGAAACACGGGATGGACCGGCCTCCTTTCCGTCAAGTCGCCGTCCGGGTGAAACCAATATGGCATCAGGCCCTTCGCCTTTTTCAAGCAAGTGCTGTGCCACGTAACGCCCGATAGCGCCTTCGCCGATAATGCCGATTTTCATAGAGCCTCCAGATGCAGCCTTAACCTATCCGAAACTGCAGGCTCTCTGTTATCGAAATATTTAATATCCAGATCCGCCCTATGCGCTTGGCTTTGTGCGTTTGACGGAACCAGAGTGTTTGCACGCTAGCGATCTAACATCTGACCTTCGGACTTCCTGCCCATGAAATATGCCAAACACGACGCCAAAGCCTATTCGCGCGAAACCATGCGGGGGATTTGGGCAGCCGCGTTGAACCCGTTCAACGAAGACCTCAGCCTGAACGAGGCCGGATTGCGCCGGAACATTCGGCACTGGATCGACGATCTGCAAATTCAGGGCCTGTTCATCGCAGGCAAACAGGGTGAGTTCTGGTCGATGTCGCTGGACGAACGCAAACGCAACATGACCATCGCCGCCGAGGAATGCGGGGACAAGGCCGGGACGATCATGTCGATCTCGGATCAGAACGTGGACACCGTGCTGGAGCTTGGACGGCATGCTCAGGACTGCGGTGCGGATTATGTGGTGGTCCACGCCCCGATGCTCAGCTTTTGTCACGACCGCGACGAGGTTTTGTACAATTACTACAAGTATATCTGCGACCGCCTGGATATCGGCATCGCCATGTGGAGCCATCCCGACAGCGGGTATCTGATGCAGCCCGAAACTTGTGCGCGTATTGCGGAGCTGCCCAACATCATGGCCATCAAATACTCGGTCCCCCGGGACATGTATGCAAAACTGACGCGGATGGTGGGTGACAAGATCCTGGTGTCCACGTCTCTGGAAGACGACTGGCTGGACAATATCGAGGAGCTGGGCTGGCAGCTTTACCTGTGTTCCTCGCCGCCCTACCAAATCCAGACGGCGAACGACTTGCGTATGCACGAATACACTGAATTGGCATTTGCCGGAAAGTTCGACCAGGCCCGGCGCGTGCGTGACAGTCTTGATCCGGTCCGAACCGCGATTAAGCGTACCAAGCCTGGCGGAAAACCAACCGCTCACGGTAAATACTGGCAGGAATTGCTTGGGCAGGTCGGAGGCCGCGTGCGCCATCCCATGCTGGAACTGACCGAGGCCGAAAAAGCCGCCACAAGCGCAGCGTTCGAGGATTGCGGCCTTCAGCTTTGATCAATCTGATATCAGGTTAATGGATACCGACATTCCCAGAAACAAATATTTCTTTCATACGGCTTGTCCTAGGCTTTTTGACGGCACGATATAGTGTTGCTGTGCCCCAAGCACCGGTCAGGCAGGAGAAAGCACATGGGACAACACCCGACGCTGAAACCCTTCAATTTCCAGAAATGGGTGGAAGACAACGCTGACAAACTGCGCCCTCCGGTTGGCAATCAGTTGCTGCACAAGGAAGGCGACATGATTGTCATGGTCGTTGGCGGCCCGAATACACGTGTCGATTTTCACGATGATCCGGTTGAAGAATGGTTCTTTCAGCAAAAGGGCGACATGATGCTGAAGATCGCCGACGGCGGCAAAATCTACGATGTGCCGGTGCGTGAAGGCGAGGTTTTCCTGTTGCCGCCTCATGTGCGCCACGCGCCGCAGCGCCCACAGGAAGGATCGATCGGCATCGTGGTCGAAGCCCCGCGTCAGCCGGGGATGAAAGAAGGGTTCGAATGGTTTTGCTTTAACTGCGAAGGCCTTGTGCATCGCGAAGAAGTTGCGCTTGATGGCCCCGAAGGGATCGTCACCGCACTGCCAAAGATTTACGATGCTTTCCATAACAGTACCGAAGCTCGAACTTGTCCGAACTGCGGAACGCTGCATCCCGGAAAGGGTAAGCCGCCTGCGGACTGGGTCCAGCTCTGAGCCGAACCGGAACAAAACAGGGAGAATACAATGAACTACCTTCACAAAGCCCTCTGCGGCGCGACTGCTGCGGTTGTGGCTTCTTTTTCCGCAACGATTGCGCTGGCAGATGAGTTTCGCCTGGGTCTGATCACGCCACCGCCGCATATCTGGACCAAGGCGGCCGAGGCCTTTGGCGCAGACTTGTCGGAAGCCAGCGGTGGCGCGCATAGCGTGACAGTTTTTCCGGCGCGTCAGTTGGGCAACGAAGCCGAGATGCTGCAGCAGTTGCAAACAGGTGCTTTGGACATGGCGTTCATGACAGTGGCCGAAGTGTCCAATCGCGCCAAGGATTTCGGCGCGTTCTATGCCCCGTATCTGGCCAGCGATATCGGCCACGCGGGCCGCATCCTGCGCAGCGATGGCGCACGCAGTATGCTGGATCAGCTTCCGGCCGAGGTTGGTGTCGTCGGCACCGGGTACGGCATGGCCGGCCTGCGCCAGATCGTTGCCCGGGGCGACGTGAACTCGGCAGAGGACCTAGCCGGTCTCAAACTGCGGATCACTCCGTTCGAGCCTATTCTCGACTTCTACAACGCCGTTGGTGCGGCCCCGACCCCGATGCCCCTGCCCGCCGTTTACGATGCGCTGGCCAACGGTCAGGTCGATGCCATCGACATGGACGCAGAACTGATCTGGGTTCTGAAATATTACGAACATGCCGACACCGTCGTGCAGTCGGACCACATGATGTTCCCGATGGTTGGTCTTGTGTCGGCCAAGGTCTGGGCCGGTCTGTCCGAAGAAGACCGCACCATGATCGGTGAACTGATGGCCCGTCACGTGGACAGTACCATCGACACCTATGTTGCCAAGGAACAGGAATGGCTGGATCAGGTGAAAGGCACCGGCAAAACCTATGTTCAGGTGGACAGCTCATTCTTTGGTGATGCCATTGATCAATGGAACCAGACCTGGGCCGGGAAATCAGGTGCGCTGGATCAATTGCGACAGGTTGCTGCGGAAACCGCCAACTAATACGGTACTCATGCAATTGGGGCGCAGGTGATTTGCGCCCCTTGTTTTGAGGAGTGAGCGCAATGATCCGGCGGATTTCTGCAGCATGGGCGCGTGCTGAACTGTGGCTCGCGTCTTTTCTGGCCGCCGCCATATCGGTTCTTATCCTGCTGAACGTCGTGACACGGAGCCTGGGGTCCGCTTTGTTCTGGGTGGATGAGCTGGCGATCTATGCCATGGCCTGGATGACCTTTCTCGGCGCATCCGCGGCGCTGCACTATGGTCACGCTGTGGCCGTTACGATCCTGACGGATGCCCTGCCCCCTATGTTGCGGGACTTGGCGGCCCGGCTTGTTGACCTAATCGTTCTGATCTTTGCCCTGTTCATGATCTGGTTCTGTTGGCGCTGGTATTCACCGCTGGAACTGGCGCGGCATGGGTTCGACACCAAGCAGTTTCAGGGTGCGACTTTCAACTTCATCTACGCGGAACCGACAACAACGCTGGGCGTTCCGAAATACCTGGTCTGGATGGTCATGTGGCTGTTTGCGCTGGGGGCAACGCTGCACAGCATTTCAAATCTGACCGGCCCCCGTGTCCCTCAACCCGAGGGCAACGCATGACGCCTCTGATTTTTGCCTTCAAGCTGCTGATCGCGGTTCCCGTTGCGCTGGTCCTGTCGCTGACCGCAATCTGGTACATTTGGGAAAGCGGCAACACCGTTTTGTATGACAGCTTTGCCCAGAAGATGTTCTCGGGCCTCGAGAACTATGGGCTTCTGGCCATTCCTCTTTTCATGCTGACCGGCGAGATGATGAACGAAGGTGGCATGACCCGACGGCTTATCGATGCCGCCCGGGTCTTTGTCGGCGGCTTTCGCGGCGGGCTGGCCTATATCAACCTGCTGGCCAACATGTTCATGGCCGCCATCATCGGATCGGCCACGGCGCAGATTGCCGTCATGGCGCGGGCCATGACGCCTGAGATGGAGCGGGAAGGCTATGACAAGGGCTTTGCCGCTGCCACCACAGCCGCTGGGGGATTGCTGGCACCGGTCATTCCACCATCCATGATGTTCGTGATCTTTGGCGTTCTGGCGCAGATCCCCATCGGTGACATGTTTCTTGCCGGCATCCTGCCCGGACTGTTGCTGTCGATCTCGTTTGCCGTGGTGATCGCCCTGATCGGTTTCGCGCAGGGATTTCCCAAAGGCGCCTGGTTTACGCGGCAGGAATCGATTTCGGCCCTGCTTGCCTGTTTACCGGCGGTATTGATCCCCATGGCCATTATCGGGGGGGTTCTGTTCGGTATTGCCACGCCCACGGAATCCGCCGCTATCGCGTCCCTGATCGCGTTCCTGATTGGCTGGCTGATCTACGGAGAGCTTAAGCCCAAGGCGCTGCCCCAGATGTTCCGGCGCACGGCAATCAACGCGTCTATGATCATCTTCATGATTTCTGCCGCAAGTGTTTTTGGCTGGGTAATCATCTATGAGGCACTGCCGCAGAAGCTGGCGGTCCTGATCACCTCCATTACAGATGATCCATTCCTGTTCCTGCTGATCGTCAACCTGATCTTGCTGGGGGTCGGAATGTTGATCGATGGCATCGCGGCCGTCATTCTGATCACCCCCATCCTGCTGCCCATCGCAATGAACGACTACGACATCAGCCCCTATCAGTTCGGCGTCGTCATGTGCCTGAACCTAGTTCTGGGCCTGCTGACGCCACCGGTGGGTGTCGGGCTTTACATCGCATCTTCCATGAGCGGGGCCTCACCGGGTCGCATTTTGCGATCGCTCTGGCCCTTCTTGCTGGCTGTTGCAGCAATCCTGGTTCTGCTTAGCCGTTTCCCATGGTTTTCAACCGCTCTGGTCTAAAGCGGGACTATTCCAGTGACACCCACAGAACCTGCGCGTCTTCCTCGCTGGTGGATACGCATCCATGGCCCATGCTGCTGTCATAATAAAGCGAGTCCCCCGCCTTCATCGGCAGCGGGCGATAATGCTCCGAAACAAAGATCAACTCGCCCTTCAGGACATACATGAACTCTTCCCCGGAATGCCGGATCCAGTTGTCGAATTCGGATATGTCACGCGCCTTGATTGTCGCTACATAGGGTAGCATGCGCTTGCTGGTCAGTTCCGGGCACAGCAACTCGTGCATGTAGGTGGCGGTATGCCTGATCTCGCCCGTCCCTTTTGGGGTGAAGTCACGCCGCCCGGCGACCCCCGTCTGACCGGATTGCCGGAACAGCTGCGGCGGGTTCATATCCAGCGCCTGAGTCAACCGGCGGACAATATCGAAACTGGGTCGGGTCTGGTTGTTTTCAATCTTTGAAAGCGTCGAGCGACCAATGCCGGCGGCCCTGCCAGCCTCTTCCAGCGTCCAGCCCTTCTCACGGCGTGCATCCCGGATCGAGCGACCCAGAGCGGCTCCATCGTCCTGGTCCTGAAGTCCCGCCCCATCAGGCTGTAAATCGTCTGACATATTGAATCCCCCCACTTTCAGCAAGGATACATAGTTCCCGATTAGCCCTCAACATAACAAATCGGAAAAAAATGTTGCCTAGATCATTTGTTTTCCACTATAGGAAACAAAATCCCCTGTTAAGGATTCGGATTTCGGAGGAGGAAATCATGTTCAGAACGTCTCTTGCAGCATCCGACCCGGTTATTGCGGCGTCGATTTCGCGTGAAGCTTCCCGTCAGGCTGAACAAATTGAGCTTATCGCGTCCGAGAACATTGTCTCGCAGGCCGTAATCGAAGCGCAGGGTTCAGTGCTGACCAACAAATATGCCGAAGGCTATCCCGGTCGTCGCTACTATGGCGGATGCGAATATGTGGATGAGGTCGAGATTGAAGCCATCGAACGGCTGAAGTCGATTTTCGGCTGCGAGTTTGCCAATGTGCAGCCGCATTCCGGCGCACAGGCCAACGGTGCCGTCAAACTGGCGTTGCTGAGCCCGGGCGACACGATCCTGGGCATGTCGCTGGATGCTGGTGGCCACCTGACTCATGGCGCGAAACCTGCGCAGTCGGGCAAATGGTTCCGTCCGGTTCAGTACGGTCTGACCGACGCGGGTGTGATCGACTACGATCAAGTCGCCGAACTGGCACGCGCAGAGAAACCCAAACTGATCATCGCGGGCGCGTCGGCCTATTCGCGCAAGATCGACTTTGCCCGGTTCCGCGAAATCGCCGACGAAGTCGGGGCGTGGCTGCTGGCCGACATGGCCCATATCGCGGGTCTGGTCGCGACAGGTCTGCACCCTTCGCCTGTCGGACACGCGCATGTCGTGACGTCGACAACCCATAAAACGCTGCGCGGTCCGCGCGGCGGCATCATCTTGACCAATGATGAAGCGCTGGCGAAGAAGATCAATTCCGCTGTGTTCCCAGGCCTTCAGGGTGGCCCGCTGATGCACGTCATCGCAGGCAAAGCAGTCGCGTTTGGCGAAGCTCAGAAGCCGGAATTCAAGGAATACATGCAACGCGTCGTCGACAGCGCCGAGGCATTGTCCAATGTGATGATGTCGCGCGGCTGTGACATCGTTTCGGGTGGCACGGACAACCACCTGATGCTGGTCGATCTTCGACCCATCGGGGTGAAGGGTAACGCGGCCGAGGCGGCGCTGGAGCGCGCCGGGTTCACCTGCAACAAGAACAGCGTGCCCGGAGACCCGGAAAAGCCGACGGTCACAAGCGGAGTCCGTCTGGGCACCGCCGCCGGATGCAGCCGTGGCTTCGGTCCCGAAGAGTTCAAGAAGATCGGCCACCTGATCGGCGACGTTCTGGATGCGCTTGCACAGTCGCCGGATGGGGATGAAACCGTCGAGAAGGCAACCCGCGAACAAGTCCGCGCCCTGTGCGCGAGCTACCCGATCTACTGAGAGCAAGCCCATGAATACCTACGATCTTATCGTTATCGGTGGCGGACCCGGCGGCTATGTCGCCGCGATCCGCGCAGCTCAGCTGGGGCTGAAAGTGGCCTGCGTGGAAGGACGCGGGGCACTGGGCGGAACCTGTCTGAATGTGGGGTGCATTCCCTCCAAAGCCTTGCTGACCTCCTCGGCCAAATATGCCGAACTCTCCCATCTCTCCTCCCACGGCATTGCAGTCGAGGGGGCCAGCATCGACGTTGGCGCGATGATGGAGCGCAAGGACAAGATCGTAGGTGATCTGACCAAGGGCATCGCGTTTCTGTTCAAGAAGAATGGTGTCGATCTGATCGAAGGCTGGGCCAGCATCCCTGCCGCAGGTCAGGTCAAGGTCGGCGACGCGGTTCATAAAGCCAAAAACATCCTGATCGCCACCGGGTCCGAGCCGACCTCGCCGCCGTGTATCGAAATTGATGAGCAGGATATCCTGAGTTCGACCGGCGCGATCGCGCTGGAGAGCGTACCCGAGCATCTGGTCGTAATCGGTGCGGGTGTAATCGGTCTGGAACTGGGGCAGGTCTGGGCGCGCCTGGGCGCCAAGGTCACTGTTGTCGAATATCTGGACCGCGTGCTGCCGGGCATTGACGGCGAGATCGCCAAGCTGGCGCAGCGGGCCTTGTCCAAGCGCGGGCTGAAGTTCCAACTGGGCCGCGCCCTGAAGTCGGTTGAAAAAACCGCTTCAGGCCTGACCCTAACCATGGACCGCGTCGGCAAGGACAAGGAAGAGGTGATGGAAGCCGACAAGGTTCTGATCGCAGTCGGTCGCCGTCCCGTTACCCGGGGTCTCGGGCTGGAAGAACTGGGTGTTGCCGTGAATCAGCGCGGCTTTGTCGAAGTCGACAGCACATTCCAGACATCGGTGCCCGGCATCTACGCCATAGGTGACTGCGTGCCCGGTCCGATGCTGGCGCACAAGGCAGAGGAAGACGGTGTTGCCTGCGTCGAGATGCTGGCCGGGTTGGCCGGGCATGTGGATTACAACACGGTACCCGGCGTGGTTTACACCGACCCCGAGGTTGCGTCCGTTGGTCTGACCGAAGAAGCGCTGAAAGAGACCGGATCGGAGTATACGGTCGGAAAATTTGCCTTCATGGCCAATTCCCGTGCCCGATCGACCGGAGAAACAGACGGCGCGGTCAAGGTTCTGGCCGACGCGGGTGGCAAGATACTGGGGGGCCATATCTGCGGGGCGCATGGCGGTGACCTGATCGCCGAACTGGTGCTGGCCATGACCAAAGGCGCAACCGTCGCCGAGGTCGCCGCAACCTGCCACGCGCACCCGGCGATGGGCGAGGCTGTCAAGGAAGCCTGCCTTGACGCCATGGGCCGCGCAATCCACGCCTGAACCGGAGCAGCCAGATGACCATCCAGCTTCGCCCACGCCACCCGGAAAAGGCCAAAAAGGCCGACAGTGTCATACCGCGCAAACCGAAGTGGATACGTAAGAAAAAGATCGAAGGATCCGAGTATTACGAAACCCGCCGCCTGATGCGCGAGCACGATCTGGCGACCGTTTGCGAAGAAGCCGCCTGCCCCAACATCGGAGAGTGCTGGTCCAAACGCCACGCAACCATGATGATCATGGGCGAGGTCTGCACCCGCGGCTGTTCCTTCTGTAACGTGGCGACGGGCCGTCCTGACGCTCTGGATGCGTTCGAACCGGGCCGGGTCGCGGCGGCGGTCAAAAAGCTGGGTTTGCGCCATGTGGTGATCACTTCCGTGGATCGCGACGATCTGGAAGACGGTGGGGCCGAGCATATCGCGCAAACGATCCGCGCCGTGCGTCATCAGAACCCCGGGACGACAATCGAGGTTCTGACGCCTGATTTTCTGGGCAAGGGCAAAGCCCCGGATGTCGTCTTCGAAGCGGCGCCGGATGTGTTTAACCATAATCTGGAAACCGTGCCGCATTTGTACCCGACGGTGCGGCCGGGTGCCCGTTATTATGCCTCTTTGCGGCTTCTGGACGATGCCAAACGGGCCGAACCGGAAATCTTCACAAAATCGGGACTTATGGTAGGGTTGGGCGAAACAATTAATGATGTGCGCCAGGTGATGGACGATCTGCGCGCTGCCAATGTCGATTTCCTAACCGTCGGACAATATCTGCAACCGACCCCGAAACACCATCCGATTGACCGGTTTTGGTCACCGGAAGAGTTTGAAAAGCTAGAACAAATTGCCCGTTCCAAGGGCTTTCTGCACGTGTCGGCAACACCGCTGACCCGGTCGTCGTTCCACGCGGACGAAGATTTCGCTGCTCTTAAGCAGGCCCGCCAGCGGGCCGTCGCCAACGGGGCATAAACCTGACGCAAATGGGAGGGAAACCATGGAAGCGTTATCTAACTTTGTAGGGGAAATAAATAGCATCGTGTGGGGGGTACCAATGCTGGTCCTCATCCTCGGCGCTGGTTTCTTCCTACAGGTCGGCCTGAAGTTCATGCCGATCCTGCGAATTGGCACAGGCTTCAGCCTGCTGTTCAAAGGCCGTGAGGGTCAGGGCGAAGGGCAGATCAGCCCGTTCAACGCGCTGATGACCTCGCTGTCGGCAACAATCGGCACGGGTAACATCGCCGGTGTGGCCACTGCTGTCTTCCTGGGCGGTCCGGGCGCCTTGTTCTGGATGTGGATGACCGCCCTGGTGGGCATGGCCACCAAATACGCCGAAGCTGTCTGCGCCGTGAAATACCGCGAGCAGGACGAGTTGGGCAACTTTGTCGGCGGTCCGATGTACTACATCAAGAACGGTTTGGGCGCGAAATGGGCCTGGCTGGGTGTTGCTTTCGCCCTGTTCGGCGCGGTGGCCGCTTTCGGAATCGGCAACGGTGTGCAGGCCAACGGTGTGGCGCAGGTTCTGGAATCAAATTTCGGCCTGAACACTTCGGTCACTGGCGTCGTCCTGATGGTTCTGACAGCAGCCGTGATCCTGGGTGGTATTACCCGCATTGGTGCGGTTGCCGGCAAACTGGTTCCGTTCATGGCAATTGCCTACATCATCGCGGGACTGCTGGTTCTGCTGATTAACATCGGCAGCATCGGTCACGCCCTGTCGCTGGTCTTCACCCACGCGTTTACTCCGTCGGCCGCCGAAGGTGGTTTCGCCGGTGCAGCAGTCTGGGCCGCAATCCGGTTTGGCGTGGCGCGCGGTGTCTTCTCGAACGAAGCCGGTTTGGGTTCAGCTCCGATCGCACACGCAGCGGCCGAGACCAAAGGTCCGGTCAACCAGGGCCTGATCGCGATGTTGGGTACGTTCATCGACACCATCATCGTTTGCTCGATCACCGGTCTGGCGATCATCTCGTCGGGTGCATGGACATCGGGTGAATCCGGCGCGGCACTGACCTCGGCGGCGTTCGAACTGTCCCTGCCTGGTATCGGTGGGTATCTGATCGCCATCGCTCTGTCGATCTTTGCCTTCACCACCATCCTCGGCTGGTCCTTCTACGGCGAGAAATGCGTCGAGTTCCTGCTGGGCGTCAAATCCCTGCTGCCCTACCGCATCCTTTGGATTGTCATGATCTACTTCGGTGCAACCGCGGATCTGGGCTTCATCTGGCTGCTGGCGGATACGCTGAACGCGATGATGGCGCTTCCGAACCTGATAGCCCTGGTCCTGCTGAGCCCGATCGTCTTCAAACTGACGAAAGAGTTCTTCGCCTCGGGCGGCCAATCGGAAGAACCCGGCAACACTCCTGCCGAGTAATTCGAACAGAAAAAACGGGGGGCCGTCCCGGCCCTCCACCTTCGAAACAGAATTCCATATCTCGAGGAGAGACGTGATGGCCACGAAAATCCTGCTGCCAATTGATCACACCGACGACCACTCGTGGAAGCTGGCTTTGCCGGTCGCGTTGGAACAGGCGAAATTCTACGGTGCCGAGCTGCACGCGATCGCTGTCATCCCCGAGATCATCCAGCTGCCGAACCTGCCCGCCAACTATGGCGCAGGCGCAAAAGACCACGTGCGGGGCAAGGTTCAGGCCATTCTGGATCACGGCAATGCCTCTGACGTGCCCGTGCATGTCGAGGAAGGCAGCGTCTACCGCGAAATTCTGAAGCTTGCCCACAAGGAAGGCTTCGACCTGATCGTCATGGCGTCGACCAAAGGCGATTTCCCGAATTATGAAATCGGTCCGAACCTGGCACGTGTCGTGCGCAATGCGCATTGCACCGTTATGGTCGTTCGCGACCAGTCCCGCTGATTGAAAGGTTGAGAAGATGACCGAACCGAAACGTACGCCGCTATACGACCTGCATGTCGAACTGGGCGGAAAGATGGTGGATTTTGCCGGATGGGAGATGCCCGTTCAGTATCCGCTGGGTATCATGGGTGAACATTTTCAGTGCCGGGAAAAAGCCGCGCTGTTCGACGTCAGCCACATGGGTCAGGTGATCCTGCGTGGCGAGAACGTGGGCGAGAAGCTGGAAGCCATCTGCCCTCAGGCCTATGCCACTCTGAAGCCCGGCAAGGCACGTTACGGGTTTTTCACCAACGCGGAAGGCGGGATCATGGACGACCTGATCGTGTCCAACGCGGGTGACTATTTCTTTGTCGTGGTCAACGCAGCCCTGCGCCATCAGGACATCCCGCACATGAAAGAGCATCTGGAAGGGGTCGAAGTCACCGAGATTTTCGACCGTGCTCTGGTCGCTGTTCAGGGACCGAAGGCCGAGGATGTGGTGGGCGCGCTTTGCCCTGCGGCGCGCGATTTGAAGTTCATGGAAACCACAATGGCCCCGATCAACGGCGTCGAATGCCGTATCTCGCGTCTGGGCTATACCGGCGAGGACGGTTACGAAATCTCGATCCCCGAGGACAAGGCCATCGAGATCAGCAAGGCGTTTCTGGCCCACGAAGACTGCGAAGCGGCCGGTCTGGGCGCGCGCGACAGTCTGCGGCTCGAAGCCGGTCTGTGCCTCTATGGGAACGACATCGATCAGACCACCTCGCCGATCGAGGCGTCGCTGGCCTGGGCCATTCAAAAGCGCCGCAAGGAAGAAGGCGGTTTCCCTGGCGCTGAGCGTGTTCAACGGGAACTAGCAGAGGGCGCCGCGCGCAAACTGGTCGGCATTCTGCCTTCCGGTCGTGCCCCCGCGCGTCAGGGCGTCGAGATCCAATGTGCCGAAGGAAATACCATCGGGCAGATCACTTCGGGTGGCTTTGGTCCGACCATCGGCGGTCCGGTCGCGATGGGCTATGTGTCCGCAGGCCACGGCGAGCCGGGCGAGAAGGTGAACCTGATCATTCGGGGCAAGGCGCAACCGGCCGAGATCGTGGCCACGCCTTTCGTCAAACAAAACTACAAGCGTTGAAGTCAGGAGAGAACAGGAATGTCGACGTATTATTCTGAAGAGCACGAGTGGCTGCGAGTTGAAGGAGAAGTTGCGACGCTGGGGATTACGGTTCATGCGGCTGAGCAGCTTGGCGATGTTGTTTTTGTCGAGCAGCAGGAAGCGGGTGACGAGTTTGAGAAGGGCGGCGAGATCGGCGTGATCGAGTCGGTCAAGGCGGCGTCCGAGCTTTATGCGCCGGTGGATGGCGAGATTGTCGAGGTGAACGAGGCGCTGGCGGACAATCCCGGTTCGCTGAACGACGACCCCGAGGGCGAGGCGTGGATCTACAAGATCAAGATCGCGGATGCGTCGCAGCTGGAGGATCTGATGGATCTGGACGGCTACAAGGCCCTGATCGGCTGAGCAAACGGCGGGTTCCGACGGGATCCGCCCCCTTCTTTCACCCGGAGCCGCTGATTTGGGCTCCGCCCGTTTGGGCCTGAAACTGTCCCCGGACAGGTTCCAGGACGGCCCTTACCCCACGCCGGAGGCTCCTGCCAGAGCGGCTGGGTGAGACATTTCATGAGGAGCGCTGCAATGGCCTTCAAACTGACCGATTACGAAGCCTATGACTTCGCCAATCGCCGCCACATCGGCCCGTCGCCCACCGAGATGCGCGACATGCTGAAGGTGATCGGCTTCAAGACGCTGGACGAGCTGATCGACGCCACCGTCCCGCCGGCGATCCGGCAGACAGAGCCGCTGGACTGGGGTCCGGCGATGACCGAGCGCGATGCGCTGTTCCACATGAAAGAGGTGGCGCGCAAGAACAAGGTTCTGACCTCGCTGATCGGTCAGGGCTATTACGGCACCACCACGCCGGCGCCGATCCTGCGCAACATCCTGGAAAACCCGGCCTGGTACACCGCCTATACGCCCTATCAGCCCGAGATCAGCCAGGGCCGTCTTGAGGCGCTTCTGAACTTCCAGACCATGGTCAGCGACCTGACCGGGCTGGACGTGGCCAACGCCTCGCTGCTGGACGAAGCCACCGCGGCGGCCGAAGCCATGGCGATGGCCAAGCGCGGCGGCCGGTCCAAGGCCAACAACGCGGCCTTCTTCGTGGACAAGAACTGCCACCCGCAGACCATCGCGGTCATTAAAACACGCGCCGAGCCTCTGGGCATCGACGTGCAGGTGGCCGATCCGGATACGCTGGATGCTGGTGCGGTGTTTGGCGCCATCTTCCAGTATCCGGGCACCTATGGCCATGTGCGCGACTTCTCTGCCGAGATCGCGGCGCTGCATGAACATAAGGCGATCGCCATCGTAGCGGCCGATATCCTGTCGCTGGCACTGCTGAAGTCACCGGGCGAGATGGGCGCGGACATTGCCATCGGCTCGACCCAGCGCTTTGGCGTGCCGATGGGCTATGGCGGCCCGCACGCGGCCTACATGGCGACCACCGACAAGCTGAAACGGTCGATGCCGGGGCGGATCATCGGCGTCAGCATCGACAGCCGTGGCAACAAGGCCTATCGCTTGGCGCTGCAGACCCGCGAGCAGCATATCCGCCGCGAGAAGGCGAACTCGAACGTCTGCACCGCGCAGGCGCTGCTGGCCGTCATTGCCTCGATGTATGCGGTCTATCACGGCCCCGACGGCATCAAGGCCATCGCGCAATCGGTGCACCGCAAGACCTCGCGCCTGGCCGACGGTCTGGAGGCGGCAGGCTTTGCCGTGGAACCCGAGGTGTTCTTCGACACCATCACGGTCGAGGTCGGCCATCTGCAGAAGACGGTCATGGAGGCCGCCGTGGCCCGGGGCGTCAACCTGCGCAAGGTGGGCGAGACCAAGGTCGGCATCAGCCTTGATGAACAGACCCGCCCCGAGACCATCGAGGCGGTCTGGGGTGCCTTCGGCATCGACCGCAAGGATGACAGCTCGAACAAGCATTACCGCCTGCCGGAACATGCGCTGCGCGAAAGCGCGTACCTGACCCACCCGATCTTCCACAAGAACCGGGCCGAGGCCGAGATCACCCGCTACATGCGCCGTCTGGCCGACCGCGACCTGGCACTGGACCGGGCGATGATCCCGCTGGGGTCCTGCACCATGAAGCTGAACGCCACGATCGAGATGATCCCGGTCACCTGGCCCGAGTTCGGCAATCTGCACCCGTTCTGCCCGGAAGATCAGGCGCAGGGCTATCTTGAGATGATTGCCGATCTGAACGACAAGCTGTGCCAGATCACCGGTTATGACGCGATCAGCCAGCAGCCCAACTCGGGCGCGCAGGGTGAGTACGCGGGTCTGCTGACCATCCGCAACTATCACTTCGCCCGTGGCGAAGGGCACCGCAATGTCTGTCTGATCCCGACCTCGGCGCATGGCACCAACCCGGCCTCGGCGCAGATGGTGGGCTGGCAGGTGGTGCCGGTGCAGTCGGATGACAAGGGCAACATCGATGTCGCCGATTTCCGCGCCAAGGCGGAAAAGCACAGCGACCATCTGGCCGCCTGCATGATCACCTACCCCTCGACCCATGGCGTGTTCGAGGAAACCGTGCAGGAGGTCTGCCAGATCACCCATGACCACGGCGGTCAGGTCTATATCGACGGCGCCAACATGAACGCCATGGTCGGTCTGGCCCAGCCGGGCAAGATCGGCGGCGACGTCAGCCACCTGAACCTGCACAAGACCTTCTGCATCCCGCATGGCGGCGGCGGCCCCGGCATGGGCCCGATCGGCGTCAAGGCGCATCTGGAAGAGCATCTGCCCGGCCACCCGGAATACGGCACCGCCGTGGGCCCGGTCTCGGCGGCGCCCTTCGGCTCGCCCTCGATCCTTCCCGTATCGTGGGCCTATGTGCTGCTGATGGGCGGTGAGGGTCTGACGCAGGCGACGAAAGTGGCAATCCTGAACGCCAACTACATCGCGGCACGGCTCAAGGATGCCTATCCGATCCTATACACCTCGGAAACGGGCCGGGTGGCGCATGAATGCATCCTCGACACCCGTCCGCTGGACGAGGCCGCGCATGTCAGCGTCGACGACATCGCCAAGCGTCTGGTCGATAGCGGCTTCCACGCGCCGACCATGTCCTGGCCGGTGGCGGGCACCCTGATGGTCGAACCCACCGAATCGGAACCCATGGCCGAGCTGGACCGCTTCTGCGATGCCATGCTGTCCATCCGGGCCGAGGCGCAGGACATCATCGACGGCAAGATCGACGCGGACAACAACCCGCTGAAAAACGCCCCCCACACGGTGCGCGATCTGGTCGGCGACTGGGACCGCCCCTACACCCGCGAACAGGCCTGCTTCCCCCCGGGCTCCATGGGCGTCGACAAATACTGGTCCCCCGTCAACCGCGTCGACAACGCATACGGCGACAGAAACCTCATCTGCACATGCCCTCCAATGTCAGAATACGAAGAAGCCGCTGAGTGAAAGATAATACCCCTCGCCGGAAACATCCGGCGGGGGCACCATTTAGCCACCTCCGCAGCCACACTCCGGTGCACAAATTGAAAGCAGGTCACTGTTATTGAGATGAAGCACTATATCCCTAAAAACGCCAGCAGCGAACTGGCTGAGCCGGCCGCGCTCAAGGCCCTGAAGGTCCATGAAGTTGACGTTTTCGTAAAGGAAACGGGTGCACTGCCATCCACCGATATGATCGTCGAATTCTACGACGCGTTGAACGATCTGATCGAGGGGCACTCCTACAAGGTAAACATCCGGCGTGTCGCCGTTGAAAGCGCGGGGACACCCTTGTACTGGGCCGGACGGACCGCGATTTTCTGGGGCGATATTCACAAAAACTGGAAACTCTCCTCGCGCGAGCGCAACTGGACCTCGCAGGTGTTTAGCCTGGCACCAAGAACAATTCTGGTTGGCGGCGCCGTTCTGCTGCTGGCGCAGATGGGACGGGCCGACAAAACAGACGCCGCTGTCCATTCAAACTTTGTTGCCGCAGCGCAGGAAAACGGGTTGCAGCAATGCGGAACCGATACACATCTTGCTTCGACAGGTCGCATGCACAGTGCTTCGACCCGGCTCAGCTCACTGCGGCTGATGTCGGATTTCGTGTCGCTTGATCACGGGGCCTACATTGCGGAATCCCTGCGCGACTATATCGGTCTGACGGAGTCGGGACCACAATACCAAAGCCAACTGGCCATCCGGCTTATACAACGGTCGGGCGCAGACCCACTGGTCAGGCAGGCCGTGGACACTATGCTGACCCACATTGAAGAGCCGCTGAAAATCCCTGATATCTCGACCGTACTGGGCACGTCGACCCGGCAGCTTCAGCGAAGGTTTCTGAGCAAAACAGGAACCAAGCTGCTATGCACTTACAGGGCGCTGAGGCTGGAGCGTGCAAACAGCCTGCTGCGCAATACGGACATGTCATTGCGAGAAATATCTGCCGCGACCGGGTTTTCGTCGATCACGTCCCTGGGTCGGTCCTTTTGGACAATGTACAACAACACTCCGGAAAAGGTCCGGGAACAGCGGTTCTCCGGATGCCTGCCTGGACCGGTGAAACAACACAGTTCAGGTGCCACCGCATTGGCCCAGTTTCCGTCCTCGGTCGCTTACTGAACTGATGTCTGCGCTCTAACCAGAGCGCATGTCAGTAACCGACAAGATCGCTGGGCTGGAACCCGTTCGCAGGTGACGGTTTTTTCCCAAGCACATTTTTGAGAATATCGTTCATTGTCTGGCGATCATTGTCGAATCCGCCATGGGTGTGACTGTCCGTCATAGATGATGCACGCCCGGCAAAGTGCACTTTGTAGCCCTTCTTCCCGGGAACCTTTTTGCCGAACTTGTCCATGCCCAGGATCGGCATTTCCTTTTGGTCTTCAAATGCATTGGACACGAAATACAGCAGGGATTTCCGATAGGGCCCGACACTGTCATCCTGTTCGCGCTGATCGATCAGGTTATACTGCCAAAGGTTTGCGACACCGCTGGCAACTCCGGCTTTGCGTATTCTGGGGTGATAGCTTTTCTGGAACAGATCGACGGTGCAGGCCGGAGCCATCAGGGAACATGATGCAACCGGGGTTTTGAGCGGGTTCATTTTGTCCATGGCATCCAGCATATGCGCCAGAAGTATCGAGCCCGCGCTGTGACCCACAAAATGGATCTGAAGGGGTTTGGACCGCTGCGCGTTGCCCTTTAGAAGTGCCTTGACAGCTTTACGCCCGCCGCCCCCGGCCCTAAAGCTTTCCCGGGCGTCCCATTTCATGTCGCGCCATACAGCTGTTCCCGGTTTGCGGGCAAAGGATTCCAGGGCGGTATCAAAGAAATCCGACAGGCCGCCGACCCGAGCCTCGGCCCTACTGCGCGACGAAAAGACGACATCGGTGAGCGATTCAAAAAAACCGGTCTCCCACATGAAGTGGATGGGGTAAATTCCGTTGCGCTTGAACACTTCCTTCATTTTCCGGACGCGATTGGCCGAGGCGTTGGCGTTGTTCAGGCCGCCATGCGCATAGAATAACAGGTGTTCGTACCCACGCTCAGCCGTTGCGGCTTCGTCGGACAGAAAGTCCGCAGTCTCCTGTATGGTCGTCATCGGTGTCGGGTATTTCCCGGTTTCCCTAAGCTGACCGTCATCGAGATGGATGATGTGTCCGATGATGTCTTCGTGCCGGGGCGCGCGGACTTCCTGTGAACCGAACAGGGTTCGAGATTGAGGTGAAGGATTGCTGATTGTCAGGTCAAAGGCGTCCGGCGTCGGAACCGCCAGGCGCAACACCCAGGCATCCATAATGGTGGCGGACCAGTCTTCATACTTCCACAGGGCAATTCCCGGACGGCCATCGAAGCCGCCCCAGTCCTCGCCCCATGAATTCTGGATCAGAAACCCGCGTTCATTATAGCCGACGATGATGAAGGCGTGTCCGCCCTCGCTGAAATATGAAGGTTCGATTTCGCCATCCGCCGGATTTCGCCATCCCCGGTGAATCCGCGCGGACACGTAGATGACGCCGACCTCATTCAAAGCGGCGTGGTAGTCGATAATTTCCGGACGCATGCGATAATATGCGCCCAGTCCAAGGTTGCGGGCCTCTTTGGCGTGCTCAACAGTCAGATGCCAGCCGGAGTCACCATCCTGGTACGGTGCGGTTTCGTCGCTGCAGACGCCGTTGTGGTAGAACCCTTTCAAGGCCGCACGGATGCTGGACCCTTCGTAGTCTTCCCCGGGCCATTCATCGTTGATTTTGGCCATCTCGTACAGCATGCGTGCACTGGCCATCGGGACCTGTGCGGACGGATCGATCCGTGCGTGGCGCTGCCGGTTCATCAGGGTGATCGCACTGGACAGGGCAAACCCGGTACAAGCCCCTTCCCGTCCCTGATCCCGTATGGGGCTTAGATCGGGATGCGGCGGATCCATCGTCAGGCGAAGCTGTCGCAATGTTGGCTTATATGCTCTGTCCCGCAGGTCAGTCATATCCCTGTGAGCGTTCAGCACCCGGTTACCAAGCCGCGGGGCCGCAGCAAGCGCTTTTGGCAAGCTGGACTTTCCGCCAGACTTTGACTTCCGCGATTTTGTGGGACGTTTGCTCATGACTTTTCCTCTCAAAAAACAAATGAATGCCGGGACAGCGGTAAATACTCGTTATCAATGAGAGAAGTGTAGCCGAGGAGTTGCTGCGCGAAAAGCGTTGCGCTGAAATTCGGCGGATTCAAATGAATCCGCCGGTCAACCGAACGGTTTCCTTGCGAGGTTTCGGCCTGCACTCCGATTTCAGCGGAATGCAGGCCGAATGGTCAAAGGCAATCCGAGAGGGTGGTTGCAAGATTACGAAGAAGTTGAGGATAAAACGATGGACCCGGTTCGATATTTGCGCCGATCGGGTCGCTGACGCCGGTATTGGCCTCGGTCCCGTCCAGAACCGTCTGGACCAGTTTGGGGTCGTACTGAGGTTCGGCAAGGACACAGTCGATGCCCTCCGCACGAATACGGCCCTGAATCTCGGCGATCCGTGCCGGGCTGGGATCGGAGGCATCAGAAAGCGAAATTGCCCCGGCGGCCGGAATATCGAAGGCAACTTCGAAATATTGGTAGGCATCATGGAAGACAATGAACTCTTTCCCGCGCGCCGGTTCCAATATCTCGTTGATCTCGGTTTTCAGGGCTTCGATTTCTTCCCGTGCCGCCGCAGCGTTCGAGAAATAGGCACTTGCATTGTCCGGATCAGAGGCTGAGAGCTTCCCGGCGATCAGGTTCAGCCAGATTGCCGCGTTCTCGGGTGACAACCAGACATGAGTGTCGTGTGACCCATGATCGTGTTCAGCATGTTCGTCGTGATCGTGGTCGTCATGATCTTTTTCTTCGGCATGATCGTCATCATGTTCATCATGGTTTTCATGATCATTGTGGTCATCGTGATCGTGATTGTCCGAGTCGGCATGTGCTTCATGGTCATGCGCCTCGAACAACGCGCTCTCGCGAAGCTCCAGTTCGACCGCGCCCTCAGCCTCCATCAGGGATGTCACATCTGCGTTTTCCGAAAGCGTTTCGATTGCCCCTTCCAACCAGGGTGTCAGGTCTTCTCCGACCCAAAACACCAAGTCCGCGTCTTGCAGTGCAGCGGCGTCCGAAGGGCGCAGGGAGTATTCGTGCGGCGAAGCTCCGGGTTGAACAATCAGAACCGGACTGCCGACACCATCCATTACCCGCGCGACCAGTGAATGCACGGGCGCGATATCAACTGCGACATTCGGTGTATCAGCCCACGCCACACTTCCAAACAAGGTTGCGCTGATGGACAGGGAAAGAAGCTTTCTGGACATGGGGTTCCCTATGTGATTGTATAACATTAATCGCTCAACTATACGATATGTAATAACATGACAAGTGACTTGCAGAACCGCGAGGAAGCCGTCAGCGTCGGGTTCGAACAGCATGACCATTCCGCCTGCGTTACCGACGCTATCGCGTCGGCAGATGCGCGTTGCGAGAAAGAGAACCTTCGCTTTACACCCGTTCGACGCAAGGTGTTGCAAGTGCTGCTGGAAGACCACAAGGCGCTTGGCGCCTATGCGATCCTTGAAAGGCTGCGCGAGGCGGGTTTCGGATCTCAACCACCGGTCGCGTATCGTGCGCTGGATTTTCTGGTTGAGCATGGATTCGTTCACAAAATCGAACGACTGAACGCGTTCGTTGCCTGCGCCCATCCCGGCGAAGCGCACGCCCCTGCCTTCATGATCTGCCGAAACTGCGAAATAGTCGCCGAGGCACAATCCACCCCCGAAAAAGGGGCATTGGGAGAAGCTGCCAAGACATCCGGATTCCGGATTGAACGTACCATCATCGAAGTAGAAGGCCTGTGCCCGACCTGCGTTGGGAAAGAAAATTCATGAGTCTCGCAACCATTGAAGGCCTCAGCATCCGCTATGGCGCAAAAACCGTGCTGCGCGATGTGAACCTGTCGATAAATCCGGGTGAGATCGTCACGATAGTCGGGCCAAACGGATCGGGAAAGACAAGCCTGCTGCGGTCCCTGATCGGGGCGACGCGTGCTTCGACTGGCCGTGTACGGCTGAAACCCGGGCTGAGGCTGGGTTATGTCCCGCAGCGGCTGCATATCGACCCTACGCTTCCGATCACGGTGGAACGGTTCATGCGTCTTCCGGGCGCCGTTAATCGATCGGCCTGCAGACAAGCGCTGAAACGTGCGGGCGTTCCCGATCTTTCGGGGCAGCAAATGTCACAACTGTCCGGTGGGCAGTTCCAGCGCGTCCTGCTGGCGCGGGCTTTGCTGAACCAGCCCGAGTTGCTGTTGCTGGACGAGGCGACTCAGGGGCTCGATCAACCGGGTTCTGCAGCGTTTTATCAACAGATCGAAGCCACCCGTGCCGAGACCGGATGCGCCGTACTGATGATCAGCCACGATCTACACGTGGTCATGAGCGCCTCGGACCGTGTCATATGCCTGAACGGCCACGTCTGTTGCGAAGGTACGCCTGCAACGGTGGCAACCGCGCCGGAATACCGGGCCCTGTTCGGTTCGGGGACAGGTGGTGCACTGGCACTGTATCGCCATGACCACGACCATGGTCATGATCACGCTTCGAAGGAGGCTGCCGAGTAATGCTGGATGATTTTTTGACGCGCGCCACGCTGGCCGGGGTTGGTGTAGCGTGCGCAGCGGCACCTTTGGGTTCTTTTGTGGTCTGGCGGCGCATGGCCTATTTCGGCGATGCAACCGCCCATGCCGCAATTCTGGGGGTTGCCTTGTCCCTTTCTTTTCAGGTGTCGATCTTTGCAGGCGCGACTGCCGTTGCGCTTCTACTGGCGCTGACTGTGACGTTCCTGTCCGGGCGCGGATACACGATGGACACCTTGTTGGGGGTACTGGCCCATTCCGCACTTGCCTTCGGTCTGGTCGCAGTTTCGTTTCTGTCAGGGGTGCGAATAGACCTGATGGCCTATCTGTTTGGCGATATTTTGGCCGTATCACGCGGTGATCTGGCTGTGATCTGGGGCGGTGCGGCGCTGGTTGTTCTGTTGATTTCGTGGCGCTGGTCGGCATTGCTGACGGCGACCCTCAACACCGATCTGGCTTATGCAAGCGGTATTGACCCAAGACGAGAGCAGTTGTTTCTCACGCTGGCGCTGGCTGTCACGGTTGCAGTTGCCATCAAGGTTGTTGGCGTGTTGCTTATCGGCGCAATGCTGATCATCCCTTCGGCAGCAGCCCGGCCTCTGGCCCGTACGCCTGAAAGCATGGCGGTGATAGCTGCCGTGATCGGCACCTTATCGGTTATTGGGGGGCTACGCGCTGCCTTGGAATTCGATACGCCTGCCGGGCCAACAATCGTTTGTGTGGCTGCCTTGCTCTTCGCGGCAACAAGCGTGACGAACATGGTGAACAGGGCAAACTAACCTCGGTTCATACACTGTCAAAACGTAATGTGGGTGGCGGGATATGAACGGAAAGTAGGCTTTCCGGGCATATATCAGCGCATAACTCGACGTCCTCCGGGAATTTCGTTGCCCAAATTTTGCCGCATTGTTAGAAATGTGCAAAAGGGGTGCAAAGCCCGGAGGCAAAAATCGAGCAGAAAGTCAAAAAATCGCGGCGTTTGGTGCCGGAATCCCTGGTAGGGAAACGTGAGGGCCTGTTTTTTCTTTGGGCAGAGCTTGAGCGGGCACGTATCCGGGCGGCAAGGGCGCAGGAAGCCGCCCCTCACCAGGCCAAAGCGAATGGCATCAGCACAGGCAAAGCTCAGGCGTTTCATCCATTCCACGTGGATGAATTCATTTTCTTCTAAAGCCTGAATTTCGCCTTCGAAAGCATCTAGCCCGCCATAGTTAGGCGGGCTGCAAGTGCACCAGCGTTTCGCTAAATAACTATTTGATCTGTTCTGTGCCGTGCCAGATCAGGCAGCGCCGCGCTGCATCTCGGGGAACCCCGCTGCCAGACTTTCCTCTGAAGCTTCGAATACGCCACGTTCAGTGATCAGCCCCGTGACAAGCCGCGCGGGTGTGACGTCGAACGCAAAATCCATGCCTTCAGTTCCGTCAGGTGTCACCTGCACCGAAGAAATCTCGTTCGCATCGTCCCTGCCCCAGATATGCGTAACTTCGCGCGGATCGCGTTTCTCGATCGGGATATCGCGAACGCCGTCACTGACCGTCCAGTCAATGGTCGGCGACGGCAGAGCCACATAGAAAGGCACATTGTTGTCATGGGCGGCCAACGCCTTGAGATAGGTTCCGATTTTGTTGCAGACATCGCCGCGGCGGGTGGTCCGGTCGGTGCCGACAATGACCATGTCGACCTGCCCGTGCTGCATCAGGTGCCCGCCTGCGTTGTCGACAATATAGGTGTGCGGCACGCCGTGGTTGCCCAGTTCCCATGATGTCAGTGCACCCTGGTTGCGCGGCCGGGTTTCATCGGCCCACACATGGATGGGAATACCCGCATCAAAGGCGTGATACATCGGGCTGGTGGCGGTGCCCCAATCGACCGTCGCCAACCAGCCGGCGTTGCAGTGGGTCAGCAGGCGGACCGGTTCGCCTTCGGGCTTCTTCGCTGCAATGTCGCGGATCAGTTCAAGTCCGTGGACACCGATCATCCGATTGATCTCGACATCTTCGTCCGCAATGTCATGGGCCATTTGCAATGCCGCTGCCGCCCGGTCAGACGGGGCCAACTGACGCATAGCCGTACGGCACCGGTCCAACGCCCACCGAAGGTTGATCGCGGTCGGTCGTGTGGCGTGCAGCGTTTCCCAGGCCTGATCCATTGCCGCATCCGATGGGTCCAGCCGCATTTGCAGCGCCATGCCGTATGCGGCGGTCGCTCCGATCAAAGGCGCGCCACGCACGCTCATTTCCACGATTGCAGTGCAAAAGGCATCCATGGTGTCGACAGGCCGGATCACCAGCTTGTGCGGCAGCCATCGCTGATCAATGATCTCCAGCACATCCTTTTCTGTGTTGAACCAGAGCGAGCGGTAATGCTTGCCGTCAATTTTCATAATGCAGACCTTCCCTTGAATTAGACCGCCACAGGCGCACACAGCCAGCGCCGCTGTCTTTCGGTTTTGTTGTTCAATACTCTAATGATATTCAAATTCTTTGCCACAATCCAAGTTCGCTGCGCTTGGACGAGGGCGCCGGTGTCATCGGTTGGTCCTGCGGCGGGCGTGCAGAACTCCGGCTTCGCGGATGATATCGGCAACCATATGTTCGCGTCGATAAGCCATGACATGCGCCCCCGCGACGCCCCTGATCTGCTGTACCTGCTGAAGCAGTTCAATGCAGATCCTTTTGCCTTCCTCGCTGGGATTGTCCGCTTTTTCAAGCCGTTCGATGACCGCGTCCGGGATATGAATCCCGGGCACGTTGTTGCGCATCCAGCGGGCCGCTCGGGCCGATGCTAGCGGGCCGACCCCCGCCAGAATGAACACTTTCTTGTCCAACCCTTCGTCCCGGACACGAGACATGAAAGATTCGAACAACGGCATGTCGAAAATGTAGTTGGTCTGGATGAAATCCGCCCCGGCAGTGATCTTTTTGGCCAATTGGTTTGGACGCCATTCATACGGGGGAATACATGGGTTCTCGGCTGCGCCCAGAAACATCTGCGGCGGCGCGGTTATTTTGCGCCCCGACAGAAATGTTCCGTTGTCCCGCATCGAGCGGATGGTGCGCAGCAACGTCAGCGAATCAAAGTCAAAAACAGGTTTCGCGCCGGGCTGATCCCCTGCACCGACCCCGTCGCCCGTCAGGCACAGGACGTTGCTGACACCAAGCGCGGCAGCGCCCAGCACATCGCCTTGAATTGCGATACGGTTACGATCACGGCAGGAGATCTGATAGACGGGCGAGTACCCGGCCCGTGTCAGCAACGCGGATATGCCGATCGAGGACATGTGGCAGTTGGCACCTGAAGCATCCGTTGCGTTGATGGCATCGGCAACCTCGCTGAGCGGCTGGGCGGCATCGTAGACATCGGACGGATCGGCGCTGTCAGGAGGGTTCAATTCGGCCGTGACGGCAAACCGGCCAGACCGCAGGACTTTTTCCAGACGACTGTGTGAGACAAATCCTTCCGGAAGTGCAGAACGGGATGAATGAGTGTCCAGCGCTTCGATATGACCAGTCATTTCTTACCGCTCCCGATATTTTCGGGTTCCTGCGCCAAAGGTGCGGCAACCGGCTCCATCGACCGGGCCTCGGGGAAGGACTGCGCCAGGGCTTGTTTGGCCAGGTCACGTTGATCCCGCGCACGCATCGCTTTTTCCCGGCTGACACGCAGCCACGAAGACGTCCCCTGCAAGGTGTGCTCGACCGGAGGCAAAACCTCATTGATCTGTGCCGCACCGCTGCTCATCCGGCTCGCCCCGCTCCAGGCCAATGCCCAGACGCATTTCATGTCCGGTTTCACTTCGCAGTATTCGCCGGGCCGAACCCCGCCGCAGGGGCCGTTGCGCAACTGTTTCGGGCAATTCATGGGGCACGACATACCGGTCGATGACAAAACGCATTGACCGCACATGCGGCAATCAAACAGCAGCGATTTCACACCCCGTTCAACCAGCGCAACAGGTTTTTCCACCCGGTGATATCCGATCCGGTCGAACAGCGGGTCAAGCGCAACCATCGCCCTTTCCACGTACTTGTAAATTTTTTCAAATGTACCCGAATGCCGGACCGAAAATAGACGAAGGCGATACATGTTCCTGGCCCTCCTGCGGAAGCTGGCGGGTCAGATAGCGGAATGCCCACCGAGCCCGATAAACCCCTCTGACTTAACGGTTCCTGCTTGGGGAAGCCAAGTCAAGCCAAACGTGGGTTTTTGCCCCACTCGCTGATCAACCGAACGACCATTCATCTGCCCGAAACGGGCCTTCGCTCGCGACACAGATACTGTCAGAAAGCATTGGCCGCTTTGGTAAGAAACTCACACAATGCGTGGTCGTGTGCATTTGCGATATGCAGGCGAAACCGGGTTTCCGATTGAACGCGGTAAAGAATGACCTCGAACCCGAAAAATCGACGGACCGCGCTTTTGGATGGCTGATCAAGCCGGATTTCGGTTCCGCGCTGTAGCAACTCCATCGCCCCCGGCCCAATCAGGTCAAAAACCGAATAGGCGTGCGAAACGTCAGAAACAGCCATGTTCTGTTCTTCGTGCCAGCCTTCCTGTCGGTCTGCTCCGTTGATCTCAAGCAATCTGTCGCGACGCAGGGCGATGGTGTAAACGTCATCTGCCACGACATCAGGCCAGCCGGTGCACGGGGGCACCGACCGCGATGCAAGGTCGGGGCCGGACATCAGGGTCTGGCGTTCGAGATGCACTCGGGACATAGCGGTTGACCCCAAATCAATCTCTTGCCCGTATTGCCCAGCGGGGGCCCATTTATTCCGGTCGTCACGCATTCAGACGCTCCCCTTCCGGGTCGTAGAAGCAAGGCGCACACAACGTCGCCTTGCGACGCTGGCCGTCGTGCCAGATGTCGATCATTTCGCCTGTTCGTTCTGCACCGCTTTCCATCAACCCCAATGCAATCGGCGCGCCGACACTTGGACTGTCATAGCTTGATGTTACGTAACCCAGCGAGCGGGGTGGTGTGTCACCAGTCACCATATGCGCGCCGGTCGGAATGGCCGGTTCGCCCACCGGAACGGTCAGGCCGACCAGTGTCTTGCGGTCCAAACGGTTGGCCGTGGCGGTGTGAAGGCTGCGGTCCCCGACAAATGGGGTTTTCTTCTTTTCCCGGGGCATGGAATAACCCAGATCGTGCGGCATGGTCTCTCCATCCGTGTCCTTGCCGATCATGATATAGCCTTTTTCGGCTCGCAGGACCGAGATTGCCTCGATGCCGACAGGGGCGGCGCCGAATGGCGCAGCCGCCTCAACTGCGGCCTGCCACAGGCTGCGCCCAGACGATGCAGGGACCGAGATTTCATAGCTGAGGTCGCCGGTGAAACTGACACGTGACACCCGAACAGAGGCGTCATTGAAGCTCCCTTCCCGAAAGGTCATGTGCGGGAACGCCTGAGCGGACAGATCAATACCCAGATCGAGAACCGTCAGGATTTCCCGGGCTTTGGGCCCGGTGACCGTAACCGTGACATATTGATGGGTCATGTCGTGCACAAAAATACGATCGGGGTCGTTGCCATCCTGACGCCAGGATTCCAGGTGCATGCGCACGCTGTCCACGTGGCTGGACGAGCAGGAAATCACAAACCGGTTCTGATCCAACCGCGAGATCACCCCGTCATCATAAACGATGCCGCCTTCGGTCAGCATGAATCCGTAGCGGATTGCACCGGGTTTGAGTGTTTTGATGGTGTTATAAAAGATGAAATTCACAAAGGCTTCGGCATCCGGGCCCATTACCTCGATCTTGCCTAAGGGAGAGCCATCGAGAATGCCCGCGCTCTCGCGTGTGCGCACTGCCTCGGCCCGGATCAACTGTTCCGGCGTTCCGTTGCCGTACCATCCCGGGCGTAGCCACCCGCCATATTCACAAAGCGCCGCGTCAAGCGCGCGGTGCTGCGGTTCCAGCGGCAAGCGTTTCAGCGGATTGCAAAGTTCCTTGGTTCGCGCCCCATGGTAGGTCTCTATCGGGACCGGCACAAAGGGGGGACGGAAGGTTGTGGTGCCAACCTCGGGGATTGGCCGGTCCTGAATGGCTGCCATGGCCGCAAGCCCGGCCATGTTTGATGTCTTGCCCTGATCCGACGCCATCCCAAGTGTCGTGTAGCGTTTCAGATGCTCGACCGAGACAAAGTTTTCGCGGGCGGCAAGTTCCACGTCTTTGAGCGTGACATCATGCTGAAAATCGATCCACTGGCGCCCTTTCGAGCCGGGTGTTGGCCACAACGGGTTAAGGATAATAGTGGTGTCCGGACGTGTTGTAGTTTCGCCCCGACCGGCCGCACTTGCCTCATCCAGCGCTGCGTTCAGATCGTAGGTGCCGTTGGCCGCGCCGATTGCGACCATCCCGCCAGGTGCGGCACCAGGCAGGAAGGTCTGCCGCGTGGCGCACCAATCCAGTTTACCCCCAGCGTGCCGCCACAGATGCACCAGCGGCGTCAACCCGCCTGAGCTCAGCACGGTATCGACCGGATAGGTTCTGTCACCTGCAAAGATTGATTTCAGAGACTTGCCGCCAGAAACTTTGACCGGTCCCGTCGAAGGGTCGATTTGGACGACCCGCGCCCCGGTGTCCTTGAGCTTGGCAATGATCGGATCGGCCAATGAGTGATTGCTGAGAACCGCAACCTCCCGCCCGGCCAGAACACCATACCGCGCAAGATACTCGGCCGCGCCCATCAGCGACATCACGCCCGGCCGGTCATTGTTGGCAAACGTTATCGGCCGGTCCAAAGCCCCGCTGGCCAGAATGACGCGCCCTGCCCTCATCCGCCATAGGCGCGGAGCGGTGCCGAAAGGGCCGTTTTCAACCAGCCCAACCAAACCGTGGTCATAGACCCCAAAAGCTGTGGTCGATGTCAGGATGCGCCCGCCTGCCAACTCGATGGCCATTCTTAGCGATGTAACCCATTCTACCGGCGCCCCGGATTCAATCGCCTCGAACTGATAGGCGCTGCCGCCGGTTTCCGGATGATCATCGACCAGAACGACGTCCTGCCCGGCCTCTGCGGCTGTGCGGGCAGCGACCAGCCCTGCCGGGCCCGCGCCCACAACCAGCGTGTCGCAATGCGCATGAGTTTTGTCCGAGGAATAGCCGTCGAAAACGTCCGTCGACACTGCGCCCAATCCGGCCATTTTCCGGATCGATGGTTCAAACAGATGCCAGTCGGGCCAGATGAAGGTTTTGTAATAAAACCCGGCAGACAACCAACGGTGAAAGAAATCAAGGCCGCCCTTGATATCGAACTGTGCAGTGGGCCAGGCATTGACCGCGCGGACCTGCATCCCCTCCTCAAGATGCGTGGTTGTGGCCAGGCAATTGGGCAGTTCGCGGCCGTTCAAGGTGACTGTCATGATCGCGTTGGGCTCATCCACCCAGGCACTCCAGACACCGCGCGGACGATGGTACTTGAAACTGCGCCCCATCACACGCGCGCCGCTGGCCATCAGCGCCGAAGCCACAGTGTCGCCAGCAAATCCCTGATAGGGTTTGCCATCGAATGTGAAATTCAGCGGCCGGGTCCGATCAATCAGCCCGCCCGAAGTAGTGCGAAATGACGTCATGGCGCGACCTTTCTGAGAGGGGTCGAGCCAAGGACATCCATCGTCACACTGTCACGCTCCAACAGGAACACTTCGGCGCAGGTTGTGTGCATCCAGATTTCCCGGACCACTCCCTTATCGTTGCGGTGCATGTGCAGATAGCCTGCCCATTCCGCATCGGAAACCGCGCCGCTGGTATCCGGGCGGGTTTTTCCCGCCTCGGCTGCAAAGTGAAACTCGCGCTCGTCCCGGGGACCGCAAAAGGGACAGGGAAATATCTGCAATTCAACCTCCTAGTGCGGAATGCCAGAGGCCGCGCTTTCATCCACAAGCGCGCCTGTTGCGAAACGGCTGATGTCAAAGGGGCGGCTGATCTCGTGATGGCCGCCCGTGGCCATCAGATGTGCCAGCAGATACCCGCCCGCCGGGATCGCCTTGAAGCCGCCGGTACCCCAGCCGCAATTGAGATAGATGCCATCCACGCCCGACGGTCCGATAATCGGAGAACTGTCGGGCGTCACGTCGACGATCCCGGCCCAATGGCGCAGAAGCTTCACCTTGGCCAAGGCCGGCATCATCTCGGCCAGCCCGCCCAAAACGACTTCCTGCATCGGCAGGTTGCCGCGTTGACCGTAGGACGGCACTCGGTCCAGCCCACCGCCGACCACCAGCCCGCCCTTGTCTGATTGGCTGACATAAGTTCCCAGTGCCGGGCATAACACGACGGTATCCAGAACCGGCTTCAACGGTTCGGATACAAACGCCTGCAGCGCATAAGAATGGATGGGCAATTTGTACCCGGCAATTTGCCCCAGAACAGACGAATGCCCTGCCACAGAAGCGCCAATCACACCCGCGCGCACTTCACCCAATGACGTCTGCACACCGACGCAACGCCCGGCTTCCATCACAAAGCCTTGCACTTCGCAGTTCTGAATGATGTCTACCCCCAATTGGTCGGCCGCGCGCGCATATCCCCAGGCAACCGCGTCGTGCCGACCGGTTCCGCCACGCGGCTGATTGACACCACCATGAATCGGATAACGCGCATCGTCCCGGAAGTTCAGAACAGGAACCCGCTTGCGGATCTCTTCCCGGCTCAGCAGCTCGGCATCTATGCCATTCAGACGCATGGCGTTGTACTGCCGCGCGGCCATTTCCATGTCATGCTCGGAATGAGCGGTCACAAGCATACCGCGTTGCGAGAACATGACGTTGTAGTTCAGCTCTTTGGACAGGCGTTCGTACAACCGGACCGAAAAATCATAAAGCGCGGCGCTTTCAGGATAAAAGTAGTTGGAGCGGATCGCGGTGGTGTTTCGCCCGGTATTGCCGCCGCCAAGCCAGCCTTTTTCAAGTACGGCGACATTGGTCATCCCGTGGTTTTTGGCAAGGTAGTAGGCGGTTGCCAACCCGTGCCCGCCACCGCCGATGATCACCGCATCATAGGCTGGTTTCAGCGTGGCAGACCGCCAGGCTTTGGCCCAGCCTTTCTGACCGCGCAAACCTTCGCGAAAAACCTGAAATGCCGAATACCGCGTCATTCTTTCTTATCCATTGCCAGTGAATAGGCCACGAAACTCTGAATCAACTCAGCTGAAGGTTCCTTTCCGGTAAAACCCTTCAGGAACCCTTCGATCCGGCTGACCCGCACCTCCATAGTTTCGCGCATTTCTGCCGCGTGATATCCGATCTGCATGAAATACAGGATGCGGGCCCGCGCATCTGCGTCGCCTGCGTCGTAGCCGTGGCGCGCGTACATTTCGGTTATGGCGTCCAGTCGGGTTTTATCGGCGGCGTCGATCAGAGCATTGACCTGATCGTCCCGGCGCGCCCATTCCCGCACCGCAAAATCCAGCCCCTGATCGAACAGATCCGAGGTCACAAAGCAGCGGAAGAAATTGCAAACCGCAGCACAGATATCTGGCGCGGGTTTTGCGCAGTGGGTTACAATCGTTTGCGTGTTCCGCGCCTCCCACTCCTCCAGAAGCTTTGCCAGAAGATCGGCCCTGTCCTCGAAGTACCAGTAAAAGCTGGACCGCGAGACCCCAAGCCGACGGGCCAGAGACAGTATCTTCAGCTCGGCAACACCTTCGTGAACCAGAACGTCACGCGACAGGTTCAGCCAGTCTTCACGCGTGACCTTGATGTTTCCGACCAGCGGGTCCTTTTCCGGGTCATCCCGGTTTAAAATTGGTTGGGCACGCTTGTTCATTCAACTCTCCGGCGGTGCACCGCCTTCCGCCGTGCGCTTTGCGATGAACTGTTTCAGGTTTTCGACCCGTGCACCATCCAAATCGGGTCTTTTGTCTGCAGCAAGAATATCTTTCCAGACCTTGGTCGCCCGCACCGAGGCGTCAACTGAGCCGCGTTCGCTCCAGGTGCCGAAATTGGCATAGTCGTGCACAATCGGCTCGTAGAATTCGGTGTTATAACGCTTCATTGTCTGCGGCGCGGCAAAGAAGTGACCACACGGCTCCACCTGCGACAGTGCCGAATCCAGTCCGATTTCATCGACCCCCGCCGCGCGCCCGGCGCAAAGTTCGGCCACCATGTTCAGAACCTCTGCGTCGGTAATGAGTTTCTCGTAGGAAACACTGAGCCCACCTTCGAGCCATCCTGCGGAATGAATGATCACCGTTGCCCCGGCCATCAGGCATCCCCACAGGCCAAACTGGTTTTCGTTTGCCGCCTGCACGTCGTTCAGATTGGACGCTGAACCGGCAGCGGAACGCCAGGGCAAACCTATGAAACGCGCCAGCTGCCCGGCCGCGAGCGAGGCGTGAAAATGCGCAGGTGTCCCAAAGGCGGGCGCCCCGGATTTCATGTCGACATTGGACGTGAACGTGCCGTAGCAGACCGGCGCACCCGGACGGGCCAGCTGGGTCAGCGTGATCGCCGCCAGCGCCTCGGCATGGCTGAGCGTAATCGCCCCGGCCACCGTGATCGGAGCCATCGCACCCATCAGCGTGAAGGGCGTGACAATCGAAAGTTGCCCGTGTCGGGCAAAATCGATCAGACCCTGCGCCATCGGGATGTCGAGTGTACGGGGACTATTGGTGTTTATGATCGTGTATGCATGTGGCGTGGCAAGGAATTCATCGTCCGACAGACCCCGAAAGTTCCTCAGCATCTCAAAATTGTCCATTGCCTGCGGTGTGCCACGGGAAAACAGGAACGGAAACTTGTCTGACAGCGTCAGTTGAACTTCGGTCGTGAAATAGTGCCGCAGATGGGTCGGCACATCCTGAGGTTCGACCGAGGGTGATAGCATCTGAAACACATCGAAGTGATGGTTGATCTGCGTGTATTCCCTGTAGTCCCGCGCCGAACCCGCACGCCGCCCCCGTTCGAGGTCGGTCGCGTTGGGTGCCCCTGCCCCGGCTTGAAATACAAGGCTGCCAAGCTCCAGTGTCACATCCCGGTGTCGCGCCCCCGCGCGGCAGGTGATGGACTTTGGCGCCGTTGCCAGCGCCGCGTCGACCATGTCGCGTCCGATATTCACCATTTCGGTGTCCTCATCGACGCGGGCACCGCCTTTCGCGAAAATAGCCCGGGCCTCGGGCAACAGAACTTTTATGCCCAGCTCTTCCAGCAATCGCAGGGCAGTTGCGTGCATGTTCGCAATCTCATCTGCCGAAAACACGTCCATCGCCGGAAACGGGGTTTTGAGCTGGCGGTAGTTCACATCGCGCGCCGGGGTCCTGACGGTCTCGCCGCCGCGTCCCCTGCGCCTGCCACCCGGGCTGTTGTTTTCTGGGTTCATCGCATCACCCTCTCATCGCCAGACCTTGGGGATCATAGGGCGATGCGGCGATCACACGCGCCGTTTTTTCAACGCCCACCACATGGATCTGCAACTTGGTCCCTTCCTCGGCACATTCCCGATCCACCATGGCCATTGCCAGCGATTTCCGTACTGTGTGCCCGTATCCACCCGATGTGACAAAGCCCACGCGCCTGCCATCTTTCCAAACAGGTTCATAACCGCTGGCATCCGCATCCTGACTGTCGATCTCAACCGTGACGATGACCTGATCCGGTGTGGCCGTGCGTTCCGCTTCGGCCGCGGACTTTCCGATGAACGATTTGGACCAGTCGATCCAGCGATCCATTCCCGTTTGCGCGGGCGTGTACGCCTGCGTAAACTCGGCCGACCAGATGCCAAAACTCTTTTCCAGCCGCAGTGACAGCAACGCGTTGAAACCAACTTCACGTATGCCCAGATCCGCTCCGGCCTTCAGAAGGGTTTTTCGCAGAGCGATGTGTTCAGCCGCTCGACAGTGGATTTCGTATCCCAGCTCTCCCGCTACTGAAAGTCGGCCGACTTTGGCGCGGATCAGTCCGATATCGAACGTACCGCACCCCATAAACCGAAGGTCGCCGATAGGGCCAACCGTCAGTTTTTCCAGAACCTTGCGGCTGTTTGGCCCAGACAGGCTGAACCCAACAATATCATCGGCAATGTCGCGGATCGTGACACCATCGGTCAGGTAGGTATTGAACCAGCGCATGTGCCATTCGCGCAGGTAGTAGCTGCCCATGATCCACCATGTGCCGTCGCCCCAGTTGAAGACTGTCAAATCACCTTTCAGCTTGCCTTCGGGGGACAGCATTGGGGCCAGTCTTGCCCGTCCGGGTCCAGGCAACTTGCTGGCCATCAGATTGTCCAGCCAGGCTTCTGCATTGGGACCCGAGATTTCGAAACGCGAGAATCCGGAGATGTCCAGCAGCCCGACGGTTTCTCGAACGGCTTTACACTCCTCGGCCACGAGATCGAATGCGTTGGATCGTTTTAGGGTTGGTGTTTCTGCAAAATCCTTGGCGGGGGCGAAGTACAGCGGAACCTCAAGTCCCCAACTGGCGCCCCACTGGCAGCCCGCTTCGGTCATGTCCGAATAGGCAGGCGCCATTTTCAGCGGCCGGCCGGCCGGCAATTGTTCGTTCGGATAGGTCATCACAAACCGCCGGGTGTAAAACTGACCGGTGGTTTCCTTGATGTATTGTTTGTTCTCGGCAAATGGCCCGTAGCGCGCGACATCCATGCCAAAGACATCCGCCTCGGGCTCGCCATGGATCATCCATTCGGCCAGCGACTTCCCGACGCCGCCGCCTTGCAGAAAACCTGCCATCACCGCGCAGGCACACCAGTAGCCGGGCTTGCCGCGTACCGGACCGACCAGGGGGTTGCCGTCCGGTGAAAAGGTAAAGGCGCCGTTCACCCATGTTTTGACGCCCACATGCTGAAGATCCGGGAAACGCTCAAAACCCAGCGTCAGTTCTTTTTCAATCCGATCCGGGTCCTCCTGCTGCAACTCGAATCCGTATTCCCAGGGCGCGCCGTCCATCATCCAGTGTTCGTGATCGATCTCGTAAATGCCCAGCAGGATGCCGTTCTGATCCTGCCGCATGTAAGTAAAGCCCTCGAGATCCACGACCAACGGCAGTTCTCGTTCCAGCTTCTCGACGGCCGGGATCGTGTCGGAGATCAGGTAATGATGGTTCAGCGGCGAGACCGGCAGTTCGATACCGGCCATGCGACCCACCTGCTTGGCCCACAGGCCCGCGGCGTTGACAACATGTTCGGCGTGGATCGTCCCCTTTTCGGTCACAACCTCCCATCCGCCCTGGGTCTGGTTCAATTCCAGAACTCGGTTGTGTTCTATGACTTCTGCACCGTGCTTCCTGGCCGCGCCCGCATAGGCATGGACCGTGCCGGTGGTGTCGATATATCCTTCGCGCTCGGCCCACATGCCGCCCAGAATCCCGTGATCGGACATGATCGGGCACAGTTCTTTGGCCTCTTTGGGCGACACGAGACACACGTCGTCGATGCCGATGGCCTGAAATGTCCGATACGCCGATTGCAACCATTCCCATCGGTCGGGTGTTCCGGCCAGGGTGAGGCCACCAGTCATGTGCATCCCGACGGATTGTCCGGATTCCTTTTCGATTTCGGACAGCAGGTCGATCGTATAGGCCTGCAATGCAGCGATATTAGGGTCCGCATTCAGGGCGTGAAAGCCGCCTGCGGCGTGCCAGCTTGAGCCCGCGGTCAAAATGTTCCGCTCGATCAGACAGACATCTTTCCAGCCGAATTTGGCCAGATGGTACAAAACAGACGCGCCGACAACGCCGCCACCAATAACGACCGCACGATAGTGTGACTTCATCGGTCCATTTCCTTCCCTGAGTGCTTTTGATCCGGACAGGCACAGTACTGTTCATAACTGTCCATTAGAGAACAGCATCAATAGACAGCTCTGTCCAGTGTTTTCTGCAAGGTACCCTTCGGGCACAAGCCCGCTTAAACTCGGACGCGGCCTAGTAGGATACCTTCAGGGTGTCACCGGTGATCACAAATGTCGGTGAATTGCCATCTATGGCATTTCCAACGAATTGCGCCACATCCAGTTCAGCCATGTTCGGAGCCTGAAGAACGGGGTACTCAACCCCGTTTTTCAGACCATGGCCGCGAGGGAAGGAAAAAACCAACGTTACCGGGGAACGATTTACGTTTACGGCCCCGGAAACACTGAGCGTTGTGGGGTTCGTACCAAGCTGGACCTTCAGTATGCCATTGGTCAAATCCAGTTGTCCGATACCAAGACCGCCATCATGTCCGCTGAGGTCGAGCACGCCATTGCCGATCAACTGAACCGTTGCCGAGCCTCCGGTAGATTTGTCGGAAAACAGGACCTGACCACCATCGCCGCCGCGCGCCCCGGCATAAGCAATCAAAGTGGCACTGGCTGCGGTGCCCACATCCGTGAACGAGGTATATCCGCCCTCCTGACCCGGTTCGTTGCCGCCCAGATTGTGAAAGATCGCAGTTTCTGCGGTCGGTGGAAGATTTGGCGCGCCGGTGCCGTAGGAAGATTCAAATATCGTATAGCCGCCAACCTGACCGGGGTGGTTCCAGATTGTCGCCTTACCGGCACTGGAAAAGAATTCGTTCGGGGGTTTGATTGAAAAGATCGTATGCCCCGCGCCCGAGTTGCGGTTTACGGCACTTCCGAAATTCACAATGGTTGCGTTGGCGGCTGTGGCATAACCGTAGCGCGCTGTGAATTCGGTATGCCCGCCGCCTCCGGGCCAGTCTTTTGTTGCACCATAGTTGATATAGGTCCCGTCGCCCGCTGATGCGCCGGGATTGTCCATCGCAGGATAGTTGGGGTTGTTGTTGAAACTGGTCACGCCGCCATGCGCACCGTCGATTGTAGCCGGGTAGTTGTTGAACTTTCCCTGCCCGCCTGTCGCGCAGCCGTCAAAAGCGACGTCACCGCCATTGGCCCCATGCCAGTCCGCATCCACTGCGGTGCCGCCAAAATTCAGGTAGGTCGCCTGTCCGGCGGTCGAATAGTCGTAAAACTGCGTGTTGCCGCCATCACCGCCCGGGACAGTGCCACCGTGATTGATGAAAGTGCCCCGATCCGCAGATGCCGCCTGATGAAACACGGCATTGGCAAAGGTATCCCCGTCGCTGCCCAGAGTTCCAAAAATCGAAAAGGTCGCGGTTCCCGCGCGGGCACGTTCGCTGAATTTTACTGTGCCACCAAGACTGCTGTTTCTGTCCGGAGGGGGCACTTTCCCGGTTCTGAGGGTGAAGTACGCGGCCCCGGCATCGGCGTCGTCATGAAAGGCGATCGTGCCGCCCCCGTAGGTCGTTTCCAGCGACGGAGGGCCTGCGTAAAAACTGACCGGCCCCTCGCCAGCGGATGCAGAACCGGTGAACTTCAGCTGAGGTTGGTTGTAGGTTCCAAAGGAAGCCACGATGAAGCTTTGGGTATTGAGCGATTGATTGACGATGCCGCGCCCGGTGATCGTCAGCGCGGGCTGCTTGGCAAGATCCCGGATTGTGAATGAATAGGCATCCGACTGTTCCGAAAATTCAAGACACTCGATCTGAGCCATTGAATCAGGAGTGAAGGTTATCGCGGTATGAGAGGATCCTCCGAACTGGGCGTTTGCCATCGGTATCTGATCTGTGTCCCAGTTGTTTGGATCATTCCACTGATCGGAAGACGGATTTGCTTTCCAATTTGCGCTCGTCATGACGAATTCCTCTGTGAACAAACAATAGGTCTTGGGCACGCTCCCGAGGGGCGGGCCAAAAGTAAAAGCATGCGCGCGTGCCGTTTGCACACGCTCACTTTAGTCAAAACTCAAAAAGCCGCCTGAAAGTCGCCTTGTAGGCGTCAGACGCGCCACCCAATACCGGCGCGCCGTGGCCACAGAAAACGTGCCTGAATTGCAGAGCCGACAGCCGCTGAAAATCTTCGGCCTGCGGTTCGGACACCTGCATCCAGACCGGGCCGACATTGGCCGGTGTAAAGAACCCCATGCCTTCCATCATTTCGGCGGAATCCTTGCTGAAGAATTCGTCTGGATTCAGATAGTTCTGCAAAGCGTCGCACGCGATCATTACGCCGCCGTCCCGGTCGAGCCTAAAAATGCATTCGGGGGTCTTGGTGGTCCTGAAGGTGAAAAGCTGCGCACCTGATATCGGCAGTTCGCCGCCTTCGACCAGTTCACGATCCACCGGAACGCCTTCCTGACCGGCACCAGGCTGGGCCCAGTAGGTCGCGCCAAATGTGTCCCGGTAAAAGGCATCGTCGGCTCCGTGCAAACCACCGACCTGAACGACGTCGGTAATCCGGCCCAACTGCTCCAGCGCCTTCAACCCGTCATCGGAAAGCCTGACCGCATTGAACAATATCAGCCTGTCACCTTCGCGAACTATCGTCATGTTCCGGCTGAACTGCCAGTCAATGTCATTGAAATGCATCTCTCGTGTGCCGGTGACGAAAAATATGTCAGGCAAAGGTTCCGAGATGACTCCATGCGGAGACGCTGCCAGATGGCCCATAATACCCCCCTTTAAAAAGCCCTATCCTAGCCTTTTTTCGGCTGGCAGGGAAGTATAGTCGAATTGACCTGCATACTGATACTCATCCGCAAAGGCGTGCAGATAGGTGTTCAGACAGTCTTTCTGGTCCGGCCGCAGCCGGTCGTTCAGGATATCTTCGAGACATTCGGTCCCGTCGCTGGTGTCCAGTCGCTTGAGCAAAAACACCGTGACTTCCCTGCCGCCGAACCAGTCCTTCCCGATAGATTGCGCCGGACGCGCATTCGTCATGTCAAAGACAGATCCCGCCAACACCGTCAGGTGCCGGGCAAGCCCGGTGTGGTCTATGACACGGGGAACAGGTCCCGGGTCAAAGGCGGGCAGGACCGGTGGCTGAAGAACCGGATGCCGATTCAGCGCCGAAATGTATTCCGGGTCAATGCCGGCCTCGGACGCCCCGCGCGCCAGAATGTTCAGATAACGGCGCGTTGGCAGGCAGGCGTCGTTGACAAAATCCGGCAAGCCAACATAGGCCAGCGCCTGCTCGGCCCCCTGAACAGTTTCGATGTCGACCACAGTCCGGTCATACCCCACGCCATAGGCTTCCATCTGGTCGAGCGCTGCCAAGTCGGCCTCGTTGCAGCAATGCAGAACGCCCAGAACCCGGTCCTGTGGGTTTCCGGTGTGTTCGATATTTCCAACGCCCCCTTCGTGGCGAAAGAAATGCTCGACATTGAACGTTAAACGCCACCCCCTGAGCGTCGCCGCACGCGACGCCGAAGGTGTGACGCCTTTAGCTCTTAATGAAGTAAAATTCATATTAGAGCCGTATCCAAAATAGTTAATCAAGGTTATGCTCTATCTTAATTTCATCCTGTGTAATAATGCAGGAGCCCGCGTCTGTGTCACAGTTTTTTTAAACAGTTCCTTGTAGTCTTTCAGGAAGGTAGTTTCTGCCTTGCATCTTGAGATCGCCGGATACCAGATCGAACAGCAGATCGAGGCGTTTTACGCAAGTTCGCTTTTTCATGCCCGCAACAGCAAAAGCGGACAGCCGGCGATTGTCAAAACCTTGTCTGCCGAGTTCCCCGACATTCGGGATGCCAAGCGGCTGGAACGTGAGTATTGGCTGTTAAACGAGCTAGGCAGCCTGGACGGGATTATCCCGGTCACGGATATGGTCTTCCTTGGCAATGGTGCCCCGGTTATGATCAGCCCCGCGACCGGATGGACCTTGTCGCACTACCTGCGCGCCAAACGAACCGCCACATGGCCGCTTGAGCGTGTTGTCGACATCATAATCCGGCTTACCACTGCGCTGGACGCCATCCATGCGCGCGGTATGGTTCACAAAAACATCGCACCACAGAATATTCTGCTGGATGACACGGATTGGAGCGTCCGGCTGATGAATTTCGAAATCGCGACGGCCCTGTCGCGGGAACATCAGGGGAAAGTCGCTTCGAAACTGATCGAGGGCCATCTGCCTTATATCTCGCCCGAGCACACCGCACGGATTTCGCACGATGTCGACTACCGATCAGATTTCTATTCTCTTGGTGTCGTATTCTTTGAACTTTTGTTTGGGCAATTGCCATTCAGGGCCGAAACGCAACTTGAATGGGTCCATGCGCACATCGCCAAGCGGCCACGTGTCCCGGATGATGCCGGGGCATATGTTCCAGCGACGCTGATCGAGATTGTGCTGCGGCTTTTGGCCAAAAACCCTGAAGACCGCTACCAAAGCTCGTTTGGTCTGTTGCACGATCTTGAGATCTGCCGCCGAAGCCTCTCGCGCACAGGTGAAATTGCGCCCTTTGATATCGCGCAGCGAGACACGTCCGAAACGTTTCGTGTTCCGCAAGTGCTGATCGGACGCGATGCCGAGCTGGAACAATTGACCCAATTGCTTGCCAAGGTAGAGGCCGGCGCATCCGAGCTATGCCTGATCTCCGGCAGTTCAGGGGTTGGGAAAACCGCGCTGGTCGCGGAACTGAACCGGCCAATTCTTGAGGCGCGCGGCTTTTTTCTGCGCGGCAAGTTTGACCAGTTTGAAAGGGTCAGACCTTATAGCGGCATCGCTGCTGCATTTTCCGGGCTGGTTCAGGAACTGCTGGCAGAACCGCCAGAGTCACTGGCGACGTGGAAAACAAACATTATTGGCGCGTTGGGACGAAACGCGCAGGTTCTGCTGGATGTCCTGCCGGATCTGGGGCTGATCATCGGACCGCAACCGCCGGTCCCGACCCTTCCTCCGACCGAGGCGCAGAACCGGCTGCAACTGACATTTCTAAGCTTCGTAAGGCTGCTGGCGGATGAAAACCACCCGCTGGTACTGTATCTTGACGACCTGCAATGGAGCGATGCACCGACACTTAACCTTTTGCAGAAAATGGCAACGGCCCGGGACAGCGGTCATCTGCTTATTCTGGGCGCTTATCGCGAGAATGAAGTGGACAGCGGCCACCTGCTGAGCCTGATGCGCAAGGAGGTTGCCAAGACACGGACGGTACATGATCTGACCTTGCCGCCGCTCGATCAGGCGGTCGTGAACCAGATAGTTGCCCGGACATTCCGAACGGATGAGGCGGACACGCAAGAGCTTGGCGCTGTTCTTTTTCAACGAACCGAAGGCAACCCCCTGTTTGTAAAGGAACTGCTTCAATCCCTGTTCGACGATGGGATGATTAATTTTGACCGCACACATGGCCGCTGGACATGGGATCTGGCTGCGATCAGGAAGGCCGAAATTGGCGATAACATTGTCGAGTTCCTGATTGGAAACCTGAACAAACTTCCGGATGACACCAAGGAAACGTTGCGCATGGCCGCCTGTATCGGACACGAGTTCGACATGGCCAAGCTGTCGCTGATTTATCAGCGCTCTAAAGAGCAGCTGGGCATATCCCTGATGAGCGCCCTGGCCCGCAACATCATCCTGCCCTTGGACGACAGCTACCAGCTTTTCGATCAGGCCGCAGCTCTGACGGACGCCAGGGCAGATGCGGCAGTCAACCCGCGCTACCGGTTCCAGCATGATCGTCTGCATCAGGCCGCTTACGAGTTGATTGATGACGCCGAAAAACAGCCTGTTCATCTGTCGATCGGACGACTTTTGCAGAGCGAAGACACGGATGAGCCGCAAAACGAACGCCTGATCAAGATCGTTCGCCATCTGAACGTGGCCCGCGATCTGATCACCCGGAAAGATGACAAACGCGAACTTGCGGAGCTGAACCTGGCGGCTGCTCGCATTGCGCACAATGCGTCCTCGTATCAGGTGGCTTTGAACTATTTGCGTATTGCCCGGTCCCTCCTTCCTTCGAACCCGTGGCAAGAGGCCTATGGGCTGACCAGATCGCTATCATCGCTCTATGCACAAACCGCCTATCTGAACGGCTTGCATGACGAGGCCGATGCCGAGTTGTCACGCGCGCTGGAAAACCTTCGGACCTCGCTGGACAAGGCGCGCGTTTTGTCGATGAGAACAAGGCATTACTCGACCTTGGGCCGGATGAAAGACTCCATCGATTCAGCCCTCGAAGGGCTTTCCCTTCTTGGGGTCAGGTTCACGGCGGATGTCTCGGATGCAGAGGTTGAAGCAGAAGTCGCAGAGATTTCTGTCAACCTGGCAGGCCGGGAGATTGCCGATCTGATCAACGCGGGCCGTATGACGGACGCCAATATGGAAACGGCGGTCGGGCTGTTGATGGAGATCTTTCCTGCGGCCTTTCTGTCAGGTGCCGGAAACCTGTTCCGTCTTTTGATCCTGAAATCCGTCAACCTGTCACTGCGTTTCGGAAACTCGGCCGAAACCGCCTTTGCCTACTCGACGTACGGGATGTTGCTGTGCGGGGGCATGAACCGCCCTGCTGAAGCGATCGAGTTCGGCAAGCTCTCGCTTGCTATGAACGAGGCATATGACGACATTGCCCTGAAATCCCGCATTATTTACGTCTACACGATGTTCATCCACCACTGGGGCCACCACTGGAGCACGATGACAGAATGGTTCACCCGTGGCTTGGAGGCGGGATACCAGTCGGGCGATCTGTTGTATCTGGCCTATAACGCTCAGGATTGCATCATCTGGGACCCGCGTCTGGATCTTGAAACCGCAATTGCCGAACAGTCGCGATACATGGTGATCGTCAAGGACTGCAACTATGCGGACAGCTACGATTCAGGCAGTCTTTTTCTGCAGATGTTGCAGAATTTCGCAGGCAACACCCGGGATTTGTATTCACTTAGCGATGACACGTTCGATGAAGTTTCCTGCCTGAAGGGAATGACCGAGCGCGGTTTCATGACAGGTGTCGCGAACTATCACATCTATAAGGCCGAACTTCACTGCCTGTACCGCAACTTCAAGGGGGCCGTTCCGCACGTAGCCGCGCAGGAAAGGTTGATGGACAGTGTCATGTCGCTGCCGCAATCCGTTCGGTTCCGGTTTCTGGCCTTTCTGACCTATTCCGCGACGTACGAGACATCCCCTGCGGACGAGCAATCGCATCTTTGGCAGAAGATGGAGGATCACGCCAATCATATGGCCGACTGGGCCCAGCACTGCCCCGAGAATTTCAGCCATCTCGACCTTGCCATGCGCGGAGAGTTTGCGCGCTTGCAGGGCGATATGTTGAATGCGCTGTCGTGTTATACCCGGGCCGTCGCATGTGCTGAAGAGAACGGGTTTACCCGCGACCGGGCCATGATTCACGAACTCGCGTCGTCGGCCTTTGAGAAGATCGGCCAGAGTTTTGCGGCCAATGCGCATCTGGACGCTGCTCGCCGCCTGTATCACCGATGGGGTGCAAGGCGGAAAGTCGATTTGATGGATGCCGAGAACCCCACCCTTCAACTCATCGCACCAACCCGTTCATCGGGGGACAGGGATGCAGAAAACAGCGGATATTCGATCTCGCACAGCGCTCTTGACTTGCAGGCGGTCATGAATGCGGCCCGCGCGATTTCGGGCGAAATCGTGTTGAGCAATCTGCTGTCACGCACAATGCGCATTCTGCTGGAAAGCACGGGCGCGCAGCGTGGCGTTTTCCTGTCAATGAATGACGATCAACTACTGGCCGTAGTTGAATGCCTCGTTGAAGAGGGCGACCTGGAAACACGCAATATTCAGTTTGAACCCGACCCCGATACCCTAGCAATGTCCGTTGTCAATTATGTGGCCCGAACCCAGAAACCTCTGGTTCTCGACGATGCAGCCGGCCATCCGCGGTATGGCATTGATCCTTATGTCGTCAGGAATCAGATCCGCTCGGTCATGTGTGTTCCGGTGATCCGTTCCGACCGCTTTTCCGGGATTGCCTATCTGGAGAACAACCTGGCCGCCGGAGCATTCCCGGAGGAGCGGGTTGCAATTGCCGAATTGCTGACGGCGCAAGCCTCAATATCCATCGAGAACGCCAAGCTTTATGTCGATCTTGAGCAGAAGGTCGAACAGCGCACCGCTGAACTAAGTCAGAAAACAAATGCACTGGAAGCCGTTGCAAACCAGCTGTCCAAATACCTGTCACCGCAGGTATATCGATCGATTTTCGATCGCAGGAAAGAAGTCAGACTGACGTCGGAGCGCAAGCTTCTGACGATCTTCTTTTCGGATCTGGTCGGGTTCACCGAGCTTGCCGAACAGATGAGTTCCGAAGATCTGAAGACATTGCTGAACCACTACCTGTCAGAAATGTCCGAAGTTGCTTTGTCTTTTGGCGCGACCATCGACAAGTTTGTCGGCGACGGAATTGTCATCTTTTTTGGCGATCCGGAAACCCGCGGGCCTGAAAATGATGCCATTGCATGCGCCAAAATGGCGATTGCCATGCGTGACAGACTTGGAGCGCTGCGCGAGGAGTGGCTGAAAGAAGGCATCCGAAAACCTCTGGAATGCCGCATGGGCATTCACACCGGATACTGCACCGTTGGCAATTTCGGCAGCGAGTCCCGAATGGATTACACCCTGATTGGCCGCGCTGTGAACCAGGCCTCGCGCCTTGAAAACGCTGCGCGCACCGGTAGCATTCTGATTTCGCAGGACACGTATGACCGGATCAAACCCGAAATCGCCTGCGTCGAACATGGAACGGTTGAACTGCGCGGCATCGGGGCGCCCGTCAGAACATACGAAATCACTGGTCTGAAACAGGACGAAAACACCTGAGGTACATGAAAGACATCAATTGTCCCGTTCTTGGACGCCTCGCTAGCTGTGTGTCATGCTGTTCTTCGGTCCGGACGGAGGCGCAATCTTGCACCCGCAGGTTTCGTTCCCAGCCCCGGCGCACCGCGCCATCGCTTCGTCGAACGTGTATTTCGGGTGCGGCGGCGGTCCCGGACAATAGAACAAGTCCATCTGGGCCAGCGCGCACATGACCTGCGCGTCGTGTGGGTCACCGGGATTGGGCGGCCCGAGCCCTTTGGTGTTGCCGAACCAGCGTTGGCAGGCATTCTCCTTTGCCTGCTCCGGCTCGATATCGGGGTTTTTGGTGTATTCAAACAAAAAGGACGCAGCCACCAAATCCTGCGCCTCGTACATCCGAATATCCGGTATCTTTTTCGCGCAGTCCGTGCACTTTCCGGTCACTCCTGCCGCGATCATGTGATTGGCAACCATATACGGTGTCTCGCGCGGGTCGTCGGGGGAAATCCGTACTTTCCCGACCTGCAAGACCGGCGTTTCCGGCGTGCCGTTTTCGTCTTTCGGCATATCATCCTTGAACGCGACCCTGAACCAGCCGGGAGCCTGCGGATCATAAAGAGGTGATCCGCAGACCAGCAGCGGCAGCGTGTGACGCTCACCTGTTGCGTTGGGCCCATTCAGATAGAGGTTAAGCATCGATCGGATATAGCTGCGCTCGGGCGGGCCATCGAAAAAGCCCGAGGCCATCATGATGGGAAAATAGTCATTGGGGTATTCGCTTTGACCTGCACCGGGCGCGGCGATTGGATTTACATCCACAATGGTTCGGTAAAAACTCACGTCATCCGCGGGAATTCCGCTGGCCCGCAACACGGTATCCCAGCGATGCATGGTCATACACTCCAGAAAAGTACCCTGCTGCAACACCTGCCACGGCGGGTAATGCATCAGCAACAAACCCCGCTGACCCAGGACGTTCAGCCCCAGTGGCGGGAAGAGATGCCATTTGCACAGGCCGTCGTCCTTGTCGCTGTTGACCGGATAACCGGCCATCGGGTTCCAGACCCCAAGGTCCTGCAACAGGTTTTTTCCCGCGACCGCCTTGCCCGCGGCATCCGGCGCGAACAGTTTCTGATGGTGTTCGGCAAAGACAGACAACGCCGCTTCCGGCTGATCAGCCGAGATCGAAACCCGGTATTGCCCGCCTGACTTTGTGACCTGCACGTTGCCCGAGGAAAACCCGTCAGCCTCAAGCGAGTTCCTTGTGTAATGCGCAATCACGCTTTCGCGGTCGGTCAACCCGAGATCGGAATTGGCAAGTTCGGCAGGTGGGAACAGTTCGTTCAACAGCTCCACCGCCCCCAGAGAATAGGAAAACTCAGCCATCGGATCAGCCATCCGAACCGATAGGCGGATAGTCCTTGTCGTAAGGCACCGAGAGCTTAGGGTGATCGGTGCGCGGATCGCTCAGTTCAAACACGGATTCAAAAGTCGGTGCCGCCTGTACCCGATCGCCCAAGCCCCAGCGCGCACGCGGGATGCCGTACCAGTCCAAAACCGTCGACAGCAGAGAGGTGCCTTCATACGGCTGCGGTTGGCCACTGCGAAACACCGTGTTGGATTTCACTCGCGGCGACACCACTATTGTCGGAACACGCGGGCCCAAAACATCATACTTGAACCCGTCGTTCACATCCCTCGGCCAGGCCGGTTGTGCCATCGGTGGTGCCTCATGGTCGTACATTCCTCCGCCCTTGCTGAACGTGATCACCAATGCGGTTTTGTCCCATTGCGGGCTGGCCCTCAGCGCCTCGTAGATCTCTTTCAGTTTGCGCTCGCCCGGAACCATGTCGCCGGAAGCACCGGGATGATACGAGGTCGCGCCACTTGGTGCGATCCAGGCGGGTTCGAGGAACGAGAATTTCGGCAGCATCCCAGCCTTCGCATCTGCAATGAATGTGCTGAGCGGCTGCACGTACTGAAACTTGCTTTTGTCCACGCTGGGCAACTGATTGCGCATATACAGGTGATAGGTGAACACTTGGTTCTCCCATTCCACCGAGTAATAAATCTTCCAGTCCTGATGGCCGTTGTTTTGAAGCACTTTCCAGATCGGCTGCCGCAAGGGCCGCTCTGCGTATTGCGTGTATTGCGGCTCACCTTCGCAGTTTACCGTAATGTTGTAGTTCGATCCCGACAGGGCAAAGCCCCGGTTGGCAATTGTGCCGCCCGGCATGGGTGAAAACCAATAATCGCTCACCGCGTAATTCTCGGCCAGACCGTTCAGCACCGGTAATTGTGTAGGGCTGAACGAACTCATTGCTTCGGGGCTGAGGTTGTTGGACACAAATCCGCCCATGTCCGGCACTGCACCGCTTTGGTAGGCAGGAAAACCGCCGCTGTATTGCTGCTGAATGCTGTCGGCTGTCGAATGAAACGGATCGATCTTGGGCGAGGAAAGCACGAACTGATCGCTCAGCTTGCCATCCTCATACTGGTGCACCGGGTACGGGGTGCCTTTGTAAGTGTTCGTATAGGATTTTGAGTTTGCCTTGAACGGCGGTTCCGCGTTCACATAGTTCAGATGGGGTGCGTCCGCCTCGTACAGCCAGCCCAGAACACTGTCCATGGTCCGGCTTTCAAGCATGTAGACGACCACATGTTCGATATTGGTGCGCATGAAATCCATCGTGCCGGGAACAAGCGCTTTGGCCGCATCAATCGGAACCGGCATCTGTACCGGAGTCAGCTGACCAGACACATCAAACCCCTGAGGCAAGGCGCCCTGTTTCAGGGGGCCGACAAACGGGTCGGGAAGGAACGGATCAAACCCCCAAAGCCGGTAACTGCCATCTCCGGGCGCAATGTCCAGAATGTTCTCACCCATGGCGATTAGGTGGTGCGAGGCATCAATGTCCGGGCGGGTGCCCTCAGATATCGTCGGCATCGACAACGGATGCCAGTTTTGCGGATCAAAGTTCCACACGCGGTATTTCGAATGCTCGGCGATCCATTCGAGCACATAGTTGCCCATGGGCAGCAACGCGCTACCGCCGGTGATCTCGGCAAAGGCATCCTGCGGCCCCATCGAGGTAGGCAGCGGGTCGGGCGGCGACATCGGGCTGGGTGCGGGATCGAAATTCCACAGCATATATGTCCCGCGTGCAGCTGTCGGCATATAGGCCATGACATATCCCGTCACGGGCACAAGCTGCACGATATCCGTTTCGGTTGCATCCCAGGTGTAGTGATCGAAATACTGCCAGAATTTGTGCTGCTTCCATTTCCCCGATTGCAAAGGCTGAACGCTCAGCGGGTCGGGGTTGGTCGGGTCAAATTCAAACAGATCATAAGGAACATGGGGATCTTTTGGATCCTGAAGCTGCGACAGATCATAGGAGAGCATATACCCGCCGATCGGACACAGCTTTGTGCTGGATGGAAAGTTTGATCCGGGCGACAACAGGATCTGTTCGAACAGCTCAGGCAGATCCATGTTCAGCCGCCACAGGCTGTAGGTGTCGCCGCTGTTGACCTGGTTAATCAGATAGGTTGGTGCTGCATTTGCGATAAAGTCTTTCTCGGCCATGTTTCCGTCCAATCCATGCGGGGTCAAAAACTGAAAAAAGAGAGAAATGGGAAACGATTTGTTCACTAATTTGCAACAAATACGCCAAATCAAAAAGAAAAATCTTCTGACGTCCGAATGAGCCGCGCTTGGCTGGGGGTGGATTTTTGGCTTTGAGTTGCGCCGCCATGAGGCGCCGGAAACCGACCCAAGAGACTTTCAGCCAGTTTTCCGTCGACAAAAACGATTGCCGTGCGCCACGTCCCAAGACGACGACCTACGTTCAAGATTGCATTACAGAACAAAGGTCTGCCGTGTGAACGTAATTCTGTTGTCATCGACAGATGGGGGTGGTGCCGGGTTTTTCGGTAAACGAATTGAGCATCCGAAAACCATCATGTCCAATACGCGGGCGAATGATAAAGATTGATAACATCATTAAGCTTCATTTGTGGATGCTCAAACCTGCGAGAGACCGGTTTTGTTCCGCCGAAAGTGAAAAGAATCACCGTGATGTGATTGCAAAAATCCAATCGAAGCAACGGATGACTAATAAGCCTCGCGACAAAGCTTTTTTGTGAATCCTGCACTGGTAAGGATGTCGATGCTGTGCCAATCTCGTGCCCCGGATAACCTGATCGGCAGCGTTGAAAGTGGAAAAGAAAAACGACACTGAAAGTGAAGTCGGTCAGACGCTTCAGCGGTTGCGGCATGAACGGGAACTGACGCTGGGCGATCTTGCGGCTCGGGCACAAGTATCCACTGCGATGATCAGCCGGATCGAAAACGCCAACGTCTCGCCTTCGCTGTCAACACTGCAATCTTTGGCGGATGCTCTGGATGTGCCGCTGATGGCGCTGTTTGCCCGGTCGGATATCGCTGCAGATGTTCATCACGCGCGCGTTGGCGATGGCCTGCCCGCGCGGCGCATCACGCAGGGGCATGCGCATGATTATCTCCTATTGGGCAAGCACTCGGCACCCGGGGGGATTTTTCAGTCTGCGCGAATTCGCATTTCAAAAGAGCAATCCGGCAACTTGCCCAGCTATCAGCACGAAGGTCATGTGTTCATCTACATGATCGAAGGTCAGGCCACCTACCGTTGCGGAGGAGAGAATTTCCGGATGTCGGCGGGCGATACACTGAGTTTTGATGCCAAGCTTCCGCACGGCTTCAGTGAAATCCTGTCTGATGCTGTCGAGTTCATTACGGTCTCAACCCGCCCGCAATAGGGCGCTGCCAAGCTTCGGCCTGTGAGGCCGAGCCTTGCAGCTATCGGCGATTGAGCGCTGCGCGAAAAGTCGAACGCGCCTCTGCACTGTGAATGTAGGCGTAGTCTCTGGGATAGGAGGTTCCTGCCGTGACCTCCATCGAAACAAACTGAGGGCCTGCCAGAGACAGGATCTGCGGCGCGGCTTCGGCGAACCTGTCAACATTGGTGAATCGCTGAACCCCGTCATAGCCAGCCGCCCAGGCCATTGCAGCAAAGTCGACCTTTTCAGCGCCGGGCAACGGATGCGCTCCGTTCACCTCGTAAACCCGATTGGCCGAAAGAAAGTGATAGAGGTTCGATACGCCAGCGCCGGCGATCGTCACCAGTGACCCGAGGTTCATCAGCAGGCTGCCGTCGCCATCAAAAACAATTACGCGCCGGTCCGGATTGGCCAGTGCCAATCCCAGCCCGTGGGACGATGCCTGACCCATCGCGCCAACGGCGACATAGTTCAGGTCTCGCGGGTTCAGGGCCAGCCAGTCAAAGCAGCTTTGATAGACTGCAACTACAATGTCACTGTCATGAATGTGGGGGATCAGCGCCCGCAGCGCCTCGTCGCGACGCATCGTCATGACACCTCCGGAGGTCTGCCGATCAGAAAGATATGAGGCTGCGAGGATGCATAGGCCATTGCGATGGCCTGCGGTATGTGGGCTTCGTCGCCGGGTTCTTCGATCAGCGAATGCGATACCTCCATCGCGTCAAGGACAGGGCGGATTATCCGAACACCGTAGGAGGAAGATTGATCCGGGTGCACATGTGGTTCCTTGCCCTGCAAACCAACCATCATCACAACGGGCAATTCATAATCCATCCCGATCGCACGAATTGCATTCAGGGAGTCCATCAACCCTGTCTGCTGCATCATCAGAACGGCCCGGGTTCCATTGTAGGACATGGCGCCGCAAATACTGACACCTTCATCCTCTTTGCAGATCCGCGTCAGTCGAAAATCGGGATCCTTGGAAATGGGCCACAACAGACCGTCGCTGGTGACGATATCCGGAAGGGCGACGATTTCCTGAACCTGTGCGGCCTTGAGCTGCGCAATGATCGCGCGCCCCGACGGGTATGCAACCTTTGGCGCGTCCACTGTAATCCCGGAAGACATACCCATTACACGCCACCGTTCAGGAATTTGGCAATTCCGTCCCGTGCAATTTTCAATTCATGCATATGCCCGACTGTAATGCGCAGATAGTCCTTGTACGCTGGCGATGCGAACCGCCGCACGGCAATGCCGTGCTGCAAAAGCGCGCGTGTTGCAGCTTCTGCTGACTTGTTGCCATCCGGGAAGTGAACAAGAACGAAATTTGCCTGACTGGGGATGACGTCCAGTCCCAACCCCTGCATCTCGGCGGTGATCCAATTCCTGCCCAAGCGGTTGGCATCGCGAACATACTGAGTGTGGGCTGCGTCCTCCAATGCGGCGATCGCAGCCATTGCCGAAGGCGATGCAACCGGAAAGGTCAGCCCGATCCTGCGAACAACATCGACGATGTCGTCAGGCCCATACAACCAGCCCACGCGCGCGCCTGCCAGACCGTAGATTTTTGAGAATGTACGGCACATGACTACGTTTTGGGCCTCATCAACCAGAATATGCGCTGGCTCGTAATCTTCGGCATCGATGTATTCTTCATACGCCGCGTCGATTATCAGCAGTACATTGTCTGGCAAGGCGGCGTGCAGGCGGCGAATTTCAGAGCCGTTCAGATACGTGCCTGCGGGGTTTTCCGGGTTGGCCAGATAGACGATACGGGTCCGTTCGGTCACGGCTTCGATCATGCGGTCGACAGAGGGTTTGAAACCATCGTCCGCAACCGACACGACGCCTGCATCGTTGGCGTGCGCATAGTTCGGGACTTTCAGGTACCCGTTCGCGCTGCGGATCAATTCGGTACCCGAACCCAGATAAGCGCGGGCAAGCCGTGCAAGCAGGTCGTCCGATCCCTGCCCGGTTGTGATCCGCGCGGCATCGAGGCCGAAATGTTCAGCGATGGCCGGGGCGAGAGTTAGATCGGGGTTTTCCAGATACCGTTCGATTGAACTTGTTGCTGCCTGCGCGGCGGCCCGGGCCAAACGGCTGGGACCAAACGCGCTTTCGTTGGAGTTGAGCAGGACAGACGGTGGAGGTGATGCATCAATCGCCCCTGCGACCATGTGGGGTTTGATGCGCGAAATTCCTGATTTCGCCAAGGCTAAAGTCATTCTTGTCCTCCAGCAGTCACTGGCCGGGTAGGTGGCGCTTACTTTTATCATACAATACTCACTATTTAGCAACTCACTTTCAAAAATATTATGATTTAAGTGAGCCTGCTTGGATGAAAGCAGCGCGACGCTTGTTTGCCCGGATACCTGCGGCATCGCGTTGGAATTGACAGGCATGAAACGGCAGCCCAAAGGGCAAACGGCTGTTCGGGATTCTTCAGCGAGGGTCGCTTGGAACTGTATTACCCGGCCATCGGAAGCAGTATCGCCAACGAAAGTGGTATACTGACCGCAGCAATCAGGGTCTGTAGCGTGACGATCGCCGCCATCAAAGGCGCATCTCCGCCCAGTTGTTTTGACAACGTGTAAGAGGACGCACCCGTCGGAACAACGGAATAAACCACGGCGATCTGCAGCACGTTCTGCGGCAGTCCGACGGCCAGTCCGATTACCAGAACCGCGACAGGGAAAACCACCATCTTGCCCGTGAACGCAAGGATCAGGGGTATTGTGCTGGCAGCCATTGCGCGGACTCTCAGGTTTGCGCCAACGGCCAGCAGAGTAATAGGCAGCGCCCCCGCACCCAGAACATCCGCCACATCGTGAACCACCGGAATCCGGTCTCCGATCAGCTGGTTGGCACCCACTGCCAACAGGATTGAAATGACATAGGGGTTGCGGGCCAGTTCCCGCAGAATGGCCAGCGGCAGACTCGTGGTTCTGTCGCTTTTCAAAGAACCGACCAGCATGATCACCATGACGATATTGGTGATCGGAACAAGGATCGCCGTCGCCAGAATGGCGATGTCAAACCCTGCCGGACCGAAAAGGTTTGCCGCCAGAGCAAGTCCTATGAAGGAATTGTGCCGGGCACTGCCCTGCAAAATAGATGTCCCCTGTGGCGGTGCGAAACCCATCAGGCGCGTACTGACAACCGCAAAGATCAGTGCAGCAACAAACCCGCCCAGGATCGTGGCCGAATAAAGCCCAAGCGCTGATTTGTCCAAAGGCGACATTGAGATCTTGCTGAATAGCAGGCATGGCATCAATACCCAGTAGACAAGTTTGTCGTTCAGGTTCCAGAAGTCCGTGCTGGGAATGCCACCTTTCCGAAGGGCCAGCCCAAGGGCAATAATCAGAAAGATCGGCAGAATAGAGGTCAGCGTTGTCAGCATGGCAATCAGCAATTCGAAAGGCGCTTATTGAGCGGACCTTTTCATGCCGGAAATTGCAATTCAACCGATGGTTTCGCTCTGACTTCAAGTCAGGATCTTTATTCTCGTGAATTCCGGAAATTGGTCCGCTAAGTGGCCCTATCTAAGGTGCAAGAACAAAGGCCCAAGCTGTGAACCGCCGTTTCTTCAGGCGGTCGCCCGGGCCAGATAATCCTCAATCATATCGCCAAAACTCTGTTCGACTGCGAATTCGAAACCGCCATCACACCTTGTCACGAGCGCCTTCAGGCCAAACACCTCGGAATAGGTCACGTCATCCGGGCCGAATATGGTTTCGTTCAGATCCAGCGGACAGGCAATGGCCATCACGTCCGCCGCCTCGGGTCCGGCAACGCGGAAAAACGTCAGCATGTCCGAAATTCGTACGATGCTGATATCTTCCGGGCAATCCGCCGGTTTGAGCCTTTCCTCATATTCCTGCTCACGATTTGGCCCAGTCCGAACGATCCAGTGATTTCGGCCGACATGGTACAGTTCGGCCCCCCCTTGCCCGATCCGGGTATTGGGTTGTTTTGGCAAGCTCGGCAACAGGTCCTTGACCCAGCTTTCGATTGCCTCGGGTTGCCCCTTAAGATCGAAAAGTGCGCTCAGGCTCTGGCGTGCAAATTGTACGTCATAGCTCATCTCAGGACCTCAGAAGTTTGCCGTCGGGGTCGTGAAACACCGGTCTGGTGATTGTGACCGGGATGACCTTGTCCCGAAGACGGACATACGCGGTTTCACCGTGCCGGGCATGTCCGTTTTCCAGCAAGGCCAACCCGACCCAGCGGTCGTTTACCACGCTCCAGACGCAGGCCGTAACCAAGCCTTCGGTCGCCTCCTTTCGGCCGCCGGGGGTCAGTGGCGCGCCTTCCGGAACCTGCTGGTTGGAGTCTTCGGGCAGAATGCCAACCAGTTCGCGGCGAACGCACCCGCTTTCGCGTCGCAGCAAGACCGAGCGTTTGCCAAGATAGTCAGGCTTCTTTTTGGACATGACCCAGCCCATCCCCAGATCATATGCGTCGACGGTGCCGTCGACTTCGTGACCCAGCGAAAGAAACCCCTTTTCGACCCGCAGAACATGGCTGGATTCCGAACCGACCGGCAGAATCCCAAATGGGGCACCCGCCTCCATCACTTTGTCCCACAGTTCGGCCATATGACGCGGGGCAACATTGACTTCAAAGGACAGCTCTCCGGTAAAACTAACGCGAACGACACAGGCCGGAAACCCGGCAACGGTGCCATCCCGGAAAGACATGAAGGGGAACGCGTCAGTTGACAGATCAATGTCCGTACACAGTGCCTGCAGAACATCCCGGGCGCGCGGCCCGCAGATTGTGGCGTTGTTCCACTGGCTCGTGACTGTGGTGATCATCACCTGCCAGTCCGGAAACTCGGTCTGCAGAAGTTTCTCCATATGCTGGTTAATCGCATCCGCATGGCCCGTCGAAGTCGAGATCAGCCAGCGATGCGCGTCCAGCCGAAACGCCACCCCGTCATCCATGATCAACCCGTCATCCGACAGCATCAGCCCGTACCGCCCCTCGCCAGGTTTCAGACTGGACATGACGTTCGTGTACAGAAAATCGAGAAAGCACGGTACGTCGCGGCCCTTCAGTTCGAACGTTCCAAGCGGCGAGCCGTCATAGACACCAACGCCTTCCCTGACTGCCCGGCATTCACGGTTAACGGCCTCCTGCAATCCCTCACCGGGTTTTGGGAAATAGCCGGGGCGTCGCCAGCGTGCGCCAGCCTCGTACATCACCGCGCCGTTGTTTTTGTTCCATTGCGTCACCGGAGTGTGACGATAGGGAAACAGAACGCTGTCCTCTCGCAGCCCTCCGATCGCGCCGAAGGAGACCGGAGAGTACGGGGACCGGAACGTTGTCGTACCGACCTCCTGCAAGGGTACGCCCTTTTGCATTGCCACGGTGCCGATGATGTTGATATTTCCGGTTTTCCCCTGATCGATGCCCATGCCACCAGTCGTGTAGCGCTTGACGTGCTCGACATTGTCATAGCCTTCGCGCAAGGCCAGATGCACATCGCTGACCGAGACATCGTTCTGGATGTCCAGAAACGCCTTGCCGCGTTGCCCCGGCACATCGACACGCCAGAGCGGTTCGATGTCGTATGTCAGATCTTCGCCGCCGTCGATGATCCGATCCAGGTTCATTTCCCCAGCCGCAGCACCCGTGGCCCGGCAAGCCTGGGCCGCTGTTTCGGGAACAAATGCGGCCAGATTGTCATCGAACCGCAGCGAGCTGCGGGATTGCGACCACAGATGCACAGTCGGGTTCCAGCCCCCGGAATGACCCAGTACATCGCAGTCAATCCATGTTTCAGCGCCGCTGTCGACGGCGACAGCGCGGACGGCGCGCAGACGTTTGTGCCCGCGTACACCCGCAGCCACGGTCCCCGGATGAACCGAGATACCCGGCACCTTGTCCAGCGCAGCCTGAGGCACCTTTTTGCGGCTATCGAGAATTGCAACAACTGCCAAACCCGCCGCCAACAGATCAGCGGCGACCGCGTAGACGCTGTTGTTGTTGGTGAACAAGGCCACGCGGTGCCCGGGAACAACGCCCCAGCGGTTCACATAGGCCTGTATCGATGAGGCCAGCATGACACCGGGACGATCATTGTCGGCAAAGACCATTGCACGCTCCGTGGCGCCGGTGGCAATGATCACTTCAACTGCGCGCACCCGCCAGCTGCGCTCCAGGATGCTGTTCTGTTCCGGCTCCCGTTCGTTCACGATCAGCAGATTGTGTTCGCGATAAGCCCAGACAGTTGCGTTTTGCAGATGGGTGACATTGTCCATCTTGCGCAATTCCCGAACTGCTTCGGCCACCCATTCCATTGCTGGTCGCCCATTGATGGTCAGCGTCCGGTTGAGCAGGCTTCCTCCTGCCTCGGGTCCCTCATCCGCGATGAACACCCGCTTTCCTGCGCGACCTGCCTCAAGTGCGGCCTGCAGGCCGGCGGGGCCTGCTCCGGCGATCAGAACGTCAGCATGGGCGTGCCGCGCCTCGAACCGGCCCGCAGAGGGGGGCCGAGAGGGTGCTGCGGCGAGTCCCGCAGCCTTGCGGATTGTGGGTTCAAACAAGTGCCAATCCGGCCATTTGAAGGTCTTGTAGTAAAACCCGGCCGGGATGAAGCGACCAAGCAGTTGGTTCACCCCGCCCAAATCGAAATCGGGCGAAGGCCAGCAATTGACGGAACGGGCGCTCAGCCCATCCCGAAGGGGTACGGTGGTTGCGGGGCGGTTGCCCGATGCGTCCTCGCCATCCAGTTCTACCAGAGTCGACGGTTCCTCGGGGCCATGACCGACAATGCCGCGCGGGCGGTGGTACTTGAAACTGCGGGCTGTCACACGAACGCCATTGGCCAGCAAGGCCGAAGCCAGAGTGTCGCCCTCGTAACCTTCGTAGCGTTTGCCGTTGAACCGAAACTGCAAAGGTCGATTGCGGTCTATGCGCCCCCCGGACGCGAGGCGGTTACGCTGTGCCATGGGGCGCCTCCACAATCTCGTGTGTCCGGGTATCGCGCCAGATTGTCAGCCATTCACCGCATCCGCGCGCGTGCCACCATTTTTCCTGCACAGGTCCCAATGGGTTTGGCACAACAGTCAGGTATTCGACCCACTCCGCGTCACTGACAGCATTCGGGTCGGGCCGATCCGCCCCGACCGGACCGCCAAAGATGAATTCGCTTTCGTTTCGTTTGCCGCAATATGGGCAGGGTATCAGCATCATGGTCCTGTCCTTTTCATCGCGCCGTGGTGGTGCCGGCTTCCATCACGAATTCAAGATGACGGAACCGGTCGAGGGTGAAGGATGCCATCAGCGGGTGCGGTTCTCCTTTGGCGACCAGATGCGCCAACGTCAGACCGCCCGCCGGGATTGCCTTGTATCCGCCCCACCAACCCGCCGTGACGAACAGTCCGGGCACTTCGGTCTGGTCCATGATGGGGGATGCATCATGCGCAATGTCCAGATGCCCGCCCCATTGGCGCATCAGTTTGAGTTTTTTGAAGGACGGGAACAGGGAAAGCATCGAAGCAACCGTGTCTTCAAAGACGTTTTGCTTGATGTCCCGACGAAAACTCTGCCCCATATCCGGTGCGCCGCCGATCACCATTTCGCCTTTGTCGGACTGGCTGAAATAGAAGCCGCTATCCGGGCAATTCACTATGACGTCGACCAGCGGTTTGACAGGTTCCGACACAAAAGCCGTCAGGTTCATCGTCCGCAACGGCAGTTTTAGCCCTGCGGTTTCCGTCAGCGTCGTGGTATGGCCCGACACCGCCACGACAACCTTATCCGCGTGTATTGTTCCCCGATTGGTTTCGACACCGGCAATCTTACCATCCGAGCTGCGGATCAACGACTGCACGGCGGTCTTTTGATGGATTTCCACACCCATGGCGTCAGCCGCACGTGCATACCCCCAGGCCACAGCATCATGTCGGTTCACGCCTGCATCGGTATGAACCATGCCGCAAATGACCGGCAGGCGCGCATCCGGCCCTCCGCCGGTCAGCGCCGGAATGCGACGACGCAGCTCTTCCGTCGTGATCTGTTCATAGGTCGAGCCATAGATATCCATGACCAGTTGGCGCCGCCGCAGCTCCCGCAGTTTGGGCCAGGTCTGCACAACATCAACCATGGTGCGTTTTGAATGCATCATGTTGAAGTTAAGCTCGTGCGTGAGGCCTTCGTACATCGCAACAGATTTGACATAGAAAGGGATCGACTCATCACGCATATAGTTCGACCGGATCGTCACCGTGTTGCGCGCGATATTTCCACCGCCCAGCCAACCGCGTTCCAGAACTGCGACATTTGTGATGCCGAATTCTTTCGCCAGATAGTAGGCCGCAGCCAGACCGTGCCCCCCTGCCCCGATCACAACGACCTCATACCTGTCTTTCAATGGTGGGCTGCGCCAAGCCAGAGGCCAGTTGTGGTGTCCGGACAACGCATTCCGAGCGAGCGAGAATATGGAATACTTTTGCATGATGGTAATAATATTTATTAATAATCAAAACACGTCAATAAACAAATTTACCAGGAAGCAACCAAAATTTCGCGTCCAGAACCTCTGAACCGAACCGTTGTTTTGGCGGACCACTCGGGTTGCTTCCGTATTTTCTGGCTATTCACACCAGTTTGGCTAGGATGTCGCCATGATACGCCGCGTTGAACAGTTTCATCGAAGCCTTGCCGGCAAGTGGTCGGCCCGGTCGAAATGGCCCTGTTTCATAATCAATTGCCGCAGTTCACCGGCTTCCTGAATCCATGAAAGCCCGGGCGCGTCGCGCCCATTTTCAACCGTCCTGCAATTCGGGCGGATTTAGTGGATGGAAATGCAATGACATATACAATTGACACAAAGGCCGTTCAGGAAGCCTATGCACGCGATGGTGTCGTGTTGCTGAAGAATATCCTGTCCGAGGAGTGGTTGGCCAAACTGCGCCAAGCTGTGGACACCGAAGTCCAAAAAGGCGATCGGTATTTTGCCTACAAAAACATGCGTGAAATGCCGGGCGTGTTTCAGGATTATTGCCTGACCTCGGACATAGGCCAACGTGTGGCAGAGGTGGCCGGCAGCCCCTGGACATCGTTGATATATGACCAGATTTTCGTGAAAGAGCCCGGCACACAGACCCAGACCGGGTGGCACACGGATCAACCCTATTGGCCGGTGTCCGGCCCGATCATGACGATGTGGATCGCGCTTGACCCAGTCGATCCTGACAATGGCGCACTGGAATTTGTGCGAGGATCACATGCCTGGGGCGCCAAATACCGACCGTTCAAAACCGATCAACTGGGTGGTTTCTTGCATTATCTTGAGCAGGACAACCCGGAATACATCGACATGCCGAACTTTGAGGCCAACCGCACAGATTATGACATCTTTCACTATGACCATATGGAGCCCGGTGACGCTTTGGCCTTTGACGGGATGACCGTGCATTCGGCGATGGGCAACAGAACCACGACCCGCCGAAGACGCGGCTATGCAATACGGTTTGCAGTCAAAGGGGCAACCTATGAACCGCGCGATGCGGTGACCGAATGGCTGCATGATGAAAGTCTGCAACCCGGCGCTCCGTTCGCAGGCGGACGTTTCCCGGTTATCTACGAAACTGCGTAAGCTGAATGTGGCAAGGGCCGGTGTTCCGGCCCTTCACCGCGACCTCAGGCAGATTTCGCGACGTTTTCCGTTGCGGCGCTTTCCGCCTCGATCGCGCGGTCAAGCACACGGCGGAACTGTTTTGCCCCGGCATCCAGGCCAAGATCTATGTGGGGCGTTTTGGCGTATTTCATTCCCTTGTGAACTTCTTCCAGCACGTCTTTGTCCTCAAGAAACGCCATTCGAGCCCCATCATTCATGAATTTCGAAACTTCGGCATTGTCCGGATAGGAGTTGCGGTGCTGGAACCAGAAATACCGCGTCCGGTCCTCATCAATCGGGGTCATGAAGTTGTACGAGATATTAATGAATGTCTCATCAACCGGGTCCTTGTCATATCCACCTGTACCAACGGGTGTGTAGATGGATTTGTTCAGTCCGATTGCCGGCATACACATCTCGTAATGCTGTAACCGGTCACAATCGCCGTCGAAGGACACCAATTTCGCATAGTACGGAGACGGCGGCTTCTTCTCGATCCACCGAGATACGATCACGCCACGGTCCGTCTTCTCGACATTCAGGGGTTCTTCGTCGGTGCCCGCTCCTGCAAAGGACGTAACGTGCACCCAGGCCACATGGCTGGGATCCAGCAGGTTGTCGCAGACCCAAAGGTAGTGGCAGTCGATGTCCATCACGCCACCATCGGTCAGACCCCAGCTTGGATCGTCGAAGTTCTCCACCGGGAATATTGTGTCGGGATCGGCCAGCGCCGGATCGCCCATCCAGATCCAAAGCAGCCGATACCGATCAACCACCGGATAGGATTTCACAACCGCGCGCCGGGGCGTCATGCCACGTTGTGTGGGGCTGTCGATACATGTGCCGGAACAGTCGAAGGTCAAACCGTGATAACCGCACTCGACCAGATCGCCCTTAAGGTTGCCTTTCGAGAGCGGCAGCTTGCGATGGGGACACGCGTCTTCCAACGCGACCGGAGTTCCATCTTGCTGCCGGTACAGCACGATATTCTCGCCCAGAAACGTCTCGGCCCTCAGGTCGCGGCTGATATCCTTGCTCCACGCGGCGACATACCAGCAGTTCTTCAGATACATGATCCGGATCTCCGTTTGGTTTGTTGGCTTTGCGGCAGTATGGGGCAGTTTACCCGCGTTTCGCCATGCCGGATTGGTAATGCGACATATAAGGTAGACTAATTTGAAACCGGCGCAGGAGCGGGTATGTCCGGTTGCGCCCGAGCCTCTGCCTGAATCCAGTTCAGGAACTCGCTTACCTTCTGGCTGTCCTTGGTTTCGGGTCGGCGCACAAGCCAGTAAGACAGGGGCGATTGCGTCAGCTGGGGAAAAGGACGCACCAGGCGACCATCGCAGAGCGCATCAATAACCAGAGGCTCACGACCAAGCGCCACACCCAACCCTTCGATTGCGGCCTGCACAACCATATTCGACTGCCCCAACCTGCGCGTGCGTAGTGCGGCAGGCAAACTTAAATCACATTGCCGCGCCCAGAAATCCCATGTCGGACTGGCCGTGCCATGGTGCAGGTTTTCATCCACCAAAAGCGTATGAAGGGACAGATCCTCGATACTCTGAAGCCTTGGCAGAAGGCCGGGCGCACATACAGGAAACAACTGTTCCTTCATCAACAAATCGACCTGAAACCCAGGGTATTCGCCCAGTCCATATCGAATCCCGATATCTGCATCGACGCGTGAAAAAGGGTGTTGCCCGGTGTCGGTGGCAATCGAAATCGAAAGATCCGGGTGGGCCAGGTCAAAGTGAATAAGCCTTGGAAACAACCAGTTAAAGGCGAAACCCGGCAAGCACGAAATAACGATTGTCCGGTCACTACGGGTTTTGTCCCGCAATTGCGTGCAAACATCCGAAATGCGCCCTAACCCATCGGAGATTGCCAGGGCCAGTTGCTCACCCTCGCGCGTGGGACGGGACTGGCGCGCTCCACGGACCAGCAATTCTCTGCCAAGCCATTCTTCCAGAGATCTGACGTGCTGACTTACGGCGCTTTGACTGACACCCAGTTCTTCTGCTGCGGGCGAAAAGCCCGAATGGCGCACCACGGCTTCAAATGCGCGAAGCGCCGAGTATGGTAGGTTCAGGATCATATTAGTCACCCTAATGTCAGCCATTATTTCTTTCAAATGGATTAGAACCGCGTGCGTCCATTAAATTCATTAAAGTCAGGTATTAGGGGTTATTGATGTCCGACACGACGCCCGAGCGAGGAGCGCGAAATCTGCTGGTGAACTGTGCGCGTGCATCCACAGGCGACCGGCTGCTGATCGCGTATGAACCCCCGGAGTTTGGGTATTTTGATGCCGACTGCGTCAAGGTGGTCAGAAATGCCGCCCAGCAGCTGGGGTTGGTCGTTGACGCGGTCGATGTCGGTTTCAACCCTGACAACCCACATCTTTCGCATGATCTTCTGGCCCGTTTTCAGGCTGCGGACATCATTTTGTTTCTGGCGCGTCTGGGGGATCAGTTGCGGTTTTCGGACATGCCGCAAGGCAAGAAGATCATCGTCAGCTTTGCCGTGAATCAGGAGCTTCTGGGTTCAGGGTTTTCCAACGGACACCACGACGCGTTCATGGAACTCAAGGCCGACGTCAACGCGGTTCTGGACAGGGCGGATGACGTGCGGATCACCTGCCCTCTGGGATCGGACGTGCGTGGGCGTCCAATCATGGATTTGAAACCCACCGGCGACACATCCATTTTGCGGTTTCCGATGTCCGTATTCACACCGGTTCCCGCGTACAGTTTTTCCGGTCGTGTGGCCATCAGCTTCCTGACGGGCACAGGATCGAAGTATTATGACGACTATACACTGGAATTTGACAGGCCGGTCTTCGCCATGATGGAGAACGGTCGCCTGACGCGGTTTGACGGTGACCCCGAAAATGCCGCCAGGGCCGAGGCACACTATGATCGGGTCGCCGGACAGTTCGGCATCGACCGGAATTTTGTACATTCCTGGCACGCGGGCATTCATCCCGGCTGCGGATACCCATGGGACATGCGGGAAAATTTCGAGCGCTGGGGAGGTGCCGCTTTCGGCAATCCTCGCATTCTGCATTTCCACACATGCGGAGCATATGCCCCGGGCGAGATCAGTTGGAACGTGATTGATCCGACAATCGTGATTGATGGGGCGACGTATTGGGATCACGGTGTTTTCCACGCGGAGAGGTTGCCCAACGGTCCGTCGATACTCGCCCGGCATTCCTGCGCCGCTGATTTGTTTGCAAATCCCGATCCGGATATCGGGCTGCGCGTGGCTGTCTGACCTATCCCGGCTTGATCGAATCACGCTCTGGTTAGATAATCCATTGTTAATAAGGCCTGACCGAGTTGGCCTTATGGTGCGGAGCACTCCCGTCTCCGGTGCCGGATCATGTGCAGAGGGCGCGACCCCCACACCGGCAAAAATTGTGGAAATCACATGCCAAAACCAATCGTCACGCCGCTGACTCAGGCCCTGGCCGAAGGAAAACTCACGCGCGAAGAGCTCAGAAGCTTCATGCAACGTTCGAACGGACCGGGATTACGCCACCTGGCGCTTTGGGTCCTGTTACTTGCCTTTACATCAACACTCATTACTCTTGCCTGGGATAGCTGGCTGATTTGGCCTGCCATGTTCCTGCAAGGCGTCGTTCTGGTGCACCATTTCTCGCTGCAGCACGAATGTGTGCACTACACGGTATTTCGAACGCGCCGGCTGAATGATCTGGTGGGACAGATCTGCGGGCTGATCATCATACTGCCGCACCGCTTTTTCAGGTACGAGCATTGCGATCATCACACGTACACACAGCTGACCGGAGAAGACCCTGAACTGATTCCGCTGCCCAAGTCCTTGGGGCAGTACTTTCTGTACCTTTCCGCTCTGCCCTACTGGCGCGCCAAGTTCACAGAGGTGTTTCGCCATGCATCCGGCCGCCTGAGCGAGGCAGAGCTTCGATTTATCCCGAAGGTCGAACACAAGGCTGTATTTCGGGACGCACGTATGATGCTGGGTATCTATGCCGCACTGGTCTTGGCCATGGCGCTGACCGGGTGGTGGGGTTTGATCTGGTACTGGATCATTCCGTTGTTTCTGGGCGAACCGGTCATGCGGTTTGTGCGCATGACCGAACATGTCGGGCGGCCCACTGTTGCCAAGATGTCGGAAAACACCCGGACCAACCTGGTATCGGCACCGATGGCATTTTTGTGTTGGAACATGAACTATCACGCAGAACATCACTATGTCGCCTCTGTGCCGTTTCATGCATTGCCCCGTCTGCATGAAAAGCTGAAAGACCATATTTTCGTTGAAAATGGCGGGTATCTGGCCGCCCATCGCGACATTCTGCGGCAGATCTTGCGGCGCAAACGCGAACATGCGGCAGAGGTTTGAACGATGACGGCCGAAAAAACCTGGCGCGATGTGATCGCGGTGTCCAAACTTGAGAAAAACTGGGTCACGCGGGTCGAAATCGGCCCGCGCATGATCGCGATCTACGATACGCCAACCGGCATCTACGCATCGCTGGCGTTGTGCAACCATGGCGGGGCCGATCTTTGCGACGGCTATTTTGATGGCCACGTGATCGAGTGTCCGCTGCATCAGGGTGCGTTCGACGTGCGGGACGGCAAGCCTGTGTCTTCCCCGGCCACGCGTCCTATGCGGGTGTTCGAGACGCGGGTTGAAAACGGGATGGTTCAGGCCCGTTTCTGACAACCGCGCTGAACGTTCAGACGGATAACAAACTCATCTTTTGTCTGATCGTTTTTCGAGGCGTGCAAAAAGACGGCTGAGACCGAAACATACGACAAAGTAAAACGCTGCGGTCGTGATCCACGCCTCGAATATCATCCTAGATGAAGCGACAAGTTCAACTGTCTTGTAAGTGAGTTCCTGAACCGAAATAAGTGACAGGATCGAGCTGTCCTTGATCAAGGATATGAACTGGTTTGCCAGTGGCGGGACCACTTTTTTCATCGCCTGAGGCAGCACGATGTAGCGCAGCTCCTGAAAACGGCTCATCCCGATCGAACGAGCAGCTTCGCGCTGGCCTTTTGGGATGGACTGAATCCCGGCCCGGACAATTTCCCCCACAAACGCGCTTTCGAACAGGGCCAGAACGATGACGCCGGAAACCAGCGATGGGAAACGTCGCATTTCGCCGAAGAAAAACGTCCAGATCTGGTTGTCTTCCTGTCGTGCAATTCCGCGGGCCCAGCGTTCTAGGTTCAACGCATCGATCAGTTGCTGGGACAGGAAAAAGAAGAAGATAAAAACAACAACAACGGGCGGGACATTACGCAGGAATTCCAGATAGGTGCGCGCCAGCATCCGGATCGTCAGGTTGGCCGAACAGCGCGCGACACCCAGTATCGTGCCCAGCAGCAAAGCCAGAATGCCCGAATAAATGCTGATGCGAATGGTGGCCGCCAGACCCTGCAACAGCAGGTTGGCAAAATACTCCTCACGACCTGTATGCCAGCCAACGATATATCCGGGGATCAGTTCCCAGCGCCACTTGTAGTTCAGCGTGCCTTCAATTGACACCCAGATATACCCGAAGAAGGCGAGCAAAATCGCCATGATCAGGTAATCAGGCCATCTGAGTTTCTTGAGGAAGTTCTGCACCGGGTCCGCTCCGCCTTAGTTCCGGGGGCGGTGTGCCCGCCCCCAGTCGGATTTGTTACTGTGCAACCTGATCAGCCCACTCTTCGGTGGCGAACCAGTAGTTGTGACGCTCTTCCAGCCAGCCGGACCGCCATTGCTGGGCAATCCAGTTGTTGAAGAAGTTCATGGCGTCAGGGTCGCCCTTGCGCATGCCAAATGCTTCACCGCGCGGGTCGAAAAGTTCGCCCTCGAGAACAACCAATGTCTCGGGGTTGCGACCTGCCTCACGGTTGGGGGTCGGTTGCGACGCCATCGTGGCATGGGCATTCCCGTTCAGAACTTCCTGAGTGGACGCGCCGTCTTCATCAAAAAGCAACAGGTTGGCTTCGGGAAATGCCTTGGCGATCACGGTCGCCGGGGTCGCGCCGCGACGGGCCGCGAAAGTTACCTCCGACGAATTCAGATCTTCGCGCGCCATGCCTGCCGTCAACTCCTTGTTCGCCAGGATTGCAAGGCCCGAAAATGCATATGGGTCTGTGAAATTGATTGTCAGGTTACGCTGTGCCGTCACGGACATGCCCGAGATGATCACGTCAAAATTGCCAGATACCAGCGCTGGAATGATGCCATCCCAGGCGGTGGGCACAAACTCGACCTCGACGCCCATGTCCTCGGCCAGTTTTCGGCCGACATCCAGTTCAAAGCCGATCAGATCGCCGTTCTTGTCGCGCATCGACCATGGCACAAACAGCGACAGGCCGATCCGGATCACCCCGTCCTGTTTGATGGTTTCAATAACACTTTCGCTGGACAGTTCCTGGGTCGCGCTTTGCGCCCAGCCCGACGTCGCCACACCAGTCGCCACGACCGCGCCCAGGGCTGCCCCGAGCATTCTGCGAGAAAGCTTCATCTTGGTTCTCCTTGTTGTCCGACAATTGTTTCAGTTCTATTGGTCGACGGCATATTTCTTCTCCAGATGGCTTACGCCTATCGACAGGATCAGGGTCACCACCAGATAGACCAGTGCGATGGTGAACCAGATTTCGAAACTCATATACGTGTCTGAAATGATGTTGCGTCCGAAGGTGGTCAATTCGGCCACCGCAATCACGCTGACAATCGCTGAGGACTTGATGAGGTGCACGACCTCGCCGGTCATCGGCGGCAGCATGAAACGGACGGATTGGGGGAGGATGATATAGCGATACGTCTGGGCAGGGCTCATCCCGATGGATTTGGCGGCCTCCCACTGACCGGTCGGAACCGCGTTAATCCCGGCCCGCAGGATTTCCGATATCAGGGCGGAATGGAACACGGCCAGCGTCAGGATGCTGGCGGTATAGCGATCAAACCCGAAAATCGGCCCCAGAACGTAATAGAACAAATAGAGCAGGACCAGCAGCGGGATGTTTCGGATCAGCTCCAGATAACCCACGGCGACTGCCGACCCAACGACCAGACCGGACAGGCGCAGCAGCGCCACGAACAATCCAATAACGGTTGCCAGCAGAAACGCGGTAACCGATAGCTTGATTGTGGCCACCAGCCCGATCGGGATTTCACCCCATTCGAACCCCAGTTCGGTGTTGCGGTACAGAAATTGCGGCACCCTGTACCATTGCCAGTTATATCCCATGCCCTGCGCGCCAACGTACGAGCCATAGGCAATCAGCCCCACGATGATCGCATACATGACGACGGAAACGGGGACCGAGCCGAAAAAGCGCTTGTAGAGCGGCGGCTTGGGCAACGGCTGGCCCTTTGGTGCAGATATGCCCAGATCGCTCATGTCAGTGTTCCAGTATCTGGTTCAGGAACAACCGGCATCGTTCGCTGGATGGGTTGGTAAAGAACTGTTCCGGCGGCGAAACTTCGACGATCTGACCGGCTTCCATGAAAACCATCGTGTCAGCGACTTTGCGGGCAAAACCCATTTCATGCGTGACGACAACCATCGTCATGCCTGTGTCGGCAAGCTCGACCATCACATCAAGCACTTCATTGATCATTTCAGGGTCAAGTGCGGAAGTCGGTTCGTCAAACAGCATGATCCTGGTCTCCATGCAAAGAGACCGGGCAATAGCCACGCGCTGTTGTTGACCGCCCGACAGCTGCGCCGGGTATTTGTCGGCCTGTTCCGGAATGTGGACACGGTCAAGATAGTTGCGCGCGGTTTCTTCGGCCTTCGCCTTTGGAACCTTACGTACCTTCATGGGGCCGATCATCAAGTTTTCCAGCACAGTCAGATGTGGAAACAGATTGAACTGCTGGAAGACCATACCGACTTCCTGACGCAATTCCCGGATCTCCTTGGCCCCTTCAAAAACCTCGATCCCATCAATCACGAGGCGCCCAGAATTATGCCACTCCAGCCCGTTGAAACAACGGATCAGGGTCGACTTCCCGGAACCTGAGGGACCACAGATGACAACCTTTTCACCCTGGTGAACGGTCAGATCGATGTTCTTCAGCGCGTGAAAGCCACCATAGAACTTGTCCAGATTGCTTACCTCGATCATCGGAGTGGGTTGGTTCATGCCTGACCTGTTCTAATTCGGGATCGCATATTGAGGGCGTTGTGAGTTCAGGAAGCCTGTGGCAAGAGCGGTCGCCTTCGGAAAAACCTGCGCGCGGAACACTTGTTTCGGCGCAATTCTGGATCGGCCCAAGCAGTGCCATCGACTTGGCGATACGATTGAGTGGGGCAATCTGGTAAGGCCATGGAATCCTCAATTCTGTTGCGCAATGATTAATATGGTTGCTTAATATGCAATATTCGTCAATAAAAAACTCAGCGGGTAGTTTCTGACTGCCTGAAATTTGAGCTGACGGCCAACGGAAGGAGCATGAATGTCTGCCTGGATTCGGATGATTTCTGACGAGGATGCCGACGATCAGCTAAAGGCCGCATTGGACCTGGCCCGTACGCCGCACGGAACCGTCGACAATGTCATGCGCGTGCATTCGCTGCGGCCCAATACGATGAATGGGCACGTTATTTTGTACCGGGCCTGTCTGCACGATGACGTCAACACCGTGCCCATGTGGTTTCAGGAAGTCATAAGTTCCTATGTGTCCACCCTGAACGGCTGCCCCTATTCCTATGCCAATCACTGGGCCAATGCCCGGCATCTGATCGGGGATGATGCACGCGCCGACAGGATTGAAGCGGCGTTGAAGGCCAACCGCCCCGAGGACGCATTTGACGGCGCACAGCTGGCAGCGATGATCTATGCCGGGAAACTTACCCAATCGCCCGCCGCGATGGCCGAGTCTGACGTCTCGGCCCTGAAGAAAGCCGGATGGGACGACGGAGAGATCCTCGAAATCAACCAGATTGTTGGGTACTTCAACTACGTGAACAGGTTGCTGAACGGTCTCGGCGTGACCACAGAGGGAGATGTCGTGGGTTACTACACCGACGAGTGACGGGATGTACCATGCAGGATGACACTCCGGGAAGACAGATTGACCGCGCGATCGGTGCATCGCTGAAGGAGCTGCGCCAAAGCCGGAAACAATCGGCCCGTCGTCTGGCCGAGCAATCGGGCATTTCAGCGGCGATGGTCAGCCGCATTGAAAACGGGCTTGTGTCACCTTCGATCGATACATTGGCCGCATTGGCCGAGGCACTTGAAGTGCCTATCGTCTCGCTGTTTCGCGAAGCGCGGACAGATCACACCGACTATACCCTGGTTCGCCACGGACAGGGGCTGAAGTCTACCCGTCTTGCCGGCGGGCATTCCCATGAATACGTCAATCTGGCCCTGCATTCCCGCAAGGACCTGCGATTTCAGGCGCGGCGGGTCACTCTTCTGCGCGATGAAGTGCGCCCGCCGACTTATGTCGGCCACGGTGTCGTCTTTGTTCAGGCGCTGGAGGGTCAGGCTGTCTATCGTTACGGCGAGGCGCGATTCACCCTGTCAGCCGGGGACAGCATCAGCGTCGACGCCGAACTGAACCATGGGTTCGAAGAGGTTTTGACGCCAGAGTTCGTTTTTCTGACCGTTCAGGCCGAGCGCCCGTAAAGAAATGCTGAAATGGCCATTCCTGCCGATCTTGATCTGACGCGAGGGCCGATCTCGGTGCATTTTCGCACCTTGGCCATTCCCGGCGCCATCGGGATGCTGTTCAACACGCTCTACAATGTTGTCGACATGTTCTTCGCAGGGCTCTTGTCCACAAGTGCTCAGGCCGGGCTCGCACTTGGGTTTCAGGCGTTTTTTGTTGCGATCTCAATAGGCGTTGGGCTTGGCGCTGCAATGAGTGCACTCGTCGGCAACGCACTGGGCGCGGGTGATCATCGAAAGGCACGCAGACTGGCAGCACAAGGCATGAGCTATGGCTTCCTAGCCGCGTGCGTCCTTGCGCTGGCTGGTCTGTGGTATGGTCCTGCACTGATCCGTTTGGTGTCCGAGCCCGGGGATTACCGCGATGCAGGTCTGCGGTATTTCTTTTGGTTGCTCCTTGCTCTTCCAGGTTTTCTGCTGGCCTTTGGCTGTAACGGTATCCTTCAGGCACATGGCGATGCCGTTTCCATGCAGCGGGCGCTGATTGTCGCATTTTTCGCCAATATCGGACTGAATCCATTGCTGATCTACGGGGTTCCGGGCCTGGTTCCCGGCATCGGGTTTGATGGTTTGGCAGTTTCAACCGTGATCAGTCAGACAGGGGTCATGCTCTTCCTGATACGTCAGGTGCTCAGACGGCGCAGGATGCAACGGATGCGGGCGCGGAATTTTGTTCCGCGCCTGGAAAAATTCACTGAAATCTCGGTACAGGTGTTGCCCACAGCCACGTCGTTCATGGTGATGTTGCTGTCCGGGTTCGTGATGCAGTTTGCGCTTAAGATTTTTGGCGAACACGCAATCGCAGGGTACGGCGTGGCCATTCGTCTGGAGCAAATCCTGCTGTTGCCCGTGTTGGGCGTCACCGGCGCCCTTCTGCCCATAGCCTCCCAGAATTTCGGAGCCCGCGACGGTGCGAGAGTGCGCGAAGCCTTGTTCTATTGCTGGAAGGTTGGGTTCATCATGACCGCCATCGCCGCACCCGTCCTGTGGATTTTCGGCGGTCCGGTTCTGGGCCTGTTTACCGACGATCCCGAAGTGATCCGCGTGGGACTAAGCTACCTACGCGTCGACAGCCTGATCCTGCCGTTCTACATGATGCTGTTTTCGATCAACTCGCTTTTGCAGGCACTGAAAAGGCCGATCTGGACCGTCTGGATCAGCCTGTATCGGCAGGGTTTTGGGGTTGCTTTCTTCGTCTGGATATTTGTCGGCCTGCTGAGTTTCAACGAAATCGGCGTGTGGATCGGAACGGCCGCAGCGGTCATAACCGGGTGGATGATTGCCGTTCTCATTGCAACACACGTGGCACGTCGCGAGCTTGGTGGACTCTGGAAGCCGGTGATCTAATCAGAGGCCGATACGTATGCTGCCAGTGATGAAGATTTGGCTTTCCCACTAGCTCGTTCTCGGGGCCACTGAATCCGTCCGGCGGACCTGAGGGACGATGTCGCTCAGCGTCAAGTGTTCCAATTTCGGCGTAATGGCCAGAATGGCGCTGCCATGTTCCAGCATGTCCGGGATTGAGCTTGCATGTACAAGACCGCCGGCCTGACGAATGATCAGGGATCCCCGCCAGAGCGTCCCGGTCATTCAGGTGCGCCACGTAGTAGGTGCAACGACATCCATCGATCACATCGTCCAAGAGGTTCTGACTTATTGCAGCAGTCCATCGGTCTCGCGACGAAAAGTGATTATTGAAGGCGGCATTCACCTTTACTGAGGTCAGTTTCAGGTTCAAACATGTATACGTCGCGTTTGCCACTTACGTCTGATCGGCAGGCGTTTGGTTGTCGTTGACGGACAACTGCGCGTTTTTCTATGCTCTTGGAATGATCAGCGGCAAGTTTTTTGACGATCTGTCAGTCGGAGACACCTTCGAGACTGGTGGGATTACGCTCACCGAAGGCGCAATAATTGATTTTGCACTTACGCACGATCCGCAGCCCTTCCACGTGAATAAAGTGGCGGCGAAGGAGTCGATTTTCGGCGGGATCATTGCCAGCGGCTTTCAAACCATAGCGCTCACCTTCCGGCTGTTTCGTGATACCGGCGTACTTACTGGCACCAACCTGGGCGGCCATGGCATGGACGAGGTACGATGGCTCGCTCCGGTGTTCCCGGGAGACACACTTCGTGCTCGTGTTACGGTTGAGGTGCTCACACCGTCGCGCTCGAAGCCGGACCGGGGAACGGTACGGTTCCGCTATCTGACGTTTAACCAGGATGATATCGAGGTGCTCAATTTGGTTATGGATCACGTAATGGCACGGCGGCAATAAGTCGGTTGAATTTCATATTTTGGTAGTTGGGTTCTGAGTTTTTTCGGCGCCGACACCGGATCGCGGTCCTGGCCGGCCTCCGCACTTTAAAATCTGCTCGGAGCACTCTATCGCCAACGGAGAGGTTCCAGCATCCTTTCAACAGGTTGCCGAAGGCTATTGCAATCGCCCCTTTCTTACCGTTCGTCGGATTGTCGCATTGCTGCGTGGCGACCTGTCAGACCGTACTTCGGTTCAAAGGCAATATCCTGTCGCCGCCAGAGATTGGCAGTGCGCAACAAAGTTGACGGGGATATTGGCAGCGGGGCATTTCAATATAAGAAAAGCCCCCGTCGGGTAACGGGGGCTGTTTTTGAGTTTCATAGGAGTTGCATCAGGAGCCTGCTTCGGGTTTCGGGCACGGGCGGAACTCGATCATCCGCCCACCTTCGTTGGCTTGATCCATGGCATCCGCACAGACCTGACCACCGTTAAGATCGTGGGCGATTTTGGCATCTGTGATCGAGTACGAAATTTCCGCAGCGGTCGCGAAATCCCGCACTGTGATGACGTCGTCTCCCAGGATCGTTCTGCTGGTCTGTCTGGTGGTATAAGTCGCTCCGATGGTTGGGTCGATCACCTGCTGCGGGACACTGGCACCGCTGTCATACATGTTCTGTACCGTTCCCAAAGCTTCCGGCTTGGACATACCACCCAGAGAAATGTTCTGGTTAAGCCAGGTCAGACGCAGGTGTCGGCTTGCCGAGGAAATGTCCGCCGGAACGTTCTCTGCAGTCTTTCCATCTTCCGCATTGAACGCTGCAATGTTCTCGCGGTGGTACTGCAACAATGGCGCGTTCGCTTTTACCCCAAGGTCCGAACCTTCAACATTGCCGGAGTAAACCAGAACCTCACCGCCCTCGTTCACTTGGAACAGAACGACATCACCATTTGCGTCCACGGCCGAAACATGCACTCCGTGCTGACCCGCATGACCCAAATCTGCTGACCAGGCGAACTGGAACTCACCCGAGTTATACGCCTCGGCGATTTCGGGGGCGGTGTCGTACATTGCGACCAGATAACCCGGCGCGTCGGCCAAGTTCACGGCCGGGGCGCCATTGTCCTTGTAATCACCAATGTAGTCTGCACTGGGGGACATATAGAGCGTATCCGCAACCATTCCCTTGTCGTTGAAGGCCTGTGCCTGAACACCGTGGAAAGACTCGTTCTCTACCCAAGCTACAGTGAAGTTCTTCGCCGGTTCGTCTGATTGGCGCGAGTATCCATCGGCTTCGTAAGATGTGACGTCATCGCCAACGCCGAAAGTCACAAGATCCATTCCGGTTTTTGTGCCCCAATCTACTGAGCGAACATAGGCGACACCGTGGTCTGATTGCTTGGCAAGCCGCGAGCAGGCGTCCGCTGATGACGCCAATGCGGTCGAGGCCATGAGGGTTGCCATCATTACTTTTGAAAAGAGGGTCATTGTCGTTTCTCCGTCTATCTAGTGGGATTAATCATCTCTGTGAGGCCGATATAGACGTTGAATCATCTATGCGCAATGATTTTGCGCGCATTTCCGGTATTCTGTTTTTGCAATGCCACCTTTGTCGGTACCGTTGACTGATGTGTAGATCGCCATTAACCCAAGGAATGACAGAACATTATTTACCGATGGAAAATCATGCAGGTTGAGAGCGACGTCGAACTCGGAAAGCGAATTGCAAAAAAAATCGCGGACCTCATCGAAGAACAAGGCACCAACCCTGGTGCTGTAGCGAAAGCGGCGGGGCTTGGCGTGACGTCGGTCAGAGACCTGCTGAGCGGCAGGGCGCGTACGCCGAACGTCGCAACTCTGGTTCGAATAGCGAATGTGCTTCACGCTGATCCGGGAGACCTCATCAGCCCCCAGCAAAGCGACCCCCAGGCAAATGCACTGTACTTTGCGTTAGACGCGGACAATCAACGTCGTATTCGTGCCATCATGCGAGCGTTGCTCAGCGATCAGGAAGCACGTCAATAATGCTATTCCGAAATGGAACAGCACACGTCAGTCATGGGCTCGGTGTCGACCTTGAACACTCGCACCAATCACTGTGGAGCGACTCGCCGAGCTAACCTTTCGTGACAAGAGCAATGTCATCGGCCGACGATGGTTTGTTTTACGCCCCGCGCCGCCGCACAGTTGCTGCAGCAAAGTCAGCGCAACCGGCGCTTCCGGATCGACACATCTGAAGGCTGATGATGAACTGTGACGAACCCGGCCGATTCCGATTTCATTTGCCTCTCCCGGAAACGTCAGACAAGGCTAGAACTGCTCTGGCAACATTGCTGCCGGTACGTTCTGGAAACAAACAGGCCTCAAAAAGCGGCGGATGGCCAGTGTGCCTACGGATGTTGCTCCAAAGTTCGTGGAAGCCGGGTATGGACCTCCGTGTACCATCGTGTCGCTGACTTCCACACCAGTCGGGAAACCATTTACAAGAATCCGGCCAGCCTTGCGTTCAAGAACTGGCAACAACGTTTGCGCAATTTCCGCGTCATCTGAATCCACGTGCAGCGTGCATGTGAGCTGCCCCTGCAGGGACATAGACACTTCCCGCATCTGGCCGATGTTTTCTGCGACTAACAGGAGCCCCAATGGCCCGAAAACCTCGTGTCCCAGTGTTTCATTGCCCAGCCAACCCTTTGCCGAGACCTGATAAAGGAAAGGGGTTGCCGTGCGCCCGTCGCACGCTGTTGCCAGCAATTCGGTAACAGACGGTTCTGCAGCAATCATCGACTGACCGCTACGGTATGCCGCCGCAATGCCGTCTGTCAGCATGGTTTGTGGGGCGGTGCTCTTCAAGCCTTCGACTGCTGCCTTGGCGATTTCTTCGGCGTGGTCCTTCAAGACGACTGCAATGCCTGGGTTAGTGCAGAACTGGCCCGCACCCATCGTAAGCGAACCGGCCCAGCCGGCACCAATCTCAGCGCCCCGTGTCGCAGCGGCTGCCGGCAGGATGAACATCGGGTTGATTGAGCCTAGCTCACCAAAGAACGGAATGGGTTCAGGACGCTGCGCACAAAGATCGAACAGTGCCCGGCCACCGGTCAAAGAGCCGGTAAACCCTACCGCTCGGATCAGCGGGTGTGTTACCAGTGCCTGCCCTGCCGCCATCGTGTCACCGTGTACGAATGAGAAAGCGCCAGGATGCGTGCCCGTCTTGTCGATTGCGCCCTTGATGGCGTCTGCAACAACCTCTCCGGTCCCCGGATGCGCGGGATGGCCTTTGACCACAACAGGGCAACCGGCGGCCAGCGCCGAAGCGGTGTCGCCGCCAGCGGTTGAGAACGCAAGCGGGAAGTTTGATGCCCCGAAAACGGCAACCGGCCCGATAGGGCGCTGTACCATTTTCAGATCAGGACGCGGCAAAGGGGCTCGATCCGGCAACGCTTTGTCATGGCGGCGGTCCAGATAGTCACATGACAGGATATGAGAGGCGAACAGGCGCAACTGGCCTACGGTACGACCCCGCTCTCCCTGAATCCGAGCTTCGGGAAGGCCGGTTTCCTGCGTGCCAATTTGGGTAATGAGATCGCCGCGCGCGTCGATCTCATCAGCAATCGCATTCAGCAGGGCCGCGCGGTCTTCGCGGGTGGAATACCCAAAGCTCCAGAATGCTTCTTCGGCGGCTTGGACCGATGCGTCGATATGGGCGGCGGTTCCGGATGAAAATTCATGTGCGTCCCCACGCGCCGGGGAAGATGAAAATTTCACGTCTCCAGCGATCCATTCACCTGCAATCAGGTGTTTTCCGTGCGGCTTGAAAGTCATGTTTCAGTTGTCCCAATGCGTGACCATGTCACATGCGATGTCAAAAGCAGCGCGGGTTGCGCTGACATCCGCACAGCCCTGGCCTGCGATATCAAACGCCGTTCCGTGGGCCGGAGTGGACACGGGGAATGGCAGCCCACCCTGCACCGTCACACCACGGTCAAAGCCAAGCAGTTTCAGCGCTATCTGACCCTGATCGTGATACATCGTCACAACCGCGTCGATTTCCTTGGCAACCGCCTTGAGGAACACGGTGTCGGACGGCCACGGACCATCAACTGACATCTGCCCCCGCGCCAGTTTGCGGACTGCCGGTTCGAGGATGTCGATCTCCTCGGTGCCGAAATTTCCACCGTCACCGGCATGCGGATTGATCGCGGCCACTGAAATCCGAGGGCGATTTAGACCAGAACGGCGCAGTGTGTTGTGGATCAGATGCACCGCTTCGGCAACGCGTTCTTCGCTGATCATGTCGGCCACGTCACGCAGGGCGACATGACTGGTCACGCGGCTGGTCCACATGCCGTCAAGCGTGTTGAGTTCCGAGATGTAGTTCGTCACGCCCAGCTTTTCGGCCATGTAGTGAAGCTCGTCATCATGACCCAGCCCCGCCAAGTGCATCGCAGCCTTGTTGAACGGTCCAAATACGATGGCGTCAATCACACCGGAGCGCGTCAGTTCCAGAGCGGAATCCAGCGTTCGCAGAACCGATGCTCCGCCAGCTTCGGTCACTTCGGCAACCCTCACTTCGTCAGGCGCAATCGTCTCCATCTCGTGTAGGGCGAACGCAGGGGCTTGGGTCCAGTCGCCCGACACGTCAACGGGGGTCAGGTCATAAGTTTCACCGGCGACGGTCTGTCCCGTTTCAAACACATGCCTGTCGCCGATCAGCAGAATGTCCGCCGCCTCGGAAACGCCCTCCGAAGTCAGCAACCGTGCGATCAGTTCCGGCCCGATGCCGCTTGGATCACCGGGGATAATACCAATTCTGGGCTTCATCTTTCAGTCCTCGGACTTTGCTCCACTGCTTTGGGCGTGAAGGCGTTCAATATTCTCGATTGTACTATTCAGGTGATCGCGCAGCGCCCGCCGCGTCGCGGCTGCGTCACGCTTTTGCAGGGCGTCAGTGATCCGCGAGTGTTCGGACAGAGTATTGTCACGGCGATCAACCTGTTGCGACGACAAGAAACGTGCACGCCAAAGGCGGGCGTTATATTGCCGGTGCGTTTCGATAAGGGGCTCATTCCGGCTGGCTTCAACGATGGCCGCGTGAAACTGCATGTCGAGTTGAAAGAACTCCAGCGGTTCGAGCTTTCCGGAACCTTTGGACATACGAACACCTAGGCGAACAATTTCGGCTATTTCAGCCATCGTTGCTTCGACGCAGGCGATTTCACCCGCCAACGCTTCGAGAGCGCCCAGGACCGAAATATACTGCGTCAACTCGTGCAGAGAAGGGTCGGCAACGTGCGGGCGCCGTGTGGCCGAGTACTCCACCAACCCTTCAATTTCGAGCAACCGCAAGGCTTCGCGCAAAGGCGTACGGGATACGCCGAGCGCCTCGGCCAGATCACGTTCGGGAATTGCCGTACCGGGGGCAAGCTTACCCAGCAGAATAAACTCGCGCAGGTTGTCGGCGGCTTCTTCGGCAAGTGTCTTGCGTGGCTTTACACCACCTTCTTCTTTCAGGCTATCAATCCAGCTCTCGCTCAAATCACTTCCCCCAGCTCAAAACCATAGGATCCAACGGCCGCAGCAGGTCGATCAGACGCGAGCGGATGGCGGGATGCAACGGCGGAATTGGGTGGCGGCAAAATTCTGATTTGATTACGCCGCCTTCGACCATCGCGGCCTTGCACGATTGCCAGCCGCATTGACGGTTTTCGTGATTAATTGCCATGGCTACCCGACCATAGGCGGCGGTCGCTTCGTCGATGCGTCCGGCATGGTGGTGGGTCAGCACCGGTTTGATCTGATCCACGATCATGCCCGAGGTCATCGAACCTGTTGCACCGGCATCCAAATCCGCCAGAAGGGTGATGGCCTCTTCGCCATCAAAAGGCGCTTCGATTGCGTCGCCACCCTGTTCTATCAGCGAACGGATTTTGTTGGCGGCACGGGGACATTCGATCTTGAACAGCTTCACTTCCTCAATCTCTTGTGCCATGCGCACCAGCAGTGGCACAGGCAGATCCACGCCGGAAAGTGGTGCATCCTGCACCATGATCGGAATGCCGACCTCGCCAACAGATGCGAACTGCTCGAAGCTCTGTTCGGGTGTGCCTTTCAGAAGTGCACCATGATATGGCGGCATCATCATTACGATGTCAGCCCCCAAATCCTTGGCGAATTGCGCGCGCTCAATGGCAATCTGCGTGGCATAGTGGCTGATCGTTACGATGACCGGAACCCGTCCCGCGATATGTTCGACCGAAAGCCGCGCCAGCACTTCGCGTTCGGCATCCGAAATCAGAAACTGCTCCGAAAAGTTGGCCAGAATGCAGATTCCATCCGCTCCTTGATCAATCAGGCAGTCGAGCACCCGTTTCATACCTTCGAGATCAAGCGTCCCGTCATCATTGAACGGTGTTGGCGCAACCGGCCAGATACCTGCGTATTTCCGGTTCATTCCGTCACCTCGAAGTCATGCAGGTGCTTGTCCGAGATCTCGATCCCGAGGCCGGGCTTGTTGTCGTCCAGATCCAGATAGCCATCCACGGCATCCGGGTCGCCTTCGAAGATGTAATAGAACAGCTCGTTTCCGACCTCGACGTCGAAGACCGGGAAGTATTCGCTGATCATGCAATTCGCATTGGCCATAGTCAGGTGATAATTGTGCATCTGACCTGCATGCGGGATGACCGGAACCTGGAAAGCTTCGGCGACGGCGTTGATCTTTTGCGCGGCCGTGATGCCACCCACGCGGTTCGTGTCATATTGCAGCACACTGACGGCTTTCTTTTGGATCAGATCCTTGCAGCCGATGAGCGAAAATTCATGCTCCCCGCCCGAGATGGGCACGATATTCATAGCATTCAGTTCACGGTATCCTTCCACATCGTCGGCAATCACCGGTTCTTCCAGCCAGCGCGGTTCGTACTTCGCAAGCTTGGGCAGCATCCGCTTGGTGTAATCGACGTTCCAGCCCTGATAGCATTCCAGCATCAGGTCTACATCATAGCCAATAACTTCACGCACCGCTTCCACGCGTTTGAGGTTTTCCCGCATGCCGGTCATGCCGTCCTTGGGGCCCCAGCCAAACCGCATCTTGTAGCCTTGATATTTGTTCTTCCTGGCCTCTTCCGCCTCGGCCTGCATCGCTTCGATGGGCCCCGAATAGAGCTTAGAATAGTAGACCGGAATCTTTTCCTTGGTGCGACCGCCCAGCAACTTGAACACAGGCTTGCCCGCCAGTTTGCCCATTAGGTCCCAGATGGCGATGTCGACAGCAGAAATCGCGGTCATTCCGATACCTTTGCGGCCCCAAGCATGCGAGCGGCGGTACATCTTTTCCCAAAGGTAGGCATAGTCGAATGGGTCCTCGCCGATCACCATGGGCGCGAACCATTCGTCGATGGCCTTTTTCACCACACCCGGGGCAAGCGCCGCGTTGCCGATGCCGACTGTGCCGTCTTCGGTTTCAATCTCGCAGGTCAGCCACTGGTGAAACCGGAAAGATGACATCGCATCGCCCTTTTCCCACAACAAGTCGCTGGCGTTGGTGCAGAAATTACCCTGCGGTGGAACGGTCTTGCCTTTCCAATTCCAGACACGGGTGCGGACGAATTTGATCTTGGTCATTGTTATTCTCCGGTCGACTTAAGCGGCGAGCGTTGTTTGAAAAGGCGTCCCCACAGCAGCGGGCCAAACAGAGCCAGGACCGTAAGAACAAAGAAGAAGAGCGTCAGCGGACGGGTCAGCATGAGCCACCATTTTTCGTCCAGCATCACCATCGACTGACCGAGGCGTGTTTCCAGCATACCGCCCAGGATCAGGCCGATGGCCATGGGCACCACGGAAAAACCGTAACGGCGCATGAAGAAGCCCAGTATCCCCGAGCCGATGGCGATCCAGACATCCAGCATGGATTGTTCCAGCGCATAGGCACCCACGATCGAGAAGATGAAGACACAAGGCCACAAGATCTGGATCGGGATCAGCGTGACGCGGGCAAAGATCTTGGCACCCCACAGTCCGATGAAGAAGAACAAGATGTTCACCAGCATCATCGACCAGAAGATTGCGAAGGCAAAGTCGGCCTGTTCGGTAAACATCGTCGGGCCGGGTCGCAGGCCATGCACCATCAGACCGGCGAGGATCACAGCAGCCGTCGGGCTGCCTGGAATCCCCAGCGCAAGAGTCGGAACCATCGCCCCACCCGTGGCCGAGTTGTTTGCGGCCTCGGACCCAGCGATACCTTCAAGAGAGCCGTTGCCAAACTCTTCAGGCCTCTTCGACCAGCGCTTGGCCTCATTATAGCCGATCATCGAGGCTACCGTCGCACCTTCAGCTGGCAGAATGCCGATAAACGTGCCAATACCGGACGACCGCAAAATGGTTTTCCAAACCCGCGAATAGTCTTCGCGCGATGGCAAGCGGATGGCCTTCATGATGACGCGCTTGCGCTCTACATGCAGGTTATCGGCCTGGACCAGCATTTCTGAGATGCCGAACACACCTATCATGACGGGTACGAATGGAATACCTTCGCTCAGCTCGTTCAGGCCGAAGGTGAAACGCTCGATCGAGGTCAGCAGATCGATGCCGACAGTTGCGATCAGCACGCCAAACGCGCCGGACAGGATGTTCTTGACCGGCGATCCATCTCCAATTGTTGCCAGCATCGACAGACCGAAAACTGTCAGCGCAAAGTATTCAGGCGGTGCAAAGTTATACGCAGCCCGCGCCATCAATGGGGCAGCGGCCATCAGGCACACGACCGAGATAATTCCACCAATGGTCGAGGAGACAGCGGCCATCCCCAGCGCGCGGCCTGCCTCTCCCCTTTGCGCCAAGGGATAGCCGTCCAAGCAAGTGGTGGCACTGGCCGACGTCCCGGGCGTATTGATGAGAATTGCGGTGATCGCTCCGGCAAAAGTCGCCGCGCAATAAATTGTCGTCAGGATCGCAATGGCCGGAATGGGCTCCATCGTGATCGTAAAGGGAAGAAGCAGCGCAACACCTGTTGTCGCATTCAATCCCGGGAGAGCGCCGACCAACACCCCGCCCAGTGTCGCTGCAAATATCAACGCCAGCAGGTTGGGATCAGCAAGAGCCAAAAGGCCGTTCAGAGCAGCATCCATTGTCTTTACCCGTACCAGAGGTTGGTGAGGATCCCGCGCGGGAAGCGGACCTCGAATATGCCGTTGAACAGGAAGAACACCGCCAGCGGCGCAATGATGCCGACCAGTACAAGTGCCCAGACACGCCGCTCACCCCACAGGGCCGCGAGCGACACGGCAAACAGGCCCAGCCCCAGAAAGAGATCAATCTCGGCGATCAGCAGGAAACCGATCAGCAACCCGATTGTGGACTGCACAAGTCGCGAGAGCCTGGCAGGTGCCTCATCACGGTCCTTAAAAAGCAACCAGACTGACAGTAGAACGATCAGGCCGATAACCAACTGAGGGAAATCAGAGGGCTGCATGCCGCGTTTCAGGATCGGCGGGACGCGCTCGAATTGCGTCGAAAGCCAGAAGGCCCAGGCGCAAAACACCAAGATCCCCAGCGGGACAGCAAACTGCGCGAAGCCACCCTTTGGACCATGTCCGGTATTGTCATTGGACTTTTGCATTCTTTGTACCCGTCCGCTGGAAAAGTTAGCGCGGCAAGCACCTGACCGGCCGCGCTAAATGGTTCAGATTACTCGATAAAGCCCAATTCTTTCAGAGCGGATTCCATATCGGTGACCATAGTGGTGATCTGGTTGCCCCACTCATCGGAACCCACGACCGAAGTGCTGTCCAACCCGACGGATTCCAGGAAGCCTTGGTATACGCCATGGTTCATGGACTTCAGCAGGGAATCCTCAATCTTGACAGCAACATCATCGGGCGTGTCGGCGTGAACAACAAAGCCGCGAACGGTCGAGAAACTGACATCAATGCCCATCTCCTTGGCGGTTTTCACATCTGGCAGACCTGCCATACGCTCGTTGGCCAAAACAACGATGGGGCAAACGTCGCCTGCATCGATCTGAGATCCGGCTTCGGCCAGGTTCAGAACAGCCGCGTCAACCGCACCTGCAACCAGTTGGGTCGCCAGTTCACCACCGCCTTCGAAGGGAACAATTTTCGGGGTCTGCATGCCGCCTTTCTTGGTGAACATGAACGCCGATACGTCGTCAATGTTGCCCAGGTGGGTGGTGCCATAACTGATTGGTGCTTCTTTCTGAGCTGCAACAAAGGCTTCGGCATCCTCATATGCACCGCAACGTACCATCAGGATCTGCGGGTCATCGGTACCGCGGGCGATCGGGCGGATATCGTCCAGAGACATCTTGGTCTTGCCTTTTGCAACTGTCGCCGCGTGACCGATGGTGAAGGTCAGGATCGTGTAACCATCCGCCGGGACGGTCAGGTAGTGGTCCATGGCGACTGCACCGCCGCCACCTTTCTTGTTTACGACAACCATGTCGGTACCCAATTCGCGACGGGCACGCAGCATCATCATCCGAGTGGTGACGTCCGTACCACCACCGTTTCCGGCATGGGTCACGACCTCGATGGTTTTGGATGGGTACTCATCAGCGGCGGCGATGGTCCCGGTCAGGGTCATGGCTGCAACCGAAACGGTGGCAAGAAACTTCATCATTTATCGATCCTCCTAAGTTCTCGAACCGGGCCTCCTCAGATCCGATTCGCAATCTCGCCCGGATTTCGTATCAGGTATTTGGAATTTGGTATACCAAATTTTTTTCTTGGGGATGCGTGCCTGAAAACGCAGGTACAGGAAACAGCAAAGTTGCTTCGCTCATGTATTCAGATGAGCGGTCGACCCGTTCTCAAGGCTGGCTTTGAACAGCGCAGCAATTCCAAAGGCTTTTGCAAGAATTGAGCGAAAGTCTATGTATAAGTGAGGCCAGCAACGCGCGCGCAGCAAACTTCTGCCATCAGCGCTTTCCAAATGTTTGAAGCGTGAAAATGAATGGCCGCTTCGGACACGCGGACGCTTGCCAGCAGCCCCTCAGGGACTGACATATGGACTTTGCGACCTTTTCACCGAACCCCAGGAACATCAGCTTTCGCTGTTTGGCAACTGAAAGCACAACGGTCTGTTCATCCAGTCTCTTGAACCTTCATCGACAAAAACAATCAGTCACCATCGGCGACGCCTTCTGCCCGTGCAAGCGCTCGGCGCTGGCGATAGCTGGGAAGGACGACCAATACGACGGCCAGCACCAGCAGTCCCAAAGTCATTGGACGTTCCCAGATAAAGCTTACTCCGTCATACAGTTGCATCGCGCGCGAGAAGTTGTTCTCCAGCAGCGGGCCAAGGATGAACCCGATCAGCAGGGGTGCAAGCGGGTAGTCGGCAAACCTCAGCAACGTGGCGCAAACACCAAAACCGACCAGAATAAGCAGTTCGGTCGCGTTGTTCTGCCCGATATAGGCACCCATGAGGGTGAAGAACAGAATGAACGGTATAAGGAAGTTGCGCGGTACGGCCAGAATCTTGGCGATGTAGGGAATAAGCGGAAGGTTCAGGATCAACAGAACCAGATTGCCCAGATACATTGAGATAATGACCGCCCAAAAGATCTGCGGTTCGTCAACCATGAGGCGCGGACCGGGCGACACGTTCAGGGCAATCAACGCACCGAGAAGGATCGCCGTCGTACCAGACCCGGGAATGCCGAGCGTCAGGAGCGGAACAAACGACCCCGTACACGCGGCGTTGTTGGCACTTTCGGGTGCGGCGATCCCCTTGACGGAACCTTTGCCAAATTGCTCCTGCTCTTCTTTGGACGCGATATTGCGCTCGACGGCGTAACCCAGGAAAGAGGCGATCGTCGCCCCGGCTCCGGGTAGTACTCCGATGAAGAACCCCTGAAGGGATTGACGTCCGATGACCGGGGTAATCCTGCGCGCCTCGTCGCGTGTGATCCTAAGGTCCTTGATCTCGCCGGCCTTTTCGCCATCACCCGTCTTGGATCGGTTCGGATCAAGCACCAGATAGATCGCCTCGGGCAACGCGAACATCGCCATGGCCAGAGTTATGAAGCCAAAGCCCGACTGCAAATCCATGATGCCCATCGTGAAACGCGGCGAATTGAACAAGACGCCCTCTCCGACAGTGGCCATGATCAGGCCGAGAAACGTCATCAACAGCGCCTTGCTGACCTGCCCGGTTCCGGCAAAAGCCGCGATGGCCGAAAGCCCCACAACCATCAGGGCGAAGTATTCGGATGAGTGGAACAGAAGCGCGACTGAAGCCAGCGCAGGGGCGAAGATCATCAACAGGACCGCGCCAATCGTACCGCCCGCAAAGCTTGAAATTGCGGCGACCGTTAACGCTTTGCCAGCTTTGCCCTGGCGCGTCATGGGGTAGCCGTCAAAGCTCGTGGCCACGGTTGAGGCAACCCCGGGCGCATTGATCAGTATCGATGAGGTCGAGCCCCCGAATACCGCGCCATAATAGACACCGGCCAGCAGGATCAGTGCCGCCGAGGGATCACCGATGGTGATTGCGACCGGGATCATGATTGCGATGATCGACATCGGGCCCAGGCCCGGCAACATGCCGATGAATGTTCCGATCAGGCAACCGCCGACAACCATTAGAATGTTGGTGAATGTAAAAGCCGTTGAAAGGCCCGTCATTAATCCTTCGAGCATCTCAAACTCCGTTCAGAAGTGATGGCATCGGGCTGAGGAAAATGCCCAGGACCACATCAACCAGATACCAGATACTGCCGGCCGCGATGGCCGCTACCACAGCCATCAGGACATAGCGGCGTTCCCCCAAAATGAAGTTACCGCAAGTAAGAAACAGGAACGTGGCCGCCAGGAACCCAAGCGGGCGGAGCAAAAAAGCATATGCAACCATGAGGCCTAATAGAGACAGCGCTTGCCCAACCTTGTACTCGCCCAATCGGGACAGGTTGATATCCGCGGCTTCCTCTTTCGCCGGGGCTTTCTCGAAGCCGAGCAGAATAGCCAGTGACAGCAATATTCCACCTGCGGCAAGAACCTTGGGAAATGTCGACGGCCAGAGCGGCCGCTGTTTCATGATCGGCGGCAGCAGATCGTCCATTGTGAAATAAGCCGCGTAGCCATAGGCAAGACATAGCATCAGGATGACAAGCGCTATCCAGCGATCAATCACCATCGACCTCTCCCTCTTTTATCGGTACCACGCCCGGGCAGTCCCGGGCGCATTTGTGTTTGGAAGCGAATTAGCGTGATCAGAGGAAGCCAAGCTGCCGCATCAGATCGCCGATAACCTTCTCTTGATTTTCCAGGAAGGTTTGGAAATCGTCGCCGGGGTTGTGAATGTTCACCCAACCGTTGCGCGAACGAACTTCTTCCCATTCGGGCGTGTCGTACATTTTGGCGATGGCCTCCTGATAGGCCGCCAACTGTTCGGCGGGCAGACCCGGTGCCGCGAAGAACCCACGCCAGTTGACAAAGGTTGTGTCGTTGCCTTGCTCGACCATGGTCGGTGCATCCGGGTACGCATCCACGCGATCCGAGGACGTCACTCCGATGATACGGACCTCTCCGGCCTTGGCCAGTTCCACGGCTTCGGAAAAGCCGGTTGAAACCGCCTGTACTTCGCCAGACAGCAAACCCGCCATCGTCGCACCGCCGCCGTCATATGGGACATACTTCATCGCGACCGGGTCGGCGCCCGCCGCCTGGAACACCATCGCGGCAACCAGATGATCCATCCCGCCCGGGACCGAACCACCACCTACGGCAACGCCCGCGGGATCGGCGTTGAACGCCTCAATCAAGCCATTGACGTCTTGAATGTCGCTGTCCGCAGGAACAACCAGCGCCGCGTAGTCACCGATAGTTCCGGCAACCAGTGTCAGATCGCGGAAGCTTTGCGGGAAGACACCAGTCAATGAACGGATCACGATAGGCGTTGAGTTCACCATCAGCGTGCCGTGATTGCTGGCCGCGTTTTCGATCAGATAACCGATGGCTTTGCCACCACCGCCACCTGACATGTTCTCGTAGCTGGCAGTTCCAACAAGACCCGACTTGGTCAGCGCTTCACCAGTTCCGCGCGCCGTGCCATCCCAGCCGCCGCCGGCACCGCCAGGGATCAGAAAGTGGATGCTGTCCACGACCTGGTGACCATCAGCAGCCGCCGAGCCGACAAGACCAAACGCCGCAACAGCCGCAAGAAGGGCCCGACGGCCCAGTTCGAAATTCGACATAATGTCCTCCCAATTGACAACCGTCCGCACTACGGATCAGTTGATGTTGGAGAATGCACACCAACCTGACACAGACCTGTCACGCAGAAAAAATCGTTCCAGAGCGCAATGAAGTTCCTTCTTGTCGAAGACAATCTTGACCTTGCCAATGCCATCGCATCACGCATGCGAATAGATGGTCATGTCATTGATCATGCAGAGAAACTTGAAGACGCCTCGGCCTTTGTTGCGACCGGGGAATACGATCTTATCCTGCTCGATATCATGTTGCCGGATGGCGATGGCCGCACGTTCCTTGAGAAGCATCGCGCCAGTGATTTGGACACTCCGGTGATCGTCCTGACCGCCCGAAGCCAGGTGTCGGATCGAATCGGTTCGCTTGATCTGGGTGCTGATGATTATGTCACCAAACCCTTTGATCACGCCGAACTGGAGGCCCGTATCCGCGCCGTCCTGCGTCGCAGGTCCGGCAATGCAAGAACCAAGATCGAGATCGGTGGCGTCGTTTTCGACCCGGTCGCAGGCCACCTGACTGTCGGGGGTGAGGCCGTTACAATGCGCAATCGCGAACTGCGCCTTCTTGAACTGTTTCTCAACGCACCCGGCCAGATCTTTTCCAAGAACAAGCTGTCCGATCGGTTGTTTTCCTACGATGAGGACGTTTCGGAAAACGCGATCGAGGTTTACATTGGACGCCTTCGCAAACATTTGTCAGCCTCGAAGTTGAGGATCACGACATTGCGTGGCCTTGGCTACCGATTGGACCAAGATGGATAGCGTTGCGGTATCAGGATCGCTCAGAAATCGGTTGGTACTGATCCTGATCGGAGGCGCCGCGGTTCTCGCACTGGTCTTGTTCTTCGCCGTCCGAAACTTTGCGGTGCAGGTGGCGCAACAGGGTCAGGACAACATCCTTGACGCTTCGGTCACGTCGATGCTGGACGCCGCCACAATTCGGGATGGCACGGTTGAGCTTGACCTGCCCTACTCGGCGTTTTCGATGCTAAGCACCCCGGCCGACGACCGCGTGTTTTATGCAATCCTGCAGGACGGCCAATTCCTGTCGGGCTACGAGGACCTGACATTTGCCGATGATCAGACATTTCAATCCGACAATATTCGCGGTTCAGACGTCCGGAAAATCAGCGCAAGCCGCACCTTGATCGGGGCGAACCGACGAACAGAAATCCAGATTGTCCTTGCGCAAACGCAAGACGCTCTTTCCGAAACACTCGACCAGATTTCACGAAATGCTGCCCTTCTCGGTATCGGCTTTTTTGCGCTAGCTGCTGGACTTTCATTTTGGGCGACGTCGACCACAATTGGCCAGCTTGGCAAGCTGACGACATCCGTCGCGCGACGGGGGCCGCAGGACCTGAGCCCGTTCGCCAAACCAGTGCCACGGGAAATGGCGCCACTGGTCAAGTCGCTCAACTCGCTGATGGGACGGCTGGACCAGTCCCTAAGCCAGTCCGAGGACTTCATCGCAGAGGCTGCGCACCGAGTCCGCACGCCACTTGCAACCGTCCGTTCCTACGCGGAAGCCACGTTGCAGCGTGTTGAAAAAGAGGAAAATCGCGAAGCCATGCGGTCGATGGTGAAGGCCATCGACGAAAGTTCTCGTGCGGCAGGTCAGCTTCTGGATCATGCGATGATCACATTCCGGGCCGATCATCTGGAACGGCACGAGATCGACCTTGTCGAACTTGTGCGCGATCTGGTTTTGCGCCTGACGCCCATCGTGGAAATGAAAGATCTTTCTCTTTCTTTGGCAGGGGACGCGCACGTTCGTTATGCCGGGGACGCGATTTTGATCCAAAGCGCTGTGCGAAACTTAATTGACAATGCGATGAAATACGGACCTGTCGAAAGTGAGATCGAGATCACGGTTTGGAGCAAACCGACCCCCCGGATCACGGTGTGCGACCACGGGCCCGGTTTTCCATCTCATGAAATCGAAACTCTGACCACGCGTTTTCAGCGTGGAGCAAATGCCTCGAATACCATCGGCTCAGGACTAGGACTGACGATCGCGCGGGATGTCGCATCGGTCCATGGCGGCCAGCTAATTCTGAAAAACCGACCGGAGGGTGGCGCGTGCGTAACCTTATCGCTCTAGGTTTGATCTGGCTGTGCCAAGTCGGATGGGCGCAGGACTGGGAAGATCGGCAGATCTTCAACGAAACCCAGGCGACCACGTCCCTGCGTGTAATCTCAAGCACAGACACGGACTTGTTCGCGCCACTGATCGAAGCCTTCGTCGCCAGCAATCCGGACGTGGCCATCGAATACCTGGTCACCGGAACAGCCGATATCGACCGGCGTTTTCGTGAGGAGCCCGGGGCTTTCGATATTGCCATTTCCAGCGCCATGGATTTGCAGTTGAAACTCACAAACGATGGCTACGCCCTAGCTCTGGAGGACCTTTCACATCCGGCCTGGGCGCAATGGCGGCAAAGCCTATTTGCCTTCACCTCTGAACCAGCGGCCATTGTCATCAACCGCGCCGCCTTCAAAGGGCTCCCAATCCCGCAATCCCGGCAGGAGCTGATCGAGACGCTGCGTGCGCACCCAGACGTATTCAGAGGCCGGATTGGAACCTACGACGTCCGCCAGTCCGGTTTGGGCTATCTTTTTGCGACGCAGGACGCGCGGGCGTCCGAAACGTTCTGGAGGTTGATGGAAGTGATGGGCTGGCTTCATGCCCGGCTTTATTGTTGTTCGGGCGAGATGATCGACGACCTTACCAACGGAAAAATTGCGGTCGCCTACAATGTGCTTGGCAGCTACGCCGAAGCGCGTGCCGAAAGCCAGGACATCCTTGAAATTGTGCTGCCCTCTGACTACCCGACAACAATGATGCGGACAGCGTTGGTTTCAAGGGCATCCGGTGAACCGGCAACAGCCCGGCGGTTCATCGAGTTTGTTCTGAAGTATCAATCCAACCCCACGGACGGAGCGCATACTCTGCCGCCGCTTCAGGAAAGAAAGAACGGCACGGAACACGCAACCATTGCGCTTGAACCAGCCTTGATGACATTTCTGGATACCCTGAAGCGAAACAAGTTTCTTTCAGAATGGGAAAATGCGCTGATACATAAATAAGATCGCTTGGCGGTGGTCAGTTTTTCCTGTGTCCGAACATTGGTCGATCTTAAGGGTCTGATCTATTTGGGCTCCTGCCAGACTTCGAAACATGCGCAGCATTTCGTGCACTTATTCCTCTTCAAGGACGCTTCGCGGTGATGGTTCAACACGGGCCACAGTTTCCCACTTTGCGTTCATAGCCAACAATGTTGCCCTTTTGATCCAGAGAGAAATCACAGCAATTCTCGAAAAGTTTGCGCAGTTGACGACGGGTGGCCTGCACCTGGGACTTCAATGTTGAGTAGCAAACACCGAGTTCGGCCGCTTGATCTTTTTGCGATACGCCCTGCAAGTCTATCCTGCGCAGCAGCTCGCCCATTTCAGGCGGCAGAGCATCTATGAATGGTGCAACACAATTCTCCAGCACATGCTGGTCATTTTCATCCAGATCGCCGTACCAAAGGTCATCCGGATGAACAGTCCTTTGCCGACCTCTGCTTCGATAAAAGTCCGTGATCGTGTTGCTCGCAATCTGAAACAGCCACGCTTTCAGGCTTTTGACCTCATTTGGACCGCTCATGCCCTGGTGCGCTTTCAGCAGGATCACTTGAAGCAAATCCTCTGCATCTGCCTCGTTCGATACTTTTGAGCGAAGGAAGGCAAACAGGCTGGCCCGGTATTCCGACCAAACACGTTCGATATCTGGTTTCGCTTGCGCCATTCGCGGCCACCCCATCACTGCCAAAACATATCCCTCAAGATCAACTTGTTGGAAGGTTTTTTCCCAATAGATTCGTCTTTTTGCATCGCTGGTCGTCTTACAGGTCGGATCAACCAGAAAGGACTTCACCCATGATCAAGATCGTCAGTTTCAAGATCTGCCCGTTCGTTCAGCGCGTCACCGCGATGCTCGTAGCGAAGCAGGTTCCCTATGATATTGAGTACATTGACCTGAAGAACAAGCCCGCGTGGTTTCTCGATATCTCACCCACCGGCCAGGTTCCTGTATTGATCACCGAAAACGGCCAGTCATTGTTCGAGTCCGATGCAATCGTCGAGTACATCGACGAGATCACGCCACCACTCCAGGAGAACTTGACGCCCGAGCAGCGCGCGACCAATCGGGCCTGGAGCTATCAGGCAACCAAACATTATCTGGTTCAATGCAGCACGATGCAAAGCGCCAACAAAGAGGTTTTGGACGAACGCATGGCGAAACTCAGAAAATCCTTCGAAAAGGCCGAGCGCCAGTTGGGTCAAAGACAGTATTTCTCGGGCGACACGATTGGGAACGTGGATATCGCCTGGCTCCCTCTGCTGCATCGCGCGGCAATTGTTGAGGAGCACAGCGGTTACGACATGCTCTCGGATTTCCCGAAAGTAAAGGCCTGGCAGCAAGCGCTTTTGACTAGCGGAGTTCCTTCGAAATCTGTGCCTGAAGACTTTCACCAGAGGTTTTCTGACTTCTATCTGGCCGAACGGACATGGCTGGGACGTGGGGCCAATCCGAACGAAGTCCCTTGCGAACCAACACAAACCAAATCGGGTGCGTGCTGCGGATAACATGACGCGTCGGATCCTGCCCATTTGCCATCTGCAAATGGGCAGACGCATAATTGGACAGGATAAAACTGCGGACATGAGGGTGAAATGAACAGTTGGGTCGCGGACGCTATCGCAAAGATCAATGCAGATGCACACAGGTCGGCGGATACACACCTGTTCAAACTGCCGGTTCCGCATCTGGAAGGCGTGGATATCTACCTGAAGGACGAAAGCACACATCCGACGGGCAGTCTCAAACATCGGCTGGCCCGATCCCTGTTCCTCTACGCCTTGTGCAACGGCAAAATCAAAGAAGGCACAACGATCGTCGAGGCGTCATCCGGCAGCACGGCGGTGTCCGAGGCCTACTTCGCGCGCATGATCGGCGTTCCCTTCATCGCTGTAATCCCGAGAAGCACCGCGCATAGCAAGATCAGAATGATCGAGTTTTTTGGGGGCCAAACGCATTTCGTAGACTCTGCACCGGAAATGCACGGCGCATCGGTTGAACTTGCCAACTCCATTGGCGGCTACTTCATGGATCAGTTCACTTATGCAGAACGGGCCACCGATTGGCGCGGCAACAACAACATAGCGGAAAGCATCTACCGTCAGATGGAATGTGAACCTCATCCAGTGCCTGCGATGCTGGTGATGAGCGCGGGCACCGGCGGGACGTCGGCCACGCTTGGTCGTTTCATTCGCTATAAAGGGTATGATACCGCCCTGACCGTCGTCGATCCGGAGAACTCTGTGTTCTACGACAGCTACCTGACGGGAGACCGAAGCCTGACGTCTGAAACCTCCAGCCGGATCGAGGGCATTGGTCGACCCAAAGTCGAGCGCTCATTTCAATCAGATATCATCGACCGCATGATCAAAGTGCCGGACGCAGCAAGTGTCGCCACGATGCTCTGGCTGGAAAAGCGGATCGGACGACGCGCCGGCGCGTCGACGGGAACCAACCTTTGGGGTGCGTTGCAGATTGCAAACGAGATGATGGACGCCGGCCGGAACGGCTCGATCGTCACCCTGCTGTGCGACAGCGGAGATCGGTATCTGGATACGTATTACGATCCAGATTGGGTCAAAGCACATATCGGGGATGTCCAGCCCTTCGCCCAGGAGCTGGCCGGTGAACCAAGCTGAGGCCGGGGCTGTTCAACAATGCCTCACTGATCGACTTTAAACACTGTAAACCAAGGCTATGCGTCCGTTGTTTCAATGCGCGGACCCAAAGCGGACCCTGGCTGGCCGTACCGAATCTGTGTCAAAATCCAGAAGCCAAGAATTCAAACCCCGGCCAGACGCCAATCATGCACGCCTGTGCGACCACCCCCTTCTGAATGACGTTGGCGCCTCGCCGTAGCGTTTTTTGAACCGCACCGTAAGCTGTGTCGCGCTGCCAAAACCTGTCGCGGCCGCGATTTCGGCAACCGTCATCTCAGTTTCGCTGAGCAATGCGTAAGCCCGCGAAACGCGCAGTTCGATGTAAAACTGAACAGGTGAAGTTTCGACATATTTTTGGAAAAGACGCTCAAGCTGGCGACGAGATATCTGCACGGCTTCGGCTATTTCAGAGACATCCAACGGATCTTCCAGGTTTGCCTGCATGATCTGCATGGCGTTGATCAGGTGCTGGTTGCGACTGCCCAATGCCACCGAGAAGGCTGATTTCTGAAGCGTTTTACTATTGTTGGACCGAAAGTGGATGCACATGTCTGACACGATGACCGCCAGTTCGTTTCCAAAATCGGATTCGATCATGTCCAGCATCATGTCGGTAGCGGCATTGCCACCACCACATGTCATAAGCTCATCGTCGATCTCGTACAGGTTTGCCGACGGTTCCAAATCATTAAAATGTTCGACAAATGCAGGATGGTTCTCCCAATGCAATGTGAACCGTCTGCCTGTGAGAACTCCGGCCTTTGCAAGGGCAAAAGCTCCTGTGCAAATACCACCCAAATTACACCCAAAGGTTCTCTGACGCCTGATCCACGACAGGACTTTCGGGTTCGTACTTTCCGCCGGTTCAATTCCTGAACAAACAAGCAGTCGCGAGGATCTCGGTAAATTGTGCAACGCAGAGTCCGGCGTAATCTCTATCCCGTTCGAACAAGAAACCGGTCTTCCGTCCTCCGTGATCAGAAACCACCTATACAGTTCCTTGTTTGTAACCTGATTGGCGATCCTCAGGGGTTCCACCGCAGCGCTAAAGGCCAGCATGGTCAGCTTTGGCAGCAGCAGGAAATAGATTTCTCTGGCCGACCCATCATACTCTATACGATAGCTGGCGGCGCCCTTTGGGACAAAGTTTCTTGGGTTCATTTTCGCTGCTCCCAGCTTGGATCAGGACGGATGGAAGGCACCAATACGCATTGAGTTTTGGTGCAGGACGGTCAGGTGCTCATCTGCGCAACAGGTTCACCGCTTTCCTCCCAGGACCGTATCCCATCGTTGCTCGCTCTGGGTCAGAAGAGCCCGTCATGGCGTAAATGATACCAATGACTGGCGACGGCCAGCAAGCAAGCAAATGCGAGCGGAATATACAGCAGGTTTACTAAATTGCTGTCTGCGATACCCAAGCCAAGCGCCGCGCTAACGAACGCACCGCCCGCATTCAAAGGGATCAGCGGAGAAACCAATGTCCACCTTCCTCAAGGCCACGTTACAAGTTCAACGGGGAACAGCCCATGGCGCGACAGACCGGCGCATACATTCGCCCCGGCAGTGCGATTGACAAATATGGATCACCCGTAACGGTATTGGTGGCAACGGATCTCAGGACCGCCGAGGTCGGAACACCGGCGAAGGTCTTTTCCTTTGAAAGGACCACTTTGATGATGGCTTTAAGGCAACTCACGCGTTCAAGCGCTCTGCCGAAACCCAGGGCCAACAGCACCAATGAGATTGTCCACATCATCGACTGAATGCCGCTGCGGTTCAAAAGGAGATCAATCTCAGGAAACCCGGCATTGATAAAATAGCCGTTCTTGCCGAAAGTGAACGCTTCAAGCAGTCCGGCCGCCTGAAAAAAATGGCCATGGAGCCGCCCGCAACAGTCCAGCAAACAGCGACGAGATTGGAGGTTGTTTCATGACGGCCAGTATAATGACCAGAACAGCCGGAACGCATCATCCAGCGCGGTCGTGATTGCGTGAATAAGCTCTAACGAAACCTGAGACGTATCGATCAGAATGAAGCCGACGACAAAATAGATCACGAGCGCGAGCGCTATATGGTCCTACCGGAATATTGGACTTCGTTGGGGCACTTGCGCAGGCATGATGCATTCCTACGCTAATGAAAAGACAGTCATGACAAAACTGTGGGATATGTCCGAAGAAGCGACAGGGTTCATTTGAGCGCTTTGAGCTTCACTGCCGAAATACAGATCTTCAAGCAACGTCCTAATCTGCCAATTTCCGCACGACCCAGCGCCGCATTAGCGTTTCCAACACGCGGAGGTTGGCCCACCCTTGGTTTCGAATACTAATTTGGCACCAATCGCAAACCGTCCAAGACAACTCAACCAATATTCAAAGACAGATAAACTGCGGAAACAGGTGTAAGTGGTTTTATCCCGGTCCTGGCTAGGATTGCACTCAACGAACTGGAAATCTGTTCCGGGAGGCTCAGTTCCGCCACCATTGTGAGGCTCCATAGGTCTGCCAATATAGCCAACATATCGAAACTGATATGGTTGCCGGTAAGAGACTGAATAGCCAGGGGAAGTGCCGTTCTTGAGACCGGAAAGAGTGGTATATGGAGCGTTGTTTCGCTAGACGCTGCCGAGGGGCCGTATTCATTCCAAAGCGGGCCTCGTGGCTCAGGAAACGAACGGCAAGTTTGTCCGCAGAGTCGTCATTAATGCACTGCACCGAGAATGACCCTTTTGCGGACAAAGCCGCCGTTCTTAACTCTGAACGAATTGGCTGCACTCTGCGCTGATGTGAGCCTTTGTTACGCCGTCTAGCGCGTCCTGAGTGTATTGCCATCCAAATAGGCGAAACGAATGAAGCGCGACATTAACTCTCGGCTTTTTGGCGGATGAGCTTCTTCGAAATCACTAGGTGAATGCTTCAACAATATGCGCGTTGAGTTCATAAATGGATTCCACGTTTGTAGCGCCGTCGTAGAATGTAACGTCGCTGACTCGGCGTTCAGCTAGCAGTTCGCCTTCGATCCAATATGCATCGAAAATCGATTTGAACTCGATGCCCTTAGGGTAAACTACATGAATGATCTGGTTCGGTGGCGGCGAAGGTGTATGAACGCAAGAACCTGCAACCGGAACAAACAGGAATTCGGTTACAACTGCCCCATCGATTGTCAGTGGCACTATGTACCCCGGCAGCCTGATTGTGGTCCCCAGAATTTCTAAATTTGGGCCGCGCCCGATTGAGTTGTTTTGCGCAATGATTTTTCGGCGCTCTTGCATGAGCCTTTCTACGTCGACATCATGGGCGGACAGAACACCATTGGCCGCCTTGTATTCTTTAATTAGATCAGGATTAGAGCGCTCGCTGGTACTGGATGTTCGCCAACGAACTTGCGTTCGCATAGCGTTCAACAACGGATATGGCAGCTTTTCAAATGGGGTTTCCAGAGACTTTAGGGCCGGCTTCAAATCGCGCCAGCTAATTGCAACATGTTCCTGAATAGACTCGTCTAGCGATGAGGAGCGTGAGGCAATGGCCAAATCAAGTAAGCGCTCAGACATGTCAAAACGCTTTGCCCCTGAAGGAGAAGATTGGGCAGCAGGTTTTTGTGGGCTTTGGGCAATCTCCGCCTGAGCAGCTTGAATGTGTGCGAACGCAAGAACTAAAATTACTAGAGCGATCAGGTTGGTTGTCATTTCAGTGGTCCACTTGTTCCTCATAGTTGCGACGGATTCCAGTTTTCGGCCGGGGTCCAATATGCAAAGGATCGTTCTCTCTCGTGTTTTTGTTGTCCCCATTCGCTGAAAGCAGTCTCCTGGATCATGCTTCTAAACCGCCAATCAAAAAAAGAACGACAAACCCAGTTTTAGTTGTCTGTCCGGTCCGCCGTCAGGTCTGCGCTCTAGAGTGTAGTATCCCACACTGACATCCATAGCGGTGCCTTTTGCCTCATTGATGATCGAGGTCTTACCAGCGGTCAAACCCAGTGGAATCGCCCAAGCTTCGTCATTGCTGGCGGAGTTCCAATTGTACGAAACGACGTTATTGTACCCGATGTACCAGCCCTCTCCCAAACCATAGTTCAAAATAGGTTGCAGGATGGTCACGTTGAAATCGTTCTCGCCCCACATATGGGCAATGACGCCACCCCACGACAGATCACCTGTTTGCCCAAACATGACAAAGGCAGGGCCAGCACCCCAACCTGCGCCTTGCAAGGCGTCATTCGTGTGCGTTGGCAGGGAAACTTGCAGGCCGTAGCCCAGTGCGATTCCGCTTTCTCCCGGCGTAGGAGAATAGAATGCCTGCACAGTTGAATCGCCGATACCCCAGGTCAAATCGTCTTCTTCCGAGGGGTCGACAATTCCAGGCGGCAACACGGCTCCGGGCTGGACACCTTGAATCGGCACAATTCCCCGAAGCACTAAGGTGGCGTCCGTCAATGGAACTGAATAGACGGGCTGTAGCTGAAAATTGTAGCTGTCGTCGTCATTCGTCCCGGTTCTGAAGGCGATCGTGTTGTCGGTGATCAGCGCTTTTGTGTCCGCAAGCGGGTTCGCGGCCTTTCGCGCAGCCTGACAAGCGGCATCGCAGGCTTGGGCTTCATTGGCTTGAACACTCATCAGCCCAGCGAAGAAGACAGCACAAGTGCAAAGTCGGCATTTCATCATTTGCTCCCGAGTACCGCTTAGATTTTTCTGTAGACTTTTTCTGAACCTACTTTGCCATCGCGCATTCATTTGGATGGCCCTTGCGCTGCAGCTGCAATTGGTTGGCCAATCTCTGCCCCAATGCTTCGGAACAGTTCCTGATGGTCATTCGTAAGCTGCGAAAGGGTGACAATCTTTTCGAACTTCGCCAACTCAACCAACTGTGGAATGAAGGGCTCGATCAACGCTTCGTGCCGGGCATGGGCAGCGGCATCCACATAACGTTCGTAGCCGTACACCGTCTCGCCAACTCGGGCGAACTCGTAAACTAAAAGCCCGTCATCGGTGGCAGATGCCTCAACCATGTCTCTGGCCAAAGCATCGAAATCCTGTGCGTTTTCAGCCGGAACGCTCAGTATGGCAATGAATGCGACCTCTTCCGCGTGAGCATGAGTCACCATTGAAAAACTTGCAGCCACCCAAAAAGCTGTACAACGAACCAGTTGTTTCAATTTTGGCCTCCTATCCGGAGTTTGCACGAGACGGCCAAGGGCGTTGTACGCCCCAGCCGTCAAATGCCGTCCCGATGCGTGAACCGCCCATCCATTAGCGTGCCCAACACCTTGATGTTCGAGATTTCGCGCGGTTCGACTGCAGTAATGTCCTGATCGAGAACAACAAGGTCGGCATATTTGCCCACTTCGATGGACCCTATCTTGTCCTCCATTGCCTGCTGCGCGGCAGGATAGATCGTGACCGCTTTCAGCGACTCTTCCAATGAGGCCGGTTTGCGCGACAATGGGAACGGTTTGCTGTCCGGATTTAGTGGGTCCTGCAAAGTCATCGCAATTTCAACGTTCAGGAGCGGACCGATCAGATCAATCGGCGCGGATGGCACATCCGAAGAAATCGAAACGTTGTGCCCCAATGCCATCAGCGACGAATAGCGGGCAAAAATCGCTTCGACCTTTGCGCGCCCCAACAGGTCCAAAGCGTTTACGTCCTGAGCTTCCCAATCGACATGGAAAAGCGGGGTCGTGTTCACCATGATCTCGTTTTCGATAACAGTCTCGTGGTCCTGATCAGATACCCAGAAATAGTGGTGCAAAAGGTTATTCGGAACATCGTACCCCGCGCCTCGCGCCGTCATGATCGCGTTAACCGTGTTGCGCACTGTTTGTGACCCATCGACGTGAGTGCCCACCGGAAGTCCGTTCTGATTGGCCTGCAGGTAGACCGAAGTTATCATTGGGCCTTCAATGGCAGCCGCACCGCGCGTCGCGGACCCGTCCGCGTAGTCGTCCAGCATCCAGGCAGTCTTTGAACTCCAGTTCCCTTCTGGATGGATTTTGATGCCCCAGATGCGCAGCATGTCGCTGTCGTACTGCTCGCGTAATTCGAGTGTGTGTTCCACGATTTCGTCAGCAGTGGCGGTCGGGTCCTTGAACCCCGTCGCAACAAAAGTGCGGATCGTCAACTCACCGTTCTTTTCCAGTTCGTGCAGATGGGCCAGTGCGAGTTTCTCATCATCTTTCACAAGCGACAGATCGGTAACTGTCGGCATAGCCATCAAAGGCACGTGCACTGCTGTGATTCCGGTTTTGACCGCCTGATCGTAGAGGTTTTTCTGGATATCAGGAATTTCACCTGCCGGGTCCCAAGCGCCTGCATTTCGAAATGCCGCAGCCCACTGGAACTCAATTCCGATTCCGGTCTGGTTGCCTTCCGCGTCACGCTGCCAGAACATAACGCCCGGCACCTGATCCTCTTCGTCAGGACTGACTTGACCCGCTTCAAACGCTTTGGAGTTCATCCAAACGTCATGAATTGTGAAGTCGAGGATAAAGGCCGGACGGTCAGAAACCACCGAATCCAGATCTTCTTTTGTGGGCCACCCGCCATAAGCTACCTGATTGAACCCATAGCCGAGGATCAACTCTTCGTCGGGGTTTGCATCGGCATATTCCTTGATGGCCGCCAAGGCCTCCTCAAGCGTTTCAATTCCAAACAAACTTACACCGCGCGACGTCCAGCCCGATGCAACGATGTGATCGTGGCCTGACACAAAGCCCGGCAGCAGGGTATCCCCGCCCAAGTCCAAAACTTCGGTGTTTTCGCCAACCAGCGCCTCTGCCCCCGCGACATCGCCAACATAGCTTATCTGGTTACCCGTGACCGCAACGGCCTGCGCGGTCGGCACATCGTCGTTCATGGTAAGGACGGAAGCGTTGGTAAAGACCAGATCGGCGGCCTGCGCATAGAGAGACGTTGATGATACCAATAGCGCAGCAATGGAAAGTGTTGGCTTCTTCATAAGGCACTCCGAGGACATTGACAGGTTTTCTGTGTTCGAGATCGATAGTGTAACCTGAGTTTGTGACTGGCTATCCGAATCGTGCAAACTATTATGAATAATTGAATTTCAATGTGCTGCTGCCAGAGCCGGTCGCAGTAAGGGTTAACTGAGGCGCTATGTTACTGTCCAAGAAAATACGTTCAGTGGATCACCTGCCTGATTACACTGGCGTCCAACTCGAAGCGCTCGCTCTCTCTCCACAGGGTCCGAAGCTGAATTGGCGCGTGGCCCAACACAATGGTTTTAGCCTTTTTTGCGAGGAATATTTTTCGCGTATTCGTTTCCAAGAAGTTCAACACGGCGACACAGTCTTCCTCGGTTTAGTCTTGCCCAACGGCGAACCGGTTCGATTTCAGGGAACTCTATATGAGGATCCGTTTCTTGTGTTCTGGCAAGGGCAAAAGCCAACAGAGTATGACTACGTGGCCGAAGCTGGCACTCAGATATACCTGCTGGAAGTTCCGTGGCTACAGGTCGAGAAGCGTGGATGGGCAACATTTGAAACACCCATCCGCATTACTAGATCTGGCCGTCTGAATGCTTTTGTTCAGCGCATTGAAATGTGTCTTTGCCACAAACAAACTACCGTGGATGCGGAAGATGCTTGGATGTTGAATGACGTTCTCGAGAACCTCGAAAACTTGGCAGGTGAATTTCTTTACTGTGCCGAACCACAAATGCCCGCAGAAAAAGCGAGCCATAGTCAGTGGAAGATCGTTTTGGCGGCAGAAGAGTTTTTTTCAAAAAACCCGGCTGGCACAAAACTAACGGTTCAAGAACTGTGTCGCGAACTCGGGGTATCCAGGCGTTCACTCTTTCTGGCCTTTGAAAAACAGCTTGGTGTTGGCCCAAGCAAGTTCCAATCGATCGTCCAACTGCATCGACTAAGGTCGCTTCTGAAGGAAAGCACCTATGAGAAAGGTGTCGTTTCGAAGCTCATCGGCGAGGCAGGTTTTAGTCACCTAGGCCGGACATCAGTTGCCTACCACCAATTCTTCGGCGAAACCCCTATAGAAACCGCGACCCGACCAAAAATTGGTTCAGGTGCAGGAGCTTCTTAAGACGAAAGTCCACTTTGGGCTCGGTGCGGTCGTTCGTCGAATTGTGGTGAGTAACCGCACTGCGGACAAACCGGACTTGTGCGATTGCGGCAATTGCTGACGCAGCATTGATTTGCTGTCGCAGCACATTCATCGCTGCGTTGCAGCTGTTGTCTCCAGACCGGTCATTCAAAGCTATGATGATGCGATACTATCAAACTCTAGTTTCGCGGCACATAGGATCAGCAGCTTAGACGCCGAACAAAGCCAACGTTTGCGTTGTCGCTGGCAGTGCAGCAGGACAGGCCATGCGGGCCTTCAGCCAGTAAGCAAATTCTCGTTATGGCTCATGCAGGTGGCGAGGAAGAGGGAGTATGTCGCGGTCGTGGAATTTTTCATAAAGTCGAGATATTGCAGAGATTGGAACTTTGGTTCCTGCTTCGTGTTTGAATTGATCAGGAACGAGGCACCAATAGTGCTTCTATTTGTTGTTATGCTTTTTTGACGAGCGTAATCTTGTTTTTCTGACAGGAAATTAACGTTACTGCCGAACGCGATAGCCGGAAGCAATGATCTTGTTTATCAGAACTGCGGCGGCCTGGTGCATGTCCTTTTCATCGTTATTGCCGACCGCAGTTTCGTGGGCAGCAGCTGCGTCACGCAGAACTCCCACAATCTCATGTTCGGGCAGGAGCTCACGATCTTTAATTGCAAGCAAAAGCGCTTCGCAGATTGAGAGTGCGGCCATTCCTGAGTGGTCTTGCCGGTCAGCCATGGTAGACGTCCTCTTTTAACAGGCGTTCAAGCAAGGAAGCGCCACGATGAATTGCATCATACTGGCATAGATTGCTGTATACTTAACTGATCGAAAGCAGTCTTGGCGTCGGATAGTTTCGCGGACTGCTCATCGATGAAGGAAGAACACTTGCGCACTATCAAAAATAGTCCACTCACCCGAAAGCTTTCAAACTTCGTCGCTCTGACTGAGGTTGAACTTGCGGTATTGGCACGCATGCACAAGCGTCGCAGAACCTTTGAAGCCGGACGTGACCTTGTGCATCAAGGGCAATCAGAGCAGGCGGCCTACATTCTGGCATCGGGCTGGGTTTGTTCCTACAAAACCCAGACTGACGGGTCGCGTCAGATCGTCGATTTCCAAATACCGGGTGACTTTCTGGGCTTGCGAAGCGTTCTGCTGCACACCTCGGATCACAGCATAGAACCAATCATGGAAATCCAAGCCATTGAAGTAGTAGTGGATGATCTCCTGGAAGCATTTGCGCAAACTCCCCGGCTGGCGACAGCAATTCTTTGGGCGGTATCTCGAGATGAAGCGATGGTGGTTGAGCACCTGGTCAACATAGGACGGCGAGATGCGGGTGAGCGCATGGCGCATTTTCTTTTGGAACTTGGTGTTAGGCTGACTCAGGTCGGGATGGCAAACAAGACGGGATACACTTGCCCCCTGACACAATACCACCTTGCCGATGCGCTGGGACTGAGTGCCGTGCATGTTAATCGTGTCCTACGGCAACTGCGGGAGAAGGGGCTGGTTACTTTTCAATCCGGGCAAGTGGCATTTGATGATTATGACGGACTGGTGACGTTGGCCGGTTTTGACTCCACTTATCTGGATCAGGCCGGGCCACTGTTGAAGCAATAGGTTCACCCCTTCAGAGATGCCGGGATTTTGATGATAGTTGCCTGGTTGAAGACGGAAGTCGCTTCGGCAGATTTGGGATTTCACTGAAAAAGAAGCGCAAGATAAATACAGTCCGATTGCGGTACTGGATTTCCTGCGCTTCTCAAATACTCGTTAAGAACACGCCAGCAAATATCCCGCCAACACACATCACGTTGCCGGAATCCAAACATCGTTGCACTGACGCAGGTTAGTCAATTTTTGGCAGTACCTGATCCTCGGGCACCAAATGCATTTGAGATTCCAATAAAATCTCAGGTCATTGGCCGCAGACTAACATCGATCAGCGCGCGTCTGCCATTTGCACATTATTCTAAATTACAACGCCAGTACTACCGCGGCGCTTACGAGCGTGTACCGCGGCAGACTGCGCGGGGAAGATCCAACAAACTATATGGAGGACCAAGGTGAGCACGAGATCGTCCAGTTCTTTGGTGACGTTTTCAAATCCGTTCTCTTTGTCCGGCTACCCGGATGAACTTCCTGCAGGCGAGTATGAAGTAGTTGTTGAAGAAGAACTACTACAGGGCCTGAGTTTCGAAGCATATCGCAGAACCGGAACCTACCTGACAGTTCAGGGCAAAGGCAGCAAGCCAGGCCGCACGGAAATGCGCCCAATTGACCCAGAGGATTTTGAACTGGCGCTCAAGCACGACCAGACCTTGGCCACATCTAACAATGACAGCGATGCGGCGCTTTCCCCGCAGGAGGAATAGATTATGAACACGCCCGAATGGCTTAAACCCGGAATCTACGGTGCCCTGATCGGAGGGATTTTTGTCGGCGTCGTTGGATTTTCTTGGGGTGGATGGATGACCGGCAGTAACGCGGACAAGATGGCCAACGCCATGTCCCGCGACAATGTAATCGCTGCATTGGTTCCGGTCTGCGTCGACATGGCGAGAACTGACGCCCAACGCGCCGAAAAAATAACGACGATCAAAGAGGCTTCTTCTTTCAAGCAGAAGGATGCCGTCATGGCGGCTGGCTGGGCAACGGTGCCGGGATCTCAAACTCCTAATAAAGATCTAGCACAGGCCTGCATCGAGGGGCTGAACCTTGATGGATCGTAATTCAACAACTCAACTCTCGGACGACGCCGTTTGCACTAGGACAAAACGAAAAAATCAGCACTGTTTTTGCTCTCACTTCATGATTGCGTTGATTGTTGCCGTTTTCAGCTGCTTGGCGGGCTCCTTTATCTCATCAAGTCCCGCATCGGCCGGAACAAATTCGATGCCGGATAACGCGCATCCCAAAAAGTATGGCGACGGTTGGGAATGCGATTTGTCCTATCGGTTGGAAGGCGAAGAATGCGTGGCCATTGTCGTGCCGGGAAATGCCTACCCCACAAACAGAACCTATGGTTCAGGGTGGGCATGTATGCATGGCTTTGTTGAAGTTGGCGGCACCTCATGCACTGAAGTGATTGTGCCTGAGGGTGGATATCTCGATCCATCAGGTGAGAGGTGGCGATGCCTGCGAGGGTACATAAGAGTAGACGATAGCTGCCAGAAAATTGTCGTGCCGGATAATGCTTACCTGACGAACAGCACTTATGGATCTGCATGGCGTTGCAACCGTGGCTACGAAATCGACGGAGAAGCATGCGTGGCAGTAGCAGTGCCGGAAAACGCTTTTCTGAACGCATCAACCAGCGGGCGTCCCTGGGCGTGCGAGCGTGGGTATTTTGAGCGCGACGGACGGTGCGATGCCGTCTTTGTGCCTGAAAATGCTTTCTACGATGACGCGATCCATGGAGTTGGATGGAAATGCGAACGTGGCTACGAGGCGTCCGGTGATCGCTGCAATGCAATCGAGCTACCGGCAAATGCCCATATCGACCGATCCGGCAATGGGTGGCAATGCCACAAAAACTATCATCGATCAGAAGGGCTGTGTGTTCTGAACCAGTGAGAATTCAGACAGAAAGCCCACTTTCCCAAACTTCACAATTTTTGCCCGTCCTTACCAAGGACGCGCGTTTCACGCTCTAAAAAGGAACAAATATGAAACCCGCACCCATTGCGTCGGATGCCAAGCAGTTCATTGCCAGCGATGCGCAAAAGCTGGCGCCTGAACAAGCAGTTTTTCCAGAGCTTCACCGCAAGACACTCGTGACAGATACACCGACTGCAATTGTGTATTGCGAAGGAAATTTCGCAAAGATCGATGGCAAGACGGCTAATGGTCTCGTTCGACATTCACAGGCCTATCGCGTTCTTTCGGTGATCGACAGCACGTATGGCGGTTGTGACAGTGGCAAAGTGCTTGATAATATCGCAAATCAGGTTCCCATCTTCGATGATCTTGATGCCGCCGTCGCTAATGAAGCTACGATCCCCGACACTTTTATTTACGGAATGGCGCCGGCCAGCGGCAGAATGTCCCTTGAGGATCGCGAAGTTGTTGTGGATGCGATAACGCTCGGAATGAACATCGTCAGTGGGCTGCATGAATTTCTTAGCGATGACAAGGAGCTCGCCGGATTTGCCAAAATTCACGATGTCACGATACGCGACATTCGCAAGCCGCGGCCAAATCCCGACCTGCGCCTGTTAGATGGCAGTATTGGAGACGTCCAGGCGATCCGCATCGCGGTGTTCGGCACCGATTGTGCAATTGGAAAGCGTACGACCGCGACAATCCTGACAAACGCACTTAACACGCATGGGATCAAAACAGTTTTAGTTGGCACCGGCCAGACAGGTTTGATGCAGGGCGCCAAGTATGGCGTTGCGATGGATTCGGTGCCGCCGCAATTTTGTTGTGGCGAACTTGAGCGTGCTGTTGTTGCAGCATCTGAAGGTGAGCGCCCCGATGTCATAGTGATCGAGGGCCAGGGCGCGCTAAGCCATCCGGCCTTTTGCACATCAGCCTTCATTCTGCGAGGCAGTCAACCACATGCAGTTATTCTTCAACACGCGCCTAAACGAAAACGTCGATGTGATTTCCCCAACATGACTATGCCCGACCCTTGCGATGAAATCACCCTGATCGAGGCTTTTGCAAACACAGAGGTAATTGGCATGACGATCAACCATGAAGGAATGAATGATATTGAGATTTCAAAGGCCATCACAGACTATAACCGCAAATTGTATCTCCCGGTCACTGACGCATTGAACCGTCCTCCAAAAAACTTGGTGAATATTGTTCTATCTGCCTTTCCGCGCTTGCAACCCGTACGTGCTACGACGATTGAATGAGCAAGCTGCGTATTGACGTTGATCTGGACAAAATTCGGTACAACACACGGTTCCTGGTCGACCACCTTAGACCCCGCGGAATTACGGTGACAGGTGTGACAAAAGCCGTTTGCGGTCATCCTGAGATTGCGAATGCTATGCTTGAAGGTGGCGCGACAGGGCTGGCGGACGCGCGGATCAGCAATATCATGCGTATGCGCGATGCTGGGATCTCGTGCTCCATATCCTTGATCCGAACGCCCATGCTGAGCCAGGTCGCGCAAGTTGTTGATAACTGCAATGTCAGCTTCAACACAGAGATGGACATTATCGCAAGCCTGGCCATGGGTGCGCTGGGAAAGAACATTACTCACAATATTATCCTGATGGTGGAAATGGGGGATATGCGGGAAGGCATCTTGCCTGAACACATTGAAAGCACTGTGTCTCAAATTCTTAGAATGGAAGGGATTTCTCTGAAGGGGATTGGTGCAAATTTTGCCTGTCTGAGTCATGTGGCACCCTCTGCAGGAGCAATGGAATTGCTTTCGTCGCTTGCCGTCGGCACCGAACTTGCAAATGGACCCGCTCTGGAAACAGTGTCAGGCGGCGGCTCAGCCAGTTTGCCATGGGCGCTTGGCAAGGGGGCGACTGGAAAAATCAACAACCTGCGTCTGGGTGAGGCCATCCTGCTGGGTACCGACCCCGTTTCGGGGTACGCGATCGACGGGCTTTACACAGATGTTTTCACGCTTTGGGCGGAAGTGATCGAAACGAAGACCAAATCAAATCCAAATCCCTTGCAATTGAATTATCCTATACCTTCAATGCAGTGTGTGACTTTAGACAGTCCTTCGAATACTCGGTCGATCCTTGCGATCGGACTCCAGGACACTGATGCGGCGGGTCTAATATTCCCTGCTGGCGTCACGTTCGTCGGAGCCACCAGTGATCATATCGTTGTTGAAAACACCAATTTTCTGCTTCGCCCTGGTGGCGAGGTGAAGCTGAAATTGAACTATTGCGCGCTCTCGCGCTGCATGGCTGCGCCCGATGTAGCAAAGGTCTTCCATGGTGATAGCGCTTTGGTTGACTGCAACGCAGCAAACACTGATCGCCCATACTCGAATCGAAGGTAGCGCGCCAAGGTGCCGCCGCCTCGGTTCTGCTTCAGCCATCCGTCATATTCTACGGCTTTACGTAGTAAATGAGGCACCCAATCCCTATATTGGACGTAGCCGCATTCACTTTTCACACCCCATCTGGGCTCGTGGGTGTTGCGGACAATCAAAGGATCAAAATGATGTCTTTCAAAGACCTGACGACCAGAGCGGCTGCCGCGCTAAAGGAAAACGATGCGAGCGTACCGAAAAAAGAAGTTACGTCTGAAGCGCCTGACGTCGTCCCCGAAAAATCAAAGCCTAAACCTCAAAACTGATAATACCCTGCCGGGAGTGGGTGGCTTGTTCTTGTCTGCATCTCCGAGCGAGCAGTATCAGCAAAGGAGAACTACCCAAATGAACCAGATAATCAGCAAGACAATCGCAGTCTTTTCCAGGCCGTTTACTTTCCCTGGCTTCGACGAATTACTCCCGGCAGGCGAATACGACATAGAAACTGAGCTTTCCGCACCACCAGATTATTTGGATCCAGAAGCCTGGAAAGCATCAGTGCTAATCTTTCTGCTTCCACGGAAATCTCACCCCGGTCTGGCGCGAACCTTGACCGTTTCTCTTACTGATTTGGAGAGAGCCCGCGCAAAGGATAAATTGTCTTCAAAGCAGTTGTCGCAGTTCTTGCTCGACCAACTTTTGGCCGATCCCATGGTGCAATTGATTATGGAAGCGGATGGTGTGTCTGAGACTCAACTTCGGCACCTCTACTCGGAGTCGCTCATTTCTGAGGCAGACGACGGATCATCAGATCAACGAGCCATACCACGAGGATGCGCAAGCGGTTCTCGGTATGCTTTCGCTGTCCAAGCTGCTGAGAACGAAGGAATGCCAGTTCGTCCTATTAAAACCCCTCGGATTACAGGCCGTCCCATCGGACAGTCTGAACCAGGCAGCTCCTTCAATCTCAAGGCTTAGGGCTCGGAACTTTCTTTTCCAGTCGCTGTATAAACCAAAACAGAAATCGAGGCTAAGAACTGATGGAAGACTTCGACAACGACGCAGATACGATCATGGCTCGCGCCCACAATGACGTGCCGCAAGAACGCCCGTGTCTTCGTTGCAGAACGCCATTCTGGAGCGAAGGGTTCGGAGAACGGATTTGTCGACGCTGCAAGGGGTTGAGCGCGTGGCGAAATGGCGTATCAGTAAGCCCCGGGTTAGCTCGGCGTCGCTGATAACCTGACGCCGGTCTTACCAGCTTTTCTGATCATATCTCATTTTATCTTATTGGTGCTGACCCGGGCCTTTTAACGTGGAACCCGATCGGTAATCGGTGCTGAAGACGAAGCGTACGCGCGGTTTGGACTCGAACCGTTCTTATGCGTAGTGATATGGGCTCAAGCCGCCTAATGCACACACTTAAACCATGCCAGTATTCATAATCGGACAGCAGGCATTCACGCCGCTTGTACTATTCGGTGGTCAGCGCGGTGCTGTTGCTTGGGTGCGGAGGGTGGATCGGAGTGCAAAATATGCCAAGAGTCCAACTACCTGCAGTCACCCCAAAACCCTGAGCTTGGAACAAGGGGCGGATCATCGGTCAGAAACGACCGCTACTCCCAAAACAGGTCTGGGCGATCCGTGCCCGGCTCGAACTTTCTGGAAATCTGCGTGATCTCACAATGTTCAACGTCGCGATTGATAGCAAGCTACGCGGCTGCGATCTGGTCAAACTCGCTGTGACCGATCTTGTCAAAGACGATCGCGTCCGTGAGCGTGTTTCGGTGATCCAGAGCAAAACCAAGCGATCTGTTCAATTCGAACTGACGGAAAACACGCGAGAAACTGTATTGGTATGGGTAAAATCACCGGAAATGTTTGCTAGCCGGTTCATGTTTCCAAGCCGATTCCATGATCGACCACACATCTCGACGCGCCAGTATGGCAGGCTGGTTCGAGACTGGGTGACCGCAATCGGATTGGAACCGAGCGGATATGGCACGCATTCGCTTCGCCGAACCAAAGTAGCTGAGATCTACCGCAAGACAGGAAATCTCCGCGCGGTCCAACTTCTGCTTGGGCACACAAAGGTCGATAGCACCGTGCGATACCTGGGCGTTGAATTGGAATAGACATCTGAGACAGTTTGGCGAGCGGCGCTGTCGGTCGCCAATCCATAGTGGTTCTAGTTCTTTTACGCAGGAGTGGGACGCAGCGTGCCCTGAGCGGAAGTGTCAAAATCTTGTTGCGTACGCTCGCAGCACAGTTTTCTCGGCTCAGGCGCAATTTACAGGGTGCGGGACCGAGCGGCCATTTGATCACGCCGCGAGTACTTGTGCAGAAGCGGCGCGAAAATCGCTGCGTTGCAGCCAATGTCATCAGGCCAGTCATTCATAGTCACGGGGAAGCCTTGATCACATACTCCTCTTTCGCCGCACTCAGGCCAGACAATTTCTTTCGGTAGTTCACCAAGGATCTTGGTCACCGGCAGTTTCAAAAACTACCTGCCCTGGCGGTACTTGCATTGCGACGAGGGAAACTTCCTTGACTCTATTCTGGCTAAGGACCACAAAAGTGCATTGGTGAAAATTACTCGTCGCCGCGATGCTGCCGGCTTCGATGATCCAATGGCCTTCAGACTAACTGTAGCATGTGCCCCAGCATAGGAACGGGTTTCGCTGGGGTCTTCGCTATGAGCTCGTTCCTCACATGCATTCGCAACTGTCACCTGACATGCGCCAGCCATCGCGTGACCCATGAAAGAAGGCGCCGTATGAACAACACATGGCTCATAAATTGCGTGCTTGATGCCCGATAGATCAGGTCTCAGGCTCCGTTTCAATCAGTCATTCATCCTGTTTGCGCGCTGCATTCTTTGTTTGATCCCGACAATCTTGGTGTTGTTCTCAGGGACGCAGCTTCCTGCCCAAGTCGCAGGCAATGCCGATGGATCGATTTGTGACGAAGGTTTCGAAAACAAGAACGGATCGTGCCAAAGAATAGACTTACCGGAAAACGCATATTTGACGGGTAGCTTCTTTGGCAGCGGCTGGGAATGCAATCATGGTTTTCAGATTGTCGGAGAACTCTGCGAGGAAATAAGAGTTCCAGAAAATGCCTATCTTGCATCAACCGGAGATCGGTGGGAGTGCAACCGGTTGTTCCAGCGTATCGGGGACGAGTGTGAAGAGGTGATTTCACCTCAAAATGGGTACGTCGAAACCCGGTTTGGTGTGCAGGAATTACACTGCAACTGGGGATTTCGTAAGGAGAACCAGGATTGTGTTGCAATAGAAGTTCCAAAAAACGGTCGTCTGAGCGACAAAAGAAGCTCGGATGGGTGGGTATGCCTCAGAGGCTACAGGGCAGCGGAGAGCGGCTGTGAGCCTGTGGCCGTTCCACTGCATGCATACCTTGCACCTGAAACCTATTCCGGATGGAAGTGCGAACGTGGTTTTCGCGCAAACCGGGACAGGTGCGTTGCGATCCTTGTCCCTTCAAATGCTCATTTGAATCGAAGAGGTGATGGTTGGGAATGCAATCGGCCATTCACACGACAGAACGATACGTGCACCGAAAATGTGCCGCGACAATAGGTTGGTGGAAATCAATATCGCCCGACATATCCGGAAGGACCAAGCCGTGAACCATAACTCGATTGACGAAAATCTGGGCAAAAGGCTCAAAGCCGAAAAGGTTCATCGCAGGTCCTACAGGGTTAAGATGTTTATCGCGTTAGCGGTTTTTGTTGCGGCGATAGTTGTAGTGGTGTTTCTCTGATGCGTAAAAATGCCCCTCAAGTAACCCTTCCCGGTTCAAAGATGTCAGCTCGTGGTCTGGAACAAAGAGCATTTCAGGACCGCAGTGTTCGTAAGTCGCGGAACGCTGACGTATCAGGAGTGATTGAAGTAGAATTTGGAAAGTACTTGATTAAGGCTGGCATTCTGAGCGGTAACAGCGTTGCGCGCGCATTCCCCAAGCCACCAGCTAAAACACAGGCAATGATTGCTGATGCAGTCGGCGAAACACCAGCATTGGCCATTGAAGCCTTAAAAGAAATTCTCGAAGAACGAGACAGGAAACGTAGCGGTCAACGCCGTTTGGAGGGAAACTCCGGCACCTTCGTTCCCAGTGAAAGAGAATATGCAGAGGCATTGCGCCAGATCAGGTTCTCCCCTGCGCAGCTCACAATGCTCAAAGCACTTACAATCGCGGGCAAGGACGGTCTGACTATTGGTCACTTGTCACAGGCAGCCGGTTACAAATCGCGCGAGGCGTCCATCAAGGTCTTCAAGAAAATCGGACTATTGATCGCTGAATATCTGGAACTCCAACTTCCCGAAGCCGGATCGATGCAGAATGATGGCGCCGCGTAAGTTCTGGCATTTTCTCACGTCGAAAATGACGATGAGCCAGCCACTTGGATCATGCATCGGGAACTGCGCGATGCTGTTCGTTCGGTTCTATGACGCACGTTCCAGCGCCTGCCTTTGAAGCGAACTCTGGACCGGAACAAATGCATGAAAGGTTGCCCTCGTAGCTTATGCTGGAGAAAAAACCATACCCGCTCGACCTGATCTATGTACCTGTGAAACGTGCAAAAACACTTGATCAGCAAAAAGTCCTGTCGCTGGCCGAAGATATCCTGAAGAACGGCCAGAAGACCCCGATTCAAGTACGAGCGGACAACAAGAGGTTCGTGCTGATTGAAGGCCTTCACCGACTAGAGGCCATTCGCGCCCTCGGAGGAGACACTGTCGAAGCCTACTTGGTGCGTGCCAGGCTACACTAAACTCTTGTTGGGATTGGCGTTCGACAAAGCCTCGGAAAATGTCAGCAAGCGCTGACTTTCTTCATCCCAAAGATGCAATCGTGCACAGTGAAAGCTCTCATATAGAGTAATACGCTGGCAATTTTCCAACTCGGAATGGTCACGCAAAACTTCGTCTAGCCGATAAAAAGGTATGCGGCTGGCAAGGTGGTGAACATGGTGCACACCAATATTGGCAGAGAACCACCGCAAGATGCCTGGCAGGGCATAGTGAGAACTTCCATAGAATGCGGCGTTCTGAAGATTCCACACCTCTTCCCGCTCCCAGGTCGTGTGTTCAAACTGGTGTTGAATATAGAATAGCCAAATACCAATCGACGCGGCGACAATCATGGTTGGCAGGAATACATAAACCAGTACATCCAGGCCTCCGGTCCAAAAAATAGCAGCCAGGACCACCGCAATCGCGGCGTTTGTTCCCATTGCACTTGCCCAATACAGCCAGCCTGACCGCATGAAACCAAAAGGCAAGCGATTTTGAAGAAAGAACGTGTAGACCGGTACGATACAGAACAGGAAGAAGGGGTTCCGGATCAACCTGTAAGCGGCACGACCGGCCCACTTTCGCTTCAGGTATTCCTCTACGGTCAACGTAGGGATGTCGCCCATACCACGCCGATCAAGGTTGCCGGTTGAGGCGTGGTGAATCGCATGGCTTTGCCGCCAGACGTCATAAGGTGTGAGGGCGAGAACACCCAAGACCCGACCTGTCCAATTGCAAACGGTACGGTTTCTAAAGAATGATCCGTGACCACAATCATGCATGATGATGAAGAGACGCACCAGAAATGCGGCGTTCAGGATGGCCAGTAGAACAGTGACCCAGATACTAAGGGATAGCGCAAACCACGCTGCGCCCCATAGCGCGAAAAAGGGGATGACAGTGATTGTCAGTTCAAAAACGCTACGCTTCGTATCGGGCACACGGTATTGCGCGAGCGCCCGGGTCAATTCCCGCTGTTGCAACTGACTTTTTCTCCAAGGGCTTTTAGCAGCCCATTGTGCAAACGGGCACCCCATAAGGGTGCCCGTAAAAGGTCAGGCCAGTGCCAGATTGGCGGCGCTGTCGCGTCCGTCACGGCCAGCTTCGACGTCGAAGGTAACCTTCTGGCCGTCCTTCAATTCGCTGATGCCGGAACGTTCAAGTGCTGAGATATGCACGAACACATCGCGCTTACCGTCTTCAGGCTCGATGAAGCCAAAACCTTTGGTCGAGTTGAACCATTTTACTGTGCCATTTGCCATGGTGGAAGTCTCCTAATACATGTCGCCCGCATGATTGCGGCGACTCGGCGTGGTCGGTCTGAATCGAAAGACTGAACGCCGAATTGAGGAGACAGCAGGTCGAAAAAGAAAAACGTAAGCCTAGTGTATATGGACTTCGAGTACGCACGATACAAGCCTTGATACAATGGAAAGCAACAGAATATCTGAGTCTGCCTAGCCCAATTTGGGACAAAGATAAGCAGAACCATTGCTCTGCGTTTCGGAAATCAGAGGTCGACTTCTGATAAAACTTGCCGACTGCGTATGTAGCAAATTGATTGCTCAGGCACGGCAGGTAGGGCTCACTGTCCGAAATCGCCGCGTGCTTCAAGAACACCGCGGCGACGCACAAATGTTCATTGATTGATTGAAACATTGCTAAATCAACGAGTTGACCTCTCTAACGAACGGTAGATTCTGCGTGGCCCGAATCTTGGGTCATGCTGCGTTGGCATAGGGCGACTGCGAGCCTCAAAATGCCATTAGTAGGTCCGTATCTGCGCAAGCATCGGGCAAGAAACGTTCCCGATGTTACAGTTGGCCGTAAGTTCATTCAGGGCGGCCTCCAATCGCTTAAGTTCGATTATCTTCATACGCACATTGGAGATATGAAGCTCGGCCAGTTCCTTAACGGATTGGCAATCCTCGCTATCACCTTCGGACAGGTTGAGAAGCACCTTTGCATCGGCAAGCGAAAAACCCAAGTCTCGGCACTTCCTTAGAAAACAAAGCCGTCCCACATCGTGCGCAGAGTACATGCGTCGATTATTCGATGCCCTTTCTGGTTTCGGCACGATCCCTTCGCGTTCGTAATAGCGGATAGTTTCAATTCCGACACCGCTTTGCCGGGATGCCTCCCCAATCGCAAACATGTGAGATTTCCTGTCTTGATCCTGTAGTGGCTACAGAAGTTAAACGAGAGGTTGTTGTCTCTACAACTCCGCGCGACGTAGTCCATCAGGGAAACAGAATGCAGAAGTACCTTAGCCTCAGCTATTTGGGATCGCTATCAGCGCTTGGCGTCGCGACTTTCTGCGTTTTGCCCATGACGATGATGTTACTGGGGCTGGGTGGCAGTTGGTTGGCAATCTTTGGGAAGGTTGCCGCAGCGAGTTACTATGTGCTGACGATGTCAACGGCGCTCGTCGTGATATCATGGATGGTATCTTATCGGCGCGGTTCCTTGCCGACGTTGAAATGGCGGCTTGCAGGAACGACTCTAATCACCGGCGTGGCTTGGGTCGTTGTGTTTAACGAGGCACGGATTAACGATTACCTGATCATGCAGATGTGAGACTATGACAAAACAAACTGTGGTCCTAGAAAGCACCCTGATTTGCCCGAAGTGCGGCCACAGCGAAACCGAGCAAATGCCAACGGATGCTTGCCAGTGGTTCTATGAATGCAAGTCGTGCAAAACAGTTTTGAAGCCGTTGGAAGGCGACTGTTGTGTTTACTGTTCATATGCCACGGTCCCGTGTCCACCAATTCAGCTAGGCGATAGCTGTTGCGGATGAAGTGAAGGACGGTTTTGTTGAGCGAACTGTGAGCTGCCGCCGCGAGCATCGCTGCTACTTGCATGAATGACAGTTTTTCCGCTGCTTGGCCGCACAAGGTATTCGGCAGTTGCAGTGTCGTTACTGCTGCAAGCGCATGCAGCAATAAAATCCAGGGTACAGGTTGGGCTCGGTGCAGTCGTTGGCGATGGTCTGTTTGAACGGCGGTTTTGGGCCCTCCGTGCAAGGGAGAGTGATGCGGGGGAATGGGCTTTTGCCAAGGATCTGGACGTACTAGGCCACGCAAGGAGCGTACCGTCGGATCGAAGACCGGTGTTCTGATAGCATGACATGCTTCACGCCTGTCCTAAGCGGCGCTAGTCTCCGGTCATGGCAACGCTGAAAGGAGCCGCCCAATGTCCCTCTTCTCTAAACTCTTCGGTGGTGGCGAAAAATCGGAGCCGGAGCCGGTCTATTTCAGAGGGTTCGAAATCTTTCCGGACCTGATGCACGAAGGTGGCAAATACCGTCTTTTGGCCCGTATAGAAAAGACCATCGATGGAGATCGCAAGACCCATACAGTGATCCGGGCGGATGTCTTTGAAACCCGGGATCAGGGCGAAAGCTTCAGTATCGCAAAGGCGAAACAGGTGATTGACGAGCAGGGCGAACGCATTTTCGATTAAGTAAACAGATAGCCCAATGTAAGCGATGCAATCGACAGGTGTCCCGCAAAGTAGACATCCGTTCCGATTGGGCGAACGACCGCAATGCGGACGAAACTGCCGATAAGTCAGTTTGTTGGGATGTGTGATGACGGCCCTTAGCTGCCCCTTGGCCCGGCCACCTGATGTGGCTGTGCGGCCCTTCAGAGGAGACTTTCGCCACGAGCGCTATATCCAATTCAACCCGAACTCGTGGATTGTGGGACTTTTGTCTGTGGTCGTATTGAGAACAGACACGCATTTGGCGACATCTCTAAATGAAACGATGACCTCTGCTGAACCCATACCTCAATCTCCAGATCGCACCCTTGTCGGCGTTGCGCTGATGCTAGGGTTTTGCCTAACCGCTCCTTTGCTGGACGTGTCTGCGAAACTCGCGTCGACCAGTGTGCCGGTTGGGCAGATTACGGCTGCTCGGTTTGTGGTGCAATGCGCGCTAATGGCGCCTTTCATCTGGATAATGGGGCTGTCGTTGCGCGTGGCGAAAGGTCAGGTGATGGTGCTGGTTTTCCGCTCATTGCTGCTGGTGTTCGCAACATTTTGCTTCATTGCCGCAATCCGGGTGATGCCCCTTGCCGATGCGCTGGCAATCGTGTTCGTTGCCCCTTTCATCGTCTTGTTGGTCGGCAAGTTCTATCTTGGTGAAGACGTCGGCCCGCGTCGCGTAGGCGCGGCGCTTGTGGGGTTTGTCGGGGTGTTGTTCGTCATACAGCCCAGTTTCGCAGCTTTCGGCGCGGTTGCCATTATTCCGCTTGGCACGGCAGTTGCCTTCGCTTTCTACATTCTTTTGACCCGGGGGTTGTCGCGTCGGGTGCACCCTGTGACCCTGCAATTCCACACCGGCCTGATCGCCAGCCTGTTTTGCATTCCAGCTCTAATTGTTGCGCAAGGTTCCGGCTCTGATTTGTTTGATCCCGTTTGGCCGACAGACATCGCGTTGTTGTGGCTTTTGGGCGCTGGCTTTTTCGCGACGGTGAGCCACATGATGATGACCTATGCGCTGTCTTTTGCGCCTTCTGTCACGCTGGCGCCGCTGCAGTATTTTGAGCTGCCGGTGGCGACCTTGTTCGGCTATCTTGTCTTCAACGACTTCCCGAACGCGCTTAGTCTGCTTGGCATTGCGATCATCATCGGTGCGGGGCTGTATATGATACATCGCGAAAGGGTCGCGGCCAGACAGTTGGTCACCGTGCGAGCCGTACCTCCAATCTAAGGCTACACGCCCGGTCCTTAGCGGACACCGGAAGTGTTCGACCTATGACTAACCATTTCCGCTCAAGTCGGACATTCACCGCGCATGGAGAACAGGGCAGCTGATTTCGTGCCTGCCATTTCTCCTCAGCCAGAAAAAATGGCAGGTCCAGTGTCAGAACCAGTTTGAAACCGAAACTCAGAGACCGGTAGACGGTTCAAAGCTGTGCAGCTCGAATGTTCTCTTTCCGTCGGCACTGAACTTATGCACCGTGTCCCCGACACGTAGAACTGTCATACAGCGATAGCGCCCCTTGTCGGCTGCCATGGAAACGCAAACCTTATCTGTATCGGTGATGGCAAATGCGCCGGCACCGTTCCATCCACCGTTCGTAAGTTCTCCGCTCACGATATTGTTGGGGTCATAGAAAAAGCGAAATCTCTTCTCTCCAGAGGTGGCTGTGACAGTATTTCCGATCAGAAGCTCTGCGATCTGATCGGCATTGAGGCGCTCGGCACCGTTATCCAACGCCGCCTCAAGATCCGTTTCAGCCAATGCAGTGCTCCCCGCCAGAGCGACCGCAGCCGCGATGCAAAGTTTTTTCAGTTGGGCCATATCCAATCTCCTTATTTTTTTGAGTAATGCTACGGAACGCTAACCCCCGGAAACGTTACGCCGGGCGAACGCGCCGGGCTTGATCGGAATCTGATTTTTTCTGACATTCATCTGACAATCCGCAAACTTCGTTGAGCCAAGGACATGGCGGAGTGTAGGTTTCAGTATGTACCGTTTTTTAGATTTCCAACTTGAGCCGACACAGGGATTGAACCGCTGTGGCGAACCGGTTGCTCTGGAACCTCAGGCCCTGCAATTGCTGGAGTTTCTCGTCAGGAACCGAGACAGGATCGTCAGCAAGCAAGAGATCATTGACGAGATTTGGGGCGGCTCGGCGATCACGGACGCGGCGCTGAACACGCGCATCCGGTCCGTTCGCAAGGCCTTGGGCGACACTGCGGCAAGCTCAGACTACATCAAAACCTTTCCAAAGCGCGGGTTCCAATTTGTGGCCCCGGTTGCATCGGATGAACCGCCTGAGCGCGTTGCCCAAGCGCCCAAACGCGGCGTTCTTGTTGCGGGTGTTCTGTTGGCTTTGGCAATTGCCATGCTGTCCTTTTCCATATTTGCCGACCGGCAGCGATTGCCGGACACCGGAAAACCCTCTTTGGCCGTTGTGCAGTTTGACAATATCGGGGACGAAAGAACTGGTCAGTATTTCGTCGATGGTCTCACCGACGACCTGATCGCGCATCTGTCGCGCAATCGGGAACTGTTCGTTGTGTCCAGCGCAACGATGTTCTCTTACGCGAAGGATCAGGTAACCCCGATAGAAATCGCGCGCGACCTTGGGGTTGGCTATGTTGTCCGCGGCAGCGTCCGAAGGGCCGACGGTCAGATGCGCATCAGCGGAGAACTTATTGATGTCGACAGCGCCGAAACCATCTGGGCCGAGGTTTTTGATCGTCAGGTAACGGATGTCTTTAATATTCAAGACGAGATCAGCCGGGCCATCGCCGGCCAGTTGTTGCCTGAGATATATCAGTCCGGCGAAGCACGGTCGCAGGAAAAACCGACCGAAGACATGGGTGCATGGGATCTGTATTTGCGCGGCCGGGCGCGGCAGGCAGTGTTTTCGCAAGAGGCCCAGCAGGACGCGGTGACGTTTGCACAGTCCGCCATCGCAGCTGATCCGAAATTCGCCGCAGCACACAGCCTGTTGGCCCGCGCGCTGGGAACGATATTCTTCTTTCAGTGGTCGGATACCCCTCAGGACACGTTGATTGCCGCGACTGAGGCGGCCAAGCGAGCAATTGAACTGGACGATCAGGACGCGCAGGCGCATGCGGCCCTCGGCTATATCTACCGCTTTACAGGAGAGGCCGATCCAGCCATCGCAAATCTCGAACGCGCTGTCGCGCTCAACCCCAACGACGCGCGTATCCGGCTGGAATTGGCGCATACTTATGACTGGTTTCGTATGCAGGACCGCGCCCTGCCCGAGATAGAGATGGCGATCCGGTTAAGCCCGCGCGATCCGCTTCTTCAAAACATGTACTTCTACCAGGGTCACATCTTGTTTCATCTTGAACGCTACGCAGAAGCGCTGGACGCAGCCCGGCAATTAGGCGCGGTGGCGACAAGCAATACTTGGCGGCTTTTTCACCACCTGTTGAGCGCGGCCACTCTTGCCGAGATGGGCAGACAAGACGATGCCCAAGAGGCTGTCAAAGATGCACTTGAAATCAACCCGAAACTATCAATCTCAGCGATGCGCAGGCAATTCGCAGGATCGAAAAACCACCCAGAAAACCGACGGATCTGGCTGGCAAGCTTGCAAAGAGCGGGCGTGCCCGAATAACAATCGGCGCCAGACTCTGCGCCACCCTATGCCTTAACATGCCGTGTTGGTTAGCCTGCACTATCCTCAAGTGGGGCAAACCGGCCCTCTGGCATTTCCACAGCTCTGTAGGCTTCCACGAAAGGCAGAATGTGTTCATCCGGGCGCGCAAAGCGGCGATACATCCAGACAATGTCACCAATCTTAATACCCGGACGAATTTTGTTTAGCCGATCCCGCGCTGCAATGGCCGCCTCGTGCGGACCCAGTTCAGCCAGAATCGCAACCTCGATAGAAACCGACCACCAAATGTCCGGCTGTGCCCCCTTGCGATAGGTGGTAAGCGCTGTTTCATAATCTCCATTCAGGAAATGATACTCAGCCAGTGACTGATACCAGTTTGGGTCCGCTGCATTTGGGTCAAGCGCAATTGCATTCTCAACAAGAGCGGCACCCAATTCCAGGCGCCCGGACCAAATGAACTCATAGCCGATCTGCCCTTGCAGATAACGATCTGTCCCCAATGCCAGCGCCGTTTCAGCAGACGAGAAGAACCCGTCAAGATCACGTTGAATCTGGAGCACAAGCGCCAGAAGGAAGTGAGCACGCGCAGAATATGGGTTCAGTGAAACCGCGTTCCGCGCCGCCTCTTCCGCGCGTCGGATTTTCTCATCCTGAGTCCCTGGATACAGCCCGGTAAAAAGCTTCACATCCGTTAGCAGAGCCTCGGCCAATTGCGCCCACCCGCGCCAATACTCGGGTTCGTCTTCGACAACCCGCAGGATACAGCCGCGGACGCGCTCTTGAATATCTCGTCTGTTTAGAAAACCAACGCGCAGCAGGGAACATTCATAAGACGAGAGATGATCCGGAGGTTTCGCGCGCGCATGACCTGCGTGAATGCGTTTGATTGCCCCGCCCGCGTCACCCACAGCCGAGGCCACTTTTTCGGTAATGTTCAGCTGAACGTCCAGAATATTTGAAGTCGTGAGGCTTTCGTCATACGCCCCCGACCAGACTTGAAGCCCCGAGGTAGTGTCTATCAATCGCGCTGTCACGCGCAGACGATCTGCAACCTGCCGGACAGAACCTTCCAGCGCATAGTCCGCGCCGAATTTCTGCCGGATACTGAGCGGGTCATTTTCGTCCGGTCCAACGGAATGGGTGGATTGGCGGGACAAAACATTGAGGTCCTGATAGTTCCCCAGTTCAACGATGATGTCTTCGCCTATGCCCACAGCCAATAAATCGTGGGCGTCTGTATTGCTAAGGTTTTGAAACGGCAAAACCGCAACGGTCGGACCTGTTGGCTCTGTTAACAGAGCAGCTTCATCAAAGGTCGGGGCGTCAAGCGGCTCGTGATCAAAGTCAATCCACCACGTGAACAAGCCTATAACGCCCAGACCAACCAACGCGGATGCGCTGGTCATCAATGGCAGCTTGTTTGATCGCCGTTTGGATGCGGGCGCTCTGTCGGACATGACCCGGAAAACTCGAACCGGTTCAGCGATGTTCTTCAGGTTTTTCAGTCCGAGATCCTCAAATCCGGCATCCACCTTGCCCATGGCCTGTTGGACGACACTCTCAGAAACCGCGATGCCGCCTGGGTCCGCCAGACCTTCAATGCGAGAGGCGACATTTACCCCGTCACCGTAAAGGTCCCCATCAGCGATCATGACATCACCGAGGTTTATCCCGATCCTAATTTGCAACCGCGACCCGTTGGCGATGGTTGGAGCAGCCTCAGCCATTGCCCGCTGGATCTCGACGCCACAGGTTACGGCATCGACAACCGAAGCGAATTCGACAAGAGCACCATCCCCCATCAACTTGACGAGCCGCCCGTGATGTCTGGCAATTGCGGGATCAAAAATCTCTGAACGCAGAGTTTTGAGGGCGGACAATACACCTGCCTCGTCGCTGCCCATCAACGACGAATACCCAACGACATCGGCAGCCATGATCGCGGCGAGTCGGCGCTGCATAGGACCCTCCTGTTCACAGTCTAACGGATGTCACGAAGTCCCGACAATGCGTGCCCTTCTGATAGTCCAACCAATTTGGCTGTCATGGCACAAACTGGATGTCCGCTTCCCCGCGACGAATCCTACTCTTTGCAGGTGCCGCGAAAGTCCGCTTCCCGCCCTGAGTGACGAATGCTGCGCTCATCATCTATGTCTGCTTTGGGTTCGAAGCAGACATTGACTGCGCGGTGAATGAGCGACTGCCTTGCGGACAGAGTCGACATTCGAAGCTGCTCGTTAACGCGCATAGAAAAATCTCACCATTAGGCTAAACTCAGTCACTGAGAGGTTCTTATGGAACGACGGTTGGCCACAATCCTCGCTGCGGATGCTGTCGCATATTCAAGGCTAATGGGCGAGGACGAGGAAGCGGCTCTGGCCGAACTGACGGTCTGCCGGGAACTGATTGACGCGCAAATTTCAAGCCATGGCGGTCGGATCTTCGGTAGTGCCGGGGACAGCGTGGTGGCTGAATTTTCCAGCCCGGTCAAAGCGGTACAGGCGGCATTGGCTGCACAGGGGGATATGGCCCGGCGCGCCGCGGAAAGCCCAGGGCCCAAACGGCTGCAGTTTCGCATTGGTATTCATCTTGGTGATGTAATGGTCCGGGGTGATAACTTGCTGGGTGATGGGGTCAATGTTGCTGCGCGGCTCGAGGCCTTGGCGCCCCCCGGCGGGATCGTTGTATCGAAACCGGTTGCCGAAATGGTCATAGGAAAGCTGGATGTCGAGTTCGGGCATTCTGGCATCCACGAGTTGAAGAACATCACTCGAAGCGTGGAACTCTGGACTTGGCCAGCGGACAAGGCGGTTAAGCCGGTACCGCGGCGTGATAGTCGAAAATTGGGCGCCGTGGTTGCTGCAGCTGTTCTGGCGCTTGCAGGTTTGGCGTACCAGTTCTACCCAAAAGAAGAGGCCTATGCCCTGCCAACCGGACCAAAGGTGCTGATCCTACCCTTCGAGAATGTCGGCGGCGGTCCGCAGGACGACTATTTCAGCGATGGCCTGACCCGCGATATTAACGTGATGCTCGCCAAGTTCACCAACCTGTTCGTATTGGCGCCAGGGGCCGGCAAGGCATTCAGAGAAAATGCGGACTGCCAAGCGATCCGCGATGAGCTGGCTGTGGATTACATACTGGGTGGCACGGTGCAGCGTTCTGACGACAAGCTTCGCGTCACCACCACGTTTACCGATGCAAAAACTTGTCTGCAGCTTCAGGCTCCTGGCCCCTTTGAAAGCGACCTGAGCCTTGCGAGCGTTCTGGACGTGCAGGTGGAAGTCGCCAGCAAGATTGCCTCGCTTATCGGATCGAGCGATGCCCCATTGTTCAAGGCCGATGTTCTGAAAACGATCCGCGAAAAGGCGCCCGAAAGCCTCGATGCATATGAGTGCTTTATAACCGCACACTGGTTTTATCAGACCTTTGCACTGCCCGAGCACCGAAAGGCACGCGATTGTCTGCTGCGGACCGTGCGGGAAGAGCCAGGCTATTCATTGGGTTGGTCGCGCCTCGCGTACAACTACCTTGATTCAAAAAAGAACTCTTACGACCTTGATCCCGATTGGGCTCAGAAAAGCTTTGACGCGGTTCAACATGCCATCGAAGCAGATCCCGATAACCCAGATGCATATTACGCACTGGCAGTACGGAGCCGGTTGCTGGGTGAGAGCATGGATGTCTACCGTAAACATGCTGAGCGTGCGGTGGCACTGAACCCGAATGACTCTTGGATTCTAGCTGATCTGGGTATTTTCTTTGCCTATTCAGGTGATTTTGAAACGGGGTTGGCATGGATCGACCGGGCACGGGCGCTCAACCCAAAACTGCATTCGGGCTATACCTATGCGGCGCATCTGGATGCTATTTCTCGCGGTGATTACGAGGAAGCAATCAAAATACAGTTGGCTGCGGCGGGTAGATTGCCCATGAACAAAGCAAGTCTTGCGGCCAGCTATGCCCTAAACGGGCAGCAAAAGAAGGCTGAAGAGACCGTAGAATATATCAAACAGCAGTTCCCCGAATACCAGTCAGATCCGCGTGCACCGTTTCGCGCACGTGGGATGCCCAAAGAGCTTATTGACAAAATAATGGAAGGCCTGACCCTTGCTGGCTACCCGGTGCAACCGGAAGAGGCCACCAAGTGATGATACCGCGTGATCTTCAAACCAGCTATGATTTGCGGGCTTGCCGATCCTGTACCGAACGTCTGCTTCGGGCGGGTATCGTTGAAAAACCCCAGTTTTGGCCAAAACCGGTGAAAAAACTACACATTGAGAGGCGGTTGAAGTTTTGGGCCAGGGGGTCGGCCAAAGCATTGGTTCCGCTATGTGAGAGGCTGTCATGGCCTACTCTGGGCAAGTGGTGCCAACATTGCTGACGCGATGGAAATCGCGAAAAAGCGAGTGGGCCAAAACTGGAGATTTTCAACACTATCCGGACAAACCGGCCTTTCACGGCAGCGCAGCATGTGGCAACTTTCGGAAGGGCTGCTTTGTGGCCCCAGCAATCATTTCCAGTATTTAGTTTGGGGGAAATATCCAAACGGTAAATTCGTCTGTATTCTTGGTGTTCCCCGTCTGCGCGAAAACGCTGAAAAAGTCGCCTAAGCGGCTATCAGGTTTTCCAGCATCGTAACACTTCACGCTGAATGGATCGACGTTAGCGCCCCGCGCTCGAAAAGGTCCGTAGCAACCAAACCGTTCATCGCCTAGTCTTTCAAACTTGTCCAGTGGAACGTTCTTCGGTCCGACGCTCACGCTGGCCGTTGTGACCGGCCCATCGTCCGCAGGAGTTCTTGGCGCAAAGAATGCAAGCCCCTTTAGTCCTTGGTTGCACGCAAGAGGTATTTTGTATTGCTTCTTGTATCCACTCGCTGCAGTGCTGTCGAAAACTACAGTGCGTTCGTTAAGCTTGTGTTTTCCAGTACAAACAACCGTCGATGTATCAACTGTGTACGTCGCACGTGCCGCACCGCTAAAATCTGGTGTGAGTGGAGCGCCCGAAGACGTTTTCACCAGAACTGGCTGCCTGATATCCCCGTCTTTGGCCGCAATTAGAACCGGCGCTGCAACGATTACCCCAGGGTAGACTAGAGCAGTTGCGGCCAGCGGTGTCGCTTCTTCGCAGCCTGACAGGAAAAGTAGGCAGGCAAGCGCACTCAGTGCTGACGTTGACCGCTTTGCCGCAATTGATCTGAGATTCAGCATTGCCCTGCAACCACCCCTCGCTGAAGTTTCTTCGTGGAACAAAAAAGAACTCGGCTGAGAACGGTACCGCATTGACACAAGTCAAATTGAATTGAAACGTTGGCTTCGCCGCAACGACAAAGCGGTTCAGGCGTCTGCTTGTGGGTGACCTGATGGTGTCGGCTTAGGGCTGATAGTGTTGAAAAACTTCTTGTCCGAACCGATTAGGCCAAATTGGGGAAACATTTTTCCGCCAAATCTCACTTTTTCAAACATTATCTTCTGAGTGCCAAGTTGGAAGGAATTTGTTCTAAGATTTTGAGGCAAATATAGCGGCATCGAGTTTTTCAACACTATCAGCTCAGAACAGTCATTCGCTGCACTAAACCTGAACGTCCCCCCCAACCGCCAGCGACCACCCGTCAGCCCCCTGAACCAGTCCTACGGACGCCGTCAGCGCCAGTTAGTGGTCACTCTAGCGGCAGTGAACGGGTACTCCAGCGGTCGAGAATGCCCCATGCTGACCCTCTAAATGCTCCCGAAACCGCCCCAGTTTCTCGGGCTTCGCTGACAAGCCCATAGGTTTCATCGGTGGGCAAGGATTCCTACCACCCCAGCCAGGTCATCAGAACATGGAACGAGACTAGGCACTTGGGGCTAAACCCTCCGAGAAATGCCCCCATTTATGCCCCAGTGGTTTCGGGTGTTCTGACTCCCCCTGACTCCTCCTCTTTCCTGACCTCTAGCAGGAGTTCTATGGGGGTGGGGAATAGGTATAAGTAATGAATAGAAACAGGAGGATAGAGAGACCCGAGTATCCTCCTTCCTGATCCGTAATACATTGAGGAAGGAGGAGGTTATGGGGGAGATAGAGGACCCATGGCACTCGCGGCCAATCGACGTTCATCGCTGGTCGGACCATCCAGAGGTGGCAGAGTTGGTCGACCGCATCTGGGATGATCTCCAGCATGGAATGGATTTTGAGAGCAGTTTGGGACTTAGGGTTTAACGCTCAAAGGCAAAGTTGTCGGGCTGACAGAAGTTGAGTGTCGCGCTAAGTTCCTCAAAACGGGGGAACGAATGGACAGACGGCTTACCACAGTGCTTGCGGCGGACATCGTCGGATATTCAGCACTGATGGATCATGACCGTGAAGGTACGATTGCTGCGCTTAGATCATTCCGTGAAGATACACTTCAGTCGCTGCTGCAAGCCCACAGGGGGACATTGATCAAAAGCTTGGGCGACGGTTGGATTGCCGAGTTTAAGTCCACATCAGACGCTGCAGATTGCGCTATTGCATTACAGTCAGCGCAGAAACCAGAGAGCATCAAGCTTCGAATTGGCATTCATACTGGCGAGGTCGTTACAGAAGGCGATGACATTTTTGGTGACGGAATAAATGTCGCCGCTCGTCTCGAAGCGCTGGCCGAACCGGATCAGGTTTTGATATCGGACACATCTCACAACAGTCTTGACCGAGGTGACGCATCCAAATTCGATGGCGGTGAGCAGACAGAACTCAAAAACATCACGCGCCGCATTGGTGTTTGGTGCTGGCCAAAGGGCACTTTTGCCAATCTGTCAGAAAAGGCAGATGTCAGACCCGGGATTGCAGTGCTGCCATTCGACAATATGTCTGGTGATCCCGAACAGGAGTTTTTTGCGGACGGCATCACCGAAGACATTATCACAGAGTTGTCTCGTTTCCGTTGGCTGATGGTCGTGGCAAGAAATTCATCTTTTACATTCAAAGGAAAAAGCACGGACATACGCGAAGTGGGTCGCATTCTTGGAGTGCGCTACGTTCTCGAGGGTTCAGTCAGACGAGCAGGTCAACGAGTCCGCATTACAGGGCAGTTGATTGATGCGGAAGACGGCAGTCATCTCTGGGCAGACCGCTTCGACGGCGTGCTTGATGATATTTTTGACCTTCAAGACAAAGTAACGCTGGAGGTCGTAACCGCGATTGAACCGTCTTTAAGGCACGCCGAAACTAACCGAGCGCGGGCAAAACCTACGGAAAATTTGGAAGCTTATGAACTATATCTTCGAGCACAATCGCATTTCCATCTTTTAACGGATCAAGACAATCGAGAGGCCATACGTCTGACAAACCTCGCATTGAGGCGTGATCCAGAATACGCATCCGCGTCAGGGCTGTTGGCTTGGTTGCATATTCAGCGAATGGTTCAAGGGCTTGAGCCAATTGGTGAAGGGCCGAAAGAGGCTATTAAGGCAGCCGAGCGGGTTCTGTTGAGCGATCGTGCAGACGGCATCGCGTTGGCGTACGCTGCGCATTCAATCTCTATGCTGGCGCGAGACCTGCCACGCGCGCGGGTTGCTTTCAAACAAGCTCTTGAGCAAAATCCAAATGCCGCAACGGTCCATATGCTGGGCTCCATCAACCTTTTTCTTCTTGATCGTCCAGAGGAAGCACTAAGTCACGCGGTTCAATCTGTTGAGCTCAGCCCTCACGATCCATTGCGCCACGCTGCTTACCTTGCTCAGGCTAGCGCGCTTTTTCACCTTGGGCGTTATGAAGAATCGGCTAAGGCTTGCCGAGAAGCTTTATCTGTACGCTCAAACTTCGTAATGAGCCATCTTATGCTGATTGCTGCTTTGGGACACCTCACCGATGATGCTGCAGCTCGCAAAGCGGTAGCGGACCTTCAGACGTTGCGCCCGGGCCTGACTGCAGCCTCAGCGCAGACACAAATGCCAATATTCACTGTTCCATCCTGTGCAGATAGTTGGCGCGAAGGTTGGTTAAAAGCAGGGTTGCCAAAATGAGTATCCGTAGCGTTTTTGCAAAGGCTTTAGCTTCGCACCGCTCCAAGTGAACGTCAGGTCACAAAATTGAAGATGAAAGAACTGAATGATCACAGCAATAGCTTCCTGTGACTTCACGGAGTGTTAGAAACTGATTTATGCACAATTCAACCCTTCGTCTGTCCGATAACTCGGCCCACTTATTTCTGCAGCGTCAATTTTGAGCTTCGAACGGCACCACCTCTCGCCCTGTTCTCCGTTCATGTTCCGCCAGCCGTTGAAGATACGCCTCGGACCGGGCCGTCTGCCGACAGATGATGTAGTCTTTGACGTGGTCGGCGTTCGGATCGGGTTGTTCGTCCAGCCCGTAGAACTTGTTCGATGTGGGTAACGGTGCACCAGCCACTCCAGTAGACGCCTCGGCCATCACCCGCTTCAGCTCCCCCACGCGGGTGTAATCGACAATAAAACTGTCATGCACGGATAGGACTGGAACGGCCCGATCGCAGAAGTGCCGATGGACGCGCTCCGCTATCTGACTATCAAGGTTCATCAACTGAATACCTTGATCCGCGAACAGAAAGTCCCTGATGTGAGGGGTCTTTAGCCCCAAGTGCCTAGTCTCGTTCCATGTTCTGATGAACTGGCTGGGGTGGTAGGAATCCTTGCCGTCCGATGAAACCTAAGAGCTTTTCAGCGAAGCCCGAGAAACTGGGGCGGTTTCGGGGGCATTTTGCTGAGCGAAGCGACGGGCGGAATGGAGCGTCAGCGGGTCAGCATGGGGCACTTCTGACCGCCGAAGAGGCCGTTCTCTAGTGCTGACGGCGTCCGTAGGACTGGACCGTTGACGAGTCGTTCCGGGGGCTGACGGGGGTCGCTGGTGCTGGCGGATTGGGGGGGCGGACGTTCAATCCTAGTGCTGCGAATGACTGATGGGAGCCCAATGCGGAAAGGATGTGCAATCTACCCAGACGCGGAGCACTACCTTGAGACAGGTTGCAGAATCGTACAACTGCACAGGTACGCTGCTGGCGCAAATAAGTAGGTGGGGTCTTCATATTGACGTATGTCAATACATGACAAAGTGTTTCTCATTAATCTGGTTTTCCAAATACCGAAGCTCGGAGAATGATCTAGGAGAGCCGGAAATGAAGCTTCTACCCATCGCCGCGACAATTGCCACTCTCTTGATTGCAGGATGCGAAACTCCATCTCCAAAGACAACCGATTCAATTGGAAATCAAGGAACAACGAGCCTAGTACCAACCGTTCCAGCGAATCGTTCAATGGTTGTATTTTTCCGTGGAAACGAATTTGCAGGCAGCGCAAATATCTATAGGGTCTTTGTAAACGGTAATGCTGTGGCAGACATGTCTGTTGGTACACGCCATGTGCAAGAAGTCAGCCCCGGAACGGTAAATTTGAATGCTGAGACTGTGGCGAGCGTTTTGAACGTAGGACTTGGATTGGTGATTATGGAGAAACCTCAATTACAGCTTCAGGCGAAGGCGGGTCAGCTCTATGTAATCGAAATCGATCCCGGATTTGCTGGCGGTCCTGTATTCAAACAACGCGACAGCCAAGCGCTGTCCAGCACTCAGGGATACTCACCGGCTAAAGCTCCGTCGCAGTAACTCTTTCAAACTGTCCCATTGGTGCTGACGTCAGACAAGCTTCAGCTCAGTCATCGTCGGGCCTCCACGTCCAGAGGACCGCCAGCAGAACCAGCGCCGAGACAGCGGGATGAGACCGAGACACCACCCAGAGCATCGTCGTCAGGACAGCCTTGGGCGGTGGGTGCAAAAGAAAACCCCCGACGAGAACGCCGAGGGCAGACAAGTACTTCATGGATCAAACTCCTGCATTTGCTTCTTTATTTAGATGCAGGAGGTTGCTCGGTTTTTAGGGTGGGCGGACATTCAGATTTATTGCGGGAATGACCAAGTTGCGGACAAAGCTTACATTGAAGCATTGTCCGCGTAATCGCTCTAGATCTCCTATGCTCTGTCTGGCGGAAATCTGAAGTTCGAGAACATCGGTCTTTGGTGTAGCTGGCTGACAAACATCTTTTTAAATTCGAAGTGGTGTGGCAACGTTTCGCCATCCTGAAGAACTGCATGCTAGTGTACAGACTTCCACCATGAATCTCATAAGGAGAAGACATGCTAACGAAAATTCTAACGTCTGCATTTTTCTTTATTTTGCCCGCACTCAGTTTTGCTCAAACAGCTGAGCGCAGCGTTACCATCGAAGCCGACGCGACAGTTAAGTCAGTTGATCCGGACACTCGGCTCATCGTGCTGCAAAACTCAGAGACAGGTGAAGAAGAGACCATTCTTGCAGGACCGGAAGTCAAAAACTTCGATCAAATTGAAGAGGGTGACACAGTCAAAGCGATGTACACACTGGGGATGGCTGCAAGCATTGCTTTCCCTGGCGAGGTTGACAGTTTGGTTGAATTGGAAGGCCAGGCTGCAGAGGGATCAACACCGGGCATGGCTGCCGGAACAATGGTCACCTTGATTCTGACTTTTGTGTCCTTCGACAACGCGAGCTCAATCGCCACTGTGACGGACAGCAGTGGTACAGAACAAATGATCGAGGTTGAAACAGACGTTGGTCGCGAGTTTGTCGAGCAGCTTAGCCCGGGAGACAAAGTAGCTCTGAGCTTCACGGAAGGTCTCGCCGTGGGAATTGTCGAAGAATAGGCGTCCGCAGCGAAACCTCACTAGGTGAACTCTTGTTTCCTCTTTCACCACCGATAAAAAGCTCGTTCCATCGCTTCCCGCATCCCAAGCCACGTCAGCGACCGCTATGCTTTTGTAATTTCGTAGCACTCAGTCCCCTTGCTAACTTGAACACGATGTCAAAAACGCCGATGCCATTTCATTCGGACTTTCCTTGGCTTATTTCACAATTTGATACGAGTTCGGAGTTTGTTATGATTGGACCAGTGCGTTGAGAAGAAATAGATGGCCTCCCAGCGACGTCACTCACTTACATCACCGGGAGGCGACCAGACACGTCTGGTGGATGCGGCAGCAACAGAGGTAATTAAGATTTGCTACGCACCCCAATACTTGAATCCAAAATGCACCAAATCAAGTATTTTTGCGCGCGCTAAATTTGTTTCTCACTCTCTTGGTGCTTGCTTCCATACTCTACCCTACTGGCCCGCGTTAGAAAACGTGGCCGTGCCGTGCGATTGGTTGGTCACGAGGTTAGTCAGCAGAGTCTAAAATTAGTAGGCAAGGCACCTTTTTTGCTACCTGCGGCTCAACGCACATTCGAGATAGTTTGGCAAGGCACATGGGCAGACTAAATCCCCGCGTTGCCTATCATCTCAGGTTAGGGTGGCGCGGGGAACTTTGATCCAACCCGCGATCCGCACCGTAAAATGGATACCCCAAACTGCTTCCCGCGTTGTTCAATTGGTTTCCCTCCGAACAATGCGGGTTTTTTGGGGATTGAGGGGGTAACGAGTTTTCCGTCGCTAGTGGCCGATCGGGTCGGTGAATTCCGGTCCGGTCGGCGTTAGATGATCAAACGCTTGGCTACCGAAATCGTTCCGCAATTCAGGAAAAAACGAAGCCTTTTCCCTTCGGTTTTGAGGCTTGTTTGCAAGAACGGCGTTTACCGCCTATCTTCGCATCCTCATATTGCGATATTTTTTTTGGGAGCGTATCTATGAAAACTACAACTAAGATTGTTTTTGTTTCGGCTGTTCTCGCATTCGGGGCAACGTTAGGGCACGCCAAGGACAAGAACATTCTGCCGAAAGACAATGCAGAGTTTGTAAACTACGGCGAAGAATCCGGCTGGAACATCTTTGTAGACAAGAGCCGGAATATCTGCCTGATTGAACGGGTCGATGAGAATACAAACGTTGTGCAAATGGGTCTGACCCCAGACAAGGAGTTCGGCTACATAGGGGTCTTCACCAAGGCGGACATTGAGTTCGAAGATGACAAAGTTGAACTGCTCATGGACAACAAGTTGTACTACGGCGATACAACAGCAGCGCCACCCAATCTGGCAGATGGGTATAAGGGTGGCTATTTGTTGGCCAACAACCCCGACTTCGTGGCAGATGTGATGGAGCGCGAAGCCATGATCGTAATGCCGGAGAGCAATTTTGCCTTCGAAGTGAGCCTTGCCGGTACGAAGAAAGCGATTGAAGCGGCGCGTGAATGCAATGCTTCTCTCACCAACTGATTTGTCTCAATTTCTCAAGGCCGCTCACGTTGTGGGCGGCTTTGTTTTGGCAAAGCGGTCTCAAAGACTGAGGAAAGCCGACGTTCAATGCTGTCAAACGCATCGAAACCCGGCTCGCGGCCGGATAATTTATCTGCCCCTGCGCCTGAACACGAAACGGCAAAGATAGAAACGTCTGCGTCGATATAGCAGGGACCCACCCTTGCAACTGTTCAGATAAAACTTGAACCGCTCTTCACCAACGATCCTGATCGCAGCGTTACTGTTGGCTATCAGCCCCTTTGCCCATTCGGCCAGAGTGTATTGGTAGTCTTCCGGGCGGTTTTCCATTGAAACCAGTTCCAGATGCGGATGGGACGCTTCGATCACGTCCGCGATTTCTGGCAGGTCACTTTCGGGGAAAATCTCATGTATCCTATTCATATCACGCTCTGCCGGACCAGCGTCACCCCACGTCATGGTCTGTAGGGAAAACCGGCCATCTCGCGTCATCCACTCGGCACAACGCCGGAACAGTTCCGAGTAAATTCGCAGCCTTTCTTCCCGTGACATACTGGGTTTCACGAAGTGCTCAAAAGCGCCGACGCTGACAATGGACTCGTAGGGCTCTTCAGGTTCATGATGTTCGTAGCTTTGCAGAGCCGCGGTTACGTTGGGCAGGCCTAAAGACCCGATGTAACGATGCTGAAGGGGGCTCAGTGTAAGGCCGTGTGCCGAGGCGGCTCCCAGTCGTTTGACCCCAGCGCTCAACAGAGTGCCCCAGCCACAACCGATGTCCAGCATGCGGTGCCCCGACGCAACATTCGCGGCACTGAGGTGATAGTTGATTTTTTCGTCCTGCGCTTCGTCCAGTGTCATGCCCGGTCGCGTGAAGCGCGCTGCCGTGTAAGTCATAGATCTGCCGAGCCAAAGCGAAAAAAAATCGGCGGGCATATCGTAGTGAAACTCAATAGCTTCCTGCGACGCCCCGGAGTTTGATTCAGTCATTGGCTGCCCCCGGCTTCAGCGAGTTCAGGCGATCAGCAATGTCTTCGATTCTGTCTTCAAAGTCGAGGAAATCATCAGGTAACAGGACCTGAGATTCGGCCTCAAGATGGTCGATGAGTTCGACGGCGCCAATGGAATCAATCCCCAGAGTAGATACGGTATCCGAACCCGAAATGTGGCCGTTTACAAGATGGTTCGGCAGGACCTTCTCGCTGGCGAGATCGCGCAGAATTGAGATCAGCCGATCAACTGTCCAGTCATTCCGGTTTTTCTGGTCCATCAAACCCGTCCTTCCCTAAATAGTTGCGCCGCCTTCTGGCGCATGAGTTTTCCACTGGAGGTGCGCGGTAAACGCCCTCCTATCGCATTTCTGATTACATCGACCTGTAAACCCAGTTCGCCAGCCACTGCAGCGCCCACCTTACGGGCTTGATCATCATCCCAGTTGCGACACTCTACTAGGAGAACAATCTCTTCCCGGTCTGCGCCTGAACGTATGCACGCAAAGGCCACGGCGCGTCCAACGCCTAGGTTCAGCGCGTTTTCCGCAACCGCTTCAACCACCGTTGCAGGGAATGCTTCCGCGCCCCGCTTCAACACGTCCTTCGTTCGACCGGTAACATACAATCGACCGCCATCCATGAAACCCAAGTCGCCGGTATCAAACCACGCGTCCGATGCGAATGCTTCAAGCCCGAGGTAACCTTTCAAAACTGATGGTCCACGGACCTGGATATGCCCCTCATCACCGGCGCCAATCTTGGTTCCGTCTTCGGTTACGATCCGGCACTCCATATCCGGCAGCACTGGCCCGCAGGAGATGTACCCGTTCCTGACAGACCACGTTTCACCAGAAGCACCACAGGAAATGCCTACGACAGTTTCCGCCATCCCATAGGTCGGCTGCACCACCCCTTTGCGCAATCCTGCAGCGGAATATGCCTCCTCGAAAGCGTCAACCACTGCCGGAAACACCATCTCGCCGCCGATCCATGCATATCGAAGAGCAGTCAGGTCCACATTTTTGGCTGTCCGGCGCGTCAATAGTTTCAGCGCTGTGGGCGGAGCCGTTGTAATAGTACCACCATAGTTTGAAATCGTTTCCAGCCACGCGGCCGGGCGACGTACAAAATACTCAGTTTCCATGAGTACTAGGTTCGCTTTGCGGCTCAATGGAAGCAGAACTGCCATGAGGCCCATATCGTGATAAAGAGGTGCCCAGGACACCATCCGATCTGCCTCTGACAACTTTGATCTCTGCGCTATTGCGTCCAGGTTGGCCTTAAGTTGCCCAAAGCGAACTACGGCCCCCTTGGCCCCGCCTGTGCTGCCCGAGGTGAATTGGACGAAAGCAATGTCGTCCGGGCTTCGATCTGCCAGAAAACTATTTGGATCTAAGGATAAATCCGATTGGGCGTTGTCTTGCGGCAACTCCAGCGTGTCAACTGTAGCATCCAAGGCCTCGGGCAAGTCTGTGCCCGTCTCCTTGAGCAACAGTCTTGGCTGCAGAACGGACCAGACATCATCCACACGGTGCCGCGACCGTTCAGTCGCAGTCCGACCCGCAAAGGAAGGCAGCACACAAAAAGCCGCGCCTGCGGACCAGCATCCGAACATTGCCGCGATCTGGTCTTCGCCTCGGTGCAACCACATGGCGACGCGATCACCCAGCGATACACCGTTCGACTTCAAAAGCTCCGCGATCAGCGCGGCGCGACGGGCGATGCGTGCCCTCGGAACCGCCACACCATCTGGAGACGATTTTCCAACAAACACAAAATGTTCGGGCCAATACATTTTCATATGGAAAATCTCTTTATGCCATTTTCTAAAAGATGATCGAGTCTGAGTCAGCTATCAACTGAAAATGGTGATTCCTGCCGGACTACTTCTATCGCCCTTCGGGCAAACGACCTACAGCGCGGTCGGACTCATCTGTCACCGCATTCAGCGCTTTTTGCAAACTAAGTCGAAGCCTTTCGGTTTCGATGTCGTCTGGAAAGCTCGAAACGGCTTCGTGCCATTCCCGGCAAAACAACACGCCGCGAGTCCGCAACGCGGGAAACCACATCTTGTCCCAAGTCGGCAGGACGTGGACCCGTCGCGCCGAGTAACTAACCAAAAAAACGCGTTTCGCAGAAGCGCGTGCCCAGGTTACTGGGGCAAGCGAAGCAATCCTGGCTGGGCCTCTAGGGCCATCTGCTGCCACTCCAAGAGATACTCCCTCGCGAATGCCTCGCAAAACCGCCCGCGTCAGCGCGACATGGCGTTGGTGCGAAGACATGCTGATCGTACCCAACCCAAATCGTTTGACAACATTTCCAGCAAGCTGACCAGCTCTTGAAGAGGATGTAAGCGAACAAATTGGTCCAAGCGAAGGGTCAAACAAGTACGGCGACATCATCAGTCGTTGGTGCCAAAGCACGATGATTGCGGGCTCGCCGCTCCGCAATGAGTCTTCGAGGTCTTCAAATCCGATCCTCTCCCACCTTGATGTCGAAAATGCCAGCCAAATCCATGCCGCTACCATTGCTTCGACGCTGCGGTTGAGCCACGGGATGTCTGCAATTTTTCTTTTTTTTCCCATCACTTTTCACCGGCAACCGTTGTGGCTATCTTCGGCAACCGGGTTAATGAAAGCAATAAAGAGGTGGAAGATTCTTGTGCTGCGATGAACAAGTCTCTTCAGCAGGCAGGGCCCGCGGGTCGATATTCAGTCAGCACAAAGAAGGATTTTTTGGCTAATTGGCAATTTAGCTCTCTGCGGCTGAACTAAAAACTTTGGTCATTCATGTTACTGCGCGTGCTGTTGCCAGAGCAGAGGTGCTTCCGGTTTGGGCTCGATTTAGTAATTCGCGGCTTTCGGCGTGAGCGACTGCTTCGCGAACGGCGTGGCCGTCGGCTCAGCGTCATCCACTGCCCTAGACCTTCGGATTCTGCTGAATTTTGATGCAATTCAGGCTAGAAGCGGTCGGTCAGTACGAAACTTGCGAACGACAGCTTTCTCAAGCCGATTGTCAGAGCATTCGGCCAAGCCTTTGAAAACACCGGACCAGCTCAATTAGTGTAATGACTGCTTTTGGGACTAGGTTGCAAGTCGAGCTGCTGACTCGCCGCAAGGCCGCTTCTAGCCCAAAGCAGAAACGCCAAGCGATTACGCAGAAAAACCTAATCGCACCAAAAAACAGTTGTCAGTAATCCTACGCAGTTTCCGAGGATAGCGCCCATAGATTAATGTCCTCTTCCGCACTGACCTCATTAATCCTGAAGAGTTCCGCTTCGGTAAAATCCATATTTTCGACCGCAACGGCGCAATCCACACATTGAAAATCGCCCGAAAGGGCGTGGCACTCGACAACCGCGACGTCTATATTCAGAACCAGCTTGGGTTTGCTTATCTCTGTGCCGGACTGTGGGATGGGGCCGAGGCGCAATTCAACAAGACACTTTCCATGATAGAAAGCGAGGCGGAGTCTATTGCTTGGTGCGGCTATGCTTTCCTACTGCTCGGCCAGCGCGAAAAGGTGCGAGCAGTGGTTTCGGAAGCTATGGGACTGGATCCGCTGCATCCGTCTGCCATCGAATGGATTATGGGTCAGGTCGAATTTTTCAACGGCAACTATGAAGCAGTGCTTAGTTTTCTAATGGGAGCAGCGCGGCTGAACTCATTGGCCACTGCATTTGTTGCTGCGTCTTACGCGCAGCTCGGACGAGAGCGAGACGCCTCCGACGCATTGCGAGAATTCGTCACCGAACGTCACGATGAGTTCACAAGTCGAGGTATTGTGGTTGAGGATGACACAGTAGATTGCTTGGCCAGCGGGTTTCGGTCTATGTGGCGGCGACCGGATCATTTTGAGCGTCTTGCCAATAGGCTACAGGCGGCAGGTATGACCGGCTGAAGCCGGATATTACTCTAATGTCCAACCGCCGCGGCCTCAACTACGCGTTTCTCTGCGCTTTGTTTTTTCGGCGGTTCGCAGCCCAAAGCAGACTCATAAGATCGAGTCTTAGACAGGTCCATGAGCGCGGAAGGGGGACGGTGGACCCAACTCACTTGAATATTTGATTTTATGCACGCTTTCTCGTACACATATGCTTTATTTTTTTGTCTTGGGGGCAGTCATGAGAACTCACTTTGAACCCACGATTATGTTGCATGCTGCAACCGCCTTAGCGCTTTCATTTGGAACGCAAGCAGTTGGCTTTGAAGGCGAAGTACCTCCTAATACGGTGGTCCCCGCACAGACCTACTCTCCTTTTGTTGACCGATCTTATCCTGATGAAGTTCTATTTGGTGATCTTCACTTCCACACTGAAATTTCATTCGACGCAGGGCTTGTTGGGACTTCTTTGAACATCCACGACGCCTTCCGTGTGGCCCGCGGTGACAGGATAACCTCAAACACTGGGCAACCTGTTCAACTCATTAGGCGCCTCGATTTCCTCGCAATTACTGAACACGCGGAAATGTTGGGACTTGCGACCGCCGTTCGAGCAGCTGACCCTCGGCTTTTGGCTGACGAGTGGGGTCGTTTGACTTACGAAAGGTTCAATTCTGGGCAAGAAGGTCGGATGGAGGCGTTCGCTGATATCATCGAAATCGCATCAATCGAAGGGCGAGACCCGACCGCTGGATTGGATTTGGACGGTGACCTTTGGCAACAAATCGTGGAAACGGTCGACGAATACTACGAACCCGGCGTCTTCACATCATTGGCTGGGTACGAGTGGACATCAACTCCGAGAGGTAACAATCTCCACCGAGTGGTGATCTTCGGAGACGGCGCCGATAAGACCGGTCGAACCCGCCCATTTACCTATTTTGAAAGCGAAGACCCTGAGCCGCTGTGGGACTATCTGGCTGCGTACGAAGAAGAGACGGGCGGAAGCGCAGTATCTGTTCCGCATAACGGAAATATATCCAACGGAATAATGTTCGCGCCTACGAAATTCGACGGAACACCTATGGATGCGAAATACGCGGCCAAACGCATTCGTTGGGAGCCGATGCATGAGGTAACCCAGATTAAGGGGGATGAGGAAACGCACCCATTGCTGTCACCTGATGATGAGTTTGCGGATTTCGAAACCTGGGACGTTGCGAACATCTCGGGCACCGTCGCAAAGACCCCTGAAATGTTGCGCTACGAGTATGGGCGCTCTGCGTTGAAGGTCGGGCTCGAAGTTCAGCGTAAGACAGGCGTTAACCCATTCAAGTTCGGCTTCTACGGCACGACGGACACGCACACCGCGCTCCCAACCACGCGCGAGGACAACTACTTTGGAAAGTACCAACACACAGAGCCTTCAGCGAACCGTCACAACTTTGATGTAATCCCGGCCGAAGACCCGGCATTGCGTATCATTACGGCGCAAGAATCGGCTGCTGGCCTCACCGCTGTTTGGGCGCGCGAAAACACCCGCGAGGAAGTCCACGGAGCAATCAAGCGTAAAGAGGCCTACGCTACGACCGGGCCGCGAATGCGAGTCCGGGTCTTTGGCGGCTGGGATTTTGATGCCGATGATCTGTACGCCTCGGATTTTGTTTCCAACGGGTATAAGAACGGTGTGCCGATGGGCGGAGACCTTAGGAACGCGCCTAATGGGGTTTCTCCCAGCTTCCTGATCCGGGCGCTGCGCGACCCAGATGGCGCGAACCTCGACCGAGTCCAAATTATCAAAGGCTGGATCGACGAGAGTGGCGAAACCCATGAGCGGATCTTCGACGTGGCAGTCTCCGATGACCGAGAGATTGGAGAGGATGGCCGCGCACGCGAACCAGTAGGCTCGACGGTAGACATTGAAAGCGCGACATACAGCAACTCAATCGGTTCCGTGGAGCTCGCCGGTTATTGGCAAGACCCAGATTTTGACCCGAACAACAACGCTTTTTACTATGTGAGAGTGATCGAAATTCCAAAGCCGCGATGGACGACCATAGACGCAGCTTTCTACGATATACCGCTGCCCGAGGCGGTTCCCGCAGAAGTCCAAGACCGTGCTTACACATCGCCGATTTGGTTCAGCGCCGAATAGTAAAACTAGTATTGCGACAAAGCAGGTCTTGATCATTTTCGATTCCCATGGAACAAGTTGGCAACCAGCTCCAATGGCTCGAAAGTCTCCAAAGCGTGAGGACGTCGTCTGGTTCAGTCGCAGGACAAATCAAAGACCTGTTCTGGTGCCACCGTGTCTTCTCGCTGGTAACGCCGGCAGTGGCCGCACGCTGTACTTTGCAAAGTCTGCTTCCATTATTCTGTTAGTCTACACCTTGGTAGCAGGATCAATTGGGCCCAGGCTCTAGCAGCGCTTTGGCGAAGACACGGGTGTATATCGGGATGACGACGGCGCCGTGCGGGTGGTTTATCCATCCATCACAGCAGAGTCGTTGTTTCAGGACTCGATGCCAGCATTGAGACGCGCAGTCAGGGGCAATGGCCTCGTAACGGCCGCCCTAATTCGAGCTATGAAGCGCATTGCTGAAGAAGTTCCCAAAGGAGACTTGCGGGTTGTTGTAGATGAACTATCGGCGGTCAGAGATGAGACCCGAGAAAGCGATATGCTAGAGCGCGATATTGATAAGTTCTGTGGCCACGTCGAAACCGCAATTGAAGGGACTTAGTCAACCGTCCTGGACATTTGCAGTCTAGTTCGGCAGGGGGGCTTGTGAGTGGGCCATCCACCAACTTATCGTGAAGTACTTAAACGTCGGGATTGCCTCTAAATTCAAAAAAAGACAAAAAGCGGGCGATGAATAATGACAGCAGCGCTGGAAATTGAAATTGAAGTGTCCTTGAAGTTAAATAGACTGAGAACTAACGGAACAGTCAATTCGTTGAGAGGTCATCATGGCAGCTCCATTAGTCCAAAACTGGGAACTGACCGCGGCCGTAAAGGACATAGCCGACTGGCTGGTTCAACAGGGCTTGGAGAATGCTCCTGTGGAGCTCTGGCTAGAAGCATTCTGCAACCGTCTTGTTTCGGCAGGAATTCCACTTCAAAGAGCAAACATCACAGTGCGCGCTCATCATCCGGAGATTGGGACAGTTGCTTTCCGCTGGCACAGAGATGGCGGAAATGAACGACAGGACTTTGTCCGAAGATCAGATGCGCCTGAGGAATACGTTCTAAGCCCGATTTACTATCTTTTGGCAAACAACATTGAAGAGATCAGACAAGACCTTACAGTCGAAGAACCAGAGCTCAACTTTCCGATCTTCGACGAACTTCGCGAGCGCGGTGCAACTGACTACTTTGCTGTCAAACGGTTCTTCCTTGTTCAGGACAACGCTACGCCTGTTGACCCGATGCAGGCCGAAGAAGGTGCCATTATTTCGTTGGCAACCGACGCGAGCGGGGGCTTCACAAGCCAGCAACTTGACGGTTTGCGTCAACTGATATCTCCACTTTGCCTGACGCTGAAGTGCGGGGCAAACCGGCTGATGGCTGAAGACATAACCGCCGCGTACTTGGGAAAAGACGCCAGTAGGCGCGTTCTTTCCGGGGACATCACCCGAGGTTCATCGGAAACTATTTCAGCGGTGATTTGGTATTTCGATTTGCAAGGATTTACCAAATTGTCAGAGGCGCTTCCGGGGGATTCAATCATAGAATTGCTAAACGACTACTTCGCGGAAGCTGTTGACGTAGTCGAACGCAATGGCGGTAACGTTCTGAAATTCATGGGAGATGGAATGCTTGCCATCTTCGATATCAATCAAGTTCCAGACGCTCGCCGCGTCGCAATTCACGCGGCAGCGGAGTTGCGGGATACCTTTGAGGATCTCAACCAACGACGGCAAGCGGATGGTTTGCCAACGACCGGCTTCACTCTTTCGTTGCACGCAGGCGATGTTCTTTACGGCAATATTGGCGGTAGGTCTCGCTTGGATTTCACAGTGGTCGGCCCAGCGGTCAATACTACCTCCCGCATTTTAGGCATGTGCAGCGCGCTCGATCAGAACATTGTGGTTTCCGACAAGGTGGCGGGCGACTTGGTGGGCTCTATTCCAAGTCTTGTTTCCCTGGGGCAATACAGATTGCGCGGAGTTGCTGAAAGACAGGAGCTGTTCACGATAGACTAACTGCCGCTGTTTGGAAGCTGCCGCAATCGGGAGTTGACCTGCGTCAAAGCATAGGTGGCTGGATCGCTGCTAAGTTGTTTGACACATGGAACAGAACCGTTGGATCAAGTACTCGCGCAGAGCGGCATTCTTGGTCATAGTGATTGCAGTGTCAGGGTGCACGGGCAGGCACCACCAAGGCAATTGGCATGGCCACGGCTTAGAAGGTTGCTATGGCCCTCACCACGACGTCGATCGCGAGGTCCATTGCCGAACGCTCGAGTGAACTTGAGCCATACGCGACGCAACTCACAAAACGTTTGGCGACCAGTGTTACTTGGATTGAGATTCAGATCTTGTATCGAAACTGCCCGTTTGATGCTCAGTCCGGTAACATTGAAAAGTTTGGCCTTGGCACAATATCTTTGTAGTCCCATGAGGAAGCGGAGAAGAGACCAATGAAACGACGCGAATTTTTACTAGCGGGTACAGCAGCAGTGTTAGCCACTCCTTCCGTCGGTCAAGAAGCCCCACTCATCAAAGTCTACAAGACGCCAACCTGCGGCTGTTGTGCCGCATGGGTGGATCACCTGATTTCCGCAGGATTTCGCGCCGATACACTGAACGTGGAACAGGAGCAGCTGTGGTCGCTTAAAGAACAAATGAAAATCTCAGATGTGCTTTCCAGTTGCCACACTGCAATTGTTGGGGACTTTTTTGTCGAAGGTCATGTTCCGGCAGAAGACATAAATCGACTTTTGTCCGAACATCCTGAAGGCCTCGGCCTGACAGTTCCAGGCATGCCGATGGGTTCACCCGGCATGGATTTTTCAGACGAACGAGAACCTTATGAAACCTTGCTCGTTGGTCTGGATGGGACGACGAGTGTGTTTGCTCGACACAGCTGAGAGATTGGATGAAGGGCAATCAGATTTCCCAGCTCCATGTCCAACATTAGTTTGCGCTGATTTCAAAAGGATTCAGCTGCAATCGTTGTGTTTTTTCCACATGGCTGGGTCGTGGCCTTCGGGCACATTGGAGCACGGGTCGTTCGCATACCCTCTTAGAATGCTGTACTGTTGGATTTGATCTGCGCTCAACAGTGGTGTTGTTTGCAGGTGCCGGGACAGATGAACCAGTCGCAACTCGGCTCTGGCAGCTTCGCAAGCACTTCGCTTGGAATCTGAGACCCCACATACGCGGGGATAGGCTCTTGGACGTGCACAACAGTAAATACAGCGTCCGCATCAGCCAATTGGTGTGCGGCCTCAAACGATGCTTGGGTGTCGTGCTCTTGGTCCAGTGCAACCGGGATCAGGATGTTCTTGTACATTTGACCTCCTATCTACTTCTCTGATGATTTCAATCTGGTTTAGTCGGCAGCAGGAAATCTAAACCGGCTCAGACTTTGAAGATTTCCCTGCGCTCTTTGTAGCGGCTGCAACATCATCAACTGTTTGCTCAACAGCTTCAGCCTCGGTTTCAGCGACATATACTGCACAACGGGCCACGGTTTCGAACCATTCCTGCGCGTCAGCAACCAATCGCTCCGTCGAGTGGCGCTGCCATTCCGCCATACTCTGAAGGGCTTTCGAGGGTTCCGACGGGTTAGCGTAAGACACTTCACGCGCAGCTTGCAGGGCCGTTCGGACCGCCTCATGTCGCCGCTCGAACCAATGCTGCGCAAAGGCCTCTGTTTCCTCAAGCATTTTTTCTTGCGCGTCCCAGAATTGTTCGATCTGGGCACCGAAGGCCGGATTGCCAGACATGGGCGGCTGCATTTGCTTGAAAACATCCAAAAGTGAGGTCGGGCTATTTGTGTTGGATTTCTTTGTCGGCATCGAAAATTCCTCCGCATTTTCTGAATGAGCTCTTTTGCCACCTGCGGCGCGCTTTCGCCTTAATACAGATCAATATCCCTTAATCTTATGATCCTCGGTTCAGATCGTGTAAGGATATTCGCATTCGCTCCGACATCAGTTCCTACAAGGCAGGGTCGGAGTTTGAGTAGTCTAGACAAGAAGTTAACGCTTGGTATTATGTGCACGTTGCCGGCTTTCTGATTACCCTTGGTGTCCTCATCCTTGCCGGATTGGCGTGCCATCCGCTTGTCTGACCGGGCGCTTGAAAACGGGAGAGCCCCTGAAAGCCGAAGCGGTGGGTATCGTCTTTCTGACAGCGGGTCTTTCGCTATTGCTGGAGGTTTCATTTCTTTCATCAGGCATGGTTGCAGGCGCAGTTGTCGGGAATCTTGCCCACCATCATGACCGTGCTTTTCATGAGATCGAGAACAATCAATGGCCATTCATCATCCTGTTCTTCCTGTTGGCTGGCGCCACGTTGGATAATGAGGCCTTTGGCTTCATGGGTTGGGCCGGTGCTCATTTCCTGATCTTGCGCGCCGTGGCACGCCTTGTCGGGGGGTTATTGCGGAGCAACCCTACGCCGCGAATGATCCCATCCCTCAGCAGCGCGGATTTTTCTTGCCTGCGGCGCTGCGACGCGGAGCCGGGTCAGGCAATCACGCTAACTAATTACTACTACCACCCTTCGGGGGGCCCGCGTTGCTCTTGTCCCCTCTAGCTAGCTTGCAGCGCGGGCCAACTAGTACCATTCGTTTTTCTGCTGTGCCTGTCTCGCCGCCGCTGATGATGCGCAGCGAGAGTTGAACCTTGACGACCCACAACCGCATAGTTGATTTCGGCTACTGATATGTCAGCAGGACCTGATGCAAGCAATTCGCTCGGACTTTTAGTAAGATACCGACATCTATTATGGAATTGCTGGCATTGACGCTTCTACTTCGTTCAATCTAGAACAGCTCGTCGCCAACTGGTGCGCCGGGAGGAACCGACTACATCGTTATCAAAATTGGACCTGTAGCGCCTCGTTCACGAGACCGCCGCGGACAGCGAAATCACAACAACGCCGATCAGAAAAAGCCGCATAACGCTGCAACACTAAACCAAAAAAGTGTTCCACGAGATTGAAGAAAATAGTACGAAAGGGCTTCTGAAACAACGCGACCCGAGTGTCGCTCACCTGGAACTCCCCGAAAAAAGCGAGTGGACCAGACCGTGAAGCTGATATGCACTGCCAATTACAATCAGATCAAGCATACTGCCTGTCGCAATTGATAGCTTTGTGATGGGTGGAGCGAGGGGCTGGACGAGGGGGTAAGAGCCAGCCCCTCTCTCACAAGGGGGAATTCCGGAGTGGTAGTAGTGTTCCGTTGAAGACAACTTACCTTGAGCACCCAATCCTCGAAATTGGGGAATTCCCGTAGCATTGCAAAATCTGGCGAAATAGTCTGTTTCCAAAAGGCAAAAAGTAAGTTTCGTAACGAGCAGCGGGCATAATTTTGCCACCATGCAATCCTCTGACCGTGGGCGGCACGCGTTGATTTTTTGCGCATTCCGGATATTGCGACCGGTTATGAGCGGGTTGTTGGGTTCGGCGTGCCGCCCCACGGGCCCCAAAAAGCTCGCTGGAGAATTGAATTGCGGTTTTTAGATGTCAGAGCACAACCGCATTTTTCATTCCACCGACCCAATTTGAACAAGCCGAACAAGTAGCAGTGTGGAGCGGCGCGCCTTGATGGGGATTTACGATTTCAATGAGGGGGTACGAGTTCGGCGCGTCGCACTATGCCCCAAAAGGTGTAATGATAGCAGTGGACTATGTCCCCGCGAGCCGTTTGCTCAAACTTTCTGATGCGTAAAAATGACCTGCTCCCCTGAGAAGTCCTCGAATTTTGGTTAGCCTGTTCTCCAACTGAGGAGACAGACGATGAAGAGAAGCCGTTTCAGCGAAGAACAAATCATCGGCATTTTGAAGGAACACCAAGCTGGTCTCGGTGCGAAGGAACTGTGCCGCAAGCACGGCATCAGCGATGCGACGTTCTACAAGTTGCGCTCCAAGTATGGCGGCATGGAGGTGTCAGACGCGCGGCGACTGAAGACGCTGGAAAACGAGAACGCCAAACTGAAGAAGATGCTGGCCGAGCAGATGATGGATGTGGTGACACTGAAAGAGATGCTCGGAAAAAACTTCTGCAGCCCGGTTTGAGGAAGAATGCTGTGAACTGGGCGATGAAGACCAAGGGTTACAATCAGCGACGCGCCTGTGCGTTGACCGGGATTAACCCGCGTGTGTATCGGCGTCGATCTAAGCGCCCTTCCGACACGGAACTGCGCACCAGGATGAAAGAACTGGCCTGTGAGCGGCGTTGGTTCGGCTACCGCCACCTGCATATCCTGCTGAAACGGGAAGGCTGGGAAGTGAACTGGAAGAAGCTGTATTGGCTCTACCGCGAAGAAGGGTTAACCGTTCGTAAGCGGGGTAGACGCAAGCGCGCAGTGGGCACGAGAACGCCCATGGCGATCCCACAGGGGCCGAACCAGAGATGGTCGCTCGACTTCATGTCGGATGCGCTGGAGGATGGCCGCAGGTTCCGTGTGCCAAACGTCATTGATGACTTCAGCCGAGAATGTCTGGCCGCTGTGGTCGATACATCCATCGGCGGCGCGCGTGTCGCCCGCGAACTGGTTCGGATCACCGAGCTTCGCGGGTATCCATGTCTTGTGGTCAGCGACAATGGGACCGAACTGACCAGTAATGCGATGCTCAAATGGCAAGAGGACCGCAAGGTCGGCTGGCACTACATCGCGCCGGGAAAGCCCATGCAGCACGGCCTGGTCGAGAGCTTCAACGGATGGATGCGCTAGGAATGCCTCAACGAGCACCTGATACCGTCTTTGCGCCATGCCTGCCGCATGATCGCGGCATGGCGCGCCGACTACAATCACCACCGCCCACATTCGAGCCTCGACGGGCTCACGCCGTGGGAGTATCACCAAAGGTCAAGAGAGGACCAAACCCTGAACAGAGCTAACCTATAGACGCGGACTCCAAGGGGAGCAGGTCAAACTCGCACGATCTGTGAGTTTTTTCTCGCTTCAGCTGCATTCGATTACTATACTAAAGTAGCAATCTGTGAGTGGTTGTAATTTTTAGATCGTTCTGGTCGCTCCTCTACTTGTTAGGTGGAGCGACTAATTCTTTGCTGGATTCCGGGCAGATCCGATGATTGGGGCCATTTAGCCAACCAATAAGTGTGCCTTTTGACCTTGTTCTGAGCTAGACAATTCCAAACGTGCCGCAAGAATTTTTGTTAGGTTGAACCAAGACAGTGCCGGCAACCTGATCGCCTGAATGATCGTTGCGCGGGCTGCAATTTGGGTTGAGTATAACATCAAGTCCGTTTGCTTTTAGTTGGGCCTACTATCCCCGAGAGTGTGAACTTGACTTGGCAAGCAACGCGGCTTGAGTTCTGTTACTCACTCCAAGTTTTCCAAGTATGTTCGTGACGTGAAATTTTACCGTTACTTCTTTTAGTAGCAGGTCTTGTGCTATCGATTTGTTGGATTGGCCGGATGCAAGCATGTCAAGAATCTGTTGTTCCCGAATTGTCAGGCCATAGTCCTTTGGGAAAGCACCGGGCTGCTTTTGTTGAATGCCTGCTGAGCGCGCGATCGACCTATCTCCGGTTAGTTCATTGATACTGTCGAGCATCAAATCCACTGGCATGGACTTTGGAAAAAAAGCGAGTGCCCCAAGTTCAATGGCTCTGTCAGCAACTTCAGGGGAGGCGACACCGGAAATAATGGCTGTTTTTTGGTCTGGAAAACGTGATTTGAGTCGAACCAGTCCTTCCAGATCGTTCATACCTGGCATCTGATAGTCCAGAATCGCGAGGTCGATGTTTTTGAAGGCAGAAATCACAACATAAGCTTCTTCTGCACTTGAAGCTACCTTTACTTCAAACCCAGCTTTTTCGGCCAGATAGGTGGCCAATGTATCGCGAACCAGTTGATGATCATCGGCAATTAAGATGGTACTCATCAAGTAACGGAATGCCCCCGAGAAAAAACTGTTATGCCACAAGCAACGATCGACCTAGGTTCATTCATTCGCTGTTCGACGCTCGAAGCAGTGACAACGCCACAGTAACATCATGCTTCCAGGGAGGCCAATTCTATGAGTTCAAGAAATTTCCTTAGCATCACTACTGCTGTCGCCTTAGTGTGTTCTTCAACGGTCAGAGCGCAAGACCAAATTCCGTTGACAGTTGTATTTGCCGGAGGAGAACAGAAAAACCTCTCATTGGAAGATCTAGACACAATGAAACAGGTTTCCTTTTCAACTTCAACAATCTGGACAGATGGAGTTAACCAATTCAGCGGTGTTCCGGTTGCCAGCTTGCTTCAATACCTCGATGCCGAAGTTCAACAGCTTAAACTGTCCGCTTTGAATGATTATTCGGTGAAGATACCTGTTGCCGAGCTAGAGGCAGAAGTACCGATTATCGCGACCCGAGTTGACGGATCAACCATGTCGGTTCGCGAAAAAGGACCTTATTGGGTCATGTTTCCCTTTGACGATAGGCCCGACTACAAGACTGAGTCGAACTATTCACGTGCAATTTGGCAACTGCAAACAATTGAACTTCTCGAATGAATTACGAAAGTTTCTCGGCTGACTGGAGAAACTATTTTGGAGGGTCGAATGATAGGAGGTCTAGCCAGGTTTATCTTTCCCGCGACTGTTTTGGTTCTCGTGGCAGTCGTAGTTGCCTTGGGAACAAGTCTTTGGATTGAACAGCGGGCCTTAGCGACTGCCGGCAATGAGAATGCCCAATGGACAGTTCTACAGCTGGATACTGAATTCGCTAATTTGCGATCCATTTTGCTGGAAGAAGCTTCGCGGTACAGGCCAGACTCTCTGAGAACCGTAATACAAACACAGATCACTTTAAGCCGAATTGATCTTGTAAGCCACGGAATCGCAAGAGACATAATCGAAAGCGATAGCCGTGCATTAGAGTTGCTGGAACAACTTGAAAAGTTCGCCGAGGAGGCTTCACGGCTAACTCAAAACTATGATGCACCCGTCAATGTTAGTGAACTCGCCGATTTGGCGACTCTCTATCAACCGGCAGCACGTGAACTCGCGTTGCTAGGTATTACCATCGGAGCTGAAAGAACGGAGGCTCGTCGGCAAAAGTTTTCATCTGCACTAAGAAACGCTGGTTTGGTCGCTATTTCGGTTGTTTTCGTGCTGGCCGCCGTACTTTTGTTTTTGTACAGATCGTTGCAGATTTCCAGGGAACGCGACCTTGCGCTTCGGGAGACAACTGGCAGATTGGAATCGACGGTTTCCGCTTCTCTCGATGCCATAGTGATCGGCAATGAAAAGGGAGAAATTGTAGAGTTCAATAACGCTGCGGAGAGAGTATTTGGCTGGAGGAAAGGGGAAGTTCTTGGCAAAAACATCAAGAGCACAATTCTTCCAGGAGTTCATTTTGACCAAAGCGACAGATTTGATGACAACAAGGGTCCCAACCTGATCTCAGGGCTCACTAAAAGAAATCGGGTTGAGATAGTGGGCACCCGACGCAACGGGGATGAGTTTCCTGCTGAAATCAATGTCACAAGGGTATCGAACGCAGCGGGAGACTTGGTCGCAGTATATCTACGTGACATAAGTGACAGAAAACGTAACGAGCAAGCGCTTTTGGAGGCTAAAGAAAGAGCAGAGCGAACTGATCGCGCAAAATCGCGGTTTTTGGAAGTCATGAGCCATGAAATGCGGACTCCTCTCACTGGTATTCTAGGGGTTCTGGACTTACTCAAAACCACAGATCTTACCGAAAGGCAGAACCATTTTTTGGAAGTGGCTGCGGGATCCGGAGAAGTTCTTCTAGAGCAGATTAACGAAGCACTTGATATTACTAGAATAGAATCCGGCGCTTTGGTTCTGTCACCAGTTTCGTTCAACCCTCACGAAAAGGTATCTCAAGTCGTTGCAGTTCTTGAAGCATTGGCTGCCGAGAAGGGGCTGAAACTGGACTCTGATCTCGAACCAAGCTTGTTTGGTACTTTCATCGCCGACGAAGTACGCTTCGGCCAGATTGTTACAAACCTTGTTGGAAACGCGATCAAGTTCACTTCCACCGGAATTGTCAGCGTCCGGATGAAGTTCGAAGACGCAAAGCAGGCTCGAAACTTAGTTTTGACTGTTTCAGATACCGGAGATGGAATTCCTACGGATCAGCTTGAAGAAATATTCGGTGACTACGTGACCCGTGCACCGGTGAAAGGGCGATTATCTAGAGGAGATGGACTCGGACTTTCGATTTCAAGGCGAATTGCAAGGCTAATGGGGGGAGATATCACTGTAGACTCGCATTTGGGGCACGGAAGTCATTTCACTCTCAAGCTTCCTCAGATGAAAGTGGAAGAACAGATGCAAAAAGTGCTTGAAGACGATCATACAGCTTCAAATTTCACCTTGCCCAACACCAAAAAACTAAGCGTCCTTGTCGTCGAAGACAACGTCGTCAACAATTCAGTCTTGTGCGAAATGTTAAATAGCTTGGGCCACAGAGTCCATTCTGCGACCTCTGCGGCCGATGCATACAAAATGGCAACAAGTATGCGGTTTGACGTTATTCTCATGGACGTTGGTCTACCGGACATTGACGGATGCGAACTCACCAAAATGATCAGGAATTCCAAAGGATTGAATAGATATTGCCGGATTCATGGTCTGTCTGCTTATAACGAAGAGGCGCTCCTAAAAAGAGCCTTGGCCGTTGGAATGAACGGTTACACGACTAAGCCGATTCGCCTGAGTGATCTCAAGAGAGTCTTGCTGGGAGAGCCCATATATTCAAACACTAGGCAGCCTAGCACTTCTTTAATTGACAGTAACATACTCCAAGAGCTGGGTGGTACTTTGGGTGTAGAGCAAATGCGAAAAGCTATTTTGGATTTCTTCCAAGAGATGTCAGATTTCTTTTTACAACATGAGAAGGTCACCGATTTGAGCGAAAGAAGTGAGCTTTCCTCCCACTTGCATAAGCTAAATGGAGCCGCTGCATTGTTCGGTTTTCGCTCATTGACAAAATCAATCGAGACTACGCGAATAATTGCTACGAAGGCTGATGTAGCCTCTCTAGAGATCGCCCTTGGTAGACTAAAGAAAGACACAAAGGGCACTCGCGAACAGGTTGATAGGCTACAGTTTCCACAATCTCTTTAAGTTTCCCAACAACAGTAAGGACCTTGTATGAACTAGCAATACTTAAGGCCAGCAAAGTGTGTGCAAGTCTAGTCTAATTGGTAGGTTGAGAAAGTCGTGAGATCAAAAATAATGGGATGTGAACTTCAAAGTTCAGAGCGATAACCACTCACTGGAACAACGCTATCGTTCTAAGCCCGCCGGCTCCGCTCGGCGGGCTTTTCTACTTGTACAGCACTGTCTAAATTGTAGGAGCAAGACTTTGCAGGATTAGCCTGGTAGAAAATCTCTGGGGACGGAAATGCTTTTCGGACGCCGAACACAATTGATTAGTTCAGTCGGGGATGTTTGGCCATGATAGTCGAGCAGAGACTGAACTGGTCCGACGCAATTGACGTCATTAAGGATATGATCGAAAACAGGTTCGCTCAGTCGCTTAGAATGATAGTTATGAATTTGTAGACTTTTCGGCTTAGCCTCATTGAACCTTGCGCTCTCATACTTTTCCCATACGCGCTGGCCTTGAGAAATATTTCTCAACCGTCAAAAGGGTGGCTAGTAGGGTGGATCAAAACTAGCCAAAACATATTAAAAAATTGTTATATATTTGATAAATTAGGGGTTTTGGTGCGCTGAAGGGAATACATAAAATAAGGTAAGTATATATTTTTAATCACGAAATATATACTCATACTCAATGATACCCCGAATAGTACCCCCAGTGGCGAAATTGCCTCGCCTGCATCTGCAGTGAACTAACCACGGTGATTCACCATGTAGAGGCCAATTTTGACCTCGAACACAACTACGCCCTCAAAAACTAGTCATTCGTATGATACGAGCTTTTAGATCAATCTGACACCAAGCCAGCTTCATAGGTTTGAACATTAAAGGCAATATTCTGATCATTCGCTGACACATGCTTTAGCGCCCGCTTTGCGGGCGCTGCCGCCGGTCAGTAACATTTGAGAGCGGTTTGAGGCCGTTCTTGGTTATTTGGTCAGCAAAAAATGCTGCTCTTTTCATTTGACCAAGGGACCATGTAAGGCGTTGTGCCAGTCGATATCGTGCTCTGTGATGCCCATTTCACGCCGTTCAACCCGGGTCAACCGCGTGGGATCTAGTCGCGGAGCAAACAATGATCTGAAACTAAATTTGATCTTCTCGCGGACCGAATTTGGGCTCTTTGAGCAGGAGATCGCGGGTTTAAATTGTGATGTAAACTCATGTGTATCTGCATATTTCATGGTAGGCTCCATCGTTGACCGCTCCCATAAAATCTCAGCACACGGCTAATCAGACAAACGCCGTTTCTTGACATGGATTGTTCCAAAAAGTCACAATGCCCCATGCCAAGAAACCTGCCCCCTCTAAATCCTCTTCGTGCCTTTGAAGCCGCAGGAAGGTTGGGTAGCTTTACCAGTGCAGCCGAAGAACTAAACGTGTCGCACTCAGCGATTTCCCGTCACATACGTGGGTTGGAAAAACGGCTGAATGTACATCTTTTCCGAACACAAAAATCTGGTGTCGCACTCACGGAGCAAGGGCAAGACTACTTGGCTCAGATTACGCCTGCTCTTGATCGAATTGCCGAGGCGACGGAAGCATTGACCGCCGAACCCAAAGGTGTTGTCACAATGACAACAGAGAGTGCAGTGGCACAAAAATGGCTAGTACCAAGACTGCCAAGATTAAAAGCTGCGCATCCCGACATAGAGTTGAACCTCTCGATAACAACGGATGTTATGGACATTGAAGCGCATGATTTTGACTTGGGCCTGAGATATCTGCGTGTCGATCCATCCGAAGGGTACGACCTGTTGTTCCCATCTCTCGTCAGTGCCTTTTCTGCTCCAAGCTTTGCCCCGGGCACAGGCTCAGATTTGAATCTTGAAGTGTTGGCGTCAGGGGCGCTGATAGAAGAAGCGACGTTCCGCCTCTGGCCGGAATGGTTTCGCGAATCTGGCTTGAAAGAGGTTCCGGTTCTTAATCTGCCAAGGCCCTTGGGGGCTCTCCTAGCAATCCAATCCGCGGTTGCGGGGCTGGGTGCGGTTCTAATGGACCAGCACCTATGTCAAACTGAGGAAGAAACAGGAGCGTTGGTTCGCCTGAATGACATAGAGCTTCATTTTGGAGGCTATTACCTAGCAACGAACCAACGCGCGGGAAGACGCAGAGCTGTCCGCGCCGTTCGCAAATGGCTACTGCAGGAAGCACTCTACGGAAATTCAAAAGTAAATAACGAGTCGAGTGCAATTCTCGCCTCGAAAGCTAGCGCAACTTAGTGGCTGCTATGGGCTCCAAGCAGCCGTTCGGTAGAATTTAATGAATGCCTGTTAAGCGGACGTAGCCGACAATCGTCTGAACAGTCTAGCTACTACAAACTGCCAATGCCGATAATTATCGTTCCAAATGGCACTGAAATCTAGCTTCCCGCAAACGGTCAGCCGTGCGTGGCGCGGTACTTGATTTGTAGTAACGTCCGCGTTGCGAACGAAACCGTATCTGGCCTCTATTCGAGATTTGATGACAATCGGCCAAAACAGAATTTGCGATCCGTCAGAACTCTTTTGTTTATCCTGCTCAGATCAAACACGAACAAGTAGCTCGTTTGATCCATTCGACTCAATGGTTAACGATTGCTTTAGTTCAAGTGAAAGTAGTAGATCAGACAAGGGTACTTGCGGGACTGTTCGGTGGATGAACTTGAAAAAATACTGAGCAACATCGGGTTTTCTCAATACCTCGATGCTTTTGTTCAAAACGACATTGATATGTCACTTATTGGCGATCTGACCCTCGATGAATTGAAGGAAATCGGCATCGTTTCTCTGGGGCACCGGAAGAAAATCCTGGCGGGCCTGAAAAAGGCCGCGGAAACATACGACCCAACTGTCACTGCACCCACATCGACAAACCTTGAAAGCTCCTCTGACGCTGAACGGCGAGACGTCACTACCATTTTTGCCGACCTCAGCAGCTATACTCAGTTATCGCGCGAACTGGACAAGGAAGATCTGCACGATGTGCTGTCTTGCTTGTATGATCGCTTCAATGAAATTGTGATCCGCATGGGTGGCACGGTGGACCGTCATATCGGCGATTGTGTGATGGCGGTTTTCGGCGCGCCGGTCTCATTTGGCAACGATAGTGAACGGGCGTTGCGGACAACCGTCGAGATGCACCGCGCCATGGAAGAGATATCTCGAAGATTTGGTCGTGAACTGACTGTTCATATTGGTGCTGCAGCTGGCAACGTTCTCTTCTCCAAGCGCGGTTACGGACAACGAAAAGACCAAGACTTTACTGTGACTGGAGATACTGTGAACCTAGCGTCCCGCCTTGCTGATCAGGCTGGCCCAAAAGAAACACTGATTGACGACAAGATATTTCTGTCTCTCAGTCAAAGCATTCATTGCGACGCTCCAGTCTCTTTACAGGTTAAAGGGTACGAAAGCCCCGTGCTGGCGCATCGGTTTGTCGGCTTCGGTCGGGCGGTCGCACAAAACAAAATTGTCGGACGTGATCGAGAAGTCGAGCTACTGGGTCGAGCACTTGACGGAACCATCTCGCGGCGTACTGGTGAAACGGTATACCTGCGCGGAGATGCGGGTATCGGCAAGACGAGGCTGGTTCAGGAAACTCTTTTAAGGGCAAAAGCGAAAGGTTTTGACAGGCATTCCGCACTGTTTCTTGACTTTGGTCTGGGAGATGCAGAGTCGCCCGTGAACAAAATCATAAGCAGTATGTGTGGTCTGGGAGAGCACGCTCAACAATCAGCGGTCATGTCCGTGATCAAGCGATTGACCGAGGCAGACGTCCTGAATGAGATTTCCACACTTTTCATGGTTCAGATTCTGGGCGTGAAACCTGATCTTGAGATGTCGGTGATGCTTGGTGCCATGAGTGACACCGCTCGGGTGGAAGGGTTGCATGAAACCATCAGACGCGTCGTGCGTCATTTCTCAGCGCAAACACCGCAACTGATTGTTTTGGAGGATGTCCATTGGGCAGATCCCAAAATGCTGCCCTTGATAAATATTCTGGTCGATGAAAGTCAGGCCAATCCGGTCTTTCTTTTGCTTACATCACGTATGGAAGGATACGTGATGGACATGGATATTGCTCCGATCGAAAGTTCAGCGCGTGTAAGAAGAATGACCCTGGGCGCTCTGAAATCGGCTGATGCGATGGAACTTGCACAGATGACCATTCGCGTCACGAACCAAATGGTCGATGAGTGTATCGAGAAGGCGCAGGGTAACCCGCTTTTTCTGGTTCAGATGTTGGCCCACGCGAACGATGTAGATGGGCTGGTTCCCAGTTCGATCCAAAGCTTGATTCAGGCCCGCTTTGACCGACTTGCGCCGCAAGACAAGAAAATACTGCATGCGGCAGCCGTGTTGGGGCAGCGTTTTACGATGAGCGCCGTGACGCAAATTGCAGAGGTGAGCGTTTACGACGAGCGCCCATTGCTGGACGCAGCCCTGATAAAACCCATCGACGACGGATATCTTTTTGCCCATGCTCTGATACGGGATGCCATTCTCAGTACTATTCTGCGGAAAGACTTGCGCGCATTGCATTTGGCAGCCGCAAATTGGTTTGAGAAGCGCGGCGTCGTACTTTATGCGCAACATCTTTCGTTCGCCGAAGACCCGCGCGCCGCTGAGGCGTTTCTCTCGGCGGCGCGTGACGCAAGAGATGCATTCCAATCAGATGATGCTCTGGATTTTGCACAAAAGGGGTTGAACTGCGATCCCGATCTAGACACGCGTGGTGCACTTTTGCGGGTCAAAGGCGATGTTCTGCGGGAGTCAGGTGACAGTGAGAAATCCATCACATGCTTCCGCGAGGCACAAGACTGCGCAGCGCATGCGTTGGACAAATGCCGTTCGTTGATCGGCATCGCTGCCGCCATGCGTATCCTGGACCGGATCGATGAAGCGTACGCGGTTCTCGACGAAGCCCAGACTATTGCCGAAGGCGGCACGCTTTTGTCTGAGTTGAGCAATATACACTATCTGCGTGGGAGCCTGCATTTCCCACGTGGTGATCTAGACGGTTGCCAGGAAGAACATTTCAAATCGCTTGAATATGCGCAGAGAGCCGATTTGCCGGAAAGGCAAGCCCTGGCGCTCAGCGGGTTGGGCGACGCCGCTTATGCGCGTGGCAGGATGTTTACCGCTCATGAGGTCATAGAAAACTGCCTGCAGCTTTGTGAACAACATGGTCTGGGTGCAGTACAGAGTGCTAATCTGTTCATGTTGGCCACAACAAAAATTTACATGAACCAGACCGAGCAGGCGCTGGCCTGCGCCTTGCAGTCAGCCGAATTGGCGCAAAAACTCGGAACACATCGTCCGGAAATCGTGTCTCGACTGACAGCGGGCTGGATCCTCACTTCGATGGCGCGGTATGCCGAAGCACGCTCGGAGATCGACAGGGGCAGCAAACTAGCCGAACGCATCGGCGCGAAACGGTTCCTTCCCTTTTTGGAAGAGACACTTGCACGCATAGAGTTCGAACAGGGCAACGACATTGAAGCAGAGAGGCTTGCCGAGGACGCGCTGACGAAAGTGCGCGAAATGGCGCTCGATACTTTTATAGGCCCTTGGGTGATGTCCACGGTTGCCCTAACGACATCAAATGCCGCGCGACGCATTGAAATTCTGCGGGAAGGAGAAGCATTGCTTGCAAAGGGTTGTGTTGGTCACAACTACTTTCGGTTTTACCGAAATGCCATACAAGCTTGCCTGAACGCAGAGGCCTTCGAGGACGCAGAGCGTTTGGCGACAGCCCTCGAAGACTACACCGCGGACGAACCGACACCATGGTCGCAATATCATATTCAACGGACCAGAGCGCTGACAAACAAAGCGCGCGGGATGCCAGATAACGAAGCATTGACATCACTTCGAACGACGGCAGAGGCGGCGAGCCTGTTCAACGCAATGCCCGTCATACGCAAAAAACCCTATCAAACGGCGGCGACCTAAAACTGATCGCACCTGCAGGAAAGGATACAACCCATGACCGAGACACAATCCTTGGGGACCGAAACAACGCAGGTTGTAAGCGACGATCAATGGGCTATCGTTCTTGAGGCGTTGCCGGATGCGGTGACGTTAAGCGAACCCCTCGAGTTGCGAGCATCATTCGATGTCTTAAACGTCGCCAAAGGAGATATCCTGCCGCCAAGCGGGATGTATGTTGTGCTCGAGGGCAATATCGCCCTTTTGCAAACTGACGAGAAGCTCGCCCGCGCCGAAACGGGAGATTATTTTTACGAGGCGCACCTTGCATATACGGAACTGCCGGTTGGCCTGACCGCCCAAGCAGAGCAAAACACAACTCTGGCTTACTTGTCGCGCAACAAATGGAGCGATCTGAAGAACGAGACACGCGAAGTATTTGTCTCAACGCTCTTTGGCGACCTGGTGAATGTCTACATGCAGGACTTCCAGCAATCCATCAATTGCTGCAGCGTTACTGCTGCGGCGTTGAGTATGACCGCACTTGGCTTCTCTTGCGAGGTCAATGACATCTTCCGGAAGGTCAACTTGCCGAGTTCCTATGTCGTCAACACGGGTATCGCGCTGGGTGAGCTTTTCGATATCGCTTGCAACTACATCCACACGGTTGGTCTTCGGGATCGGGTCAAAGTGACGCCTTTCTTCATGGACCCTGAAACAACCAGCGCGGAAACGTTGATGGAAGCCATTCTCGAATCCGAGCGTGTTGCGGGCAAAGACGATATCATTGTTGCCAATTTTCAGGTCGGCATTGCACACGGTCGTCCGATGCCCGGGGGGCATTTTGCCGTGATCGCCAAATGCAACCCGAGCACCGGCTTGCTGCATATGATGGATGTTCACCCGGAGAAGTATGGCAAGCTGTGGGTGACAACGGTCGGCCGGCTTTACGAAGCGATGTCCGATCGCGACGGAAGCTCGCACCGCGCAAGGGGAATCTTGCGGTTCTCAGCCCGCGGTGCGGTCGCAACCGAACTCGAAGCGATCAAACGTGAGATCCGTTACGTGGACAGCACCATTCATCTAAGCATCTCGAATGACAAACGGCATGAGATGTTCAGACGCTCCACACCCAACTTGAACGGTTTGAGTGTTCTTGCGGAAAGCTTCGAGATTTTCGGAGATCACGGTGCCAGCGAAGACAAGCTGATGCGGGTGGCAGAACTTTCCTACACGGAGTCGCTCGGCAAGGTCAGATCGGCCGCAGAGCTCAGCAAAATTGCGCGGAAGTATCTTGCTAAAATGGAAGATCTGCACGTCAAAGCCGAGTTTCATTCGTTCAACACGAGAACAAAAGAAAGCCCGGACACGGCGGAGGCTTGGTTCGAGGCGCAGTTGCGGACCCTTAAATCTCCTGAGACGCATAAGCCGGACCAGAGTTTTGATTCTCCCGATAAAGACGAACCGCACCAGAAAAAGCGTCACTTGCAGATCAACATCGATCTGAACAAGGTACTCGGACACAATGCCGTGGCTCTGCCCAGTAGCGATTTCACAGAAACAGCGCTTTTGCAGGAGTTCTGGTGCCTTTGTATCGGATACAATGAGGACACCGATTACGTCACCCTCGTGGATATGAGCCCTGCAACTTCGCAAGTCTGGCAGATAACCCGCACAGCTCTCTTTCATGGGCTGCGCGACAACAATGATCCCGAGATGGTCGTACTTCAAGAAAAAGAAATGCCGCGTGACCCGGGCGATGTCCAGCAGCTGTTAAAAGACCATAAACTGATCCTCTTTTATGACGACGAAGATCCGTGGTCCTACATGCTGCATAGTGTCTTGAACAACATCGGCGCCGAGGATCTGGTTGAGGTTGATGTGTCCGGCGACAGTACGCTTGCGACACGCATGCGGCGGCAGCTTGAAAAAATAACAAGCAAACCCACGGTGCCGTATTTGTTCCTCGAAGGCGAGTACCTCGGCAAAAGAAAAGACATTATGGATGCCTATATCGCCGGGCGACTTCAGGAAGACATCAAGAAGGCCGGCTTGCGCGTGTTGTTAAAAACCGAGACACCGAGCCTGGAGCACAATGACTACGGATATCCCAAGGGCGGTTTGACGGAGCCACGCGACGGGAAGCGCAATGTGTTGCTTTGCGCTTGCGGCTCCTCTGCGGCGGATAAAGTGCCGGAACTTGTGCAGAAGCTCACCGACCTTGGTCACAACGTGAAACTGATCCCTTCACCCCACGCAGAGCACTTTTTCAGAGATGTGAAAGAACGAGACGAAAAGGCATACGACATTTACGACCACATCACCCCCAAAGATGTATACCGCGACAGCGATGAATGGAACTTCCGGTATACGCAGTTCGATATGGCGGTGCGCGCCTCTCACCTCGCATTGTGCGATTGGGCGGATTGCGTGGTTGTGGCACCAATTACATGTAACACTATGGGGAAAATTGCGCATGGGATCGGAGATACGCTGCTGACGTCGGTTTTTGTCGCCTGGCAGTATCAAACCAAACCCGTCATATTTTGCCCTGCCTGCAATACGAATATGTGGAACAACATCACGACGCAGAACAATGTCGCTATCCTAAAACGTCTTGGAGGAACATTTGCGGGGCCGCGCCGCTCCAAACTCTCGAATGGCACCATGGGTATCGGTGCCATGGCCACTCCTAGCGAAATCGTCACGGCTCTGAACATTGCATTTGATGATCTGGACCATCAACCGGACCGCATTATCAAATGGGCGAAAGAAGCGTCCATGTCGCGCGATCACCTACTGTGGGATCGTATTTTCAGAATGATACGGGAAGATGTGGTTGGTGTGAATGTACTCGATCACGAAACAAAAGACACATTGCTGCATTTTGCTTGCGGTGGCCCCGGCGAGACACTGGGCACAGGAACCACCCACGGCATTGAACATGTCGCCGCTGTCGAAGAATTGTTGAAACTCGGTATCGACGTGAACAGTGTCAACATTGCTGGCTACTCTGCCATGCACGTTGCCATCAAGAACGGCGCAGAAGATATCATCAGGCTGATCCTCGACACTGGCGACTTCAAGGTTCTGAGTTGCATGCGGATGTTGTTGGACCCTGACGTCGAACTTTCAGACGAAACCCGGAAGTTGCTCAACGAGTGGGCCGAGAACGTGCGTAGTGATCTGCCGCAGGAGGAGGATTTAGATGAAGACGACGCGCTGGACGACGACAATGACACAACATACCTCTACTTTACGTATGGGTCGCTGAAGCGCGGATTCCCGAATTATGAGAAAAACGCAAAGCTGCTGAGCGATTTTGTTGGCGCGGCGACAACTACACAGACCATGCCGTTGATCGTGCAGAAAGAACCGGCCTGCGACAATCCTAATTGTGGTTTCCTACATCGCATGGCGACGTTGGTGGATAAGAAAGGTTCGGGCAAACATGTCCGCGGCGAGGTGTACCGCGTGACGGCGCAGGGATTGAAAGAGCTTGATAACCTTGAGGGTTACGACCCCATCAACCGCGAAGGCAACACTTATGTTCGCAAAACAATTGCGGTCGAATTAGCGGGCAAAACTGAAAAAGCCTTTTGCTATTTCATTGTCAATCCGGAGAATTACCAAGCAGCAGTTGCTGCAGGCACGTCTGAAATCGTTTCCGAGTACACGCAGGAGATGGCCATCGCGACACCGAAAACAGAGAGCGTTTAGGAGATGATATAGCCGTTGGAGTATCACAGTGTCTTTTGCAGTCAACGTTCAGTGCCAGGCCCGTAGAGCGAATGCGCCTGATCGGTTACCCGTGTTTAGAGACTTTAGACCACATCGTTATCGGATCCAACTGATGACGAGCGGCATTCGAAGATGATAATTTGGTCCGCTACTTGGCTGCACCGCATTTGCAAAATTGCCAATTTGGACCCCGATATATCCTCGGATGTGCCGACAATTTTATGTCGTCGCCAGACGAGCTATGTAAGTAACTGATATTCAAAAAAGTTGGTTCAAAAATGCTTCATTCGAACCGCGTCATCTGCGCTGTAGCATTCACCATTCTAACGCTACTTTCTTCGGTGGCTTTAGCGCAGTCTGTGGAACACCCCCTTCGGCCACCAAAGACCGGAAGCCCGCAGGCGACCTTGCAAGCTTTTGTTGCCGCGATGGCCGATGTTTACAAGATCGCAACGCAGCCTGATGCTAAAGGATCGGATACAATACTGCCTCTACGTCGAGCAGCGGCGACGATTGACATGTCGCTGTTTCCGCCTGAAATCCGGCGCAGCCAGTCCATTGAAGTTGCTTTACTGTTGGATGAAATTTTTGATCGTATAGGGCTACCGGACATCACTCAGGCGCCATCCGTTGACGATGAAACGCCAAACAAATGGCGCGTCCCGAATACCCCAATAACAATTGCTCTTGTCGAAAGCGGGCCGCGCACCGGCGAATACCTTTTTTCCGCCAGCACCGCTCAGAATATCCGCGAATATTATGATGCGATACGCGAACTGCCTTACATCGACACTTCGTCACCGGGCCTGTACACGGCCTATCTGACGACGCCCGGACCCGGGATCGCGCTCAGGTGGAGCGAAGGCTTGCCGGACTGGAGCAAGCTGGTCGTTTTTGAGCAAACATATTGGCAATGGATCGCGCTGGCCGGGGTTACAATACTGCTCACCGTGCAGTTTATCCCTATTTTGCGCACTTCGCGCTCGGTAGGCACCGCGGAAACGCAAGAGCAGGAGCGCGCGAAAAGGCTAAACCAGTTTGTAACTCTGCTTGCTGCGCTCGCACTCACGATAGCAGCAGCATGGTTTGTGGATGAAATCGTCAATCTCACGGGCGATACTCAGATCACCGTTGCCTATATTCTGGCCGTCCTGCGTTTTGTTCTATTGGGTTGGATTATCGTTGTTGCCGGAAATGTTTTTGTGGATGTTGTCAGTTGGGCGCGAGGTTTGGAGCCAAACTCGGCAGGGGTACTTTTGTTAACTGTTGCGAGTTGGATCGTTGTAGGGCTCTTTCTTTTTGCGCTCATAGTCGCGGCCGCACAAAGGTTCGGTTTCCCGGCTTATTCAGTAGTAACTGGTCTCGGCGTCGGCGGTATTGCCATCGGGCTTGGCGCACAAGCATTGGTTCGGGATATCTTGTCCGGCGTATTTTTCCTGATGGACGATGCCTTTCGCAAAGGAGAATACGTGCAGGTGGGTGACGCTATGGGGAACGTCGAAAAGATCTCAATCCGGTCAATGCAACTTCGCCACCATCTCGGCGCCATTCATACAATCCCGTACGGGCAGATTGCTCAACTTACAAATTTCAGTCGCGATTGGGTCATTGTAAAACTCAGCTTCACGGTACCCTATGACACTGATCCGAAAGTCATTAAACGGAAGTTTAAGGAGATCGGCGAAGATATGGTGAACGACCCGGCTTTCGCGGGTAGTTTTATCGAACCCTTTAAGAGCCAGGGAGTTTTTGATTTCGACGATGTCGGTATGGTTGTCAGAGGCAAGTTCATGACTAAGCCTGGTGAACAATTTACTATCCGCGCGGAACTGCAGGCCCGTGTAAAGGCTGCTTTCGACGATGCAGGTATAAATTTTGCCCGTAAAGAGGTGCGGGTCGCGATGCCAGAAGTTGAAGGAACTGGCGATCGACCGAGCGCTGAGCAATTTGCGGCAGTTGCAGCGGCAAGTACCAGCGAATCTCCGAAAGAATAAACGACTACTTTGGGCTCATAGCCGACGTACGCTGCTATCTGAAGCAATGACCGTTTGGAGCAATCTGCTGCACTTTCCAAAGTCTGCTTTCCGCGCATCTCTGCCGTTCGTGGCCAGCGCAGCAATTGCCCCTACTCCAGCACCTCATTTCCGTCGCGAGCAGCCGCACGCCTTTCGGCTAGACGTTTGGCCATGTTGTACTCGTCACTGCCGCGTTCGAAGCGGCTTTCATAGAAGTCGAGCACCATTGCGTTTTCCTTGGCGGTCAGCAAACCACCAGTAGAAAGCCCTTCAATAATGCTGCGACGTTGCTGGTCCGACATTTTCCCATAGTAGATTTCCGTGATTTTTTCGTTCGTATGGCCGAGGTTTAGGGACCAGGCTTTGCGGTCTTTGGGAGAGGTGCAAAGCTCATCCCCAAGTGCCTTGAGTGTATCACGAACGGAGTGCGGTGTGCATTTGCGTCCGATCTGGGAGGTGGCGAGATCAAAGGCACAACTCACGGCTGAGGAGGATTTCATAGGGAGTACGGGGCTGATCTCTGGACCTCGTTGTTCCAGATGCCCCAGCCCGTCAGTTCGCGCAGTTCCTTCAAGTGATCGAAGGTTTGGCGGGACAGCGGTATTGTGTGAGGCCGACGCATCTTGGCGCGATGTGCCGGAACGGTCCACGCCATTCTGGCTTCGTCGATCTCATCCCACTCCGCCATTCGCAACTCTCCGGGGCGCAGGGCAGTCAACGCGAGCAGTTGCAACGCGAGGCGCGTAGTTCTTTGACCGGAAAACCCGTCGATAGCCCGGAGCAATGCACCGACCTGCGCCGGATCAGTGATTGCCGCGCGGTGCTGTACCTGGGGCCGGATTAGGGCATCCTTCAAACCATAGGTCGGATCGTTATCCGCGAGTCCTAGGGCGATGGCATAGCGAAAGACAGCCCCGGCAGCAGACCGCATCCGTACGGCGCTTTCGTGATTGCCCTTTTTTTCCATCTTCTGCAGCGGAACCAGAATATCCCGTGCTGTTATTTGCGTGATCGGCATTTTCCCGATGTCTGCGGAAAGTAGCCGGTGAAACCAGGCGGTCTTTGTCAGCGTTGCTTCGGCACGGCCTTCGCTGCGCTTCTTTTCCAGCAGTTCTGCCGCCAACTTGGAGAAGGTAGCGTTGTTCTCTGCCTCTTCTCTGGCTTTTTTGTCTTTGCGAACGCTGGAAGGATCTTCGCCATTTGCGATCAGGCCGCGGGCGTCGTCGCGTTTCCGTCGCGCATCAGCCAGTGTCACTTCAGGATACTTGCCCAGCGCCAGCAGCTTTTCCTTTTGGAGCCAACGATACTTGAAGCGCCAGAGTTTCGAACCGTTCGGCTTTACCAGCAAATATAGTCCGTCAAAATCGGCCTGCTTGTAGGGCTTCTCCTTAGGTTTTAGAGTCCGAATCCGTGCGTCGCTCAAGACAGGCATTGGGGGTACCTTCCAGTCATCGTGTGGCACGTACCCCAATTCGGTACCCCATTTGGGGGTAGATTACAGCGCACGTGGCAGGACAACATCGAACAATCCGACAGTAGAAATCCTGCAACTACAAGCTACTATCAGTCAAAATCGGACGCAACTGGATGTTAAAGTGGTGCCGCTGAAGGGACTCGAACCCCCGACCCCATCATTACGAATGACGTGCTCTACCAGCTGAGCTACAGCGGCCTGCTTCTCTTCGCCGAGCCCTGCCTCCGGCCCGACTGTGCCGGCCTTTTCTAGTCAATTCGAAGCGAACGTCAATCGGAGATGGGGCGTTTTGAGAAAAACTTGCGCTCCTCACTCCAATGTGGCCGCTGTGCTCTCGACCCTGTGTGGCCTGTTAGCTTGGTGAGACGGGATGCGCCCAGTTCAGAAATCCAGGCCTAGGTCGATTGTCCGGTAGGAATGGGTCAGCGCGCCGGAAGAGATATAGTCCACTCCGGTGGCGGCGATTGCTGCAACCGTTTCACGGGTTACGTTGCCCGACGCCTCGGTTACCAGACGTCCGTCGACCATCGCGACCGCTTTTGCCAGGGTTTCCACGGACATATTGTCCAGAAGAACCACATCCGCGCCACCGACATCCAGGACTTCGGCCAGTTGATCCAGGCGGTCGACCTCGATCTCGACCTTCATCATGTGTGAGGCACGGGATTTCGTAGCCCGCAGAACGGCGGCGATCCCACCGGCGGCGGCAATGTGGTTGTCCTTGATCAGGATTGCATCTGACAGGGAAAAACGGTGATTGAAACCGCCGCCATGCAGGACCGCCTGTTTTTCGACCAGACGCAGCCCGGGCGTGGTCTTGCGGGTGCAGGTGATGCGCGCCTTTGTACCTTTGGTTTCCGCCACAAGGGCCGCTGTTTTTGTCGCCACGCCAGTCAAACGTCCGGCAAAGTTCAGCGCGACGCGCTCTCCGGACAGGATCGAGGCGGCGCTGCCCCTGATTTCCATCAGCGTTTCACCTTTGGCGCACCGCTGACCGTCGACGACAAGCGAGGTAATCTGAAGTGATGGGTCGACCAGACGGAAAGCCAGTTCCGCGACCTGCATTCCGGAAACAACAGCGTCTTCGCGCGCGTTGAGACGGGCCGTGTACTGCGTTCCTTCCGGAATAACGGTCAGGGTGGTGATGTCGCCATTGGAGCCGAGATCCTCCATCAATGCAGCCCGGACAAGGGGCTCCAGGATCATGTCAGGCAATGTCGGGATTGTCATTGTGGAACCTTTGCGATGCGGTCGCGCAGTGTCACGGCCTCGCCGAGTGTCAAAGCTGAGCGTTTACCGGGGCCGGGATCTGTCTGTGGAAAATCGGACCGAAAATGCGCGCCGCGGCTTTCTTCGCGCGCCAGCGCGGCCGCGGTAATCAGTGTGGCGGTTGCAGTCATGTTCAGAAAACTGGCCGACGCCGCGTTTTGTTTTTCGAGCCTGGCGATTTCGGACAGCGCCCGGTGCAATCCCATACCGTTCCGAACAACGCCCACGTAATCCGTCATGACCCGCCGCAGAGTTGAAACCGCCGGGACCTCTGCCCTCGGATCACCCGTGGACAAGTGTATCGCAACCTTGGGACATGGTTCTGCCGGTGTATTGACTGCGATGTCTTGCGCGCAGGTGCGGGCAAAGACCAACGCCTCCAGCAACCCGTTTGAGGCGAGGCGATTGGCTCCGTGCAGACCCGTAGATGCGGCTTCGCCACAAACCCAAAGCCCTGTGAGGGTGCTGCGGCCGTTAAGTTCTACTTCAACACCCCCCATGTGGTAGTGAGCTGCGGGCGTGACAGGGATCGATTGGGAAACGGGATCCACCCCATTGCGAATACAGGCGTCGGTCACGGCCGGAAATTGCGTTGTGATTTCCACACCAATGGCCGCCCTTGTGTCCAGCGCAGGCCGCTGTCCGGATTGCGCCTGCGAGTAAACTGCCCGGGCAACAATATCGCGGGGCGCCAGATCACCATCTGCATGAACCCCTTGCATGAAGCACTTCCCGGCTTTGTCAATCAGAACCGCCCCTTCACCGCGCAATGCCTCGGTGGCCAGCGGCGTTGGATCTTCGCCGACATCCATTGCGGTCGGATGAAACTGGACGAACTCAGCATCAGCTATTCGCGCCCCGGCACGGGCGGCCATGCCGATCCCCTGCCCGCGGATACGCGCCGGATTGGTGGTTTGGGCGTATAGCCCCGCGGACCCGCCAGTCGCCAGAATGTGTGCGGCCCCGCGCAGAAGCACTGGTTTGGCGCCGTTGTCGGCGGCAGCAGCCAGGTAGACGCCGCTTACATGTTTGCCGTCGCTTTCCAGCCCGATGGCCTGAACCCCTTCGATCACCTGAACCGACGAGGTCCGGCGCAATTCGGCAATCAGAGCGCGCATGATCTCCGCGCCTGCCTGATCCCCTTTCACCCGCACCACGCGTGCAGCGGAATGGGCGGCCTCGCGGGATTGAATATAGGCCCCGTCCGGCGTGCGATCGAAATCAGTACCCAGATCTGTCAGATCCAGAACATGGTCGCGGGCAGAGCGGGTCACGTATTCGGCAACCTCACGCAGAACAGACCCGGCCCCGGCACGGATGGTGTCTTCGGTATGGGCTTCAGGACTGTCACCCGGTGCCATGGCAGCGGCGACCCCGCCTTGCGCCCATGCGGAACTGGCCCCTGACCCCAGCGGCTCGGGCGAAATCATGACAACGGGTCGTGGTGCCAGCTTCAACGCGGTGTAAACGGCGGCCAGCCCGGCGCCGATGATGACAACCCTTGGAGTCACAATTTCCTGCATCGGCTGGGTCAAATACCCAGCTTGCGGGACAAGTCGATCATTCGCTGCACGGACAACCGCGCCTTTTCGGCAATGCTCGTGTCAACCTCGACCTGACCGGTCATCGTGTCGAGTGCATAAAGCACCTTTTCCAGCGTGATCTTTTTCATGAACGGGCACATGTTGCACGGCCCGACAAATTCGACTTCGGGCAATTCATCGGCGATGTTCGACGCCATCGAACATTCCGTGATCAGCAGTGCTTTCTCGGGCTTTTCTTCGGTGACATACTTGATGATGCCGCTCGTCGATCCGGAGAAGTCGGCCTCCTTCACCACGTCCGGCGGACATTCAGGATGCGCAATCAGGCGCGTACCGGGATTCCATTCACGGAAATCGCGCAGATCGTTGGCGCTGTATTGTTCGTGAACGATGCAGGACCCTTCCCACCAGACTACGTTCTTTTGCGGCACGTCGCGTGCCACGTTCTGGGCCAGGTACTGGTCCGGCGTCATGATGACCGTTTCACTGTCCTGCGCGGCCACGATCTGCGCCGCGTTCGACGAGGTGCAGCAGATGTCGGATGCGGCTTTGACCTCGGCGGTCGTGTTCACATAGGACACAACCGGTGCGCCTGGATAGCGGCGGCGCATTTCCGCGATTCCCTCGGCTGTAATGGACTCGGCAAGCGAACATCCCGCCTCCATATCCGGCATCAGTACCGTCTTTTCCGGGCTGAGGATCTTGGAGGTTTCCGCCATGAAATGCACACCGCATTGCACGATCACATCTGCCTCGACCTCAGTCGCCTTGATCGCCAGTTGAAGGCTGTCACCCCCAAAGTCCGAGATGCCGTGAAAAATCTCTGGCGTCATATAGTTATGGCCCAGGACGACCGCATTCCGCTCGGCTTTCAGATCATTGATCGCCTTCACGTAAGGGACATAGATCGCCCAGTCCGCCGGGGACACAACGCGGGACATGCGCGCGTAGATGTCTGCCATGCTAGCGGCCAGTTCCGGCGATGGGCTGAGGTCATATTTTTCGGAAAGATGCGCGCGCTGCGCGGGTAGGTCGAACACGGGACTGTTTTTCTGCCTGATGACGTCGTGAAGCTCTGATTATTCGATTTTCTTCAGAATGGCTACCGTCAACGTGAACCGGCAAAACTGACCCAAATTTTCTGCGATGGATGGCCAAGGCGGTTGCCAATCGCCCGCAGTTTTCCTAGCCTGACGCAAAGGTAACAACCAACAAAAGGAGGGCACGAGCTGAACATGCGTATCATCCGCCGACTTCAGCACGGTCCCCGTTTCGCCCTGTAGATCCGTTTACAGGGCCGACCCGAGACACCTTTCATCGACGGTCTGCTCAAAGCCGCTGTGCGGCCATACCTTCTGGGTGCGAGATTTCCATGACTGTCATCAACATCAATGCCTTGGGCGTGACCCTTGGCGCGACTTTATTTTCTGACCTCAACCTGACCATATCGAAAACCGACCGGATCGGTCTGGTGGCCGCAAACGGACGCGGCAAGTCCACGCTGCTTGCATGCCTGTCGGGCGACCATGAGCCCACAACCGGAGAGGTTACCCGCGCTCGCGGCTTGCGAGCCGGACACGTAAAACAGGACATTCCGACCGGTGCGCTGGCGCACAGCTTGCACGATTGGGTCCTGGCGGGCCTGCCACCAGAGCAGGCGGACTATGAAAGCTGGCGCGTGGATGTCGTGCTGGATGAGCTTCAGATCCCCTATGCGTTGCATCACAGGCCGCTGCGCGATCTGAGCGGCGGATGGCAGCGCACTGCCATGCTGGCCGCGGTCTGGATCACCAGACCGGACCTGCTGCTATTGGACGAGCCGACCAACCATCTTGACCTTAACCGGATTGCGCTGCTGGAAAACTGGCTTGGCGCATTGCCGTGCGACGTGCCGGTTGTGATCGCCTCGCATGACCGGGCGTTTCTGGATGCCACGACCAATCGTACCTTGTTTCTGCGCCCCGAAAATTCCCGCGTGTTTTCGGCGTCATACTCATCGGCACGTGCAGCCCTTGCAGAATCTGACGCAGCCGATGGGCGGCAGCAAGCCAATGAACTGAACAAAGCCCGGCAGCTTCGTCGCCAGGCGGCAAAACTGAAGAACGTTGGTGTGAATTCCGGCTCTGATCTGTTGCTGACCAAAACCAAACAGCTGTTACTAAGGGCCGACAAGCTGGAACAGGCAATCGGTCACGTTCACCACGAACAATCTGCAGGCGATATCCGGCTGGCGAACAGCGGCACTCATGCCAAGGCGCTTGTCTTTTTGGATGATGCGCCTGTTCGCTCGCCAAACGGGCAATTACTTTTCAAGACCGGCCGGAAGTGGATTGCGCGCGGGGACAGAGTTGTGATGCTTGGCGCGAACGGTGCTGGCAAGTCACGTTTAATCCAGATGATACAGGCAGCTCTGGCAGGGGCCGAAGATGGCATCAAATGCGCAGCGTCTATTGTTCCCGGCTTTTCCGATCAGAATCTGAGCCAACTGGATGATGCGGAAACTCCTTTGGCTATTGTGGTGGCACAGTTTTCCATCGGCGATCAGAGGGCGCGTTCGGTCCTGGCCGGGGTCGGAATTAACTACCAGATGCAAGACACGAAAATTGGGGCGTTGTCCGGTGGCCAAAAGACCCGGCTGGCAATGCTGATGCTGCGGCTAAAGGCACCTAACTTCTATTTGCTCGACGAACCGACCAATCATCTGGACATCGACGGGCAAGAGGCGCTTGAGGCCGAACTGACGGAACATGACGCAACCTGCCTGCTGGTCAGTCACGACCGAAGTTTTCTGCGGAATTTAGGAACCCGGTTCTGGTGGATCAAAAACCGGAAACTTGAAGAAGTAGACAGCCCTGACACGTTCCTGTCTGACCAAAGTCAAGGTGGCGCGGACGACTGAGGAACATACTATTTTGCGTGCGTTTCCGCGGCGCGGCGCTGCACTGCAGCGCTGTGTTGGCTCGCAACGCGTTCAATTCGCTGGTTTTCGCCTGAATGCCTTCCCACATGGGAGATTCCAGTTGTAGTTTTTGGGTTTATCAATAATAAAAGCCGGAAAGACAGACGCCTAGGAAAAGTATCGATAAAATGGATCAATCGACCCCCACCTGGACCCGCGAGGCCGCGCAAGCCTTGTACGACATGCCTTTGATGGATTTGCTGTTTCGTGCTCAGACGGTTCACCGCGAAAACTTTGATCCAAACAAGATCCAGACATCCAAGCTGCTCTCGATCAAAACCGGCGGCTGCGCCGAAGATTGCGCATATTGTTCTCAGTCCGCTCGAAACGGCTCGAAGCTGTCGGCGTCAAAACTGATTGAGGTTCAGCGCGTTCTGAACGAGGCGCGCAAGGCAAAGGATGGCGGCGCGACTCGGTTCTGCATGGGAGCCGCCTGGCGCGAGCCCAAGGAACGAGACATGGACGCGCTTGTGGCCATGGTAGAGGGTGTGCGCGACCTTGGCATGGAAACATGCATGACGCTCGGCATGCTGGACGACAACCAGGTCGTCCGTTTGCGGGATGCCGGTCTGGACTATTACAACCACAATATCGACACGTCCGAACGGTACTACTCCGAAGTAATCACAACCCGCACTTTCGCGGACCGGATCGACACGATGAACCGGGTTCAGGAAGCCGGAATCAAGGTCTGCTCGGGTGGCATCCTTGGCATGGGCGAGGAAATTCAGGATCGCGTCGATATGCTGGTAACGCTGGCCAACATGTCCCCGGCGCCCGATTCCGTGCCGATCAACATGCTGATGCCACAGGAAGACACACCGCTGGCCGATGCCAAGCCAATCGACCCGATCGACTTTGTACGCGCAATTGCAACCGCCCGCATCATGATGCCAAAATCCTACGTGCGTCTGTCCGCTGGCCGCAGTGAGATGAGCGATGAGATGCAGGCGATGTGTTTCCTGGCCGGAGCAAACTCGATCTTTGTGGGCGAAACCCTGCTGACCGCTGAAAACCCCGAGGAAGATACTGACGCAATCCTGTTTGCCAAACTCGGTTTGCAGGTCGAAACCGTGGCTGGGCAGAGCTGCGTGGAAGCGGCTGAATGAAGGCATTGGACCGCCTGAAATCCATGCTGGATGTTCTGAACAACCGGCACCGCTATAGGGTGCTCGCACCTCGTTGCGGCCTGGATTTCGCCTCCAATGACTATCTGGGGCTGGCGCAGTCTCCAATGCTGAAGGTGGCGGCGCAAGACGCGCTGGATCGCGGAGTTCCGCTGGGGTCCGGCGGGTCGCGCCTGTTGCGGGGCAATCACCCTGAGCATGAAGCGCTGGAACAGGAAGCCGCCGCCTTCTTCCAGGCCGAATCCGCCTTGTTCATGGGCGGTGGGTTTCAGGCCAATCAGGCGATCTTTTCCACTCTGCCCGCCGCAGAAGATCTGGTTCTCTATGATGCATTGATTCATGCCAGCGCGCATGAAGGCATGCGCATGGGCCGCGCCACGACTCTGGAGTTCGCACATAACGATGTCGCCGATGCGCGGCGTGTCATCGCCGAGTGGCATTCGGCCGGAGGCTCCGGTCAGATCTGGATTGCCGTTGAAAGCATCTATTCCATGGAAGGCGATTTTGCGCCTCTGGCAGAGCTCTCGGAGCTGGCCCGCGCCAATGACGCGATCCTTGTTGTGGACGAAGCCCATGCCACAGGCGTATTCGGCCCGCAGGGCAAAGGGCTGGCGCATGGCTTGAACGCGGAACTGCTGACGCTGCACACCTGTGGCAAAGGGCTTGGTGTTGCCGGCGGGTTGATTTGCGGATCAAGGGTGATGATCGACGCCCTGATCAACCGCTCGCGCCCTTTCATCTTTGCAACCGCCCCCTCCCCCTTTAACGCAGCGCTGGTGCGGGCAATGATCAGCGTGCTGAAGGCGGATAGCTCGCTGATTGATGCGGCGCAGGAACGTCTGCGGCATGCCCATGCAGAAGCACGGCGTTTTGGCGTGCCGAACGACGTTCTGAACAGCCAGATCATACCCGTCATTCTGGGGGATGACGGGCGAACAATGGAAATGGCGGCCACGCTCGCAGAAAACGGATTCGATGTGCGCGGTATTCGACCGCCGACCGTGCCGCGCGGCACTTCGAGATTGCGTATCTCTATCACCGGCAATGTCAGCAAGGCGGAAATCAGCGCCCTGTTCGAAACACTGAACCGTTACCAGAGGAAAGCGGCATGAGCGCTGTCATCGTGACAGGAACCGACACCGGCGTCGGCAAAACGGTCTTCGCCGCAGGCCTGACGGCGGCGCTTGGCGCCAGCTATTGGAAACCAGTTCAATCCGGGTTGGAGGATGCAACCGACAGCGAAATCGTTGCAACTCTCTCGGGGGCTGAAGTGCTGCCGGAAGCCTATCGGTTGAACATGCCTGCATCCCCGCACCTGTCCGCCGCGGATATGGGTGTCGAAATCGACCTGTCGCAGCTTGCGCTGCCGGAGGTTGACGGCCCGTTGGTTGTTGAGGGCGCAGGCGGTGTCATGGTGCCGCTAAACCGCAGGCATTTCTTTCTGGACCTGTTCACCCACTGGCAGGCGCCGGTGGTGCTTGTCGCGCGTACCGCGCTTGGAACGATAAACCATACGACCCTGTCCCTGATGGCGCTGCGCAACGCGGGCTGCACCGTGGTTGGCGTGGCCTTTGTCGGCGATGCAGAACCCGAAGTAGAACAAACTATCGTCGAAATGTGTAACGTCCGCCATCTGGGCCGGCTGCCGCTAATCGACGATCTGTCACACGACACGCTGTCAGCGGCGTTTGAAGCCATCGATGTCAACGCTATCCGGAGCGTTCTGTGACCCCACTGGAATTCGACGCACGCCATCTTTGGCATCCCTACACCAATGTGTTGAACCCCGGCCCGATGCACCTCATCACCGGGGCCGAGGGCGTCTGGCTTTCTCGGGAAGACGGCACACAGATGATCGATGCCATGTCGTCATGGTGGTGCGCAGTTCACGGACATCGGCACCCTGCCATTATCAGCGCAATGCAGGATCAGCTGGCGCGAATGCCGCATGTCATGTTTGGCGGCCTGACCCATGAACCCGCCGTGGAACTGGGCCGCAGGCTGATCAGCCTGTTGCCGGATGGTCTGGACCGCATTTTTTTCAGCGACAGCGGTTCGGTCGCGATCGAAGTCGCCCTGAAAATGGCTGTGCAATATCAGATGGCCGTGGGTCGTTCCGAGCGCACGGAATTCGCCACCATTCGCGGCGGTTACCATGGCGACACCTGGAAGGCGATGAGCGTTTGCGACCCCGTCAACGGTATGCACGGGCTGTTTCGGGGCGCATTGTCGATACAGCATTTTTTGCCCCGCCCACAGATCACTTTGGATCAGGACTGGTCTGACGACACGGTCCTCAATGGCCTTGGCGCGCTTGAGGAGTTGCTGGAAACCAAAGGCAATCGAATTGCCGCACTGATCCTGGAACCGGTGGTTCAGGGCGCGGGCGGCATGTATTTTTATCACCCGATCTGGCTAAAGCGCGCGCGGGCGCTGTGCGATGCATACGGGGTTTTGTTGATTTTCGACGAAATCGCCACGGGCTTCGGCCGCACCGGCGAATTGTTTGCGATGCATCTGGCTGACGTCGTGCCGGACATTCTTTGTCTTGGTAAAGCGCTGACAGGTGGTCATATCACTCTGGCGGCCACGGTCGCCACTGAACCTGTGGCTCGTGGGATCGGTGAAAGCGAAGCCAGTGTGCTGATGCACGGCCCCACCTATATGGCCAATCCGCTGGCCTGTGCCGCCGGTGCCGCCAGCCTTGACCAACTGTCCCGGCGCGACTGGCGCGCCGAGGTGCACGCAATCGCACAGCAGATGGCACATGAACTTGCCCCCGCGCGGAATTTGCCCGGAGTGGCGGATGTCCGGGTTCTGGGTGCGATCGGCGTCATCGAGATGGAGAATTTGGTTGATCCCTCTGTCGCGCACAGGAAGGCGCCGGAAACCGGTGTTTGGCTGCGCCCGTTTGCGCGGAATATCTATTGCATGCCACCCTACATCATCTCACCGGACGAGTTGAGCAAAGTCACCGCTGCGATGGTGGCGTTGGCCAGGGAATCGTAATGAAACGTCAATGGTTATCCCGGTCGGAACAGTCGTCACTAATCCTTGTTTTTGGTGGCTGGGCGCTGGGTGCGGCCCCGTTTGCAGAACTGACGGGACAGGACGATGTCCTGCTGGTGGATGACTACCGTCACTTGGATGATGCCCTGCCCGAACTCGCGCAATATGACCGCGTTGATCTGATTGCTTTTTCTTTCGGTGTCGCGTCCGCCGCGCATTGGATGGCAATGACTGGCTTTTCACCCGCGCGTCTTGTCGCCGTCAGTGGAACGCTGTCGCCAGCGGATGCGGAAACCGGAATAGCGCCCCAAATGATACGCGCGACAGCCGATGGCCTTACGGCAGACAGTTTTTCGAAATTTTGCCGTCGCGCCGGTTTGCAAGGCCCCGCTCCTGCCCTGAACATCGAGGCCGCGCAGGCTGAGCTGCATTGCATCATTGATCGGGGTCCAGCCCCGGAACGTGTCTTTGATCGCGTCTGGATACCCGAAAAGGACCGGATCATCCCGACCGGCGCCCAAAAGGCCGCATGGGCGCAACAAGGTAAGGCTGTGCGCCCCGTCTCGAGGCCACATGTTCCGTTTCGGGCCGGGCAAAGCTGGGCGGAGTGGATCACATGATGGCGCATTTGACAGACCGGGTTCAGCGCAGCTTCAGCCGTAGCTTTGACACCTATCACCAGGCCGCGGGTCCTCAGGGGCGGATCGCGGAGCGACTGGTAACGGACCTGCGCGATTGCGGCGCGCCGGGTAACTTTTCCTCAGTCCTGGAACTTGGCTGCGGTACCGGACTTTTGACACAGAAGCTGCGCGATGCATTTGTCATTGGAGACCTGATCCTCAACGATCTGGCGCCCGAAGCCGGGATGACTGCACAAACGGCCGCCGCCACGTTCCTGTGCGGCGACGCGCTGCAGGTGGACTGGCCCGACCGGCCTGATCTGATCACCTCTGCCTCAATGATCCAGTGGCTGGCGGATCCGGCTGCACTTTTGCGCAGAGCCGCAGACGCGCTTGCGCCGGGTGGTTGGCTTGCAGTCTCGGGCTTTGGCCCAAAGCAGTATCATGAGCTCGCTCAAATCGGCTCGTCTGCAGGGGCACCGGGTTTGTGCCGTTCCGAGGATCTGGTTGCTTCAGTCCAAACTGAAATGGAACTTGTGACATCGGGCGAGCATGTGCAGCAACTGCACTTCGCGTCACCGCGTCTTGCGCTTAAACATCTGCGCCAAACCGGGGTCAACGGGCGGGCCAAACAGTTCTGGACCAAATCCGATCTGTTGCGGTTTTCAACAGATTACACCCGCCGGTTCGGGACCGACGCCGGCGTACCCTTGACCTATCATTCAGTCTGGATCGTCGCACGAAAACCGGTCTAAGTCACCTTTGTGCCCGGACCGAACAAGACAGATGGCCTAGATGTAGGAATTGGCAATCAATTGCTGGGTATAGGCATGATGGGCAGATCTGCTTCGCAGTTGCTCGACGCTCAGATGCTCGACGATCTGGCCAGCATTCATCACGGCAATGTGGTCACACAAATGCCCGACAACCGCCAGGTCATGGCTGACCATAAGATATGTCAGGGATCGCTCGGCGCGTATGTCCGTCAACAGGTTGAGAATCTCGGCCTGAATTGAAACGTCCAGCGCGCTGGTCGGCTCGTCCAGCAAAAGCACATCCGGCTCGGCCGCAAGCGCCCGTGCAATTGCAACCCTTTGGCGTTGGCCGCCTGACAGCTGATGCGGATACCGAAAACGAAACCTGTGGCCCAGATCCACATTGGCCAGAAGATCCTCGATCCGGCGGTCAATGTCGGTCATGCCGTGCAGACGCAGGGTTTCAGAGAGAACCTGATCGACGGTCTGGCGGGGGTGAAGCGAGGCATAGGGGTCCTGAAAGACCATTTGAACCGTCTGATAGAACTCGCGCGAGCGATGTCGGCCCAGTTCTGCACCGTTGACATGCATGCCACCGGACCAGCCGGGTACAAGGCCTGACAGCGCCCGTAATATTGTTGACTTGCCCGAACCGCTTTCGCCGACAAGGCCCAGGCTCTGCCCCTGAGCAACAGAAAGCGAGGCGCTGCGCACGGCGTCCACCCGATCCCTTCCCGTTCCGAACCAGACGTTCAGATTGTGTAAGTCGATCATGCTCATGGCTTGACCTGTCCGCTGACCGAAGGCGCATCGGCCCAGGCTTCGTCCCTGTTCAGAACCGCAAGCCTTTCATGCGGCTCATCCAGACGGGGCAAGGCATTCAGAAGTCCCTGAGTATATGGGTGTTTGGCCTCAGACAGCTTGTCGGCATCACAGACTTCGACAATGCGCCCCGCAAACATGATCAGCACCCGGTCGCAGAATTCCGCCACCAGGTTCAGGTCGTGACTGATAAAGATCAGCCCCATTCCACGCTCGCGCACCAGATCGTCCATGATATTCAACACCTGACGCTGGACCGAAACATCCAGCGCGCTCGTCGGTTCGTCGGCAATCAGGATCTCGGGATTTGCGGCCAGCATCATGGCGATCATGATCCTTTGCCCCATGCCGCCGGACATCTCATGCGGATAAGCGCGCAGTACCCTTTCCGGGTCTCGGATTGCAACGGCGTCCAGCATTTCCAGACTGCGCGTTCGGGCAGTGGAATGGCCGGCGCCAGTGGATTGGCGATATGCCTCGATCATCTGCGCACCGATGGTCATTACGGGGTTCAGGCTGAACTTGGGATCCTGCATGACCATTGAAATCTTGCTACCGCGAACAGCGCGCATCTTGGGTTCGGACAACCTCAGCAGGTCAATGTCGTGCAGCTTGATATGGTCCGCCTCGACAAGACCCGGGCTGCGCACCAGGCGCAGGATTGCCCGCCCAGTCATGGACTTCCCGGACCCGCTTTCGCCGACGATCCCCAGTCTTTCCCGCCCAAGGCTGAAACTGACCCCGCGCACTGCGTCGAACACGCCCCTGCGGGACGGAAACCGAACCCAGAGGTTCTGCACGTCCAGCAATTGTTCGCTCATCCCTGGCCCCCTTGTTTGGGGTCAAGAATGTCACGCAATCCGTCGCCCAGCAGATTGAAGGCGAGCGATACGATGAATATCGCCAGCCCCGGCATGGTGGCGACCCACCAGTGATCCAGGATGAAACGGCGCCCCTCAGAAATCATCGCACCCCATTCCGGGCTGGGCGGTTGCGCGCCGAGACCCAGAAATCCAAGACCGGCCGCCGCAAGAATGATCCCTGCCATATCCAGCGTGACCCGAACGATGAGTGAACTGATGCACAACGGCCAGATGTGGCGCGTGATGATCCGGAACGGACCGGCCCCTTGCAGCCTAATGGCGCTGATATAGTCCTGCGATCTGATCGTCAGCGTCTCGGCCCGAGCCAACCGTGCATAGGGCGGCCAGGCAGTGAGCGATATTGCAAGAACTGCGTTTTCGATCCCCGCGCCCAGACCGGCCACAAAGGCCAGTGCCAGAACCAGCCGGGGAAAAGCCAGAAATATATCGGTAATCCGCATCAGGACAAGGTCGGCGATTCCGCCGACATATCCTGCCACGGTGCCAACCAGAAGCCCTAGAACCGGCGCTATAAGAGCGACAAGTGCCACGATGTAAAGCGTTATTCTCGCACCGAAAATCAGGCGGCTGAGGATATCGCGCCCGAGGCTGTCCGTCCCCAGCAGATGTCCTTCTGTCCCAAGCGGAAGCAGACGTTTGCCAAGGTCCTGAACATACGGATCATGCGGTGCCAGAAGTGGCGCGAACAGGGCGGTCAGGACCAGGGCCACAATGATGACCAAACCGATCATGGCCATGACATTGCCGCGCAACGTGAGCCATCCGTTGTATATGGAGGCGAGGCGGGCCTGTACCCTGCTTTCCGGTTCTTCCGAGAGAAGCCATTGTCGTAGCGTTTGAGTGGTCATTTGGCCCTCGGGTCCAGAACTTTGTAAAGCAGATCGCTTGTGACGTTCAGCAATATGAAGCAGAAACCGACAACCACGGTTCCACCCAGAACGGCATTCATGTCCGCACTCAGAAGCGCCGTGGTGATATAGCTGCCGATACCGGGCCAACTGAAGATGATCTCGGTCAGCACGGACCCTTCCAGCAAACCGGCATAAGACAGGGCTATGACGGTGATCAGCTGCACACGGATATTGCGGAAGGCGTGACGCCAGATAACGATACGTTCGGGCAATCCTTTTACACGGGCGGTCAGGATGTATTCTGCGCTGAGTTGCTCCAGCATGAAACTGCGAGTCATGCGGCTGATATAGGCCAGCGAATAATAGCCCAGCAGCAGCGCGGGCAGGATAATATGGCTGACGGCATTCCAGAAGACCGTCATGTCGCCGGCAATCAGGCTGTCGACAAGGATCATACCCGTACGCGTCGGCACGATGTCCTCGTAGAAGATATCCAGGCGCCCCGGGCCACCGACCCATCGCAACTTGCCGTAGAATATCATCAATCCCATCAGGCCCAGCCAGAAGATCGGCATTGAGTATCCCACCAACGCGATGATGCGGGCAATCTGATCGATCCAGCTACCCCGGTTGACGGCCGCGACAATGCCTAGCGGCACGCCGACCAGAATACCCGCCAGAACACCCAGGGTGGCCAATTCCAGTGTTGCGGGAAAAACCCGCTTGATATCTTCAATCACTGGGCGCGCGTTGAGGTAGGAAATTCCAAAATCCAGCCGGGCGACATCGGAAAGGTAATACCAGAACTGGACAAGCAGAGGCTTATCCAGCCCGAGCATTTCATAGGTTTCCTGATAAACTTCCTGCGTGGCGCGTTCACCCACTATCGCTATCACCGGGTCGACCGGCATCACCCTTCCGATGATGAAGGTCACAAATAACAATCCCAGCATCGTCACCAGAATCGATCCGATCGTCAGAACGGTTGTTTTTAAGACGTGAATGAGAGGCGCGAGCCCGCGCCTCTCGGAATTTGTCATGTCGCTCATTACTTGGTTACGACAAAGTAACCGGCTTCGGACACCGCACCGCCAAGGTTCCAGTTGGTGACGTTGCCGCCGATCCCGGATCTCTCAGTCCTTTGGAACATGATTGCAAAGGGCGAAGTCTGGCGGAATATGGCCTGGATTTCCTCGTACATCTCGGCCCGTTTTGCCGTGTCGGGTTCAATCTTGGCCGCATCGGTCATTGCCGTCAGTTCTCCGGGGTTCCAGGAATTGCGCCAAGCAAGAATCCCGGTGGCCTTTGCTTCGTCCGAATTGTCAGGATTCCAGGCAAAGGTTCCGGCATTGGTCTGCGGATCGGGGTAATCCGGCCCCCAAGCGCCAAGATAGGCGTCCAGTTCACGGGCGCGATACCGGGTCAGCACCTGCTTGGCGGTCCCAACAGTGATCTTCATGGTGATCCCGGCCTCGGCCAGCGTGTTCTGGATGGACTGTGCGATCTCGATACGTTCCTGCGCCTCGCGCACACCGACTTCGAACTCAAACCCGGAAACACCGGCCTCGGCCAGCAACGCCTTGGCTTTTTCCGGATCATAGCTGAACGGATTGTCGTCGACCGATCCCATGTAGGTTGCCGGCAGGAAGTTCTGGTGAACCGCCCAGTCACCCTTGAGGAAACTATCGGCCATCGCTTCATAATCGATCAGGTACTTTATGGCCTCCATGACCTTTGGGTTCGACAGTTCGGGGTGTTTCTGGCTCAGCGAGAAATACATGATCTGACCGCTCAGGGCCGCGTACATGTCCAGATCGGCGTTCGACTCGACCGCGGCCATGTCTTCAGGGTTCAGGTTGCGTGCGATGTCGATATCGCCTGCCTCCAGCAACAGCCGCTGCGACGCGCTTTCCTGCACATGGCGGGTGATGACGCGTTCCATGGCAGGGGCACCGCCATAGTAATCAGGGTTGGACTGCAGCGAATAGCTCTCATTCGGTTTCCAGCCTGTCAGCATGTAGGGACCGGAACCCGCCGAGTTTGTCGCCAGCCAGGTGTTGCCCATGTCGCCATCCACGGCGTTGGCTTCGACGGTCTTCATATCGACGATGGCGCCGACACCGGCTGTCAGGCAGTTCAGCACAAAGGATGTCGCGTATTTCTTGTCCGTGGTAATCAGCAGCTTGCCATCTTCCACGCGGATCATCTGATCAACGTTTTCAGGGGTGAAACCGAACTGAGTGAGGATGAAGGCCGGTGTCTTGTTCAGCTTGATGACACGGCGCAGCGAGTACGCCGCATCTTCCGCCGTCACCGGGTTGCCGGAGTGGAACTTGACGCCCTCGCGCATCGTGAAGGTGATCGTCTTTCCGTCCTCGGACACGTCCCATTTGGTCGCAAGATCCGGCTGATACCCGGCGTCCAGATCAAGCGGATCGTAATTGACCAGCTTGCCATAAATGTTGCGCGTCATCTCCATGCCGGTGAATTCAAACGACTGTGCCGGATCGGCTGTCGTGATGTCATCGATACGCATCGCCATGACCAGCATGTTGGGCGGCGTTTCGGCAAACGCGGCCGGTGCACCCACAGCCAGTGTCGCCGCAAAAGCTGCGGTGCCGACAAGTTTGGAAAATAACTTCATAGTCTAACTCCCTGTTGATTATGCTCGGGTCTACCCGCCCCAGGTGTCGGTCAGCACGCGCAGCCAGTTTCCGTTGGCTATCTTCGTGATCCGATCTTGTGTGTATCCATGGACCTCCATCGCATTCAGCAATGCAGGCAGCTTTTCTGCGCCGTCGAGGGCATTGGGCACCGTCGCCCCGTCATAGTCCGAGCCCAGGGCCACAGTGTCTTCGCCCATGACGTTGATCATATGATCGATATGGGCCAGAACCTGATCCAACGGCACATCCGGGTCGCGACGACCGTCTGCGCGCAGGAACTGGGCCGCGTAATTTATCCCCACGACACCGCCCTTTTCGCCAATTGCGCGCATTTGCGCGTCGGTCAGGTTCCTGGAATTTGCGCAAATGGCATGGGCACAGGAATGTGTGGCCACCAGCGGCGCATCCGACGTTTCGGCGACATCCCAAAACCCCGCTTCGGTGATATGCGACAGGTCCACAAGAACACCAAGCGTGTTGCACCGTGCGACCAGCGACCTTCCCGCTTCGGTCAGTCCACCACCGGTATCAGGTGATCCGGGAAAGCAGAACGGAACGCCGTCGCAAAAGATGTTGTTGCGGCTCCAGACCGGGCCAAGCGACCTGAGGCCAGCCGCATAGAACAGATCGAGCGCTTTCAGGTCCGGATCAATCGCCTCGGCCCCTTCCATATGCATGATTGCGCCGATTTCGCCGGACTCGCAGGTTAGGCGCAACTCCGCCGCGTTCTTGCAAATGCGCAGCGCCCCGCGTTGCTCAAGCTGAACAAGACTGCTTGCCAATGCAACCGATCGTCTCATCGCCGCATCTTGTGGCAATTCGGGTGGCAACGGCACGTCATAGGTCGCTCCGGCCATCAGGCCATCATAGTCGATCGTATCGTTTTCGGATGGCCCCCAAATGGCGAAGAAACCGCCCAGCAATCCGCCGGCCTTCATTCTTGGACGATCAAGATGCCAGTCCCCGTTTCCGGAACAAAAAAGCGCAAGAGGATCCGAGGCATTCGAACCGGCAATTTTGCTTAAAACGTCATTGTGCCCGTCAATGGCGAATGGCGGCATCTCGAAAACCCTGGACTACGTGTTCTGAGCATGGTTCCGCTGGTTAGTATCAATTTGCAACAAAAAAATCCAAAACTCCGGAAATGTCTTTCGGAGGGATTGCAATAAAATGAATGCCTTCTGGGGACGCCAACAGGTTATAGGGCGGTTTTTGCCTTTGTCTGCCCATCAGCCCTCGGATGCAGATCATCAATAATGATCACGTGCTGATGAGGCTCATCGCCCTGTAGATGTGGGTGATCCTGCGGCAAATCCGGGTGGTCGTGACGGACAGGTCGGCCGTCATCGGCCGGCCATAGTCGCACGGCCGCCAGAAGGCCGAACAAAGCCAGAGCAGACAGTGAGATCATGGCGACAACGGTGCCGAACACGGTGATCAGCCAGCCCGACGCAGGGTAAAATACCAACCAGCAGGCGTGGGACAATGTGAATTGGGCTGCAAAGATTGCCGGGCGGTCTTCAGGATGTGCTGACCTTGTAAGCAGCCGCCCTGTCGGTGTCAGTATTGCGGAATATCCCGCACCAACCAGAAGCCAGCCGACCATCAGAGCGGTTTGGGACAGCGGCGTTGCCAATGATGTCAGCGCCAACGTGAACAGGGTCAGATTGCTTAGCACCGCCCCTGACAGCATCACCTTTCGGTCGGGCACGCTGTTCAGCAGGCGCGGAAGGGTCAATGCGGTCAGCATGGAACCTGCCCCGAACGCCGCCAAGACAACCGCGACAGCGCTTTCCGACAGGCCCAGATCCCCACGCACGATGACAACAGTGTTGACGATGACCATCGCGCCGGTGGCCGAGGCGACCCAGTTCAGCGCCAGCAAGCCGCGCAGGCGCGGCGTTCTGAGATATAGCCGCATCCCGCGCGTTGTCCGATCGTAAATGCCGCGCGGCTTTGCCGGCTTTGGCGACGGCAGAAGCACCGAGACAACCAGAAGCGCCGAAGCGACAAACCCGATTCCGGTGCCCCAGAACAGGTTGTCAAAGCTCATCACGGTCAGCAGCGCCGCGGCGAGCATCGGGCTCAGCAGGCTTTCCATGTCAAACGCAAGACGGGACAGCGACAGCGCCTTGGTATAGTCTCGTTCATCAGGAAGAACGTCGGGGATCGTGGCCTGAAAGGCGGGTGTGAACCCGGCCGATGCCGATTGCAGGACAAAGATCAGAACGTAGACCTGCCAGACCTCTGATACAAATGGAAGGGTCATGGCAACCGCGGCCCGGATCAGGTCGAGGACCACCAGCATTCGTCTCCGATCGACGCGCTCGGCAAATGCCGCCGCAATCGGAGCGATCGTGACATAGGCCACCATTTTGATGGTCAGTGCGGTTCCCAACACCAGCGCCGCCGAATCCCCTGCCAGCTGGAATGCAAGCAAGCCAAGTGCAACAGTGGCCAGACCTGTGCCCGAAAGCGCCACGATCTGGGCGAAGAAAAGATGGCGATAGGTGCGATTTCTAAGAACTGAAAGCATCGGATTACAGGTACTTGCTGATTGTTTTCAACTCTTCCACGGCTCCTTCCGGATCGTCGCCACCCGTCAGACAATGATCGATATGATCATGGATCAAAGCCCGTTTGGCGTTTGTGATCGCTTTCTCGACCGCGTGCAATTGTTGGGCGATGTCGGAACAAGGTTGCTGCAGCTCCAGCATCGAAACCACTTTGGACAGATGCCCTTCGGCCCTTTTCAGTCGTGCAATGATTGCCGGATGGGTTGAGTGGATGTGTGTCATGTGGCGAACCTTATCCTCCCCCGGGGGATATCGTCAATCGATCTGTCTTTCTTGTCGAACGTGTCCCGATACTTCGACAAATGGCCACCGTCGGAACAGTTGCGGGCCGTCGAACAACTTCATTTCCACTGTTGAATGCCTGCCTTACGGCTTCTTATGGTTCTGTCCCTGATGACACGTGAGCCCACCTGAAACGCGGCCCAAAATCCCGCGCTGCTCCACTATTTTCGTTGAGCTAGAAATTCTCAGCCGGTAGGTCTCTTGCATCGCGAATACAAAGGTCAGTTTCTTGGCAAACCCACTCTATGACAGCCTGTTCGGAATTCATGCGGACAAAGACACACCGTTCCTGCATCTCGCGGATGGCAGGGTGATCTCTTATCGCCACTTTCTGAATACAGCAGCGCAGATCGCGAATGTCACTGCGCGGATGGGGTTGCAACCCGGTGATCGGGTCGCGGTGCAGGTCGAAAAAACGCCCGAGGCGCTTGCCCTTTACGCAGCCTGTGTTCAGGCCGGGTTGGTGTTTTTGCCACTCAATACGGCCTACACGGTCGAGGAACTGACCTATTTCATCGAAAACAGCGGCGCATCTCTGGTCGTATGTGACGAACAGAACGAGGACCAACTGAAGTCTGTCAGTACTCCGATGGGGGCCAGCGTTTTAACCCTCAATGCCGATGGCGGTGGCACATTGATGGAACAGGCCGCCGCCATGCCGAACAGCTTTGCAACTGTGGATCGTACAGGAGACGACCTGGCGGTCTTTCTTTACACCTCCGGCACAACTGGCCGGTCCAAGGGGGCCATGCTGACGCAGAACAACCTGCTGTCCAATGCCCGGACGCTGGCAAAGGAATGGCGGTTCTCGTCTGACGATGTGTTGATGCACGCGCTGCCGATCTTTCACGCTCACGGGTTGTTCGTGGCGACCAATGTCTCTCTGATCGCTGGCAGCCGTATGGTGTTCCTGCCCAAGTTCGATCTGGACAACATCATCACACTGATGCCGACGACCACGGCGATGATGGGTGTTCCGACTTTCTACACGCGACTGCTGAATGACGCGCGTTTCACCAAGGAATTGACCGCACATATGCGCCTGTTCATCTCAGGCTCGGCCCCGCTGCTTGCCGATACACATGTTCAGTTCGAGAACCGCACGGGCCATCGCATTCTCGAACGCTATGGCATGACTGAAACCAGCATGAACACGTCCAACCCTTATGACGGTGAACGGCGGGCCGGGACGGTGGGATTCCCACTTCCGGGGGTCGAGCTTAAGGTATGCGACGCAGAAGGCAGTCCGTTGCCCCAGGGCGAGATCGGCGTGATCGAGGTGCGCGGCCCCAACGTGTTTTGCGGATACTGGCAGATGCCGGAAAAAACTGCCGCCGAGTTGCGAGAGGATGGTTTCTTCATCACCGGCGATCTGGGGCGGATAGACGAAGACGGTTATGTCCACATTGTCGGGCGCAACAAGGATCTGATCATTTCGGGAGGCTACAACGTCTATCCAAAAGAGGTTGAACTGGCGCTGGACGACCAGCCGGGTGTTCTGGAAAGCGCAGTCATCGGCGTGCCGCACCCGGATTTCGGTGAAACCGTGGTCGGTGTGATTGTTGCGGAACCGGACGCGCACCCCGATCTGGAAGCGATACAGGCCGCGATCAGCAGCGGTCTGGCCCGCTACAAACACCCACGAAAACTGATCCAACTGGATGAGTTGCCGCGCAATACGATGGGCAAAGTTCAGAAGAACGCGCTACGCGCGCAATTCAAAGACCTGTTCGCGGGCTTGTGACACGATCACCCCGCAAGAGCCCTAGGGGCCTTCGCGTACCATCGGAAGAACCTCAACCCAACCGCTGTGAAAAGAAGATTCTGAGGTCTTCAAGATGAGTCTGAACACCCCTATCAGGTGATGTTGGGCACCACCATCGTTGGAATTGTCGAGCGTCTCAGCACCCGTTTGACGACCGTCCCGATGAAGGTGTGTCCGGTGCCCTGCTCGTGCGTGCCCATGACAATCAGGCCGCAATCCAGCTCGCGCGCGCGCTGCAGGATGGACTCGGCGGGATGCCCGTCAACCAGCTCCACCGAGGCGACAGACGCGTAAGCCTCCTTTCCTTCTTCGGTCAGGGTTTTCACGAACTTCTGCTGGTTCTCTTTCAGCAGTTCCTTCACCGAAGCGTGGCGGTCCCGGATCGCTTTTTTGCGCGATGCATCATCCTGAATGAACATTCGCATCGTCACGATGGCGTCCTGTGTCAGAGGCTCGGTCACGTGCAAAACATGGACTTTCGCCCCATGGGCGCGCGCCATGCTCAGGGCATGGCGCAACGCATTGTTGGCGTTTTCGGACAAATCCGTTGCGAACAGGATGTCTTTGATCTGAGGTAACATGGTTCAGTTCCTTTCTGTCCGCACTCAATACCCAAGCGCCCGCGGCAGCCATAGCGAGATTTCGGGAAAGAACGCTATGATGAAGATGGCGACCGTATTGATGAAGGCAAAGGGCAGCGCTGCAACGGAAATCTTCTCGATTGATATATTGGATATACCGGATGCGATGAAAAGGTTTTCGCCCAATGGCGGGGTTTGGAAACCGATCCCCAGCGTACACACCATCACGACACCAAAGTGGATTGGGTCGATGCCGACGCTGTAGGCCACAGGCAGCATCACCGGAACCAGGATAAGAATGGTTGCCAGCGTTTCCATGAACATGCCAACGAACAGCAGGAACAGGATGACCAGCGTCCAGATCACATAGATGTTGCTTGTGACGGAAAGCATGCCTTCGGCGATCAGTGCAGGGATCTGGTTTTCGACCAGAAGCCGGCCAAACACCGTTGCTGTGAACATGATCAGCAACACGCGCCCCGTCAGCCATGTGGTGGTTTCAAGCGAGGTGAATAGCTTTTCCCAGCTGAGTTCGCGGTAGATGAATGCGCCCACAACCAGTGTGTAGAAGATCGCGACGATCGCCGCCTCGGTCGGGGTGAAAAAGCCCGAATAGATGCCGCCCAGGATCACCACCGGGGCCATCAGGGCCCAGAAGCCGCGATACATTTCGCACCAGATATGACGCATGGACCAGCCCTCGGTCGTACCCTTGTAGCCGCTCTTTTTGGCCAGGATGTAGTTCATCAGCAAAAGGCTGCCGGCGATCACGAAGGCGGGCATGAAACCGGCGATGAACAGTTTCGGGATGGACACGGTCTGGAAGGTGCCATGTTCGGCAACAGCTTCTGGCGGGGCTGGCATGCCGAGCGCGGCAATGCCGAAGATGATCAGCGGGATGGACGGCGGAATGACAATCCCCAGCCCTCCGGACGATGCAGTGATCGCCGAAGCATAGTTGCGTCCGTATCCCCGATCTATCATGGCCGGGATCATCAGCATGCCGACGGCGGCAGTTGTCGCCGGGCCTGAACCCGAAATCGCGCCGAAGAACAGGCAGGCAAAAACTGTTGCCGCCGACATACCGCCGGTGAAGGGACCAGCAAAGCTTTCGGCAACATTGATCAGTCGCCGTGACAGGCCCGAGGCTTCCATTAATGCGCCCGCCAGAATAAACGCCGGCAGGGCCATGAGCGGGAATGAACCCACGGACGTGAACGCAATCTGGACAAATTTGATCGGATTCTCGTCCAGGACGAGAAAGGTGATCATCGTCGAAACGCCAAGCGCGACCGTTATCGGCGCGCCGATGAACAACAGCAACAGGAAGCCGCCGAACAGGATATATACGATTTCACTGCCCATTATTTTGCCTCCCCAATGTCAGTGTGGTCCACGTCAGCGCCCAGGTCTGCGCGGACTTCTTCCAGATCGATCGCGTCAGGATCACGCAGATCTTCGTCCAGAATGATTTTCTTGTAGTTCACCTGAAGGATACGAATGGTCATCAGGGTGAAGGTGATCGGCAAAACGATGTAGACCCAGCTTAGGTGGAACCCCAGGGTCTGGGAGGACTGGAACCGGTTCATGCGGTTGAAGATGAAGTCGATCGCCAGGTAGACGAAGTAGACATTGAAGCAGATCCAGAACAGATCCGCGAAAGCCTCGATATATTTGATCGCGCGAGGGGGCAGAAACTTGAACTGAAACGTGACGCGGTTATGCGCACCCATCTTGGCCGCATAGCTGGCGCCGAAAAACACGAACCAAACGAACATGTAGACGGACAGCTCTTCAACCCACGAGAAAGAAAAGTTGAATACTGTCCTTACGACCACCTGCAAAAACAAAAGACATACAAAGACTGCCAGAAGAAACCGACAGATGTAGCTTTCTATGTTGTCGACTATTCCCCAGAAGTTTTTCATCGGTCCCTCTCCCTCAGAATGGAAAGCGCCAGTCAGGCGCTTTCCTTTGTTTTATACTATTTTCATTCCGAAACGGGGTCGCGGCCGATGGCGGCCAGAACGGCGTTCAGCTTTTCAACACCACCGATGCTTTCATAGAACTTCGGCCAGACCGCTGTGGTTGCCAGTTCGATGAACTCTGCCTCGTCGTTTTCGGGAACATGGATTTCCATACCCTTTTCAACCAGCAGTGCTTTGATCTCGGCTTCCTTGTCGCGCAGGAATTGGGCCGAGGCCTGGGTTGCATACTGCCCGGCTTCCAGTACGGCGGCCTGATCTTCGGCGGACAGACCCTGGAATACCTGCTCGGAAATGATCAGAGGCTCGATCGAGAAGATGTAACGGATTTCAGTCACATAGTCCTGAACTTCGTAGAACTTCATCGCGTTGATCGTGGTGTAGGGGTTGTCCTGACCATCAACAACCTTGGTTTGCAGACCGGCAAAAGTTTCCGACCAGGCCATCGGTGTCGGGCTGATGCCCCACGCCTTATAGGTGTCGATCATGATCTCGTTCTTGGGAACGCGGATAACCAGACCTTCCAGATCCGCAACCGATTTCACCGGCTTCTTGGAGTTCGTCAGAACGCGGAAACCTGTATAGGTCCAGGCAATGATGCGCACACCGGCGTCATTGATCGTGTTTTCGGTCAGTTCCTGGCCAATGGGGCCCTGGGTCAGGGTTTCGGCGTCCTCCAGGCTGAGGATGACGTAGGGCAGCGTGAACACACCTACGGTCGGCGAGAACGGCGTGACGTTGTTGATCGCCAGCAGCGACATGTCCAGCGTGCCGATTGCTGCTTCGTTCACGGTGTCCTGTTCGGACCCGAGCTGGCCGTTCAGAAACAGAGTTGCGGTGTGATTGCCACCCGACAGTTCCTCGAGTTTTTCCTTGAAGGCAAGGCCGGTTGCCTCCTGGCTGGAACCGCCGCTGTCGCCCACGGCAATCTTGAAGTTCTTCGCCATGGCCGGCGCGGCAAAGGTCGCGGCGGCAAACGTGGCAGCCAACGCGACAGATGAGAATGATTTGATGAGTTTCATAAGTCCTCCACCTTATTTGTGACGATGGCATCGCATTCCTACGCCTGTGAGTATGGCGCAAACTGGAGTCACCGGTGGGCGAGTTATAAGTTGCAAAAACGGTTGAGGTAATACAAAGTAATCTACGTAAAGTTCGACAAAAGGAAACCTTTCAATTCCAAAGAAACTCGCCATTACGCGCATCTCGGATGTGGACATTCGCTTGCTGCAGATTTTTCGTACCGTGGTTGCCTGCGGAGGGTTCACCGCCGCCGAGTTTGAGCTCAACATCGGGCGCTCAACTATCAGCAAACACATCTCGGATCTCGAAACCCGCCTGAACCTGAAACTATGCCATCGCGGGCCCGCCGGGTTCTCGCTGACCTCCGACGGCCAACATGTCCTGAAGTCCGCAGACAGCCTGTTTGCCTCAATCGACAGATTTCAGAACATTATCGGTGAGGTTCGCGCCGAAATGGCGGGAAAGTTGAAGATTGCAATCTTTGACCGGTCTTCATCCAACCCGGATGCCGAAATGTCCGAGGCAATTCGACTATTCCGAAACCGGGCGCCGGGCGTCACGCTCGATATTTCGGTCGAACCGCCCAACGTGATCGAAGAAGGTGTCATAAACGGTCGATTCAATCTGGGCATCGTCCCCTTGCACCGCCAATCGCCGATGTTGAACTATTCGCCCCTGTATACCGAAGACATGCGCCTGTTTTGCGGCCAGAATCACGAGCTGTTTCAGCGCGCAGAAACCGAGTTCAAGTTAAGTGAGCTTCGAAAGTACACCTACGCGGGCCTGAGCTTTAACTCACCCAACATGTCGATCCATCAAAAACTGAAACTGAGAAAGTCTGCCTTTGTCCAAAGCGAAGAAGCGTTGGCACTTCTCATCCTTTCCGGTTGCTATCTGGGCTTCTTGCCGACCCATCAGGCACAGCCGTTCGTGGAAGCTGGTCAAGTCCGGGAAGTCCGTTGCGAAGCTGCGGAATATATTTCAAGCATGGCCGCAATCGTGCGCAAAAGCGCTTCGCAAGGGCGCAGGTTGAACGTGTTTCTTGAGTGCCTGAAAGACGCTCATGACAGGTAGGCTATGAAATGCCGGTCCGGTTACTTTATTCGACCACCCAAAGTTAGCGGGATCGGATTCTTCACCATTGAGAGCACGGTGCCCGATTGGTTGGAGCAAGCAGTGTGTCAACTTGTTCAAAGCTCGGGCTCCTGGCATAATTTTATTTCGTTTCCGCCATAGTTGGCGAAACTTCATGACAAGGCTGGCGCAATAAGTTAAGTGTTCCCAAAAGACCAAAATACAATTTCCCGGTGAACTTTGTGGAACAAGTAACCTTTACGTTCGAGATGGGTGTGGTTTGCGCCCTGTTGGCCTTCACCGTTTTCCTGTTTGTTTCCGAAATCGTAAGAATTGACCTTTCCGCCATACTGGTTTTGGTCATCGTCGGCCTTCTCAGTTATGCGCCCGGGCTGGAGAACCTGGCAAATGTCTCTCGACTGTTCGACGGGTTCGCGTCCAACGCCGTTATTTCAATCATCGCGGTCATGATTGTCGGTGCCGGATTGGACAAGACCGGCATCATGAACAAAGTGGCCGCCGTCATCCTGAAATACGGCGGCACAGCCGAGAACCGGGTTTTGCCGATCGTGTCAGGCACTGTCGGAGTGATCTCGTCTTTCATGCAGAATGTCGGCGCGGCGGCCTTGTTTTTACCGGTTGTCAGCCGAATTTCCTCAAGGTCCGGCATTCCGCTTTCGCGACTGCTGATGCCGATGGGTTTTTGCGCCATTCTGGGCGGCACCATGACTATGGTCGGTTCTTCCCCACTGATCTTGCTGAATGACCTCATTCTGACGGCCAATGACGGGTTGCCCGAAGGGCAGAAAATTGAACCGTTTGGACTTTTTTCAGTCACTCCAATCGGCATGGCCCTGATCCTGACGGGTATCGCATATTTTCTTTTGCTCGGGCGCTGGGTACTGCCGACTGAAGGCGCGTCTGATGCAACAGGGACCGGGCAAGGCACGCAAGAATATCTGCAAAGGGTCTACGGCCTCAAAGCAGACGTTTTTGAGGTCATCGTCCCCGAGGACAGCCCCCTGGTGGGGCAGATATTGGCCGATATCAACCACGAGAACCACCTTTACATCATCTCGACATTCTATCGCGGGAAAACCTCGATGGTGCAGGTACTGACCGCCGAGATTGCCGCACCTTGCCGGCTGGCCATCATCGGGCGTCGCTGGGTGGTCGAGGAGTTCGCGCAGAAGTTCGGTCTGACCGTTTTGCCCGAACTGGATATCTTCGTCGAAGAGTTTGCACCCACCAATGCCGGGATCGCAGAAGTTGTCGTGACCCCGGACAGCAAGCTGATCGGCAAATGCCCGCGCGAGCTTTTGTTCCGCAAGACCTATGGCATGTCATTGCTGGCGATCCATCGCGGGGAAGAAACGCTCAGCCATGTCGAGACGGATGATCACGCATCAACCCAGATCGGCCTTGAAGCATTTCACGCCGGTGACATGCTGGTCGCCCATACCCGATGGGACAACCTGATGCGGATCAAGCGCGATCCGGATTTTGTCGTTGTGACCACGGACTTTCCGCAAGACGAATTGCGGCCGCAAAAGGTCGGTTGGGCGCTTGCCTTTTTTGCCATTTCCTTGTCGCTGATCCTGTTCACCGACGTCCGGCTGTCACTATGCCTGCTGACCGGAGCGGCCGGCATGATGCTGACCCGCGTGTTGAGTGTGGACGAGGCATATCGCGCAGTTGGGTGGAACACCGTTTTCCTTCTTGCCTGTCTCATTCCACTTGGTCAGGCCGTGCAGAATACCGGGACGGCCGCATGGATTGCGCAGCAGATCATGACCATTCTGGACGGCTGGCCCATTTGGGCGCTTCAGGCTGGGGTGGCAATACTGGCCACAGCTTTTTCGCTGGTAATGTCGAATGTCGGGGCAACCGTCTTGCTTGTGCCCCTTGCGGTTTCAATCGCGGTTGCCGCAGGGGGCAATCCGGGGGTCTTTGCGCTGACCGTTGCCATATCGACCTCGAACAGCTTCATCATTCCGACCCATCAGGTGAATGCCCTGATCATGGGTCCAGCAGGCTACAAGGTCATGGATTTCGTGCGATCCGGCGGGGTCATGACAGTCCTGTTCCTGTTCGTGTCTCTGTTCATGCTCAACGTCCTGTATTGATTTTACAGGCATGTCAGTGACAGCCTTGCAGGTCTTTTTTCTCAGACGGCCGTGATTTTGAACACAAGCACCTGCGACCACTGGATATGACACGATGTGGTCCGGAACCCATTTCGACGATACATATGCAGATCGTGTCGGGCTTTCTCGAAGCACTCTGTGTAAAACGGATCATTGGCGAAATGACCGATCACGGGGTTGAGCATGATCAGGATCGTCTTTCGGGTGATGCGGCAGAACTCGTCCAGTATCAGCATCCAGTCCTGAGGGTGGCAATAATGTTCGATCGACTGCATGCAAATCAGCACATCCTTTGATTTGTCCGCCAATGGATAGGGCGTGCGCCCGGCGTCAAACAGCGTCATTGGAATATCGATTGCTTCGATAATCGGGCGATAGGGCCAGTCGTGTACCTTGTGGTCTTTGGGGATCTGAATGCCGTGATTGTCGGTTTCGCAGACAAACGTCTCGTCGTTCAGGCGACGATGCGTGGATGCCAGTTCAGTTTGTTTGTTGTTGAGCATATTGGGAAAGTCACTTCCCAAAACGGTATGGCCAAAGTGCCGGGCAACCTCGAGCATACCGCCATGCGCCGTCGACATCTCGAATATGTCCTGCGGTTCTTCGGGGTACATCAACTCGGGAAGGTAAAGCTGAAACCTGTTCCAGCACCTTCGGATGTTGTTGGCACGATTGATATATTTCCTTTGTACGCGGATCTGCTCAAGCTCGGTATTGTCACCATTGGAATACGGCGTGAGAAGTTCAGCGGGTACCGGATGGTCGAACAGATGGCCGTTATCGCCCATGACCCGTTCAGCACGAACTCGTTTTTCAAGCCTGCGCTTTTCTGCAGCCGTGAACTCTTCCGACATGTATTGGTCCCATCCTTCTGTACCGCGCCTACTCGGGTGTTCTAGACGCCCGAGCGCCGGTACCCGCCCCATTTGGTACAGAACCCGTGCAGCAGACAACACCAAAACCCAGGTCGTGTGTGGTAGTTCTGAGGAATTGTCGCCGAGACGGCACGCAAAACTGAACCGATCGGATTCAGTGCCCGCCGAAATACGCTTCGAGCAGCCTTTTGTCGTTCCGCAGTTCGTCCGCAGTGCCGGACGTTTGCATGCGGCCGGACTCGAGCACGTAAATTTGGCTGGCCAGCGACAGGGCGAAGTTGGCGTTTTGTTCGGTGATGACCACGGTCAGGCCGTATTCCTTGTTTAACTGACGCACGACCTCGGCGATCTCAAGGCAGATTTTCGGGGCCAGACCGATTGTTGGCTCATCGACCAACAGCAACTCGGGGCTGGTCATCAGGGCCCGTCCGAAGGACACCATCTGCCGTTCGCCGCCGGACTGGGTCGAGGTTTCCTGCCCTTCCCGCTCGGCCAGCCGTGGGAACAGCTTGTGGACCATGTCCAGATTGCTTTCTATATCCTCGCGGGCAGTATAGGCGCCCACCATCAGGTTGTCGCGCACCGACATGTAGGGAAACAGGTTGAACCGTTCGGGCGCGTAGCCGACGCCGTGGCGCACGATTTCGGCCGGTGATCGGCCTGCAAGACTGTGGCCGCGCAGCCGGATATCGCCTTCCGTTCTGACCATCCCCATTATGCTGTCCAGCAGGGTGGACTTACCCGCACCGTTCGGACCGACGACAGCAACGATCTCGCCCGGCTGGACCGTGATCGAGATGTCTGTCAGCGCCTGCGCCTTGCCGTAGAATGCGGACAGGTTTTCGATTTCCAGATAGGACATCAGCCCCCCCCCAGATACGAGGCCTGCACGGCCTTGTCATTCATCACTTCGGTGAATGTGCCTTCGGCGATCATCGTTCCCCGCTCAATTGCAATGGCACGGTCGATCAGGGGTTCAAGCGCGGGCAGATCGTGGCTGACGATCAGAAAAGTCATGCCGTCCTTGCGCATCGACTGGATGAGGTCCGAGATCTGCGCGATTTCCCCCACCGTCAAACCGGCAAACACCTCGTCCAGCAGCATCACACGCGGCGCGGTGGCCATGGTGCGCGCCATTTCCAGCTTGCGCAGATCGCCCATGGCCAGTTCGGATGGTGTCCGTTGCAGGTCAGCCTCGGTGAAGCCGACGCTCAAGGCCAGTTCCCGTTCCCGATCCGTGTCAGGGGATTTGGTGATCATGCGCCAGATGTTGTCAGGCATCAGGCCCACGCGGATATTCTCGGCCACGTTCATGTCGCCGAAGGGCCGCGGGATTTGATACGTGCGGCTGACGCCCGCCCGAATGCGCCGGGACGTGGGCAGGGCCGATATCTCCTGCCCGAAAAGTTCGATCGTGCCGCTGTTCTGTCGCAGTTCGCCCATGATCTGGCTGAACACGGTGGTCTTGCCCGCCCCGTTCGGACCGATCAGACCCAGCGATTCCCCTTCTTTGAGGGAAAAGGACAGACCATTCGTGGCCACCAGCCCGCCAAAGCGTTTGATCAGATGGGAAACGTCCAGTGCCACAGTCACGCCACACCCCCTTTCCGCAGCCGGGTGAATCCGCGCCGCACCAGTTCCACCAGCCCTTTGGGTTGGTACATGTAGAGGATCAGCGCGATGGCACCGTAGACAAAATACCGCTCGGCCCCCGGCAGGACCGGCCGCAGGTATTCCAGCAGGAAGGTCATGAAGAATGCGCCGATCATCGGCCCAATGATGGTCGATGTACCGCCCAGCAGTGCGGCAACGATGATGGTAAACAGGAAGTTGATGTCAAACAGCGCACGCGGGGCCAGTGATCCCAGATAGTGCACATAGAAAGCCCCGCCCAGCCCTGCGATAAACGCGCTGGTCAAAAAGGCAAACGCTTTCAGCCGGGTGGTGCTGAGCCCGGAGCCGCGCACGCTTTCCTCGTTCATGCCGATCGCTGCCAGCGCTGTGCCCAGCCGGGTTTTCATCAGCAGCCACATGCTGACGGCGACGCTCAGCATCAGGGCCGTCGACAGGTAGTACCCGTTTGCTGCGCCCCGCGTCAGGGTCTGGATACCCGACATCCCCCGTGTACCGCCGGTCAGGTCCGGGCGGATCACCTGCACCAGCTGATACAGCAGCTCCATGAAGGCCAGTGTAACCAGTGCGAAATAGCTTCCGCGAATACGCAACGCAGGCAGCAGCACCAGCAGTCCGGCTGCCATGGTGACCAGCACCGCGACCGGGATCGAGATTTCAACCGGCACATCAAACCGTTTGGTCAGAATGGCGGTCGTGTACGCTCCGATGCCGATTAGGAAAGGGTGGCCAAAGCTCACGTATCCTGTCCGCCCGGACAGCACGTCCCAACTGATCGCGAAGATCGCCAAGTAGTTGGCAAAGATCATCGTACGCAGTGTTCCGTTGGAAACGACCTGAGGCAACAGGAACATCCCCGCAATCAGACCACCCCAGAGGGCAAAGTGAAACCAGCGCAGCCCCATCTTTATAACTCCTCACGGCCAAACAGGCCCTGCGGGCGGGTCACCAGAACACCAATGATCAGCAGCATGGTGAAGACACCGCGCAACTCGGGCGCAAGGGTCGCCACCACGATGACTTCAAGAAAGCCGACGATGTGTGCGACAACCAAGGTCCCGATGATCGACCCAATTCCGCCCACGATGACAACGGCCACCGAGATGATCAGCGGGGCGACCCACATGGATGGCGAAAGCTGCGTGTAACTGGCGAAGAACACACCCCCAAGTGCCCCCAATGCCCCCGAGATGCCCCAGGTGATCAGGTTGATCCGGTCCGGGTCGATCCCCGAGATAGCAGCCCCCTTGGCGTCCATCGAAACCGCCTGCATTGCCCGCCCGGTGTGGGTGAGCCGCACGAACGCGTATAGACCCAGAAGAATGGCCCAACTGATGAGCGTAGCAATCAGGATGTTGTAGGTGACGGACGCTCCGGCAACGTTGATCACTCCGGGCACGATGGGCAGCAGGATCTTACTGCTGTCGCCAAAGACCAAAACGATCCCGGCCTGTATCACGACCGCAAGGATCAGCGTCGATATTTCGACCGCCACATGATCACCTTTGAGCGTCTTCACGATCAGGCGGTACTTCAGAATACCCATCAGAACGCCCAGTGCGGCGGCCACGACAACGCCCATGAGCTTGGGCATCCCCAGCGTTTGCGATACCCAGAAGTAGATGTACCCACCGACCATCAGATAGGCGCCATACGCCAGATTCAGAACTCGCCCTATGCTGAAGATCAGCGTGAAACCCATTGCGATAAGCGCATAGAGACCACTGAGCAAAAGCCCCTGGATCAGTATCTGCAACATTGAGGTATCCCTGGCTGCGGGCGCACGCTGTCGCGCGCCCGGTTCAAGCTATGTGGACGACAGGATCAGTTTTTGACCCAGCTTGGCAGGGTAAACTCGCCCGTCGCGTATTTCTCTGGGTACACAACAGCGGCGGTTCCGTCCTCGTACCACTGCACGACAACCATGGACGGTGCGGCGTCATCAAACGGCTCTGACAGATCAAAGCGGATATTGTGCGGATAGGTACGGCCGGTCACGGGTTCGACCTCATCATCGCCCCAGAAGGCATAGCGCAACCACAGTTGACCATCCATCTCCAGGACCAGATCCTGCTTCTTCATCGCATCGGCCCAGCCTTCGACATTGTCGAAACCGCCAGCCTCTTCGGCAGCAGCCATGGCCTGCTTAAGACCGTGATAGGCGTTGAACCCGTTGAAATGCGGCAGCAGCGGGCGGCTGTCATACTTGGCCTGATAGGTGTCGACAAAAGCCTGGCTTGCCGGATCCAGCCTGAACCCAACCGAAGGGATCGGGGACAGGGTCGAAATGCCGCCGCCGGCGCCGCCCGTGTCTTCCCAATACTCCATTCCCAGCGCGGATACGTTGACGCCCGTCATCGCCATCGGCACTTGCAATTTCACATATTGCGACGACACAACCTGAGAGTTAACGGACGAAACCTGATAGATGAAGTCGGCCCCTGTATCCTGCGCACGGCTGAAGATCGGCGCGAAATCGACAGTGGCCACATCATACGTAATGATATCCTTGACCTCGATCCCGGCGACCGGTGCAAGCGCTTCGGTCACAAGTCCGGTGATCGCTTCGCCAAAGGCGGTGTCCTCGGCCAGAATGACAACGGAATCCCAGCCCATCTTTTCCTTCAGGACATCCGCGCCGAAATTGATGTAAAGCGTGGCCAACGCCTCGTCCGAGGCGATGTTCATGAAATAGGGCGCCATGCCCTCGGGATCTTCGACCACCATGTCGATGATGCCGATATAGGATGTCCAGGTGTCCAGCGTCGGAATGCGGTATTCCTGCATCCGGGGCAGCCAGCCAAGCGACACATCGTCGATCGAGCCCGATATGATGAAATCAACCTCTTCGGTCTCGGCCAGGTATTCATAAGCGCGCACGCCTTCGGTCGGATCCTGCCCGGTATCGGCAGAGACCAGTGTGATCTGCTCGCCCATCACGCCGCCATTGGCGTTAAGCTCCTCAATCGCGACTTCTGCCCCGCGAAAGGTCGACAGCCCGGTGTCCGAGGAAAGCGACCCAATAAACCCAACCTTAATTTCTGCTCCGGCCGTCGAGGCCATGAGCGCGATGCATGTTCCGCTAAGTAGCGCTGTCTTGATCATCAGTTTTGCTCCCTGTGTCTCATTATGCCGTTCTTGTATTCTGTATACAGTACACAAGAAGATGGATCGATCAAATCCTTTCTTGAAAACTCATGTTCAGAATCCGCCGATTTTACCGCTTTCATCGTGGATCACGGCGTCCACATCGATTTCCACCATCAGACCGGGTTGGGTCAGGCCTGCCTGAACAGCGGTCAGAACCGGATCGATACCCTTGAAAAACTCTCCGTGCACACGCGCGAATTCACCCGCTTTTGACAGATCGGTCAGGTATGCGCGCACCCGGCCCACATGGCGCAACTCTGCCCCGACAGCCTTAAGCGCGTCTTCGGTACGGGACAGGATATACCGTGTTTGCGCGCCCACATCGCCCGGCGCATGAATACGCCCTGTTGGTTCAATCGCGGTCGTCCCTGCGACCCAGACAAATGGTCCGATCCGCTTTGCGCGGGAATACGATGCGACCTCTTCAAACCGCCCGCCGAACTTCCACGACCGAAGGGTCACAGACCCAGCCTCAGCCGGATCGCATCAGCTGCTTCTTGCAGCCCTGCCTGTTCCTGGTCCGTCAGGCGCAGTTCCTCGACCTCGACCAGTCCACTGGCGCCAAGATGTGCGGGCACGCCCAGCACCACGCCATCAATTCCATATTCGCCCTGCAACATCACAGACACCGGAACCGGACCGGACCGAGCGCCCCTGATGTGATCGATCAGTTCAATCGAGGCATGGGCCGGGGCAATCGTCGCCGAACCGGATTTCTTGAGCGCGACGACCTGCCCGCCGCCTGTGATCGCGTCCTGTACGCATGCTTCAATTTGATCCGGTGACAGAAAGACCTCAAGCGCCCGCCCCTTGATCCGGGCGCGGCTGGGGATCGGCGCCATTTCGTCACCGTGACTGCCAAGGGTAAAGGCCTCGACATCAGCGGGAGAGACCCCCGCGGCCAAGGCAAGTGCGTTGCGGAACCGGCTGCTGTCCAGTGTTCCCGCCATGCCCAGAACCTGTTCGCGCGCGAAGCCTGTGGCCCGCAGCATCTCGACCGTCATTTCATCCAGAGGATTTGTTACGACAATCACGATGGCGTTTGGTGCGGCTGAACGGATCGCTTCTGCCGACTGGCGCATCACACGCGCGTTCACATCTATCAGGTCAGCACGGGTCATGCCCGGGCGGCGTGCGCGCCCGGCGGTTACGACGACCACCTCGGCACCTGCCACCAGATCCAGAGATTCCCCTCCGACGCATCGGACACGGGCACCAGTGATGCCGGATGTGTGATTGAGGTCCAGCGCTGTCGAAGCTGCCAGACCCGGAGCAATGTCGATCAGGGCGATTTCATCCGCGATATCCGCCATCGCTGCCAGATGTGCGATATTGCCACCAACGCCGCCTGCACCGATCAGCGCCAGCTTGCCCAGCCTGCGGGCCTTGCGCGGTGCCCGCGCAGGCGCAACCCATTTGGGTGAACGACGATAGAGCACGCGGCGCATCGAAACGGCGCCATCTGTACGTGGTGCCTGTGGCCGCTCCAGCGGTCCGTCCACCAGGGTGATGCCGATGCGCTCCGCCGTTTCCCGGGCCAGCGCCGTGACGATGTCGCCGGGCAGAACTTCGAACACGATCCTGCCACTTCGGCGCGCGTCCTCGACTGCGTCCGAGCCTATGACCCGCGAAGCAGCCATCAGCCTGCCTGCCCGTCCACCGCCTCGATGGCGCGGGTTGCCGCTTCGACGGCGGTTTTGACCGAGTTTTCCGACCCCGAGATGAACAGGCGGCCAAACCGGCCCACGGCGCGCACTTCGACGATGTCGATCTCGGCTGCCTTCTCCGCCTCGTTCGCGGCGATCGAGATGTAGGCGGCTGGCGCGCATTCGACGATCCCCAGTGTTTGTCCGGGAACGATGAGGGCGCCCTTGCGCCATTTGTTCAGCAATTGCGCCTGATAAGGTTCAACGCTTGTGATGATCTGAGTCGAACTGATTGCGGGTTTCAGACGGTCCGACATCGAAGCCCCAAGTTCGGCCAGCATCGCATCGCGGGCCGCAGACACCTCGGCATTTGAAGGTGAGCGCAGGATAAAAAACCCGAACTCTCGTTCCACCATCTGCGTTGTTGCCTCTACCGAAGACGCCTTGAGCGCGCGATCAATCAGCGAAAACACCCCGTTGCCCGGTGCAAACTCTCCGATCAGCACTGTGTCCCCGGACAAAGGCACCGAACCCTGCACCGTCGCGCCGTTGTAGGCCGCGAATTTCGGTTGCAGGTTGTCGATCTGCATCAGCGCCCGGATCGTGATCTCGCTCATGCGCCATACTCCTCGTAAATGTCGCGCCAGGGTCTGCTTTCATAAGCGACCCGCTTGATGTTGATGAGATGCAGGGCCGTCACGTTGTCCGACGTGATCGACCCCGACCACGTGCCAGTGCCCAGCATGAAAGACGGCTCCAGATCTGTGGAATAGCCCATGCCACCCATGATCCCCGGCGTGTTGACCAGCACACGTCCCGTGGGTACGGTGGCAAACCGGGCGACAACCTCGGGGTCGTCCGAATGGATGACCGAAGAATGTCCCCAACCTTCGAACCGCGCGATGGACTGCGCCAGTTCGATGCCGTGGTCGGTGGATTTCGCCTCGTAGAAAGCCAGCACCGGGTTCAGTTTTTCCGCCGATAGCGGGCGTTGCCAACCCACTTCGGTTTCTTCAGAGACCAGACAACGGATGCGCGGCGGAATCGAGAAACCGGCGGCATCGGCCAGGGCCTGCGGGCTTTGCCCGACCCTATCGGGGTCCATTGCCCGCGCACCCTTGAAAATCACTTTCGCCAGTCGATCCGCCTCGGCCGGGGTGCAGAAATAAGCTCCCTTCAGCTTGAGTTCATGCCGCAGGTCACGGGATATTTCCGGGTCGGCCACCACGGCCTGTTCGCTAACACAGGCAGTGCCGTAGTCAAAGCTTTTCGATGTGACGATCATTTCGGCCACTTCCGCCAGATCGCGCGCCTTCGATTTGTGCACATAACACGGCACGTTGCCCGCCCCGACCGCCAATGTCGGCTTGCCGCTGGAATAGGCGGCCTTGACCATAGCCGGGCCACCTGTCGCCATAACAACCGACGTACGGCGGTGCTTCATCAACTCGGCCGTGCCCTGAATGGTCACTGCATCCAGGCATTGGATCAGCCCCTTGGGTGCACCCATCTGTTCGGCCACGCGCGCCATGATGCGGACGGTTTCGATTCCGCACCCCACGCCTCGCGGATGGGGTGCGCAGACAATTGCGTTGCCCGCTTTCACTGCTGACAGCACTTTGTAGATGATGGTTGAGGTCGGGTTGGTGACCGGAATAAGGGCCGCCACCACGCCCATCGGTTCCCCAAAGGCCGCGACCTTTGTGGCATCATCCCGCCACAACAGGCCCAAAGTCGTTACATCCCGCAAATAGTCCGCAACTGACAACGCGTTGAAAAGGTTCTTGATCCGTTTGTCCGGGACATTGCCGTATCCGGTTTCCTCGACCGCCAGCCGCCCCAGCCGTTCAGCCTCGGGTTCAATGGCGCGGGCCATGGCGTCCACGATGGCATCCACCTGTGCCGGATCGGTCCCAAGAAAGGCCCGGTAAGCTTCGAACGCCGTTTCGGCAGCGCGCCGCGCGGCGGCGATGGATTTCAAATCTGCGTCCATCACGAGGCTCCAGTGGCAATAGTGTCAAAGATACGACGCGCCTGATCGACATCGCCTGCGGTTACTCCGATGGTTTCAAGCCGGCGCCCTGCCGCCGCGACGTCAGCGCCAAGAATACGGTCTGTCATGGTGATCAGACTCTCTGTCAAAGGAACGGGCTGACCGGCCAACCTTGCAGCAGACACCAGCGGGACCAGCGAGCCAAGCACACCGTCACGCATCAGGTGGCGTGCGGCCTGTCGATCCGGCACAGGCCGGGAACCCGACCCCCTTTCAGCCCCGGCAAAGGTGGCGATCCAGTCCGACGTTTCCGGCAGGTTTCGGACTCCAAATGCAGCCGCGACCTGTCTCCGTTCCTCGGCCAATCCTTCGATGACGGCGATCTGATCGGTGCCGATGAGAGAGGCAAAAGTCTGGTTTGCCTGCAGCGGAACGCCCCCCATCGGAACGTCGGGGCCGCCGTTGCCCATTCCCTGCCCCCCAAGGGTCAGGGCAGGTATTTCCACGGACGCGGACAGGTCACGAAATCCGGAAGCCAGGACAGAATCCACCGGGTGAAGGTTCGGCAGAAAGCGGTTCAGAGCTTCAAGGATGTTGTTGCGGCCGCGTGGCAGCGTTGCCGCCGCCATTGGTGCGGCTGTGGACAGGGTCAGCCCAGCACCTTCGGCGCTGAACCAGTAGGGCAAACCCAGAATTTCAACCAGCGTCACATCCGCCCGACACCCCCCGATGCGCAGCATCCAGGCGGCTTCGACACCGCCCAGAGACCGCCCGGGGGCCAGTACCAAAACCTGGCCGTCACTCAGGTGATCAGCCAGAACCATGGCATAGGTACGCTGCTTGTGAACGGGTCCGGTCAGAAAGATCACCTGTGCGTCCCGAACAGCGGCATCCAGTTCCGCTGTTGTTTGCACCGATGGCCCGTCCCGGTTCACCTGATAGGTGCCCACAGGACCGTCACCCCTGATACCAATGCCCGAAGATTGGGTCAGCAGCGAAAGCTCGGCTCCATAGGCCGAAAACAGTGTGACATCGGCCCCTTCAGCCAGACACAGCGCTGCCAAAAGGCGGGCATCCGGTCCGCCGCCCAGCACTGCAAAACGCTCAATGCTGCGCGCGGCAGGGGCGTCGCGGGTGGCGCCCCGCGTCACCGCACGGGTGAAATCCTCAAATCCGGCTGACATAATGTCTCCTTAGCGGCGATGGATCAGGCCGAAGATCCGGCTCCGAGCCCGTCGATAATGGCTTCAAGCTCATCATGCGGGCGCGCGATCACGTGGACCGACACCACTTCACCAACTTTGTTGGCTGCCGTTGCGCCCGCATCTGTTGCGGCTTTGACGGCGCCGACTTCGCCGCGCACAAGGGTTGTCACCAGACCGCCGCCAGCTTTGGTCTGGCCGACAATCGCCACGCTGGCCGCCTTGACCATTGCGTCCGCTGCTTCGATCGCCCCAACAAGACCGCGGGTTTCGATCATGCCCAGGGCCATCTGCCCTGCCACTGGTTTCGCCATTTTTCCTATCCTCCGAAGGCTATTGATTTGTGTGTTGTGTTTCAGCTCGTTGAAACGCGATCGACCACCGCGATAATCGCCAGATCCACCGGAGCGGTGGACAACCCCGCCGCCATTCGTGCGGCCGAGCCTGTCGCGATCAGCACCGTGTCACCCACGCCCGCGCCGCATGTATCCGCTGCAACGCGCGCCGGATCGATCAGATTGCCGTCGCTGTCGATCAGGTCTGTCACCAGTAGTTTCAGACCAACCAATCTGGCGTCCTTTGCTGTTGCCGTAACCGTTCCTGCAACTTTGCCGAGGTGCATCAGAATGTCCTCAGATAGCGGTCAAGCTCGACCTGAGTGACCTGTTGGTTAAAAAACTCCAGCTCGCGTTCGGCCTGCTGCAAGACCAGTTCCCACAGCATCTCGCCCATTACGTCGCGCAGCCACTCGGACCCGCGCGCCAGTTCGATGGCGGTTGGAAGATCGGTCGGAATGGGATCACCAATGCCATCCTCGTATGCGTTGCCGGTTGTGGGGTCTGTTGGGGTCAGTCCTTGCTCGATCCCGTCCAGACCTGCGGCGATTTCGGCGGCGAGCAGAAGATAGGGATTGGCATCCGCACCGGCATCGCGTTTTTCGACACGCACGGCGCTGTCGGATCCTTCGATAATGCGGATACCGACTGTGCGGTTGTCGTATCCCCAGCTCGCGTTGATCGGACAGAAGGTATACGGCTGGCGGCGACGGTAACCATTGACTGTTCCACTACCGCAAATCGCACTTTCGCACATCCGCTTCTGCAGCCCGGCGATGAAAGCCTTACCTGTGTCGTTGATCTTGCCATTTTCGGCAAAAACGTTCTTTCCGTCCTTCCACAGCGAATAGTGTGTGTGAAAGCCGTTGCCGGACTGGTCAAAGAACGGCTTGGGCATGAAGGTGGCCAGATACCCGTGGGCGATGCCCAACTGGCGGATTAGCGACTTGAAAAGAACAACGCGATCTGCAGCAGCCAGCGCTTCGCCATACCGAATGTTCACTTCGATCTGGCCGGCGGCATATTCCGGGTTCGATTGTTCGATCGGAATGCCGCATTCATTGATCTGCTGACGAATGGGCCCAACGATATGCTCCATTCTTGCCGCCCGACCTAATCCATAGACCTGAATTCCGCTGTCACGCGGCTGCCCGGTTTCAGGGTCCAGCAGATAGAATTCCAGTTCGGTGCCGACATTGACCTCGAACCCCATGTCGCGCGCGCGCTCGACCTGACGCACCAGAGCCTGGCGCGGATCGATGGGCACCGGCTTGTGGTCCATACCTTCGGCGCGGCCAAAGCAGACCGCCACGCCCGGCTCCCACGGAACAGCAACCGGTTTGGTCATCGGGAAAACATGCATGTCGGGATAGCCGTTGTCGAAATTGACATAGGGCGTGTCCCAGACATCGCAGGTCATATCGATTGCCATCAAAGCAATCGAGAGCGCATTGCCGCTGTTGCACACATGATCCCAATGGCTGGCCGGAATGCGCTTGCCCCGCATGATGCCGTTCAGATCGCCGACGCCAAGAATGACGGTATGCGTGCCCTCGGGCAGATCAAACCCCGAACTCATTGATGCGCTCTCCCTGTTTTTTAGCTTTATAAATGCTGTATTCTGTATACAGTATTCACAAAGACAACCCAGAAACAAGGAAAATCTACGTCATGTCCAAAAGCTCGGTCATCGTTGTCGGGGGCGGCATCGTCGGCGTCATGACGGCGCTCACACTGCAACGAATGGGCGAGGCGGTGACTTTGATCGATAGGTGGGAACCCGGTCATTCCCGTGCATCTTCAACGGATTACAACCGGGTGATCCGCGCCATATCGGGACGGGATGAGTTTTATACCCGATGGGCGCGCGAAAGCCGCCTGCGCTGGCTCGAGCTGCAGGCCGAAAGCGGACAGAACCTGATGTATGAATGTGGTGCCCTGATTCTGGCCACCGGCGGCCATTGTGACTGGGAAGACGCAACCGCGCAGACTTTCGACAAGGTTGGCGTGCCTTACTACAAGTTCGATCAGCAGGAGATCGAATCGCGGTTCCCTCAGTTTCGGGTGTCCGATATCGAATATGCACTGTTCGAGCCAGAAGCCGGAATGCTGATGGCCCATCGCTGCGTGTTGACCGGACTGGATCTGTTTCGGCGCGCTGGGGGAATCGTGCAGCGGGGACGTGTCACCACGGACGGCTCTGAGCGCCCGATGCTGGACGGCAAACCGCTTGAGGCTGATCTGATCGTCATTGCGACCGGCCCCTGGATGGCGGACATGTTCCCCAAAACAATCAAGCCGATATCAACGGTGGTTGGCGTCAATGTCCTGTACACCTCGACGCCAGATGGGTCCGAGGATTTCGATATGAGCCAAATGCCCTGCTGGATCGATCATGGTCAGGGGTCATTTGGCCTGCCCTCGTCCGAGGGGTCTGGTGTGAAGGCGGCCGTTGTGATCCCCGACAAGATCGACCTGGACAACGACGAACGCCTGATCCGTCAGGAGACACTGGGTCGCACACGCAGCTATATTCGCCACCGTTTGCCTGGGCTGGAAGGCGAGCGTGTCGTGGATTCGAAGTTCAACCAGATCATACTGACACCGGACACTCACTTCATCGTTGACTGGCACCCGGAACATGACAACGTGTTATTTGCCGGGGGATGCTCAGGGCATCTGTTCAAGCATGCTCCTGTGTTTGCTGAATTCGCTGCAGGTGTCGGCATGAAAGATTTTGGCACGGCTGACCGGTTCAGGGTCGCCGGACGCAGAAAACTCAGCCCAAAAGAAAGCCCAAGCGGCCGCTAAACTTCGGACAAGGCGCGGTACAAGCCAGCATTGGGACATTTTTCCTGCGGCAGCCGGGCTCCGGCCCGAATGGCGTCGCGGCATGTTTCCGCCTGCAGGCAATGACCGCACTTTTCGGCAAGCTCCAGGCCAAGGTTGGTGTGCGCGTTCAGGTCATCTTCCGTCAACCCGAACTGCCGAGCCATCGCCAGTATGCGCTCGCGTGCCTGTGGCGCACCCGAGCGCAGCATCGCCAAATCCGCGCGGGAAAGCCCCAGATCTGACAACTCGCGATCATCCACATGTTCCGTGCGGGGCGCGCCAACGATCCGCGCAATGGACTGAAAGAAATCTGAGTAACCGGACATCTGACACCTCCTTTGCCCTGCCTTGTATTCAGTATACATGACAAGCTCACGGGAGAATTGATCAGGATCAAATGGTGCTGGCGGCTATTCGCGCTGCTGAGTCCGATATGTTCCCCGAAACAAGGCTGCAGCCTGCGACGCGGCCAGATCGCCCGGAACATTCGCTGTCCTGAGCGCTGCCAGGCCGGCATCCGCATCCTCTGGCGTCACAATGATGTCGCGACCCCGAATGAACAGGTCGCGCAAATGTTCCGCCGTGTATTCGGGATGAAACTGAACCGACCGGGCAGGAAACTCGTAATCGAGCGCCCCGACAGGACAGTGATCAGCCGAACCCGTAACCCGAGCCGTCGGAGGCACCTTGGTCACCTGATCCTGATGCCAGACATAAGCGTCGGGATTGCCGCCTCCGTAGTCAAAGGCGCGACAGCCAACAATGTTGCCGATCACCGCCTTTTCCGCCTTTCCGCCATAGACATCGGCCATGATCTGATGGCCGAAGCAAATTCCGAAGACAGGTTTGCTCTGGTCCCGACAGTCTTGCAGGAACAAGCGCAGGGGCTGCATCCACTCCGTGTCGTCGTAAACGCCGAACTCGGAACCTCCGACTATGACCCCTTCAAAATCGGACAACGCAGGAAGAGCGACACCATCCACGACATTCGCCACAAAGAACTCTGCTTCCGGCAAATGCGGTTCGATCCACTCGCGGATCTGCTGCGCGGTTCGCGGCAAACCCTCCAGCAGCGGCAGCGGGTGGCTGGTCATCTCAAGCAGGGCGATCCTCACCAGTCGAAAGCCCGGTCTATGCCCGCCATCTTGACCCCGGTGAAGGCCGACGCCTGAAAGCTGAGTGCGCGCAGGTCTTCGGTTTCCAGATTGTGGACCGAGGACTTGCCGCAAGCCTTGGCCAGCGCCGTGATCTCCATCGTCATGGCCGTCAGGTACCGGGCGATACGTTCCGCACCGGCATGGGGGTTCATGCGCGCCTCAAGTTCAGGGTCCTGCGTTGCGACGCCGACCGGACACCGGCCTGTATGGCAATGATGGCATGCACCGGGCGATGTCCCCAAAGCGGTGTAGTCGTCGAGATACCTGGGGCTGTTGCACCCAAGCGCGACCATCGCTGCGTTGCCAATCATCACCGCATCGGCACCCAATGCCAGACACTTGGCTGCATCCACTCCCGAGCGGATACCCCCGGCTGCCACAAGTGAGACCTTGCCGGTCATACCACAATCGTCCAGAGCCTCGCGTGCGGCGCGAATGGCGCTCATGGTCGGAATGCCGGTGTGATTCAGCAGCAATTCGGGGGATGCCCCGGTACCGCCCTCTGCCCCGTCAACAACCACGACATCGGCGCCTGCCTTGGCCGCAACCGCCACGTCGAACCTGGGACGGGTCGCGCCCATTTTGATGAAAATCGGCACCTGATAATTGGTCGCGATCCGCAATTCCTCGATCTTCACCGCCAAATCGTCAGCTCCGAGGAAATCCGGGTGGCGGATGGTCGAACGCTGATCCACCCCTTCGGGCAGTGTCCGCATCTGGCTGACCCGCGGGCTGACCTTCATGCCCAGCAGCAGGCCGCCGGTTCCGGGCTTGGCCCCCTGCCCCACGACGATTTCCAGCGCATCCGCGCGGCGCAGGTGATCCAGATCCACACCATAGCGGGCGGGCGACATCTGGTAGAGAAGGCGTTGGGAGGCTTCGCGCTCCTCCTCCAGCATGCCGCCTTCGCCCGTGCAGGTCATGGTGCCCACTTTCGAGGCCCCATAGCCCAGCGATGCCTTGGCTGACGCCGACAGCGCGCCGAACGACATGGATGCAATGTAGATCGGAATCTTGAGTTCCAGCGGGCGTTCGACCAGGCCGCGCCCACCGCCCAGAACTGTCGTGGTGTCGCAGCTCTCACGATACCCTTCCAACGGCAGACGGGTCATGGTCGCCGGGACGAATGTCAGATCATCAAAGGTCGGCATCCGCTTGTTGAACGTGTTGTAACCGCGAACCTGATAGCGCCCCAGCTGCGCCAGCGCGTGAACCTCGGAAATCGCTTCGGGTGTCCAACGGGTCGATCCGCCTTCATCATACGAGGACGGCACGCCTGCCGGGCGACCCTCGATCGCGCCTGCGTCGCGGAACCGGATTTCTTCCTCTGAGGCGACCTCGAACGGATACTCATAGGGTTTACTCAGATCATGAGCCATGCGCTTGCATCCCTGCTTTCAAAATACCAAAGACGTTGACCGGACACCATTTTTCTCCAGTTCCGTGAACTGTCGACAAGCCCGAGCGGGTCAAGAATGGCGTCGACCTCGGCGACTTCCTCGGCCGTCGGTTCAAGTACATCGACATCGACGCCAAGGCTATCGACCTCGCCCGCCACCCAAACCTCTCCTTGCCACAGGGCATCGGCACAGGACTCGCCCGCTCCGCCCAAGGCAATGATCCGCCCGGAATGCGCCATGAAACCGGATTGATACCCGATTTTGCCTTCGACCACGATATTTCCGCCCTTCATGGCAACGCCGACGCGGGGCCCGGCGTCCCCTTTGACATGGATCGTGCCGCCAATCATTGCGGCCCCACAGGACATGCCCGCATAGCCGCCAACGGTTATGTGGCCCTTGGCCATTCCCTCGCCCACGGCCCAGCCGCAGTTGCGTTCGATCGTGATGTTTGCTCCGGTGTTCAATCCACCGCAGTAATAGCCAACGGACCCTTCGAACGTGATGTCCACATTGTCCGGCAAACCTACACCCAGATTATGCCGCGACAACGTATCGACCACCCGGATGGGACGCCCTGTGGCACACGCTGCCATGATGTCCTGATTCACTTCGCGAATATGCCGTTTCCCGACTTCGATGACGATCTCATCCATCTGCCTTGCTACCTCGCTCATGCCGCCAGGCTCCGGTTTCCGACACCCCAGATACCTGTCAGCGACGGGCCGTCGTAATTGATCACGTCGCATTCCTCGGTCATCACCCGACGCACCGCCTGCTCCTCGGTCGCGGCGGCAAGATCGCCGTTGCGGTTGACGACGACCAGCGGCTTCATGGCGAAGCGATCCTTGGCAAAGCCAATCCCGTTCGGCGTTGCGATCATATATGTGAAAACCCCGTCGATCGAGGTGATCGACTTCTTCAGCGCCTGCTCCATCGTCAGGCCTGCCTTCATCTGGTCACTGACCCAGACCGCAATCAGTTCGCTGTCATTTTCGGTCAGAAAGCGATAGCCCATCCGGGTCAGCCTGTCGCGCCACGTGAAATAGTCCGTGATCTGCCCGTTGTGGACAATCGCCACATCCGAGAAAGGCCGTGCCCAGAACGGGTGCGAAGCGTTCGGCAGAACCGAACTTTCGGTGGCCAGCCGCGCATGCCCCAGACCATGGGTCCCGACCATGTCGCGCACACCGTGTTTCTCGGACACGGCCTCTGCTCCGCCGATATCCTTGATGATCTCGAGGCTGCGTCCGCAGGACTGAATTTCGATACGGTCGGTCAATTCATCCGCATCAAGGACCCAAGCCTGCAAATCCGCAGGGTCCGAGATTTCCATCCGAAAGCAATAGTGCTGATTTTCATCCGTCAGAATTTTTGGGTCGGATAGGAACCCCGAGCCGTGTTCTTTCAATACCGCCTCAAACGCATCCAGATCCGAACTTTGCCGGGATTTTTTGAACCCCATGCCCCGCAGAACGTATCCGGCTTCCCGTGGCGGTCCATAGATTGCAAACCCGGTGCTGTCCGCGCCGCGATGTTCCTGCGCGTCCATCAGGTCTACCAGGTCCGCCCCGACCTTACCGGGCGCGGCCAGAATCCTTCCAGCGATTCCACACATGAAGAGCTCCCTGTTCATTCGCGTCTGTATACTGTATACAGTACACGAACAATAGCAAGCCCAATCGCCTTGGCACCGGTTGCTTTTTTGAATACAGAATTCACAAAATGCGGAAAGAGAGGCTCCGAGTGGCTCTGAAAGAAATTAAAACTCAACGCAGAAGACTGGCTGACGAGGTTTACGATCAGCTGGTCGAGGCCATCATGAGCCGCGAGATTTCAGCAGAAGACCGGCTGGTGCAAGAAAAGCTGGCGACCGAACTGAATATCAGCCGTACACCGGTCCGTGAAGCATTAATGCGGCTGGAAACCGAAGGGGTATTGGAAGTTGCCGCCAGCGGCGGCTTCCGTCTGGCGCGCATGGATCAGGCCGAGGTCAGGCAGTTGTATCAGGCGCGTGCAGCCATCGAAGGGCAAGCAGCGCGCATTCTGGCGGTTCACGCGGAACCCGAAGTACTGGACCGGCTACGAGAATTGATTCGCCGCGAAGAGGATTTGATCAACGGCTCGACCCGGGACTACTTCATTGCAAACCGGCGGATTCACCGTGCCTTCATGATTGAAGCGGGCAACAAATTCCTGCTGGATATGTTCGACATGATCTGGGGCAAGGCAATGGCCTTTCACCTGTTTTCCGCGATTGAAAACGTGGATATTTCGAAATCGCTGGGGGACCATCTGACGCTTGTCGATGCCATCGCAACGGGCGATGCAACCGAAGCGCTCGAGACATTCACCGCGCATATTCAGGCCGGCTTCGATCTGCAGATCGAGGGCCTGAAGGAAGCCAAATAGGGCTGCGTCACGGGCACAAGCTTAATCGGGAACGACAAGATCAATTTCGTTCAGCGCGAGCATTGAACGAATCTCCTGTGACGGCTGGGTGTCTGTGAAGAACAGATCGATTTTGCCTGATGCTTCCAAAGTGACCGGTGCGCGTTTGCCCAGTTTCTCTCCATCTGCCACCACCACGCGAACTTGTGCCCGGTCAATCGCAATACGGGCCAGGTTGGCCTCTTGCAGATCGTGCAGCATAAAGCCCAGATCCGCGTTGACCGCACCTGCCGACAGTACCGCAAACCTGACGTTCAGCCGCTTGATCAGGTCCTGAGCCTCCACACCAAACGCGCCGCCATCGTGGGGGCGCAACTCGCCACCGGCCATGAAAACCCTGTTGTTGTTTCTTGAGGCCAGTTCATTGGCGACGAAAACGGAATTGGTGACGATAAACAGACCCTTATGATCCCTGAGAGCCCTTGCGACATAGGCTGTGGTCGATCCGATATCAAGAAACACGGAATCCCCCTCGCTGATGATCTTCGCAACGGCCTTGGCCAGTTTTTCCTTGGCGTCGACCTTTTTGTCCAGACGGCTTTCCAGCGTTGGTTCCAGGATGTCTTCGACCAGATGAACACCGCCATGGACCTTTCGCACGATACTGCGCTCTTCCAGATTGCGAACATTGCGTCTGATGGTTTCCAACGTGACGCCCAGTTGATTGGCCAGAAAGCTTACCCGGCACGATCCGCCGGCTTGAAACAGCTCTCGCAGGATCTCTTCTTCGCGTTGATTGGTCGTCTTTAGGTTCATGTTCTCGGGCATTGGATATCGATCTTGAGGTGGCATTCAGGCATATCACAACACCCACAGAAAGCAACGCTACACGAAAAATCAACGGTTTGAGCGGCGTGATTTGAGTATTTATGTGGCTTTACGTGGTTTTTATTGACACAAAACCCCACGATATGGTCGTCTAGAGAGAATACCACCGATTCACCAGAAAAAACCACGACAGGGAGATGGTATGATGAAACGCAATCTGGGACTCTGTGCACTTGCCTTGGTAGCTGCCGGCGTGACCTCGGCGGCATGGGCCGCAGAGTCGACCGACCCGATAAAACTGACACTGCACGACTGGTCCGGTCAGCTAATCAACACCAAGATCATGGGCTCGATCCTGCAAGAGGCGGGATACAACGTCGAATACGTTCAGGCGGACTACATCGCACAATTCGCAGGCCTGAAGACGGGCGACCTGCATCTGGCGATGGAAATCTGGGAAACCACCGGACGCGAGGCTCTGGACGAGGCGACCGCCACCGGCAATGTCGTCAATGTCGGCGAAACCGGCCTGATGGCGATCGAGGAATGGTGGTATCCGTCCTACATGAAAGACCGCTGCCCGGGTCTGCCCAACTGGGAAGCGCTGAAAGACTGTGCCGAAGAATTCGCAACGGCCGAGACTTCACCAAACGGGCGCTACGTTGGCGGCCCTGTAACCTGGGGCGGATTTGACGAAGAGCGTGTCGAGGCGCTGGAGCTTGAGTTTGAAGTTGTCCATGCTGGAACCGATGCGGCCTTGTTTGCAGAACTGGAATCCGCCTATCAGCGGGAAGACCCGATCATGCTGTGGGTTTACGTACCCCATTGGGCGCCCGCGAAATATGACGGCGAGTTCGTGGAGTTTCCGCCTTTCTCGGCCGAATGCTACAGCGATCCGTCGGTCGGTGTGAACCCGAGCCTGGCCTACGACTGCGGCAAGCCGCGTGGTCCGATCTGGAAAGCGGCCTGGTCCGGTTTGCAGGAAAAATGGCCCGGGGCTTATGACATCATCGAGGCCTACAATATCAACAACGATGAAATGAGCGCGATGGTCGGAAAGGCCGATCTGGAAGGCGTGGAAATCGATACGGTTGTTGCGGATTGGATGGATACTAACAAGGACCGCTGGTCCGGCTGGATCTCCAAGTAATCCGCCTTTTGCCGGAGCGGGCAAGCTCCCTCTCCCCACCCGTTCCGGCCTTTTCCATTCTCTGACTGGACACACCAGATGACCCCCAAGACAAAATTGTCCTGCCGTAATGTATGGAAACTGTACGGTCCAAATGCGGAATCGCTGCTGCGGCAACACCCGAACCCATCGGCGGATGAGATTCGCAACGCAGGCGTCATCGGGGCGGTGCGCAACGCCAACATCGAAATCACCGAGGGAGAGATTTTCGTCATCATGGGCCTGTCCGGATCGGGCAAGTCGACTTTGGTGCGTTGCCTGTCACGGCTGATCGAACCAACGGGCGGAGAAGTTCTGTTCGATGACACCGATCTGCTGCGCGCCAACGAGAAAGAGTTGATAGAAATCCGCCGCCATAAGATGGGCATGGTATTCCAGCACTTTGCCCTGTTGCCGCATCTGACCGTTCTGCAAAACGTCATGTTCCCATTGACCATTCAGGCTAAACCAAAAGCCGAGGCAACGGCCAAGGCCCGCGACGTAGTGGAACTGGTGGGTTTGAAAGGACGCGAGGACTACTACCCGCGCGAACTGTCTGGCGGACAGCAACAGCGCGTCGGAATCGCCCGCTCGCTGGTGACGGAACCCGACCTGTGGTTTCTGGACGAGCCCTTCTCGGCCCTGGATCCGTTGATCCGGCGCGAGATGCAGGATGAATTCCTGCGTCTGCAGGAACGTCTGCACAAGACCATCGTCTTTATCACACACGACTTCGAAGAAGCCGTCCGCCTGGCCGACCGCATCGCCATCATGAAAGATGGCCAAGTGATCCAGATCGCCACCCCGGAAGAGCTGGTGATGCATCCCGCCACCGACTACGTGGCCGAATTCACCCGCCATATTCCCCGCTCAAAAGTGCTGACCGTCGGCGGCGTCATGATCGCGGGGGCCAGTGGCGATGGCGATCCCATACCGCAATCAACCCGTGTGTCAGACGTGGCAGAACGGATCATTGCATCGGACACCCCAATCCCGATTTCGGATGAAAACGGCCAGATTGTTGGCGCGATAGATCGCAAGGCCGTGGCGCGTGTGCTGTTCGGCGGCGGAGATGCGGCATGATCCGCCTGAACCGCAGCCAGATTGTCATCCTGACGCTTGTTCTGGTAACGATCCTGCTGGGCTGGTTCGGACGCGATCTGGGCAAGGTGATGGATGCCCGCTGGTTGACGAAATTTCCTTCGGCATGGGTGATCCCGTTCAAAACCTACATTTCCTCTGCCATGACCTGGCTGATTGAGGACGCGGCCATCGGGCCGGTTTCGTTCACCGATATCACACGTGCCATCGCCTGGCTGGTTGAACAGCCTTACAACTTTGTTCTGGCGCTGCTTGCCAATGGGTTCGTCAGCGGTTTGGGCAATGACGCTCAGGTCATTTTGCCCGCCATCAGCTGGATCGTGGTGATCACCGCAGTGATCGCGTTGGGCCAGTATTGCCGCGACGGGGCACTGGCCGCGTTGGTTGGTAGCTGTTTCATCTACCTTGCGGTCTTTGGCCAATGGGACAGCGCAATGGTCACATTGGCTTCGGTTCTGATTGCAGTTCCGATCGGCGCGGGCGGAGGGTTGCTGACCGGCATCATCGCCTATCGCAACCCGACCTTCGAACGCATCATCTCGCCCATTCTGGATCTGATGCAGACGATCCCGATCTTCGCCTATCTGGTGCCGATCCTGTTCATGTTCGGCTTTGGCCCGATCTCGGCTCTGGTCGCGACGATCATCTACGCCACGCCTCCGATGGTTCGGATCACGACGCTGGCACTGAAAGCCGTTGACCCCGAGATTCAGGACTTTGGCCGCATGGCGGGCACGACACAGCGGCAGCTAATGTGGCGCGTTCTGGTGCCCTCGGCCAGTCACAGCCTGATGGTGGGTGTCAATCAGGTGATCATGCTGACGCTGAACATGGTCATCATCGCCTCGATGATCGGGGCCGGAGGGCTGGGGTTCGACGTCCTCGCCGCGCTGCGCCGTCTGGACATAGGCACAGGGTTCGAAGCTGGCATCGCCATCGTTGTTTTGGCCATCGCGGTGGACCGGCTGAGCCAGGCTTTTGCCGAACGGATGGGGCAGGTGCATCATGAGGCGCCGGGCTCGTGGGTCGCCCGCCATCGGCGGACAGTTCTCGTGCTGATCCTGCTGGTCGTTACATGGGTTCTGGGCCAGTTTTCACCCCTGCTGCTGGAATATCCCGAAAGCCAGACGATCACCACGGGTGCCTTCTGGGACAACACTGTCGAATACCTGAACGTCAACTATTTCGACACGTTCGAGGCGATCAAGGTCTTTTTCCTGACCTGGTTCATGATCCCGATCAAGACGGTTCTGCTGGGCATCCCATGGCCCTGGGCCATTGCCATGCTGACGTTGCTGGGCTGGCACGCAGGCGGCTGGCGATTGGCGCTGCTGTGCGGCGGCATGGCCTCGCTGATCCTTGTGTCGGGTCTGTGGTCGAAGGCAATGGTGACGGTTTACCTCTGCGGGGCATCAGTCATTCTGGCAACCCTGATCGGAGTGCCTCTGGGCGTGCTGGCGGCCCTGAACAAACGCGCCGGAACGGTGATCAATCTGCTGATCGACACGCTGCAAACTCTGCCCAGCTTTGTCTATCTGATCCCGGTGGTCATGCTGTTTCGGGTCGGCGACTTCACCGCACTGATCGCCATCGTGCTTTACGCATTGGCCCCAGCAGTGCGCTATGCCGCGCACGGTGTGCGTTCGGTCAGCGAAGACCTGATCGAGGCCGGGCTGGTTTCTGGCTGTACCCGCACGCAACTGCTGCGCCATATCCGCCTGCCGATGGCCCTGCCCGAAATCCTGCTGGGCATCAACCAGACGATCATGCTGGCTCTGTCGATGCTGGTCATTACAGCGCTCGTCGGCACCCGCGATCTGGGGCAAGAGGTCTATATCGCACTGACCAAGGCCGACACCGGTCGGGGTCTGGTGGCTGGTCTGTCGATTGCCTTCATCGCCATCATTGCGGACAGGCTGATCAATGCAGGTGCCCGGCAGGCCCGTATCCGCTTTGGACTGGAGAGCTAACATGAGCCATTCCGATCTGATGACCCGCATCCGCGATCTGCCGATCTGGCAAGGAAATATTGAGGCAACGCCTCTGACCGGCGGCATCACCAACATAAACTACAAGATCACCGACGACAGCGGTTCCTACGTGGTGCGTGTCGGAGACGATATCCCCCTGCATCAGGTGATGCGGTTCAACGAACTGGCGGCCAACAGGGCGGCCCATGCGGCTGGGCTTTCGCCTGCCGTGGTCCACGCCTCGGGCGACCTGACGGTATTGGAGTTCGTCGAAAGCCGTACCTTGTCCGAAGAGGACATTCGCCACCCCGACACGCTGCCGCGTGTTCTGGACCTGGTGAAAGCCTGCCATATCGAGATCCCCAAGCATCTGCGCGGCCCGTCGCTGGTGTTCTGGGTCTTCCACGTCATCCGCGACTACGCCGCTACACTCAAGGAACGAGGAAGCACCCATTCGGCTTTGCTCCCTGATCTGGTGGAAATCAGTGATGGCCTCGAAGCCGAGGCGGGACCATATGACATGGTTTTTGGCCACAACGATCTGCTCTGCGGCAACTTTCTGGACGACGGTGCCCGCCTCTGGTTGATCGATTTCGACTATGCCGGGTTTAACTCGCCGCTCTTTGACTTGGGCGGGCTGGCTTCGAACAACGGCCTTTCGCCCGAACAGGAAGACTGGGTGCTGGAGACATATTTTGAAACCCCCGTCACTGGCGATCTGCGCCATCGCTACACGGCCATGAAATGCGCCTCGCTGCTGCGCGAAACGATGTGGAGCATGGTGTCCGAAATCACTTCGGATATCGACTTCGACTACGCAGCTTACACAGCCGAAAACCTCGCGCGGTTCCGCGCGGCTCTGACAGACTTCAAAAACACCTGAGGACAGACATGACCGACCTTCCGAAAACAGCCAAAGCCGTCATCATCGGCGGCGGGATCATCGGCTGCTCGACCGCGTATCACCTGGCCAAGCTGGGCTGGACAGATACGGTACTGCTGGAGCGCAAGAAACTGACCTCGGGTACGACATTTCACGCGGCGGGATTGGTGGGCCAGCTTCGATCGAACGCCAATATCACGCAGTTGCTGGGCTACTCGGTCGATCTGTACAACAAGATCGAAGAGGAAACCGGGCTCGGCACCGGTTGGAAGATGAACGGTGGCCTGCGGCTGGCCTGTAACGAAGAACGTTGGACCGAGGTTAAACGCCAGGCCACAACGGCGCATTCCTTCGGTCTGGACATGCAGCTTTTGACTCCTTCCGAAGCGCAGGACCTGTGGCCGCTGATGGACGTCTCTGACGTGATCGGCGCGGCGTATCTGCCGACGGATGGTCAGGCGAACCCGTCAGACATCACTCAGGCGCTGGCCAAGGGCGCACGCATGGCCGGAGCGAAGATATTCGAGGACACCAAGGTCACCGATATCGAATTCGAAGATGGCAAGATCCGCGCGTTGATCACCGAACATGGCCGGATCGAATGCGAAAAGGTGATCTGCTGTGCCGGTCAGTGGACCCGTACATTTTCGGGACGTTTTGGCGTCAACGTGCCCCTGGTGCCGATGGAGCATCAATATATGGTGACGGAACCCTTTGACGTGCCTTCCAACCTGCCGACCCTGCGCGACCCGGACCGACTGACATACTACAAGGAAGAGGTCGGCGGGCTGGTCATGGGAGGGTACGAGCCAAACCCGATCCCCTGGGCAACCAAAGGCATCCCGCAGGGCTTCCACTACACGCTGCTCGACAGCAACTTCGATCATTTCGAACAACTGATGGAGCTGGCCCTTGGCCGTGTTCCCGCTTTGGAGAATGCGGGTGTCAAAACGCTGACCAACGGGCCTGAAAGCTTCACGCCCGACGGCAATTTCATCATCGGTGAAGCGCCAGAGTTGCGCAACTTCTTCGTCGGTGCGGGTTTCAACGCCTTCGGCATCGCAGCTGGTGGTGGGGCGGGCATGGCGCTGGCCGAATGGGTCCACAAGGGCGAGCCGCCTTTCGATTTGTGGTCCGCCGACATCCGCCGCTTTGGCCGCCCGCATTTCGACACCGACTGGGTGCGCACCCGCACGGTCGAGGCATACGGCAAGCACTACACGATGGGCTGGCCGCATGAAGAACACGACTCGGGGCGGCCCTGCCGCAAATCTCCGCTCTATGAAACGCTAAAAGATCAGGGCGCGTGCTTTGGTGAGAAACTGGGCTGGGAACGCCCGAACTGGTACGCCGATGCCTCGCTGGGTGAAACAGCCAAAGATGAGTACAGCTTCGGCCGTCAGAACTGGTTCAGTGCCGTGGGCCGCGAACACAAAGCCGCGCGCGAGGCGGCAGTGCTGTTCGACCAGACCTCTTTCGCCAAATTCGCCCTTAAGGGTCCGGATGCGCTGGTCGCTATGAACTGGATCTGCGCCAATGACGTGGACAAGCCCGTGGGCGCGCTGACCTATACGCAGATGTTGAACGACAAGGGCGGGATCGAGTGCGACCTGACCGTGGGCCGCGTCGCGCATGATGAGTTTTACATCGTCACCGGCACCGGCTTTGCCACCCATGATTTCGACTGGATCAGCCGCAATATCCCCGAAGGTCTCAACTGTCAGCTTTTTGATATCACCTCATCCAATGCCGTGCTGTCGCTGATGGGCCCGAAAGCGCGCGATATTCTGGCGAAGGTCACGCGCGATGACGTTTCGAACGACCGCTTCAAGTTCGGCACGATCCGCACAATCGGCATCGCCGGGTGCCCGGTCAAGGCACTGCGCGTGACCTATGTAGGCGAGCTTGGCTGGGAACTGCACCTGCCGGTGGAATATGCCCAGACGGTTTATTCCGCCCTGATGGCTGCGGGCCAGCCGCACGGTCTGGTGAACGCAGGCTATCGGGCGATTGAATCGCTGCGGCTCGAAAAAGGGTATCGCGCCTGGGGTGCGGAAATCGGCCCTGACCACACGCCATTCGAAAGCGGGCTGGGCTGGGCGGTGAAGCTGCGCAAGAACGTCGACTTCAAAGGCCGGTCTGCGTCGGAAAAACAAAGGGCCGAAGGCGTCAAAAAGATGCTGGCCTGTTTCACCGTCGACCCGGATGTTATTCTGCTGGGCCGCGAGACGATCTATCGCGACGGCAAGCGCGTCGGCTGGCTGACCTCGGGTGGCCATGGCTTCACCGTGGGCAAATCCATCGGTTACGGCTATGTCCGCAACCCCGAGGGGGTCGACCCGGGATTTGTAACATCCGGCAGGTACGAGCTGGAGGTCGCTACCCAACGCGTTCCCTGCGAAGTCACTTTGCAGCCGCTGTACGATCCGAAAATGGAACGTGTCAAAGCATAAAAGCGACGATACCGGAAGGTTAAGACCTTGTGGTACCGGTAACGTAACAACAGAAGGGAACGGCCAAGCGCCGATACTGGCTTCAGACGGCGGAGTAACTTCCGCCGCGACGCCGGAACTTCATACTGAACTTTCGAGGTTGCTGAGCGACCAAAACCGAAAAACCGATACCCGTCCGAACCGGAAAGACAGGCGACAAGTTTTGCATCAGAGTCGGTTCTCCTTCCTGGCGGACTGACCAATTGGAAGCGCTGGCAGCAAGCCGCCAATTGCGATCAGCCCTGCCCCGACCCATCCCCAGAAATCCGGCAGGTTGTTCCAGATCGCATAGCCAAAGATGATGGCCCAGATCATCCCGGAGTACTCTACCGGTGCCATCAAGCTGAGCGGCGAAACCGAGCACGCTTTCGTTCGACAATACACGCATAAGGCGCCGAACAGCCCGAGTAGAACAACAAGCCACAAATCCGGCGTCTCGGGCAGGTGGTCCCCAGCCGGAACCAGAAGGACAGCGACCAGAAAAATCGTCAGATATTCATAGCCCGTGATTGCTTCTGGCGTGTCGCGGCGGGACAGGGCGCGCGCCGCCGCAAGACCGAAAGCACTGCAAAAAGCCGCGGCCAGCGGCAGCAAAGCGGCCATGTTCATGCCGACGCCCGGCGGGCGAATAATGAGACATGCACCCAAAGCTCCGGCAACCACCGCTAAGACCTGCAGGACGCTCGCGTGTTCCCGAAAGAACAGGGAAGACAGACACATTGAAATGATCGGGGAAACCATGAAGATGATCGTCACCTCAGCCAGAGGCAGTACCTTCAGACCTGCAATGAAAAAATACATCGTTCCCAAGGTCAGCAAGCCTCGGCCAATCATCAGCGGCCACCGTGGCGATACCATCGAACGCCAGGTCGACGGGGCGATGATCCCGAAGAAAAACAGCAGCCCGAACACGCTTTCGAAGAATATGACCTGAAGCTCAGAATATGTCTGGGCCAGCATTTTTGCGACCGCATCCAGCGCGGACATGAAAAACACGCCCAGCGCAAACAAGATTATCCCGCGCGCGCTCCCTTGAAACTGACGAAGCATGGCGCTCATTGGCCGACCCGGTCGAAAACCGAAGTGCGTTCCAGATAAAACTGCGACGAAAACCTGCCCGGATTCTGCTTCAGGAAGTCCTTCATGAAGGTTAGCATTTCGACCGCATCAGCTTTCTTTACATCAACTTTCCCATGGTCTAGCCAGTCTTCAAAACGGGCGAGTTCCTTTAGATCAAACCCTTTTTGACGACCGTATTCGATCATGTTGCAATAGGAACGGTGTGAGAAATATGTCCGGCTCATATGCGCTTCAAAAGCTGCTGCGGTTTCTTGTGAAATAACCCCGTTTTCCAACGCAGCCGCCAGCGTGGCCTTGATGTTCAACAATGGTTCAGACAATGCGGGATAACCCAGTTCGGCGGGTCCGTGGTTCAGGGCGACTTCGTCGTCCCGTGTAATCCGGCCAGTGCGGTAATCCTCGAAAACGCGCCCGATCCCCTTCATGCCGAAATCGCAAAGCTCGGCGGCTCTTAGCGCTCCCATGCTGGCGCTGCCGAAAACGTGAACGCCTTGGTCAAGCGCCCAAAGTATTTCCTTGTGTAAGACCGAAGGTGTCAGCTGAAAGTACCCGTCAATGATACCGATGGCATGGGGGTTGCGCGCTATCACGGCCATCACATCCCCCTGTGCAGCAGGTGGCAGGTATTCAGCGTCAAGAATACTCAATGCTTCACTTTTCCGGATCGTGGGGCCGCAAAATACGAATATGGTCATTGGGCCGGTTCCAGCTGTCTTTGCGCCCGCACCCCCATTGCGTAGCGCGGGTCGTCGCTTGGACCTTCCAGTCCCGGAACAAGCACACGGACCACCGAAATATATTTGGCCACATAGTCCGCGGTTATGTCGATGATGTATGCGTCGTGAAGTCCAGCATTCTGCAAGCCCGCTAATATCTGATCCAGATCACCATCCGGGGTTGCTGTGTCTTGCGATTTTCTTGACCCGAACTCAAGCTTTCCGGGCCTTGCGATTGTCTCGTGAAATTCCATTTCGCGATAGAACTCCCTGGACAAGTCATCGCGGGAACCGGTGATCAGCGTCAGCCGTTCCTGTGCGGCTTCTGTCAGCGCGCGGGACAATGCGATTTCGCGGCAAGGGTGACACCCCGCACCGACCGAGGGCCGCGGCAGCAAAACCGGCAGGTTTCCTTTCTCGCATGTCCAGACCAGATATGCAGGCACACCAATGTCGGAAGTGACGTCCCAGATCGCCACATCAATATCCGCGTCTTGGAATTTTTTCAGAATCGCAAGAAGTGAGCCGCCGCAAATCGTATCTTGGTCGATGCGTCGCGCGTCACGATCTGTCCAGGGCAATTGCGACCATAGCGCTATGGCGTCGCGTTCAATGACTTCGCACAAGGCGTGGCAGGCGGCTTCGGCAAAGGTGTTTCCTGACGCCAAGCCGTTGGAGCTTGAAAGGAAGAACCCACTGCCAGGCGGCAAAGGCCGTGTGTAATTTGTGTGTATCAGTTCATATGGCGCCCAGCCCCCGGAATTGCCCCCAAGCGCTTTCATCTCCAGCCACAATATCGGCTGGAAGGGATCGAACTGTCTTCCCCTGCATTGCGGCAGAAGATCCGGCTCAACGACATTGTGCGTATACCGGATGTCCTCATAACAGGCGTGAATTACCGGAAAGACGATACGCTCTGCATGAAATATCTCTATGGACTCCATCACCGCCGAGGCGACGGCGGCATCATAAGTGGCCCCTTTTCCCTGCGATACAGCCATCGAGCGGGAATTTGGCCGACACACGACGATTGTCGGCAACCCAACCCGGTCGAGCCCGGTGACATCCGCGATGCGCGTTATCCCGAAAACGGGGAACAGATCGCGCATCAGGTCAACGGTCTGGCCCGGCGGGCGGACCCTGTGTGTGCCTTCGAAATACTGCTTCAAAACCAATCTCTGCCGGAAAGGACAGGGCCCGGGATCTGATCCAGGTTTTATTCCCGGGCCCGTTACCAGAACGCCGAGGTTGGCGTTCTGATCCAGCTGTTAGCCCTAGGCTGCCGGATCAATCTTGGCGCCGTGTTGTGACGGGTCGATCTTGGCTCCGCACTGGGTCGGATCGATTTTCGCACCATGCTGGGTTGGGTCGATTCTTGCACCAAATTGGGTGGGGTCAATCTTTGCGCCGTGCTGCGCCGGATCAATTCTCGCACCAAGTTGCATTGGATCGATCTTGGCGCCAACCTGAGCAGGACTGGAACGGGGCTTACTACCGTTGATTTCCGGTGATCTTGAAATTCCGGTCGATGCCTTGACCGGTGTTTCCACTTTTACACCTGTCCGACCGATTGAGATCAGCCTGCCATCTGGCGCGCGAACAATAGTCTGATTATCCAACATGAAGTAGCTCCTTGGGTTAATTTGGTCTCCTGATCCTTTGGATGTCACCCGGAATTGGCGACGCGCCCTATTACCACAAAATACTGCTAAAATCACGAATGGATCAGCAGCCAAGATCGGCCCGGATCTGGTCCGATTGACGGCTTGTATTTGTGCTGTCCACACCGAGTTGCCCCGCCTGCCCGCACTGGATGACCTGGCTGTTGGGATCAATCATCTCGGGCCTGTCGGTGTACGAAACAAGCCCGCTGCCGAGAACCGTGTAAAGACCACTTGGTTTCGGAACGGAAAAATACCCCTGAACCTGCACAATCCCGAGAGGACCATCAAACAAGCCGGTTTCGATCCTTTTGGCCTCGATCCCGTCCGACGTCGGCATACCGAACACTCGGATCACATCGCCGGGTTCCAGGTGCATTGGTCTGATCCCGGTGATCTTGCTGCCTCCTATGACGATATCGCCATTTGGGTCCGGACCCAGATAGGTTCCGCTCAACCGGGCCTGATGATCCGCGCCGTTTAGCCGTTCGACTCGAGAGGCCAGCAGGCGCTCCGCTTGCCACAAACCGCTGATCGCAACCCAGTCTCCCACTTGCGCGTCCGGTTTCTGATCTGCGACTTCAATCCGGGTCCCAAGCACGGTCAGGGTTCCGCTTTTGACATCCGACACTGGCCCGGCGACCGGCAGAACCTGCCGGATTTGCCTTGCGTGCCAACCATCTCCCCTACGCTCGGCTGTGATCGCGACCGTGTGGCCCGGTTGAAGTGACCCGGCGGCTATTGCCGGAACCGAATCTGCCACGGATGCCTGATCGTCAATCTGAATGCGTAACTCGTTCACATGGATACTGCCGAGATGCGTAATCGTTCCGGCAATGCCGGTGCCAATTATCCCGCCTTCCCGCTCTTCACTTCCCTCTGCCCCGGCAAGCGTGGTCAGTATCAGGGTTGTCAGGATTGCGGACAAGGCACGGGCAAACAAGAACATGGTCACTCACTCTTATCCCTGCCTTTGTCCGGCAAGGGCATCACATAAGCGCCCGTCGCAAATCGGCCCGAGTGGCCCTTACCCTGATCCTTGTCCTGCAGGGATCGTGCCAGCGCGTTAATTTCCTGCAACAACGCCTGCGCCTTTTCATCGGATACTTTTCGCAACTCTTCGATCGAGGCCTCTGAGAGATGTGAATACCGGACAGCGCGGTCGAAGTTCCGCCGTGCGCCCGGCTCTGCCAGCAGGTTCTGCGTGGCCGCCAACAGATGTGCCGACAATGTCGCCTGATACGCTGCGACCTGTTCCGCCCCGCCGCCCGATGGCAGAAAGGCGTGGGTCAAAAGACGCAAATCCCCATCCTGTCCTTGTTCGACGATATTCTGGTCAAGCAGGGTTTTCAGAACGGTACCCGGGGCCATGTCGATACGTGCAAGCCGAACCAGATCGTCAAATCCCGGCCCACCCTCGCTGCCCTTTCGCCGCAGTTCGCGCGGCTCACCGGAGGTGTCCTGAAACTCGGGTGATGTTGCCCAATGGCTGATCACCAGCGCGGCCGCACTGCAACTGCGCTTTTCCGGGGCCTCATCATCAAGATTGCGCAGGCGTTTTACATCCTTGCGATGCAGCCCCGTCAAAAGGCTGGCGCGGCTGTCGCTCAGAGGTGTGTCTGAACTGTCTTCAACCGCTTTCAACAACGCCTTTTTCAGCGCCTCGGTCGCGCTGCCAACTGTGACGCCATGCGCGACCATCGCCTGCGCCAAAGGCTCCAGCAAGGCTGGCAATGCGGATTCAAGAGGTGTCTTGGGGGTCGTCGACATTGCGCTACTCATTAAAGGCCTTTGGCGGATAACATCTGTCACGCATTAACACATTCAACGCTTTCGTGACTATTTCGTGATCAATCGTGAGTAATAATGGGAAAATTTCCCATTATCAATATCGCGCGACCCCTGAACCGATAGGAAATTGTCATGCAAGAAATCAACATCTCAGCTTCAAGCAATTTTACCCCTCTTAGCTCCTCAGAATTGCCCCTTCGACAACAGCCGGATGTCCTCTGCCATCTCAGCCCTATGGATCAGGTCCGCTTCCGAAACTTCGGCTGGGGGCCCAAGGCGGAACCGCGCCACGCCACAATTGCCGAAGCCTTGCAACATCAAATGCAGCGGAACCCAAACGCGGTCGCCATCGACTGCGGTGGGCACGAGATAAACTACCGTACGTTGGACCAGGCATCCAACCGTCTGGCCGCCGTATTGCGCGCCCATGGTGTGAAACGTGGCGATGCAGTCTGCCTGTTTTTGCACCGCTCGATCGAAATGGTGGTTGGCATTGTGGCCGCCATCAAACTGGGTGCTGCGTATGTACCGCAGCATGTCGGCGTTGCGCCTCCCGAAACGCTCCGGCATGTGGCCGAGGTGACGCACGTGCGCGTTCTGCTCAGCCTCAGTGAGCTGGCGGATCAGGTGCCCGTATCGGCAAACCAGACATTGATCACCATCGACACGGTCATGTTCGACCCGCTCCTGGATGCCCCAGCCCCGGATACCCGATACCGGGCGCGACCCAAAGATCTTGCGATGATCCTGTTTACATCAGGTACGACAGGTGTTCCCAATGGCGTTCAGGTCAGCCATGCCAATCTGGCGAATATCCTGCTGACCGCGCCCGGTGATCTGGGAATGCGCCCGGGCATGAAGGTTGGACAGGTTCTATCCATCGCTTTCGACATGGCCGCCTGGGAAACCCTGGGGGCGCTGTCAAACGGGGCAACGCTGGTTATTCGTGGCAAGTCCATTCAGGATACGGCGGAACAGGTGGACGTTCTGATCGCCACGCCGTCGATCCTGAACGCGCTGGATCATACACGATGCCAACAGGTCAAAGTCGCCGCCGTTGCCGGAGAACCCTGCCCACGCCCTCTTGCCGACAGGTGGTCGGCCTTTTGCACATTCTACAATTCCTGTGGCCCGACAGAAACGACAATCATCAACACGGCCGAGCCGCATCACCCCGGCAAACAGATACTGTCCATCGGTCGTCCGACACCCAACAACACGGTCTACATTCTGGACGACAACCTGCGCGCCCTGCCAATTGGCCAGAAGGGTGAGATGTGGGCCGGTGGGGATTGCGTGACAACCGGATACCTCGCCAACCCTGAGCTGACGGATGAGCGTTACCGCCCCGATCCGTTTCGCCCTGGCCATATGATGTTTCGCACCCGCGATCTGGGCCGCTGGACCGACGATGGAGAGCTTGAACATTTCGGCCGCGTTGATGATCTGGTCAAGATACGCGGCTTTCGGGTGGAACTGGACAGCGTCTCAGGCGCGCTCGAACAGTCGCCCTGCTGCCAACAGGCCGTGACGCTGCAATACGACAGCCGAAATCTGGTAAGTTTCATCTCGCCTGCTTCCGCTTGCCCCAAGCGTGCGGCGCGATCGGTTGCGGACCGTCTGCCCTATTATTGCTGTCCGGCTGTGGTGATGCCGATGGACGCCCTGCCACGGACAACACGCGGCAAACTGGACAAGCGCCTGCTGAAGCAACTCGCCCGTGACCACATCGCGCAAACCGGGACGGAGCTGAAGTGATGACAACTCAAACCACAAATCTGCAATCCCGGGGCCTGAACTGGCGGCGGGTCACACGGCACCCGGCGCTGATGGAATATCGGCGACTGGCGGCGCTGGTTGCCGTCGTCAATCTGGGTGTTTTCGTGATGGGGCTGCACCAGGGCAGGTGGTTTCATGATGGTGAGTACGCGCTGAACCTCATCGCGGACATGGCGTTGATCAACCTGAGCATCGGTATCCTGATCCGGCAGCAAAGGGCGGTCAACGCATTGTTCTGGCTGGCGACCCGGGTTCCGACATCCTGGCCTTTGTGGATTCGCTGGGGTGCCGGCAAGGTCTTTCATTTTGGCGGACTGCATTCAGGATGTACCGTTGCGGGCACGATCTGGTTCGGGTTCTTGCTGTTTGGAATGATCGCGAACAGGGGTGCAGGGGCGGATTCGCCCTCGGGCCTGACACTGACGCTAAGCGCCGCCATGGTCGTGTTGATGACCGTCATGGTGGTTTCAGCATTGGGACCGATCCGAGCCCGATTCCATAATATGTTCGAGAAAATACATCGCTTCATCGGATGGACCGTCCTGGCGCTGTTCTGGGCACAGACGGTGTCAATAAGTTCTGACACGGGCGATGCATTGTTGCACAGCACAGCGTTCTGGATGCTTTGCCTGATCACACTGTCGATCCTGTCTCCGTGGCTGACGCTGAAACAGGTGAAGGTTGATATTGTCAAACCGTCAAACCATGCGGTGATTGCCCGGTTCGAATACGGCGACACGCCGTTCCCCGGCAGTTCCAACGCCATCAGTCACACACCGTTTGGAGAGTATCACTCATTCGCCAATATCCCGGCCCCGAACCAGAAAGGCTACCGGCTGGCAATCAGCCGGGCCGGAGACTGGACAGGACGATTCATCGACAACCCGCCTGACAGGGTCTGGGTCAAAGGCATCACGACATCTGGCGTGGCCCGCATTGAGATTTTGTTCAAAAAGGTCGTTTATGTCGGCACCGGGTCCGGAATTGGTCCGATCCTGCCTCATCTTCTGGCCGGTGATGTGCCGAACAGGCTGATTTGGTCTACCCGAAGCCCCCGAAAGACCTATGGGAACGCGTTGGTTGACGAGATCGAAGCGCATACTGACACCCCTCTGATCTGGGACACAGATGAAAGGGGCAAACCGAACCTTTCCGCATTGGCTTTGCAGGCGGTGCGTGACAGCGACGCCGAGGCTGTCATCGTGATTTCGAACCAGAAGCTTACGCGCAAAGTCGTGCACGACATGGAAAGCCTGGGCATCCCCGCCTATGGCGCAATCTGGGACAGTTGATCATGTATGGGACAATTCAGACGGAAACTCACGGGCGTGTCGCCACAATCCGCTTCAACCGGCCGGATCGGCTGAACGCCCTGAATTCGCAGGTCATGCATGAGGTGCTGGACGCGGCAACCAACTTTGAGGCCGATCCGGCAATCGGCTGCCTGATCCTGACCGGAAACGAGCGCGCCTTTGCGGCCGGGGCTGACATCAGCGAGTTGGCGGTTCAGACCTATGCCAGTATGCGGGCCAGTGACTTCTTTGGCGGCTGGGACCGGTTCGCCGCACTGAAACTGCCAAAGATTGCAGCTGTTGGCGGCTACGCGTTGGGCGGCGGGTGCGAGATTGCCCTGATGTGCGACGTCATCCTGGCGTCGGACACCGCAAAGTTTGGCCAGCCTGAAATCAAGATCGGCTGTATTCCCGGTATCGGCGGCACGCAGCGCCTTACCCGGCTGGTTGGACGTGCCCGGGCGATGGACATGATCCTGACCGGTCGCCTGGTGGATGCGCAGGAGGCGCTTCAGATGGGTCTGATCAGCCGCGTAGTACCGTCCGAAGAACTTGAACAAACCGCACAGGATGTAGGACGAACCATTTCGGGCTATGCACCTGACATCGCAGAAATGGCTCGTGCCTGTGTAAACATGGCCGAACATAGCACGCTGGACTCCGGTCTTCGCTATGAGCGGCAGATGTACCACGCCCTTTATGGATTGCCGGCGCAACAGGAAGGCATGAATGCGTTTCTGGAAAAGAGAGAACCCCGGTTCCATTCGGCCTGAATTCCATCGAACGGGAAAGATCGGGATTGACTTTCCCAAAATTGTATACAGCTATGCGTACAATTGCATCCAGTGGGGCCACGCCATGCAGACCTGTTACGGTGGAAAAACGGTATACGGAGCCAACCTTGGCATTCTTATGCTTGAAACGCAGTTTCCGCGCATTCCCGGCGACATCGGAAATGCGCTGACCTGGCCTTTCCCGGTACAGTACCGCGTCGTGCGCAGCGCCACGCCCGAGTTGGTGGTGCGCAATGATGCACGGGAACTGGTTGACCTTTTCATCGAAGCCGCAAAAGACCTGGTTGCCTCAGGATGCGACGGTATCACGACAAATTGCGGTTTTCTTTCGATTGTTCAGGACAGGCTGGCCGAGGCGGTACGGGTTCCTGTTGCCACATCCTCTCTGATGCAGGCCCCCATGATTCAGGCAACGCTTCCCCCCGAAAAACGCGTGGGCATTCTGACGATCTCGAAAGAAACGCTGACGCCGGCCCATCTGGCTGCCGCGAATGTACCGGCTGATACTCCGGTCGTGGGCACCGAGGGTGGTCGGGCGTTTACCCGTGATATACTGGGAGATGCCCCCGAAATCGATTTTGCGGCATGCCGGCTGGATATGCTTGATGCGGCGCGGCAACTGGTGACAGAACATCCGGATGTCGGCGCAATTTTGCTGGAATGCACCAATATGACGCCTTACGCGGCGGACGTCCGCAAACTGACCGGGCTGCCAGTGTTCTCGATCTACACCTTCCTGAAATGGTTTCATGAATCGCTTGTACCGGATCGGTTTTCCCCGGAACTGGATGATCCACTGCTGGGGTTGGCGAGGTAGACATCGCGCATCCTGACCCAGCTGCGTGACACAGTTGGGCAGGACTGTGGGTCTACAAGTTCCCCGGAACGTAGAGTTGGGAAAACGCCACGCGCACCAATTCGACCGTCTGTTCACTGCGGCGTTCAATGTGACGCCGTAAAGCTGCGATCGCGGCGTCTTTGTCCCGTGCCTTTACCGCATTCAGGATGATGCGATGCTGTGACAAGGAAGAGTGATCATAGTCAGGCGTATCCCGGCGATCACGCAGCAGCCGCAAGTTTATCATCCTTACATACCGGATGCGTTCGTTCACGTTGCACAGCAGCCGGACCAGTTCACTATTGCCCGACAGTGTCGCGAGCTTGACATGAAACTCTTCGTCCATGCGCAAAAGAACATTCAGATCGCTGCAAACAGAATAGGATTTCTCGGCCTCGTCCAGATAGGCGACAACCTCGGCGATTGCGTTGTCATCCGCTCCTTCAATGGTACGGATCAGCGCCTCGGTCTCAAGCGCGCATCGTAGCTGGTAAAGTTCCAGAATCTTGTCGGGGCTGAGTGGGCGGCAAAAAAACCCTTTGCCAAGTTCGAAAGTCAGGAACCCTTCGGCGGCAAGCCGGTTCAATGCCTCGCGCAGCGGGGTGCGGCTGACATCAAGGGTTTTTGTCAACGCGGTCTCGTTCAGGCGCTCACCGGGCATGAACTCGAAACTGATCGCCTTCTTGCGTAACGCCTCGTAGGCGCGTTCTACGCTTCCTTCGGATTTGGACATCTCATACCCAACAGTTCGGATTTTGCCCGTTCTATCAAAGCGCACGGGAAAAGAAACATTTGTCTTCACAGATTGCGACAGTACTGTATACAGGCTGGAATACGATGCAAGGGGCGATGATTCTCGCCGCAATGGGATGATATGACGTCTGAGGCTCAACAAGTCGTCGTAATTGGCGCCGGGATCGTCGGTGTCTCGACCGCTATCTGGTTGCGTCGCAAGGGCGCCGACGTCACCATTGTGGACCGCAACGCGCCAGGGGATGACAGGGCGACGTCATATGGCAATGCCGGGGTGCTGGCGGCATGCTCAGTCGCCCCTGTCACGGCGCCGGGACTGGTTCTCAAAGGTCCCCGAATGGCCTTGGACCCGAACTTCCCGCTGTTTCTGCGCTGGTCCTATTTGCCACGGCTTGTGCCATGGCTGACAAAATACCTGTCACATGCCAACGACAAGGACACCCGTAGAATTGCTGCCGGGCTGGCTCCGCTGACCTCGGACTCGGTCGAGCAGCACATTGCCCTGACTAAGGGAACAGATGCCGCGCAATGGGTCCAAACCTCGGACTACAGTTTCGCCTATCCCGACCGCGCCGCCTTCGAAGCGGACAGCTATACGTGGATGCTGCGTCAAACCGCAGGCTTTGAACCCGAGGTTTTGGAAGGGGACGCCGTTCGCGAGTTCGAACCGAACCTGACGGAAAATCTGAAACTTCTGGCCGTGATGCACGATCACGGATTTTCACGCAGCCCCGGATCATACGTGGCCGCGCTGGCAACCGAAGCCGAAAAACTGGGGGCTTCGATCCGTCAGGCCGAGGTTACAGATTTCGAGTTCACTGACGGTAAGGCAACGGCCGTTATCACCGACAGCGGCACACTGCCCTGCTCCAATATTGTTCTGGCGACAGGTGTCTGGTCCGGGCCGTTGGCGAAAAAGCTTGGACTGTCCGTGCCACTCGAAACCGAGCGTGGTTACCACATTGAATTCGCGGGGGCGGAAAACGGGCCATCAACCCCGTTGATGATCACCACCGGCAAATTTGTCGCCACCCCGATGGCAAATGGGCTACGCTGTGCCGGTGTCGTCGAATTTGGCGGGCTGAAAGCCGGGCCTTCAAAAGCGCCGCTTGATTTGCTCAGGCGCAAGGTCGAGGAAAGCTTTCCGCACCTCAGGTTCGAAAACATGAACAGCTGGCTGGGCCATCGCCCTGCCCCGACCGACAGCCTGCCGTTGATCGGAGAGATTGGCCATAGCGGAGTTCTGGCCGGGTTCGGGCATCATCATGTTGGCCTGACCGCCGGGCCCAAAACCGGACGCATTCTGGCCGGGCTGGTGACCGGAGAGCGCAGCAATATTGATCTGACCGTCTACGATCCGCAGCGGTTCTGAAGAAACGACCATAAACGCCCCGGAAAATCAGGGGCCGAAAATAGGCAACAAGGGAGTTTGAAATGCCAAATACAATCACCAAAATTGCCGCTGGTGTCGCGGTAGCCACCGTATCAGCGGTATCGGCCAATGCTGAAACCTGGGATATGCCGATGGCCTATTCGGCCACCAACTTCCACTCGGCCACCGGTGCGATGTTTGCTGAATGCGTGACCACGGGAACGGCGGGTGAATTGACCATTCAAACCCACCCGGGCGGCTCGCTCTATGCGGGCGCGGAAATAAAACGCGCAATCCAGACAGGGCAGGTCAACATCGGTGAGCGTCTGTTGTCCGGTCACCAGAACGAAAACGCGCTGTTCGGCTTTGACTCTGTTCCATTCCTTGCGACCTCGTTCGAGGATTCCGAAAAGCTGTGGGATGTGGCCAAGGGCCCGCTGTCCGAACTGCTGGCGGAACAGAACCTTCATCTGCTCTATTCGGTACCGTGGCCGGGTCAGGGTCTGTATTTCGACCGCGAGGTCAACAAACTGGCCGATGCCGAAGGTCTGAAGTTCCGCGCCTATAACTCTGCCTCGGCCCGCATGGCCGAGCTTGCCGGGATGCTGCCGGTGCAGATCGAAGCCGCAGAAATCAGCCAGGCATTTGCGACGGGTGTGGCACAGGGCATGGTCTCGTCCGGGTCCACCGGTTACGACCGCAAAGTCTGGGAAAGCCTGTCGCATTACTACGGCGTGGATGCCTGGATGCCGCGCAACTATGTTCTGGTGAACATGGATGCCTGGAACGGCCTGGATGACGCGACCAAGAACGTTGTGAACGGCTGCGCCCTTGCCGCGGAATATGCAGGCGACTGGCGTTCGATCCAGTACACGGAGTTCACCGTGAACGAGCTGGGCAAGAACGGCATGACCACCGGCCCCGCAAGCGATGAACTGGCCGCTGAACTGCGCGCGATCGGCGAGACTATGACCGCCGAATGGCTGGAAGCTGCCGGCGAACAAGGTCAGCAAATCGTCGACGCCTTCAAGGCTGCCCAATAATCCTTGACTGAAACAAGCCCCGATGCCGGTCCGGCGTCGGGGCGCAGAAGAGGAGAATTGCCGTGGCGCTGTTCAATCTGTTGCGCGTTGTTCTGGATGCTCTGTACCGCTGGGCCGGATATATCGCCGCTGTCTTTCTGATCCTGATCCTGTGTTTCGTCTCGATGCAGATGATCTCTCGATGGGTGGGTGAGGTTGTCGTGGGTGGACCAGATTTCACCGGCTATTGCATGGCCGCCGCGTCGTTTCTGGCGCTGCCCTATGCGCTGAACAGCGGCAGCCATATTCGGGTGAACCTGCTTTTGAACGCGCTTGGACGGTTCCGGCGATTTGGGGAAATCTGGTGTTGGGCAGTTGCCAGTTACCTGACATATCTGTTCGCGCGCTACGCCATCAAACTGACCTATGAAAGCTATCGCTTCAACGACATCAGCCAGGGGCAGGACGCGTGGCCCATCTGGATCCCGCAGATGTCGATGGTCATCGGCACGGTCCTGCTGGCAATCTGCGCCTTCGACAACCTGATCAGTACCCTTTTCACGGGTAAGGACAACATTCGATCCGCCGGGGTCGATGTGCACGCGGAGTAAGCCCAGTGGAACAATTCTACCTCGTCTCCATCTTTCTGTTCGCGCTGTTTGTGCTTTTGGGCACAGGCGTCTGGGTCGCCCTCGCGCTGTTTGGCGTGGCTTACCTTGGACTTGAGATGTTCACATCACGCCCGGCTGGCGACGCGATGCTGACCCGTATCTGGACCGGATCCTCAAGCTGGACACTGACGGCGCTGCCGCTGTTCATCTGGATGGGCGAAATCCTGTTCCGAAGTCGATTATCGCAGGACATGTTTCGGGGTCTGAGCCCGTGGATGCAACGTTTACCCGGTGGCCTGGTCCACGTGAATATCGTCGGCTGCACCATATTTGCTGCCGTGTCCGGTTCTTCAGCGGCTACGCTCACCACCGTCGGCAAAATGTCGATCCCGGAACTGCGCAAACGGGAATACCCTGAATATATGATCATCGGGACCCTGACCGGCGCGGCGACGCTGGGCCTGATGATTCCGCCATCTCTGACCCTGATTGTATACGGGGTCGCCGTCGAGCAATCGATTTCGAAACTGTTCATGGCAGGCATCCTGCCCGGTATCGTGCTGGCCAGCATGTTCATGGCCTATGTCGCTGGATGGTCCTTTCTGCGCCGTGATGAAGTACCGGAAATCTCCGACCGTATGACCTTTGGGCAGAAACTGAACGAAAGCCGGTTCCTCATCCCGATCATCCTGTTGATCCTGGTTGTCATCGGCTCGATGTATGGCGGCTTTGCCACGGCAACCGAGGCTGCCGCTATTGGGGTTATCGGATCGTTCATTCTGGCGGCCATGCAGGGATCGCTGACCAAGGAGGCCTTCATAGAAAGCCTATTGGGTGCCACCCGAACCTCGGCCATGATCGCCTTTATCCTCATGGGTGCCATTGCCCTGACACTGGCGATGGGCTTTACCGGACTGCCGCGCGCGCTGGCGGAATATATCGAAGGGTTGCAACTGTCGCGCTTCTCTCTGCTGCTGGCGCTGATGCTGTTCTATATCATTCTCGGCATGTTTCTGGACGGCATCTCGTCGGTCGTCCTGACCATGGCGATTGTGCAGCCGATGGTCGAGGGCGCGGGCATCGATCTGATCTGGTTCGGAATCTTCATCGTGGTGGTTGTGGAAATGGCGCAGATTACACCCCCGATTGGTTTCAACCTTTTTGTTATGCAGGGGATTACCCGGCACGAGATGGGATATATCGCCAAGACCGCCCTGCCGCTGTTCCTGATCATGGTGGTGATGGTCTTTGTGATGATCGCTTTCCCGGAACTGGCCACCTGGCTGCCTGACAATATGCGGAACTCGGCTGGCCGGTAACCGGCCGGCCCCTTCCACACTTTATATTCGCCTGTCACAGCAGGGGGGACCCACGTCATGACCCGATCCAAAATACTCGCAGCCGTTGATCTTGTGCACAAAGACAGCGACGCCCACGTCGTTCACGAAGCGATTTCGCTGGCCCGATCCCATGACAGCACGGTCGAGGTGATCTTTGTCATACCGGATCAGGAGCTCAGCTATGTTCAGGGTTACATCCCGGCAGAAATGCACCAGCAGGTACTGATCGAGGCAGAGAATGATCTGGCCGCGTATTGCGCCGACTTCAATTGGCACGGCGTCGCACACAAAACCAGGGTGCTGCGCGGTGTCGTTTACGAGCAATTGATCAACCACGCCGACGATCAGTCAGCAAGTTTCGTCGTGATCGGTGCCAGCAAACCATCGGTCCGGGATTTACTGATCGGACCAAACGCTGCCCGGGTGTCGCGATACGCCCGTTGCAGCGTGCTGGTCGTGCGGCCGAACTGACCACCATCAACTCTCACTTTCGGAGACATACGTGAGCGACCATAAAATCGAAACTCTGCGCGTTCATCGCATTTCGATCCCCACCAAAGCTGTCCATTCGCATGGCAGCGGCGACGTAGCAGGTATTAACGTTGCGATATTGGAGTTGGTAACGGATACCGGCCTTACAGGCTGGGGCGAAGCCTCACCCTGGCCTGTCTTTACCGGAACCGCCGAGGCCAACGCCGCCGCCCTGCACGTGCACCTGCGCCCGCATCTGATCGGTCAGGACCCGGTCCAGGTCGAAAAGCACATGAACATGGCGGAGAAGGTGCTGATCGGCCACCCCGAGGCCAAGGCCGCGCTGGAAATGGCGCTGCTGGACATCACCGGCCAGATCACCGGCCTTTCGGTCTGCGAACTGGTCGGCGGTAAAATGCGTGACAGCATGGGGATGAGCTTTTCGGTCGCCAACCCAGATTTCGACGCTGACCTCGATGACATCGCCGCGATGTGGGAAGACGGCGTGCGCATCTTCAAGTTCAAGACCGGTTTTGCCGACCATCGGTTCGACCTTATGCGCTGTGAAAAACTGCGTGATATCTATGGCGACGAGGCGGACATCCGCATCGACTACAATCAGGGTCTTCCGGCCTATGACGCCGTGCGCTGCATCCGGGATCTCGAGGCGTTTCGCCCGACATTTGTCGAACAGCCCGTCAAGATGCACGAACGTGAAGCCCTGGCCCACATTGCGCATGTAGTCGATACCCCGATCATGGCGGACGAAAGCGTGTTTGACCCCAAAGGCGCGCTTTACGGGGCGCAGATCCGGATCGCGGACATTTTCTCGCTCAAGATCATGAAATCCGGTGGTATTCGGCGAGCGCTGGAGGTGGCGGCAATTGCCCGTGCTGCCGGAATCGAGATCTATGGCGGCTGCATGTTCGAAACGGGACTGGCCCATGCCGCCGGTGCCCATCTGATGGCCGCCGTACCGGACCTGGTCCTGCAATGCGAATTCTACATGGCGACCTACTACGCCGCGGAAGACATTCTGACCGAACCCTTCCCTGTCAAAAACGGGCGGGTACACGTTCCGACCGGGCCGGGCCTGGGCGTTCAGGTCAATCCTGACATGCTGACAAAATACGCAGTCGCAGAACCTTTGACGTAATCTCAAAAACTTCGGATCGGCTGCATACAGCACTGTGTGCGGTAGCTGATCGGGAAAGGGAACCTACCCATGGAACACCAAGACACAAAGCGCATGAACGGCGCCCATATCATCCTGAAGATGCTCGAATTGCACGGCGTCCGCCATGTTTTCGGCCTGCCGGGGGAAACAACCATCGGCTGGTACAAGGAATGGCGTGAACACAGCAATATAGAGTTCGTCCTGACCCGCGATGAACGAACCGCATCCTACGCCGCCGAGGCCTATGCGAAGATCACTGGGCGCCCATGCGTTCTCGAAGCGCCCAGCCCCGGCGTCACCCATTGTTCGCCCGGCATCACCGAAGCATTCCTCAGCTCGGTTCCGGTGATCTTTTTCAGTTCGGACATTCCGATCAATCAGGACAAAAAACACGGCCTGACCGGGATCGATCAGACCAAACTCTACGACAGTATCTGCAAGGAAAGCTTTGTGCTGACGAACGCAAGGGAAATCCCGTTCCTGCTGCGCCGGGCCTTTCGTGTCGCAACCTCCGGTCGCCCGGCACCGGTGCATATCCGAGTGCCGATCAACATCTTCGGAGAAGAAGTGGAGATTGACGATCTCTATGCCGAGGCGGAATACAGCCAATACCCGGCGCACCGCCCAGTTGCCGACCACAGCAAAATCCGTGCTGCAATCGAGATTCTTCTGGCTGCCAAAAAACCGGCCATTGTCTGCGGTCAGGGCGGGCTGATCTCAAAGGCCTCCGACGCAATCTTGGAACTGGCGGAACTTCTGCAAATTCCCGTCGGCACGACAACGCCCGGCAAAGGCACTATTCCAGAAGATCACCCACTGGCGCTGCGCGTCATCGGGGGGCGCGGCGGAATGGAATATTCCAACCAGTACGTGTTCGAAGCTGACACGATCTTCTTTGTCGGGTCAAACACCGACAGCGCTGCGACCGACCACTGGAAGCTGTACGGGGACCCAAAATCCAAGACCTTTCTGCATCTGGATATTGCCGAGGCGCATGTCGGCAACAACTTTCCCGTCAAAGTGGGCATGGTCGGCGACGCGCGGGCCAGCATTGAATACATGGTCGAGATCATCAGGGCCGAGCATCCGAACCTGAAGCGCGAACGGATCGATCTGAACCCGATGAAGAAAACCGCGCTCGACAATGTGTTCAACTCGAACATCCCGATGCCCGAAGGGACGATCTCACCGGTCAAGCTCAGCCAAGCGCTGAACAGAATAATGCCGGACGACGCCGTGATCACGTCGGAGCCGGGCGTCAGCGCGATCTACCCGTCTGCCCTTCTGACGTTCAAAAAGCCGGGCCGGCGTTACATCACCAACTACTCCATGGGGGCGCTGGGATATTCGGTGCCTGCCTGTCTGGGAGCGTCCTATGCCAATGACGGCCCGGTGATTTCCTTTACCGGTGACGGGTCGTTCGGATTTGTCATTGGCGACATGGAGTCGATCAAGCGTTCCGGCAAAAACGTCACGATCATCCTGACCCGCAACGATACATTCGGCTGGATCCGGGGCGAAGCTATCCTTCTGGACGAAATAGATGAACCTTGGTCCACCGACTTCGGCCGTGTGGATTATTGCAAGGTTGCCGAGGGGTTTGGTTTCCGCACTGCGAAAATCACAAGTGAGTCAGAAATAGAGGCTGTTCTGTCTGAGGCGATCGCCAACCCCGGAGCGAACTTCATCGAAATCATGGTTCCGTCGCAGGACAAGATCGTCCCGTTTGTACCGAACTGGGTGCGCGCCGCGCGGGCCAAAAACCTGCCGCACTTCTACTGACTCAAGCCGCGGCCCCATTGGCCGGGGGCCGCGCTAAAACCTGTCTTATTTCACCAAGGACACTAAGAAAGGTATTAGGTTGGCGCGTGCTGACATGCGCCAACACGGACAACGAAATCGCCTCAGCCCCGGCACACGGCCTCAGCTATTTCAGTAATGGCATGGTGAAGTGACTTGGCCGAGGACCGAGGGCCAAGGGCGGAGAAGGACGTTCCGGTCTCGTGGCACCACAGGTAGCAACCGATGTGGTGGATCGAGCATCGGGTTGCGGCACCGGATTGCATGGTTCGGATATCAACATTGCAAAGCCGTTCGAACAGATCGCAGGCGGTCGGGCCAGTAATGTCAAACCGGCACCAGCCGTCGGTTTGTTCGACAACCGAAGCAGTGTCTCCGACAGCGGCCTTGACCTCAACTGCCAGCATCTCGTGGCTTGCGTGATCGGCATCGATCATCCAACTGTCGGGACCAATCCAGAATGCCGAAAAGGCCGATGTCGCCACCGATTGGCCCAGCGCAGGCAGAGCCGCACCGATCAACTCATTTGCCTTGGTGACACACGCTGCCTCATGCCCTTGACGTGCGGTCAGTGACGCCAGCGCCCGCGAGGTGTTTTCCGTGATCGTCAAGCCGGGAAAGCCGTCTGATCGGGGCTCGGCACCTCCAAGCGGTGTGAGCGGTTTCAGTTTATGCACGCTGACGTCCTCCATCGGGATCGACAAAATGGGCGCTGACCACCTCGACCTTCACTTCGCTGCCCTCCAGGGGGTTGACCAGACGCAGAACCTCGCCCATCCGATCTGCACCGTTTTTCAGGAACCCGATGCCGATCGAACTGTCCAGGACCGGTGAATAGGCGGCCGAAGTGACATAGCCCTGGTCGTGGGACGCGTCGACCGGTCCATAACTGGTCATCAAATGGCCCCCTGCGACCACGGGGTCGCCGGCATCCACCGGTTTGAAGCCCACCAGACGCAGAGCGTCTTCCTCGTTCAGCCCAGCGCGCTCGCTCAGGGTGTTGCCGATGCAGTCCTTCTTTTTACTGACCATCCGGCCCATGCCAAGGTTCAGCGCCGTGGTGGTGCCGTTCAGCTCATTGCCGGTGGCGTGCCCCTTTTCGATCCGCATGACGCCCAAGGCTTCTGTGCCATAGGGAACCACACCGAATTCCTCTCCCGCCTCCATCAGCGCACGGATCATCGCATCGCCATAGCGTGTGGGCACGGCGATTTCATAGGCCAGCTCACCGCTGAAAGAGATACGGAACAAACGCGCCCGGCAACCGCCGCAAACGGTGATCACGGCACAGGCCATGAACGGGAACGCTTCGTTCGATAGATCGAAACCCGGATCGACAATCTTTTCCAGCAACTTGCGGGAATTCGGCCCGGCCACGGCATACTGGGCCCAGGCCTCGGTGGTCGAGATCAACTGCACGTCCAGATCGGGCCACAGACATTGCCGCGCAAACTCCATCTGGCGGTAAACCAGAACAGCGTTGGCGGTGGTTGTCGTGACCACAAAGTGGTCGTCGGCCAGTCGCGCAGCGGTGCCGTCGTCATAGGCGATGCCGTCTTCACGCAGCATCAGGCCATAGCGCACCTTGCCAACCGGCAGTTTCGCGAACCCGTTGGCATAGATTCTGTTCAGGAACTCAGCCGCGTCCGTTCCCTGCACGTCGATCTTGCCCAGGGTGGTAACATCGCAGACACCAACCGATTTGCGGGTCTGCAGAACCTCGCGATCCACCGATTGCCGCCAGTGCGTCTCACCCTTTTGCGGGAACCATTGTGCCCGAAGCCAATCGCCGACTTCGGTGAACACCGCGCCCTGTTCCGTTGCCCATTTGTGGCTGGGCGTCTCTCGGGTCGGATGGAAATGTTTGCCGACCGACCGGCCAGCCAGAGCACCCATCGCAACCGGCGTATAGGGCGGGCGGAAAATGGTGATGCCGGTCTCCGGGATCGACTTGCCTGTCATCTCGGCCATTACCGCCAGGCCACCCATATTCGACGTCTTGCCCTGATCGGTAGCCATACCCAACGTGGTATAGCGTTTCAGATGTTCGACCGAGACATAGTTCTCCTGATGCGCCAGCTTGACGTCCTTGACGGTCACGTCGTTCTGCTGGTCGATCCAGGCGCGACCCTTGCCCTCCTTCACATACCAGAAGGGTTGCAGGTTCACCGGTGCGTCCTCGGCCTGCGGTACATCCCCGACCTGCGCCGCAATCCCGAGGCCCGACAGTGCTGCCGCCGCCCCTTCTGCGCCGGATTTCAGCGCGCCGTGGGTCGACATCAAGCCAGCCGCGGCCCCCGCGACCAACATTCCGACCGGTAACACGTCACCCGGAACAAACGCTGCAAGACCCTCGTTCCATTGCGGGCGCCCGCGCTGATGGCAGGTCAGGTGCACATTGGGGTTCCAACCGCCTGAGACAGCCAGACCACCGCATATGATATCGCGGGTGAACCCCTTCGCCGTACGGACCGTCACCGACCCCAGACCCAGTCTGCCCTTGCTGTTGATTACCTGCGCACCGGCGAACAGTTCCGTCCCTTCGATGGCGGGTGCGTCGGCCCGCGTGTCGATCACGGCGGTGACATGTACACCTTTGGATATCAGGTCGGCAGCCGTGCGATGACCGTCATCGTTGTTGGTAAACACCGCCATGTGTTCGTGCGGTGTCACTGCCCAGCGATTGGCATAGGCCCGGGTTGCCCCGGCCAGCATCACGCCGGGGCGATCATTGTTGGCAAATGCGATGGGCCGCTCGGTTGCGCCGGCACATAACAGCGCCTGTTTCGAATAAATCCGCCACATGATCTGCCGGGGCTGCCCGACACCGGGCGTCAGTACGTGATCGGCCACTCGCTCGACAGCACCATAGGTGCCATGATCGAAAGCCCCGATCACGGTGGTGCGCGACAGCAGGCGTACATTGTCCATCGCCGACAGCTCTGCCACGGCCTGCGCTGCCCAGTCCGATCCGGCCATTCCGCCGACCTCGTAACTTTCGGCGTTAAGGCGCCCGCCTAGGACAAAATCCTCGTCCGCCAGAATGACCCGTGCACCCGCACGACCCGCTGTCAGCGCGGCCATCAGGCCCGCCGGACCGGCCCCGATCACCAGCAGATCGCAATGCAGAAAGCCCTTGTCGTATACATCAGGGTCGTCCTGTCCGGACACGCTGCCCAAACCGGCCGCGCGCCGGATCGCCGGTTCATAGAGCTTTTCCCAGAACGCCTTCGGCCACATGAATGTCTTGTAATAAAAGCCTGCGGTCAGGAAGTTGCTGAACATGTCATTGACCGACAACACATCCCGCTTCAGCGACGGCCAGCGGTTTTGCGATTTTGCCTCGAGCCCGTCAAAAAGCTCGGCCACGGTGGCGCGGGTGTTGGGCTCCTGCCGCGCGCCCGAGCGGAGTTCGACCAGCGCGTTGGGCTCTTCGGATCCGGACGTCAGCGGCCCGCGTGGACGGTGATACTTGAACGACCGACCCATCAGCCGCACGCCATTGGCCAGCAGAGCCGAGGCCAGTGTGTCGCCAGGGTGACCCTGATATCTTTTACCGTCAAAGCTGAAGCTCAGGGGTTGGGTCTGATCGACAAGACCGCCATTCAACCGGTTGGTCTGTACACTCATTTGCTGCGCCCCCTTGCCCGGGCCACATCACGGGCCAGTTCGACGGATGTGATCTCATGCGTCAAGGTGTTGCGCGTCACCACCAACCAGGACCGGTCGCCTTGCTCGTGATACCACAACTCACGATGCTCTCCGGCCGGGTTGTCGCGCAGATAGAGATAGTCGTGAAAGGCGTCAGCAGCATTTTCGGCCTGCCAGTCGGGGCGGTCGATCAGGGCAGCGTCGCCGAGATAGACAAACTCCTGCGCATCGCGGGGCCCAAGAAGCGGATGGTTGATAATCAAGGCATTGGCTCCTGTCGCATTTTCGAACCGCGGAACCGGTTACCGGTTTTGCAGAAAATGCTCATGTCTTCTTCAGTGCAGGTTGGGCTGCGCGCCCACCCCCTTCTCATCGATCATGTGGCCGGTGCGGAACCGATCCAGGCGATAGGCGGTCGCGACATCATGCGGCCGGTCTGTGGACAGCAGATGCGCAAAGCACCAGCCCGAGGCCGGGGTCGCCTTGAACCCGCCGTAACACCAGCCGCCGTTGAAATAGAGTCCGTCGATATGTGTCCGGTCGATGAACGGAGACCCATCCATCGACATGTCCATAACGCCGCCCCAGGCGCGCAGCAGACGCACCCGGCCAAGCGCCGGGATCAGAGCCACGCCGCTTTCCACAACATCCTCGATCACCGGCAGGTTCCCCCGCTGGGCATAGGTGTTGTACATGTCGATATCGCCACCAAAGACCAGTCCGCCTTTGTCGGACTGGCTGCAATAGAAGTGGCCCGCGCCAAAGGTGATTACACCGTCAATCACCGGCTTCAAACCTTCGGACACAAACGCCTGCAACACATGGCTTTCGATTGGCAGACGCATGCCCGCCTTTTCCATCACCCGGCCTGAAGACCCAGCCACAGCCACGCCAACTTTCTTGGCCCCGATGAACCCACGCGAGGTCTCGACCCCCAGAACCTTGCCGTTCTCGATGCGAAAGCCAGTGACCTCGCAGTTCTGGATGATGTCCACGCCACGCTGATCCGCGCCACGCGCATAGCCCCAGGCCACCGCGTCGTGGCGCACCGTTCCCCCGCGCCGGTGCAGAAGCCCGCCCTTGATCGGAAAGCGGCCGTTGTCGAAGTTCAGAAATGGATACATCGCCCTGACACCCGCTGTATCCAGCAGTTCAGCGTCCGAGCCGTTCAGGATCATCGCATTGCCCCGGCGCCGTGCCGCATCGCGCTGCGCATCCGTATGCACAAGATTAAGAATGCCGCGCTGGCTGACCATGGCGTTGAAATTGAAATCCTGCTCCAGCCCTTCCCAAAGCTTCAGGGAAAACTCGTAGAACGGCTCGTTCCCGTCCAGCAGGTAGTTCGAACGAATGATCGTCGTGTTCCGCCCGACATTTCCACCGCCGATCCAGCCCTTTTCCAGAACCGCAATCCGCGCCTCGCCGAACTCTTTAGCCAGATAGTATGCTGTGGCCAGACCGTGGCCGCCGCCGCCTACGACAACAATATCGTATTGGCCCTGAGGTTCAGGGTCGCGCCACGCCGGTTCCCAGCCCTTGTGCCCGGTCAGAGCCTCTTTGATGACCCGAAAGCCGGAATATCGCATGCTTTGCCTCGTTCTCGTTTGGAACGCCGTCTGGCGTTCCGCTTGGCCATACTCATCGAATCTAAGACCAACACATGTCATTCCGCGACATTGTTTTTCGTTTTCGGGTCAAAATTCAGAGAAGTCGGTTAGGAGACTTGACCTCTCGAGTATTCTAAATCGAGTGCTCGAACACAAGAAGCGGGCAATCGCACATGCGTCGTCAAGATGCTTGGTTCCATTCCGATCTGCAGATCTTAGCGCCAGAAACTGCGTTCGCTGATGTTCGACCTGTGTTTCGGCGCGGTTCGCAGCAGCCGGGGAACATGAGCGTTTTTGAGAAGGGCGGGAGCTGTGGTATGATTTCACAATAAGACAAAGGATTTAGACATGTTTGAAGGTTTAAACCCCATAATTGCCTTCCGAATGTCCGAACGATTGCTGCTGACCGCAATAGTCATTGTCGTCGCTCTGGTTGTTCTTGTCGGATTCTGGAAAACCGTTCAAAAAATTACGGTGACTGACAGTGGCCCGCTGGGTGTTGCCGGGTCAATGGCCCTGTCCACACCGGTTTTCGCGCTGTTGGCGGTGATACTGTACGCGTGGGTCAGTCTTTCGCATCCCATTTCCTATTCCGACGCGGCACCGCAGAGCGCTGCGGAAGAACAAGTTGCCGAAGCATCAGGCAGCGCCCCCAGCAGTTTCACAGGATCTCTGAGCCAGCAGTCCCATCAAGTCGCGGCGTCCGAGATCGACGCCTATGCGCGCCAGCAGGCCCGCCATCAGATCTGGACCCTGAACTGCCTTGCGGATTCGACAACCGTTCGCCCTTCGGCACAGAGCGACCTGATCAGCATCAAGCTGGCTTTGATGAAACAGGTCTGGCAGGACGATTGGGGCAATCCGGTGCAATTCGAACGCTGGGCGCAAAATCCATCAGAAGGCGTTCGCCCTTCCGATGCGGCGCTTGAGGTATTTGAAGGCAGGCACACGGGATGTTGAGGCTGGTTATTCTCATCTACGTCCTGATGACCGGCAGTCTTGCGGCCGAAGTCGTCTACAGTCCTGCCGATCTTCAGCGCGTTCGCGACCGCGCAATTCCCACGATTCAATCCGTCATGTGGCAGGACATCGTGCCACGCCTGCCTGATCAGTTTCGAGACACCGCCAGTGACGTGCAGCTGTTTTTCCCGGAACGCGGACCGGGGCCCATGTCATTCTATGCGTCACCCGCAAATGGCGAAATCTACATGCCATTGACCTCGTTACGGTTTTTCGATGATATCGCGACGCTTCACGCCTGGTTTGAATCCCAGGACTGCCCGACGGAATACATTCAGACCTACCTCGCAGGACTTCTACGGGCGGGCGAGGATCTGCCGGCCCCGCTTGTCGCTTTTGGTCTGGATCGTGACCGGCTCTTTGCCGACAACTACACCTATGACCTGAGCGGCAAAATTTATTCTTCGGCAATTCAGTTCATTCTGGTTCATGAACTGGGGCATGTTCTGCTGGATCATCAGGCCGGTGTTGAAGGCGCAGAAAGCCGTCAACAGGAAGCCGAAGCCGACAGTTTCGCACTGGATCATTTCGCACGGTTGGGTGGAAACCCCATGGGAATATTCTGGTACTATCAGGCCGCATGGTGGCACGACCCGGCCAGTGACCGTGGAAGGCGCGAAAACACCCATCCGATTTCAGCGGAACGCATCCGGTCGATGGCGAACCGGTTGATCGAGAACCCGGGCGATTTCGCCCATGGCGAGGCCAACCCCGAGCGTGAAGCGGGCTTTGTAAGGCAGCTTGGCGTCATGACGGCCGCATTTGCCGATCTGATTGACGATGACATTTTTCTGACCTGGATGGCTCCGGCGATGTTCAACGACTATCCGCTGTCCAATCTGCGTCAGGCCTGCCCCCACCAATAGGTGCGGATCAAAACCTTGCCAGACCGCACAAATCCCGTTTGCGTTACTCGTGTTTCGCGGGCGATGTTCGATTGCGGAACCAGCGTCATCGCCACGTCGATAATATCGTTTTGAATATCCTTGCGAAAACAGATCTGATGGTGGCACACGTAGGATATGAAAATAACGTTCAAACAAATCGATGCGTTCCGGACAGTGATTTCAACCGGAACTGTGACCGAAGCCGCCGAGGTGCTCGGAATTTCGCAGCCTGCGGTCAGTCGGCTTGTCTCGGATCTGGAATCCGAAGTTGGATTTAGCCTTTTTCAGCGCTCTGGCAGGGCGCTTGTTCCGACGGAAGAGGCGCGGCTACTGGTGAACGAAGTCCGCCAGGCCGTCAGCGGCATGGAACATATCAAGCAATCTGCGACGGCGATCCGTCATTTCGGCCACGCACGCCTCAGCCTGGTTACCACCCCGTCATTTGCGTCACAACTGGCTCCCGATCTTATCAAGGAATTTTCGGAAACCTGCCCCGAAGCGATGGCGCGCATGGAATTCGAAGCCAATGACGACACTGTCGAGTGGCTGGTGTCGCAGAACTATGATTTCGGCATCAAGACAAGCCCGCCGTCAAACCCGTCCTTTGAAAGCCTGAAGCTGTATGACGACGATGTTTATTGCGTGCTGCCCAAAGGTCATCCGCTTGCGACCAAGGAAGCCATCAAAGCCCGCGATCTGCAGGACGAAAGCTTTATCTCATACATGGGCCTGTCCCGCTTTCGCTTTGAAGTGGATCGGTTTTTTGAGGCCAATTCTGTTACGCGACGAATGAAATACGAAGCCCGGACAACGGACGGGATCTGCCGTCTGGTCGCGCGCGGCCTGGGCGTATCCATTGTCGGATCGTCCAGAGATTACCTGAAAACGATGCCCGGGTGCATTGCCCTGCCCTTTGCGGCGCCGCTTAGCTTTCAGGCCATCCTGTTCTGGTCCAAAAACGAGCCTTTGTCGGCGGTTGCAAAGATCTTCCTGGACCTCGCCCGGCAGAAGGCAAACTCAGCCTAGATCATGCTGCAATTGGCGGCGACATGGTCAGGTTGCGGAAATGATGACCTTTCGGAAGGTGGTCACTGCTCGGACCGCCTGAGTAAGGAAAGCAAAGAACGCATTCCTCGTCCGACATCAGGGTTCCAACCAACCTGGTGTCAAAGGCAAACACCCGGCCAAAGCTTGTTCGATAAGGCGCTCATCGACAGTGCCGCTAACAGACGACCTTCATTCAAACGTCTCCGATCCGTCCGGTTCGATGTGGGCGGCCTTGTTCATTTGCTGACGAAAGACTGCCAGTTCCTGATACATTCGCCGCCGCGCCCGGCTTTGGTTGCCTAGCGGGCGGTGGTCGGCCAGCGAATGCCAGGGATTGATCCGCAAGTTCCGCGCGAAAGACATCTGGGCCGGAGTATCAAATTCCTGCTGCGGGATATGAATACGCGCGACGGGTATCCAGGGCGATTTGTCCTCGGGCCACAGCACCGAGGCATCCTCGACCGGCATCAGGTGCGGGTCGGACTGGATCTGCACCAGCATCTCAAATTCGGCCGGACCCGCGCGCAGGGCGCGGGACATGTTGTCCCGTAGGTAGTTCGGTGGCACGCGCCCGAACGGAACCCCGGGGATGGTCATCGGCACATCGGTCAAAGGCTTGTAAGAGTACAGCATTGCCTGCCCTTCGCCCAAAAGGTACGGCACGCAACTGAAGTAGCGCTGGCCCAGCGGATTGTACTGGGTCTCGTTCCACAGACCCTGCATGAGGAAGTCAATCAGGTGTGAATCCTTTGGGTTCAGGAAATACCAGATCGGCTCGTCAATAGTGCTCCAGTATTGCAGCTTGGCATTCTCGCGCACGTCCGGCGTCACGAATGTCGGCGTGACGACGGCGGGCCAGTCCTGAGTGAATTTCTCCTCCTCCATCAGCTTCGGCCCCGGCACGTCCATCAGCTTGACTGACATCGACCCGAACCCGACATCCCGAATGTCTTCAGGCACATCCGGGCCGGGCCCGGCAAAGCGAATATAGGCCGGATAGCTTCGTTCGGTCGCAAATACGCCTTTACGCAGGTGTTCGGGCAAATCGGGATTCACCGTAAAGGTTGCGCGTACCAGCCCGTGTGTTTTGGTATTGCCACCGCGTTCGTAGGCACCGGGTTGAAAATGCAGGTTCATCTGCTCGCGCATCTCGTCGATGATTGTCTGCAGCGCCTCCTCTTCCCAGTCAAATATCTTCTCCTCGGCCAGGCCAAGCCCAAGGTTCGGGCGCTTGCGGTTCTTGAGACGCTGAAGAAAGCGCGCCGCAGGTGCGCGAACCAGGCGGTTTAGCTGCGGGCGGAAAAATGGCTCCAACCTGCGTTCGAAGTGCAACCCGATCTGAAGTAGTGAATGCAGAAAACGGCGGATGAAAAGAAGGATAGCGCGCATGAGGATCTCCTATTCCTTCTGTTCTGCGAGCAAGCGTAACGCGCGCAAGCCGGGCAGGAAGAAATAGCCGCCACCCCTGACGGTTACGAATTGCGGCAGGTGGTCCAGCCGCTCGGCGATACCGGTTGCACGCTGGATACTGAAACTGTCTGATGCCACGCCGCCGACGGGCTCGCGGCTGCCGACAATCGGGTCCGCCTCGCCGTGCAAACCATCGAAGGAAGGTGAAGACATCCAGGCGTTCTGCACAAATTCGAACTGGCGCGTGATATCGGCGCAAAGGCAGACAAAATGCAGCCCCCTTGCCTCTTGATCGGCCCCTTCGCCTGACAGCGCCTGTTCAGGCGACAGCGGCGGCCCGTATGCGCGCCCGCGACGGACAAGCCGGTGAAAGCGTGTCGACGCAACCAGATCATGCCGTCCCGGCAGCTTGTCCCGCCTGCGGCGGAACCCAAGCGTGCTGGTGATCCAGGCCCATCGGCTGGTGACACCGGGTGGCTGATCACCGGTTCTCGGATTGGCGCGCCTGATATGGGCGCCAACCGGGCAGACCACGCCATCGATGTCATCCTCGTAGGTGAAATTGTTTCCCTGACGCCCGCCCTCGATCTCGCGCCTGCCCTTTATCATCGGTGTGCCGTCCCGCGCGCGACCCACCATCGCCGTTGCCAGCGCTTCGCGGTGCGCGGCGTCGCCATGCGCCACCGAGTCGAGATGTCGCCAGAACCCCGGCACGTCCTGTTCAAGCTGGCGCATGACCAGATAGCTGCCATTGTGTCCAAAGCCGTTGTCCCCCGAGGCCGCGCCGGCATGCGCCGTTGATCCATCTTCGGCGGTGATCAGCAGACCGGAGGAGACTTCCTTGTATTCATTGACATGGCCCAGAACGACCTCGCCGGGTGCGATAAGATTGGAATACGTCTCTCGACCATGCTTGGGTGGGGGGCTTTTTCGGTCCCAATCCACTTTCGGCTCGCTGATACCATCGGCAAAACCGAAAGGCTCGATGCCGTCATTCAGGCGCGTCGGCAGTTCTTGGATGATGTCGAATGCATCGTGAAATGCGTGTTCAAGAATTGTCGACTTGAAAGGGCCGAGCCCGCGCTCGCGTGCATAGAGCATCAGCAGCAAATGGACTTTACCGCCTTCCCACATCCAGTTTTCCGGCGCGTTTCCACCGGAATCGCCAAGCCTTCGGATGCGGCTGTCTTCGCCCGCCATTCCGGCCAGAAATGGCTGCGAAAACTGCGCCAGAATCTTGTCCGGCAAACCAAGTGCGCGCAATCCGCCAGCCGTAAACGCAACCTGAAGCGCGACCTCGGGCGGGGTATCCAACCACTCGGCCGACGTTATGGGTGCGGATGCCAGCCAATCCCGGGCGGTCCGAGCATCCGAAACGGTCAGCAGCAGAAACTCGGCCTCGGGCAGCTTGCCATAACCAAACCGGATCAAGCCTTGCATGTCCGCGAAATCGACCTGTGTGGTCTGGATATCCTTGTTTTTGCTCATATCTTGGCCAGCCATTTGCGCAGCGCGCGAAGCCCGGACGGCCGCCGTTCCAGCCCGGCGCGTATTTGCGAATGCCTGTCGAGATCGACGGCAGTAAGACCGGGATAGGCCTTGTACCAGACCAATGTGGCTTGCTGGCGGTTCCGCAGGAAGCGTTTGAACTTGTGCTCTTGCTCGGCCCCATCCTTGATCAGAAACCGCGTACTGGGATAACCCACGCCGTTCGAAAACACGAGGTTGAGCCCCCAGGCAACTTTGTTGACGAAATCGTCCATGTAGCTTTCCAATGCGCCATCGTAATTGCTGCAGAACATCACACGGCGCTTGTCATCGAAATAGACCCAACGCGCGAAATGGATTGTCTGAACGCGGGTGAGGTAGCCTCGCGAGAAGATGTGCCTTGCTGCGTAATTCAACAGATACAGCGCAACAGTTGTCACCGCGCGCCGGAATCCACCGGGCTTGAGATCGCCAACCGCCGAAAAGGGGTTGGTGACGTCGTGGTCGTCATAAGTGCCCATCGCAGCGATATGCGTGTCATCCGGGCGCGGCAGGATTTCGGGATCCGAACGCTCAAGTCGGCGCAGGCGCCAGATCAATAGCGGCGAGGCCAGCAGAACGAGCGGCGATATCGCCAAGAGCACCAACGGCACACCGAATTTTTCGGTCCAGTCGATGAAAACCCGCCGTAACGAAGGTGACCGCCTCGGCGTCAGGCGCAGGCGTCCTTCGCGCCGTTCGGCCGAGACAAATTCCTGCAACCGCTCGTGCAGCAGGATGGCATCTTTTGCCCCGTGGGCCTCAATAAGCGCGTGCAATTCCAATTTCAGAGCGTGCGCAAGCGCGGCTTCCTCGTGAATCTGCTGCACCGTGCGACCGCGCCTGTTTACGTAATTGGCGGCCTCGACCACATTGTGCCGGGCCATCCAATCACGCAGGTCCGTACCTTCACGGAAGTCCTCGCAATGCGAAAAGATGCGACGCAACCCTTCGCCCGCGTGATTTGCCATCTCAACCAGAAAGCTGTCCCGGTCTCCGTCCATATCGCCCAGAAACGCCAGATGCGGCGGGAAGGCGCGCGCTTCGACGCCATAAGCTTCAATGTCCCGCCATGTGTCGACTTGCGGAAGAAATAACCGCGCGACGTGCAAACGATCGAAATCAGCGAAGGGCACGATCGGGTTCTTGGGATCCGCAAGCCCCGGTTTAAGCACCATCTCGGACAGCAGCGCGCGCAAATCCTCGATGCGTCCCTCCGCAATGGGGGCCAAAATCAGAAAGGTGCTCTGCTGTGTCATGGCGGGGCCAGTCTACCAGATTTAGGACGATATCGCGTCAGCATTGAAATCCAGCGCGAAGTCGATCAGGCGATTGTCGTCCCAATAGACCTTGCCCAGATAGAGGCCAGGACCGATGGCCCGGATTTCGTCGCGGATCCATTGTGCGAGAAGCGATGTGTCGGAATAGTCCAGCACGATGCATTCCTTTCCATCGAGCCAGCTCTTGTCCTTGTAAACCTTGGCCAGAATGGCGTTAAGCCCAAACGGCAAGATACGATTGCGCAGCACCCCTTTCGACTGGTCGAAGACTTTGCCCTGCCAGGCAAAACTGTTGATAAAGCGAGAGATCAGCGGTGTGAATTTCGTGCCCGGGGCCACGATGGCGGTTCCTTCGGCTTCGCCGTCGGGAATGTCCCCGGCCGGTACGCTGGAAAACAGTTCGTCCAGTTCTTCCTGACTCATATCCATGAGCGACTCGATGCTATGTGCCATAATGGCCCCCTTTCTAGACAGTGACGTGTTTTGCATCCTCCAGAATGTCCTGGGCGGCTTTTTCGCCGACCATGTAAACAGAGGATGCGATGAAAAATCCCGGAATTCGCGGAAAGACCGAGGCGTCGGCTACCCGTAGCCCCTTTGTACCGTGTACGCGCAGGCGGCTGTCCAACACGCCGCTGTCGGGCGGCCCGATGGCGCAACTGCACGACGCGTGATGCCCCCAACACTCGTCACTTACAAACTGGGCGATTTCCGTATCCGTTTTGACATCCGGGCCGGGAATTTCCTCGGCCTCGATCTGGCCGTTGCGGCGCAGCGGCTCGGTCAGGTTGCGAACAAATTTCACCCCTTCGACAACCGCTTGCAGGTCGTCGTCGCCGCCTTGCTTAAAGTAGTTGAACTCGATGAGGGGCCGGTCGCGCGGATCAGCCGAGGCCAGCCGCACGCGCCCCGTCGCATTTGCTGTATGGGCCTTCAGGACGGCCCAGCTCAGATGGTTGCGGCTGCGCGCCAGATCAGCAGCATAGCCGGGGTAGTAGCCAGCGAACCGCCCTAACAATGCCATGCAGAACAAATCAGGCAGCTTCTTGTCCGGGCTCGAACGCCGAATAACGCCCAGCGCCGCTCCGTTGGTTGAATACAGACCCTTACCGGTGTCCTGCCATTCCCGCCATAGCGGATCACCGGATTCATAACGGCAGTCGGTCAAGCTTTCCCAGCAATCCACCGCCATGCGGTTTACGACGGCAACTTCGTAGCGATCCTGCAGGTTGCGACCAACGCCGTCCAGCGCTACGCGTTGCGGAATACCCGCCCGCGCCAGTTCGTCGGCCGGACCAATTCCCGACAGCATCAGCAATTGCGGAGTGTTGAAGGCGCCACCCGCAAGAATAACTTCGTGTTTAGCCTGCACGCGCCGTCGAATTCCCTGACTGTCGCTTGGGGTTGCATGCGCACGATAAAGCCGCTCTCCCTTGAGGTATTCGATCCCGGTCGCGCGATTCTGATCATCAAACAGAACCCGGGTCGCAAGTGCGTCAAGCTCGACCGTCAGACAATCCGGATAACGCCGTGCGGTTTCGAGCACCCGCTCTCGTGTGCCGATACGCCGTCCGTTTTGCGTGGTAAGCGGCGTGTAAACCAGGCCCTCGGCGTTGCCGTCGATCCGGTCAAGGTCATTTGGATCTGCCGCACTCTTGAGCTGCCAGCGCAGGTGCCGCCATACCTTGTCTCCATCACCCAGCATTTCGCGAACGGATGCACGCAGCATGTCCATGATGTCGTCGTCGCGCAGGGCCGCACGCGGGATCGCCTTTTCCGTAGAAAGCCAACCGCGATAGCCGTGGCCGGTCCGGTCGATGCCAATTGCATTCAGCACCTTTTGCATCGGGCGATGGCGGCAGTTTTCGATCCGGCGGAAAATCTGATGCATCGCCTTCGGCGACCAACCGGCGTCGCCGGTAAGCTTCTCGATGTGGCGCCAATCATCGTGATGCGGGTAAAGGAATATCATTGCGTTATGTGCCGTGCAGCCACCCAGCGTACCCGCCCGTGGGTACAGTACGCCATCAGGCCCCGCCTTTGGATCGCGCGCCTGCAGGGCCGGGTCGGCATAGTGGCTGACATGAAAGTCCCAGCGCAGTGCTTCATTCTCGGTGGCGAAGGGATGAAATGCCGGGACGTCATAGTCATCGGGCAACCGGTTTTCCGCGCCCAATCCCCGCACACCGCCCTGTGCGGAACGGGGATCGCCACCTGCCTCCAGAAGCAGCACGCGCATTCCCGCTTCGGCCAGTCGGGCCGCAACCGTGCCGCCGCCCGCGCCCGAGCCGACGACGACATAGTCATAAATGGGCGCGTCCACGCTCATACCTCAGAAACGTTTGAGGTAGGCGATCAGATCCTCCTTCTGCGGATCCGTCAGCCGGGTTCCGAAATAATGACCACGATTGACGACGAAGTCGGGGCATTTGCTGAGTTCGAGAAGCGGTTCGACCAGATCAGCGAACATGGCCCGCACCTGAGTATTGCTGGCATTGTCGGGCAAATCCTTCAGGTTCCGCTTGATCATGATGACAAGCCGGGCGAGCCTGAAATCATGCTCGATCCGTTCCAACAAGTCGGCGTTGTCCAGCCGTATGTTGAGATTGGCAAGCAGGTTGATCGGTGTCCCCGCAGGGATCGGGCCCAGTTCGATGTCGCCGTTTTCGCTGAAAAGCCAGGGCAGTTCGTCCCGGAAGGGTTCGAACAGGCGCACCAGGAAGTCGGGCTGGAAACCACGCGGGATCATCAGGTAGCTTTGCTCGGTCGTGCGATCGATTAGCCCGGGCACCTTGTCGCCGAGTTCACTGTCACGCAGCCGGCGTTCTGGCCACAGCATCTTGCGAATACCATCGTCGAAGGTGCGCATCCTGGCTGCGACCGACGGGTCGGGTTCATAATAGCCCACCGTGTTGTTCAACAGATACGGCGCCGTCGACCAAAGACTGATCAGCGAAGGTACACGCGTGTAACCACGGCCGCCTGCAGGCATTTCGTACATGTAGGGTTCGCCGGTCACCGGATGGTGCACCTCGATCTCGCCGACCGACGGCAGCGCCTTGTAGGTCGAGGACGAAAAATTGTCCCAGATGTTACCCTCGATGGCGTTTGTCGCCAGCGGGCTGCAGGCGTTTGTCTCAAGTAGCGTGACCGGAATCCGCATCTCATTCGACAGATAGTTGTTTTCCAGAAAATCGTCGGCGTTGACGATTTCGGTCATCTCTGCCTTGAATTGATCCGTCTTTGTTAGCTCCCAGTAGTTCGACCAGCACTGCAGGTATCCCGGCCCCGAACATCCGCCTGGCATGGCCGCAAAGGCCGTTTCGGGCAACTTGGAGGAATGGCAGCGGGCGCAGTTTTCGGCAAACAGCGTCTTGCCCCGGTTCACCGTCTCGTCATCTTCGGTCAGGTGCTCTGCCCCGCCCGGCGCGTCAGCCAGGTAGTCCGGACGTCCGGCCTTGAGGAAATAGAGCGCAGTCAGCGGAGACTGCAGTTCCGTCGCGCGCCAATAGGCCGAATTCTTCTGCGCGGTTTCAATCTCGATGGGCGTGATCGTGCGGCCTCCGACAATCGGGTTGAAGTGCCGCGTCCATTCTTCACTGAAAAGACCTATATTGAGATAAACCCGGTTTAGCGCCCCAAGCGCGCCAACCGAATCCGCGCCGTCCTTCAGGACGCGCGGGCTGAAGCTGATATCGGGCGGCTCAAAAAGCTGTGTCAGCGGACCCTGATCCACGAAATCCTGAAACTGCATGTTGTCGCGCTCGCCCCCGGTCAGGCGTTCCTCGCCCAGCCTTTCGGCTATGCGCAGACGTTCCTCCAGCAGATAGATCGCGTTCATTGTGCGCGGGTTGTTGATGTAGTCAGGCGACACCAGCGACGTATCAAGCGATCCGGGCCGCGCTGTGTGAATCAACTGAACCATGTACTGCCGGTCGTCCGGCTTCCACGCGAACACCCTGTCGAACCAGAAATACTGGGCGCCCACCGTCGCGTTGAGATTGCGCATCTCGGGGTTTTCGGGGTCCTCTGGCGGGTCGATCGGGCTTGGACCGACATGGCAGAAGGCGCAAGACATGCCAACGCGATAAGGCCGGACCAGATCCTTGTCGAAATAGTAATCGGGGTCGTTGTAGAAACGCTCGGGATCCCAACGCCGCTCAGCGCGTTCATCGAAATCCGGGTTGGGGAATAACCGAAGACCCAGAACGCCGGTTGGTTCACCGTAATATGAGCCGACAGGCATGTTGCGGCCCCGCGCACCGATTTCAACGCCCGGATATTTTTCGGCGTTGTCAAATGGGTCGGCTGCGCAATCGTCACGCCGTTTGTCCAGCCAGAGCCCATAGCGTTCGGGATCCGGGCCAGTCGCCTGATCGAAACACGGTTCGTTTATCAGACCCAGATATTCGAACCGATTGGCGCGTTGCGCTGGCAGATCAGGATGCGAAGACAGGGTCTTGAGAAGATCAAATTGACCGAACGTGTCGCGCGTCAGGCGATCCCAAAGCAAATCGTTGCCGCCGGTCCAGACCATCCACATGTTGCGACCCTTGATTTCATCCGGGCCAAGCGGAATGCCGTTGTCAATCTCGGCGAAATAGTCCTCATCCGCAGGCGGAAAAGACGTCTCGTCTCGCCCGACCAGCATTGCCTCGTCAAGCGGGCCTGAAAAAAGCTGCGCCAGGGCGGCAACGGGCAGAAATGCGACCGGAAAAGTCAGCGAAATAATGCGACAAAACATCAGGCAAACTCCAATCTTCAGCTAGAAATTGGCATCAACCTCTCAGTTGGTACTGTCATATCAGTGTTGGTCCGAATCGAATTTATTGCAACCATGAAGGGAAAGCCGGGTATTTGCGCCTGGATCGAAGGGCCGAATTTTGCGGCTGAAGCGTTTTGGTGACCAGTTTCTGGCACCGTATGACAGTGTGCTCCGGTCGTCTGGCCAGCAAACCGGATGAGGATTTTAATGTTTTATTTCAAAATCTTAATGACATGATAATTTTTCACCGATGAGCCTACTGCCTCCTTCCGGCCACCGGTGCGCGAGGGAATTGATTAGTCCGAAGGTGCGTTATGGATGACCATGAAGACACAAAGACTGCAGCGGGCCTTCCTGAAGGGCGCAAACCGCGCACAGGACCGAACAAGCGGCTCATTGTGTTCGCTGACGGTACAGGCAACGCATTCGGCGGTCAGGCATCGAACATCTGGCGGCTTTATGAGGCCATCGACAAACGCGGGCTTAGCCCCCTGAAGTCCAGCCCGCAACTGGCGCGCTATATCCCGGGTGTCGGAACGTCATCGATTGGACTGGTGCGCTTGTTTGACGGTGCCACGGGGCTGGGCGTGCCGGGCAACGTGCAAAAGCTGTATCGATTCCTGTGCTGGAACTGGGAACCCGGTGACGAAATCTGGATGTTCGGCTTCAGTCGCGGCGCTTTTACCGTGCGTACGCTGGCTGGACTTATCAGCTCCCAAGGGTTGATGCCCCGGGAAGTCGACGGGACCACCATGTCAGTCGCGGAAATGCATCGCAACTCGAAAGGCGCGTGGCGTGCCTACAGACGGCAGACCGCACCATTTCGCGATCCTCGCACAGGCAAAGTTCGCATGAGCCCGACCGTCTCGATCGGGCGCTTCATCCGGGATGCTTGCGTATGGGCCAAACGGACGATCAGCAGGCAGAAGAAACATGTCCAGGTGATTGAGATTCTGCGAACTGAGCAACCCGAACGCTGCGCCGGCCAGATCAAAATCAGGTTCCTGGGCCTGTTTGATACGGTCGAAGCTTATGGAGTGCCGCTGGAAGAGCTGCGCGCGGTTTTCGATTTCTGGATATGGCCCATCAGTTTTCGCAACCGCGTCTGCAGCCCGGTCGTAGAACATGTCTGCCACGCCCTGTCCCTTGATGATGAGAGACGCACCTATCACCCGCTGCGATTTGATCAGACTCCACAACTCGATCTCAAGGGCTCAGGCAATCAGAAGGACGGGCCAAGGATCAAGGAGGTTTGGTTTGCCGGTGTCCACGCCGACATTGGTGGCGGATATCCCGACGATGAAGCTTCGCTTGAGCCGCTGATCTGGATGATTGAGGAAGCCAGAAAGGATGGCCTGATCTTCATTGACGAAAAGGTCCACGAACTTGACAGCCGGCGCTCGAAAAACGCGTTGATTCACGATTCACGCAGCGGATTGAAATCGGCCTACCGCTACACACCCCGACCCGTTGAAAGTGGTGAGGCATTTGGTGGCAAGCCTGTTGTGCACAGCTCGGTCGTCCAAAAGATCCTGACTGGCCGGGATGGCTATGCGCCAGTGATGATGAACGACGATTTCCAGCCGCACGATCAACCACAACAGGTTTCACTGCACCACAACGCGGAAGTTGCCGAGCAGGTCAAGGCACTGGTCTTGTGGCGCAGGATCGCAAATATCTCGTTCATCAGCCTGCTTTTGTTCGCATTGGTCCTGCCATGGGCGGGCGAGCCCGTCCGGGCCATGTTGCAGCCCGGCCGACCGCCGGTCGGGTCAGATGGCGTCGTGCTACCCGACGCCATATCGTCCGTCGCACCCGGCATCGTTCAGCCCTGGATACAATCCCTGTGGAAGCATCCAGTGCTTTCGATACCGCTCATCGTGGCAATTGTGGCGCTGTTTCTGTCCGGCGCGGCGCTTCGGGACCGGATAAAGGATACCGCCCGTCAGGCCTGGACCTCGGATCGCAAAACCAATCTGCAAAAACCGGCAGACCGGTTTCTGGTTCGAACGGGCAATTTGCTGCAATCCAGCCGAACACTGAATGCGGCTTATGCATTTCTGGGCCCCAAGCTGGTGCAGGTCGTCTTGGCTGTGTTGATGTTGCTCGGCGTGTTCAAGCTTGTGCATGTTTTTAGCCTGATGTTCACCACCGTCAGCGGCAGTCTGTGCCCAGACACTGGCCCCGGACACGTGATCGAACCGGGAAGCACTTTTGTTCTGCAAGATGAGTTTTCGCCCCAATCTGTCTGCTGGCCGACTGGTGTCGATCTTGTCGAAGGGCTAACATACTGGATCAGGCTGGAGGAAACCGATCCATTCACCGACAAAGGCGCACGCGTTCCGATGACCGGGTTCCAGACCAACAAACGGGTGTATGTACTGGGCAGCCTGATACGACGTTCGAGCGCAAACTGGTTTCAACCGGTCGCGCAAATCGGGGCGAAGGGCGAATCGATTTTACCGCTTTTTGACTACACAGACAAAACCACGGCGTTCATTTCGTGCTTTGATGACATGGCCGCCGAAGACGGACGCAATTGCGATCCGGTTGATGCACCCAAGGCGATGACGACGCGTATCCGGGCAGAGAGAAGCGGACCGCTGTTTCTGTACGTGAACGACGCGATCATCTGGCCCTTTGACGGTTTCTATGCCAACAACGGTGGCTCCGCCCGTGTCAGCATCCTTGCAGAGGAACCGCCGCTATGACTCTTAATGCAGCGGAACTGTTTCAAAGCTCTGACCGTCAACATGCGCTCCCTCCGCTTTTGCTGAAGTGCAGCAATCAAGACTGTCGCTAGTGCCTGGGTGCGGTGCCATCAGCCGCGAAAGGCAAAGTCCCAACTGAGTTACCGAGACCCAAAAGCGCGATGTCAGCCAAGACAGGATGCGATGACTCGAGACCTTCCGGACCATTCGGAAAACACACTTCGCGAACAATCCAAACGGCGCTCTTCTCGACAGTCGAATTTGACAAAGATCCAATGGCCGCCATAGTTTTAGGCTTGGCTGCTCAGTGTTTTTGAGATGTTTTGGTGTTGAAATGCGTGTCTTTGGCTGGGCATTTGCCCTTGAAATTTGTGCCGGACCGATCTTCGCGCAAAGTTTGCCCGCGAACTCAGTCTTCTGGTCGCAACCCGGTAGCACCGCCACATGCAGCGTGCAAAAACTGCACACCCTGCCTGACGAAAGAACAATCGTCACCCGCGGGGCTTTTGAAGGGAAATCATCTGCGCAGCGCTTCACTCAGGCCAGCGGATCCAACATGCAATCTGCGATTGGCAGCCGAAGTTTTGATGTACGTGCATTCGCTCAGCAGTACATATCGCTGGCGCAAAAAGGCAGTTTGACCAAGCTGCCAGGCGTAGACCACGATACGCACCCGTCATTTCAGTCATCGGTGCTCCTGATCAACGCCGCTTTCGCGTTTTCATTGTTCGATTTGCGCAAGGCGTGGTCGGCACAGGAAAGGGCGTTGGTCATTGATTGGGGCAACAAGATCGAACGCAATCAATGGAAGTATGGCACCCCCTCAGTGGATTCCGTTGCAGCCCAGGGGGCGGCGGCAATGGCGTGGGGTGCTGCGACCCAGCAACCCAAGATCTACAAAAAAGGGTATCGCCGCTTCATCAGAACGTTCAAGCGGATAGACAAGAATGGCCTGTTCGAAAGCAACCTGCGCGACAATAACGAGACAATCGCCATGGTCATGCTATCTGCGGAAGTTCAGCGAAGCAACGGGCTGTCGGGGTACAACATGGCAATGAATGGAAAGACCCTGCACGATGCGGTCAAGGCGCACGCGATCCGTACGTTGGAACTTGGACTGGTTGAAACACGGACACAAGCGGATGATGGCGGATCAGTCAGCTACTTTCGAACAAAAGGGTTCGCGGCGCATTTGGCATGGATTCCTATGTATCTTAGCCGGTATCCGTATGGCCCGGCCTCGGCGGATGTTAAAAGATTGAAGGCCGCAGTTGTCAGCAAAGGTGCGGGCGGGAGAAGCTTTTTTGGACGAAATATCGGAGGACCTACGGAATGCCTTTGGTAGTTCAAATCCCCGATTTGCCGGACCCCTTTCCAAGTCATCCGGTTCGGGGATCACCCCTTGGAAACTGAAGGATCATCTCCCGGCGGCCGCTCCGCTGTCCGCAGGAAACTGGCCGCAATTTTTGCTGCGGATGTGGTCGGCTTTAGCCGGCTGATGTCGCTGGATGAGGAAGGTACGCTGCTGCGGCTTGCCGATCACCGCGTGACCATGGATGCAATAATCTCAAAGCGTGGTGGACGTATTGCCAACACCGCCGGAGACAGCGTTCTGGCGGTGTTCGAAAGCTCCGTCGAGGCGGTGCGCTGCGCGGTCGAGGTCCAGGAAGCGCTGCGGTCCAAAAACGCGGGGGTGCCAGATGATCGGGTGCCGCAATTCAGGATCGGGATCAACGTTGGCGATGTGATGGTTCAGGGCGATGATCTGCTGGGCGATGGCGTCAACGTGGCCTCTCGGCTTGAGGCGCTGGCAGAGCCAGGGGGATTTGCCTTTCAAGCCAGGTACGCGAACAGATCGAAGGAAAACTGACCCTTGAATTTGTGTCGATCGGTCAAAAATGGCTGAAAAACATCCCAAAACCAGTTCAGGCCTACCGAGTTGCAGGAGAGCAAAGCAAGGTTTCGCGTTTCGTTGCGGTTTCAGGCTCTGCCCTCCGCAACAAGTGGGTTGTTCCATTGCTGGTCGCGCTTTCAATCGGACTGGCAGTCTTGGGCCTGACAGTATTGAACCTGTCCGCGCCCGATAACATGGCGACACCCGCTTCACCTGTTGTTGGAGATACCTTCAACCAACGGGATCTTGACGATTGGGCAACCCGTTCAATCAACTCACGAAAAATCCTGGAGCAGGCCACTTTTCAGGAACATGATTACGCACTGGTGCACGCCTGGGGTATTAAATGGGTAGAGGCCGAAGCAGAGGCCCGCGCCATGGGCGGATATCTGGCTGAAATTGGTTCACAGGCCGAGAACGATTTCCTCGTCGATCTGATTGCCGGTCAAGATGATGTCTGGCGGATGCGCGACGAAGGGGACCGTTGGCAGCGTTTCGGACCCTGGATCGGACTGGTTCAGAAGGAAGGTTCAAACGAACCTGCCGAAGGCTGGGAATGGTCCAACGGTGAACCCGTTGCCTTTACAAACTGGTTCTGGCACCAGCCCGACAACTATGACGGAAGCGAGCATTTCGGAAGGTTTCGCCAGTTTTCAGACCAGCCCGGGATCAAATGGGATGATGCCCGGCATGTCTCGACCGCGCGAGGATATCTGGTCGAATTCGAAGGTTCCTCGATCCAGAACTGAAGAGTTGGAATTTTTTCAGCAGAAACTGGTTTTCTGTCTCAGGGAACTTTGACGGCATGCACCGAATTTCGAGATCGTCGTAGCACACAGAAATGCGCTCCAGAAGCCCAACCATTGGGGCCATTTTAGTTCTGCTACCGCGCCCGTCTTTGAAACCTCAGGCGCGACTTCGCTCGGGAAACGGACGGATGGTTCTCACGCTTGATTTGTCGGTTCTCCTTCTCAACGAAGATCAACAGGCAACACGTCGCATGGTGCGTTCGCATCGGAGCTTCTGGGTCCAGGTCAGATTGCCGAAGAGAAAAAGTTGGGCACGGATCGGCGGCAGTCGATTCTACATCACACAAACGCAACTTTATGCATTAAGCTGTCTGGAGGTTTCCAGCCTTTAGCTCTGACTATTTTCGACTGATCCGGGCCGCTGTCACAAGACTGTAGCCAATACCTTGCAGAAGACCTTCGAAACACGAACCCAACAGGTGTCCCATGACTATGAAAAACACAACGGCCCTTTCTCGCCGTCAGTTTCTTGCCACGACCACGGCTGGCGCAGCGCTTGTCGTGCTGCATCCCTACTCGGCAGCGGCAAGTGGAAATCAGGCGCACCTGCGAATTATGGAAACCACGGATATTCACGTCCACGTCTTCCCATATGATTACTATGCCGATAAGCCCCGCGACACGGTGGGTCTGTCGCGCACCGCTTCGATCATCAATCAGATCCGGTCAGAAGCCACGAACTCCCTCCTGGTCGACAACGGCGATTTTCTCCAAGGCAACCCCATGGGCGACTACATCGCCTATGAACGCGGAATGAACGAGGGCGACAGCCATCCGATCATCACGGCGTTCAACACCGTCGGCTATGACGCGGCCACCTTAGGCAACCACGAATTCAACTACGGCCTGAGCTTTTTGGAGAAAGCACTTGCAGGCGCGGAATTCCCGGTTGTTCTGGCCAACGTGGCCAAGGAAAAGGGTGCCGGCCCGCTCGGGGACAAGACGTTGGTTCAGCCGTACACCATCCTCGACCGCGAGATTGAGATGGGCGACGGCACCAAACACCCGATCAAGATCGGCGTCATCGGCTTTACCCCGCCGCAGATCATGAACTGGGACCGCAAGCATCTGGATGGCAATGTCGAGACGCGCGACATCGTCGAAACCGCCAAAGCCTATGTCCCTGAAATGCAGGAACAGGGCTGCGATCTGATTATCGCCCTATCGCATTCGGGGATTGGCGAAGCCGACCATACAGACGGTATGGAAAACGCCTCGGTCGCACTGGCAGGGGTTGACGGGATCGACGCCCTTGTGACCGGGCACAATCACCTGGTCTTCCCGTCACCGACCTTTGCGGATCGCCCCGGTATCGATGTCGAGAAAGGGACGCTGATGGGAAAACCAGCCGTCATGGGCGGATTTTGGGGTTCGCATCTGGGCATTTTGGACCTGCTGCTGGAACGTGACGGATCCGAATGGCGTGTCGTCACCACCACCTCCGAAGCGCGCCCGATCTCGAAGCGGAACGAAGACCGCTCGATCACGGCTCTTGTCGGTGACGATCAGAAAGTGCTGGATTCGGTTGCCGTAGAACATGAAGAGACGCTGGCCTATGTCCGCCGCGCGGTGGGCAAAACCTCAGCTCCGCTGCACAGTTATTTTGCGCTTGTGGCGGATGACCCTTCGGTCCAGATCGTCTCGATCGCGCAGAAATGGTATATTGATCAGATGTTGAAGGGGACCGAGCACGAAGGGCTGCCGATCCTGTCGGCAGCGGCACCTTTCAAGGCCGGGGGTCGGGGTGGACCCGATTACTACACCGATGTCCCGGTTGGTGATGTCGCAATCAAGAACGTGGCAGACCTGTATCTGTACCCCAACACCGTGCGGGCCGTGCGGGTCAACGGAGCGCAAGTGCGAGGTTGGCTGGAACGGTCGGCAGGCATGTTCAATCAGATCGAGCCCAGTTCCAAGGACGCGATCCTGCTGGACCCAAGCTTCCCGTCCTACAACTTCGACGTCATGGACGGTGTGACGTATCAGATCGACCTGTCTCAACCCTCACGCTTTGGCCCCAAGGGGGAAGAGGTCAATCCCGACGCTGCGCGGATTGTGAACCTTCAGTTCAACGGCGAGCCCGTGACAGACGACATGGAGTTCATCATCGCCACCAACAACTACCGCGCCTCGGGCGGTGGATCCTTCCCGGGCGCCTTGGGGGACACGGTTGTTTTCGAGGCCCCTGATACAAACCGTGATGTAATCGTTCGCTATATCGTCGAGCAGGGAACAATCGACCCCAAGGCAGACGCCAACTGGTCGTTTGCCCCGCTGGAAGGGACCACCGTCCTGTTCGAAACCGGGCCCAAGGCTCGTGATTATATGAACGATGTCAAAGGTGTAAGCATTGAAGACGCCGGCGACGGCGCCGACGGCTTCGCAGCGTTCCGTATCAAGCTTTGATGCGCAACAGTTCAATCTCAAGGGCGGCCGATGGGTCGCCCTTTGTTTAATCTCGAAGCCCGCTCTGTCTCCTCGGTAACAGCTGCCTGTGTGAGGGCGTGCCTTGACTTTTCTCTACCTACTGATAGGTAGTTATCTGTTGATTGATCCACCCAAAGGGACAGGCCTCATGAAATTCTATGACGTTGAAGGTTTCCCAAATCCTGCCTGTGCCCGTATCGTGCTTGCTGAAAAAGGGGCCAAGGACAGGGTTGAATTCGTCCCCGTGGACATGATGGGCGGCGAGCATCGCACGAAGGCGTTCAAGGCCAGGAACCCCGAGGCCGTGGTACCCTGCCCGGAACTGGCGGGTGGCACATACATCTCGCACTGCCATGCGGTCACCGAATTTATCGGCGCGGCCTTGGCAGATTTTGCAAAGCTAGACATTTCCGAAAGATTGAAAACCTGCAGTCTTGGCGCGCCAAACATTCGAACCGCCCGCCTGTAGCGGGTTGATCTCCGGGTCGTCGGCATCACAAATCGCAGAGGGAATTGGACCAATGGAAATAAACTCGGACTTCTCAGATCGCGTTGTAGTTCACTCCGACCAGCTTGCGTGGCAAGCCTCGCCCATGAAGGGTGTAGAGCGCCGGATGCTGGACCGGATCGGAGACGAGGTGGCACGCGCGACCACAATCGTGCGCTACGCGCCGGGTAGTCATTTTTCTGCCCATACTCATACCGGGGGCGAGGAGTTCATCGTTCTTGATGGCGTGTTTCAGGACGAACACGGCGACTTCCCCGAAGGCACCTACGTTCGCAACCCCCCGACCACGCAACATACGCCGGGGTCGGAGCCCGGGTGCACCATCTTTGTCAAACTCTGGCAATTCGACATGGAGGACCGCAACCAGTTCCGCAAGACAATGGCGGATGAGCTGGCCGCGCCGGAAAACGGCGTCGCCACGGCGGTCCTGCACAAAGACAAGCGCGAGGTTGTCACCTATAGCCATCTGGATGCGGGCGCGACGCTGACCTCGGATGCCACAGGAGGCATCGAGGTCCTGATCATCGACGGCTCGGTCACAGAAAGCGGGGATGAACTGGTCAGGAACGACTGGCTGCGCCTGCCCGAAGGTCAAAGCCTGTCAGCCGTTGCAGGGCCTAGTGGCGCCAAAATCTGGATGAAGACCGGTCATTTGCCGTTTGCCCGGCCACCAGCGGTGTAACCGATGACCCAACAAAAACCCTTGGCGCTTGTCGCCGGAGCGGGAGCTGGCCTTGGCCAATCTCTGGTGTCGCGTTTTCAGGCCGAAGGCATGGAGGCGGTTGGTCTTGGCCGTAGCCGTCCGGAAAACTCCGTCGGCGTGTTTCACGAGATCGACCTGTCCGACCCGGACCTGACCGCACCAATCATTGCAGACCTGATCGCGGAACACGGGCCGCCAAAGATTGTCGTGCACAACACCGCAGAGCTTGTAGTCGCGCCTTTCGCAGAAACGTCGCTGGATGACTTTCAGCGCACATGGACCTCGATGGTACAAACCCTGGTCGTGCTGGCGCAATCGGTGATGCAGCCGATGGTCCGTGGTGGCGGCGGTGCCCTGATCGTATCGGGGGCAACCGCCTCGCTGCGCGGCGGGGCACGTTTTTCGGCCTTTGCCTCGGCCAAGTTTGCCCTGCGTGGGCTGACACAATCGCTGGCGCGCGAATACCAGCCGGCGGGTGTTCACGTCGCGCATGTCCTTCTGGACGGCATCATTGATACAGCCCAGTCGCGCGATCGCCACAGTCTGGATCCTACCAAGATGATGAAGCCTGAAGACATCGCGCAGGCCTATTGGCAACTGGCGCAGCAGCCGCGTTCGACCTGGACCCATGAGCTGGACCTGCGCCCCTTGAGTGAGGCGTTCTGAGGCATGCGCACGGATACGCTTATCATCGGTGCAGGGCTCTCGGGCCTCAGCCTGGCGGCGCAACTGATGGATCAGGGGCAGGACGTTCTGGTGGCCGAGGCACGCGCCCGTCTGGGCGGGCGCATCCTGACCGAAACGCAGGGCGACGGTTATTTCGACCTGGGCCCGTCCTGGTTCTGGCCGGGTCAGCCCCGGATTGCCACGCTGATCGACCAGCTTGGATTGAATCGGTTCGAACAGTTCAGCACCGGCGCGCTGAGTTTCGAGGATGAGCACGGCCGTGTCGAGCGCGGCCGGGGATTTTCATCGATGGAAGGGTCATTTCGCCTGAAAGGCGGCCTTGCCGCCTTGATCGATGCACTGGCAGCCCGAGTGCCTGCCGGAATGATCCACCTGTCCACCCGGATCACCGCGCTGACGCAATCCGAAAACGGAGTGCTGGCCACCACGCAATCGGGTCAGCAGATCAGCGCACAGCGTGCGGTTCTTGCGTTGCCCCCGCGCGTCGCGGCTGAGCTGACCTATAATCCACCTTTACCCGAGCAAACTCGCTCCGCCATGCGCGAGGTCGCGACCTGGATGGCTGGACAGGCAAAGGCGATTGCCGTGTACGACACGCCCTTTTGGCGCGAGGCGGGACTATCAGGCGACGCCATGAGCAGGCGCGGGCCGTTGGTGGAAATACACGACGCTTCGCCCGCCGAAGGCCGTACTTATGCGCTGTTTGGCTTTATTGGCGTTCCACCACACATGCGCGCGGATGAACAGACGTTGCGCCAGCAGGTTCTTGCACAACTGGTGCGCCTGTTTGGCTCAGCGGCGGCAAATCCAAATGCGCTTTACATTAAAGACTGGGCATTCGACCCCTTCACCTCTACCGACCTGGACTTGCAACCTCTGTACACGCATCCGCGATACGGATTGCCGCAAGCCATGCGGGGCATCTGGAGGGATCGGATCATTTTCAGCGGCACGGAAACAGCCGCGCAATTCGGGGGATATCTTGAAGGCGCGCTGGAAGCGGCAGAAACCGCAGCGGCTTTGGTGCGTAGGGAAAGGGTTTAGACGCCATGGAAACAGATACAAAGACGGCTCTGCTGAATTCTGCCGAGCGTGCCGCCCGCAGCAAAGGGTTTGACGGGTTCAGCTATGCCGACCTTGCCAAAGAGGTGGGCATCCGCAAAGCCTCGATCCATTACCATTTCCCTACCAAAGACGCGCTGACGATTTCGTTGATGATCCGCTACCACAGCGAGTTGTCCGGCCGCTGTGCCGAGATTGAGCGGCTGTATGACACGGCGGGCGAGCGGATAAGCGCGTTGATCGCGCTCTATCGCACAGCATTGAACGGTGGGAAAACCCTGTGCCTGTGTGTCTCGTTGATCAGCAGCCGGGAAAGCCTTTCACATGAAGTCACTGATAAAATTCGCGAATTCCGCAGCATGTTGGTTTCGTGGATCGAAGGGGTCTTTACTTTGGGCAAGGCAGATGGGTCGATCTCGGGCGTTAGTGAACCTCGGGCGGAAGCGCGTGCCGCATTGGCCTTGCTGGAAGGCGCCCACCTGGCCGCGCGGGCCGAGGAAAGCCCGCAAACCTTTGATGACGCAGTGGCAATACTACAGTCCAGATGCTGACACGGGCCTGATCCTGATCACGTGGGCGCGGCAACGCTTCAATCAAACCACCCAGATGCGGTCGTCCACTGCCGGTGATCCAAACTAGCAACGACGTATTGTTTGGCCCGCAGGCCAAACAAACGCCTGAAACTCAGTCACCATCCGCAACCCCTTCGGCCCGGGCACGCGCGCGGCGGCGGCGGAAGCTAGGCAGCAACACCAGAAGCACGGCGAGAACCAGAAGACCCAAAGTCATCGGCCGCTGCCAGATAAAACTCATGCCATCATAAAGCTGCATCGCGCGCGAGAAGTTGTTCTCAAGCAAGGGTCCAAGAATGAACCCGATCAACAGTGGCGCCAGAGGATAATCGGCAAAGCGCAGGATCGTCGCGCAAACACCAAAGCCGACCAGGATCAGCAATTCGGTCGCATTGTTCTGCCCGATATACGCCCCCATGAGCGTGAAGAACAAAATGAACGGGATCAGGAAGTTGCGCGGAACGGCCAGTACCTTGGCGATATAAGGGATCAGCGGCAGGTTCAGGATCAGCAGCACCAGATTTCCAAGATACATCGAAATGATGACGGCCCAGAAAATCTGCGGCTCGTCGATCATCAGGCGCGGTCCGGGGCTGACATTCAGCGCGATCAATGCCCCAAGAAGGATCGCAGTGGTACCCGACCCGGGAATGCCCAGCGTCAGAAGCGGTACAAACGACCCGGTACAGGCGGCGTTGTTTGCGCTTTCCGGCGCGGCGATACCTTTGATCTCGCCCTTGCCAAAGCGCTCCTGTTCTTCCTTCGGCGCGATGTTGCGTTCCACCGCATAGCCAAGGAAAGAGGCAATCGTCGCCCCGGCCCCCGGCAAAACGCCGATGAAGAACCCTTGAATGGACTGGCGTCCGATGACCGGGGCTATCTTTCTCGCCTCGCTGCGGTCAATTCTCAGGTTCGTGATTTCACCACTATCGCCACCCCCGGTTTTCGACCGGTTGGGGTCCAGAACAAGGTAGATCGCTTCCGGCAAAGCAAACATTGCCATGGCCAGCGTAATGAAACCAAATCCGGACTGCAGGTCCATGATGCCCATGGTGAAGCGCGGCGCGTTGAACAGCACACCTTCGCCCACCGTCGCCATGATCAGACCCAGGAAGGTCATCAACAGCGCTTTGCTGACCTGCCCCGTTCCGGCAAAGGCGGCAATGGCCGAAAGACCGACGACCATCAGCGCGAAATACTCCGAGGAATGAAACAGCAGTGCCACCGAGGCCAGAGCCGGCGCAAAGACCATCAGCAGCACCGCCCCGATCGTGCCCCCGGCAAAGGACGAGATTGCGGCGACGGTCAGCGCCTTGCCTGCCTGCCCCGAACGGGCCAGCGGGTAGCCGTCGAAACTGGTTGCAACTGTCGAGGCCACCCCTGGCGCGTTGATCAGGATCGATGATGTCGATCCTCCGAAGACGGCGCCATAGTAGACACCGGCCAGCAGGATCAATGCGGCCGACGGGTCGCCGATGGTAATCGCGATCGGGATCATGATCGCAATGATCGACATCGGCCCCAGACCCGGCAGCATGCCAATGAACGTACCGATCAGGCAGCCGCCGATCACCATAAGAATGTTTGTGAACGTAAAGGCCGTCGCGAGGCCCATCATGAGTCCTTCAAGCATGTCAGCCTCCGTTTGCCATCGCGTTCAGAAATCCGGGAAACGGGCTGAGGAAAATGCCAAGTATCACTTCCACCAGATACCAGACCACCCCGGCGGCAATGGCACTGACAATGACCATCAGCACGTACCGGCGCTCGCCGAGAATGAAGCTTCCTACCGTGAGAAAGAGGAAGGTCGAGACCAGAAATCCAAGCGGACGCAGCAGCAGCGCATAACCGACCATCAAGGCCACCAGCAGCAACGCCTGACCCAACTTGTATTCATGCAGCTTCGCCAGATTGATGTCCGCCGCATCTTGTTTCTCAGGTGTTTTTTCCAACCCCAGAATAATGGACACCGACATCAAAATAGCACCTATGGCCAACACCTTGGGAAAGCTTGACGGCCAGATCGGGCTGCGCCGCATGATTGGCGGCAACAGGTCGTCCATGGTGAAATAGGCGGTATAGCCATAGGCCAGACAGATCAGAAGAATGACAAGTGCAATCCAGCGATCCAGTGCCATTTCCATCCCCTCCCCTTTTTTTGTTTGAGGTGTCCGGCACACAGCCGGGCACCCGTTTTTCAGGATATCGCAGACCGCGTCAGAGGAAGCCCAGCTTCTTCATCAGGTCGCCGATTTCCTGTTCCTGCTGCTCCAGGAACGCACGGAAATCATCACCGTTGTTGTGGATATCGACCCAACCGTTACGATCGCGGACTGCCACCCATTCCGGCGTGTCGTACATTTTGGTCAACGCATCCTGATACATGGCCAGCTTGTCTTCCGGCAGTCCGGGTGCGGCAAAGAACCCGCGCCAGTTGACGAACGTGGTGTCGTTGCCCTGCTCTTTCATGGTCGGAGCATCGGGATAAGCGTCCACACGCTCGTCCGAGGTCACGCCGATTATGCGCACCTCACCGGCCTTGGCCAATTCCACCGCTTCCGAGAAGCCCGTCGAAACGGCCTGTACCTCACCCGACAGCAAACCGGCCATGGTCGCACCGCCGCCGTCATAGGGGACGTATTTCATGGCCACAGGGTCAGCACCAGCTGCCTGAAAAACCATGGCGGCGACCAGATGATCCATACCGCCAGGTACCGAACCACCACCCACGGCAACGCCGTTCGGGTCGGCGTTGAAGGCTTCGATCAACCCGTTCAGGTCCTGAACCGGGCCATCTGCCGCGACCACAAGCGCCGCGTAATCCCCGATGGTCCCGGCCACAAGGGTCAGATCGCGGAAGTTCTGCGGGAAGATGCCCGTCAACGACCGAATCACGATTGGGGTCGAGTTGACCATAAGCGTGCCGTGGTTGCTGTCGGCGTTTTCGATCAGATAACCGATGGCCTTGCCACCGCCGCCGCCTGACATGTTCTCGTAGCTGGCCGATCCGACCAGCCCCGATTCTGTCAGTGCCTCGCCGGTACCACGCGCGGTGCCATCCCAACCGCCGCCGGCACCGCCGGGGATCAGAAAGTGGATACTTTCAACGACTTGTTCCGCGTGCGCCAGTGTCGGCGCGCCAAGTGAAACCGCCGCCACGGCGGCAGCCGCAAATGTCCTGCGGGTTAGATTGAATTTTGCCATGATTTCCTCCCATTGGCTGGCATTTCCTTGTTTTGTTTAAAGTGGTTCCTCCGCAATCAGGATACCGTCTTCATCGCAGTAGATGTAACTTCCGGGCTCGAAGAGCACGCTGCCAAAGGCAACCGGAACGTCTATTGCGCCGATCCCTGTCTTGGCGGACCGAACCGGAGTTACGCCCAGCGCTTTGATGCCAAGGTCGAGCTGCGCCAGACGCTTGCTGTCGCGGACAGCACCATTGATGACGATCCCGGCCCACCCATTGGCGATCAACCTCTCCGCCATCATGTCCCCCAACATAGCTGTTCGGAGCGAGCCACCGCCATCAAGTACGATGACACCGCCATTTCCCTGTAAAGTAAAGAGTTTCTCTTGAATCAGACGGGTATCTTCCGCCGTCACCGCAGTATGAATACGCCCCGAAAAGCTGCGTTTTGCACCGTAATCGTTGAACCGTTGCAGTACAGGGCGCACCTTGTCCGGATGGGCATCACTCAGATCCGTCGTAGGTCGGCTGGTCTGGAAACTGGTCAATGCGCTTCCTCCATCAATTCGGATGGGTAAAGGACGGCCCCTTCCATAATTCGCCTCTGTGTGCGGAAAGTACCGGCCGATATTGCCTCGGGTCCCGACGGGCCTGGCCGGACATCCGCGATGGTTGGCAAGTCACCCGATGGGTTTCCAATGCGTAATTCCTGACCCTCAGGTTGCGCGATCCTTTGCACCAGACTGCCCCGTATCTGGGCTGCAACGGCGGTGCACATGGCCCCCGTCAGTGTAATCGCGCGATGAAAGTTGCCCATCGACACGAGCCGCACATTGATGTCATGGCTGTCCTTTTTGTGAAGGCTGCCATCCAGCGCCGTGAACTCAGCGGGCGCACCGAGCATCGCCACTTTCGGGCTGGAGCGTTTTACGTCCTTGCGCGACGGAGCCATTCCCATTGCAACAGCACCAGCAACGCGAATTTCTTCGACCAGAGCCATAAAGTCCGGATCACCATCCAGATCCTGGGGGCGTTCGGTGGCGGTTTTGTGCAGATCAGCAGCGCGGAAAAACACTACCGGATTGGCCGCGTCGATCAGTGAGACCTCCAGCGCTCCGAACCCTTCGATCTGAAGCGTATCCAGCGCATTGCCCGTCGGCAGCAGCTTGCCGGTTCCGGCCCCACCGGGTGCAAGGAAATCTATCGTCACTTTCGCCCCGGTTCCCGCCACACCGGGAATTTCAAGCGTGCCCTGTTCGACGGGCTGACCGTCCCGCACCGGAAAGCGCGCGTGATAAACGCCATTGGTATTGGTGCTGAATATGCGGACCAGCACCTCACTTTGATCCGCTGCAACCTGCACCATGCCTTCCTCAACCGCGAAAGGGCCGACGCAGGAGGACATGTTTCCGCAGGCCGAGCCGTAATCGGCGACCGGTTCGTCCACGGCGATCTGCACGAATGTATAATCCACGTCCGCATCGTCACGATCCGAAGGCTCGACGATGACCACCTTGGACAAGGACGACAACCCGCCGCCCATGCCGTTCAGCTGGCGCCCGTTGGGGTCAGGGCTTCCCAGGACATGCAGGAATATGCGATCGCGCGCGGCCCGGTCCCTGGGCAGATCTGCACCGTTGAACACTACAGCCTTGGATGTACCGCCGCGATAAAACGCGGCCCGTAAACGTTCCGCCATCACGCCGCCCCCGCCAGAAATCCGCGGAACGCACGCGGCAGCAGACCGCCCTCGGCAAAGGTCGCACGCTCACCGTCATTGTACAGACGCAAATCCAGCGGCGTGGTATCCGTGCGACCATCCTTTCTGTGGATGGTCAGCTTGGCCTCGGTCAGATCATCGCTGAAGTCGATGTCAAAAGTCTCGGACCCGTCAAGTTGCAGCGTCCTGCGGTTCACGCCCTCCGGGAAACACAGCGGCGCAATCCCCATGTTTACAAGATTCGAGCGGTGGATCCGCTCAAAGCTCTCACAGATCACGGCGCGTATTCCGGCAAGCCAGGGGGCCTTTGCCGCCGTGTCCCGGGAAGAACCGCAGCCATATTCTTTGCCGCCGATCACCACCAGTTTCTGATCCCGGTCCAGATAGGTCTCAATCGCCTTGAAGACCGATGTAACCTCACCTTCAGGCTCGATCCGGGTCCACGAGCCTTCTTTGTCCGGGGTCATCTCGTTGCGCAGACGGTAATTTGCAAAGGTCGAACGAATAACCACATCCGAACATCCCCGGCGGGTCCCGAACGAGTTGAAGTCGCGTTGGGTGACACCCTTTGCCTGAAGGAACTGCCCGGCCTCAGAATCGGTGGTGATGATACCAGACGGCGATATATGGTCGGTCGTGACACTGTCGCCCAGAATGGCCAGCGGACGCAGGCCGCGCAGCGGTTCGATCCCGGCGTTCTCGGGGCGAATGCCTTTCACAAAGGGTGGAAATGAGACATAGGTCGAAGGCACCCATTCATATGTTCCGGTGCCAACCTCCATCGCGTTCCACTGGTAATTCACATCTCCGATTGCAGCGTAGTTGTCGCGAAACTCGTCAGGTGTGACATAAGTCTCGACAATCCGCGCCACCTCATCCGCCGAGGGCCACAGATCATTCAGCATCACCGGCTTGCCGTCCCGGTCCACCCCCAGGGGCTCGGTCGTAATGTCCTTATGGATCGTACCCATCAGCGCATAGGCCACGACCAGCGGCGGCGAGGCAATCATGTTGCGCGAAGCCAGCGGGTGAATGCGCCCGGCAAAGTTCCGGTTCCCGGAAAGGACCGCGATCCCTTTGACATCATTGTCCTTGATCGCCTTTTCGTGATCTGGATGCAGCGGTCCCGACATGCCGTTGCAGGTCGAACAGGAAAATGCCGCAACTTCGAACCCGAGGGCGTCCAAGGGCGCCTGCAGGCCGCTTTCCGCCAGGTATTTAGCCACGACCCGCGAACCCGGAGCCAGCGAAGTTTTGACATGTGGCTTGACAGTCAGGCCGCGCGCCACGGCGTTTCGGGCCACCAGCCCGGCTAGAACCATGTTGCGCGGGTTGGCGGTGTTGGTGCAGCTGGTGATCGCAGCGATGATCACATCGCCGTCACCGATGTCGTGATCGGCATTCGGGACCGGAACCCGACGGTCCGTTTCGCCCTCAAAAGTCAGACGCTCAGCGGCGGCGGACAGGTCAATCCGCTGTTCCGGCCGGGACGGGCCCGAAACGGACCGGCCAACCTGATCAAGGTTCAATTCAACCACCTGCTCGTATTCAATGGCCGCATCCATGCCATCGACCCAAAGGTTTTGCGCCTTGCAGTAGCTCTCGGCCAATGTGGCGCTTTCACTGCGGCCGGTCTGGCGCAGGTACCCAATGGTGCGCTCGTCGACCGGGCAGAACACCATAGTGGAACCATATTCCGGCGCCATGTTTGCAATGGTGGCGCGGTCGGCGACGCTCAGCGCGGAATAACCGGTGCCAAACAGCTCAACAAAGGTGTCGACCACGCCGATGGCGCGCAGTTTCTCGGCGATGACCAGCGCAATGTCAGTGGCGGTGACATCGTCGGACGGGTTGCCCGTTACCTCAAGCCCGATGACGCGGGGCACATTGACCGGGGTGGTCTCACCGAACAGCAGCGCTTCGGCCTCTAGCCCCCCAATGCCCCAGCCCATGATCCCCAACGCGTTGATCATCGGCGTGTGGCTGTCAGTGCCAAGGCTGGAGTCCGGGATCAGAACATCGGGGGTCTCGTTGGATGGCAAAACAGTCTGCCCGAGATATTCCAGATTGACCTGATGGCAAATCCCACCCCCCGGCGGAATGACCCGCAGTCGGGGGAACCGTGCTTCACAGGCTTTTAGAAAAGCGAAACGCTCACGGTTGACCTCAAACTCTCGGTCCATGTTCTTGGCCAGCGCAAACTTGTCCGCCCAATGGTTGATCGACATGGAATGGTCGATCACCAGGTCGACCGGCAGGCTCATATCAACTACGTCCGGATCTCCGCCCACCTCCTCCAGCCGGTTGCGCATGGCCATGATGTCGATCAGCGCCGGAATTCCCAGCATGTCGTGCAACAACAGCCGTGCAGGACGGAACGGTACAGCCTCGCCAGAGCGTCGGAGCACATCCAGCGCCGCAGCGCCTCCTTCGGAATGACGCGCAGCATTTTCCGCCAGAACCCTTAGAGAATAAGGAAGCTTTCGAAATTCGGGGCCCAATAGGGCGCAATAGTCCACGGCCCGAAAAGAGGTGTTGGCGATAGGTTTGTAGGTTGCGATTGTCACGGTTGCCTCCTGATTTGCCGACAAGCTAGACATTGCGGCTGGATATCAGCAAGATCGATCTAACCCCGTTTCACCTGGCAGAATGCTATGCCCGCGAACAGAACCGAATCCGTCGAACGTGCCATGTCCATCCTCAGTGCCTTTTCGACACAGCGCCCAATCATGTCTCTTGCAGAGTTGGCCGAAGAGACAGGCCTGCACAAAAGCACGATCCTGCGGCTGACCAACTCGATGATGATCTATGGCTTCATTCAGCGCGATAGTGACGGCATGTTCAGTGTCGGCCCCAGCGTCTGGCGGCTGGGGTTGATATTCCGGCGCGATTTCACCAAGCGCGAACACGTCGCGCCATCGCTAAAAATCCTGGCTGAGGCAACTGGGGAAACCGCCTCGTTCTATGTCCGCTCGGGCAATGAACGTATCTGTTTATACAGGGAAAATTCCCCCAACCTGCTGCGATTCCATGTTGAGGAAGGTATGCGCCTGCAATTGTCCACTGGGGCCTCCGGGCTGGTCTTGAGGCATTTCTCGGGCGAGGATGTCGGTGACCTGGCCAAGTTCAACAAGAACGGCACGGTCAGTTCAGTCGGTCAGACAAATCCCAACATCTCCTCTGTCGCGACCCCTGTTTTTGATGCAAACGGCGATCTCATCGGCGCCCTGACAGTGTCCGGTCTGGCCAACAGGTTCGATACCGAGGCGCGGGCAAATACGGTCCCGCTGCTGGAAAGTCTTGCGCGCAGTCTGACCACACGCTGACGGCACTGTTTCATCTGACAGAACGCAATTCACAGCAACTTGCCTCGTACCGCAGGCTTCGCTAGGCAGGCAGGCAGACCATTGAACCGGAGAGCGCGCCGATGATGAACCATGAGATCAACAAAGCATTCCGTGAACGCCTGAACACGGGCAAAGCCGTTCTGATGCCCGGCGCAGCCAATGCTCTTGCGGCACGCGTGATCGACCAGTTGGAGTTTGAGGCCGTCTATATCTCGGGTGCGGGGCTGACCAACACCTATCTGGGCATGCCCGATCTGGGCTTCATCTCGCTGCCCGAGATCGCCCAGCACACATCGGCCATCCGCAACAGCACCGAACTGCCCATTGTGGTTGATGCGGATACCGGCTTCGGCAATGCCCTGAACGTCCACCATACCGTGCGCACGCTGGAACGCGCCGGCGCCAGCGCCATTCAACTTGAGGATCAGGTTAATCCCAAACGCTGCGGTCATTTCTCCGGCAAGGATGTGGTCGATCTGACAGAGGCGCGCAGCCGTATCAAGGCCGCAGCAGACGCCCGCCACGACCCAAACTTCCTTATTGTCGCGCGCACCGATGCCTGTGCGACCCAAGGGTTCGACGCCGCCATTGAACGCGCGGAAGCCTTCATCGAAGACGGGGCTGACATCACATTTATCGAGGCACCGCGCAGCCTTGACGATATTCGCAGCATTCCCAAGCGGCTTGCAGGCACGCCACAGCTGATCAATCTGGTTGTAGGCGGCAAAACTCCAATCATCGAATTCTCTGGTCTGGACGAAATGGGGTTTGGCCTGGTCCTATATGCCAATGTCGCGTTGCAGGGCGCACTGAAGGGCATGAACGACGCGCTGTCGATGCTTCAAGCCAACGGCCGCATGGACGAAAGCGGACCCGTCGCCAGTTTCGAAATCCGTCAGAACGCAGTTCAGAAAGCACATTACGACGAGATGGAGATGCGCTACTCGGAATAAACCGCAAAAGCGGCCTGCCGTTTCTGATCGGCGCTTTGACCAGGCGCGTTGCCAATCGTGCGAAAGGCTGCATCCGGACAAAAATAGTCAAACCAACACCTCCAAGCCCGGCCTTATTCTTCCGAAACGTCTGCGACAAAACCACCGTCGGCGCGACCGAAGCGGGCTATCAGAAACCCTGACAGTTTTTCCAAACCCTCCCGCAGCACATAGGGGTCATTGGCAAAACCGATACGGACATAACCTTCCATGTCAAAGGCGTCGCCCGGGGTCAGCATCACTCCGGTTGTCTGCACCAAGTCGACACAGAATTCGCGTGAGCTGATCGGTATGTCGAGTTTCAACATCGCGGTTGTCCCGGCGCGGGGTTTGACCCAATCAACGCGCGGCTGCGTGGCAATCCATGCGTCCAGCACAGCAAGATTCCCCCGCGTGATCCGGTGACTGCGGGCCAGAACCTTATGCTGGTTCTCCAATGCGATGGCAGCAAAGTGATCGTTGATCATACCGACCGAGATCGTATCGAAATCACGGTGGATCAGGATCTGCTCGGTCACCTCTTTCGGGGCCACCACCCAACCGACGCGCAAACCGGCCAGCGAAAACGCTTTCGATGTACTCGCCGTGCTGATCCCCTTTTCGTATATGTCAACAATAGAAGGCGACATGCCGTCGCCCTCCTGCCCGGTGCCGCGATAGACTTCGTCACACAGGACATATGCGCCGACAGAACGTGCAATCTCGGCAATGTCCAGCAACATTGGCCGTTCGATCAGCGCACCCGTCGGATTGTTGGGGTTTGTCAGGGCAATCAGTCTGGTTTCCGGTGTCACCAGTTCACGTAACCGGTCCAGATCAGGCAGGAATGCGTCTTCCGCGCGCAGTGGCAGAATCTGAACATCGGCTCCGATACTGGCGGGGATCGAATAGTGTTGCTGATAGGTCGGCACAATCGAAACCATCCGGTCCCCGCGCGAAACCACTGCCTTATGCACTAGCATATTGGCCGCAATCGTGCCGTGGGTAATGGTGATATCTTCGACGTTCCGATCGTCATAGAGATCTGAAATGGCCTGACGCAGGCGGATTGACCCTTCGATCGCACCGTAGGTCATTTTCATTGGCAGCAGTTCGGACAAGTCGTTTTGATTAAGTCCGGACAGTTGCAACAGCTGATCGATCGTGATGCTGGCCACGCAGGTTTCGGCAAGATTGTGGGTACAGCGGGTTTCCCACTCATTCATCCAGATTTCGACTTTGAACGGTTCGATGAACATGTGCGCTCTCCTCAGGCTGAAGTCTGGTCAAAAACGGCTTTTGCCACGGCGATGTCCTCCAGCCCCAACCCGACAGAGCGGAAGAAGACCGGAGTTCCTGCAATAGGTCGCTGGCATCTGCCGGTACAGAGTTCCGCAAGATCGCCAAGGATCGCGGTCTTGCTCCAGTTGTGTCGTTCCACCGCAATCAGCATCTCGCCGGCCGTATCAGGGGTTGTTTCCCGGTAGTCGCAATAGACCTGCGCGGATGCCAGAAAGGTCGGATCAACTTCATGCGCACGGGCAACATTGGTGCTGATCGATGTCACCAGCGCATCGACCGCTATATCTTCCGTGGAAATGACCGGACTACCCGATGACGTGCACAGCATGACAACATCGGCCTGTGCAATAGCCTGCCTGGAACTCGAGGCCAACTTGGCGTCAGGGCACAGCATTTTCCATGTCGCCTGAATATCCGCGTTTTCACCCAAACCCGGCGAGTAGATGCGCACCTCTGCCCAGTCGCGCAGACCGGCCACATGGCGCATATGCGCCTGTGCGACCTGACCTGTTCCGATGATGGCCAGCGTCAGCGGGCGGCCCGTCGGAGCCAGCTCATCCACCGCCAATGCGGTCGTGGCGGCCGTGCGTTCGGTGGTCAGCACGCCTGCGTCGATCAACGCCAATGGCTGACCATCTTTTATGGACATCAGAACAGTCCAGGTGGTGATGATGGGTCCATTGGCGCGCGGCAGATAAGGCGACAACTTGGCCCCGAACACACCGGCCCCCTCGAGCGCTCCGAGATAGGTTATGAAATCGCCGCCCCCTGGAATTTCGGTCACGGTCTGCGGTGGTTGTACCGCACGGGCTTCACCAAGCTCGGTGAACAGCGTGCGCATCGCTTGGACCACATCCAGCTTGCCCAGGTGTTCTGAAACCGTTGTATTATCAAGGACAATCGGCGGGTTCGGCATATTGATACTCCTTTGCGGAGTTCGGTATCAGCAACATTATAGTAAAACCATCGTCCCAAGGGATGAGACAACGGTAGGAAGAAGGCCGGATTTGCAGTTAAAGGAATTCAGCCAATCCATTTCTGAAGTGATCGACGGGCAGGCAAAAAGCGATGCCCTGATCCGGGCCGTCGAATACCTATTTCCGTGCGAGGCGGCATTTGCGGTGCTCAACCGACCCTCAGGGCCTCCGGTTTATCTGGCGGATAGCTACCCAAATCCAGCGTCCAAGGCCGCGGTTCAGCTGTATGTCTCCAGAACCTACCTGCTCAACCCGGTGCACAATGCGATCCGGGCAGGTATCGCCGCAGGGGTATACCGGATGGCCGATCTCGCACCGGATAACTGGGTCGCAACAACGCCGGATGTCATCGCGGATGAGAGCGAAGAGATCAAATTCAGGACGCCCGGCTGGCCCTTCGGTCTGCAGGAAGTTTCAGTCCTGGTCGACATGCCCCAGAGGATCATGGGTGAGGTAAGCCTGGCCCGCAAAGCCACGCCTGACGGTATCCCTCAGCAGGATTTGGAAGTTTTGCGATCCGTCCTGCCATTGATCCGGCTGGCGTTTCTACGGCTGTCCAGAGAGCAGACGCAAGCGTCGGGTCGTCCATCACCTTCACCGGAGTCTTTTGGCCGTGACGTTCTGACCGCGCGAGAGGCTGAAGTTGTCCAGATGATCCTGAAAGGCCATTCAAGTCTTTCGATCAGCAAGACACTGAGCATAGCGATGCCGACCGTGAAATCACATCGTCGAAATGCGTATGCAAAGCTTGGGATCAGCACTCAATCTCAGCTATTTCACGCCTTCGTCGATGGCTTGAACCTCGGTTTCAACGAATGAAGGCCATTGGCATTCAGGTGCCATCACAGCGTCAGTTATTGCACCGAAAGTTCCGGGTTTGACGCGGACCGCAGTACTGCATGTATTGCGAGACGGATCAAAGGATGATCGACGACTTGAGACACGGTGCAGCCGCTTCCCTTGGCATTCTAAACTTGAACGTGAGGTTCGAATGCTTGCCTTTTGTCACTCAGATTTTGGAACCAGGCCATTTGTGAATTAATTCTCAGAACGAATTTCGACCTGAATGATCTCAGGGTACCCTATTCGGATGGCGCGTCGCGTTTCAGTCACGCCTGACTGGTCAATCAGAGTAATTTAGCCGACACACAAGAAAATACACTGCAGAGTGGTTCAGTTTTCCAACATTCTTTGAAAGGTTGGCTGCATAAGACCGCGATCTGTTTTTGCCCGCATTTGGCGAAATACAGGCTTCAGAGAACCGAGTCGAATTGATCTTTAATTAAATAGCCACTCACCCACCGGCACCTATTCCGTTGACGGCCAACGAATTTCACCAGAACCAAGGCGGTGAACTTTTTCGAAGAACGGCAGACGCAACCGACCGCTTCATGCCTTATGGTCTGGGCAAGGCGGTTTGATTGATAAATCAGTCGCAGGCAGCGGTGACGATCATCTCGACCTTCAGAACATCGCGCGCCAGTTTGGCTTCGCCGCACGCGCGGGCCGGAGCGTGGCCCGCCGGCACCCAGGCATCCCAGACTTTGTTCATCTCGGCAAAGTCTGCCATGTCCGCCAGCCAGATCGTGCATTGTAGAACTCGCGTCTTGTCACTGCCCGCTTTGGCCAGCAGATCCTCGACCTTGGCCAGGATATCGCGGGTCTGATCCGCCACAGTGGCCGCATCCGAAGTCTGCCCACACAGATAGGCAACTCCATTGTGCTTGACGATCTTGCTCATGCGTTGGCCGGTTTCGATACGGGTGATTGTCATGTCGGATCTCTCCATCAAGGGACCTTGCGGTCAATTCGGTCAATGCGGAAGGGCGATAGATTGAAACGGCCTGCTCCGCCAGTCATCAAATCCGCCAGAACCTGCCCTACGACAGGAGCCATCTGTAATCCATGCGTTGAAATCCCGAAAGCGTGAAAGGCGCGCGGCGTATCCGCGGCCGATCCGATGACCGGCAGGTTGTCAGGCATGCAGGCCTCCAACCCGGCTCACCTTCGTTGCTTGCCAAATCTCTGTCGACGCTTTCGTCAACGGCCAAACCTGACATCAGAAGTATCTGTTATTGTCTCCCATGGGCAAGCGCGCTTTTGTTTTCCTTTGATCGCGAAACAGGTCAGGTGATCGCGCCACCGCTACCCTTCTTTTTCTTCTTGCCACCCCGGCGAGATGTGATGTGAATTTTGACCCCTGCATCCTTCAAAGCCGCAGCAAAAGGTTCGGGCGGTGCAGCGTCGGTCACCAGATCGGTGACCTGGTCGAACCGGCAGGCTACATTGGCCGCTCTCTCTCCGAACTTCGTGTGATCCACCGCAACGATCATGCGCCGGGTGTTGTTATGTAACGCGCGCGTCAGTTCAGCCTCCAGCGGGTTTAGCGCAAGAACCCCTCCGGAAAGCGACAGGGCATCCGCGCCACATATTACCGCGTCATAGCTGTACTGGCAGGCAAGCTGCTCGGCGGCACGACCGAAACTGCCGCGTTCGGATCGAATGACCTCTCCCCCGGCCAGAACCGCACGGGTTCCGTTGTGATCAGCCAGCGATGCGACAACCGACAGCGAATTGCTGACCACGGTCAAATTTTTCCGGTCGCGCAATTGCTCGGCGACATGCGTCATGGTTGACCCCACCGTAAGGAACAACACCATGCCGTCCTCGACAATCTGACTGACTTTTTTCGCGATAAGCGTCTTTTCTTCCGCGTTGAGTTCCAGCGCCCCGGAAAACATGGGTGTATCCTGCGCACGCGACAGAAAGGTCCCGCCGTGCACCCTTTCAACCATGTTTTTCTTTGCCAGGCCCTTGACCAGTCGGCGAACGGTTTCTTCCGATACGTCCATGACCTGCGCAATCTGTGTATTGCGTGCCGAGCCTCCCAGCCGCGCCAGCACATCAAGCAGCTCTCGGCCGCGGTGGGGGATGTTTTCGCTGTCGTCAGCCATCATCAAATTTCACCATAGTTTAGCCTAAAGTTCCACGTCGCAGGCAATTGTTCTGTGACAATTTCCGCCTTTTGGGTCGGGCACCCTCATTTTCCAACAAATTCGTTCACTGGGCCGGGCTTTGTTTTTTAGCTTCAAGTCGAGTGTCAGCTTGACCGCCCTTTGGTTCGGCTCTGTTTCGTTGTTACGCGCCTATTGATCCGAAACAAACGTGCGGGGTCCGATTCAGATCACAACGCGGCTTTGAAGAGGTTTGTGAGATTGATGGCGTTTCCGCCGGGGCTGTCGTTGAGGTCCTGCAAAAGGCGCGGAAGCCGCCATCGACCGGTGCTGTCATCCATCGGCCTCTGTGTCCGCATCCTTTTCCATCCGCGGCATTTCTTCGATCAGGCGCGTTTCAAGCAATTGTCCGTTCCGATACAGGATCGGATAAGCCACGGCCGCGATGTGACTGTTGAACTCCCGGAACGCGCGCAATGTCTCCAGATGGATGTCGCTGGTCTCAAAACTTTCCGTGCTGCCATGCTGCAAACGTCTGAGGTGGCGTTTGCGACTGTCACGCTCGGCCCGCTTGATCTCGGTTTTTTCAAGGCTCAACAGGCGGGCGCTTTCCAGATCGTCCGAGATCAACACATTTGAGGCCAATTTCAGATTGGCCAGGATACCTTCGTGCATTTCGACCAGTTCCGACCATCCCTCTTTCGAAAATGAGGCCCCTTTTTTGCGCATGTCGGCGGCCAGAACGGTCAGTCGCTTGGCAACGACATCGCCTGCGGTTTCCAGACGGATTGCGTATTCCATCAGATCCCGGGCCACCTTGGCGTTTTGCCTGCCGAACTCTTCGGCTGAAATGGCGGCCACGTATTTCCGGATACCCGACAGGCAGTCGTTCACGTCTTCATCCACCAGCCGAACAGCACGTATCTGCTCCTTGTCACCGCTGCGGTACAACTCCAGCGACGGCCTGAACATCGACTCGACCAGATCGCTCATCCGCAACAGCTCGCGCTTGAGACTTGAAAGCGCCTGGCTGGGGCTGCCGCTATTGCGCATATCCAGCGCGCTGGTCGGACGGCCCGGCTGGACCATCGCCTCGGCTGATTTCGGCTCCGGAAAAAGCCGCTCGAATGGTGCACGCAAACGTCCGCAGAACGGCAAAGCCAACACCAGCAACGAGGCGTTGAACGCCAGATGCGCATTGACCAGCATCTGCCCGCCTTGCAGATCCCCCAAAACACCCGCACGCAAAGCCGCAGTAGCTGCAAACAGGGTGACCACGGCCCAACTGCCACGCAACGCGAGATTGGCGAACGGAATGCGCCTGGCTGGCATTTCCATCCCCCGGGTCAGCCAAACCGGTATGAAGGCCGAGCCGAAATTAGCCCCCAACACCAACGACAGTCCGGCGGCAAACGGAATTGCGCCAATCTGAACCAGTGTCACACACATCAGGATCGCCGCAACCGATGAATGCATGACAAAGGCCAGCGCTCCGCCGACCAAGAATGCGGTTATGTAATCTCGGGCCAGATATTCTGCGACGGCAGGCAGAAAAGCACTGTCCCGGATCGGATCCATCGCCTCGCGCAGAAAGCGCAATGAGATCAGAATGAACGCAACACCCATCAGGATGCGACCCAGTTGCCGGGGCTTTTTGGACTCGGTCTTGACGAAGAGATACCCGCCAATCGCCAGCAGCAGCGGCACCAGCCAGTCCAATTTGAAGGACAGGACCTGGATAATCAGCGCCGACCCAAGATCGGCCCCCAGCACAATCGCGAGGCCGGTGGGAAAAGCCAGAAAACCGCCTGCGGCAAAACCGGATGTCAACAATGCAACTGCGGCCGAACTTTGCAGAACCACCGCCATTGCAAGACCGACCATTGATGCCTGCACATAGCTGCGCTGGCCTGTCATGACCCGCTGGAAAGAGGCTCCGTAGCTGCGCTCGATCCCGGTGCGCACCATTCGCACCGCGTAAAGCAGCAACATCGTGGCTCCGGCCAGACTGATGAGGAAGCTTACAATCGCCATGATCCTATCCGTTCACCATTTCCAGCATTTCAGCATGCAGCTCGGGCGTCGCCGCCGAAATCACACAACCATCCGAATTCAGGTCGAGTGGTTTACCATCCCAGTCCGTCATCACCCCACCTGCGGCCTCGATCACGGCCAGCACCGGCAGAAAATCATAAGGTTGCAGATCATAGTCTATCACTGCATCCACATGCCCCGCCGCAAGAAGCGCGTGCGGATAGCAGTCATAGGCAAACCGTCTGGTCTGACCGGACTGCATCAGCTTGGCGAATAACGCCGGATGATCACGATAGATCTTATCCCCTTCATTCACAAACAGGATGGACTGATCCAACCGCGTCTGGTTCGAAGTCGCGATCTCCTTGCCGTTCATTGTCGCGCCCTGACCGGATACACCAATGAAAACTTCATCTATCGCAGGCATGCCGATCACTCCGATATCCGGCTTACCATCGATCAGATGCCCAAGCAGAAAGCCAAAAAGCGGATGCCCCGAAAGGAAAGACCGGGTGCCGTCGATCGGATCTATTATCCAGACTTCGCGGCGGTTCTGCCCTTCAAACCCATGTTCTTCTCCAAAGATGCCGTGATCCGGAAAGTGTTGTTCCAGGTAGGCCCGAACCTGCGCCTCGACACCCTTGTCGGCCTGCGTCACCGGGCTCTCGTCGGACTTGAACTCAACACCAAGTCTGCCGCGAAAGTACCCCCGTGCCGCCTTGTTGGCCAATTCGGCAATCTTCACCGCGTGTGACACCAATTCGGCCGTTTCGAACGTTTGAGAGTTCTTTGGATTCAGCATCCGTTTCTGTCCTGTTTACTTATGGAGTCTTGGCTCAGTGCAACAACAACTGCGAATGAACCCGCCGAAGGTCCCATCCCACGCTACTTGGAGCGTTTTTCACTACCGGAGCCGCAATCTTTGCCCGATTGCTGATAGGGTCCTGTTGTTCGGCGCACCATCTTGTGCCACGCACAACGCCAGACCCTTCGAAGAAACCATGGCTTTGCAGTGATCCGGGCAAACAAACCCTCCGCTCCCGAAGGTTATGACTATAGCGTATTTGCGGCATCAAAATCCCACATTTCGCGATCAATCCCCACAATAAACCCACAAATTCTCTCCAACACAAGTGAATAGTACTGTTTTTGTTTGTTTTCCGGACAACTGTGTGGGTGTTTGGGGATTTCACAGGCCTCTTTCCAACCGGCTGAAACAGCTTGCGTAGAAAATGGGGTGTAAACAACGCCCGCACCGTCGGCCACACCGATACGTCGCAAGCTCCACGCTTCTTTGACGCGTAAGATCCGGCGCTCTTTTTACCCGAAGCCGGTCCCCATATTGGCCGGGTCGGACAACTCATTACCGAAAGCGAACGGTATAACAACGCTTCACAAGCCGTGACCGCGAAGATTACGCCGAAAGTGCGCCTACGAGCTGGCGCTAGTTTACTTTTCAGAGCTCGAATTTTCCGATCTGCTGGCGCCCACGCGCCGGCAGCACGATCTGGGAACAGAGTTGGCCGGTAGCGGCGTGAAACTCGACCACCCGACCTGCATGTCAAACAGACCTTTTGCTGGCCTTTTCATCGATCATCTCGAGGATCTTGTTTCGCTGGATTTTTCCGGATGGCCCCTTTGGCAGGTCCTGCAAAACATGAACTTCATCGGGCGACTTGAAATGGCCCAGTTGAGCATTGCAAAGCCTGGACAATTCCAGTGGCGTCAAAGAGGAGCCTTCGCGAATTTTCACCGCTGCCTCGACAGTCTCACCATAACTGGCACAAGGTCGGGCGAATGCGGCCGCTTCGACAACATCGGGATGAGAGTAAAGCACCTCGTCAATCTCGCGCGGCGCAATGTTTTCGCCCCCTTTGATGATAAGTTCCTTCAGCCTGCCGGTGACATAGACATAACCATCCTCATCCATACGGGCGAGGTCTCCGGTCCGCAGCCAGCCATCGGATGTAAATGTGCCTTCGGTTGCGTCGGGGTTCTGGAGATATTCCAGCATGACATTCGGACCGCGTATGACCAGTTCACCTTCTGCTCCGCGTGGTACGGGCCGGAGGTTCTTGTCAAAGATATCCGCCTCATTCCCAAAAGGGATGCCCGGTGATCCGATTTTGCGAATGCCGGGCGGCAACGGATTGGACAGTATCTGCGCGGCGGTTTCCGTAAGCCCCATGGTCTCGACAATCGGGATTTCGAAACGGTTTTCAAAAGCACGCTGCACGTCCGGCGCCAAAGCGGAAGATGCAGAGCGGCCAAAACGCACACGATGGCGGGTCGGCGCATCCGGTTTTGTATCGGAATGCAGCAGGTGGGAAATGATGGTCGGGACAACCGAAAACCATGTCGCCTCGGCCTTCCCAAGGTTTTCCCAGAACCGGCTGGCGGAAAATCGTTCACACATGGCCAATGATCCGCCAGAGACAAGCGTTCCCATAACCGTCACGCACAGGCCGTTGATGTGGTAGATTGGCAGAACGCAAAACCCGCGATCAGCTTCGGACAGCTCATGTGCAACCACCGTGGTCCAGCCGCCCGCCAACAGGCTGGAATGGGTGTGAACGACGCCTTTTGGGCGCCCTGTTGTTCCGGACGTGTACATCAGAAGCGCGTGATCGCCCGGCGAAAGGTCGTGCAGATCGCCATCGGCATCTTTCGCATCTGAAATTCTCAACACGGTTATTTTCGCTGGGTCGGCCGTACGTTCAAACAAATCCACCTGTTCGGGGTGCACAAAACCATAGCGCGCACCGCTGTGGTCCAGCGCATAGGCCACCGCGCTGTCCCCCGCGACGAGGTTTATCATCGTCGCCCGGAACCCGCCGTAAAGGACGCCGAAAAGGACCTCCAGCGCTTCGCGGCAATTGGGATAAAGGATGGCGATGCTCTCTCCTTTTTCGACACCTGACCCGGTCAACATGACCGCAATTCTCTGCGCAGTTTCGCGCAGCTCGGGCCAGCTCAGGTCGCTTGCGCCATCCGGAAAAACGAAACCGGTTCCGCCCTCGGCTGCCCGTTTGTCCAGCCAGTCACGGAGGGTTCCTTTGGGCGGGTCGATCATTGCCCGGCCTCCGACCAGTACTTTCCGAAAATCTCTCCCAGCGCGGGCTCCCGCGGCGGAGTTTCACGCACGACTTTGGTGGTCTGGATGAAATGCCGCCAATGCAGGTTTGTGTCGATGGAGTTTCCCCCCCAACTGCCACAGCCCATCGACAGGGAAAAAGGCATCCCGTTGGTAAAGCTACCGCCGGTGGCAAAGGTATGCGCCTGGTTTACGATAACACGACAGGTCGGCAGATCCCGACCCAACCCGATCGCGCGCGCGTCGTCCTTTGTATGAATTCCAACCGAATGCCCTGCCCCCTGATGTGCCAGAATGCGGGCGGTGATTGTCCGGGCCTCTTCGAAGTCTGCCGCGCGATAGAGCGCCAGAACCCGGCTGAGCTTTTCTCCAGACAGGGGATGATCCGGGCCGATCCCGTCAGTCTCAACCGCCAAATATCGGGTTCCCTCGGGCATCTTGCCCGCCATGCCCAGCGCTTCAAGCATCCTTTCCGCGTCCTGCGCGATGACCGAACGGTTGAGATGACCATCGGGCCAGAGCCGGGCGATGATATCACCTGCTTTGGAAGAACGGACCAGGGCACCACCCTCGGCGGCCATCGCCGCAACGAAAGCGTCGTAGACCGCATCCACCACGACCACAGCATTCTCGGACGAACAGGAGGTCGCGTTGTCGAAACACTTCGAAGCGGCAATCTTTGCCGCTGCGGCCTGCAGATCGGCCGTCTCGTCGACAATAACCGTGACATTGCCAGCCCCAACAGCCACCGCCGGCGTGCCGCAGGATTGTGCGCGATGAACATTGTTTTGGCTGCCGGTGCAGATCACCCGGTCAACAGCCTCCATCAACCGTTGTGTCTTGGCCTTTGACCCGGGCGCAGGCAGCATCTGCACCAGATCGCGATTAAGCCCAAGCTTGTCGAATTCGGCATGTATGTAGCCAAGCAGCAATTCACAGGACGCAACACCTTTGGGGGACGGCGCGACCACGATGGCATTGCCGCCCTTGAGTGCATTGATGATGTTGTTGGCCGGCGTCGCGGCAGGGTTGGTCGACGGCACAACCGCACCAATCACGCCGATGGCGCGCGCGATCTCGGTGATACCTGTTGCCGGATCATCGCTGATAATCCCGTGCGTATTGGCGTCGGCTATATCGCGCAGTAACCCGAGCGTCTTGCGGTGGTTCTTGGTGATCTTGTCGGGCACGTTACCCAGGCCGGTGGTTTCCACGGCCAGTTCGGCAAGGGCCCGGTTGCGTTCCGGTTCCATGATGGCCCATCCCGCTGCAAGTGCCGCTTTGTCATATAGCGCCTGACTACCACTGGCTTCGAAAGCAGACTGAGCGGCACGCGCCCGTTCGACGATCCGGTCCACTTCGGCAATTTCGGGGGCAATCCCGTCCTGAGCGTTCATCTTGGTCCTCGATAGATTGACCGGGGCGGACCTGTTCCGCCCCGTTTTAGAATGTCCGGGTCAGAGACCGGCCAGCAGTTCGTTCAGTGTTTGTTGACGCTGGCCCCACATCTCTATCACCTCGTCACGGGTCATGATGTGCATCGGCGACCCGCCGGCCTCCATCTTCTTGGCGACGCGCGAATTGGCGAACATCTCAGGTACTGTCGCGGCCAGCTTTTCAATCACTTCGGGCGGTGTTCCTTTTGGCACCATCACACCCCGGAAATTGACCGACGAGTTGTCCACGTCCAGCCCCTGTTCCATCATCGTTGGAACATCCGGCAGGAACGCGTTGCGTTCAAGATCGGCGACACCCAGAATTTTGACATTGCCCGCTTCCTGCGCGCGGAATGCGTCGGACAGGTTGTTGATGCCGCCCATGACCTCACCGGCAATCACGGCCTTCATGGCCGCCGCGCCGCCACCCTTGGTCGGGATATAAGCCATCTTGGTTCCGGCTGCTTTGTCGATTTGCAGCGCCGCGATGTGGTGGCCCACAAACAATCCGGCACCGGATACCGTCAGCTTGCCCGGGTTTTCCTTGGCATAGGCAATGACATCCTGCATCGAGTTGAACGGGCTGTCGGCGCCCACGACAAATACCGCCGGATCCGCACCCCAGTTCGCGATAGGTTCGAAACTGTCGGTCGAATACTCCACGCCACCCTTGATCGACTGGGCGATGAAATGCGGAACATTGTAGGCCGCCAGCGTATAGCCGTCTGCATCCGCCTGCGTGGCGAACCAGTTCCAGCCCACGCGGCCACCCGCGCCGGGCTTGTTGATGATGGCGATGGGCATTCCCAGCGCGTCCTCGTTTCCGGCGGTCATGGTCACGATCCGCGCCTGAAAGTCTGTCGCGCCGCCAGCCCCGTAGCTGACCATCATCATGATCGGCCGTTCGGGATAGTCCTCGGCCGCCGCCGCACCCGTCAGGCTCATGAGGGCCAAAGCCGCCCCGGCAATCAATCGTTTCATTTTGCGTTTCCTCCCTGATTTGGTTCTTCCGCTGTTTGCGCGGTCAGAACAGAATTTCCCTTGGCGTGTGGACGTTCAGAAGCATGGAAAAGAGGCCGTACATCACCGCCACGAAGACGCCCGTGATGATCCCGCGCCGGATCCAGCTTTTGACGTCCGAATGCGGCGCCGGGTCATAGATCGACAGCAGGATGAAGAAGGCGATTGTTGTCGCGGTGTAAAAACCCAGCGACTTGGCCGCCCAGAACACATAGATCAGCGTCACGATCAGACCCGGCAGCATGTTGACAAACATCGTGCGCGTGACGCCGTTGCCAACCTTGGACAATCCCATGACTGCCTTGCCAAACGTCCATCCGGCCAGAACCACAAAAACGGTTGCGATCAGACGCGGGAACAGGAACGCCTCGGCCGGTTGCTGGGTGTAGCTGACCCAGGTCACCCAAAGGCCGACCGAAAAGACAAGACCTGATCCGAATACATGCTGCGAACGGTTCATGCCTGTGCCTCCTCTTTGGTGGTGTAGCGACGGTGGCGCAATTCCATCCAAACCGAATAAGCGACCGACGCCAGCACAATGGCGATCAGGAACAGGTTCAAACCGCCACTCAGGAAGTATGCGGCCTTGCCCACGGTGGCGTCAGCAATCATTCCGCCCTGAATGAAGTTGGCTTCGGCGATGGGTCCCAGGATCAGGCCCAAAACCAGTGGCGCCGCCGAAAAACCAAACCGTTCCAGAAAGAACATGCCTATCCCCAGGCAAGCCATGACATAGACGTCACCCATCGAACCCTGAACCGAGTATGCTCCGAAAACGGACAGCGCCAGGACGATTGCAGCCATCACCGATTGCGGCACCTGCGCGACACGGGCTGCAAGACCGGCAACGTAAAGGCCAAAGATGCACATCAGCACCTGCCCGATCAGCATCGAGTTGATGAAGGTCCATGCCACGTCCGGGTGGTTGTCGAACAGGTCCGACCCCGGGAAGATGCCGTGGATCAGCAATCCGCCCAGCAGAACCGCAGCGGTGGGGCTTCCGGGGATCGAAAGGGTCAGCAGCGGCACCAGAGACGGGCCGACCATGGCATTGTTGGCGGATTCCGCGGCAATGACGCCCTCGGAATGACCGGTGCCGAACTTGTCTTTTTCGGATGAGAACTTCTTGGTCTGGTCATAGGCCACAAGGCCCGCGATCTGCCCACCGACACCCGGGATCAGGCCGATGATCGAACCTGTCAGGGTTCCGATGCTTAGGGCCCGCGTGCGGCTGAACAGCTCCCGGAAGGCGGCCATTATCGAGTGGCGCTGCACCTCGATGACCTCGGCTCCGGCATTGTGGCGCCCTTTGGCGAACATCGTCAGAACCTGCGGGATTGCGAAAAGTCCGATCAGGGCGGCAATGATGTTGATGCCGCCACCCAAGGCGGGATGAAAAATGAACCTCTGCGCGCCCATGATGTCGTCGAAGCCGATGGTCGCAAGCCACAGCCCGATGCAACCCGACAGCAACCCTTTGACAACCGACGCGGAATCCAGCGTTCCGATCACCGTGACACCCAGAATGGCCAGCCAGAACAGGTGCGACGGACCAAAGGCCAGCGCCCATTTCGCCAGAACCGGGGTCAGGAAGATCAGAAGCAAAACGCCAAATATCCCGCCGACGGCCGAGGCGAGAAAGGACAATTGCAGCGCCCGCGCACCCTGTCCCTGTTTCGCCATGGTGTGCCCGTCCAGCGTCGTGGCGATATTGGCAGGCGCTCCGGGGATTTTCAGCAAAATGGCGCTGACCGCGCCGCCCGCGACGGTCGAGGTATAGGCAGCGCCCAGCAGGATCAGGCCCTGCGCGGCCTCAAGCTGGAAGGTGAACGGGATCAGCAACGCAACCGCCATCGTGGGTGACAGGCCCGGCGTCGCCCCAAGGATCAACCCGCCGATCGTGCCACCCAAAAGCAACAGGAACGAGAGCGGCGTGAACACATCTCCGAAGTAGTAAATGAATTCCATTCAGGGCCTCCCAACCCGTCGGTTCACACTTTTACTTTTGTTGACAAATCAGGTTAGGCGATGAAAATAGTATTGCAAATGTTTTCATAAAATCGACTGTGCGAGAGGGTTTTATGGCTAAATTTCAGAAGGATAAGGTGGATATCGTGGCCGTTGCAAAGGCCGCAAAAGTTTCACCCTCGACCGTTTCCCGCACCTTCAACCACCCCAATCTGGTCAACCCTGCGACTCGGAAAAAGATCAACCGGGCCGTTCAGCGATTGGGCTACATCCGCAACCGCGCGGCTCAGACGATGCATGGAAAACGGTCGGGCACGATCGGCCTGGTGGTGCCAACAATCAATCACGCCATTTTTGCCGAAGTCATTCAGGCTTTTTCGGATTCAATCGACAAGGCCGGCTTCAGTCTCTTGCTGGCGTCGCACGGGTATGACCTGGATCGGGAATACGCCATGGTTCGCAAGCTGCTGGAACATCGCGTCGACGGCGTGGCACTGGTTGGGTTGGAACATTCCGATGCCACCGCCCGACTGATCGAACAGCAGAAAATCCCGGCGCTTGCGATCTGGAACTATTCCGAGGATTCCGCCCTTCCCTGTGTTGGGGCAGACAATCGACTGGCAGGACGTCTTGCGACCGAGCACCTGCTGGCCTTGGGGCACCGGGACATTGGATTGATCTTCCCCAAAACGACCGGCAATGACCGTGCGCAAAACCGGCTGTCCGCCGTGCATGATGCACTTGAGGAAATGGGCGTATCCATCCCGAGCGAGCATGAGTCGGAAGCTCCGTACAGTGTGTCTCAGGCCAAACAGGCCGCCCTGACCCTTTTGACGGAACAATCTCGTCCCACGGCCCTGCTTTGCGGAAATGACGTCATCGCGCAGGGCGCTTTGTTTGCGGCCCAGAGCCTAGGTTTGAAGGTTCCCGATGACCTCTCGATCATCGGTATCGGGGATTTCAAGGGATCCGCAGATGTCGAACCGGGGCTCACCACCATTCGCATCCCCGCCGAAACCATCGGCAAGCTCGCCGGTGAAAGGTTCACCGACTACATAACCTCGGACGAACCAGAGCCTTTCAGGCTCTGCTGTGAACTGGAGTGCATTGTCAGGGGAACAACTGCCAGCACTCGTTTTTCCCGAACTGTTTGAATGGTTCTTGCCCAGTAAGACAAGACGACCGCGTGATCCCAGGCGGGCCTTGCTCAATCTGCCTTCGGCATGGGCAAGCAGCCTGTCAATCCCGCAGGCAGCACCATCCAGGCCCCCGACCGATACAATAGTGGCACGAAGCCATCCTGCTCGGACGTGAGTGTAACGCTGACAACTGAAGCTGAGATCATCGATATTTCGTTCGGAAGGGACTGCAGAAACCCGTCGGTCGGGAACAAGACGACATAGGCCGGGGCCTCGTCCGTCAACAGGGCCGTCACCAGCATGATGACCAGCCAGCCGATCAGCATTGAAGGTAATGCAATCAGGACAGACCTAGTAGTCATGGATATGCTCCAGCTTCTGCTCTCCTATATCTAATGCACGGATCCGGTCGGCCAATTCGGAAACTTTCACCACCATCAGATGCCGGTAATCGCCAGACCCTTGCCGTAAACGACTGTAGATAGCACCGTCCATGTCCGGATCACCGGACAGGACTGTGAACAGGATGTCGTCATTCCCTGCGATCTCCATAAAATCCACTCCCTCACGCGCCCAGCGTTGCAGCAGAAGGGTCAACGCGCGGTATCGGGGAGTTTCCACTTCGATCCCCTGCGGATGCTCCGCCAGAACATGAACACCCTCCTCTTTGTCCAGCAGGGAACGGTCCGCATTTTCAACAATCATCCGCAGGGTCGGTTCATCCTGACCCACCTGCGCCACCGCATCGGCGATCACATCCGCATAGGCGGCCTTGACCCCGTATTCGATCCCCAGGGCGATCCGCCGCTCACGGTCCCGCAAATTGTCCGTGGCCTGTTCGTTCAAATCAGCCCGATCCTCGCGAAACCGCCATTTGTACCACGGAACCTGCTGCAAAAACCTGGCATAGCCAGCGGCTTGGCTGGCCGAGAGATCATCCAAAGGCGCCCGTGTCTGTCCGCGCAGCGCCGCGAAAACCCGGCCAAAGGTTTCCTCATAGGCGGCTTTGAGCAGCAATTCGGCGGAAAAACTGACCCCGATCACATAGACCATTTGCTTGGTCGCGCCATCAACCGCGCCATGGGAACTTGCAGCAGCACTCAGCGCGCAAAGCGAAGACCAGAACCCTCCGACAGCGCGAAAATATCCGTACTCATGCGGATCACCGGATTGGATGACCGTGGCGTAATCCTCGTAAGCATGAACGATGTGCCATTCCGGATAGGTCATCAGGGTCCGGGTTTCGGGTCGGTGAAAGGCGGGATCGATCAGCGCCTCATAGGCGGCAGGCTGGCCCGACCCCCGGCACATGATTTCCACATAGGCAATCGGCGACAGCAATCCCGCAACGCAGATCACTACCACCAGAAACAGCCATTTGCAGTATCGCCACAGCCGCCTCACCCGTGCTCGGCTCCGCCGCGAAACCCGGCCCAGACGCCGATTCCGCCCAATGCCAGATGCGGCAGGTTCGCAAGGAACCGCGGCAGCGACCAATCGGTGCCCAGCGATGCGTTGGTGAATATTCCAAGATCAAGGAACCCGTAGCCGGTGAAGATGCCGAATATCCCATCCCCCAGATAGGCCAGCCCGAACAGGATCAGGAATGTCCGCGCCGCCCGATGGGAAAGTAGCCCCGCGATCAGCGCCCACAGGGCCGAAGCCACATGCAGTGCATCGTCGTAGATATCCAGCGCAAAGATGCCAAAAACCAACCCATCTTCATCCGTCAGGCCCGGGATATAGTTCAGCGACGCCGCGATCATGAGCGCCACGAAATACCCCAAACACAGTTTTTGCAGATTGCTCATAGCTGCCCCAGATACTGATCCCAAAGATTGTTGCGCAGCACCAGATCGGGGTCCAGTTCCCGCTTTGCTTTCGCAAATTCCTCTGCCCGTGGGTAGGCACCGGTCAACTGACCGATTGTGGCGTGCGGGCGGTAAGGCAGGTAATAGGCCCCACCGATCTTGACGATCCGGTCAATCAGCGCGCGGGTCATGCGCGCCATATCCGCCTCGCCGCGTTGGGTCAGCTCCTGACTGAAAGACATGACGGCAGCAATCCGCGGTACACGGGCAAAGGACAGCACGGACTGATCGTCCTGCGCCACATACCGAAGGGTCACGTTCAGGAACTCCTGATACGAGGCCGGGATCACCTCGCGGCAGGCCTCGACAAAGCTGTCGAAAGCGTCAAACCCGACGAAATGCTCGTGCAAAATGTCCGTCCGGTCGGGGTTGCGATCATCCAGTGTCACCACCGGTTCATTGATCAGCGAGTTGCGCGTCACCTCCCCCGACCCCAGAGCCGGGCCCACTTTGGTTTCATTCCACCAGCGGAAGGATTTGAATGTCTCATTGCCAAGCTGGGCGCGATAGATCCGGCTGGCCGCATGGGCCATCCATCCGGAACCGGAGGCCGCCGGCAGATCGTCTTGATCTTCGGTCTCGCGATATGTGATCATCAGCGCCTTTTGAAAGAACGACACGCGTTCCACATTCAACCGCCCGTAGGCCATTGTCACTGTCGGATCCATGATTGCCGCCTTGAAACGGTCAGCAAAATCGCCGGTTTCCATCACTTCAAATGCCGGAGACAGCCGGGCATTTCTGACCATCTCGATCTCCATGTCCACAACGACCCCGATAAGGCCGTATCCCCCCATCGCAAGGTTGAACAGATCGGTGTTTTCGGTTGGTGAACAGGTCACCAGATCGCCGGACGGCAACACCATCCGCAGGGACCGCACAGTGGATCCCATCGGTCCGAACGGCACGGGCCAACCATGCGCATTGACCGAATAGGTCGCAGCGAGGCCGAAGTCATTGTTGGATTGCATCACTTTGGGCGACCATCCCTGGGGGTCGAGCGCCGCAATGACATCCGACCACCGCGCGCCCGCATGGGCGCGATAGCTTTGATTGGCCGTATCCAGTTCGATACGCGCATTGTCAAAAGTCATGGCCGTGCCATCACGCGGGATCGCTTGCCCCCCCATGGAATGACGCGCCGCGCCGACGTTCAGGGGCCGTCTTTCTGCACGCGCCTGTGACATTTCTCGCCGGATCACCGCAACCAGTTCCTGATCGCCCTCTGAAATCCGCAGATGCTTGTGGATCGGCGTCGCCGACAGACCGCTTGCATCGTTCAGGTAGTTCTCCCCGGTCGGCGCGACGATGCGGTTTGCACCTGCATAGGTGGGCAACTCCGCCCGAAACAGGCCTGCCAATCCCCATCCCGCCAAACCACCGGCACCGACCAGCGCGGCGCGGCGTGTAAAATTCTTCATTATGTCTTCCTCCCACAGTCGGTGCGGAAACCCAAAACAATACTGAAATCAGCTGAGCTAATACCGTGTTTTGGAGGAGTTATCTCACAAAGTCATGGCCGCAGGGAAGGCACCGCAGAGAAATGAAACCAAGTGGCAATTTCCGTGTGCGAAATGCCTGGACGGAAACACGCCATTCCGCCCGATGACAGGAAACTCTGCATCGGTCTCTCACGTTTTCGAACCCGCCGGTGGCAGATTTCTGCGCGGATATTCAGACCGCCTTGAAGCCAGTGATCAAAGCCGACCGACGAACATCACGACAGCTTGATGCAAGTGACGAACAATACCCGCACAGCTTTGTTCAGGCGTCGAAGTTCCATATGTCGCGCTGAACCTTCCATCCGTCGTTGCCTTTCTGGAAGTAGAGAATGTACTTCCCTGAGAGGTCCTGCCCTCCCATCGAGCCCGTCAACGTTCCCATGGTAACGGCAAAGTCTCCGCTGACATGCGCCCCGGTCGGGTTGGCCACGACGTTGCTTAGACCTCCGTCGATTGCGGCCTGCCAATACTCGCGGATCGCGGAGTGACCCGACATGGTCGGTGCGCCCGGCGGCATGATCGCGCCGTCTTCGGCATAGGGTGCGGTTGCCTTGCCGGCATCCTTTGCGTTGATCCCTTCAATGATTGCCGCATCGAGCGCTTTAACGGTGTCCAGAACTGACATCTTCTCCTCCCGGTTTTTCGCAGATGATCACAGACTACCACAGTTGCCCGAGTCGCTTCACATCTGCGATGCCAGGACTAGGTAAGCCCCGGGAAAAGCGGAAGGCGACGAAGGCCAATCGGCTCAGCTTAGGTCGCTTTGCCTCAGGTCCTCCATCGCCCGATTGGCGGCGGCAAACAATCCCACGCCAATCTCAATCCGTTGCCAGTTCCGTGATCTCGCGGCGGAAGGGCAAGGCGTCCCCGATATCCGGCCCGTCCAGCTCGCGGGCGTATCGATGCCCGGCATAGGTCGCCCATGCAATCGGCCCCGGTGCATTGGCGTCTCCGATCAGCTTGACGGACTTGATGCCTGCGTCGGCCCAATCGGTCTCTTTCGCCTTCAGGGCGTTGTAGACGCCATTGTTCTCAAGCCGGGATGCGACCATTACGACGGCATCGGCTTCGATCTTCCAGGTGCGGTCCGTATACACACAGTTCGATACCACATGATCGGTGTGGATTTCCGCCACACCCTGATTGAGCACGATTTCGACCCCCGCTTCGACCAGTCGCGGGTGGATAGCGATCTGTTCCAGCGTGTTGTTCGTCCAGTCGCTGACATAGGCTGACGGCGTGACGAGCGTCACCTGCGCTCCGTTTCTGGCCAGCAACTCGGCCAGCACGCCACCCATGTAGTAGTGGTCGTCGTCATACACCACCACGCGACCCGAAGGGATCGTACCATCCATCAGGTCGTCAGGCGTATAGACCTTGGCGCCATCTGCAATCGGCATTGGCACGACATGCTGACGGGCAACACCGTCGCGACGCCATGTGGATCCGGTCGCGATACAGACGTTTTCGAATCCGAACTCAAGAATGCTGTCGGCATCCAGTTCACTCTCGCGGTAGATCTCCACGTTCGGGCGCTGTTGCAACTGGTATTCCCGGTAGTCCACGACACGCCCCCAGGCGCTGAGCCCCGGCAACGCGCGTTCGCGGGTGACACGTCCTCCGATCACGTCCCGCGCTTCGGCCACGGCCACATCGTAGCCGCGGCGGCACAGCGCCCAGGCCGCTTCAAGTCCCGCAGGACCAGAGCCAACAATCAGCACGTTCGAGCTGTCGCCCTTTTCGTTCATCTTCTCGGGGTGCCAGCCCTTGCGCCATTCCTCCATGAAGGTCGGGTTCTGTGTGCAGCGGCTGATCGACATGGTCATGTCGCCGGTGATGCAGATATTGCAGCCGATGCATTCGCGAATGTCGTCGATCCGGCCTTCCTCGATCTTCTTCGGCAGGAACGGGTCGGCAATGGATGGGCGGGCGCAGCCGATGAAATCCAGCGTTCCGGACTTGATCATCCTGGCCATCACATCCGGTGAAGTGAACCGCCCTACCCCGACGATGGGCTTTTCGGTGAGTTCATGAATGCCGCGCACAAGATGTTCCTGCGCCGCCTCTTCCTTGAACCGCGACGGGCCCGAGCAATCTTCCCAGGTGCCTTGCGCCAGATCCCAGAGATCGGGCAGATCCTTGTTCATCTCGACATAGTCACGCACCTCGGCGTTCGAGAAGCCAAGTTCGCCGATGGTTTCGTCCAGCGACACCCGCAGCGTGATCGCCATCTTGTCGCCCACAGCGTCGCGCATGTCAGCGATGACTTCCTGACTGAACCGGGCCCGGTTTTCCAGAGAACCGCCATATTCATCGCTGCGCTGGTTGGTGGCCCGGCTCAGGAAGTGCTGAAAAATCCCGAACCCGTGTGCGCCATACAGGCAGATCAGGTCAAATCCGGCATCCTGCGACCGTTTGGCCGCATTCACGAACCAACGGCGCAGGTCCCGGATGTCCTGCTTGTCCAGTGCGCGCGCCTGAACCGGATCGTTGGTGAACGTCCGGATCGGCAATGCGGTCGGTGCCAGCGGTACCTCTTTCGTGTAAAGGTTCGGCCCGTTGATGCCCGAATAGGCCAATTGGATCCCGGCCAGCGCGCCATGTTCTTTCATTTTCTCGGACATCTTGCGCAGTTGCGGAATGTCCTTGTCTTCCCACAAACGCAATTCGATGAACGGCGTGATCTCCGAGGTATGGTGCATCTCGCACTGTTCCGTAAAGATCACGCCCCAGCCGCCCTCGGCTTTGATACCTCGCATCGCGGCAGCAGCCGAAGGATCACGATAGCCGCCGCCATTGCAGTGCGGCACCTGATAGAAGCGGTTCTTGGCGGTCAGCGGGCCAATCTTCATCGGTTCGAACAGAACATCATAGCGTGGATCGCGCATTGCTGGATCTCCCTTAGGCATCTGGCGGTATCGCCCTGTGGCGGGCCGAAATTCTGATGGTCAGAGCGTATTTCGCGCTGGATATACCCCCTTATTCCGAAAATCATGGTAGATCATGGATCACGAGGGGGTATATACCCCCAAAGAGGTATAGCGCCGTGGACCACATGCCCAAGCCAGAGCTTCTGGCAGACACAATCCTGTCCATAGGTACCACCGGGTTTGCCCGGCGATTGCAAAACTGGCTCGGCGCCTGCCTGCGTATCGATAACATGACCATCGTCGCTTTCTTCAAAAGCCAACAACCGGAGGTCTTTCTGGCCCAAGCCAGCGAGAAGCGCGTGTTTGAACGTATGAACAGCCACTATGTAACAGGCGCCTACCTGCTGGACCCGTTCTATTCCCTGCACGCGGCAGACGCGACAGATGGGATGTACCGACTAAGCGACATTGCCCCGGACCAGTTTCATCGCAACGAGTACTACAAATCCTACTATCAACGCACCACGCTCGCCGACGAGATCGCATTCTTCTCGTCTCCGACGCAGGGCGTGTCGATAACCGTCTGTCTGGGGCGGGATGCGACCACCGCATCACGGTTTTCATCCCGTGATCTTGAACAGGCAAGGCAGCTGGCCCCGGTTGTAAACGCGCTGGTCAGGCAGAACTGGTCGGACCTCAGACCGCGGGGCTCAGACACGCCGGAAGATGTCGTCGATCTTTTGCGTCACCGACTGTCCTCGGAACTCGAGATCAGTTTGAGCGCAAGGCAAGCTGAGATCGCACTTTTGATCCTGCAGGGGCATTCGTCGGTTTCCATCGGCCTCACGCTTGGGATCAGCCCGCAAACCGTCAAAGTCATACGCAAGCAGCTTTACAGGAAATGCCAGATCTCTTCGCAGGGAGAGCTGTTTTATCTGATCGCACCGTACCTGTCCGATCACGGCCAACTGCAATCAAAACAAGCGTAAATCCTGCCAGATTAGCCAAAACCTAACTAAGGGTAAGCTAGACAGTAATTTCGCCCAATTCCAACTTGTGGAACGTTCCTCACGAAACGCGCAAGGCGTGCTGGATCGGCACGGAAAGCTGTAATCGCGAAGTGACCGTCGCCCGAACAATGGTCACTTTTACGACTGCACGCCGTCCTCCGAAATCGGTGATTACAGGGGCCTCCATATTTGGAGCCGTCTGACAGACCCTATCCAGTTCAGCCATGAGTTTGCCCGGCCATTTGTGTCGGACCGAGATACAGTCAAAGGGAAACGAAACATGCCCATCGAGAAAACGGACACACTGGTTGTTGGTGGCGGTCAAGCCGGTATCGCGCTCAGCGAGCATTTGGGAAACAACAATGTTCCGCATATCATTCTGGAAAAGAACCGGACGGCCGAGGCATGGCGTACCGGTCGCTGGGATGCTCTGGTCGCCAACGGCCCGGCCTGGCACGATCGTTTCCCGAGCCTGCTGTTCAAGGGCGACGATCCGGATGCCTTTGTCTCGAAAGACCGGGTGGCCAACTATCTTGTCGAATATGCCGAAATGGTGAACGCGCCCATCCGCGAAGGCGTCGAGGCGCTCAGGGCCGAGCGTATGCCCGGCGAGGGCGGCTTCCGTGTCGAAACTTCGGCCGGTGAAATCCATGCCAAGCGCATTGTTGCCGCTACGGGCGCTTTCCAGCATCCGGTGATCCCGCCGATTGTGCCGGAAACGGAAGGTGTCGACCAGATTCACTCGTTTTTCTACAAGAACCCCGGCCAGTTGGCCGAAGGTGCCGTGATGGTCGTCGGTGCCGGATCATCCGGCGCACAGATCGCGGATGAGCTGAACCGGGCCGGCCGCAAGGTGTTTCTGTCGGTTGGACCGCATGACCGCCCGCCGCGCCGCTACCGAGGCCGGGATTTCGTCTGGTGGTTGGGCGTTCTGGGCCTGTGGGACGTGGCCGCGATGAAGCCGGGAACCGAACACGTGACCATCTCGGTCAGCGGCGCCTATGGCGGACACACAATGGATTTCCGTCGTCTTGGCAACGAAGGCGTTACCCTGGTTGGCATGACAAAAAGCTTCGAGAACGGCGTTCTGAGCTTTGCCGACGATTTGCAGCGCAATGTGGCCGCTGGCGATGCCAATTATCACGAAATGCTGGATTTGGCGGACGCCTATGTGGACCGCACCGGGCTTGATCTTCCGGAAGAACCCGAGGCCCGCGAAGCCTTCGCCGATCCCGACAGCCTGACCAATCCGCTCGGTTCGGTCGATTTCACCAAGGAAGGCATTACCACGATCATCTGGGCCACGGGCTTCCGTCAGGATTTCAGCTGGATCAAGGCCAATGCCTTCGACAACAAAGGCGCGCCGATCCATCAGCGCGGGGTTTCGGTTGAACCGGACGTGTATTTCCTTGGCCTGCCCTGGCAGTCGCGCCGCGGCTCGACCTTCCTGTGGGGCGTCTGGCACGATGCGAAATACATTGCCGATCAGATCGCGATCCAGCGGGCCTATGCCGATTATGACGGCGAAGCAGCCATCATTGCCCCCGCAGCAGAGTAAGAAGACAGGACCCCGACATGGCGCATACACGTATCCGCAAATTCAATACCTCCGACACCTACCCCGAGCAAAACCTCGACAACGACCTTTGCCAGGCCGTTGTGACTCAGGGTGGCAAGACCGTCTACCTGCGTGGCCAGTGCCCGCAGAACCTGGACGATGCGGTCAACATCGAAAGTCACGACCCGGTCGAGCAGACCCACAAAGTGATGCAGAACATCAAGCAGCTGATCGAGGAATGCGGCGGCTCGATGGAGCATCTGGTCAAGGTCGTCGTCTACATCACCGATGTCCGCCACCGCGAGGCCGTCTATCGCACCATGGGCGAATACATCAAAGGCGTTCACCCGGTCTCGACCGGTCTGGTGGTTCAGGCGCTGGCACGTCCGGAATGGCTGGTCGAAATCGACGGCACCGCCGTTATCCCTGACTGATCGTTTCGATCAGTCGACAGACCGGACCGCGTCCCTTTCTTGCTCTCACGCGCGGTCCGGTTGCTGTGATTCAAGGAGACCTGAATGACTTTTTCATTGGTTGCCCGTTGCGCTGAAACCGGAATGTTTGGCTTAGCGATTTCCTCCTCGTCGCCCGCCGTGGCGGCCCGCTGTTCCTTTGCCCGCGCCGGAGTCGGGGCGGTCGCAACGCAGAACGTGACCGACCCCAGCCTTGGTCCGCTGACGCTGGACCTGATGGAACAGGGCAAGACCGCACCCGAGGCTATCGAGGCCATGAAGGCCGGCGCAAAATTCATCGAATACCGTCAGGTGCTGGCTGTAGATACGGCCGGGCGCACCGCAATTCACTCCGGCCCGAACAGCCTTGGTATCTGGACACAGGCGCAGGCCGAGAACGTCGCATCGGGCGGGAACCTGCTGGACAATGACGGCATTCCGCAGGCCATCGTCGACGGGTTCCTTTCGGCCTCGGGCCATATCGGCGACCGCCTGATTGCCGCGATGCGCGCGGGACTTGCTGCGGGTGGCGAGGCAGGTCCGGTGCATTCCGCAGGCCTGAAGATTGTCGACAAAGTTAGCTGGCCGGTGGCCGATCTGCGCTGCGACTGGACCGAGGATTGTCCCATCGAGGCTGTTGCAACCGCTTGGAATATCTACAAGCCACAACTGGACGCCTACATCCAGCGCGCACTCGACCCGCGCGAGGCGCCGTCCTACGGCGTTCCCGGCGACCAGTAATCAGGGAGAGACAGAATGTTGGACTATTCACACGAAGACTGGAAAGCCCGTGCCGCCGGTCTGTCGTTCCGGGGGCAGGCCTTCATCAATGGCTCGTTCGTCGATGCGGCCTCAGGCAAGACCTTTGACAGCGTCAATCCGGCCACCGGCGCGGTTCTGACCAAAGTTGCGGGATGTGACGAAGAGGACGTCAACCGGGCCGTTGCCGCGGGACGCGCTGCGTTCGAAGATGGCCGTTGGTCACGTATGGCACCGGGGGACCGCAAGGCGGTGATGCTGAAACTGGCCGACCTGATCCGGGACAATCTGGAAGAGATGGCGCTGCTGGACAGCCTCGACATGGGCAAGCTGGTCACTGATGCCGCCACCATCGACGCGCCGGGGTCCGCGCATTTCTTCCAGTGGTATGCCGAGGCCATTGACAAGGTCTATGACGAGGTTGCCCCCACCGGTCCCGGCGATCTGGCACTGGTCCGTCGCGTCCCCCTTGGCGTCGTTGGCGCCGTTACCCCATGGAACTTCCCACTGGACATGGCCACGTGGAAAGCCGCCGCCGCGCTGGCCGCAGGAAACTCGGTTGTGTTGAAACCGGCCGAGCAATCGCCACTTTCGGCATTGCGCCTGGCCGAACTGGCCGCCGAGGCCGGTGTCCCGGACGGGGTCTTCAACGTCGTGCCGGGCTATGGCGCGACGGCCGGTCGCGCGCTGGGTCTGCATATGGATGTGGATTGTCTGGCCTTCACCGGCTCGACCGCCATCGGCAAGATGTTCATGCAGTATTCGGGGCAGTCGAACCTGAAACAGATCTGGCCGGAAACCGGCGGCAAAAGCCCCAATCTGGTCTTTGCCGATTGCGAGGATCTGGACACCGCCGCCGACATGGCCGCCTTTGGAATATTCTTCAATCAGGGCGAGGTCTGCTCGGCCAACTCGCGGCTTTATGTCGAACGCTCGATCAAGGATGCCTTCGTCGAAAAGCTGATCGCACGGGCGCAGGCGACGCAGCCGGGCGACCCGCTGGACCCGGCCTCGAAAATGGGTGCCATCGTCGACGAAAAGCAGACGCAAGGCATTATCCGTTTCGTCGAAGAAGGCAAGAAATCGGCCAATCTGGTGACAGGCGGCGAGCGTGTCACTGTAGACGGCAAAGGCTGCTTTGTTCAGCCCACCATCTTTGACGACGTGAGCCACGACAACCCTCTGGCCCGCGATGAAATCTTTGGTCCCGTCCTGTCGGTCATTCCCTTTGACAGCGAGGATGAGGTCGTCGCCATGGCGAATGACTCGATCTACGGTCTGGCGGCCTCGGTCTGGACCGACAACCTCAGCCGCGCCTGCCGGGTGTCCGACAAGTTGATGGTCGGCACTGTTTCGGTCAACACCGTTGACGCCCTGTCTGCCCAAACGCCATTTGGCGGCATGAAACAATCGGGCTTCGGACGGGATTTGTCATTGCACTCGCTTGAAAAGTATACTGCTTTGAAGACCACGTGGATCAAGTACACGGCTTGATCCGCAACCACGCGGGGATGCGCCATTGCCTTTCAGATACACGCTGCGGCAGCTGGAATACTTTGTGGCCGTTGGAAAGGCAGGCAGCATCGCCGCTGCCAGCGACAAACTGAATGTCTCGTCGCCGTCGATCTCGGCGGCGATCACCCAGCTTGAGCTTGAGTTCGGCGTCAATCTGTTCGTGCGTGAACACGCACGGGGCCTGTCACTGACCAAGGCCGGGCACAAGTTCATGGAACGCACCGAATTCGTTCTGCGCGAGGCCGAACTTCTGGCGACGCTGGCAGGTGAAATCACCGGCAAGGTTCAGGGCATCCTTTCTGTGGGTTGTCTAATGACCTTTGCGCAGATCGTCCTGCCCGGATTGCGGCGGGAATTCGAGATCACATACCCCGACGTGCGCATCGAGCAGCGCGAACTCAATCAGGCGGAAATCTTCAGCCAGTTGCGCCGGGCAGAACTGGATATCGCGCTGACATATGATCTGGATATCCCTGCCGATCTGGAATTCCGGCCCCTTCACAAGCTGCCGCCCTATGTTGTCCTGGGTGAAGGCCACCCGCTGGCCGACCGGACAGAACTGACGATCCCCGATCTTCAGGACAGCCCGATGGTGCTATTGGACCTGCCGTTCAGTGGTGAGTATTTCCTGTCTTTCTTCCGGGATGCCAATATCAAACCGAATATCGGGGAACGCACTGCCGACATGTCCGTGATGCGGTCCCTGGTGGCCAATGGCTTCGGATTTTCGATCGCAAATATCCGCCCCCTGAATGTGCTGTCGCCCGATGGCAAAAAGCTGATCTTCGTTCCTTTGGCAGGGGATCTCAGACCGATGCATCTTGGGTTGCTCACAGCGCGCGCCGAGAATGAAACCAACACGGTGAAGGCCTTTGTCGAGCATTGTGAACAAGCCGAGAAGTCCGGCACGCTCCCGGGTCTCTGCAATCAGAAAGCGGGCTGATATCAGCTTCGTTTTATCCTAACCTCTGGTTCGCCAATCCCGGATTTATGTTTTTTGCAGGTCGTATAGGCTGTGCACAACACGGGTATTTTCATCCAAATCACAGGCACAAAGGGTATGACGTCTTCGCTGGAAATTCTGGAAAAGCTGGTCGGCTTCGATACGGTCAGCAAGAACTCGAACCTTGAGCTGGCCAGCTATGTCGAAGCGTTTCTTGAGGCGCGCGGTTTTGCTGTTCACCGCATCACCGACCCCGGCGGCGAGAAAACCGGGCTTTATGCCGAAAAGGGACCGGACGGAGATGGCGTTTTGCTGTCCGCGCACACGGATGTCGTTCCGGTCGAAGGGCAAAGCTGGACCAGGGATCCCTTCCGGCTGACCCGCGAAGGTGACCGGCTTTACGGGCGCGGCACAACGGACATGAAGGGTTATGTGGCCTCGGTCATGGCTTTGGCCGACCGCACGGGCACTTCGAACCTGCGCGAGCCGCTCAGGATTGCATTGTCCTATGACGAAGAAGTCGGCTGCGTTGGCATTCAGCACATGCTGGACCGGCTGGCGCCGATGCTGGGTCAGCCCCGCGCCTGCTTTGTGGGCGAGCCCACCGAGATGCAGGTCGCTGTCGGACACAAGGGCAAAGCCGCATTGCGGGCCGTGTGCCACGGGCAAAGCGGACATTCGGCGTTGGCGCCGAAATTCGTCAACGCGCTGCACCTGGCGACTGATTTCGTGAATGAGTTGCGCGCCCTGCAAAAAACCTATGCCGCAAGTGGAAACATCGACCCGGAATATTCCGTTCCCTACACAACCTTTCACGTCGGAATGATGTCCGGCGGCAAGGCTTTGAACATCGTGGCGGACCGCGCCGAGCTGACCTTTGAATACCGGCATCTGGCATCGGACCGCGGCAAAGATATCCTCGACCAGATACAGGATGCGGCCCACAGAGTTGGTGCGGCGTATCAGAACCCATGCCCCGAGGCGCGCGTCGAGGTCGAACAATATAACGCCTATCCCGGTCTGGACGTGCCCGACACGGATGCCGTCATCGGCTATGCCCTGAAGCTGTCGCAAAGCAACGCTACCACCAAGGTCGCGTTTGGCACCGAGGCCGGGTTTTTCAGCGAGTTGGGCATTCCCACCGTCGTTTGCGGGCCGGGATCAATGGAAAGGCAAGGACACAAGCCGGACGAATATCTGGACCTCGGGCAACTCAGCGCCTGTGACGCGATGATGGACCGTATCCTGGCCGATATCAGCCACTGAGACCGGATATGGAATTGCTGCAGGACCTCACTCTTGTTGACGGAATCGGCCTGTTGGGGTCGGCAATTATCGTGTGCGTCTACTATCTGGCGACATGCAATGTCCTTCCCGCAAACAAGATACCATTCAATGCCTGGAACATTCTGGGCGGATCACTGGTCATGATTTCCCTGATCCATCGGCCAAATCCGGGCGCAATCGTGATCGAGGTCATGTTCATTTTCATCGCCGTTCTGGCGGTCTTGCGAAACTTGCGCGGCGCACGGTAACCCGCGCCGCGCGCCTATCATTCCGCAATCATGTAAAACTTGCGCAATGTCTGCGTGATTTCCCACGTACAGGGCGTGCCTTTGGGTACAAAAAAGGTGTCTCCGGCCCCAAAAACCTGCGCCACCCCGTCCGATCCGGTCAGCGTGACCGAACCCGAGATCACGGTCATCATCTCATCCACCGGATAAGCCTCGATATCCTCGCGACAGGGCGCGCATTCCCATACCCCTACCGAAATCTTCTCATCCCGGCTTTCGAAAAAGCTGCTTATGGTCTCGGTCTTGTCCGAGGTGGTGAAATCACCGTCAGCCACTAGGGAAGACGGGACAAAGCCGAATTCGGGGTGGCCATCGGCCAGCAAGCGGATAGGTTTGGTCATGCTTTCCTCCTTTTTTAACGCAGTGGCATCGGCAGAAATTTCGGCACCGGCCTCTCGCTGCTATCCAGGTCCCGCGCCCAGCGGTGCCCGGCATGGACGGCTGCCGCAAAGACCGACGGGGCCTCGCAATCGCCGATCCGGCTGACGGATTTGACGCCTGCGTCCTCCCACTCGTCCCCGCACACAATCAGGTTCTGATAGACCTGATCTTCGGGTTTTTTTGACGTCAGCACAACAGCCGTGCCCAACGGCAGCGCCAAACCTGCACCACCATGGATGCAGCGTTGCGCACACTCAAAAAGCGCCTATCGCAAGCTGGACATCATCACCGAGCGTGCGCTTTTCCTGCTGCTGCTCAAACTCGTCGCAGTACCGATAGAGTAAAAGACCGGGCGGCCTGGCCGCCCGGTAAATTGGTGCTTATTGCACGGGGAGAGTTTACTTCTTCAGATTTGTCCAGATCTGGTCATAGACGGCCTGAACTTCCTGCGAACAAACCTCGATAAAGACACCGGGGCCGACCTTGTCGTGCGGGTTCTTTTCCGGTTGCGTCGCAAGCGCGGGGTCCAGGAACTCTTCGACGCCTGCGACCCCCGCGTTATAGCGAGCAAAGTTGGTGACAGCGGCGATGTTTTCCGGCTCCAGCAGGAAATCCATGAATTTCAGCGCGTTGTCACGGTTGGGGGCATCTTTCAGCAGAACGACATTGTCCATCCAGGCGATATAGCCCTGTGTCGGGTAGGCATATTCGACATTTGCGCCTTCCTCGCGCGCCTTGGCCGAGAACCCGTCATAGATCTGGCCGACCGCCGCATCGCCCGAGACCAGAACCTCTTTGGCGGTGTCCGAGTTGAAGGATGACCAGTGCTGCTTGGCCTCTTGCAGCATGGCGTTCAGCGCCTTGAGCTGTTCGCGGTCGGTGGAACACTGCGGGATGCCCATATGCAGCGCCGCCATGGCCATGACCTCACCCTGGCTGTCCAGCATGTTGATCCGCCCCTGCAACTCGGCCGGCGGGTTGAACAGAATGTCGGTGGTCTGGATGTCGCCGGAATAGACGTCGCGGTTCACGGCAAAGCTGGTCGAGCCCCACTGATACGGGATCGAGTGTTTGCGGCCGGGGTCAAAGCTGGGATCGGCCCATTCGGGTTCGATATTGCCCTTGTTCTTAAGTTCGCCGTCTTCGATCGTGTCCAGCATGCCCTCGCCTGCCATGATCGACACCATGTAGTCGCCCGGCACCGAAACATCATAAGTTCCGATCCCGCCAGCCTTGAGCGAGGCGAGCATCGCCTCGTTTGAATCGTAGGTGTCCATGGTCACCTCGACGCCGGTTTCCTCGGAGAATTTGTCGATCAGCTCCTGCGGGATGTATTCGAACCAGTGATAGACAACCAGTTCGCCTTCGGCTGCTGCTGCATTTGCGCCCAAAGTCATGGCCAGCGCGGCGACGCCGCTTTTCATCATATGTTTCATTGTGTTCTCCCTCTGTTGGTTATTTCGTGTTGTCAGTTTTGCTGACGAAGTAGCTTATCGTGACCATGATGACGGACACGGCCAGCAGCATGGTCGAAATCGCCATGATATTGGGTTTGAGACCCTGTTTGACCGAACCGAAGATCGCCGTCGGCAGGGTTTCGACACCCGCGCCTTTGACAAAGTTGGTGATGATGAAGTCATCCAGGCTGACGATGAAAGCCAGCAGGAAGCCCGAGATGATACCGGGCATCATCAGCGGCAGCAGAATCTTGGTAAATGCCTGCCGCTTGGTGGCATAAAGGTCCTGCGCGGCCTGTTCATAGCTGTCCTCGATCCCCTGCATCCGGGCCGAGATCGGCAAATAGGCAAAGGGAATGCAGAACGCGATATGAGCCAGCAGGATGGTCATGATGCCGCGTTCAAATCCGATCGAATTGAAAAAGATCAGGGTTGCAACGGCCGTCACGATCTCGGGCACCATCAGTGGCAGGCTGATCAGGCCGAATGACAGGGTGCGCAGCTTGAACCTGCCGCCCCGGACCATTCCGGTCGCCGCCAGTGTCGCAATTGACGTCGACACTGTGGCTGCAACGATGGCGATGATAAAACTGTTCTTGGCGGCCTGCTTGAACTTATCGCTTTCCGGTCCGGTGAACACGTCCGCATACCAGCGCAGCGACAGACCTTCCCAGTTTGTCAGTGATTGCGAGGCATTGAAGCTGTAGATCGTCACGACCAGCAGCGGCGCATACAGAACGATCAGACACAACAGGGTGATACCTTTGAAGCCGCGATAGGACTTGATGTCGAATTGCTTGCTTGCCATCGGTCAGCCCTCCGCTTTCTCGGCTTTGGCCTGTTGCCGTGCAAACAGCATCAGCAGGATCAGAACCATGGTCAGCAGGATCATCGACGCAGCCGCGCCAAACGGCCAGTTACCGGCATTGCCCTTGAACTGTTCCTCGATCAGCGAGCCGATCATAAAGTTCTTGGCGCCGCCCAGCAGGTCGGGGGCAAGGAAGGAACCCATTGAGGGAACGAACACAAGGATGCATCCGGCGATCACGCCGGGCTTCACCGCCGGAAGGAGAATGCGCCGCAAAGTCGTCCACTTGGTTGCATACAGATCCGCTGCCGCCTCGCTCAGCGCGAAGTTGTAGCGTTCCACCGCCGCGTAGATCGGCAGCACCATGAAGGGCAGATAGGAATAGAACAGGCCCAGTTGCACCGCGAAGTTGGTATTGACGATATGCAGGGGGCTGTCGATCAAACCGATGCTGATCAAAAAATCATTCAGCGGACCCTGGTCGCGCAGCAGGAATTTCATCGACACGGTCCGGATCAGCAGGTTCACCCAGTACGGGATCGTGATCAGGAACACCCAGACGGGCCGCATGTTTTCGGGCCGGGTGGCAATGAAATAGGCCGTCGGAAAGCCGATCACCAGGCTAAGCACCGTCGCCGCGCCCGCCTGCCAGATCGAACGCCAGAAGATGGTGAGGTAGGTCCATTCGATCTTGGGCGGTTCATCCCCGAACAGACCACGGTCAAAGAAGAACTGATCATAAGCGGCCAGCGAAAACTCCCAGATCACGCCGCCGCGGAACTCTTTCGTCAGGAACGAGTAGACCAGCATCATGAACACCGGTGCCAGGACCAAAATGCTCAGCGTCACCCATGCAGGCAACAGCAGCCAAGTGCGGGCCTCCTTATAGGTGTCGGTCGTTGCGCTGCCGCCGCTTGCTGCACCGGCGGCCATCAGTCCACCAGGAGGCGCGCGGCCCCCAGCTCCATGTTGACGAACATCTCGGTGCCCGGCTCGAAGATGCGCTTGTTGCCGCGATCAGAGTTCGACGTGCGCACCACGAAATCGGGTCCGTCCTGCAGATCCACGATCGTGGTGATGTCGGTGCCGACAAATATGTTGTCCTTCACGCGCCCCTTGAGGCTTTCGCTTTCGACCGGTTTGTCGGACATGTACAGACGCTCGGGTCGGATCGACATGTGAACCTTTGACCCCACCCCGACACCTTCGACCTGATCACAGGTCAGTTCGTGCCCGCCGCCCAGATGACAGATCGCGCGACCGTCCCGGAGCCCGTCGACGGATACTTCCAGCAGGTTCGTCTCGCCGATGAAATCGGCAACAAACATGTTGCGCGGTCGCTCATAGATATCCGTCGGCGCGCCCAGTTGCTGCATTTCACCTGCTGACATCACCGCAATGCGATCGGACATGGTCAGCGCCTCTTCCTGATCGTGCGTCACGAAGATAAAGGTAATCCCGGTTTCCCGCTGCAGGTGCTTCAGTTCAAGCTGCATGGCCTTGCGCAGTTTAAGGTCCAGGGCGGATAGCGGCTCGTCCAGCAACAGCACTTTGGGCTGTGGCGCCAATGCACGCGCCAACGCGACCCGCTGTTGCTGGCCGCCCGAAAGCTGGCTTGGTTTGCGCGCCGAAAACTGGCTGAGCTGCACCAGTTCCAGCATTTCACCGGCTTTCGTGCGCGCCTGAGACTTCGACGCACCGCGCATCTCAAGCCCAAAAGCCACGTTGTCCAGAATGGTCATATGCGGAAACAGCGCATAGTTCTGGAACACCGTATTCACCGGGCGCTTGTTCGGTGGCAGGTTTTCAATCTCATCGCCATACAGGAAAATGGCGCCTTCGGTCACGTCCTCGAACCCGGCAATCATCCGCAGCAAAGTGGTCTTGCCGCAGCCCGACGGCCCCAGCAGCGTAAAGAACTCATTGTCCATGATCGACAGTGAGATCCTTTTCAGCGCCGTAAAGTCGCCGTAGCGCTTGACCGCATCCCGCACGTCAATCGCGACATTTCCACTGTCAGACACATCCGCCTCCCTAAGCACCGCGAAATTTGGCACAGGTATATACGGAGCGGCGGAACCTCTGAAGAATTGAGTTCCTCACCAAACATTAGGCTAAACCTAATCATTTATTGTTTCCTGATGCGACGCAGGCATTTACCAATGGAATGCCTGGTCGTTGCCCCGTGGTTCGCGTGGCCCCTCACCTGCCAGAAATGCACCTTGGATTGCCGCTTGGTTTTGTACAGCCGAGGGCGGAAGACCCTCGTCGCGTGTGGGGCAGACGAATTGCGACACAGCGTTCCACAAGACACCAGCTAAATGGCCAAGACCGTTTTTCTTACGAGTGCAAGGAACCGTTGACCACCGGGCACGCGGCCATCGCCTTGAAGACAACGCCCGACATTTTCTTCGCGTAGTATCGTGACGGAAGCCGGCCATTTGGATCAACTGTATAAAGTAGAAAAGCCCGGCGTGATTTGGCCATCTTGGACCATGTTGGCTGAGACGGGCCACGTACTACGGAACTTCCAGGTCTTTCCGGAAACATGCGTTACAGCTTCAGTCAGATACTGATACGCAAAAATCAGGCATTTTGCGCACCACCCATATTTGATTACATCTCCTCAAATGCTCAGCATCGCAACCGCGATGTTCAGAAAACCTTCGTTTGGCGCAATCAGAGGCGACGCCGGTGACCCGTATGGTTATCAGCTGGTCTTGCCTGCCCTCGCTGACTTATTCCGCAGCGTCGATCCGCAGGGTTCGGACAGAAGGGTCCACACGCGCATACGCGGCCAAAACGCGGGTTGTCCATTTTTGCGAAATGTAATCCGCCATGAAACGGCTAGGCGCAATCAGGGTGGCCACCCCCCCTGCCCTGCCAGCCTCGACCAGATGCTGGAACCAACTGGACCAAAGCTCTGGGTCGCGTTCATACAGAAACGCCTGGACCGACCGCCAGACGTCATCGTCGCCTGTTTCCGGAGCCGGAGGTTTGGATTTGAACGGTATGATGTTGGTTTCTTCGGCCGGGGCCTGCCCCATCCTGTCCTGAAAATCCCTGCCAATAGTGGGCCAGATCTCTTCGGTGTCGATCATGATCTGCTTCAGATCCAGTTCATAGACCGCAACCCGCCCCCGTGCTGCCGGTCGCTTGACTGAAATCCACCCCCTGCCGCGCAGCTTGGCCATCTCGCGTTTGACGGTCCGTTCATCCACGGACCACAGGCGCGCAATTTCCTCGCGCCCGATTGACAGTTCGTTGTTGCGCCAGTTGTAGCGGGTGGTGATCAGAACCATTATGCGAAGAATGCTGCGCTGGCGATGCTTGTCGCCAGACAGCGCGTGGACAGACAGCGCCGATAGAATGTCATATTTCAGGGCCGAGGCATTGCGCCCGACCGGTTTTGCAACCTGCATTTGTCCCTCACCGCTCTATCTGCCTCACGCGGTTGCTTACCGCCTCGCGCTTTTCCAACGCTTTTCGTGATGATGTCCCAATTAGCGTCCAGCGCATCGATTCTGTCAAGAGCTGTCTTGTTTTGGGCGGTTGGGGATTTATTTCCGGCAATCAAAAAAGAAAAGAAATTGGTGAAGTATTGGTGATAGGGGACACCCTGTCTGTCCCCTTATTTGGGTATTTTGTCCCCCTAAATGCTGTATATTCGAACTTATTGACCCCCTAATTCTGGAGCGTTCGCCCTAGCGAGCGCCTTTCCTCGTCAGCGTCGCGAATCGAATCGGCCCACGTGCCGATGGCCCTTGTTTTCTTACCCGTGGGTAAGATTGTCATCCCATCATAATTTCTTTTGCCAAAGCTGCAAATCAAGCGTAAATATGAAAACCACAAAATTTAACGTCCTAAGAAACGAGACCCGAGGCATGTACACGCACGAAGACCTGAATGCATTGCGTAATCAGTCGCTCAAATTGCAGGGCTGGATTCGCCAGCAGACCTTTAGCCCTGAGATGGAGAAGACCCTCCGCCGGTTCTCAAGCTGGGAAGTGTCGGAGCTGATCTTTAAGGTCAACCAATCCACATTTCGGGGCAAGCTGGCCTCGGACCCGACCCTGCCCAGTGGTGAGGTGGAGCCAGATGGCCGGCAGAGATGGTTCAGCCTGGAAGAAGTCAACGAGCTGCGTCGACGGTTGAAGGTGAACCGCAAGACCCTGATGCCGCCCCGCCCGGCCGGCAAGCGTGCCATCCGTGCCGCTGTAGCCAACTTCAAAGGTGGCGCGGGCAAGTCTACGGTGGCGTTGCATCTGGCCCATGCCGCGGCACTGGATGGCTACCGGGTGTTGGTGGTGGATTTCGACCCGCAGGCGACACTGAGCCATTCGATGGGCCTGACGGATGTTGCCGAAGACTTTACGGTCTGGGGCATTATGGCGCGTGATCTTATCCGCGAGACCCAACGGATGAACAACCGCCCCGCCGCCGCCGAATCCGGGACCGCCCTGCCCCGCCGCGAGTTGCCGCCATCGATTACGGACATGGGGCTCGGAGATCTGCGGATCGGTGACTTTATCAAGCAGACGTCCTGGTCCAGCATCGACGCCATCCCGTCCTGCGCCAACGCCGCTTTTGTCGAGTTTGCCTCGGCTCAGTACCGGCACTTGAATCCGGAATGGTCGTTCTTTGCGGCAGTATCGCGTTATCTGGACCAGATCCCCGATGACTCTTACGACCTGATCCTGTTCGACTGCCCGCCTGCCATTGGCTACCAGTCGATGAACGCAGTGTTTGCGGCGGACATGCTGTATGTCCCATCCGGCCCGGGTTACTGGGAATACGACTCCACGACCTCGTTCATTGGCCAGCTTGCTGAAGCTCTGGAGGACCTCGCTTATGGGTTCGACAAAACATTACCCACGGGTAAGATCGGGCTTCCCAAGACCTTCTGTGAGTTGCGCTTTCTGCTGACGCGATATGAGCCCGGCAACGCCCTGCACCACGCCATGTTCGACGCATTTCGAAAGGTGTTCGGGGAACACGTGGCCGAGCACCCGGTCGAGATGACCCGCGCGGTTGAACAATCCGGTCGTTTCCTCAGTTCGGTCTACGAGATGGATTACCGAGAGATGACCCGGGAAACCTGGCGCCGCGCACGATCGACCTTTGACAACGTATATGAAGAGTTTCGGGGCGTCATGCTGTCGGCCTGGGATAAGCTGGAGGATGACGCATGACCCGCAAACGCAGAATGTTCGACATTGATATGCCTGCCATGGAAGACATACCCGTGGGTAAGGTTCCGGACCAAGTTCTGGAGAAGCGGCGGGGTCCGATGGCCGCAGCAATCTCGGAGAATGCTGGTGCTCTGCGCGATCAGCAGTCAACCGAGGATGCCATTCGCGCGGAAAATGACAGGCTTGCGCATGAACTGGTGAGCCTGCGGGCCGAAGGACTGGTGACGGAACGTGTAGCCCTGTCAGACGTCGTTACAGAAAAACTGACGCGCGATCGCAAACCCGGTTCGGATCCGGAATTGGAGGAGTTGAAAGCGTCGATCAGGGAAATCGGTCTTTCCAACCCGATCCGGCTGGAGCGTCGCGCAGACGGGCGATTTGACCTGATTCAGGGGATGCGCCGCCTTTCCGCTTATCGTTTGTTGCTGGAAGAAACCGGCGATTCCATCTACGCAAAAATTCCGGCCGGCATTTCGGACGCCGCTGATCTGGACAGCAGCTATCGGCGTATGGTGGATGAAAACCTGATCCGAAAGGACATCTCCTTTGCGGAAATGGGTGCGTTGGCCCGGGCCTACGCAGAGGATCCGGCCAATGACTGTGCGGATGTGGACAAGGCGGTTTCGATTCTTTTCAAATCAGCAAGCTACACAAAGCGAAGTTATATTCGGGCATTCGCGAGCCTGCTGACCAGGCTGGACAAGGTTCTGAATCACCCAAATGAAATCCCGCGAAATGTGGGGGTCGAACTGAAGCGCAAGCTTGATTCTGACCCGGGTTTGATCCGCGCAGTCAGCACTGCGTTGATGAGCGAACCCGACAGGGACAACGCACGAGAGGTTGCGATTCTCCGGTCTTTTTTGGGACAGGCCTCGGAAGCTGTTGCCAGGCCGAAACCGAACAGTCCCGGAAAGCCGCGCCGGGCGAAGACGACGTTTCAGGTGTCTGGCCGCGCTGGGATTGCGAAGTGTTCGGCCTCGAGTGGACGGTTGGAGATCAGGCACGATCTGGACTTTACGCGTGTTGATCGTGCTAGGCTGGAGGCCGCCATTGCAACGATGATTGAATACCTGCGAGAGGAGGATGATCTTACCCACGGGTAAGAATCTCCAGAAATCATGTGAAGCATCCGTGGGGTGTTGGACTAAAATCCAACACCCTTTTTCGTGTTAGCCCAAAAGGTCCGTAGCGGGATTTTCTGCGATATCGACGTCGTCGTAGTACTTCTGCGCCTGCGCGACCGAGCGGTGCAGGGACAGTCGCATGGCTGCCTGAATCGGGGCGCCGTCCAATGCGGCCTGGGTCAGAAAGCCCGAACGAAGACCGTGGGCAGAGGCAAAGTCTTCGGGCAGGCCGGCCAGCTTCAATCGATGTTTGACGATCTGCGCTACCGCGTCGGGGGAAAGGCGGCGGTTCAGCACCCGATCAGCTTTCGAGATCGGGCGGAAGAGGGGGCCGTCGTTGATCTGCCCAACTTCGATCCAATGCACTAAAGCCTGCGCTGCTCGGCCTTTCAGCACCAGTCTGGGGGTTTCTCCCTTCTGGGTGGTCTTGGTTTCCAGCAGGGACAGCCAGATGACGCCACTCTTGGCGAACTCCTTCAGGGAAACATCCTCGCGCATCAACGCCGTGATTTCCGAGCGGCGGCGCCCGCCGCTGGCCCAGCCCAGCATCAGGATCGCCCGGTCGCGGCAATCGCGACGACTGCCACGGCAGGTCGCCAACAGTTGCTCGAGCACATCGCGGGTGATGGGGTGGGCGGATTTTGGGGCAGGGGGGCGGGCTGCTGCGCGGCGTGCCTTGGCCCGCGCTTGCTTCACCTGCGGCGCCTCAAACGGGCTGGGAAGGTTCTTCATCCGGTGGAAGGCCAGCCAGGAGGCGATACGCCGGTCCAGCGTTGAGGGGGCCGGGCAGGCCAGTGACTTGCGCAACCCTTGTGCAATCAGCGCTTCTGCCGTCTGGCGGGCGACATCCGTTTCCGGCGCGTCGTTCAGATCCCGGGCATGATCGAGGATGAAGGCGAGGGCGGCTTCTTCATTCTCGGGCCAGTTGAGGATCGAGGCCATCCGAGCGGCCTTCCAGGCCGTGATGTAGACCAGGTCACGCTCGTACGCTCGTAATGTGTTTTCCGGCGTGCCGCGGACATAGAGATCGGTCAGCGCGTCCTGATCTGCTGAGGACAGTGCAGGAGAAGAGGCTGGGAGATATGGGGCAGGGGTACTCATAGCGCGTATTCTGCGTCAATTCAGTTCGCTTTTCAATTGACTCGATAAGAGATACTTATCGGTTATAAAAGGTCATTTAGAGTCACGCTCGAAGTAGTGAGCAAAATTTGAAAATTTCGCACATATGGTGAGAAGATGGAAATCGGATCAAGAAGTATTCAAAAGCCGATGTATTGGAGCGAGACGACTATTTTGCCAATCGGGTGATACGACATGAATGACCGGAAAATTGTCGATCATCGCGCTGCCATTCCGACCGGGGCAGGGCGGGCAGATTGGCGACAAGCCCTAGCATGGACGCAAGACACGAACAGACTGGCACCTTGCCAATTCCCTAAATCACTCATCGGCTAAGTTCACGAGTGCCAGCGATCAAACAGTTTACGATAGAAATCTGGGGTGCTCAAAAAAACAGGCTGGTAACGGGGTTCACCTGAAAATAAGGTGATCAGACAGCTTACTCGGGAGAGATGCCCAATATGACTCCATTTGCGGTCGCCGGCGTTCAGATGCACGTCGCAGCGCTTCATTCGAACGTAGAGGCGATGCGCCATCGTATTGAAATTCTGATGGCCCGGTTTCCATGGACTCAGATGGTTCTGTTTTCCGAACTTGCGCCCTATGGGCCACTGGACCGTTTCGCGCAGCCCTTCCCGAATGACGCTATATTGCAGTTTCAGGAGGATGCGCGCCGCTTCGGAATTTGGCTGATCCCCGGGTCGATGTTCGAAAAGACCGAAGATGGGCGTATTCTGAACACGTCTGTCGTCATCAATCCCGACGGCGAAATTGTCGCCAAGTATTCGAAGATGTTTCCCTTCCGCCCGTATGAGGCCGGGATTTCGGCCGGGACTGATTTCTGTGTTTTTGATGTTCCGAATGTCGGGCGCTTCGGCCTTTCCATCTGCTATGACATTTGGTTTCCGGAAACGACGCGGCAACTGACCAGTCAGGGCGTCGAAGTTCTGCTTCACCCGGTCCTGACCGGGACCACTGACCGCGAAGCGGAACTTGCCATTGCAAGGGCGACGGCGGCGCAGTTTCAGTGTTACGTCATTGACGTGAATGGCCTGGGGGCCGGTGGTGTCGGTCGTTCGCTGGTGGTCGACCCATCAGCAACAGTGTTGCATCAGTCCGCCGGACAGGAAGACATGTTCCCGATCGAAATCGATCTGGACCAGGTACGGCGTCAACGGGAAACCGGTCTCAAGGGACTTGGGCAAGTTCTCAAGAGCTTCCGGGATCGCGACGCGGATTTCACGGTTTATGATCGCACAAGCGGTGCCGATGCTTACCTGAACACGCTCGGGCCGCTGGAAATTCCCCGGCAGGGATCGGATCGCGGTTTGCTGGCATCCGACCCCAGAACTTCGATTGAAGAAGCGGAAAGAGATTTGCTGACGCCGCCTAACCTTTCTGTCTTACACGGAAAGACAGGTTCGGATTAATCGGATCAGGAGGCGGCACTGATCCGGACGCGACAGAAAGGAGGCAGGTATTGAACTTGCACTCGCAGAAGAAGAAGTTGCCGTCCCTACGAGATTATTACAGCGCCACGCAACTTCGGGCTGATCGATGGAGCGCCTTACGAGAGGCCGCTGAAGGCCTCGCCCTTCATGGCCGGGAAAAACGCCAAAGCCAGAAGCTGATGTCGACGGCGGAGCATCTGTTTGATGTTCTGGAACCGATCGAGCTTTACTGGGCGTTCCCCGGAATCCACGCGTTCGAGCATCTGCGGCGTCTTCTGCAAAATGGCAATGTTCAGGATCTGTCGATCTGCGTTCGTCGTATTGCGCGGGCGCTGACGTCGGGCGCTTACCGGCGGCGGTCGATTCCGCTGTCTTCCGATGAAATAGACAATGAAGATTATGAAGACGAAGCCTCGCTTGCGCCAGAAGCCCGTGCATTGGGGCGGCCCTATTTTGAGGTGCTGATCGTCGACGATGTCACTGAACATCAGGAAAGGTTCCTGCGGCAAAACCTGCTGCGCATGCGTCGGCTGGAAGATTCCTTCATTTATGAACCGGTCATTGTTCCGTCGCTGGAGGACGCCCTGATCGGGGTTCTGTTCAACTACAACGTTCAGGCCGTGGTGATCCGGCCGGGCTTGTCGCTCAAGTCGAAGATCGATCTTCCGATCCTGAATCAGTACCTGACGCGTGTCAGCGAGGACGAGGATGTTGACGGCCTCGACCCGCATGAATACGGACCGGAAGCCTGTCGGCTTATTGAAAAAATCCGACCCGAACTGGACGCGTATCTTGTCACAGACCGTTCTGCCGAAGATATTGCCGGGCTGGACCTGGGCCGCTGCCGACGGGTCTTTTACAATCAGGAGGATTTTCAGGAACTGCACCTCAACATCCTTCGCGGCGTCGATCGCAGATTCAAAACCCCTTTTTTCTCGGCCCTCAAGGAATACTCGAAACAGCCAACGGGTGTTTTCCACGCCATGCCGATCAGCCGTGGAAAATCGATCAGCCGTTCGCACTGGATTCAGGACATGGGGGCATTCTACGGGTCGAACATCTTTCTGGCTGAAACATCCGCGACCTCGGGCGGGTTGGACAGCCTGCTGGAACCGCGCGGCCCGATCAAGGAAGCGCAGGACATGGCCGCCCGCGCTTTTGGGGCGAAACACACGTTCTTTGCCACTAACGGCACTTCGACGTGCAACAAGATCGTTGTTCAGTCGGTCGTTCGACCAGGTGATATCGTTCTGGTCGACCGGGATTGCCACAAATCGCACCACTACGGCATGGTTCTCGCCGGGGCGAGCGTCGTTTATATGGACAGCTATCCGCTGCACGAGCATTCGATGTACGGTGCCGTGCCGCTGAAAGAGATCAAGCACACCTTGTTGAAGCTGAAAGATGCCGGAAAGCTGGATCGCGTCCGGATGGTGCTGTTGACCAACTGCACCTTCGACGGGGTTGTCTACAATGTTCAGCGTGTCATGGAAGAGTGTCTGGCCATCAAGAAGGACTTGATCTTTCTGTGGGACGAAGCCTGGTTCGGTTTTGCGCGGTTTGACCCGACCTACCGCCAGCGTACCGCCATGGGGGTGGCCAACGTGTTGCGGCAAACGCTGCGCACGCCGGAAGCGGCCAGCGCCTGGGCGGCCCAGCAGGAAAAGCTTGAGGGTGCGAGCCATGAAAAGCTGCTCGGGACCCGGCTGGTTCCGCCACCCGATGCCCGCGTCCGCGTCTATGCCACGCAATCGACCCACAAGACCCTGACGTCATTGCGGCAGGGGTCGATGATTCACGTCAACGATCAGGATTTCAAAGGCGAGGTGGAGCAGGCTTTCCACGAGGCCTACATGACCCACACCTCGACTTCACCGAACTACCAGATCATCGCTTCCCTGGACGTGGGGCGCCGACAGGTCGAACTGGAAGGGTTCGAATTTGTGCAAAAGCAGATCGAGACAGCCATGTCGATCCGGCGCGCCATCTCGGACCATCCGGTTTTGCAGAAGTATTTCAAGGTGGTGACTGCCGGAGAAATGATCCCGGAAGAATACCGGGAAAGCGGCGTGCAGGCCTATTACGATCCCGATCACGGCTGGGTCGATAAATGGACGATGTGGAGTCAGGACGAATTTGTACTGGACCCGACGCGCATTACGCTGGCCGTGGGTGGAACAGGCTGGGACGGCGACACGTTCAAGACCAAGATCCTGATGGACAAATATGGCATCCAGATCAACAAGACGTCGCGGAACACCGTGCTGTTCATGACCAATATCGGGACAACCCGATCCTCGGTCGCCTACCTGATCGAAGTGCTGGTCGAAATTGCCAATGACCTGGACGAGCTTTTGGACGATGCCTCGAAAATGGAACGCAGGTCATTTGAAAACCGGGTCCAGGCTTTGGTTGAAGACGTGCCGCCGTTGCCGGATTTCAGCCGGTTCCACGATGCCTTCAGGGATGGATCAGATACGCCCGAAGGAGATATCCGGACCGCGTTTTTCCTCGCTTATGACGAGGACAACTGCGACTATATTCCGACCGATGACAAGCTGATGGCGCGGCTTGAAGCGGGTGAGGAGCTTGTCTCGTCCAGCTTCATTATTCCCTATCCGCCAGGCTTCCCGATTCTGGTGCCCGGTCAGGTCATCAGTCCGGAAATCCTGTCATTCATGCGGGCGCTGGACGTCAGTGAAATTCATGGTTTCCGCGAAGACCTGGGTCTGCGCGTGTTTACCCAAGAGGCCTTGGAGTCCGTCAAAAAATAATATCAGGGGAGAGGTTAAATGCCCAAGAAGGTACTCAAGAACATTTCGGAAATCCGCCGTTACTTTCACACGAATTCGGACCCGATCTACTTTGTCTCGGCGACCAATTTCAACCTGCTCGGTCTGGATGAATGGGTCAAGAATTTCAAGTACATCTGCTACATGGATTGCTTTGACGGACGCCATCCCAACGTTCTGGTTCCTTCCGAACTTCCCCATGACGAGTTTCAGTCAATCGAAGACATCAACAACTATCTGCTTCAGCACAAGGAAGTTGTCGATTACGTCAAGGCGCGCGGCGGCAAGCCGAAATTCGTTTTCCTGATGTTCGACGAAAAGACGGAAAAACTGGTCAAGGAACTGGGCGGCGAGGTCTGGTTCCCCAAGGCGAAGCTGCGTACCAAGATGGACAACAAGATCGAAACTGTCCGGGTCGGCAACAAGGCGGGTGTCCCGTCGGTTCCCAACACGCTGTCCAAGGTCGATAGCTATGACCAGTTGAAAAAGGTCTGCAAGAAGGCAGGGCTTGGCGACGATCTTGTCCTGCAAAGTGCGTTTGGAGACTCGGGCCACACCACCTTTTTCATCAAGTCCGAGGCCGATTTCCGCAAACACGAACATGAGATCGTGGGCCAGGGCGAAATCAAAATCATGAAACGCATCGATTGCCGGGGTTCGGCGATCGAAGCCTGCGCCACGTCGGAAGGCACGATTGTCGGCCCACTGATGACGGAACTAGTCGGGTTCAAGGAATTGACGCCCTATCGCGGAGGCTGGTGCGGAAACGAGATTTTCTCGACCGCGTTCCCGCCGAAGACGCGCGAGAAAGCGCGGGAACTGACGTTCAAATTTGGCGAACAACTTCGCAAGGAAGGATATCGCGGCTATTTCGAACTGGATTTCCTGATCGACAAAAAGACCGGCGACATCTGGTTGGGCGAACTCAACCCCCGGATCACGGGCGCGTCCTCGATGACCAACCACGCGGCTTTTGCGCATGCAGATGCGCCGCTGTTCCTGTTTCACCTGCTGGAGTTCTCGAAAAAGCCGTTCAACCTGGGTGTCGAGGAACTGAACGCACGCTGGGCCGATCCCGACATGATCGATTCCTGGTCGCAAATGGTGATCAAGCACACCGAGGACACGGTCGATATCATCACCAATGCCCCGGAATCCGGGATCTACAAGATGTTGCCGGACGGGCGGGTGGTGTTCGACCGGTTCGACTATCACCGGCGCGCGGTGGAAAGCGAAGACGAAGCGTTCTTTTTGCGGATATCGAATGTTGGCGACTACCGGTACGAAGGGGCCGATCTGGGCATCCTGGTCACACGCGGCCGGTCGATGACCAAGGGTTTTCAGCTTACGGCAAAGTCGAAGCATTGGATCAATGGCATCAAGAACGCGTTCTCGGCACGTCCGCTGCCATCGGCTCAGGCATTTGAGGATCCGGCGTTTAAGATTATGTAGAGTGCATGAAACTAACCTTTCGCGCCGTAGAAGAAAAGAAACCCGGACAGAAACTGTCCGGGATTTTCTCCGAATATCGAAATGCCTACCTTAAATGGTGGGCAAGCGAAGGGTTGTCATCACGCCCGACATATTCCGAGTGCCGTCATGCGCTGAAAACATATATGCCGGAAATGCTCGAGCCGTATGATATGCTGTGCGCCGCCTTTGGCGCCGGCGATCTGGAGGCGCGGTTCCTGAGCTTCTTTTGCCCGCCGCGCTATCTGGCGGGGTGCAGCCAGGCGATTTGGCAGGGGCCAGAACCGTTGATGGTGCGGAACTACGACTACAACCCGTCGGCCTTTGATGGAATATTCCTGAAGACCGGATGGAACGGGCGTCAGGTCATGGGCACCTCGGATGGCTTGTTTGGATTGCTGGATGGCATGAATGATGCAGGGCTAACCGTTTCCCTGACATTCGGTGGCCGCCGCGCGGTCGGCGAAGGCTTTGGGGTTCCCCTGATCCTGCGATACCTGTTGCAGACATGTTCGACGCTGGAAGAGGCGAAAGAGGTTCTGCTACGGGTCCCGTGCCACATGAGCTACAACGTTACGGTCCTGAACCGGGACCGGCAGTTCTTTACGGCGTTTCTTGCACCGGACCGGCCGACGCTTTTCACCCATGCTGCTGTTTCCACCAACCATCAGGAGCGCGTGGAATGGAAAAGCCATGCACGCCTTACCGCCACTGTCGAGCGTGAGCGTTTCCTGCTGCATCGCCTGACTTTGCACCCAGAGACGAAAGAGGTTTTTGTCGGGTCTTTTCTGAAGCCGCCGCTGTATTCGCTGGCTTTCGATCAGGGGTTCGGAACCCTTTACACCGCAGCCTACCATCCCCACGATCTGACAGCCGAACTGCTGTGGCCGGGCCGGAGATGGAAAAAGAGCATTGGTCAATTTCACACGGACAGCCTGCAGGTCATTTACCCACGGGATCCGGTCTGAAACTTGACAGATCGGACAGGGCGGGCAGTTCCAATACAGTACCACTGATCCCATCATCTATTCAGTTTTGACCCGGTAGACGGTCACCTGTTTCGACCGGCCTTTCACATGGAAATCGCCGACATGTTCCAGCTGGAACGACGCGCTGAGACGTCGCGCAGTTGCGTCGCTGACGAGGATGTTGGTTGGCTCTTCTGTGGCAAGATCACCGGCCAAAGTCTCAATCCTCGCGCAGGTGTTAACCGTATCTCCGATCACGGTGTAATTCATCCGCTCGACCGCTCCGATGTTCCCGACGATGAGCGGACCGGTGTGAATCGCAATCTTCAGTCCATAGCCAACTTTCGCCTCAGCCAGGGCGTGCTTGATGGCCACCGCTGCACGGCAGGCCCGCTCGGCGTGGTCGACTTGTTCCTGAGGAGCGCCCCAAAACGCCATCACGGCGTCGCCGATATACTTGTCGAGCGTTCCACCCTCGGCCTGGATGCAACGGTTCAAAATCGCGAAATGGCTGTTCAACATGTCGGCCGTGGCCTGCGGTGTCATCGTTTCTGACGCAGCCGTAAAGCCCACAATATCGGCGAACATGACAGTCAGCTCGACCTCGCGAGGCCTGACAACATCAGGGTCTCCGGAATTCAACAATTGCCGCACCAGAGTGCGGGGCAGATAGGTTTCAAACCAGCGCAGCCCATCGAGCATCTTGTTGAATGCCACGGCCTGCAGGTTTACCTCCTCAACGCGAGAGGGGGGAAGATAGTCGATCTGATCCAGATTGAGTTCGCTGATCTTGATGGCTTCTTCGGTTGATTTTTTGATTGGGGCCGAAAGCTTTCTGGCCAGCACAATCGCCGCAATCATTGACGCTATTAGGAACCCAATGCTGACAAAGGCAGTGTAGCTGAGGCGCTTCCATTGACTGCTCCAATCGCTTAGCGGGGAGTACTGGCCAATGACCCATGGTTCCAAACCGTACTCATCCAAAGTACTGGTCAGAACCAAGTACTCACCGGTTGCGTTCTCCACTACGTAGCCGTCAAAAGAGCTGTCGCCCCCCTGAAACTCGGGGTCTTGTTTTAGCACTTGCGAGATCACCGCGTCATCGAGCGCAGCGATTGAATGCAAAGGCGTGTCCGGACTTAAGGAACTTCCGGACAGGTTCAGCAGCTTCGGATGTGCCAGGACGCGGTTGTCGCCATAGAGAATGAAACCGGTCGCGCCGAATTTGCTGCCCAACTCATCGATGATGTCCGAGAAATGATGCACGGTTGAAGACACAAATATGGCACCCAGGAACACATCGTCCCGATAGGCCGGTACGGTGGCCGAAATATGCGTCCTGCCTTCTTCAAAAAACGGTTCGTTCCAGAACAGGTTCTCATAATTTTTGATATCTTCAAGATACCGCAATCGCCCATCCACCGGGGGCTCTGTGATGGTGAAAAAGGAAATTCCGTCTGAATCGGCGATTTGACTGGTCACAAAAAGGCTGCCGTCCGGGTAAACAACGGCAAGGTCCGTCAGATAGGGGGCGGAGGCTGCGACGCCCTTGAAATATGCCTTCAGAAAGTCAGTGTTGGACAATTCGACGTCGCCCGAACTTGCATCTTTCTGGAGAGAGTTCGCCAATTCCTCGATAGGGGTCGTCAGGCTAACGACCCTGTCCTCAATTGACTCGACGATCATCGACGCTGAGGTGTTCCACAATTCAGTCGTGTTTTGAACATTGGCGTAGGTTGATACCAGAAGCACCGTACTGACCGAAAGCGCCACCAACCCGCCTATGGCCAGCGCCAGAAGCGTTGACATTCCAATTCGGACTTTTGATTGCGGGCCAGCTTTGGGCATTTGCTAAACTTGTAATGGGTAGGTGTCTGTTTTGACGAACGGTTTCTTTCAGGAATTACCGATGTCGAGCATGATCGCAAGACAGCGCAATGGATAGGGCTGTGTCGGCATCAAGGTCGAGCGTTGGCGTGAGGGCCACTTGACACGGGGCTAAAACTCTTTAATTGTCAAAAAAGACAATTTAACAGGATCTACCTAAATGGACTTCCTCAACACGTATGTCAGCGACTTCCAGATCAGCTATTGGGAGACGATGATCGACGACTGGTTTTTCGTCTTTGCGATCGGTTTTCTGGTGTTTGAACTTGCGCGTTACGCGATTGGCAAAAAGCTGACCTTCGAGATGGTTGGCGATACCGTCACCAACTTCATCACGCTTGGCTTCTTCCTTGCGATCACCTTTGTTTTGATGGCGGGCTTCTACGTCGGAGCCTATGTCTGGGCGTCGCAATATGCGTTCTTTGACATCCCCACCACATGGGCTTCGTTCCTGATTGTGCTGATCCTCGCAGATCTGGCCTATTATTGGGAGCATCGTATCCTGCATCGGATAAACATCTTGTGGGCCACACATTCGGTGCACCACAGCTCACCCTTCTTTAACATTTCGGTAGCCTACCGGCATGGTCCGCTGGATGGGTTTTGGCCCTTGTTCTTTCATATTCCCCTGGTGCTTTTGGGCTTCAATCCATTTGTTGTCCTGGTTGCGGAATTGCTGGTGCAACTCTACCAGACCGCTTTGCACACCGAAGTTATCGGCAAGCTTTGGAAACCCATTGAATACATAATGAACACGCCGTCGCATCACCGTGTGCATCACGGGTCCAACCGCAAGTATCTGGACAAGAATTACGCCGGAATCTTCATCATCTGGGACCGCATGTTCGGCACGTTCGAAGAAGAAAAAGAAGAGGTCACTTACGGTCTGGTTACGCCGATCAATTCGGTCAATCCGTTTGTAGCCTTTTTTCATGGCTTTGCCCGTGCCTTTGGCGACGCCTGGCGAATGCCGGGGTTCCGAAACAAGCTGGGGGTTCTGTTCGGTCCGCCCGGCTGGCGACCCCAAAAACAAGGCGCCAACGCTTCCGCAAACCATAAACAGGGATAAAGCCATGCCTTCAAATTCACAGCGAATAGTCGCGGCGCTGGTCACAACGGCCCTGTTCGTCGGCGGAGCCTGGATGGCCTCGGGATTTGGTACGGACATCCCCCGGACATCGGCATCCTCGACCGGTGCGTCTTCGGACAATGGGTTGGTGATTAACCTGCACAGTGCTCGTAACGACAGAGGCCAGTTTGTTGTCATGGCCTTTGACAACGCGGCTTCTTTTGACGCATTTGATTTCAACACGGCGGCTGGCTACGTCACGCTTCCCGCCAGCACGGAACCGCAGCGCGTCGATTTCCCGGACCTGAATGACAACTACTACAGCGTGGTGGCTTTTCATGACGAAGACAGTGACTATCAGATGGGTCTCGATGAGAGTTGGACGCCAACGGAGGGCTATGCGGTTTCCGGGTTGAATGATCTCTACGATGACCCTGTATTCGAGTACTCACTGATCAGCCCGGGTATTCCGGTGGATCTGGCGTTCTTTTACTGGCCGGATCAGTATTTGACGGGTTGGTTCTGATCATCCTGCCGGTAGGTTATGGTTGTCTCGAACCGGGGCATTTCGGTGTGGTGACGCCGCTTTGCCCCGGGGTTGGGCTGCCAATCAGCGGGTCAGGGCGCTACTCACTTCCCTCGGGTATCTGCGGGGTTTGCAAATGCCTAAAGGCGGGCGGCAAAATGCACATACGCCAGCTTTGCGCTTGATGAAAAATAGCTGGAAAAAGCATAGTTCCGGTATGCCAGACACTGGGCAGTTCAGAATAGTTGACGGTCTGTTTGGACGGATCCGCCCGGTTCGAAATTGAAGAGACGGAGAAATACCAATGGGGCGTCCCTCGGTTCAGAAACAGCGTAAAGCCGAAGTGCTGGATGCGTTCATGACGCTGGTGGCCCGTTTCGGGGTTGAGGGTGCAACGCTTGAGAGAATTGCGGAGGAATCCGGACTTAAGCGGCCGTTGATACGGCACCATCTTGGAAACAGGGATGAGATGGTACGCGCCTTGGCCCTGCATGTTGTGGAAGAACAGCGCATCTCTTTGGAGAATTTGCGAACAGCTTTGCAGGATTATCCGGGGCTAATGAACTTTGTGGACGCCCTGTTCAGCGAGGACAGCGAAACTGATACACGTCTGAACAACGCTTATCAGGCTTTGGTTATGGTCGTGGAACAGTACCCGGACCTCAGACAAATTCTGACGGGTGTTATGGCTGAGTTCTACGCGCTTGCCCGCCAAATTGTCCAGAAAGAGTATCCGTCGGCGGACCCGGAGGATGTCCAGACAGTGGCGCACGGAGTCGTCGACCTTTATCTTACGGCCGATGCCTTGTCGCCGCTGAACCCCCCGCCCGATTGGCGTCGATCGGCCTATCTGGGGGCTGTGAAGTTGGCGCAGTCGCTTGGAAGCCCTTGAGAGGGACAGCATCGAAATAAAGGGAGGATCACGGGAATTCGGGTGCCAGCTTACCAAAGTCAGGCACCGTATTCGTTGGTCGGGGCTGCTGATACCTGATCGTCCGATAAAGCATGAAAAATGCAAAGGCATTGCCCATTCATTTTTTGTGAGAAAACTGGGCCCGCGAACAATATATGTCAGACAGAAGTATTTACACGAATGAGTCCCCATGCCCGAGATCAACACACCGCTGCTTGAGCAGATCCGCGATCGCTTTGCCCAGATCGACCATTGCCCGCAACAGGGACCCCGGATTTTCTTCGAAAACGCTGGCGGCGCGCTGACGTTGAACTCAGTGGTGAAAACCTCGCAGGACTATGCGGCCATTCCCGACAATCAGGGGCGTGACAACCCGGGCAGCCATGAGCTGGTGCGCGTGATTAACACGGCCAAGGAAGATATGGCCGTGTTCATGAATGCGCCGGGCGGGCAGTTCTTTGTGGGCGAAAGTGGCACCGAATTGCTGTTCCGCCTGATCATGAACGCCTGTCTGGGCACCGGCGCGGGTCAGGTTCTGGGGACGACCCTGGAACACCCGGCCACCCGCAGCGCCTGTGACCGCTGGGCGCGTATCGCCGGGCAGAACCATGTACTGGTCGCGCATGACAATGCCACTGGTACCGTGACTGCCGAGGCTTATGCCGCAAAAGTCACACCCGACACCAAGGTTGCAACCATCGTACATACTTCACCCGTCACCGGCATGGGTGTCGACGTGGCGGCCGTGGCCGCAGCCATCCGGGCGGTTGCGCCCGAATGCTACATCATCGTCGACGGCATCCAGCACGCCGCGCATGGTCGGATCGACCTGACGGCCTATGGTGTGGATGGCTATGTGATTTCGCCCTACAAGGTGTTTTCGCGCCATGGCTATGGGGTTGCCTGGATCTCGGACCGGCTGACGGCGCTGCCGCATAACAGCCTGCTGGATGGCCCTGCCGACAACTGGGAGATGGGGACCCGCGACACCGGATCTTACGCCACCATGTCCGACGTGGTCAGCTATTTCGAGTGGCTGGGCGAGCAGGTCAGCGACGCCACCGACCGGCGGGCCAAGTTCGTTGCGGCGGGCGAGGCGATCCACGCGCAAGAAAAGGCGCTGACGGATGCGATGATCCACGGCACCGGCAACCTGCCGGGTCTGGCCGAGATGGAGAAGGTGACCATTCTGGGCGGCATCGACAACCCGGCGCGCGAAGGTCTGGTGTCGCTGCGGGTCGAGGGTGTGCCTTCAGTCGATGTGGTGCGAATGCTGAACGAGCAGGGTATCCGAACGCATCTGCGCAAGGCAGATCACTACTCTGGCAATATCCTGACGCCGCTTGGCATGGACAGCTGTGTGCGCGTGTCAATGTGCCATTACAACAGCGTTGCCGAAGTCGCCCAGTTCCTGGGCGCAATGAAATCCATCGCCGCCTGAATCCGCAGGCGTGAACGCCCTTTGAAAACGCATGCCTGGGCAGCAGTGATCGGGGCAGGCCTGGTTTGCGCTCGTTTGGAGCGCGGTGCGCTGGAATGAAGCCCTCAAAACGCCCGTATCTGACCTGCCTTCACCCCTTTGCGCGTTCCCTTTGTCCCATGGGCAACAGCCCGGCCAAAGGACTATTTCAGTGCATTGCTTGCCAGGAACCGGGCAAGGTTTGCGACGGCTCGTCCCCGGGCCTTGGCGATGTTGGTGCTGTTCAGCGGTTCGCCGATTGGCTCAACCAACTCAAACAGCCCCGAACGTTCTCGCCCCCCGTCGAGCCGACCCAGGAAATACTGCCCTGAGACAAAAAAGGTGCCGTCGGCCCGTGCCACGAAGGATTCAAACCGCAGGTCCAGAATTCCTGCAGGCGGTTCCTCGAATGGCCACGGTGAGGATGCAATCCGAGTTCTGGTCAGGCCAGTAAGATGACGGGTCAGTTCCAGCGCAATCGCGCGTGGTGGTTTGTCCGCCCAGAGAACCGACCCTTCGGTAACCAGCAGACCGCCTTCGACCTCGATCGAAATCTCGTCCGCCACGGCGTAACCGGGCAGCGATGGCTCTTTGATCTCAAGCGATGAAACGCCTATTCTGACACGGCCTTCCAAAGTTGGTTCATTGACTGAAACCCGGTCGTTCAGCCCGCCGCAGCCCGCCAACAGCACCAGGCTCAGGCACGTGAGGAATTTTTGTAGCGGCATGTCTATCGTCCCTTGATCAATATGCTAGGATCGCGTTCCAGCGTTCGAAGCAGCGCCGCAAGGGCATTGGCCGCCTGCTGAATGTCGCGCAGCGCCGCTCGTGCATCGCGGCTGAGTGCTTCACCCTTGTTGAATCCACTGATGGTGGCTGATGCCTCGTCCATCAGTCTGCTGGCTCTCTCGGCCAGAGCGGGCAGTTCGCTGGTCGAGCTGGCAATCGCGTCGGCGGCATTGCGCGCCGAGGCCAGGGTTGCGTTTACGTTGTCGACCGCGCCACCCTCGCGCAAATCGACCAAAGCGGCGTTTACTTCGGCCAGTGTCGCATTCAGTTGCACAGGCAGGTCCTGAACGCCTTCGGTTTGAATGAGCTCATCCAATGTTGCGACAATCCCGGTCAGTTCGGTGACCAACTGGCCCAGGGGCAAAGCACTGGCCCTTGAAGCCAGAGTGTTCAGGCTCGACAACAGCTCTGGAAGGCCGGCAATGGATGTGTCCACGGATTCCATGGCGTTTGTCGCCGCATCCACGGCGCCGAGCAGGCGCTGTGTGACCTGCTCGGTCCTGAGTTCGGTCAACATTGCATCGACCTGATCCAGCAGTTTGTTGATATTCCCCGCGACCGAGCGAACGTCGTCAGATTCAACCACCGCCGTGGCCGCCGCCAGCAGCTTACGCAGGTCTTCGGGCGTTTCCCGGATCGCGTCGCTGGCCACAAAAGCGCGGGCAGTGTCAAGAAACGCGACGGCACTGGACATCAACTCTTCGACCGGAAGGGCCTGGATACGCGTCAGAACACGCTCGACCGAGGCTTCCCCCGACTGGATTTCGCTCTGGGTGGTAGGTAGGATTGTTATCCCTTCGGCGGTTTCATTCCAGTCGAACGGATCATCATCGGTGTTGTCGACAAATTGCACCTTCAAGCCACCGGAAAGCAGGCTGGCAGAAGCCAGTTGCGCGCGCATCCCCTCGTCGGCCCGTGTTTTCAGAAACTCAAGCGCGGCAGCGGGTGAAACTTCATCTGGCAAGCCAAGACGCGTCGGTTGTATGGCCAGGACCGCATTCAGGCGCACCCGGTTGTCCCCGAAGGCCTCCTCATCAATAAGACCGATGACGCTGTTCACCGTTCCAATCCTCAGACCCGCCAGTTCAACGGGGGCGTCCACACTGAGGCCTGAGATGTTGTCGTCAAAGATCACACTGACAAACAGTTCATCGACCTGGGACTGGTTGAAGATGCTGTCCCGTGCGGCTTCGGAGTCTTCATAGACCTGGAACAACGTACCGTCAGATACGGCCGAGCCTCCTGACACGAACGTGTCGAAGGTGATGCCTCCTGCCACGAGACTGGCTATGGAAGTGAAATCAACAGATGCCCCGGCGGCGCCGACGGAAATGCTGAAGCCGGACGTATCCCAGAACCGCGTCGTGTCATTGATGAGACGTTGGTGCGGATTGTAGATGATCGCCTCGGCCACGGCAAAGTTTCCGCGCGGATCGATCGAGGCTTTGCCGACCCGCCCAACCTCGATGCCACGAAAAAGAATGGGCGCATCATCCGTCAACTGGCCACGGGCCGAGCTGCGCAAGGTCAGCTGCAATCCGGGCTTGTCTGCCCGGAACAATGGCGGCTGCGGTCTGCCTTTGAAGAGTTTGGTCGGTTCGCCCGGATTCGCATCCCAGCTGCCTTCGATGTAGACGCCGCTTAGAACCGTTTCGAGTCCAGACACGCCTTGGGTGGTGAGTTCAGGCCGAACCACCCAGAACTGGGCAGAAGCATCGACATATGGCGAAATCTCTTTGCTCAGACGGATTTGTGCCTCGACGGCCCTAAGCCCTTCGGTCAGGCCGACCTTTTCGACCAACCCGACAGCCACATCGCGAAAGCGCAGCTCGGTCGAGTTTGCGACAAGGCCCGCGCCGTCCTCGAATGTGACATGAATTACCCGGCCCTGACTGGAAAGAGACTGCCAGGCAACCGCCAGCGCGACCGCAACCGCCGCAATCGGGATGACCCATATCAGCGATACACGGTCCCATATCCGGCGCGGTTGCCGTTCGATCGGTACATCGGGAACATCGTTCATTTGGCTTCCTGACGTTGGCGTGAATCCCAGATCAACCTTGAATCAAAGTTTTGGGCGGAGAGCATGGTGAATATCACCGAGAGTGCAAAAAAGAGACTGGCGGTGCCGGGTCTGATCGATGCCAGGCTGCTGAGCTGAACCAGAGAGGACAGGATTGCAACTACAAAAATGTCGATCATCGACCAGCGCCCCACATATTCCACGACCTCGTGCACCAGTCGGAGCTGCGTCATGGAGAGTGAAGACCGGCGGGATAGGCTGAGCGCCAATAGGGCGATAGCGGCAAACTTGCCCAACGGAATGGCGACGCTGGCCAGCAGGATTATGGCCGCAATTCCGAATGCGCCGTGATGGATCAGATCCACGGCCCCACCCACGATGGTGTCTGCTTGCCGGGTGAAAAGCGTGCGTGTTTCCAGCATCGGGTACAGATTGGCCGGGATGTACGCCATGACGCCGACCAACCACCATGCCCAAACACGCTGGATCGCCAATTCATCACGCGACCGGAGCTTTCGCCCGCATCTTTGACAGGTGCGGCTCTCGCCCAGGCGATGCACCTTTGTGCAGGATCGGCAGGCGACCAGCCCAAGCTCGCGCGCGCTGACTATTTTCTGGGATGAATCAGAGAGTTCCATACAGACCATCTACACAGAAGACTGTCCTGCACGATGACGAGCAGGACAAGTGCGGTGAACATCCAGAAGGCGGCGCCGAACTGAATTTCGGCGACGTCAGCAACTTTGGTCAGCGCAACGGCGCAGCCCAGCACAAAGATTTCGGCCATGGACCAGGGGCGCAGCGCTTCGACCCATCGAAACGCGGGCTTTGCCCCGGGCAGCAAGGGGCGTTCCAGCACGATCGGCAGAAGTACATAGATGCTGAGGACTGCGCGGGCCAGCGGGATCAGAACGATCAGCAGGATCATGGCCAACACGAGAGGGCCGTAAATGCCGCCCCGGAACGCCAGCGCGGTGCTCATGATCGACACCGAGTTGTGAACGCCACCCGCCCTGACGGTGAGAAACGGAAAGAACATTGCAGCGACCACAAGTACAGCGACCGAAATAGCCAGGGCAATGATCTGCATACCGGCCTTCCGCTTCGGAGTAATGAGCACAGTGTGACATCTGGCGCATCTGGCACGCTCGGCGAATTCGGGCTTAACTAGCCGAAATGCGGCATCACAGTTCGGGCACACGATCACATCCGTCGGGGTGACAGGTTCATGAGACGCGTTTGTTATCTGACCTTCTCCCCCAATGCTTGCCTTGGGACGGACCAAAAAAGGTGCACCTAGGATGTGTGCTTTAGATCATATTGATTTATCCTGACAGATGTTTTTTGAAATCGGTCAACTTAAATCACTTTGTCAGATTTCGCGGAGCCGTCTTTGAACACGGCTGCGTGGATATGCTGATGCCTTTGTCATGAGGCCCATGCGCCTGTCTTGTCAATCGAGCGGCGTCTTCCCGCTGTTCTCTTCGGGACGACTTGCGCAGGTCCGCGGATATGACTATGCGTGCTCGTTCATTAGGATCGGGGTCGTTCGCCAATCCTCAGTTTTCTGTGGGCTGATTTACTGATGTTGCAGTCATGTTGATCGGGGGATGCGCCCAGTTGTCATCGGGCGTGAACGGAACTCAAGCTCTGCCGCTTCCCGACCTGGCAATTTCGCCTTCTGCAATCGCTGCAGGATGTCTGCCGGAATCGGTGCAGCATGAGGGCTTGGTTGTTGCCGGACGTGAAGCTCCATGAACTCGCAAACGGCCGATAGCTCAGCTTTGTTCAGCATCTGCATGTGCAGATGAAAGCGTTTTTCATCACAGTCCAAAACTCGGGTTTCAATGCGAAGCCGGTCCGCTTCCTTGACTTCCCGCAGGTAAAACTTGTGATCTTCCAGCAGGTAGATCGTACATCCGGTGCGCGCGCGATAATCGGCATCGAAGCCGACCTCATCCTGCATTGCATCGACGGCAAGGCTGAAGACCAGCCCGTAATAGGCATCCCGCATGTGGCTGTTGTAGTCGATCCACTCGGGTTTCACGGTAGTTTCAAAGGTGAATTTCATGCCGTTGGGGCCTTCAGGTCATAAAACCGCGCGGCAGAATCATGGAATACGGCCGCCTGAACCTCAGCCGGAATCAGATCACAGTAAGCCTGCACCAGAGTTGCGTAATCGCTGTAGAGTTTGTCGACCGGGAAGTTCGAGCCGAACATGACCCGCTCCGGTCCGAATTGTTCAAGACAGACTTCCACGATGGGGCGAATACTGTCGGTGGTCCAGGTGTGATCGAACATGCCCAGACCGGACAGCTTGCAGGTTACATGTGGCAAGTCGGACAGGCGGCGTAATTGTAAGGCCCAGTCTTTCAGGCCCGTTGGGCTGCGGTCATGGGGCGACCCGGCATGGCAGAGCGCAATCGGCGTCTCCGGCGCCTGCGCAAGAACGCGGGCGGTCTTCTCCATCAATTCAGGAATAAGTTGCAGATCGAAGCTGAGCTTTCGTCGTCCGGCTTCCTGCAAACCAGCCAGAAAATGTGGATCGTCCAGCAAAGCATTGGTGCCGGTTTGCGCGTCCTCTCCGGGCGCGCGACCGACGATCTGGCGCACGCCACGCACAGTCGGCAGGGTCTGAAATGTGTCAAGTCGGTCGGACAGATCGGACGACGTCAGGTCGCAGAAAACTACCTGCGCCATCGGCCAGTCCGGGGAGGCGTCGGCGACGGATTGAACCCATCTGGCTTCGTCCAGACCGTTCTCGGCCCCCACCTGGATATGCACCGAAGCGCGGATGCCGCAGGCTGCAGCGTCTGCGCGAAATTCGTTCAACTGGTAATCCCGCTGAATGGGTGCCGGGTCACCAAAGAACCTGTCCACCCCGCGCGCCATAAGCCATGGGTAATGCACCGCGGTAAGATCCCAAAGGTGGTGATGCGCGTCAATCCAGCCGGTCATGTTCGCGGCACCTTTGCCATGCGCCCCAGAATGTCGACACCCTGTTGTTTCCAGAAATGCAGAAGGTCGATGAAAATCCAGTTCTCGGCAAGTTTATCCCCCTTGCGGCGATAGATGTCGATCACCCGGAACTCGGCAGCTTTGTCGGTGGCAGGCATCCCCATAAACCCGCCGGTGGGACGGGCCGTGAAATTCGGCCATCCGAAAAACCCGCCATAACACCCTTCCGCCATCCGACAAATGTGCTTGGTTTTCGACCGGTCCGCGAAGCCTGCGCGGAAGGGGCCTGAATGCTGCTGTGCGTAGCGCTCGATCGTGTAGGTTGCACCAATACCGGACGGACCCCACCAGATCATGTCTTCGCACCATGTACGCCGCAGCTCGTCCTCAAGGCTGAGACCGCTATCCCATTGGCCCAGATCGGAAATCATGGCGTTGATGGCCGCCAGGGTCCGTTCTCCTTCCTCGGCGGGTTGGGGTCCGAACATCAGACCGTCGTGAGTCATCGGCCCCGGCTGGACAAGCTGAGCTGCGGTCTGCGGCGGGAATGGCTGCAACCCGGCCTGCATCATGAGATGAGGAATATCGAAATACATCGCCGTCTCGGTGATCTTGCCGTTCTCGACCTTGTTGAACTCGCAATATCGCAGAAACGCCATCTTGCCTGTGGGGGCGATGCCCAGCCACGCATTGTCGAACAGCCCCATCAGATGGCCCATGGAAACAACCCAAACCGAGGAAAATCCGTCCATCTCGTTTCGGCCGGCCATGAACACGTCCATCCGTCGCTGCATATGCCGCAGGCTGTGCCTTAGAGGTTGCCAGAATCTCTGTGCCACTGCGTCGGTGCCACGCAATTCATCAAACGGATGGAATCCGCGCCACAAGTAGTCTTCGGCACAGAACTCGGACATCGCGTCAGCGGCGGCCGATTCTCCGTTCTTGCTGAGTGCTTCGTAGTACTCGACGACGACGGCTTTTTGGGCTTCGTAGGACATTTTCAATTTCTTTCAGTGCTCTAAGCGCTGGGATGGAGCTGTATGCCACGGATGGCAAGGGGCGATTTTGCATGCGCATGCAAAAAAAACTTGCCAGATGTTTCTTTTGCTGTCTATGCTTTTTGCAAACGTATGCACGCTAGGTCCAGCTGGGAGGGCAGAATGGCCGAAATTCAACTTCGCAATGTTGGAAAGCGTTGGGGTTCTTTTGTGGGGGTTGATAATTTTGACCTGACGATTTCCGACAAGGAGTTTCTGGTTCTTCTTGGCCCGTCAGGCTGCGGCAAGACGACAACCATGCGCATGATCGCCGGTCTGGAAGATGCCAGCGAGGGTGACATCCTGATCGACGGGACTCGCGTGAACGACATGGAGCCCAAGGATCGTGACGTGGCGATGGTGTTCCAGTCCTATGCACTGTACCCGAACATGAACGTCTACGAGAACATCCGGTTCCCGCTGAAGGTCCGCGGAATCGACCCGTCCACGCATGACGAAAAAGTACGCCGTGCATCGGCAATGGTGGAACTGGACGACTTCCTGCATCGCAAGCCTGCGGAATTGTCCGGTGGTCAGCGTCAGCGCGTCGCGCTTGCCCGCGCCATCGTGCGCGAGCCGAACGTATTCCTGATGGACGAGCCGCTGTCCAACCTTGACGCCAAGCTGCGCGTGTCTACCCGGGCACAGATCAAGAACCTCAGCCACGAACTGGCGGTGACCACGATCTATGTGACCCACGACCAGATCGAAGCGATGACGCTGGCCGATCGTGTTGTGGTCATGAAACAGGGCGTGGTGCAGCAGGTTGGTAGCCCGACCGACATTTACGACACTCCGGCCAACACTTTTGTCGCCAGCTTCATCGGCAACCCTGCGATGAACCTGATGGAAGGTGAGGCACGGGGCGGCACCTTCACGGCCAAAAACGTTGAAATTTCGGGGCTGAACGCTCCGGACGGCCCGCTGACATTGGGCTTCCGTGCCGAAGATGCCAGCCTTGCTGCCGAAGGGCAGGGGCAGATCAACGCCCCGATCTACACGCAGGAATTGCTGGGGGACGCCACTATGATTTCGGTTCGCGTTGGCGGTGCCCTCATTTCGGTGAAGGCAGACAAGAATTTCCGGGCAGAGATCGACGACATGGTTTCAATCTCGGTTCCGGCCGAAATCTGCCATCTGTTTGATGGCAAGACCGGCGCCCGGATCTGAACACGGCCCTGCTCAATGATCGGGGCGAACCCCGGCAACAAAACTTCATGCGCGAACGGGCCTCGCGCTCAAATTCTCAAAACAACAGGGAGACAGAAATGTTCCTAAGAAAAATCGCTACAGCAACCGCCTTTGTGGGCCTGATGGGCTCGGCAGCTTATGCCGCCAATTGCGGCCCCGAGGGGCAATCGATCCGCATTCTGGCCAGTGACTTTCCGGCAATCCACGCCGTCGCGGGAGCCGCCGAAGCCAATTGTGGTGGGGCCGCGGCTGAATTCAACACCAACCACACCACCGAAGCGCGCTCGATCATGAACGCCGCTCTGACCCCGAACCCGTCGGAATATACATCGGTGATCCTGGCCAACTCGACTTTGACCCAGCTGATGAACGACGGTCTGGTGCGGCCGCTGAACGATCTGGTCGAAAAATACAAAGACAGCATCCCGCCGAACCTGCTGATCACCATCGATGGCAATGTCATGGCTGTGGCCTTCATGGCGAACTCGCAGCACCTGTTCTCGCGCAAGGATATCCTGGAACAAGCTGGTTTCGACGGCATCCCGGCCACCTATGAAGAGGTTCTTGAAGCCGCTGAGAAAATCCGTGCTGCCGGTATCATGGAACATCCGATCGCAATGAACCTTCAGACCGGATGGAACCTGGCCGAGGTGTTCAACATGATCTATCTCGGTCATGGCGGTGAGTTCTTTGTACCCGGGTCGGCCGAGCCGTCGATCAACAACGAAAAAGGCGTGGCCGCACTGGAAGTCATGAAGGCTCTGGCGGAATACGCCCATCCCGACCACCTGACCCACGCGTCAAACGAAACGCAGGGTCTCTGGGAATCCGGTCAGGCGGCTCTGGCCGTCATGTGGGGTTCGCGCGGCGCGCCAATTCTGGATGATGAAGGGTCCACCGAAGAGGTGACCTCGAATACAGTTTTGTCGGCTGCACCAACCGTTGGCGGCGGATCGATTCCATCTGCCACGCTGTGGTGGGACGGTATTACCATCGCATCCAACGTGTCGGACGAAGAGGCCGAGGCATCCTTTGCGGCATTGATCAGCGCGCTGACCCCGGAAATGGTTGCAGCAAACAACGATGATGCCGTCTGGCTGCTTGACGGGTTCCAGCCCGGACCGGCTGCAGCAGGGGTTGCAGAGACCGTTAGCGGTGGTGCGAAGCCCTATCCGATGATCCCGCAAATTGGCCTTCTGCATGCGGCACTTGGTGCGGAGCTGGCGGATTTTCTGAAGGGTGACGAAAGCGCTGAACAGGCGTTGGCGGATGTCGAAGCCGCCTACCGGACGTCGGCCAAGGAAGCCGGCTTTCTCAAGTAACACTCCCCGACTTGAGGGGGCGCAATCTGCCCCCCTCATCTTTTTCCGGACTAAAGACTGGGACGTACGCCATGAAGCACCGCACCTTTTTCTGGTTCATTCTGCCCACGCTTTCCGCGATGATCCTTTTCATCGCTCTGCCGATCGTCTCGGTTTTCGTCCAATCCCTCTTTGTCGAGCATGAGCAGGTTCTGCTGGTTTCTGAAAGCTGCGGACCATTTGGGTGTACCCCGACCACCACGGTCGACACCGAAGCCACTGCAAAGCTGCGCGCAGAACAACCCCTTGGGCGGTTTAACGGTCTGGGCACTTACATCAACCGTTCACACCTGGCTTTTGCCGAGATCGGAGAAGCGTGGGCAAGCTCTGAAAGCCTGGGTGATTTTTGGGCTAAGGTGTATAACCTGCCGTTCTACAGCGCCCTGACATTCACCCTGGCCTATACCTTTATTGTCACGCCGTTGGTGTTGGCCCTTGGGCTGGCCATTGCCGTAGGCGTCAATAACCTGCCCCGCGCGCTCAAAGGGGTTGCGATCTTCATTTCGCTTCTGCCGTTTCTTGTCACTCCGCTTGTCGGCTCGCTGATCCTGTTCTGGATGGTCGATGGTGATGGTGTAATCGGCGCCACCATTCAACGCATATTCAATGATCCGACACTCAGCCTGAAGGCGTCGACGGCGCTGACATGGACCATGCTGATGGTTTACGGCGTGTGGCATACCCTGCCGTTCAGTTTCATCACCTTCTACGCGGGTTTGCAAACCGTCCCCGATGATACGATGGAAGCGGCACAGATCGATGGCGCGACGAAGTGGCAGCGCTTGATCCATGTGATCGTTCCACACCTGATGCCGCTGGTTTCGTTTGTGACGCTAATGCTGATCATGGATAACTTCCGCGTTTTTGAGCCGATCGTCAGCTTCAAAGCCGAGGCCCACGCACAGTCGCTCAGCTGGATCATCTACAATGATCTGCGCGAAAGCGGCAATCCGCTCTATGCCTCAGCAGGTGCGACTTCGCTGATAACTATCATCCTTGCGGTCATCCTGATGTCTCCGGTGCTTGTTCGCACTTGGCGCGACTTCACCCGTAAATCTCACTGAGGACACGACATGGCGACCAAAGCACAATCCCGCATGACCCCGCTAAAGCTGTTCTCTTACGGTTTCGTGGCCCTCTGGCTGCTGATCGCTGCCTTCCCGTTCTTCTGGACCTTCTGGGGCAGCTTCAAGGTACAGGCCGACTTCTTGTCCAAGGCCAACTGGATGAACGCCCTGACGGGTGCCAACACGATTGAGCAAACCGGCAGCGCCTTTACCGGTGCCGGCTATCACGGGGCGTGGGTTCTGGAAGATTTCTGGTTCAACTTCAAGAACACCGGCATTGTGGTCTTCTTCACCGTGCTGATCTCGCTGACCTTCGGAACGCTGGGGGGATATGCGTTGGCGCGATCCGGTTTCCGCTATGCGTTCTGGATCCTGATGGCAGCGCTGGTGTTTCGCGCGATGCCGCATATGACGCTGGTCTCGGGTTACCTGCTGTGGTTCTTCGAGTGGAATGTCTGGGGCATCCTGCCGACCACCATCATCGTGCTTGTGGCGATCAACCAGCCCTTTACCCTGTGGATGCTGCACTCGTTCTTCAAGAACATTCCCAAGGACATGGACGAAAGCGCCATGGTTGATGGCTGCACCCGGTTTCAGGCCTTCCGGCATGTGATTGTCCCGGTCATGTGGCCCGGCGTGATCACCACAGGCCTGTTCAGCTTCCTGCTGGCCTATAACGACTTTACCGTGGCCGTAATGCTGCTGAGTGAAGAGAACGAGACCATCATTCCCGCCATCAACAGCTTCATGGGCACCACGCAGGTTGAAGGCAAGGTCATGTACGCGGTCGCCGCCGTGGTTTCGGCCACTGCCCCGCTGTTCGTCCTGATCCTGTTCTTCCAGCGTCAGATTGTCAGCGGTCTGACAGCAGGGGCGGTCAAGGGCTGATGAGTGCATCTGCAAGACATAACGCCATTGCGCGCCACCCGGCGCTCAACCGGATGCCAAGGGATTTTCTGACGGCCGACTAACCCTCCCCGTCCACACAGAAAACCTCTTGGCAACCAGATAAGGAATAGAGACATGAAGGGTTCCCGCCCTGAACAGGCCGTGCTGACACGAGACACGGACATGAGCAAAACCGAACAAACCCGGGCCGTGATCGAGGGGATGGTCGACGGTTTGAACGACCATCGCATCGACGATATCGGCGAGTTTTTCGCGGAAGGGTTCCGTTGGCTGGGCAACCAGGGCTGCGGCACCAAGACCGGGTTGAAGGAATTTCAGGAAAACTGGCAGCGCCCGTTTCAGGCGGCGTTTTCCGACAAGACCTGCATCGACGAAGCGCGCCTCTACATGGGCGAGTGGGCCGCAGCCTTTGGCCGGCAGGAGGCGACACATTCGGGCGAGTTTCTGGGCATCGCTCCCACCGGCAAGCGGGTCGAGATCCGCTACATGGACTTCTGGAAAGTCGTTGACGGCAAGATCGTCGACAATTGGGTGAATGTCGATTTTGCCCACGTTGCCGCGCAGCTGGGCGTTGATCTGTTCAAAGGCGAAGGCTGGGAAGCATTTGACCGGGGAGAGAAGGTTCCGCCCCGGCCCGAAAACTGAGGATTAGGACAATGGCAATTGAACACCTGAAACGCGGCAAACCCGAGGCTGACCGGGCCGACGACGATGCCAAAACCCGCGCCGTTGTCGAGGCAACGCTGAAGGACATCGAAACCCGAGGCGATACCGCAGTTCGCGAGTTGTCGGAGAAATTCGACAGCTACTCGCCCGAAAGCTTTCGCCTGAGCCAGCAACAGATCGACGATCTGATTGCGTCTTTGTCCGAGCGTGAACTGGCCGATATCAAATTCGCCCAGAAGCAGGTGATGAATTTCGCACAGGCGCAGCGCGACTCGATGCTGGATATCGAGATTGAAACCCTGCCCGGCGTGATCCTGGGGCACAAGAATATCCCGGTGCAGTCCGTAGGCTGCTACGTGCCCGGTGGCAAGTTCCCGATGGTCGCTTCGGCGCATATGTCGGTAGCAACAGCAAAGGTTGCGGGTGTTCCCCGGATCATCGCCTGCACGCCGCCATTTCAGGGTAAGCCGAACGCGGCCGTAATCGCGGCGATGCATCTGGGCGGTGCGCATGAGATTTATGTCATGGGCGGCATTCAGGCGATTGGCGCCATGGCGATTGGTACCGAAACCATCGATTCGGTTCACATGCTGGTTGGACCCGGCAATGCCTTTGTTGCCGAAGCCAAGCGCCAGCTGTTTGGCCGCGTCGGTATCGATCTTTTCGCGGGTCCGACCGAGACGATGGTCATCGCCGATGACACCGCAGCCGATGCCGAGCTTTGCGCCACCGATCTGCTGGGGCAGGCCGAGCATGGCTATAACAGCCCCTGCGTTCTGGTCACCAACTCGCGCAAGCTTGCCGAAGACACGCTGAGCGAGATCGACCGTATCCTCGGCATCCTGCCCACCGCCGGTACCGCCAGGGTCAGTTGGGAGGAATATGGCGAGGTCATCGTCTGCGATACCTATGACGAGATGCTGCAAGTCGCTGATGACATCGCGTCCGAGCATGTTCAGGTCATGACCGACCGCGATGACTGGTTCCTGGAAAACATGACCTGCTACGGCGCGCTGTTCCTCGGGCCACGCACCAACGTGGCCAATGGCGACAAGGTGATCGGCACCAACCACACGCTGCCGACCAAGAAAGCCGGGCGTTACACTGGCGGCCTCTGGGTGGGCAAGTTCCTGAAAACCCACAGCTATCAGAAGGTTCTGACCGACGAGGCCGCAACAATGGTCGGCGAATACGGTTCGCGGCTTTGCATGCTGGAAGGTTTTGTCGGCCACGCCGAACAGTGCAACATCCGCGTCCGCCGTTTTGGCGGCATCAACGTGCCATATGGCGAGGGTGCTGTGTATCGCGAGACGGCCGAGGCCTCCTGACAGGCGCGGCGGAAATCGCTGTCAAACCAGCGCCCGGGGTTGGCCCGGGCGTCACGGAATTTCTGAAGTAAGCAGTAAAAGCAATGCGAGATTTCGCAATGGACAAACACTCTACCCACAAGGCCCTGATCGCGCCTCTGCGCGAGGCCATGTTCAACTTCGATGAAACCGGCGTTCGCGCGGCATTGGGTGCGGTGATCGCGCCGGATGCCATCGTTCACATGCCGCACCCGTTTGGTGACCTAACCGGACCGCAGGAACTCTATGACACTTGCTACGCGCCGCTGCTGAGATCCATGCCCGATCTGGAGCGGCGTGACTGGATCGTCATGGGTGGCGGGACCGAACAGGGCAATGATTGGGTCGGCTGTGGCGGCCACTACGTTGGCACCTTCGTCGCCCCCTGGCTGGACATCCCGCCGACGGGGCATCTGACCCATATGCGGTTCCACGAATTCTACCGCTTCGAAGGCGACAAGGTTGTGGAAATCCAGACGCTCTGGGACATCCCTGAAGTGATGATGCAGGCCAAGGCCTGGCCGATGGCTCCGTCACTGGGGCTGGAGTTCTGTATTCCCGGCCCAGCGACGCTGGACGGGATGGTGCCAGGTCCGTGGGATGAAGCGAGGTCAAACACCTCATGCGCCCATATCGTCGACATGTTGGACCATCTGAAGAAACATCCCAGCCAGGGTGGACCCGAAGTGATGGAGATGGAGAAGTTCTGGCATCCGCGCATGAACTGGTACGGCCCCGCCGGGATTGGAACCGGGCGCGGCATCGCGGGTTTCCGCAACTGGCACCAGATCCCCTTTCTGAACGGTATGCCCGACCGCGGCAAATACGTCGATGAAATCACCTACCACTTCTTTGGCGATGGTGATTATGCCGCCGTGACCGGTTGGCCGGACATGATCCAGACCGTCACGCATGATGGCTGGATGGGAATTGCGCCGTCCGGCAAACGTATCACCATGCGCAGCCTTGATTTCTGGCGGCTCGAGGATGGCCTGATCCGCGAAAACTGGGTGATGGTCGATCTGCTGGACGCCTACCGCCAACTGGGCGTAGATGTCTTTGCCCGCCTGCGCGAGTTCAACAAGGCACGTGTTCCGGGCACAATTCCGTTCCCGGTCGGCGAGGTCTGATATGCCCCAATTCCCCAGCACCCCAAGTTTCAGTCTGAGCGGCAAGCGCGCTCTGGTCGCCGGCGCCTCATCTGGCATCGGCATGGCCTGCGCTGTAGCCCTTGCGGAACATGGTGCTGAGGTCACATTGGCAGCGCGCCGCGTTGGCGCGTTGCAAGACATCGCGAATGAGATGTCAGCGCGCGGATGGTCAGCCAAGACACTTGAGCTGGACGTCTCGGACGTTGCAGCCACAGCCGCGGCCGTGGCGCAAAACGGACCTTTCGACATTTTGCTGAACTCGGCCGGCCTTGCCCGCCACAGCAAGGCTGTGGACACGCAACCGGATGGTTTTGACGCAGTCATGGGCGTTAATGTCAAAGGGGCCTATTTCCTGACCCAAGCCGTTGCCAAAGGGTTGTTGGAAGCCGGCCGCCCCGGTTCGCTGATCAACATCTCAAGCCAGATGGGTCATGTCGGGGGCCGCGAACGCGCCGTGTACTGCGCTTCGAAATTCGCGGTCGAGGGGTTCTCCAAGGCGATGGCGCTGGAGTTCGGGTCCGCAAAGATCCGCGTCAACACCATCTGTCCCACATTCATCCTGACCGACCTGACCAGGTCCACGTTCGACGACCCGGACAAACGAACCTGGATTCTGGACAAGATCAAGCTGGGTCGCCCGGGTGAGATTGAGGACATCATGGGGGCGGTGGTTTATCTGGCGTCGGATGCATCGGCCTTGGTGACCGGCACGGCGCTGATGGTTGACGGGGGTTGGACAGCGGACTGATGGCGACACACAAGGTTACATCACTGGAAGTCGCCCGCCTCGCAGGGGTCAGCCAATCTGCGGTCAGCCGGGTCTTCACCCCTGGTGCATCGGCATCAAAGAAAACCGTGGAAAAGGTGCGCAAGGCCGCCAAGGAACTGGGGTATCGCCCGAACGTTCTGGCCCGCGCCGTGGTGTCCGGGAAAAGCCGGATCATCGGGCTTGTCGTCGCCTATCTGAACAATCAGTTCTATCCTGAGGCACTGGAAAAGCTGACAAACACGCTGCAGGAGCGTGGGTACCACGTGCTGATTTTCATGGCCTCGCATCAGGCTGGAAATATCGACAATGTGGTCGAGGAAATACTCGACTTTCAGGTCGACGGGATCATCGCGGCCTCGGTTGCACTGTCGTCGGATCTGTCCGACCGCTGCCGAACCGCAGGCGTACCGATGGTGCTGTTCAATCGGGCACAGGACGATACTGCCATGTCGTCAGTTACGTCCGACAACGTTGCCGGAGGACGAAAGGCCGCCGAGTTCCTGTTGGCCGGCGGGCACCAAAAGATCGGTTACGTCGCGGGATGGGAAGGTGCTTCGACCCAGAGGGATCGCGAAGCAGGGTTCGTAGCGGCCTTGAAGGAGGCTGGGGTCACGCTGCACGCCCGCGAAATCGGGAATTTTGTGGCCGAAGAAGCCCGGCAAGCGACGCTTAAGATGTTCGACTCCGATGCGCCTGATGCGGTGTTTGTCGCCAACGATCACATGGCCATTTCCGTGATGGACACGCTGCGGTTCGAGTTGGGTTTGAATGTCCCGGGCGACGTTTCGGTCATCGGATATGACGATGTCGCCGTGGCGTCATGGCCGGCGTACAACCTGACCACCATTCGCCAACCCGCCAACCGCATGGTCGCTGAGACCGTCGATATTCTGCTCAGCAAAATCGAAGATCCTGATGTCAGTCCGCGCCGGGTCGAGATTGACGGACCTCTTATTGTTCGCGGCTCGGCCCGCATACCTGAAGGATGGAAGACATGAAGGGGTTTGATCCCAAATTCAAAGACTTTCCCGATTACATCATCGGCATCACCAAGGAGATCTGGGAGGATCGCGGTATTGCCACGCTGCATCACTATTACGCGCCGGACATCGTGGTGCGCTCGCCGGGATCGGTTGTGGTTGGCAATCAGGGCGTTATCGCCGCCACGATGGCCACCCTTGCCGAGTTTCCCGACCGTACGCTTCTGGGCGAGGATGTGATCTGGTCCGGAACCCCGGAAGAAGGGATGCTGTCCTCGCACCGGTTGCTGTCAACGGCGACCCATCTGGGCGATGGCGTTTACGGTAAGGCCACAGGGAAAAAGCTGGTTTACCGAATTCTTGCCGATTGCCACGCCATCAACAACCAGATCAACGACGAATGGCTGATCCGAGACCAGAGCGCGATTGTCCAGCAGATGGGCTGGGATCCCAAGGAATACGCCCGAGACCTGATCGCCCGTGAAGGTGGGCCAGACGCCTGCGTGCAACCCTACACGCCCGCAAATGACAAGCCCGGCCCTTACAAAGGGCATGGAAATGACAACGAGTGGGGTCAAAAATACGCGGATATCCTGACCCGTATCATGAATGCGGACATGGGTGTGATCGAGGCAGAGTATGACCGCGCCGTCCTGTCGGAGTATCCCGGCGGCACCACAGGACATAGTTGGGGGCCAGTGGACCGGTTCTGGATGGGCCTGCGCGCCTCGTTCCCGAATGCAGAATTCAAGATTCACCATCAGATTGGCCGCGACGATCCGATGATGCCGCCGCGCGCCGCGATCCGCTGGACGCTGCACGGCAAGCACGACGGCTGGGGTGTCTTTGGCGTTCCAACCGGGGCCGAGGTCTTTGTTCTGGGTATCAGCCAGGCCGAGTTCGGCCCCTGGGGTCTGCGCAGGGAATACACCCTTTTTGACGAAACATCGATCTGGAAACAGATCCTTTTGAAAACTGGCGATCTCTAGCATGCCGTGCCGTATCTCAAATCTGGATGCCGGGCAGGCGATGCGGCGTTACCACGCCCACCGCGCCAGCCTGCGCGCCCGGCGGCTGAACAATCGCCCGCCGGGTGGAACGGTTTGATCCGATCAAACCCACCGCAAAAGGAAGAAAGATATGAGTACCATCGAAAGCCGCATTGTCCGCTATGGCGAGCTGAAACCCTGTAAAACCGCGTTCATCGACGCCCACACGCCGGGCTCGGACCAGAAAGAAAACTTTACCATTATCGGTGGCGGCGTCAGCGAAAGCCCGGACCAGCACGTCCACATCACCGACAAGATCGGGTTCAACATCGGCGCAGCGGGGCAGCCCCCGAAATGCCGCAACTCGCTGCACAGTCACACCACGGCCGAGGTTTTCTTTGTTGCCAAAGGCCGGTGGCGGTTCTTCTGGGGCCGTTATGGCACTGCAGGCGAATTCATCGCCGAGGAAGGTGACATCTTCAACATCCCGACGGGCATCTTCCGCGGCTTCGAGAATGTGGGCCAGGACTATGGGATGATCATGTCGATGCTGGGTGGCGACGATGCCGGTGGCGGCGTGACCTGGGCACCGCAGGTGATCGAGGACGCGCAGGCACACGGTTTGATGCTGGGCAATAACGGTGTTCTGTACGACCGCAAGAAGGGCGAGGACCTGCCGCACAACGTCCAGCCTATGCCGCTGCTGACCGAAGAAGAACTGAAAGCGTACCCCGAGGTTCCCGTCGACGCGGTGATCGGCAAGTATGTCGCCCGCTACTGGGACCTGATGGCACTGGCGGCGCACAAGCCGGCGGTTGTGATCGGCGAAAAGGGTCTGATCAAGGACAAGCCCGGGTTCGAGGTTGATTTTCTGACACGCGGCTCGGCCGTGACCGAGGCGGTCGTGGCTGAAAAACCGGTCGTATTGATGCCCGCAAGCGGTCACTGGCGCATCCGGATCAACGATGTTGAGACCACCCTGTCGAACGGCGACACTGCCTTGGCCTTGCCTGGCGAAAGCTACAGCGCCGAGCCTTCGATGACCGGCGAAGCGGGCCTGTACCGGATCACTGCAACCGATGATCCGGCCGGGGCGACCTGGACGGGTGCTTAATGGTGCCAGCGCGCGTTCCCCTTCCGGTTGGGGCGCGCCAAATAGAACCTGCGTCGGGCATCCGTCCCGGCGCGGGACTGAGTTTTATAGGGAGATGAACAAATGACCCGCATATTGACCACCCACGTGGGAAGCCTGCCGCGCAGTCAGGAGGTCGTGGACTTCATCTTCGCACGCGAGCGGGAGGAGCCGTTCGATCAGACCGAATTTGACACCTGCATGACCGCAGCCGTGTCCGATACCGTGCGCAAACAGGCGGCGGCCGGGATTGATATCGTATCGGACGGTGAAACCTCGAAAATCTCGTACGCCACCTATGTCAAGGACCGCTACACCGGCTTTTCCGGTGACAGCCCGCGCAACGCGCCAGCGGACCTCAAGATGTTCCCGGGCTTTCTGCAGCGGCTGGCGAATGACGGCGGAACCCCGCAATATGCCCGGCCCATGTGTGTGGGCGAGGTGCGTTCAAAAGGCCAAGATGAGTTGCAGAAGGATATTGCCAATCTCAAGGCGGCGATGGCCGAACACGGGGTGGCGCGCGGCTTCATGAACGCGGCCAGCCCCGGGGTGATATCCCTGTTCCTGCAAAACGACTTTTACCCAACGCGCGAGGCCTATCTGGCAGCGCTGGCCGACGCGATGAAGGCGGAATACGAAACCATTGTTGGTGCCGGTCTTGATCTGCAACTGGATTGCCCCGATCTTGCGCTGTCGCGGCATATGCTGTTCACCGGTCTGTCCGACGATGAGTTCCTGAAAATCGCCAACATGCATGTCGAGGCGCTGAACCACGCGTTGCAGGATGTGCCGGCCGACAAGGTGCGCGTTCACATTTGCTGGGGCAATTATGAAGGTCCGCATTGCTGCGATATCGGCATGGACAAGGTGTTTTCGACACTGATGTCGACAAAGTCGCGCTATGTGCTGTTCGAAACCTCGAACCCGCGCCATGCCCATGAATGGACCGTGTTTCGTGACCGCAAAGCCGAAATTCCAGCCGACAAGATTCTGGTGCCAGGCGTCGTCGACACCACGACGAACTTTGTCGAACATCCTGAACTGATCGCGCAGCGGGTTGAACGCTTTGCGGATATCGTAGGGGGCGACCGGGTGATTGCGGGATCGGATTGCGGCTTTGGCACCTTTGCCGGCTTCGGCGCGGTCGACCCGGACATAGCCTATGCCAAGCTGGGCGCGCTTGCCGAAGGGACCGCACTGGTCAAATGACGCCACTTGTTCTGTTGCCCGGGATGATGTGTGACGCGCGGCTATTCAGCGCCCAAATCGCGGCTTTGTCGGGCAGGGTTCCAATTCTGACTGCGCCAATCGGGGGCCGTGACACGATGGCGGCTCTTGCCAAAGACGTGCTGGCCTGCGCGCCGCAACGGTTTGCTGTGGCAGGGCTCTCAATGGGCGGTATCGTGGCTATGGAAATCCTGCGGCAGGCACCGGACCGTGTGGTGGGCCTGGCGCTGATGGACACCAACCATTTGGCCGAAACGGATGAGGTCAAAGCTAGGCGCGGTCCGCAGATAGCCGCTGTCGAACGAGGAGACCTGCGCATCGTGATGGCGGACGAGATGAAACCCAATTATCTGACCGATGGCCCGGACAAAGCTGCAATTCTGAACCTTTGCATGGATATGGCAGAGGGTCTTGGTCCCGATGTCTTTGTCAATCAATCCAAAGCGTTGCGAGATCGGCCAGACCAAAGCGAAACGCTGCAAAACTTCCACGGTGAAGCCCTTGTTCTGTGTGGGCGCGACGATGCCTTATGTCCGGTATCGCGGCACGAAATGATGCACGCGCTGATGCCGCAGAGCCGGCTCGAGGTTATCGAACGGGCTGGTCACCTGCCGACTTTGGAACAACCGCAACAAACCACGGCGGCTCTGACCCGCTGGCTGGAGGCGATATGAAGAAGTCCCTGCTGGACCTGCTGAAAAAGGTCGATACCCCCACGGTTTGCAACGCCATCGAAGTGGCGCAGGGCAAACGTGGGTTCAATGATTTCACCCGGGGCACGATGTTGTGCTCTGATCCCGGTGCGGGCGCGATGGTGGGATATGCACGCACCGCGAAGATTGCCGCCGTGAACCCGCCGACCGAGGCTCCGGAGGTGATCCGAAAGCGCCGGATGGACTACTACCGGCACATGGCTTCGGGGACCGGTCCGGTCGTGACCGTGGTCGAGGATACGGATTACCCGCATTGCATCGGCGCCTATTGGGGTGAGATCAACACCACGATCCACAAGGGTTTTGGCATCAGTGGCGCATTAACCAACGGGGTTATGCGCGACCTCGGCGATTTGCCCGACGGGTTTCCGGTTGTGGCGGGCTCGGTCGGGCCAAGCCACGGTTTCGTGCACGTGAAAGAGGTTGGAACGCAGGTGTCGATCTTCGGACTTTCAATCAGGGACGGGGACCTTGTGCATGCAGACCGGCATGGCGCATTGGTGGTTCCGCCCGAGGTGGTGGACGTGCTTGAGCAGGCGATCATCAAGTTACTTGAAACTGAGAAGCTGATCCTGGTGCCCGCGCGTCAATCTGGGTTCGATTTCAACGCCTTTGAAAAAGCGTGGGTGGCGTTTGAAGCCTCTCGAACCTAGGAGGCGCAAGGGACGGGTTATCCGTCCGTGTCACCTTGAGCAGATGAGCGTTAGCCGACGGTTGTTTCATCAAGCCATTTCAAGGCATCGCTCACGTCAATTGTATGCTCTCCGCCCGTGACCGTTTGCAAAACGGCACGAAGATCGGAAGTGGGAATGCCAGCTCGACCGTGTTTTTGGCAGTGCTTGACATAGTCCAATGCCGTTCGAAGTTCGAACATCTTTGCATTCTGTTGTCGCGCGACCTCCAAAGCCACACGAAACTCGTTTTCAGCGACCCCATTCTCTGAAGATACGAGGGCATAGACCCGTTCCGTCTCAGCTTGGGCCCATCCCTCATTGGTCAGTCCGTGGTGTTTGCGTGCTTCGGCGAGGCAATCCAGCGCACCTTCCCGGTTGCCGGATTTCAGCGTGAGCTCCGCAACCAAGGTAAGAAAGAACGGCTTGTAGTTTCCCGCGCCGCTGGCCCACCATGCTTCTGATGCCTTGCGTAATGCGCGGATCGTTTCCGGCTGGGGTGAAATATGGGCATCCACCCAGCTTCGCCAGAGGGATGCCGTCAAAGACATGAATGTGAAAGAGTGCTTGGAGGAAAGCTGCTCAAGTTGATCAGTAACCTCGATAACCTGTTCCGGTTCGCGGCGCAGAAGATGCAGCATGCACAGGTAGGTCAGCGACTGCGCGATGCTGTGGGCGTGCTGAAGGTCCTTTGCGGCAGCGACCGCTTTTTTCTGGACTTCAAGCGCCTTGTCCGGCGCACCACGCATCCAGATCGCAAGGCTCAGGAAACATGAGGTAATCGCGGCGTGGTCCGATCCGTAAATGAATGCCAGATGCCCATCGCGTTCCCGGCTGTAGAGTTCCAGCGCCTTGCTCAGATGCGTGCAGGCCGGGTCCAGTTCCCCGATATGGAACAGCACCGCGCCCATCGCCCGGTGTGCCACCATTTGATGTTGCGTCTGGCCAGTCGAATGCGCCAGATCCAGCAATTGCCCGGCAACATTTCTGGCCAAATCATACTCGGCACGCACCAAATGAAAGGAATACAAACCGTTCAAAACCGGGAACAAGTGTTCTGTCTCTTCAACGCGTTCACAAAGGTCGCGTATTCTTGAGTAGACAGAACCGGTTTCATCAGCGGCAATACCAGCCGTTGATCGCAAAACACCTGCCCTGAGAACCTGTATCTCGATTTCTTTTCGGTCCCGATCGGTGCTTTGGCTCAGTTCCGCCAACTGCTCAATCGCCAGGGACAATTGTGTACCTGCCTCGATGTTGGCGGATCGTTGAACCGCGCGCTGGCCCGCAAGATGCCGGTAGTCGATTGCTTCCTTGTTCATGCCCGCCATCGTGTAGTGGTGTGCCAGAATTTCCGGGCTGGCATCACCCGAATGAACCTCCTTGTCTTCCAGTCTTCGGGCAACACGAGCGTGCAAAACACGGCGTTCGCTTTTCAGAAGACTGTTGTAGGCGGTGTCGCGAATAAGCGCGTGACGGTAGCTGAAGGTTTCATGATCATCGGCATCAGAAACCGTGACTATCCCTGCATCCAACAAAAGCTCCAAACCCGCGCGCAACGCGGTATCTTCAATGCGGGCCACCTTGGCGATCAACGGATACGAAAACTGAGGTCCGATGACAGCTCCGATCTGGGCCACTTCCTTGGCCGAACTCAACCGGTCAAGGCGCGCCATCAACGCATCGTGCAAGGCACTGGGAACCGAGTTCGCCGGAGAAACCAGACCCATTGAATACGTGTCTGTTCCTTCGGTCAAACCGCCGGATTCCAGAAGGTCTTTGGTTACTTCTTCCACGTATAGAGGCACACCGTCGGATCTGGCCGCAACCACCTCATACATCTCGTCCGAGATCGGCTGGCCTTTGGCGACTTCATCCACAATGTTCTTGACCTGATGGAAATCCAACTGCTTCAAAACCACTTTCGAAAGATTTGATTGCAGCGCCCAGCCCGGGTCGAACTCGGGTCTGAATGTCATGACAACCAGCACCGGAAGGTCATGAATCCGGTCCACGATCCGATCCAGCAACAGCTTGGTCGTCGGATCAATCCAATGCGCATCCTCGAACAGGAACAGCAGCGGTTTTTCTCCGGCCACTGCCGTCAGATTGCTCAGCAGCATTTCCAGCGTCTGCTCCATGAGATGCTGCGGAGTCAGATTCAACGGGCCCAATTGATCTTCAAATGGAACGGACAGAAGCGACGCTGCCAACTTCAAGGCATGGTCAGTCTGATCGCCAAGAACGGCAGAGATTTTTTTGAGTTTTACGTCGCTTGAATCGTCGGAACGGAGTCCCGCCGCAATTTCGAGTTGGCGAATGAGGGGATAAAATGCACTTGCGTAATGGTAAGGCGAACACTGGTATCGAGTTTGAGTGTGCGGCACCCCCGCGATACTCTGTCGTAATTCCTCAACCAATCGCGACTTGCCAATTCCAGGCTCGCCTGACACCAGCACAACCTGTCCCTTACCGCTCGTGGCCAACTGCCACTTTTCGTTCAGGGTCTCAAACTCTGCGGTGCGGCCGACCAAAGGCTTGAGCAACTCGTCATCCAAGGCCAAAAAGCGGCTGACGGTTTCCCGCGTTCCGGTAACCTGCCAGGCTTCAACCTCCTTGGCGAAACCCTTGAGTTTGAATGCGCCGCGCAGAACGTAGTTGAAAGCGTCGCCCGCCAATTGTTGCGTGCTAGGAGCGACGATCAGCGTTCCCGGGTCCGCCATAGTCTGCAGACGGGCGGCCAGATTGGGCGTCTCGCCCATGGCGGTTCCATCCTCAAACATTTTTTCGCCGCGCAAATCACCAACGACGACCAATCCGGTCGCTATCCCTATTCTGACATTCAGTTTCGCGTGGGTGCGGATATCCGGCACTTCCTGGATAATGCGAAGCCCCGCACGAACGGCACGCTCTGCATCATCTTCATGGGCGTGAGGAAACCCGAAAAAGACCATGATTCCATCGCCATAATAACTTGCAATATGGCCGTCAAAGGCCGCAACGGACGCAGCGCATGTTTCCTTGAAAAGCCGAAGTACCTCCGCCAGATCTTCGGGATCGACGCGCTGGGCAATTTCAGTTGACCCGACCAGATCGATGAACATTACGGTAAGCTGCCGGCGCTCGGCCACGATTGTCGGGCCGTCAGGACCCTTGGGCTGGCTTTGCCCGGCCTCTGCATCGACACGAACCGCTTTCAGGAAACGCCGTCTCGGACCAAGGGGAAGTCCGATCGTGACAAGATCCTGGTCCGTTAATTCGGATAGATCGCTTAGCTCGATTTCATGCTCGGCAAACGCCTTGGCGTACTTGGTCAAACTGTGTTTCTCAAGCCAAAGTGCAATATCGGACATTCGATGGTTTCACTTGCCGTCTTGGCAGGGCGCAATGTCTGCGCTCCAACAACAGGCATCTCCCTGTTAGCTTAGCTTTCAACACACTCGTTACAATTTACGGTGACATCCTAGGAAATATTCTTTCAATGAAGAAGCCCACTTTGTTAACGGGTCAAGGGCTTCGATGCGCCTTTTTAACCCGGCCCAACATAAACTTCTCGGCGGCGCGCTTTGGCGGCCCTTGTAATGGTTGCCGTAATCATTGGATGCCTGCGCTTCATCCGGAAGCGTTTCATAGGCCTGACGTATCACCAATATAGGATCGGCGAAACAATGCCGCCGTTCAGATCGTGTGCTTGAACACAGGCTTCCGTATCAGAAGTCCCGCCGTGCAAGGTTGGTCCAAAACGCAATTCCATGGCGGATAGCATCATCGTTGAAATCATATGACGGGTTGTGAAGCGGCATCGCATTGTTCCCCTCAACCCCGTTACCCATCAGGATGAATGCCCCCGGACGATGTGCAAGAAACCCGGCAAAGTCTTCCGAAAAACCGACCCGGCCATAAGTATCGTTTATTCTACCAACGTCACGGGCCGCGCCTGAAATACAATCGGTTGCCCTGTCGTCGTTCACCAGCGGCCGGAATGAAGTCGAGTAATCAACTTGCGCCTCTGCAGCGTGCGCCGCGCTGACACCGGTCACAATCGCGCGCATTCTGCGTTCTATGCTTTCAGACACATCCCCGGTGAACCCTCGGCAGTCCCCGCGCAGTGTTACATTGCTGGGTAGGATATTGCGCGCACCGTCCGTCAGGAATTCGGTGATGGAAACCACGGCGTGTTCGCTGGCTGGAAGCGAGCGAGAGACGATCGATTGCAATTGCTGCACAATCGCGGCCCCGACCACAATCGGATCGATGCCTTTTTCGGGCATGGAAGCGTGCCCGCCCCGACCCTGAATATGGATTTCGAAATTATCCTCAAACGCACAGAATGGCCCTGCCTGCGTGGCGAAATGACCAAGCTCCATTCCCGGCATGTTGTGAAGGCCGAAGATTGCGGCCATGGGGAAGCGGTCGAACAAATCGTCCGCAATCATCGCGGCGGCCCCATTTCCATTTTCTTCGTCCGGCTGAAAGATGAAGTGAATGGTCCGACTAATATTGGGATCCGCCGCAAGTTCCAGCGCGGCCCCAAGCAGCATGGTACTGTGACCATCGTGCCCGCATCCATGAAACTTGCCGTCCGCTTGCGAGCGATAGGGCAAGTTTGTCGCCTCATGTATCGGCAGGGCGTCCATATCGGCACGAAAGCCGATCGCAGTTTCATCGGGACCCCGTCGCAGGGTCGCGACGAGACCAGTCCGGCCAACCCCACGGGTGACTTCAAGCCCTGCGTCTTCCAACGCTGCTGCGATCTGTCCAGAGGTCCGGTCAAGATCGAAACCGGTTTCCGGGTTGGCATGCAAATCCCGACGAAATGCGGTGAGGTCAAGCATCGGCCACACTTCCTTCGGACAGGATGATCAGCGGCAGGTCGGCTTCAACCATCAAGCAGGCTGCCAAACCTGCCGCACCGGAAGGTGTCGTAGAGAAACCCAGGTCCTGGGCCTGTTTTACGGCGTCCAAAGCCTGTTGGTCACTGACCGTAACCCAATCATCGGCGCACTGTTTCAAAATATCCAGGGCCAACATGGACGGCGTCTTGCAATCCAGCCGCCCCATGTTTGACACGGGTCCTTCGACAGTGAAGATCTCACCCGCCATGACGCTTTTCTTGAGGCAAGGCGCGGCATCCGGTTCGACGACTATGATCTTTGGCTGAACCGGCCAGTTGGACCGGATCATGTAAGCGACCCCTGCGGCCAGGCCGCCAACGCCAGCCTGCAAAAATACATGGCTGGGCCAGGTTCCGGCAGTTTCCAGCGCGTGCTGTATTTCTTCGGCAATGACGGTATAACCTTCCATGACCAGCCGGGGAGGTTCGGTGTATCCGGGCCAGGAGCCGTCGGCGAGGTGGATGGCGCCGGTTGCCTCGGCATCGGCAATGGCTTCCGCAACACTTTCCTCGTAGTCGTCGCCGGACCGAACTACCTCTGCGCCCTTGTCCCGTAGACGAATGGCGAAGTCCTCGGGCACCGTTTCGGCGAGGTGAATGCGGGCCTTTGCTCCAAACAGACGCGCGCCAGCGGCCACAGCCATGCCGTGATTACCTGCGCTGGCACAAACAAAAGTCATCGAGCGTGCGATGCCCTTTACAATGTCGTCCAGAAAGGCGTTTGCTTCTACGGGGTGGCCAACGCGCGCTTCGATCAGCTTGGCGACAGCATAAACACCACCGAGGGCTTTGAACGCGCCCAAGCCCATTCTGCCGGTTTCGTCCTTGATCAGCATCGGTCTTCCCTGGAAACTGCGGGTCTCCAAGGGGCTTGGTCTGTAGGCAGGGCATGCAGCAAGCAGAGCCAGCGGTTTTGCGACGTCGAGTATCTTTGAGTTTTTCATGGAGAGAGTTGTACGCGCAAACGATGATCTATTATGGTCAAATTTGCCAAATTTGCGGGAAATTTTCTCTAAATGATGAAGGTATGGTGTGAAACTCGATCAGTTTGACCGAAAGCTGCTTCAACTGATGCAGGCCGATGCAAAGATGGGCCTCGAAGCCCTTGCGTCGGAGACGGGCTTGTCTGTCGCATCCGTACAACGGCGTCTGAAGGCGCTCAGAACCTCGGGTGCTATTCTGTCCGAAGTGGCGATTGTTGATGCTAAAAAACTTGGCGTCGCGATGAGCTTTATTGTCATGGTTGAACTGGAGCGCGAACGTCAGGATCAGATAGACGCGTTCTCGCGTCAGGTGCAGTCCGAGCCCATGGTCCAGCAGTGCTATTACATCACAGGAGACGCCGACTTCTGTCTGGTCTGCACTGCAAAGGACATGGATGATTTTCAAGAACTTACGAAGCGGCTGTTTTTCGACAATTCAAACGTCCGTCGCTTTCGAACATCTGTGGTCATGGGCCGGAAAAAAATCGGGTTGGGTGTTCCGGTTGATGGCGAAGGGGCAAAGTGACGAAAGCCCTCGTGAAGTCGTTCAATCTGTACGGCAAGGCTTGGGCGACCCTTGTTGAAATCTCTTGCCTTATAGACGCGTAAATCACGCCAAAGCTCGGAAGCGAACTCGGTTTTCATCGCCGGCTTCGATCAGCCACCGCAAATGCCGCTCATATCGCCGTCGTTTTGCTTTGGACGATGAATGGAGTGGCTTGCCACCCTGTTGCAGACTGGCGGTTCGAACACGCCGCTTGCCAAGTGTACAGTGGACAACGTTGCAAAGGACGGTGTCCGGCTGGGCAATCCCTGCGACTTCCAGACGTTCAACCGGGAAACTAACATGACGGCCTGAACGCTGACCAACGGCAGTTGTTATGTCGGATTTGGCCACGGAATACCCGACAGCCATTCCTTCATGGCTGCCAGGGATGCGCGTCCGCCTTGATCGGCATGTGTAAACAGCCAGACATCCCGGAATGTAGGCGCGGTTTCCGGTGTCTCGTCTGTGTCAGACGACAGCCTTTGCGACCCAACCATCAGTGCGAGAACGTGTGGCAAGTCAGGTTTGGTGAAGACGGTTGAAACCAGTCCAAGTCAAAACAGTACTAACTGGTTTTTGCCGCGTAGAACGAACAACCGTTTGAATCGCGCCCGCTGATTGCCAGTTTTTGGTCCGCGACAACCCCGTTGCTGCGAACACGCCCCAACAGGAAGCCATAATTAATCTCACCCGACATTCGACGCCCCGACAGCCGGCCGTTGAATCGCCCAGTAAACCCTTGCGAGGTTTTCACCTGGCCCGTGTAATTGCCGCCACCGACATGTCTGACCTTCATTGCGCCCGTAATTTTCTGCTGTCCGATTTTGCTGCGGGTTCCGCAAGTTGTTGTGAAACGCCAGTTCCCCGACATTTCCGTTGGCCCAATCGGAATCGGGGGCGGAGGGTTGTAGAGGTCGCTGTTGTCGGGAAACGCCAGCCAGGATTGCAATTGCGCTTCCGACTGGATCCTGAGTGCTACCAGTTGGCTGGCTGAAAGGTAACCCGTTGCCGGAAAACCCCGGCTGGCCTGCCACGCCTGTATTGCCCCTCTGGTCCCGCGACCCATAACACCGTCTATTCCATTCGGATCATGGCCCAGAACACTCAGCCGGGCCTGAATGTCGCGGCTCGCCTGTTTGTCCAGCGCCAAAGCAGCTTCCGATTCTGCAGTGCCATTTTCCGGAACCGGTTTCAGCGGGGGGAGCGGTCTTAGCGGCGGAAGCTGTTTCAGCGCAGGCGGAGCTTCCTGGAGCAATGCGGTCTGTGCCGCTGGCGCACCGGTTAAGGTCAGGTTGCCCTGGCTGTACTTGGCTTTGTATAGTTTGCCTTCCATGCCATCCCGGAACGGCGCGCAACCCTCCAGCGCAGACGCGAAGAAAAAGTAGAACTGACGATGCGCGGACCGGGCGGCCGCCGGCGCGGTCATCACCGGCAGTCCCACGATGTCGCCGGCTGGACCAACTTCGAATTCAATCTCAACGTCGATCTGAGGATTCCCTGAGATCGCTTTTTGGATGCAATCCGCAGCGGCCGCCAACTGCGCGGGGTCGTTAACCTGAGCGGTGGATACCCCATGAAAGCAAACCCAAAGCAGCAGGGCATAGGCCAGAGTTGAAACTCGTCGTTTCGAGGTCTTGTCGCACGTCAGATTTGGCATTCGTCTCCGCAAGAAGGTCTCCAAGGTTCGGCAGTTTTGCGTTCAGAGTAGCCGATTGTTCCCCTTCCAGCGATGCAAATCCGCTCCGTGGGACACTCTGACTTCGATCATCTCTGCCGGGGCCGGGTGTCAATGCGGTGTCGGACAGCCTGTCCGGACCGGACTTGTTTCCGAGGGCCTGCCGCGAACACGCAAACAGGTTTTGCCCATCCGTCGGGATCACAACTGTTGGGATGCCCGCGTCTTTTTTATGTATCAGCGAAAGCCGCCGACACTTGTAACGTCGCCATCTCGTGCTTTTGGGCACGTCCAATAGTGTGCCTTATGGTCTTTAAGACCAGGGCATGATCCCTGAATACGAACTGCGCGTGCTTACGGTATGCGCCATCTGCGCCAGTGTCGTCAGGTCAAAAACGGGAAGCTGCAGTTCTTCCTGAATCCGCGCGGCATAGGGTGGCAGATCGGTGCATTCCAGAACCAATGATCGGATGCCCGGGTCCCTCCGCTTCAGGTTGTGAACCGCTTGCATGACTTCAACTTCAATTAGATCAGTGTCCATACGCGTTCGCGTGTTGCGCAGGATCACTTCGGCAAATTCGGTACTGTCCTCCAGCCCTTGTACCGCGACGGGGATGCCCGCGGCACCTACACCTTCGAAATGTTTCGGCGTTAGTGCCGACGCATCTGCGGTCAGCACGCCCACTGGGGCATTTGCGCCGGTCATGTGAAACGCCAAAGGCACCTGTATCAGACTGGATGCAAAGACCGGGACGGACACGGCAGCCGCCAGTTCCTTTTGGAAGAGCGCCAGAAAACCGCAACTGCCGGTGATGGCCCGTACACCCTCGGCCTCAAGGCGCCGTGCCCCGGCGATAAAGGGGCCCAGCAGTTCCGGGGTCGGGTTCTTCAACAGGGTCGGGACGGTAACGCCATCTATCATTTCGTATAGCACCGAAAACGGCAGGCTGGACGGGTTTTTGATATGACCCGGAGGCTTGGGGAAATAGCTCTCAAGGCATAAAACCCCTATCGAGGCACCGCAGATGTTCTGGCCGCCTTCGTAAATTGGCATGGTCGTCAGTTCCTTTCAGATCAGAGGTTCAAAACCGGGCCAGTGAAAACGGGTCCAGGTCGATATTTGGGCTGCGGTCGGAGATGATGTCGGCCACAAGCTCGCCGGTTTTCGGAGCCATCATCAACCCATAGTGGGAATGGCCAAACGCCGTGTAGAGACCATCTTTTCCGTTCAAAGGTCCGATTGCGGGAAGGCTGTCCGGAAAGGACGGACGCCGCCCCATCCAGAACCTTGCGCCGCTTGTATCAAGGTCCGGAACCATGGACTTGGCTTGCGCGGTCAGTGTCTTTTCCTTTCCGGGATCGGCGGGCGCGTCGACGCTTGCGAACTCGGCTGTTCCCGCGACACGAAGGCCACCCTGCATCGAGCTTGCGACAACTTTTGCGTCCACATCCATGACCGAATTGTTCAGACTGGCGGAAGGCGTTGGAAACTCGACATGATATCCGCGCTCGGCGACCAGCGGGATCGACAAGCCAAGGGGTTTCAGGATTTCGGCTGACCAGACTCCGGCGGCCAGAACGACCTTGTCGGCATGAAGGAGCCCTTGCGCAGTGGCAAGCTGCCAGCCGCCATCCTGCGCACGGCTCAGCCCTTTTAGCTCGGTTTGGACGATTTCTGCGCCCTGTATTCTGGCCTTGTCGGCCAGAACCGCAGCCAACCGTCCCGGAGATGTGACGCGTGCCTGACCCTTGATCACAATGGCAGCCTTGAAATCACGGCTCAGCGCAGGTTCGATACGCCGCAATTCGACGCCATCGATGCGGTCGAGGTCGCCTCCCTTTTCCCGCCGAATGAGGTAGTCCAGCCCATCCAGGTTGGCCTGTTCCGGATGGCGGAACGCGTGGACATAGAGGCTGTCGGTGATCAGATCCTCGTGACCGGTGCCCTGCAGATGCCGCCGGTACAGATCAATGGAAGGACGGCACAACAGCTCCATCGCATCCGAGATCTCACGCACCGTCTTTTCGCCGGAGTTACCCAGAAAGCGCATCCCCCAGGGAACCATCTTTGGCCAAAACGAAAGCCGGACAGACAGCGCGCTTTTTGGGTTCAGCAGCATTGCCGGAAGCTTTTTCCAGATCCCCGGCACGGCTTGCGGGATGATCGACCACGGAGAGACAACGCCCGCGTTTCCGAACGAGGTTTCCTGCCCCGGTTCGCTTCTGTCCAATAGCCGGACGGGAATGCCGCGCTCCTGCAGGGACAACGCGCAACAGATGCCGACGATGCCAGCGCCGATGATGGTGACTTCTTTCGCCATGTTGTTATGCCGGGGAATGACTGCGGTTGCGGGCGATCATCTGAGTGACGATGACCGGAGAGGCCACGGCCAGCGCGATCAGATCAGCGGTCAGGCTGGGCGCGACAAAGATAACGCCTGCCAATGCCATCAAGATACGCGAGGCTATGTTCAGCGGCTTTAGCCAATATCCCACCACGGCGGCGGACAGGGCGATGACCCCTGCAATGCAGCTGGCGGCAGTGTAGGTGAACTCCCACAGATTGAACCCGGTTGACGACACGAACAGCAGAACCGGTGCATAGACAAAGGCCATGGGCGCGATGACTTTGCCAAGCCCAAGTGTAAAGGCGGACAGCCCGGTTCGGAACGGGTTGGAATTGGCAATGGCCGCGGCCGCATAGGCCGAAGTGCAGACCGGCGGCGTGATCTCGGACACGACACCGTAGTATAGCACGAACAGGTGGCTGGCGATGGGCGGCACGCCCAATTGCGCCAGCGCGGGCTGTGCGACCGAAACCAGCATGATGTATAACGCTGTGGTCGGGATGCCTGCGCCCATCAGGATGCAGACGATGGCGATGAACACCAGCGAGATGAACAGCTGCAGGTCTTCCATAGCAAACAGTTGGAAGCTGCCGAACGAGATCATGTTGTACAGATCCGCCGCCAGGTTGCCCGCGCCCTGCGTCACCATGAAACCGATGCGGAACCCGATGCCGGTGGTATTGATGACACCCACCACGATGCCGACAGCGGCCGCAGCGGCCCCCACGGCCAGCGAGTATTTCACGCCCAGTTCGACCGCGGCCAGCATCTCGGGAATTTCGATCCGTTTCTGGGGGTTCAGTGTAGCGATCACTGACAGGCCGCAAAGAATGGCCGTCATGGTCAGATCGAAGCCACCATCCGAGAACTTCCAAAGCACGAAGGCAAGGAACGCCGCCGCATAGATCAGTGTCGGAGGTTGCTTCAGGCGCGACATGCCCGCGATCACGGCAAGGGAGATACCGCAAAAGGCGGACATGAACGGCGTGTAGCCCGTGAACAGCACTACCAGCAGTCCGATCAGGGGCACGATATTGGCCCATCCTTCGGTCCAGACAGCCTTGAGCTGCGGCAGTTGCTCTTTCGCCAGACCCTTCAGGTTCAGCTTGCGTGCCATCAGGTGCACGACGGCAAAGACGCCGACATAGTGCAGGATGGCCGGGAAGATCGCCGCGATCACGATGGTTGTATAGGGAACCTCGAGGAACTCGGCCATGATGAAGGCGGCCGCCCCCATGATCGGCGGAGTGATCTGGCCACCGGCCGAGGACGCGGCCTCGACCCCGCCTGCAAAATGGCCGGGGTATCCCAGGCGCTTCATGTTGGGAATTGTCAGCGCGCCGGTCGAAACGGTGTTGGCCACCGAAGAACCCGAAATCGTGCCGAAGAACGCCGAGGATACCACCGACACTTTTGCCGGACCGCCGGTATAACGGCCCGCCAAAATGGTTGCGTTGTCGATGAAAAGCTGTCCCAGCCCTGTGCGCTGGGCAATGACGCCAAACAGCACAAAGTGGAACACAATTGTGGAAACAACCCAAAGTGTGACGCCGTAGATGCCTTCCTGCGGGAAGTACATCGACGATACGAAAGTTTTGAAATTCACGCCGGGATGCTGCAGCAGGCCGGGGAAATAGGGGCCGAGCAGGGCGTAGGAGATGAACACACAGATGATCAGCGGCAGCACCCAACCCAACGTGCGGCGCGCGATGTCCAGAACCAGCAGAATGATGATTACGCCCAAAATCACGTCGTACGTGTTGGGGTTGCCCATGCGGAACGTCTGTTCCTCGATCCCGAGAAACGGAATGCCGCGCCATGCGAGCCCGACATACAGCGCAGCGATGATCCCCAGCGCCATGAAGACCAAGTCGTAGAGTGGGATGTTACCGATGCGGAAGCGGCTTACTTTAAGCGCATAGAGGCTTTTGGCCCCGATAATCGGTATTGTCGCATAAACCAGAATGAACAGCAGGGCCAGATAGATGCCCATGTGCCAGTGATCGGCGGGAAGGCCGAAACCGGCGGTGAAGAATTCATAGAATGCAAAGATCAGAGCGACGACTCGCAGAACCTTGGCGGTTGCGGGCGACACTTGCCGGACGGCGGCGCCTTCGTCGAATTGTTCTTCGATGGCAGCCAGTTCCTCGGCTGTCAGCTCGTGGTCATCAAGTTTCAGTGTCTCGGACATGATGGCCCCCTGATTGCGCGTATTTCGAGAACCCGGTGCCCCAGGCGGGGCACCGGGTGTTTGAGTTTCCTGAGATCGGATTACTGAAGAAGTCCGGCTTCTTTATAGAACTTCTCAGCACCTGGATGCAGCGGAACACCCAGCGCCTCGACACCGTCCAGCGCTGTCTCAGCAGTGATCTGCTTGCCCTTAGCATGGCCGTTATCCAGCAGCTTGCGGGTGTTGTCGTTCCACAGGGCCTTGGTCAGTTGATAGACCAGATCTTCAGACAGGTCCGAGGATACAACCAGCATCGCGCTGACGGCCGGTGTCTTAGTCTCACCGTCGATACCTTCGTACACACCACCCGGAATGGCCGAGGGGATATAAGCCGGAATGATCTCATTGATCTTCGCCAGATCCTCGTCCGAGAAGGAATGCAGGTTCATGCCCTTGGTCGAGGACAGCTGAACCATCGCGGCGACCGGCCAGCCCGCAGCATAGAAATAGGCGTCCAGTTGACCGTCGGCCAGACGCTCCGCGCTCTGGCTGTTGTTCAGTTCGGCCTCGTCCATGTTGTCGCGGTTGACGCCCCAGGCGTCCAGCATCTGCAGAACGGCCACCTGAGTGCCCGAACCCGCCTGCGCGATACCAACACGTTTGCCTTCCAGATCGCTCAGGTCGTTGATGGTCTGACCGGCGGGCAGCACCAGATGCAGGTCTTCCGGGAACAGATTAGCAACGATGCGCAGGTTAGGATGCGGTTTGCCTTCGAATTTGCCCTCACCCAGATACATCGAGCGCGTGACGTCGGCGGCGGCCAGACCGGCCTCCAACTCGCCGTTTTGAACGGCCGCATTGTTAAAGACAGACGCAGTGGTGGATTGCGCAATCGCGATCAGACCGGGCACGCCGCACTGGCCGCCTTCTTCACACGGGCGCGAACCCGGAGGGGCAGAAATCCCGTTTGCGATTGTGCCGCCGATGGGGAAGTAGGTTCCGCCAGCCCCGCCGGTACCGATGCGGAAAAAGGTCGGGTCCTGTGCCAGCGCCGGTGCGGCCAGCGCGCCAGCCAGAGCGATGCCTGCCAGGCATTTCGATAGTCTCATCGTTTCCTCCAAGTTGTGGATCATCGGATTCGGTTTGCCCGAAATTTGATCCCGCCAGCGTAGAGGGAATTCACATAAATACAAATTTGTTATATTTCACAAAACTTAAATTTAGCTTATATATAGCGCATGAATCTTACCCAACTGGCCGTATTTCGCGAAGTGATGGAAACCGGTTCCATTTCTCAGACGGCGAAAAAACTGAACCGCACGCAACCAGCGATCAGCCTGGCATTGAAGAACCTTGAAAAGAACTTGGGCCTTACGTTGTTCGAACGCAAAGGGCGGCGTCTGGTGCCGGTTCCGGAAGCGCATTACCTTCTGGCGGAAACTACGGGTATCCTGGATCGGCTTTCGACGATTTCCAGTACCATGGAAGGGCTGATCAAAGGGCATTCCGGCAGTTTGAACATCGCCACAATGCCTGGTCCTTCGGCGTTTCTGTTCCCGCGGTTCATCAGCCAGTCGGTCGGGGAAAACCCCAATATACGCATCACGCTGTCCACACGCAGTTCGCCCCAGATCATGGAGCTTGCAGGCACCCAGAATATCGATTTTGGTTTCGCTGATTTTGAACACTCTGCCGGCAGAAAACCGCAATATTCAGCCGAACTCATCCGGGCTGACTGTTTTTGCGCCATAGACAGCGCACACCCTCTGGCGTCCCGGAAAAGCATAACGATTTCTGATCTGGACGGGATCCCCATGGGCGGGTTGCACGAAACCCATCCGTTCCAGCGTAAGATCCGGCAAGAGTTTCAGGACGAATCTGCAAACTACAAACCGACGGTCACCTGCCAGTACTTTCTTCCGTTGATCCCCTTTGTAAGTTCGGGTCAGTGCTGCACCATCGTTGATCCGCTGACCTTTGCCACCGAACGTGAATTGGGGCTGTCTCAGGGGAAGGTTGCGTTTTTGCCGTTCGAAAACCCGCTCAGATATGAATACGCGATCCTTCAGCCTGACCACCGACCGGCGTCACAGCTCGCGCTCAACATCAAGGCAGGCTGGAAAGCCGAAGTTTTGAAGAAACTGGAGGAATTGGGGGCCAATCCCCGTGCAGAATGGGTTGATGAAACCGAAGGCAAGCAAGACTGAATAATCGTGATCATCAAAGGCGGGCGTCGAGATACCTTGCGACGATCACGCCGGTTTTCTCTTCATCGTGCTCTGCCGGTCCAGGCGACAAGCTGTCATGTTCAGGAGTTAGGAAAGGCATTACTGAAGGCACATAACGGGTTCTGATCGGCCGCTGAGGCCGCTAGGCTGATGTGCAGACGAGACTTTTCGAACGGTGAGAGCGAGAATGAATGGTGCAGAAAGCCTGGTCAGAACACTTCTTGGGGCGGGTGTGGACACTTGTTTCGCCAATCCCGGCACCAGCGAGATGCATTTCGTGGCGGCTCTGGATCAGATCCCGGGGATGCACTGCGTTCTTGGCCTGCAGGAGAACGTCGTCACTGGCATGGCAGACGGCTATTTCCGGATAGCGCGCAAACCAGCCTCGACCTTGCTGCATTGCGGTCCGGGTTTGGCCAATGGAATGGGCAACCTGCATAATGCCCGCAGGGCGCGGTCGGGGATAGTCAATATCGTGGGCGATCAGGCCACCTTTCATGCCAGGCACGATGCTCCGTTACAGGCCGACACGGACATTATGGCGCGCACGGTGTCGAACTGGGTGCATACCAGTTCGCGATCCGATCAGGTCGGGGCCGATGCGGCCCGTGCCATTCAGGCGGCAAAAACTATGCCGGGGCAGATCGCCACACTGATCCTGCCTTCGGATGCCAGCTGGAATGAGGGCGGCAGGGTTGCCCAGCCGCTGCCGGTTCCAGCACCGGCACAGATCGATCCTGCGGCAGTCGCTCAGGCCGCCCGCACCCTGCGGGATGAGGAAAAAGTCCTGATCCTGCTGGCCGGCCACGGTGTGCTGACCCCGGTGCAGAGCCTGGCCTGGCGGGTGGCGCAGGCGACCGGCGCGGCGCTGATGGCAGATTTCGTCACGCCGCATCTGGCGCGGGGACGCGGGCGTCTGCCGTTGGTGCGGGTGCCCTATGACACCGACCTGGCGCGCGAAACGCTTGCGAATTTCAAGACCATCATTCTGGTCGGTGCCAAACCTCCGGTGGGGTTTTTTGCGTATCCGGGGAAACCCTCGACCCAATATGCCGACGACGCACGTTTCATTCGTCTGTCGCGCCCGGATCAGGACGCCGAAGCCGCGCTTCAGGCACTGGTGGATGAACTGAACGCGCCCGCCGTCGCGATCCCTGATCCTGGCCCTCGACCCGAGGCCCCTTCGGGCGCTTGCAGCCCGGAAGGTCTGGCGCAGGCAGTTGCGGCTTTGATGCCCGAGAATGCGATCATTTCGGATGAAAGCGTGTCCTATGGACGGGCTTTCTATCCGCACACCTTCGCGGCCCCAGCCCATGACTGGCTGCATCTGGCCGGAGGGGCCATTGGCGATGGCCTGCCGGTGGCCACCGGGGCCGCCATCGCGGCTAAAGGTGAACGCCGGGTGATCAGCTTGCAGGCCGACGGCTCGGCGATGTATTCGCTTCAGTCGCTCTGGACACAGGCGCGCGAAGGGCTGCCCTGCACGACGATCATCATCTCGAACCGCAAGTACCAGATATTGATCGGCGAATACGGCAATGTCGGTGCAACGCCGGGCCCTACGGCGATGGACATGCTGGACCTTGGCAAACCGGATCTGAACTGGGTCAATCTGGCCAACGGCATGGGGGTCGAGGCCGCAGTGGCCACCGATCTGGACCAGCTTGGCGATCTGATGCAGGCCAGTTTCGCAAGACTCGGTCCATTCTTGATCGAGCTGATCGTCTGATGGTGCCCGATACGTCGCCGCGCCTCGGGAGAGCAATAAGAATACGACATCTTAGAGCGCGGTGTTTGACCCTGTTGGGTCTAAGGCGTGTTAGGCGAGGGTAGAACAGAGCAAGAAGAACGGGTGGCGAACAGCGGTTTCGAACCTCAAAAACATACCCCTCGGGACATGCCAGATATACTGCAACCACCGTGGCAGAACGGCAGGCTGCAATGCGCGCCCCGATTGCAATCGAAGTATTAATGAACTAGTGACGCGCCATCTGTAGACATGGTGGATAGCTTAATGAAGATTCTGATCACGGGGGGCGCGGGTTTTATCGGGTCGCGGCTGAGCGCTGAACTTGTTCAGCAAGGGCATGACGTCACGATTTTCGACTCTCTGCACCCACAGGTTCATTTCCAGAACGAGACCAATTTCAGGATCGCCAAATCCTCGGGCGCGGAGATGATCGTGGGCGACGTGCGTTCGCGCGACGACATGCAGCGCGCCATGTCGCAGGTCCGGCCCGAGTTCATCTTCCACCTTGCCGCCGAAACCGGCACCGGCCAGTCCTTTGACCACCCGACCCGGTACAACGAGGTCAACATCATCGGCACCACCAACCTGATCGAGGCGGTGCGCGCGGCCGATACCCCGGTGCGCCGCATCATTCTGGCCGGCTCGCGCAGCGTCTATGGTGAGGGCGCCTGCGTGGACGCCAACAACGTCCTTGTGCCTGCGGTCGCCCGCACCAGCCAGGACATGTCGAACGGAGATTTCCTGCCGAAATCGGCCAGCGGCGAAACCCTGACACCGGTGCCGACCAATGCCGATACCTGCCCGGTGGCACCCGCCTCGATCTATGCCTCGACCAAGCTGATGCAGGAATACCTGCTGACCCAGGCCTTCTGGGGCACCCCGACCGAGGTCGGCATTCTGCGCCTGCAGAACGTCTATGGCCCGGGGCAGTCCATGTCGAACCCCTATACCGGCGTGATCTCGATCTTTGCCGACCAGATCATGCAGGGCAAGACGCTCAACATCTTCGAGGACGGCGATATCACCCGCGATTTTGTCTATGTCGACGACGTTGTGCGCGCCTTTGCCAGCACCGTCGCGCTGGACAGTTTCTCGGATCAGATCGTGGATATCGGCGCGGGCGAGGCGGCGACCATCATCGACGTGGCCCGGCAACTGATCGGCCTTGTCGGGGACGCGCGCAACGGCGTCCAAGTCACCGGCGATTTCCGCGCCGGCGACATTCGCTATGCTCTGGCCGATATCTCGAAGGCACGCCGCCTGCTGAACTGGTCCCCACAGGTCTCCGTCAGGGACGGCCTCAACCAATTCAGCACATGGGCAAAAAAGGAGCAGGGGTGATGCGCGGGTTAATCTACAATTTGGAACTTCAAAAGGGTGAAGTCCTTGGGTACGCCACGCATTGCCTTGCGTCTCTGCGACCGGATTTCGATCGTATCTGGGTTGTAACAAACGGTGCGCCCGATTCCGACGGCCTGGCCGAACTGAATGCATGCAGCGACGAGGTCGTTGTTCTGGACAAACAACCACGGGACCACATCCGGGGGTATCTGGGCTGCATCAGCCAATTGGGTTTGGATCAGATCCAGGCGCTGGATGAACTGACCCTTATGGATTGTGACCTGATCGGTCCCGTCTACCCCTATGAAGCCATGCGGGCCAGCATGGCGGCGCAAAGCGATCTGGACTTCTGGTCAATCGCCAGCAGAAAAGACGAAGCGTTGTCAGAAAACGATCGGCAACTCGTTAGCATCTTTCTGAATTTGGGGCAGAACGTGCTGCAATCGGAGCCGTTTCAAAAGTTCCTGCAAAAACACACGCCAAGGAAAGGTTCGCCTGGCAACAAACCGGGTACCACTCCGGATCTGGCGGCCTATCTGATCAAGCACGGCTTCCAAGGCGGTGCGTTTATCAAACCTGAAGACTATGAGACGGACCATCCGCTTCTGCTGGAAATAAAAGAAACGCTGGAAGAAGCGCAGTGCCCCTTTATCCTGCTGCACCCGTTCTACAGCTCGCCGGCGCTTCAGGATGCATATCAGATCAACCTGGACCGGATCATTCCCTATCTGGAAGAAAACAGCGACTATCCGACGAACCTGATGTGGCAGGTTCTGTTGAAGACGACTTCATTGCGGTCGCTACACACCAATCTGGCCTATCAATTTACGTTTGACAGCAAATCATACGAAGGAACGCCAAAATGGGATTCTTCGCTCAAAATCGCGGCCTGTGCGCATCTCTACTACACCGAAGCGTTTGAAGAGATTTTTGATCGGGTCAGCAATATTCCACACCCGTTTGATTTCTATATCACCACCGCGTCGGACGAGAAGAAAGCGATCCTGGAAGAAAAATGCGCAGCCGCTGGAATTGAGGCAGATGTGCGTGTCGTGGGCGAAAATCGCGGGCGGGATATGTCCTCGCTGTATATCGACCTCAAAGATGTGGTGATGGAAAAGGACTATGACCTGGTTTGCCGCCTGCATTCCAAAAAGTCACCTCAAGTGCATCCAACGACCGGAAAATACTTCAAAAACTTCATTTTTGACTCGGTCTTGGCGAACAGGGAATACGTGTCTCATCTGTTGGATTTCTTTGCCACCCACCCTCATGTGGGCATGGCATTCGCGCCCATGATCCATACCGGTTACCGGTCGATGGGGCACGCCTGGTACGACAACCGGCCGATCTTCGCCGAAATCCTGGAGGACCTGAACTGCTCGGTCCCGGAAGAACCCTATTCACCTTTGGCCGCATACGGCACCGTATACTGGTTCCGTCCGGACGCCCTGCGGCCGATGTTTGACGATCAATACCAGTATTCGCAATACAATCAGGAACCCAATCATGTGGATGGCGGGTTGGCGCACGGCCAGGAACGGGCCATGACCTATGTCGCACAGGCCCGGGGTTACATGTCAGCGACCGTCTGGCCGGACTATGTGGCCGCCCAGAGCACGACGTTGATGGAATACAAGATGGACAGCCTGTATTCCTATTTCCCGATGGAGCACGTCGCACCGCACGGGCACCTGATTTCCTACGTCAATGGTGAAACTCACCGCAGCCGAACACCCAGCACATTGCGGCAGTTCGAAAGGTTTTGCAGGCCGGCGCTCAAATCGGTCGGTGCAGCGCTTGGTATCAAACGCCAGAAAAAGAACAAGCATCGCGACTTGTCGCAATTCCAGAAGTGAGCAGCCTGACGGATGTTATTCAGCAGCCCGACCTTTTTGTATGCGTTCCTACCGCTGATATTGGCAGGATGCTATCTGACCAGAACGGCCCACACGCGGAATATCCTTCTGCTGTGCGGTTCCGTGATCTTTTATAGCTGGGGAGAGCTGAAGTACCTTCCGCTCATCTTTACGGCCATTGCGATCACGCATGCTGGCACGGTCTATCAGATCAAGGGAACAAAGCATAAGCGGCTGGTAGTTTCGCTGTGTATCGCGGCCCTGCTATCGCTGCTCGGGTTCTTCAAATACTACGGCTTTGTAGCCGAAAACTTGCGCTCGGTCGGGGTCGGATTCCTGCCCGAACTGACAATTGCGCTTCCATTGGGCATATCGTTCTTTACGTTCCAGGCAATCTCGCAACTGGTCGACGTGTATCGACATAGCGACGAAGAAAAATACCAGTCCCCGACGTTGTTGCGCACTGCGCTGTATATCATTCTTTTCCCGCAGCTGATTGCCGGCCCAATTGTGCGCTTTGGGTCCGTTGTGACGCAGATGGGAAAGCGGCTTGATACCGGCAGCAGGCGCTCGGTTGGGGCCAAGCTCTTCGTCCTGGGCCTGGCGTCAAAGGTCATCATCGCAGATAAGGTCGCACCAATTGCAGACCACGCTTTTTCACTCGGGCCAGCGTTGGACATGGGGGAAGCGTGGCTGGGCGCTGTGGCCTATGCCCTTCAGATCTTCTTCGATTTTGCCGGATATTCGAACATGGCGATCGGACTGGGTCTGTTTTTCGGGTTCAAATTTCCAACCAACTTCCGCGACCCATATGTGTCCAAGTCCATGACCGAGTTCTGGCGGCGTTGGCATATGTCATTGTCCAGCTGGTTTCGCGACTATCTGTACATTCCACTGGGCGGAAACCGTCACGGTCAGGTCCGTACGGTCATCAATCTGCTGATTGTCTTTCTTGCGACCGGTATCTGGCATGGTGCCGCGTGGAACTTTGTCATCTGGGGCCTGTGGCACGGTAGTTTTCTGACGCTTGAGCGGTTCTTTGGCAAACCCCGTCAGATTGTTTTTGCACGAGTCTACACGTTGTTGGTCGTGCTGATCGGGTGGGTGTTCTTCCGGGCCGAGACGTTGGGTGACGCGGTTGACTACCTTGGCCACATGTTCGGCGCCTCGGGGGATGGCGTGATATCCCCCGAGTTCTTTCTGACGGTCAGCAATGAAGTCATGGCGATCTTCGCGATTGGTCTTTTCTTCGGCTTGGTTCCACGGCCGGTTCGCGACCGCATCTGGAAACGCCCCAACAGAATTGGCTGGCTCTCTAATATGTGGTTCACTTTCCTGCTGTTGGTATGTTTGATGTTCGTGGCCAACAGCACGTATAGCCCATTCCTGTATTTCCGGTTCTGACATGGACAAAATACTGCTCATATGCCTGCTCATACCCGTCCTGGCCGGGTTTTTCAGCAGTGATCTCAATCTTGAAAACCGCGCACAAACTGAGTTTCCTGCGTTCCCGGATTCACTGTCCGGACTGGACGACTTTTTTGCAGGGGTCGATGACTTTGTCTCCGACAATATCGGCCTTCGCAATCAGATGATTTTGGCCAAGAAGTCCTTGGATAAAAAAGTGAACCGCCAGGGCAACGCGAAGGTCATCGTGGGGCGGGAAGGCTGGATGTACTACAACGCGCCGTCGGTCATTGAACGAACAAGCGGGTTGGAATTCTTGCCTTGGCGCGTCACCAGTATCACAAACTATGTGCTCGAGGCGCAGGACCTGGCAGACAAGGTTGGGGCCGAATTTCTGGCTATTCCGGTTCCGACCAAGCACGCTGTCTACAACAAGTATATGCCGTCCTGGGCGCAAACAGACGAGTTCGAGAAATCTGAACAACGGGCCATCATCAAGAATTTGGCAGACCAGAACATACCCCTGACGGATCCCTATGTCGTTTATCAGGAATATGATCTTGACGAAACGCCTCTTTATTACAAACGGGATACCCACTGGAACAGTTTCGGTGCCTATGTCGTCTTCTATGACGCGATGAGCCGACTGGGCCTGGCCGAAAATCTTCCACCCCCGCAGGCTCTGTTGATCGGCTACAATGAAGGCACGTATTTCGGTGTTCTCGACCAGTTTATGGGGCTCAGCGAAGCCGCTGATAGTGAGGCAATTCCCGAATTGGACATGACCATGTTGCGGGCCGTCGAAGAACAAAGCGTTGAGGACTTCGAAGACCATGTTTCGATGAATTCGTACATTGTCAAATTCGATGACGGTAGCTCGGGCAAACCCAAACTGCAGATTATCGGGGACAGCTTCACGTTTGGGTTCTTTCGACCTTTCCTGGGCGCAGTTTTCAGTGAAGTACGGTGGTCGCATCATGCGCACGGCGCCTACGATAGAAACGCAGTCGAAGCGTTTCAGCCTGACTATCTCATCTTTGAGTTTGTCGACTGGGAAATACCGGGCTGGCACCTGCATGAAACACTCAAGGCGTTGAACTGATGCGGGTCTTTGATCACCAGATTGTCATGGCAACAATCTTTGAAGTTTACGGCGGAAAGGCCAGCATTCTCGCCGACAAGGCGGAACAGATCGCTTAACGAAGCGGCCGGATCACAAAGTAGCAGTTGTTATGCCGTTTTGGAGATGGTCCCGAACTCCGCCTATGGAAAAAACCGGAGAAGTTTGTAGGAATAACATCCTATCTGAAATATCCACCCACTCATACGAGAAACGATAAGTGAACGGCACCTTGACGCATCCTGACTGGTTCGACCCCGAATACTACCTGAACAGCAACCCTCAGATTCGCGAGAAAGGCATAGATCCATGGTCTCATTACTTGAAGCACGGTTATCAGGAAGGACTTAAGCCGTCAGCTGCGCCAACCCATCCTGACTGGTTTGATCCTGAGTTCTACCTGAGTACCAATCCGGCCGTCCGCGAGACAGGAATGGACGCATGGGCTCATTACCTGAAGCACGGTTATCAGGAAGGGCTCAAGCCGTCGGCGACGTCAGCCCATCCTGACTGGTTTGATCCCGAGTTCTACCTGAGTACTAATCCGGCCGTCCGTGAGACGGGAATGGACGCGTGGTCTCATTACCTGAAGCACGGTTATCAGGAAGGACTTAAACCATCGGCAACGCCAGCCCATCCTGATTGGTTCGACCCCGAGTATTACGTGAAAGCCTACCCGGAAATTGGCGCAAGCGGTCAGGATCCCTGGACCCATTTCGTCAACTATGGCTATCAGGAAAAACGTCGTCCATCCGAACTAAAGGGTGTGTATGATTTTGACGGGCTCAGCACCATTCACAGCTCTGATTTCATGCAGGATCCCGCCTTCAAAAAAGCGTATGAACGGGGTTCGAAAGCCGCCCGTGGCATCGACCATCACTGGTACTGGCGGTTCCATGTCGGTCTGTGGTGCATGCGAACCGCCATGGCGCTTCCGGGCGATTTTGCCGAGTTCGGAGTGAATTACGGCATGTTGGCATCCGGTGCCATGCTTGACCTGGATTGGAACAACCAGAACAAAACCATCTTCCTCTTTGACTCATTTGCCGGGATGAAGCCCGAACATATTGAAGGCGCGGAAGAAGGCAAAGAACACCTGTCCGAATACAACACCGCCGCGTTGTCTAATGGCTTCTATGCGATCAGTGCCGATGAAGTTCGCGCGAATTTTGCGGAATTCAAAAACACCAAGATTGTGGTTGGCTTTATTCCTGACACGCTGGATCAGTTGACGAGCGAACAACTGGCGTTTGTTCATATCGACCTGAATAACCCTGCACCGGAAATAGACGCCTTGCGGTTCGTTTGGGACAGAATCGTGCCCGGTGGAATTGTGCTTCTGGATGACTATGCTCAGAAAGGGTTCGAGCTGCAGAAACAGGCGATGGATGAGCTGAGCCGTGAGATGAATTTTCACATCTTGTCTCTGCCGACAGGTCAGGGCTTGATCCTGAAAACCTGAAATTTGAATGCCGGACACGTGGCGCGTCACGTGTCCGGTACTTTCGCCAAGCAAAGTGTATCAGATCCGTTTTGCTATTGCCGTAGAGCGCAATCCTTCAAAGCGGAGCCTTTGAACCGGAACCTACGAACGGGCTGGCGAGATTCCGAGGCGGTTGCACTTCTGTGATCAGTAATCTCAAAGAAGTCCACGCGGGATTGTCTCGCGCCATTCCTTTGTCAGGACTTCGGATTTTTCGGAGCCTTCGGTCGCGCGCAATTTTCTGTCCAGGTAAAAATTCTGCTCATCACAGGTCATTTGGCCTTCCGTATGTATCTCAACCTGCCAATCGCCTCGTGCGAACGTAAATGACCAGTTGGCTTTGTACTGTGCCGTTGTCGGATCGTCCGGGTGGATCGCGTAACGCATGGCCACATGGCTGCCAACTGTCATGCCATGATAAGGATCGGTGGCCTTGCCGTAATCGTCAAATGTCGTAAGGACCACGGTTCCGTCGTCTTCCACCGAGCGCTCCGAACGTCCAGAAGGTGGCCGCAGTTGACCGGCCTGAAGTGTCGGATAATCCTGAACCGGCCCGGGATTTGATGGTGCGATTTCCTCGTGTACGTCCCGCACAGGCAACAGCAGGGCTGAGTGTTCCAGCAGCAGCGTCACTTGTGCAGCGTTGGGTGCAGGCCAGACTATTGGCCAATATGAGGTGGACAGCGCCAGACGAAGGATGTGTCCCGGTAGCAGGCGGTGGGCGCATTCGTTCAATACGATTTCCGCTTCATAGACCTTTCCGGGCACCAATACTTCTGGTGTCTCATGGCTGTTGCAATGCGTCAGGTTCAGCGCGCGGTAGGTAATCCGCTGCGACGTTCCGTCGGGGGCAACGTCACACAAACGCGCGACCAGTTGCGCCACCGGCTTGTCCGCGGTGAAGGACAGTTTCAGCCGGGCGCGCCCCAACAGGTCCAGTGGTTTTTGCATTGCTGTGCTGTCGAAGCAAAGTGACAGTGCATCATCCTGAGATTGATCCTCGGACAACTCGTTATCTATCCGCATGCCAGGACAGAAATACCCGCTTGCCTGTCCGATATGCGAGGGGCTGGCCACCATCGCTTTTTCGGCGATAGGAGCGTCCGCAAATCCACCCGGTCGCAGGTGCCAGTGCTGGGTACCAACATTGGGTGAGGGCCATTGGCTTTCGGCGATCCAGTGCCCCTGTCTTGGCTTGTTTTCCTTGGTCGGATTGAAATGTTGCTGCATATACGCCCGATAGGCGGGCAGATCCTCGGCCCCGTTCTGTTGCCCTTTCAGCCATCGATCGAACCACCTGATGACTTCCGAGTGGAAGTCCCCGGCATCCAGTTTGGCAATATGCGGATAGCGGTGTTCCCAGGGCCCGATTATAGCCTTTGCGGGTACTTCAAGATTGGCGGCCAGCGTGGGTGGTGCGTTGACATAGGCGTCCGCCCAGCCGGTGATTGCCAAAACGGGGGCCCGAATGGCTGACCAGTCTTCACAGACCGAGCCATGTTTCCAAAACCCATCTCGGGTGGGATGGCGCAGCCAGTCGGCGGCTGAAAATGGCACGTTTTCAAGCCGTTTCAGCCAGTCCTCGCGCCAATCAGGTCGCAAAGCGGGATCAGCCGGGCGCGTCAGGTAGGCAAACATCTGGCACCCCCAGTTGACGTTGTCGCTGAGCAGGCACCCGCCCATGAAGTGAATGTCGTCGGCGTAACGATCGACTGTCGAGGCGACACTGACGACCGCTTTCAACGCGGCAGGACGGCGGAAAGCCAGTTGCAATCCGTTGAACCCGCCCCAGGAAATTCCGATCATGCCGACGTTTCCGTCGCACCAGTCCTGTGCTGCGATCCAGTTCAGAACGGCTTCGCCATCGCTGAGTTCCTGCTCGGAATATTCATCATCGAACTGGCCGTCACTGTCGCCGGTTCCGGCGATGTCCACCCGGATGCAGGCATACCCGGCCTTGGCAAACACAGGATGGGTAGTTTCATCCCGCGGCGCAGTCCCATCACGCTTTCGGTATGGAAGGTACTCCAGAATCGCAGGGGAAGGCCCTGTTTCCGGCAACCAGATCCTTGCGGCAAGTTTTCGCCCTTCCGGTAGTGGTATCCATGTGTTTTCGATGATTTCGACTGGCATTTTCGGACGTCACCCTTTCTGCGACCGGCTTGCATACCCGGATACCAGTGAATTCGGAACTTGGCGACGTTTTACATGTTTCGGTTCCACCGCGCCGGATTTTTTCACCACGGCGCGGTGGCGTCTTAGCTGCGCATCCGTGCGCCTTCCGGATCAAACGCACACGCATATTGAAGTTTCGCCGCAAACCGGCTGCCGGCTATGTCAAGCTGGACCCTGACGCCATCAGCGTCTTTCAGTTTGACATGGGCGAGTGCAACCGGCTTGCCGATACGATAGCCAAAAGCGGCGGACGTCGTATGACCCACAATCTTGTCTCCGGTGTAGATGGGCTCATGTCCCAGTGGCACCGCCGCCTCGTCGTCTATGATCACCGTGACCAGATGGCGTGAACTCGTTTCGCGCCGCCGCGCCAGCGCTTCGGAGCCGATAAAGGGCTTCTTCTTCGGCACCAGACTGTCCAGCCCGGCCTCGACAGGGGACGTGTCGCTGTCCAGTTCATGACCCATGGCGGCAAATCCTTTTTCGATCCGCATGGCGGTCTGGGCGTACAGGCCCGCCGGTTTTGCGCCCGCTGCCGTCAGCACTGCATAAACTGCGGGGGCGTTTTCGGCGCGCATGGTGATTTCCCAGCCCGGTTCCCCGACATATGACATGCGCACGGCCCGAACATGGCATCCGGCGATGTGCGCGGGACCGACCTTGAAATAGCCCAGTCTGGTCAGTTCGGGCGCACCGGCCTCGGTGATGATCCGTGCGGCGTCAGGACCCATCAGGCCCAGAACGGCGTAGTCCTCGGTGCTGTCGTTCAGGGTCACATCAAACCCTTCCGAGTGGCGGCAGAACCAGGCGAGGTCCCGTTTGGTCGCATTGGTGCCGACGAACAGGCGATAGTGGTTATCGGCAATCCGATGGGCGGTAATATCGCTTTCATAGGTGCCGCGTTCATTCAGTACCGCAGCATAGACGGCACTGCCCGGCGGCTTGGCCATGTTGGACGCGCATGTATGTTGCAGGAACGCCTCGGCATCCGGGCCTTCAACCTCGATCTTGCCGAAGGATGACGCATCGAAGACAGCCGCTTGCTCGTGCGCGGCTTTGACTTCATTCGCCACGTTTTCGAACCAGTCGGGTTTGCCGAAACTCATTGCGGGCTCGGCGGTTTTTCCGAAGTAGAGCGGGCGCTCCCAGCCATAAAACTGGCCAAAATGCGCGCCCGCAGCCTTGTATTCCGCCTCCAGTGGCAGGGCACGCAGGTTCCGCGCGGTTGTGAGCTGACGGCCGGGATATGCGATTTCGTAGTGGGTTCCCAGAATTTCCGGCGCCCGGGCCATCAAATGATCCAGCGAGTTGAACACAGGCGCAAAACGTTTGGCATCCGCTTCGCCCAAATCATACGCCGTGTGCCCATGAACGATGCAATGGGCCAGGTTCATCCCGGCGCCGCCACCCGAAGCGATCCCGACCGAGTTCAGACCACAGCCCAGATACAGCCCGCGTGTCTCCGCCGTCTCGCCCAGCATGAACATGCCGTCCGGGGTAAAGCTCTCGGGCCCGTTGAGCAGCATTTTGACCTCGGCCGTCTCAAGCGCCGGTAACCGGTGCAGCGCGTTCATCATCATCGGCTCGAAATGGTCCCAGTCCTCGGGCAGTAGGCTGAATTCAAAGTTTTCATCCAGAATGCCGGGTTTCACCGGTTTGCCCATGGGTTCAAAACAACCCACCAGCAAGCCGCCTGAATCGTCGCGGATGTACAGATGGCTGTCGTGGTCGCTGAGCGTTGGAGTATTTCCGACAATTCCTTCGATTGGCTTGGTCAGCAGGTAGAAATGTTCGCAGGCAAGCGCAGGCACGGCGGCGCCGGCCATGGCGCCCACTTGGCGTGACCAAAGCCCGGTGCACAAGGCAATGGCATCGCATGTGATCGTGCCGGCCGTTGTTTCAACGCCCTTGATGCGGCCATTTTCAGTCAGGATGCCAGTGACCCCGGTATCCTCGAAAATCCTTGCGCCCAAACCTTTCGCAGCCTTGATCAGTGCGGCGCACACGTCCGAAGGGCTGACTCGGCCGTCGTCCGGCGACCAGACAGCGCCGATGACATCTTCGGCATTCATCAGCGGCCAGCGTTCCTTGGCCTCGCCTGCGCTGATGGATTGCGCAGTGACCCCATAGGCTCTGGCCAGCGCCTCTTGCCGTCGGATATGTGTCATACGCCCGTCCGAGGTGGCGATGGACAGGCTGCCTTTCTGGATCCAGCCAACATTCTGGCCCGTTTCCTGTTCAAGCCGGGAATAAAGATCGACCGAATACTGGATCATACGGGTCAAGTTCTGCGAATGGCGAAGTGCGCGAACCTGTGCAGCAGAGTGCCACGTCGTACCGCTGGTCAGCTTGTTGCGTTCCAGCAGGATCGCATCGCCGACCCCCATTTTTGCCAGGTGGTACAGGGTCGAGCACCCCATAATTCCGCCGCCGATAACAATTACTGAAGCGTGGCCTGGGACAGTCATTTCGCTTTCCTGTGATTCTGATTCAAAGCCAATTTTACTCAGAATATTAAATTTGAAAAACTAGTCTAACGAATTTTATCATTCGTTAAATTATGTGAACAAGCGTACAGTTCACCACCATTCCGGAAATTTCCCGAGCGGTCCTGAGCCAATCGTTTGCGTATTGCGAGGTTTGTTAGGTCAGGGTCGGAAGACGATCATAGTCTTCCAGCCGGTCCCTCAGGAAAGAATAATCGGTGCGGGCCTGATTCAGAACGGATCGTTCCAAAACGATGTGTTTCAAGGCTTCTTCATGCTGTGGAAACGCGACGGGGCCCTTGTTTTCGTCCATCCAGGGCCAGCAGAACAGCGAATTTCCATACTGCTCACCGGCGCGGTTGAGTGACATCAGGAAAATTTGGTTCTCCATCGCTCGGGTGGTCGCGAAGGCGTGCCAGGTGGGGAAGGATTCATCCCGGAAATAGGCGCCGCAATGGGTTATCAGATCAACACCCCTGTCGACAACCAGGGTGCGGCATAGCTCGGGAATGCGGATGTCGTAGCAAATGATAGGGGCGATCCTGAACCCACGGACTTCGTAAGTCAGCAGATGCGCGCCGCGCTCAAAATACTCTTTCTCCATCGAGGCGCCGTATTGGGCCAGATGTAGTTTGTCATAATGCCCGACAAGATTGCCGTCCGGTCCCACAACCGCAATCGAGATATAGTTGCCGTCTGTCCCTCTGCGCGCGAAGCTGTAGGAAACGAAAACGCCGAACTTTAGCGCCACATCACGCCACGCGCGGAATGAAGCACCGTCCAGGGGTTCGGCAATATCGTCCAGACGCGAAAACGCCGCGCGGGAATAATCTATGCTCGACAATTCGGGCAAGACCACCAGGTCCGCAGGCCTGGCGGCCAGTTCCTCGGATACTCTTTGCGTGGACTGCGCCAGATGATCGTCGCGTTCCTGCGCAGAGTTCGTTTGCGGAATGCGGATCTGACACGCCAGAATTGCCAGTGTTTCTTCCTTCGACATTGTCAGACTTCCTTGTCCTTCCAATACTCGCCCAGCCTGATGCGATCCGCTTCAATCTGTTTGATTCTGTCTGTTGCGCTGGCCCGTTCCTCGATCGTGAAGAACCCGATCAGTGCCTCGATCAGCACCGTTACGCCGGCAAAGGAGCCAAAGAAAAACGGGGCCTGATCCTGAGCCAGCAGTGTGTGATCTGCCATGATCGCAATAGGCGACGCGGGACTGTCGGTGATCGCGATTACCTTCGCCTTTCGTTCCTGCGCAAATTCGGACACCTGAATGGCCGCGTTGGCGCAAGGTTGCAGGCTGATTGTTATCACGGTGTCCTTTTCCGAGATATCGGTGATTGAGTCGGCCAGAACACCGCCAGCGGCCTGAAGCAGGCGGAATTTGCCGCTGGTCATTCCCGCCAGATAGTGCAGGTAAGACGCGTGGGTTTGCGAAGCCTGCATTCCCACCAGATAGACATGTCTGCTTTTGCTTAACATGCGGGCGATCTCGGCGATGTGTTCCGGGTCGTTGGCTTCGAACAGAGAAGATACGTTGGTCAGCGCTGCGTCGCGCAACTGCTCCCAGAACCTGATGTTGCTGCGGCTGTCTTCCGAGTCGCTCATGGTTACGGCGCGCAGGTGATAATCCTTGATGTCGTGCTGCTGCACCTGTTTGCGATAGACGTCACGCAGCTCGCTATAGGTCTCGTACCCCAGAATTTTTGCCATGCGGGAAAAATTCGGCAGGGAAACGCCCGCATTTGTTGCCACACGGCGCATGGACAGTGTCGCGATGTCGCCCGGATGCTCAAGCATGTAGGTCGCGACGATTTTCAGAACGCGGGGAAGGTCGGGGTAAAGGTCCCTCAGGCGTTCGCCGATTTGCTGATAATCGCTCATACTACAAGTGCTCAGAACAGGAGGTTGCTCACGTTGATGTTTCCGGGTGTATTGACATGGCCCGAACCCAACAGCCTGAGCGCGATGCTAGGATGATTTTCACGTTCGTGCAATATTTCCTGACAACTGTATCATTTGAAAACATCCGGACCGGACGATGCCCTGTGTCGCGGTGTCGGCATGTCAGTCCGAGTATGTGCGTTTGCTTAGCGGAGTACTGGATATTCTGGCCTTCAACATTTCAAGAAAGGCGAGTTCTGCGGGGTTCAAACGCGCGTTACTGTGGTGAACCATGAAAAAATCGATCACCGGTTCGTTGGTGTAAGGCGGCAGGCGCCAGAGTTTGCCTTGCGCCACGTATTGGCTGGCGAAGTGGACGGGCAGGGGGCCAAACCCCAGCCCGGCAATGATCATCCGCAAGGCCTCGTCCAGGTTAGACGTGAATCCGATAACCTTCTTGTCCAGCGCCTGCTGCGCCCGCAAAAGGGCCACCGGCCTTAGGGCATCCCACAACTGGTCGGTTTTAAAGGAAACGGACGGATACTCTCTCAGGTCGCTCAGCTTCAAATCCGCTTGCCCAAAAAGAGGATGCGTCGGGCCGCAAAAGAAGCTGAAGAAAGATCTATACATGATCTCGTGATTCAGTCTGGGGTGAATTTCGTGGGCCAGGCAAAAGCCCACGGCCGCGTTCTTCTCCAGAACACTGCGCTGGACGTTTGCGCTGGACATGACGTTGATTTCAAATGTCACGTTGGGATTCTGTTCGTGAAAATCAGACAGAACCCTGTCGTAGAAAGGGCTTTCAATTCGGCTGGTTGTGGCGATGGAGACCTGACCGGTCAGATGATCCCGTGTGGTTTGGGCTGTCTGCACGGCGCGCGTGATGGTTCCGAACACTTCAACACATTCCTGATACAGGGTTTCGCCGGCCGGCGTGACCCGAAAGCTTGACGGACTGCGCTCGATCAGCTTGGTGCCGGTGCGGGCTTCAAGCCGCTGCAAGGCCTGGCTTATCGTCGGCTGGCGCAATCTCAGTCGGTTGGCTGCGCTGGTCAGGCTGCCTTCCTGGACGATAAACATGAAGGTGCGCAGCAGGTTCCAGTCCAGTTCCCGCGCCAGTCTTTCCGCCTTGGATTCCTTCATGTCATTAACCAGATCTATGATATCCATTCATATTATCTATTTGGTCTATGACAGATCTGCGCGCAACATCTTCTTGTCGTCCTGATACGTTCAGGGATTCTCGGAGGCCTGTCAGTGCAGAAATCGAATTTGTTCTATCAATCCCGTCTCCGGCGGCCTCAGGTCGACCGTGCCGAAGGGATCTATTTTTGGGATACGGAAGGCCGACGGTACATTGATGGCTCATCCGGTGCGATGGTCAGCAACATCGGACATTCGAACCCGAACGTTCTGGCTGCGATGAAGGCGCAAATGGACAGTGCCACGTTCGCTTACAGGCTCCATTTCGAAAACGCCCCGGCCGAAGACCTCGCGTCGGCCATCGCCGCGCGCATGCCGGGCGGTCTGAACCGGGTCTTCTTTGTGTCGGGTGGCTCAGAAGCGGTTGAATCCTGCGTGAAGTTTGCGCGCCAATGGGCGGTCGCCACCGGGCAGCAGGACCGCTGGAAAGTGATTTCGCGGTTCCCTTCCTACCACGGAAGCACCTTGGGTGCGCTTGCACTGACCGGGTACGGGCCCTTGGTAGATGTGTTTCGGCCAATGTTTCAGGACATGCCAAAGATCCCGGCACCGCGTTGCTATCTGGACAATGACAACCTGTCCGATGACGCGCGCGGTTTGAAATACGCCGAGATGCTGAGGGATGAGATCATCGCTCAGGGTCCTGAGACCGTGCTGGCCTTTATCATGGAACCGGTGGGTGGCGCGTCGACCGGAGCGTTGGTTGCACCGGACAGCTATTATCGCCGCATCCGGGAAATCTGCGACGAATTCGGTATCCTTCTGATCATGGACGAAGTCATGTCCGGCGTTGGCCGGACGGGCAAATTCATGGCGTCCGAACATTGGGATGTTCGTCCGGACCTGGCCGCCGTTTCCAAGGGCTTTGCCGCTGGTTATGCGCCGCTCGGCGCGATGATTGCCGACGAACGGATGGTGGACGCCGTCCTGGCCGCTGGCGGTTTTGCACATGGTCACACCTATGCAGGCAACCCGCTGGCCTGCGCGGCGGGTCTGGCCGTGCTGGGCGAAATCGAACGGCTGAATCTGCTTGAGAACGCGACCCGGATGGGTGGTGTTCTGACGACCGGCCTGCACGAGTTGATGGGGCGCTATTCCTTCATCGGCGACGTGCGGGGCAAAGGTTTGCTGATGGCGTTTGAAATGGTTTCGGATCGCGCAAGCATGACGCCGCTTCCCAAGCAACTGGATGCGTATTCCCGGTTTGTGGATATCTGCTACGACCGGGGTCTGATCACCTATTCCCGCCGGACCAGGGGCGGGCTGGAAGGGGATCATTTCCTGATTTGCCCGCCGATGATCGTAACCGAAGATCAGGTTGGCGACATTCTGAACATTCTGGATGACAGCCTTTCCGTATTTGCGCGGGAAGCCGGGCTGGAGAGCTGAATATGACAAGAAAAATCATCATAACCTGTGCGGTCACAGGTTCGATCCACACCCCTAGCATGAGCCCGTATCTGCCGGTGACACCGGATGAGATCGCGACTGCGGCTATCGGGGCAGCCGAAGCAGGGGCCTCGGTGTTGCATCTTCACGCGCGCGACCCGGAAACCGGGAAGCCAAGCGCGGATATCGACGTATTCCGGCAGTTTTTGCCGCGCATCAAACAGGCTACAGATGCGGTCATCAACATCACGACAGGTGGTAGTTCGCAGATGACGATCGAAGAGCGCCTGTCCGCTCCGTCGCAACTGTCGCCTGAGATGTGTTCGCTCAACATGGGGTCAATGAATTTCGGTCTTTTCCCGATGCGCGAACGTTTCTCGGACTGGCAACACGACTGGGAAGAGCCATTTCTGGAAAACTCTCGCGACAATGTTTTCAAGAACACGTTTCATGATATCGAGCGTCTTTTCACGCTGATGGGGGATGGGTGCGGAACACGGTTCGAGCTGGAGTGCTACGACGTTGGTCACATCCAGACCGTCGCCTACTATCTTCGGAAAAAACGGATCAAGGCACCCGTCTTCCTTCAGTTTGTCATGGGTGTCTTTGGCGGCATGGATGCCAGCCCCGAGAACTTGATGCACATGAAATCAACCGCGGACCGTTTGCTGGGTGATCAGTACCAGTTTTCCGTTCTCGCTGCCGGGCGCCAGCAGATGCCTTTGGGGACAATGAGCGTGGTGCTGGGAGGGAACGTGCGCGTCGGGCTGGAAGACAACCTGATGATCGCGAAAGGGGAACTGGCCACAAGCAATGCGCAGCAGGTGCAGAAAATTCGACGCATTGTCGAAGAATTGGGGTTCGATGTCGCATCACCCACGGATGTACGCGAAACACTGGGGCTAAAAGGCGCGGATCAGGTCGCGTTTTAGGGGGATGGCATGAAAGTCTTTGTTGATCAGGAAAAACAGCGCCAACACTTTCCTTCGGGATTTCTGGTGAATGGCCTCATGCAGCCCAATCCGGAAAAACCTAAACGGCTGGAACGGTTTTTGGATGGGGTCGCGACAGGCGGGCATGACATTCTGGCCCCCGAGGATCATGGCCTGGGTCCGATTGCGGCGGTCCACGCTCCGGCCTATCTGAAGTTTCTGTCGACGGTTTACCCGCGCTGGCAACGTATTCCGGATGCGGCGCCAGAGATTTTCCCGAACATTCATCCCGACCGCCGCACGGCGAGCTATCCGTTATCCGCCGTGGCGCAAGCGGGATACCACATCGCGGATATGTCATGTCCTATCGGAGAGCACACTTGGGAAGCGTCGCGCTGGTCTGCGAACTGCGCTGTTTCTGCAGCGCAGGCCGTGAGCGAAGGCGACGATGTCGCTTATGCGATGTGCCGCCCACCCGGGCATCACTGTTTCAGCGATCTGGCGGGTGGGTTCTGTTATCTCAACAACAGCGCAATCGCAGCGCAGTACCTTCGAAAGCAGCATGACCGCGTGGCGATCATCGATGTGGATCTGCACCATGGAAACGGTACGCAGGGCATTTTCTATGAACGCAGTGACGTCTTCACGCTTTCCATCCACGCGGATCCCGCGCGGTTCTATCCGTTCTTCTGGGGCCACGCGCATGAACGCGGAGAGGGCGCCGGATTTGGTTATAACCTCAATGTTCCCCTACCACGCGGAACCAGGGATGACGGGTTCATGAAAGGGCTGGAAAGCGGGCTTGAACATGTCCAGGCCTTTGCGCCGGGCGCTGTCGTGATCGCGCTGGGCCTCGACGCTTTCGAAGGTGATCCGTTTGGCGGATTGGCGGTATCAACGCCGGGCTTCACCAGAATTGCGGAGAAGCTGAATGAGTTGGCCGTTCCGACCGTCATCGTGCAGGAGGGGGGCTATCTCTGCGATGAACTGGGTGAAAATCTGAACGCATTCCTGTCCGGGTACTCAGGTTGATGTTGAAACGCCCCAGGGGATTTAGCAAGATGACGATCTGCAATTGTTGCAACGTCCGGTGCCAATGGAGTGGTCCGAATGAGTGCGATCCTTAGCTGTTCGGGATTCAGTTCAAATCCACCGCTGACGCGTGGACCTGCAACAATTGTTGGCGTGCTCACATTTACAGGGTTGAAATCAAACTGTTTTTCGTCGGCCAAATTCGCCTTTCAGATGTTTCAATCGAAAAAGATTCGCAAAAACAAATTGCAGATGATAAATTCCAGCTTTAGTGATAACAAAATATTAAGAACTGGCCACGTGGCGATGCTGCTGGCCAAAAAGATTCTAAAAGCCCGGTGTTCAAGGGCAAAAACCCCAAAGGGAGGAAAATTCTCATGAAATTCGACAAACTGGCCAAAGGGCTGGTCATTGGCGCCACCAGCGCGCTGATGGCCACCGCTGCATTCGCCGAAGATATGACTTTGCGGTTTGCCGGTGTTTTCCCAATCGACCATCAGGGTACTAAGATGATGGAACAGGTTGCGGCAGACGTCGCGGCGGCGAATGTCGGTCTGAAGATCGAAGTGTTCCCCGCAAACCAGCTGGGCTCGGGCGAGGCGCTGTTTGAAGACGTAGCCCGCGGCAACATCGATCTGGCGGCGGCCTTTATCTATGCCGACACCGATCCGCGCCTGGAGTTCCTGTCGATGCCCTTCCTCGTGGGTGGCTGGGACGACATGAACAACATCATGCGCAACATGGATTCCGAATATAACAAAATCCTGCAGGAAATCACCGACGAGTATGGTGTGAGCGTGATGGCCCAGAACCCCGAAGGGTTTGTCGGCATCGTGGCCACGCAGGAGCCGACCAACTGGAACACCTTTGACGACAAAGGCATGAACATTCGCGTCTGGTCGTCTCCGGCTGTGAAAGCCATGGTAGAAGCACTTGGCTACAAGGCCACGACCATGGCATGGGGCGACATTTTCCCCGCGATCCAGTCCGGTATCGTGGACGGCGCGATCTGCTGCACCAAGACGGCAACCTACTCGATCTTCGCGCAGTCGGATGTCGGCACGCATTTCGTAGAGTACAACTCGATCTCGGAACTGACCACGTTCTATGCCTCGCAGCGCACGCTGGACAAGCTGAACGACGAGCAGCGTGCGGCATTGCAGGCCGCAATGACCAAGGCGTCCGACGACTTTTTCCAGTATAACCGCGACAACGATGCGGCCTTTGGGGAGAAGTTGATCGAAAAAGGCTATACTATCCTGTCCCTGAACGAAGAAGAGCAGGCCGCAATGGCTGCCCACATTCAGGAAAATATCTGGCCCATGATGGCGCAAAGCGTCGGTCAGGATGTGATTGACCGTTTGCTTGCAAGCAAAAACTGATAGTCTGAAACCCAGGTGGGCCGGCAAACTTGCCGGCCCTTTTTCTAATACCTGACAAAAAAACAAAAAGCGGGGACAGACATGTCGATAGAAGACGATGACATGACGAAATGGGTTGGCGACGAAGACGCCGATAAACCGCAGAAAGTTACCGACGAATTGCCGCCCGTCATCGGGTATCCCATGAAAGTGATCGCGTTTGTTTGCAGACAAATCGTCATGGCCTGCGGCTTCCTGATGGCCTTCACCTTTGGCGCTGTTGTTGTAATCCGATACGGTTTCGGCGGCGACCTGTTTGCTTATGAAGAATGGCTGTTGGCCTTCTCGATCATCGGCTTCTTTGCCGGTGCGGTTCTGGCCTCTGCGCGCAATCTGCATATCAACGCCGATATTCTGGGTATCGTGATCCACAATCCCCGGATGATCTGGTGGCGCGGCTTCGTGGTGCTGTTGGTCGAGCTTCTTGTGATCCTCTTTATGGTCTACGCCTGCTACGTCTCGCTGCTGGACGACTTTTCTTTCCCCCGGCTGCGATCCACTCCGGTCCTGCGTATTCCGTTCGTCTCCTGGCGCATTGCGATCATGTGCTCTTTCGGCTTCATGGCGATGTTCACCGCTGCATATCTCTACGTTCATATCCGCAAGGGGCTCGGGCTTCCGTTGCGCTCTGAAATTCTTAAGGGAGCCGCGAAATGATTATCGCCGGAAGTCTTGTTATTGTCTGCCTGATGCTCCTGCTGGGGGTCAGCGTCTATGTGGCGTTCGGAGCCGTCCTGATCTTTATCGCGATGGTGGGAGACCAATCCATCACGGGCTATTTGCCGACCGGAGCGACGGGGATCCGCTCTCTGGTGCTGCTCGCCATTCCGCTTTTCATGATTGCCGGTGGCATTATGGAGAAAGGCAGAATTGCGGCGCCTCTGGTGGCGCTGGCCGAAATGTTCATTGGCCACATCAAAGGTGGACTGAACGCGGCCTCCGTGCTGGCCTGCGGCGTGTTCGGCTCGATCTCGGGCAGTGCGAATGCGACCCTGACCTGCATCGGCGGCATTATGATGCCGCACCTGAAAAAGGCGAATTATCCGAAAGGGCAATCCGCGGCCCTGATTGTGTCGGCAAGCCCCCTGGGCCTTTTGATCCCGCCCAGTTCATCGCACATCCTCTACGGCTGGGTCGCACAGCAACACGTGCTGAAGTGCTTCCTGTCGACGGTCATTCCCGCGATCATCCTGATCACGCTGCTGATCATCACCAATCAGTTCATGCTGCGGAAGTATGACGATATCCAGCTGAAAGAGCGTCCGGATCCTTTCATGCCCGCATTGTTGGGCCAGGGTCGGTTGGCGGGTCCGGCGCTGATGATGCCAATCATCATACTGGGCGGTATCTACGGCGGTATCATGACCCCGACCGAAGCCGCTGGTATCGCCGTTGTTTACGCGATTCCCGTGGCAATCTACTTCTATCGCGGCCTGACCTGGAAAACCCTGGCCCAGACCATCCAGACTTCGGGTGTTACGATCGGGGTGGTCATGGTGATGATTTTCATGGTGCTGATCGTATCAGACAACCTGATCTCGCAGGGCGCGCCGCAGATGGCCAAGGATATGGTCTATTCGGTTTCGGACAACCCGGTCGTGATTTTGCTGATGATCAATGTCGTCATGATCCTGATCGGCATGCTGATGGACGATATCTCGGGGCTGCTGCTGTCCACGCCGATCCTGCTGCCGATTGCGCAGAGCGTGGGTGTGGATCCGATCCACTTTGCCGCGATCATCGGCGTCAACCTTGGGATGGCCAACATCACGCCGCCCACGGCGCCGCTGCTGTACTTGGGGGCGCAGGTTTGCGACACGCCGGTTGCCAAGATGCTGTGGCCGACTTTGATCTTCATCGTGTTTGCATGGCTGCCGACACTGATGCTGACCACGTTTGTTCCTGAACTGGCATTGTGGTTGCCGGACCTGTTGCTGGGCCGGTAATCCGACACTCAAAATCCAAAAAAGGCATCCGACCCGTGCGGGTTCGGATGCCTTTTTTCAGAGCGGCCGTTTCCGTTGAGGGTGTGCCTGCCTGACCTCACATGGGCACCGCTGAGAACACCCGGTTCAATGGCGCAAGCCCAATAAAAAAGCCGGAGTGTTCCTCCGGCTTTCAGACAATTCGAAAGTGATGCCTGTCTTTAGGCCGCTTTGCCCGATTAGCTGTAAAATAGGATCGAGAGTGCGGCAATGAATGCCAGCCCGGCAACAACAAAGCTGACGTAGTGTACGGTTTCACGTAGTTCTTTGGTCATCGTGTCATTCCAAGTGTTTCAGGGACAGAAGTTCTTGTTTCTGCATCTATCCCTAAAACCTATGAAAAATAAGTAGGTGCAATGCATGTCCGGCATGCGTCGCGGGCATGACTTGGTTGCAGGATCTGACGGGCAACAGGGGTTGCTGCACACTCTGTCTTACGCCTGACTCACTGCCACAGGTTTGCAGCGGCAGGAAAACGGCCAAGACCTGAGTTCGGTTTTTTCGAATGGCTGTGAAAGCGGATTTGTTCAACCGGCACCAACCAGTTGAAAGCCAGCCCAGTTCCCGGGATGCGCCAACGGGCGTTCGCGGTGATCTTCGCTGGTGTCCTGTATCAGCGCCTCAATTTCCTGACGCAGCGCTTCGCTGCGGACCCGCTCGGTCGAGGGCGTTACAACCTCGGTGATCAGGCGGGATGTCAGATCATCCCGAACCGGCCAGTGAGTCACCAGGAGGTTCCTGGCACCGGCAAAAAAGAATGCGCGGGCCAGCCCGGACAGCCCTTCCGCCCCCGGTTTTGCCCCCGCCGCGGTGTTGCATGCGGACAAAAGAACCCATTCTGTATCTAAGGACAACGTGGCCGCCTCGGATGCGGTCAAAAGTCCGTCAAACTTGGGACTGTCCGGCGAAGGCGGGGGCGAAAGCGCCAGGGCAGGCTCGTCCAGATTGTCGAAATCACCGGATATCAGCCCGTGCGTTGCGAAATGCAGAACGCGCGTCTGGCGCAATTGCCCGGAAGCGTCCAGTTTTCTGAGTTCACTTTCGTTGGCCCGAGAACCAAGAAAAACGGAATGCTCGCCTGCCCCAAACTGCGATGCCAGCGACAGGATCTCGGTCCGCGTTCCGGGCAGTCTTGGCAGGTTTTTCAACCCTTCGCGCAGGTCCTGGGCCGATCTGTGAAGATTGCGGGTCTCCAGCCGCAGGGGTTCGGGTGTCCCATAAAAATCGGGATCGCCGAACCCGACGTAACTGACGCGCGTGTCTGCCCGAGCCGTGGTGCTTGTGTTGTCTCGCAACGCCAGTTGCAGGGAAGGGATGACACTCAGGGCGCGTTCGACGCCAAGCCAGCGCGTATTTCGAAGGGTTTTCGCCACGGACCCGAATTCCATTTGAGGGGCGGTCGCCAGCGCGCCGAATGGCAGGCTCAGCAGCGAACTTTGCGGGGCAATCAGCCACCGCTTCTTCGGCGCGATTGCCTCTGAAATCTCCGGTGCGCCGAACAGGTCAAGAAACAGATCGTGGGCCAGTTCAATGTCAAACCTGCGTGTGCTGTCCTGTTGCTCGGGACCGGAGGGGTTAATGGGTGCGCGTGCCGCGACAAGGAACTCCTCGTCTGGGTTGATGGAACGGCGAAGGGCCGAGACTCGGGCTTCCAGCTCTGTTGCATCGAATTCCAATCGGGACCATGTGACGCCTTCACGTGTTACGGCCCAGACAAAGCCGGGTCCGAAATGCGTTGAACGATCATTTCCACCTTCCGGAACGATCAGGATCAGCGCCTCGTCGTCATCGAGTTCGGCATCGCCACCCGGCAGGAAATCAGTCACCCGGACCACGCGCGGATTAATCAGGTCAAAAAACGCGGGAAAGGCATTCTGCAAGGCCTGCGTTGTTGTATCCAATCTGTCCATCAGCCGATCAAGCGTATCGGGCGCGGCCACTGTCGATGTCTCTGCGCCGGATGCGGCGGCAACGGACTTGGTCTCAAATGCCGCCAAATCGCGTTTGGCGCCAATCCAGTCGTTCAAAAAGGGCTCGACGCGGGCATTGTCTGCCGCAATGCGCCCGGCAGCCCGCGATATGGCAAAGGCCGAAGGCCCAAGCCCGATCGTTTGTGCTGCCTCGAAAGCATCCCGCGCCAACTGGTCAGCCTCGGCTTTGTCAGCCCGTTGGGAAACCGCCCAGGACGCCTGAATGAAAGCCCACGCCGCGCGGGAGGCCTGTTCCAGCGCAACCCGCTGTTCGTCGGCCGTGAGGTTGCCGGTGCGGCGCAATCGATCTGACAAGACGGAATGAGCGTGACGGGACAAGTGCAGTGCCTTCCGGAACGAACCCGAAGACAGAGAGGATTCGGCCAGCCGCAACCGGAACAATTGTGGCCTGACGGACGTCGGGCCGTATACGGCGTCCGCTTTGGGAATCATCCCCTCAAGCTCCTGTGCTGCTTCAAGTGGCAGTCCGGCATCGTGAAGGGTTGAAGACAGATTGAACGCCAACCGCAATTCCTCAACCGGTCCGAAATGCGGGTGCGTACCAAGATGTTTGCGGATGTCACGCAGCAAAGCGATGACGGCTTCGCTATCTCCGGCCTGTGCTTGAATGGCCGCAAGGTTTATGGCGGATTCTACCGTTCGGGGATGAGCAGCCCCGTACAATCCCACAAATCCATCAAGGGCGCGCTCCATCAACTCCCTTGCCTGCGCAACCTGACCGCTTTCCATCAGGTCGAGGGCAACATCGTTCATGGCAATCAACGTGTCTTCGCTACGCTCGCCATTGGTTTTCCGGGAAATCGCTAAAACGCGTTGGCGGATGGTTTGGGCATCCGCTAACCGCCCAACCGCCTCCAGCGCGCTGGCATAGTTTCGCATCGCCCGAACCGTATAGACGTGCTCCGGGCCTGCCGAGCTGATCATGAGGTCCAGATCCCGCCTGCGCAACGCAAGCGCTTCGTCCCCTCGGCCCAGTTTGGACAAAGCGTTTCCCAACATGATCCGCGCCGTCATCGTCTGAGGATGTTGAGGCCCCAGGGTTTGCTCATGCGCATTCAGGACCTCGGTAAACAACGGAACAGCCTTAAGCATCCGGCCCTGACTCATGAGGCTGAAACCAAAATTGTTCTTGGCCGTCAGAACTCTGGGTGAAGTCGGACCCTGCCGGCGACTGAGGCCAGCGATAATTCTCGCGTTCAAGGCGTTTGCATCTTCAAAACGCGCCATTGTGTCCAGTGCCAGAGCCAGATTGACGGACCAGGACAGGACCTCGGCATTGTCTTCACCAAGCGTTTGGCCGCCCAGTTCCACCGCGCGCCTCAGAACCTGCTCAGCCCGCTCTGGCTGATTGGCGCGCAACAGGGTATGGCCCAGCATGTTGATGCGGGCCAACGTCTCGGGCGCCGTCTCGCCGTGGGTAATGTTTGACCCTGCGATTGACGCGTCGAGTATTTCGACCGCTTCTAGAAACCTGTTGAGATCCCGAAGAGTGGTTCCCAGATTGCTCATCGCCCGAAGTGTGGCGGGTGAGTTTGGGCCAAGATGCTTGCGGCGCGTCTGAAGAACCAAGCGATGCAACGGTTCCGCTTCATCGGGTCGCCCTAGAATATCCAGCACAACGGCCAGGTTTTCGGTTGTGTCGACCGTATTCGGATGGGTTGGCCCAAGGTTCGCACGGTCCTGCGTCAGAGTTCTGCGCAAAAGCGCTTCGGCCTCGGCATAACGTCCCTGATTTGCCAGTTGTACGGCCAGTGCATCTTGCGGTCGGTCGGTTGCATATGACTGTGAAATCAGTGGCCCGGACCACACAACAGAAAATGCAATGACAATTGAAACAACGAAACCAAAACGCAACATGGACAGAGAGTGTAGCGTTTTGAAATGATTAGTCCATTGCCCCGCGGCGGACTGGTCAGGACAAGAGCAGCCTTCTGAGCTTGTCCGCCCCATCCTGCAAGGTGTTCAGGAATTTCTTCAAGCTTTCAAGATCGTGGCGTTGGGTGGGTGCGTGAACGGACAGTGTCGCGGCCAGCCTGTCCTGATCGTCGTTAACAGGCACGGCGACGGCGGCCATTCCCGGCATGAATTCCTCGTTGTCGGTGGAATACCCGTTTTCCGCAATGTGCCCGATCTCGGTGCGCAGGGTCTCGGGGTCCGTCAATGTCCGCTCGGTTTGCGGAAGAAGCTTCCTCGCTGAAAGAAAGCCGTCCAGCGTGGCCTTGCGCAGGGTGGACAGATACATCTTTCCGCTGGCGGTACAATGGAACGGAACCTGGGTGCCGATCGGCAACTGAATGCGCAGCGGCCATTTGGTTTCGACCCGATCCAGATAGATCATCCCCTCGCGATCCGGGATCGCAAGGTTGCAGGTCTCTCCGATTTCGTCCGCAACCCCACGCAGGATTGCTAGACGTGCAGTGCGCAGGTGTTCAGCAGACATAGTGTTGACGGACAGCCTGCGCAGACGTGGACCGGGCCCGAACGAGCGTCCGTCCAGATCGCGCTGCAGGAACCCCTCCGCTTCGGCTGTTTGCAGCAGCCTGTGAACCGTTGGTTTCGCCAGCCCCAGGGTGTCGATCAGGTCGGCCGGTTTAACAGCAACGCCGCGCTTTGCGACTTCTTCCAGGATGAGAAGCAATCGCAGATTTGTCGGTATCTGAGTTTCTCGTTCCGAAGTGTCCGTGTCGACCATCCCCTTACATTCTATTTGTTTGGCAGCAGGATCAAGGCCAGATCAGGTACCAGAGACACCAATATCCAGACGGACAGCAGTGCGACCAGATAGGGCACGGTGTAACGCAGCAGCCGGAAATAGGGCACGCCCGTTACGCCTGACGCGACATAAAGGTTCAGGCCATATGGCGGCGTAATGAACCCGATTGATGCGCCCACAAGGAAGATCACCGAGAAATGGATCGGATCTACGCCGACCGACGCCGCAATGGGGGCCAGAATCGGCGCGAGGATGATTGTCACCGGAAGGCTCTCCAGCACCATGCCCGAGAAAAAGACGATGACCATCGAGGTAAACAGCACCGCATGGTACCCGCCCATCGAAGTCACGAAGTCCCCGATGGTTTGCTGAGCGCCGAGCAGCGACAGGATTTGTTGCATGACGACCGAAATGGCGATCAGCGGTGCAAGTATCCCTGTAATTTGCGCGGAACGGATTACGATCGATGGGATTTCCGGGATCGTGAACCCTTCGACGACCATCATTTCCGCATAACTCTTGTCCGTCGGGGAAATGTCGTCGCGCGCACCCATGATGCGGTTGATCGGATAACTCACCAGACCGGCGATGACGCAGAAGCCGACGGTCACACCCGCCGCTTCGGTCGGAGAGAATTTGCCGGTGTAGATGCCCCACAGCACCAGCCCGATTGCAAAGAAACCCAGCCAGGCACCAAAGGCGGTTTTCAGAACGCGGTTCAGTTGCAGCGGGATCAGATGGCCCCAGCCGTTGATACGGCAGATGATCCAGCATGCGACCTGCATTCCGATAACCATCAGTGCACCGGGCAGGATGCCGGCCACAAACAGTTCGGAAATGGGCAGGTTCATAAGGAAGCCATAGACAATGAAAATGATCGACGGCGGAATGATGATCCCGACCGTGCCGCCTGCCGCCGCCGTGGCGGCGCTGAATCGTTCGTCATACCCGCCCTTGACCATCTCGGGGTGCAGCATCGATCCGATTGTTGCCGTCGTCGCCGAGTTCGAGCCCGAAATCGCGGCGAACAGCCCGCATGCGCCAAGCGAGGCCATCGCCAGCCCCCCGCGTATCCAGCCCAGACAGGCATATGCGAAATCGCTCAGCCGTCGTGCGATGCCCGATTTGTTGATCAGATCGCCGGTGAGAATGAACAGCGGCATCGCCAGCAAGGCAAAGCCCTTGTTGAACACATTCAGAAGCTCGGCCCCCATGTTGTCGAGTGTCAGACCCAGAACAAATGAACAGCCTATGACCCAATAGCCGATTACCAGCAGGACCGGCACGCCCAGCATGAACAAGAACGTCACGCCCAGTGAAATCAATGTAACCCAGGTTCCGTCTGCCATCAGTCCGCCCCAATCACGGCTTGCTTGATCAAGGGCTCGCCGTTTTTCCAGTTGTGTAAATCGTCCGCCAAATTCTGAAACACGCGGCCGACCATCAGAAAGAACGACAGTGGCGCTGCAAGCAGGAACCACCACTGCATCACGTTGTCGGTGCCAAGCACGATCTGGAAGTTCGAAGCCGACAGTGCCACCAGCCGAGATGTTGTTACGATGACGATCACCGCAAAGATGAACCACAGGATCGCATCCAGGATCAGGCAGGCCAGTTGCCCGCCGCGCGGCATCGAGGTGCGGAATTCGCTGAAACTCAGATGCGTGCGCAGGCGAACGTTGTAGGACGCGCCGAACCACGCCATCACCATGAAAAGCAGCGGCGGAATGGTTGTGGACCACGGCTCCTGATCGTTGAACACAAAGCGGTCGATCACGCCCCAGAAAATGATCAGCGCAATGGCCAGATAGGAATAGACCATGACCGACCGTTCCAGTTGGCGTTCAATGAAGGGAACCTTTCGATAGATCGCCATAACGATAAGACCGCCCAGGGCAGCGACCACAGTCCCTACCACCCATGTTGCGTCAGACTGCAGCGCAGACTGAATCTCGAACGAATCCTGGCTTAGAATGGCGCTGAATATTGCGCCAACATCGGTCCAAAATGACATGAACCCCGTCCTCCCAGTCGGTGTTTAGTGGAACCGGCCCGCGTGGGGCCGGTTCGGTAGTCTTATCAGGCTTCGCCTTTCCACCAACGGCGTGGCTCGACATTTTCCGGCAACATGTCCGCCGGAATCTCACGCGCGATGTCGTAGATTTCCTGATATGTGTCGATGCCGCCAGCCCATTTGTCCAACCGCTCGCGCCATTGTGCCCATGGATCGGGGTTGAAGTTCGGAGCGCACATCTCTTCGGCCAGTTTGATCTGATCGTCCGGCAGGAATGCGGGGCGGACCCCGTTTTCGGCAAAGATCGTCCCCGGCAATTGCGGGTCCGAGAACCCGACGGTGTTCAGCAGCGCGGCTTCGTTTGCGCCCTGAATCAGTGCCTGGGTGAAGTAGGACGATTCCATGACCGCGTCCTGCAGTTCACCGCCCAGACTGTCAAAGACCTTTGCGGACATCGAGGTATGTTCGGTGCCGCAGAAGAACTTGAGGTTCACGGACTGTGACACCACCGGCGACATGTTGGCGTAAGCCACCGCCGAAGCCCAGGTTTCAGCGCCGTCGATCAGCCCGGTCTTGAGCGCGTCCAGCGTCTCTTCCCACGCCACTGGCACCGGGTTCAGGTTCAGCAATTGCATCGCAATGCGGCCGAGCTGAGTTCCGGTAACACGGTTCTTGGTTCCGAACAGTTCCTCAAGCTTGGTGACCGTCGGCTTGTCCGAGAATGTCGAACCCATTTGCAGTCCACGCAGTTCACAGTGGGTGAACAGGAACTTCAGACCGTGCCGTTTTTCCAGCGGGTCCCGCAGAATGCGCTGACTGGCCGGGCTGTAGAAGAAATGATACTGGGCCGCGCGGCTGGGGAACATATAGGCATAGTCCAGCACGTTCAGATAAGGTGCGCCGCCTGCCGAGTTCTGCGTTGAAGCCGCGTAGATGTCGACAATGCCCTGTTGGGTTTTTTCGACACAGCTCAGCTGACCGCAGATCTGGTTGTCGCCGATGAACTCAACACGAATCTCGCCATCGGTCCGTTCTTCAAGGTCGCGTGCAAACTCGATGGCGCCTGCGCGCTCGATCAAAAGGTTGCGGGTGTTGAACCCGGCAGCGCCGAATTTCAGGGTGTGCTTGGGTTCTTTCGAGAACCGTTTTTCATAATTCGATTCAGCGGCCTGCGCCAGATTCGCCAGGCTCATCGCGCCACCGAACCCTCCTGCGGCCAGCAGCGTTGAGCTCATGCCGTATCGGCCCGCCACGCGGAAGAAATCCCTCCGTGAGATTCCGCTTAGTTTCCGACCAATCTCCATCTTTTTCCTCCCGATGAAAAATTATTGAGACGTTTTGTATCAAAAAATGCTAGTATATTTGATGCAACTTGCATAGACTTTTTTTAATTTCGCTAAGAGGAGACGGTTATGGAGGTGGATTATGCAGTTGTCGGGGCTGGCTCTTCCGGCTGTGTCATCGCCAACCGTCTGAGCGCCGATTCCGGTACGTCCGTTGCACTGCTCGAAGCCGGTGGGCCAGACACAAATCCGTGGATTCATATTCCGGTCGGCTATTTCAAAACCATGCATAACCCGTCGGTGGACTGGTGCTACCGGACCGAGCCAGACGCGGGTCTGAACGGTCGGTCAATCGACTGGCCGCGCGGCAAGGTTCTTGGGGGGTCGTCCTCGTTGAACGGTCTTCTCTATGTGCGCGGTCAGAAAGAGGACTACGACCGCTGGCGGCAGATGGGGAATATCGGCTGGGGCTGGGATGATGTCCTGCCATTGTTCAGGCGCAGCGAGGACCAGGAGCGCGGAGAAGACGATTTTCATGGGGTCGGAGGCCCGCTTGCCGTATCCAACATGCGTATCCAGCGCCCGATTTGTGATGCCTGGGTCGCTGCCGCGCAAGAAGCGGGCTACCCGTTCAATCCGGACTACAATGGCGCGCAGCAGGAAGGTGTCGGCTATTTTCAGCTGACAACGCGCAACGGACGCAGGTGCAGTTCGGCGGTTGCGTATCTGAAGCCGATCCGGAACCGACAGAATCTGAAGATCATAACGCGCGCCCTTGTAACGCGCATCAAGCTGGAAGGAAAACACGCGGTCGGTGTGGTGTATCGGGACCGTTCCGGTGCCGAACAGACTTTGACCGTACGGCGTGAGATTATTCTGTCTGGCGGCGCGATCAATTCCCCTCAGATTCTGATGTTGTCAGGTATCGGCGATCCGGATCATCTGAGGGAAAACGGTATCGAACCGCGACACGCGCTGCCCAAAGTGGGGAAAGGTCTGCAGGATCACCTGCAGGCGCGGCTTGTGTTCAAATGTAACGAACCCACTTTGAACGACGAGGTGAGGAACCTGTTCAATCAGGCGCGAATAGCCTTGAAATACGCGTTGTTCCGTGCCGGCCCGATGACAATGGCCGCCAGTTTGGCGACAGGCTTTCTGAAAACGCGACCAGAAGTTCAGACGCCCGATATTCAGTTCCATGTTCAACCCTGGTCGGCCGACAGCCCTGGCGAGGGCGTTCACCCGTTCTCGGCATTTACCATGTCGGTCTGCCAACTGCGCCCCGAAAGCCGGGGAGAGCTGCGTCTGAATGGCCCCGACCCGTCGAGCTATGTCAAGATTTTCCCGAACTACCTGTCGACCGAGACGGATTGCCGAACCATTGTCGATGGCGTCAACATTGCGCGCGCCATCGCAAAGGCAAACCCGCTGGCGTCCAAGATTTCCGAAGAGTTCCGGCCATCTGCCGATCTGGCCATGGACGATTATGACGGAACGCTGGATTGGGTCAGGTCCAACTCGGCATCGATTTACCATCCGACAGGCACTTGCGCGATGGGAGTATCGGATGACGCCGTCGTTGATCCGCAGCTCAAGGTCAGAGGCATTGAAAGCCTGCGGGTGGCTGACTGTTCCATCATGCCCGAAATTGTCAGCGGAAACACAAACGCACCTGCGATCATGATCGGCGAAAAGGCCAGCGATCTGCTTTCCGCGGCAAGGTGAATCCCGGCCCTCGACGAAACCCACTCGTGTTTGCGCATTCCCAAACGCGCCGAGTAAGGACGTTCGGTTCCAAGAGTGATCCGGCGCGATCCTGAGTAATCTTCACTTCGCATCTTGAATATTTCATTTTTTGAAGTATATCGCGCCCAACCTATCCGAGGGCACCGAAATGACCGAGACGGTCGAACCATCAACGCAGAAGTACAGTCCTGAAATTCAATCGATGATGGGCGTCTACGCGCTGTATTGGAAGTTGGAGGAAAGCATCGATCTGTTGCGGACCGATCTGAGCCATCAGGAATGCCACATGCTGATCAAGCTGGAACAGCCCAAGCGGATGGGCGTTCTGGCACATGACATGTTATCTTTGCCCTCTACGATAACCGCGACTGCGGATTCGCTGGCCAAGGCCGGGTACCTGGTTCGACAGCGCGATCCCGAAGACCGCCGCGCGTGGCTGCTGGTTCTGACCGGGCAGGGCGAAGACGCCCGAAAACAACTTGTGACCGAAGCCGGGGAACTGTTTCGCCGTGCCTCGGGGCTCAATGATGAAGAAACCGCTGAATTCGCGCGATTGGCGCAGAAGATCCGCGAAACCGTCCTGAAAACAGGCATACCCGAAGGTTTGAAGAAATGAAGATCCTGTCAACTTTGGCTCTTGGCCTGATCGTGCTGGCGACATCGCTGACCGCACAGCAAGCCCCGAAACCGGTGAAACTGCTGATGGTCAGCGAAACGTCACCCGGCTTTTCGCGACAGTTCTTTGGCCGGGTCGCGGCCCGCCAAACGGTCGATCTGGCCTTTCAGGTGGCCGGACAGATTATCGAGATGCCCGTCACCGAAGGTCTGGTTATTCCGAAAGGTGGGCTGATCGCCAGACTCGATCAGGAACCGTTCGAGCTGCAGCTCAACCGCGCCCGACTGCAAAAGGATCAGGCCGACCGCACGGTTGCACGCCTGTCCCGGCTCAGGGGGACCACGGTCAGTCAGGTGGCCCTGGATGATGCGGATACAAACGCCCAGCTGGCGGCAATTGCCACACGTGACGCGGAATACGCGCTTGAACATGCGACCCTCACGGCTCCCTTCGACGCGCTAGTTTCCAGCCGCACGGTCGAGGCATTCACCACCGTTTCCGCCGGAACGCCCATCGTACGTATCCACGACATGTCGGAATTGCGGATCGAAGTCGATGTGCCCGAAATTCTGTTTCAGCGCCGGGGCAGTCAGGATGACGTGACGATCACTGCTAAATTTCCCGCCAGCGATGAAGTTTTTCCTCTGCAAATTCGCGAATTCGATGCTGAAACGTCCAGCGTCGGTCAGACGTTCCGGATCAACTTCGGATTGACACCGCCGGAAGGCATTCAGGTTCTTCCCGGCTCGTCGGTAACGGTAAACGTGCAGGTTCAGGATAATCAAACCGGCATCGTCGTCCCGCCGACCGCCATTGTTGCGGATGCCGAAGGTCGTCTGGGTGTCATGCTGTTTTCCCCGGCGGGCGCGGACGAAGGAACCGTGCAGCGCGTGCCGGTCGAGATCGAGCCGACCCAATCGGGGGATGTGCGTGTCGTGTCCGGTCTTTCCGACGGGGACGAAATCGTTGTGGCCGGCGGTAACGCGCTGAGTGACGGACAGGCGGTGCGTCGCTTTGCCGGCTTTGCGAACTGAAGGGCGGACCGATGAACATCGCGCGCGCATCCATCGACAGGCCGCTTTATACGTGGCTCATCATTCTCGTCGCACTGTTTGGCGGTATCTGGGGCTTTTTCTCGCTCGGAAGGCTGGAGGACCCGGCCTTTACCATCAAACAGGCCGTCATTGTGACAACCTATCCCGGCGCCACCGCCGAGCAGGTTGCACTGGAAGTGTCCGAACCGCTGGAATCGGCCATCCAGCAAATGGGCGAGGTGGACACCATCACCTCGGTCAACCGCCCCGGTCAGTCTCTGATCGAGGTCGAGATCAAGTCGACCTATGACGGCAGCGAGCTGCCGGATATCTGGACGCAGCTTCGGGCCAAGGTCAGGGACGCCGCCCGCGGATTGCCGCAGGGCGTGGACCAGCCATATGTGAACGATGGCTTCGGCGATGTGTTCGGCCTGTTCTATGCGGTGACCGCCGAAGGTTTCTCGGACGCCGAAAAGCACGAACTGGCCACTTACCTTCGACGGGAGTTGCTGACCGTTGACGGGGTTGCCGATGTCGAGGTTCAGGGCCTTCCCGAGGAAGCAATCTTTATTGAACCTGACCTCGCCATTTCCGTAAACCAGAACGTACCGTTGCAGGCGATCAACGAAGCGATTGCCAACGCCAACTCGGTCAACGCATCTGGTTCACTGCGATCCGAGAACAACCTTACGACGCTGCTGACGGCCGAAGGCTCGGACAGTGTATCCGCAATCGCCGGTTTGTCGGTCGGCTCTCAGGGCCACGTGATCAACCTGTTCGACATGTCAGATGTCTATCGCGGCCGCCAGAACGATCCTGACCTGATCGTCCGTTTTGACGGCGTCGAGGCGTTCACGCTTGGTATTGCGGGTCTGGCGACCGAGAACATTGTCGAAGTCGGCAAACGCGTTGACACCAAGATGGCAGAACTGGATCCGAACATCCCCTTTGGTGTCGATATTCTGCCAATCTACCAGCAGCACGTCGTGGTTGAACAGGCGTCCAACGACTTTCTGGTGAATCTGGCGATGTCGGTTGCGATCGTAGTTGCGGTGCTTGGCCTGTTCATGGGGTGGCGCGCCGCAATCGTTGTCGGCAGCACGCTGTTGCTGACCGTTGTGGGCACGGTTCTGTTCATGTCGATGTTCTCGATCGAGATGGAGCGGATTTCACTTGGCGCGCTGATCATTGCGATGGGAATGCTTGTCGACAACGCCATCGTTGTCGCCGAAGGCATGCAGATTGCCATGCTGCGCGGTAAAAACTCGCGCGATGCCGCAGACGACGCGGCCTCCAAAACCCAGATACCATTGCTTGGCGCGACTGTGATCGGAATCATGGCCTTTGCCGGCATCGGCCTGAGCCCCGATGCTACAGGTGAATTTCTGTTCTCGCTGTTCGCAGTGATCGGAATTTCGCTGCTGCTGAGCTGGGTTCTGGCGCTGACCGTCACCCCGCTGTTGGGCCACTACTTTTTCAAGCAGGGTAAGGAAGGCGAAATCGACGCCTATGGCGGTTTGCTGTTTCGGATCTATGGCACGATCCTCAGAGCAGCGCTCAGGTTCCGCTGGCTGGTAATCATCGCACTGGTCGCGGTGACGGCGGCCTGTTTTGCGGGCTTCGGTCTGATGAAGCAGCAGTTTTTCCCGAACTCGAACACCCCGCTTTTCTTTGTCCATTACAAGCTGCCGCAAGGCACCCCGATTGCGCGGACGTCCGAGGATCTGGCGCAGATCGAGGACTGGCTAAGCAAGCGCGACGATGTGGTCTCGGTGGCAACCTTTGTGGGGCAGGGGGCGACCCGTTTCATGCTGACCTATTCCGCTGAAAAGCCCAATCCCAGTTATGGGCATATGATCATACGTACGGAAACTCTGGACGATATCCCGCAGCTTCAGGCTGACCTGGAAGAGTATGGCATGGCGTTGTACCCCGAAGGAGAGTTCCGCACCAAGCGGCTGGTCTTCGGCCCCGGCGGTGGTGATCCGATTCAGGCCCGGTTTTCCGGCAGCGATCCGATGGTGCTCCGCCAACTCGCCGAAGAGGCCAAGCGGCGCATGGCTGATGCTTCGGACAATGTCATCGGCGTTCGTCACGACTGGCGCGAGAAGGAACTGGCGCTTCAGCCAATCTACGCAACCGAACGGGCGCAAACCGCTGGTGTAACGCGCGAAGACGTTGCGGCGACACTTTTGTTTTCCACCGATGGCATCACCGGCGGAGTGTTCCGTGAACGCGACCGCCTGATCCCGATCATCCTGCGCAGACCGGTTGATGGCGACTATTCCGTGGTCGATCAGGTTGTCTATTCAACGCAGGCCGAAAAGTGGGTGCCAATCGAACAGATGGTCGATAGATTTGAGTACAAAACCCAAAATACACGTGTACATCGCCGAAATCGTGTCCTTACGATAACCGTCGGTGCCGACATTCCGCCGGACATGACAGCCGCGCAAGTGCACGCCGAGGTGCGCGAAGCGATCGAGGCAATGGAAATTCCACCCGGATATAAAATGGAGTGGGGCGGTGAATACGAGAACTCGCGCGATGCTCAGGAAAGCCTTGGAAAACAATTACCGCTGAGCCTGCTGATTATGGTGCTGATATCGGTGTTGCTGTTCAACGCCATCCGCCAGCCTCTGATCATATGGCTGCTGGTGCCCATGTCCGTGAACGGAGTGGTGATCGGCCTTCTGGGTACCGGGTTGCCCTTTACGTTTACCGCGTTGCTGGGGCTGCTCAGCCTGTCAGGGATGCTTATCAAGAACGGGATTGTGCTGGTCGAAGAAATCGATCTGGTCCGCGCGACCGGAAAGCCGTTGAAAGACTCGATCATCGAAGCGTCGATTTCGCGCTTGCGCCCTGTCATTCTGGCCGCGATCACCACCATTCTGGGAATGGCGCCCTTGTTGACGGATGCGTTCTTTGTATCGATGGCTGTCACGATCATGGGAGGTTTGGCCTTTGCCACAATCCTGACAATGGTCGCCGCGCCGGTCCTCTACGCAGTGTTTTTCGCAAGGGATGAACGGCAAGAGGTTGCCGCGGTCGCTGCCTAGGTTGAGATATCAGCCAGGTTGACCGCGCCGTTTTGTACACGTCGCCCACCCCAAATCCATAGGTTTTGGGGTGGGCAGCGTTGCAAATCCACACCCGCAGGTCGAAGGTAGAGCGATCGTACTTCGATTGAGATTTGTGGCCGGAAAACGCGACCGTGAAGACTATGGATGGCAAAACCCGATTGTTGGTGATTGTTGCGCCAAATTTCAATTTGTCCGCAACCATGAGCTTTATTGACCCGTTTCGTGCGGCAAATTACCTGGACGGACGGTCTTATTTCAGTTGGGAATTTGTCTCAGCATCCGGTGGATATTGCACCTCAAGCAATGGTGCAGGGATTGAAACCAAGGTGATCGATCAAAGCGCTGCAGGTCAGCGGGATATCGTGATCGTTTCGACCAGCTGGACCCCGGAAAAACATCTGACGCCCAAGATCGGCAATACGTTGCGCGGTTGGGCGCGAGGTGGCGTAACGCTGGGCGCACTGGATACGGGTGCGTTCATTCTGGCGCAGGCCGGATTGCTTTCCGGTCGTCGGGCGACTGTTCACTATGAACATATCGACGCATTTCAGGAACTGTTTCCAGGCGTGGAAGTGGTTGAGAACCTTTACGTTTTAGACGGCAACCGAATCACGTGCTGCGGCGGCAGTGCTTCGGTGGATTTTGCGCTGCAGATACTGCAGGGTATTCACGGCAGCGCGCTGGCCAACGCGGCCGCCAGATACATTTTTCACGACCGCTTGCGGGGCCCCGCTTCGATGCAGCAACCTGAAGGCAGCGAGCCTTTAGGGGCGGTTGTTCCGGCGACGTTGAAATCTGCGATCCAGATCATGGAGGCACATCTGGAAGAAACGGTGTCTATCCCCGAGATATGCAGGCGCGCGGGTGTCTCGCACCGTCAACTTGATCGGATGTTTGCCACCTTTATCAAGAAGACTCCGGCGCTTTATTATCGCGATATCCGGCTGGACCGGGCGCGGGGGCTTGTGACGCAAACAGAAATGCCGATTTCCGAGATTGCAATGGCATCGGGTTTTTCCAGCCCGGTGCATTTCAGCCGCTCGTACAGAGACAGGTTTGGCTTGCCGCCCAGTCAGGATCGGATCGAAGGGCGGGTCCCGTTTGAATACCGGGCTTGGCCGATGCATCGCAAGCCCAGGCAGTCTTGATGCACAACTCTGCGGATGGCGAAAATAGTCATTTGAGAGGCGAAAAAAGGCAACAACGTGAGTTGATTTCAAAGGATCATACGCTTTGCAAGCCAGCCTACCGGACCGCAAGGGTCCGAAATCTTGGAGTCACCAATGAACGAGCTGCCAACCCAAGAACAATTCGAGCGGATTTCCGATGGTTTCAGTCCAGATCCATTCAACACAAGCTCGTTGAAGGCCGAGGCCTATGTTGATTCGGTTTGGCATCAGGTGGATTTGAATGAAATCCTTGCCAAGACATGGCAATGGGTTTGTCACGTCGAAAAGCTGCGCGCGCCAGGATCTTATGTGACGGTTGAAATCGCCGGTCGGCCCATTGCCGTCGTGCGCGACCGCGAGGGGGAATTACGGGCATTCTACAATGTCTGCAAGCACCGCGCGCATCACCTGCTGTCGGGTGAGGGGGAAACGACCCGCATTATGTGCCCCTACCACGCCTGGGTTTACAAGCTGGACGGCCAATTGGTGCGCGCGCCCGAAACGGAAAGCCTGACCGGGTTCAGCACCCGGGACATTTGCCTTGATCAAGTGCAAGTCGAAGAATTTGCAGGTTTCGTTTATGTCAACCTGGACCCCCAAGCGCGCCCCCTGCGCGAAGTGTCGGGCAACCTTGAAACGGAAATTCGCCATTGGGCCCCGGATATTGAACAGCTGACTTTTGGCCATCGCCTGACCTATGACATCAAGTCGAACTGGAAGAACGTCGTCGACAATTTTCTTGAATGTTATCACTGCCCGACCGCGCATAAGGATTTTTGCGATCTGGTGGATATGGACACCTATAAGGTTACAACCTACGGCATCTATTCCAGCCATATGGCCGACGCAGGCAAAAGCGCAAACTCTGCCTATGACGTGTCGAATGCGTCTGTGCGTACTCATGCCGTCTGGTGGTTGTGGCCCACCACCTGCCTGATGCGTTACCCGGGCCGGTCATCGATGATCGTGCTGAACATCATCCCCGTGGGACCTGACCGCACGCTTGAGACCTATGACTTCTTCCTCGAAACTCCGGAACCGGACGAGGCAGAGCAGGAGGCGATCCGCTATCTCGACGAGGTTCTGCAGCGCGAAGACATCGATATCGTCGAAAGCGTTCAGCGCGGGATGGGTACGCCTGCCTTCACGCAAGGGCGTATCGTTCATGACCCGAGCGGCTCGGGCAAGTCCGAACATGCGGTGCATCACTTCCATGGGCTGGTTCTGGACGCTTACGCAAGGGCCGCGCCGTGACACGGCCCAACATCGTTGTGGTCATGGCCGATCAACTTGCCCCGCATTTCTGCGGGGCTTACGGCCACCCGACGGTCAGGACACCGAACATCGATGCGCTGGCGGCACGCGGTATGCGGTTTGATGCGGCTTACTGCAACTCTCCTCTGTGTGCGCCGTCCCGCTTTGCCTTCATGTCTGGGCAGTTGATCAGCCGGATTGCGGCCTATGACAATGCCAGTGAGTTTCGCGCTTCGGTCCCGACGTTTGCACATTACCTTAAGGCGCTGGGATACCGAACCTGCCTGTCAGGCAAGATGCATTTTGTCGGACCGGATCAGAAACACGGATTTCAGGACCGCATTACAACCGACATCTACCCTGCCGATTTCGCCTGGACACCAGATTGGGAAGCCCCTGACGAGCGGATCGACAAGTGGTATCACAATATGCAAACGGTCAAGGAAAGCGGCGAAGCCATCGCGACGTTCCAGACCGATTACGATGATGAGGTCGAGTTCGCAGCCCGCCGCTGGCTGATTGACCGGGGCCGCGATCGGGCGGCCGGGGACAAAGCGCCGTTCTGCCTGGTCGCCAGCTTCATCCACCCTCATGACCCCTACGTGGCCAAGCCTGAATGGTGGAACCTGTATACGGATGCGGATGTTCCGATGCCGGACACCTCACTGACGCCCGAGGAACAGGACCCGTTCTCGCGCAGGGTAATGGACGGAATCGAGGCGAGCTATGTCTCTCTGTCGGATGAGGAGGTGCGCCGCGCCCGCCGCGCCTATCTGGCCAATGTCAGCTATTTCGACAGCAAGGTCGGGGCGATTGCGAAGGCGCTGGAAGATATACGCGAACTGGACAACACCATCGTCGTCGTGACCGCCGATCACGGGGATATGCTGGGCGAGCGGGGGTTGTGGTACAAGATGAACTTCTTCGAGCATTCTGCCCGCGTCCCACTGATTATGGCCGGGCCGGGTGTTGCGCAAGGGACAGCACTCAACGCCTGTTCGCTGCTGGACCTGCTGCCGACTTTCGTTGAAATCGCTGGGGGGCAAGAGGAGATGTTTGGCGAACCGGTGGATGGTCGCTCACTCATGCCGCTGGCCCGCGGCGAAGCTGACATCGTCGACGAAGCGATCGGTGAGTATTGTGCAGAGATGACCCCTTATCCGGTCTTCATGATCCGGCGCGGGCCGCTGAAATACATCCATTGTGACCCCGACCCACCGCAACTATACGACCTGTCCGTCGATCCACTGGAAACGGTGAATGTCGCGGACGATCCGGCTTATGCCGCCCATTCTGCTGCCTTCGCCGCCGAAACCGACCAGCGCTGGGATAGTGAAAAGCTGCGTGCGGATATCATCGCAACACAAAAATCCCGTCATGCGCTTCATGCCGCGATGGAAGCCGGGGCGGGTGAGGCCTGGGATTACAATCCGCCGCGCGACGCTTCTCAGGAATATGTGCGCAATCACATGGACTGGACTGTTGCCGCGGCCAGATACCGCTTTTCACCTTTGAAGGAGAACCAAGAATGATGCTGAAGGGCAAAACCGCGCTGGTCACAGGCGGTCGAGGCGGCATCGGGCGCGCCATCGTCGCCCGTTTTCTGCGAGAAGGTGCACGGGTCTATGCGGCTGACCTGACGCCCGAGGGATCGTTGGCCACCCGTGACGGCGACGGCAGCGTGTTTGTCAAACTCGACGTCACGCAGGAAGCGGATGCCGTTGCGGCTATGGCGCAGGTCGCCGAAAACGCTGGCCAGTTGGACATTCTGGTCAACGCGGCTGGGATCGAGATCGAAAAGACCATCGAACAGACCACTCTGGAGGAATGGAACCTGTCCTTTGCCGTCAACGTGACCGGCACCTTCCTGACGTCAAAACATGCGCTGCCTCTGATGCGAAAGGTCACTGCCGCCGGGACGACGGCATCGATCATCAATTTTGGCAGCTACGACGGCTTCATCGCTGACCCGGGACTGGCGGCTTATTGCGCAACCAAAGGCGCGGTTCACGCCCTGACCAGGGCAATGGCCTGCGACCACGGGCCCGAAGGTATTCGGGTCAACGCAATCTGCCCGGGCTATGTCGACACACCCATGCTGCAAAGCTTTTTTACCGGCGAGGGTTCGGGTGGCGGCGGCAAAACCATCGACCAATTGCAGAAGGCGGTCCGCGATGTGCATCCGATGCGCACCTATGGCACGCCGGACGACATCGCCAACCTGGTCAACTGGCTGGCATCGGACGAGGCGCGCTATGCCAGCGGCCAGCTTTGGGTTCTTGACGGAGGGCTGAGCGCGCAGGTCCAGCAGATGAAACTATGAGTGAAGCGTTGGGATACGAAACGAGAAACCCCTTCTTTGGTGCCAGGAAGCGGCAAAGCTGTCTAATTATCCGGACCGCTCCATCGGCTAAACTGGCTATCAATCCGGGCGGCGCCGAGATCGTGCGCAGCGCAATGTTAGGGCTTGTCGGAACACGTCCGCGTGGCAAGGCAATGGTGGCGAACTGATGCGGCTGGCTGGAAAAAGAGCACTTGTGACCGGTGGCCGCCAAGGCATTGGGCGCGGGATTGTCGAGGCCTTTCTGCGCGAGGATGCGACGGTTTCGACCTGCGGGCGTGGCCCGAGGCCCGAAGGGCTGCCAGACAGTGTCACTTGGTACCCGCTGGATGTCACGGACGCCGCTGCCGTAGAGGAACTGGCCAGCGCGACGGACGGGATGGATATTCTGGTCAACAATGCCGGTGTTCAGGTCGAAAGAACGGTGGCTGACAGCACCGACGCTGACTGGGATACCGTGATCGGGACCAATTGCCGGGGCGTGTTCAATATGTGTCGCGCATATATCCCCCGAATGCCCCAAGGCGGGTCGATCATCAACATCGGCTCGATCTCGGGGCAGGTCGCGGATCCTTCGATGGCGCTTTACAATGCGTCCAAGGCCTTTGTGCATGGACTGACCCGGTCGATTGCCGTGGATCATGGTCCCCGTATACGCTGTAACGCAATCTGCCCGGGCTGGATCGAAACGGGCATGTTGGATTCAGGTTTCGACCTTGCATCAAACCCCGAGGCCGCGCGGCAGGATGCGCTTGCCCGACATGCGATGCGCCGTTTCGGCAAGCCCGAAGACATCGCCAGCATGGCGGTCTGGCTTGCCTCGGACGAAGCGAGTTTCGCCACAGGCCAGTTGTTTACTGTGGATGGCGGCATGACCGCCGCATCCCCTCTCAATCCGGGATTGTTCTGATGGAGTTCAAACACACGGCCTGCCTTGGCGGCGGGGTGATCGGCGCCAGTTGGGCGGCCTTGTTTCTGGCATCCGGCCGTTCGGTCGCGATGTTCGACCCGGCCTCCGATGTTGAGCGTAAGGTGCGCGACTACATCGAAACGGCGTGGCCCACGATGACCGAGCTTGGGTTGACCAAAGATGGCACGCCCGACGCGATCACCTTCCATACAAACGCGGCCAGCGCGGTCGAAGGCGCCGGATTCGTGCAGGAAAACGTGCCTGAGCGGCTGCCGGTCAAGCATGAAACCTTTTCCGTGATCGAGCCCGCCCTGGCCCCCGGTGCAATTGTCGCCAGTTCGGCGTCCGGCCTGACTCTGGGCCAGATGCAGCCCGGCTGGAAGGATCCCTCGCGTTTTGTGCTGGGCCATCCGTTCAATCCGCCGCACCTGATCCCCTTGGTCGAGGTGTTGGGAAACGACAAAACGGCCCCCGGGGTGGTCGAGACGGCGCAGGGATTCTACGAAAGCGTTGGAAAAACAACGATCCGTTTGCGCAAGGAAGTGCCCGGTCACGTGGCCAACCGTCTGCAGGCGGCCATTTGGCGCGAGGCCGTCAGTCTGGTTGTCTCGGGTGTGGCTTCTGTCGAGGATGTCGACAAGGCCGTCTGGGCCGGTCCCGGGCTCAGGTGGGCGGCCATGGGGCCGACCATGCTGTTCAACCTTGGGGCGGGTGAAGGTGGGCTGAAGGCATTTTGCGATCACTTCGCCGATACGTTCAACGGCTGGTGGGACGATCTGGGTCAGATCCATCTGTCCGATCAGGTCGCTCAACAATTGACCGAGGGCGTTCAGGCCGAAGCAAGGGGCATGACACCGGGCGAGTTGTCGCAAAAACGCGATGCGTTGATTGTAGCCATGCAAAAGTCAATTGCGGGGATGCGTTGAGGAAACGGGTCGTTTCGCGCCGATGTCATGTGACCGCCGAACCGGTGAAGGTGCGGGGCCGTGTCGAGTCAAATCCAACGGTTTTACAACTGGCCAGCAGAAAGCGCAGAAGTCACAGGAAACCTCATAACAAACCTTCGTTAAACAATTAATTGCGCTGGCCTGTTGGTAGATTGCACCATCATACCCGCGCGTATATCTGGACGATCTGTCTGTTGGCACCCGAAACTGTTTCCGAAACCAAACGTCATTCCGCGTGCCATTAATTTTCGAAAAAATCAAATTTGAGTGCCAGGACTCGACTCAGAACCAACGGCAAGTCCTGCCCACGAAATGGCAGTGCGACCAGCTTTTCACGGAACGCTGGCCAGCGACGTTTAACGGTTTTTGAGCGCAGAGCGCAGAGCGTCACCCAGTGCGCCGTTCTGCGCGTTTCCGCCTGAGCCCGGTCGCTGCGTGTTGCGGTGTTTTGGTTGACCGCTGGCCTTTCCCGCGCCGCGCGAGGTTTGGTCCTGACGCGCAGAGGCGCCTCCGTCCTTGCGCATGGTCAGACCGATCCTTTTGCGGGGTACGTCGACCTCCACCACACGAACCCTGACGACCTGACCGGTCTTGACGATCTCGTGCGGGTCTTTGACAAACCGGTCGGCCAGCTGGCTGACATGCACCAGCCCATCCTGATGAACGCCGATATCAACGAATGCCCCAAAGGCCGCAACGTTGGTGACGGTCCCTTCCAGCATCATGCCGGGTTTGAGATCAGTGATGTCTTCCACCCCGTCGGTGAATGAGGCGGTCACAAAGCTTGGGCGCGGGTCGCGTCCGGGCTTTTCCAGCTCGGAAAAAATGTCCCGTACCGTCGGCAGGCCAAAGCGGTCGTCGACGAACTGCTCGGCCCGCAGACCTTTCAGGGCGCCGTCATGTCCCATGATTTGCCGAATGTCACGTCCACATGCCGCCACGACGCGGCGCGCGACGTCATAGGCCTCGGGGTGGACCGAGGACGCGTCCAGCGGGTCGGCCCCGTTGCGGATACGCAGGAAGCCCGCACATTGTTCGAAGGCCCGCGGACCAAGGCGGGCGACATCCAGCAGCTCTTTGCGGGATTGAAACGCGCCATGCAGGTCGCGATGCATCACAATCGCTTCGGCCAGCCCAGGCCCCAGACCGGAAACATGCGACAGCAACGGGGCCGAGGCCGTGTTCAGGTCGACGCCCACGGCGTTCACCACATCCTCGATCACGGAATCAAGCGATTGGGAAAGGCGGTGCTGGTCGACGTCGTGCTGGTACTGCCCGACACCGATCGATTTCGGCTCGATCTTGACCAATTCGGCCAAGGGGTCCTGCAGTCGCCGGGCGATCGACACCGCGCCGCGTAGTGACACATCGAGGTCGGGAAACTCCCGCGCGGCCAGTTCCGATGCCGAATAGACCGAGGCACCGGCTTCCGAGACCACAACCTTTGTCGGGGCCTTCACCGTCTTAGGCAAAAGGTTCAGCGTGTCAGCTACCAATCGCTCGGTCTCGCGGCTGGCGGTGCCGTTGCCGATCGCAATCAGTTCGATCTTGTAGGCTGAGATCAGGTTCAGGATTGCAGCCTGCGCCCCGCGCAGATCGTTTTTGGGCTGGAACGGATACAAGGTATCCGTGGCTACCACTTTCCCGGTTGCATCCACCACAGCCGCCTTAACGCCGGTACGAATTCCGGGGTCCAGGCCCAGCGTTGCGCGTGCGCCGGCAGGCGCCGCGAACAGAAGGTCCTTGAGGTTGCGGGAGAACACCTGAATGGCCTCTTCCTGCGCCCTGCCGCGCAGGTCCGCCATCAGTTCGACCATCATCGACAGTGACAGTTTCACCCGCCAGGTCCAGCCCGCCACTTTGCGAAGCCATTTATCTGCCGGCCCATCGCTGCGTGTCTGCAGATGTGCGGCCACAATCGCTTCGGCCCGTGTTGCGCCGGTTTCGGGTTCGGGCGCGATGTCCAGCGTCACGATCCCCTCTTTCGAGGCGCGTAGCATTGCCAGCGCGCGATGCGAGGGCACTTTGGACCACAGCTCGGAATGGTCGAAGTAATCGCTGAATTTCGCGCCTTCCTGCTGCTTGCCTTCAATCACCTTTGCGCTCAGCACTGCCTCGCGTTGCATGAAGCTGCGCAGTTCACCCAGCAGCGAAGCATTTTCGGTCAGGCGTTCAGTGATGATGTCGCGGGCACCGTTCAGCGCGTCCCTGGTTGTAGGTACCGCATCGTTCACAAAACCTTGGGCCAGGGCTTCAGGGTCGGCAGAACGGTCGGCCAGAATGGCATCGGCCAGCGGCTCCAGCCCGTTTTCGCGGGCGATCATCGCCTTGGTCCGACGTTTGGGTTTGTACGGCAGATAGATGTCTTCCAGCTGCGCTTTGGTGTCGGCTTGCGCGATGGATTTGGCCAGGTCTTCGGTCAGCTTTCCCTGATCCTTGATTGAGTTCAGGATGCTGTCGCGGCGGGTATCCAGTTCGCGCAGATAGGTCAGGCGGTCCGACAGAACCCGCAACTGCGTATCATCCAGCCCGCCTGTCGTCTCTTTCCGGTAACGGGCGACAAAAGGCACGGTGGCCCCTTCGTCCAACAGCTTGACCGCTGCGCCCACCTGTTCGGGACGCGCGTTGATCTCGGTAGCGATAGTGCGGGCGATGCGGTCCAATGAGGCCTCCTGAACTACGGTTGGAAGGACTTCTTATCCAGCGCCGCCCAAGAGGGGAAGAGGTGAAAACGACCCGCCTCTACAGTTACAACAAAGCCTGCAAATCGTCGTACAGGTTTTTGGAGATTTCGACATACCCGCGTGCAGTATTGCGGGCGCGGGCCGCAAATCGCCGCTGCGACGGCAACCGCGCGCCCTGATCCAGAATGTCGGCAAAAAGCCGTTCGGCCCTTGCGTCATTCTCCTGTGTTTTGCCGCCGCTGAACTGATCGGGGTCAAATGCCAGAATGATCTCGCCGTGATAGGGCGCACCGCCCGCGCCCTCGGCAAACGCCATGCTTTCCAGACTGGTCAGGTCGTCGATCAGGGGACCGGCAAGCAACTCGATCATGATCGACAAGGCCGACCCCTTGTAGCTGCCGAAGGTCAGCATGGCACCGTCCATGGCCGCCTGAGGATCGGTGGTCGGGTTGCCGTGTTTGTTGATGGCAACGCCCTCGGGCAGCGGTTTTCCTGCCCTTCTATAAAGTTCGATCTCACCGCGGGCAAAGGCGCTGGTGGCGAAATCGAAGGTGAACGGATCTTTTCCTGACCTGGGCCAGCTGAAGGCGAGCGGGTTGGTGCCCAGACTGCCGCGTGTTCCGCCTGCGGGGGCCACCCACGAATGGCTTGGGACCATTGCCATCGCGGCAAGCCCGGCCGATGACAGGCGTTCCACTTCGGGCCAGAGCGCAGAGAAATGAAAGCATCGATTGATCGCCATCGCGGCGATGCCGTTGGTGCGGGCCTTTTCGATCAGAACCGGCAAGGCCTGCTGAAACGCCAGCAGCGACATGCCGCCCTGCGCGTCGACCCGCACGATCGCGTTGTCCGATGGGGCCAAAACCGGCGCGGCATGGCCATCGATCTTGCCCGCCTGCATCGTCTCGGTACACATGAACAGGCGAAACAGCCCGTGCGACTGGCAATCATCGATCTGGCAAGTGGTCAGCATGTCTGCGATTGCCGCTGCGTGGGCCGATCCAAACCCGGATTTTATGAGTACGTTCAGGCTTAGCTGCCGGATTTCGTCCAGATTTAGTTTGACCATATCGCTCATGCCTGTCCCCTGCGCCGGTAGTTCAGCACAAGGGATAGCGTGGCAACCCAGCGATTGAAAAGCGGGATTTCTGTTTAGCCCTGCGATTCAGATTGCAGATAGGCGATGAGATTGGTGATGTCGGTCCGGTTCTTCAGTCCGGGAAACTGCATCCGGTTGCCGGGAACGGTGTTTTTCGGATCGGACAGAAACGCGCTGAGCGCGTCTGCCGTCCAGACAATTTCAGAGGTCTGCAAGGGGTCGGAGTATTTGAAACCGTCGCTCTGACCCGCTGTTGCGCCGATGATCCCGTGCAGAGAGGGGCCGACACCGTGGCGGCCCTCTTGCAACTGGTGACAGGCCTTGCATTTGCGATAGACCTTTTTGCCAGCCTTAATGTCGCCCTCGACGGCGGCGAGGGCGATCGGGGCCGAGGGTTCTGTCTCGGCCTTTTTGTCGTCCTTGGTGAAGATCAGTCGCGCGGTGATCGGCACGGTTCGGGTAATGCCCGGCAGGTCCGCCAGTTCCATCAGCGTATCGATCCCGGCGTTGACGCCTGCATCTTCCGTGCTGAGGAACACCATATCGTTGGTTGAGACCATGACCGATGTTTCGGACAGGCGCGCCACGAACATTTCGGCATCGAACGCGGCGTCAGTGCCCGCCAGCGACAAGACAGCTTCGGCATCGACGATTGTGGTTTTGCCAATACCAAGCCCGGAAACCTCATCCATATCGAGCTGGGCGGTCAGCGTTGCGCTTCCGGCTTTGCGAAACACGTATTCGATCATCCGTTCATTTCGAATGTCGATATTCGTTTCGACTGAAGACAGGTCGATCTTTATGTCCGCCTTGCCGTCCGGGCTGACGTGACCGCTGAGACGGGTAAAGCTGTTGACCTCGCCCACCGTGTCTTTCTTGATCGAGCCATATGCCAGGTGCGAGCCTTCCGGGGCCAGTGTCCAGCTGTCTGCCAGCGCCGGGCCTGCAACAATTGCCGACGCAATCGTGACTGCTGTAAGCAGAAGTTTCATTTCTTTCCTCCTGAGTCTGTGTCAATCCTGACCCCGCGGGCCCGGTCCGTGAAAAACAAACCCACACAGGTCGCAAATTATTCGACGAGTGGTGAGATCAGTTCTGAACAGGCCGTGCGCGGCGCGATCCAGTCATACTCAAAACGTGTCTGGCGGCTTGGGCTGGCATTGTCGGGCGCGTCGGACGTTGCAGACGATCTTTTGCAGTCCACGTGCCTGCGTGCGCTGGAGCGTCACCATCAGGTGACATCGCATGATCGGCTGGACAGCTGGCTGATGACGATCTGTCGCTCGATCTGGCTGAACGAGGTGCGCGCGCGATCGGTTCGCAAAGCCCAGGCACTGTCGGTCACGCCCGAGGCGGATTTAATTGCACCCGGAAACGATTCTGAGACGAATATTTTCGCCACTGAAGTGTTTACACAGGTGATGCAACTGCCAGAAGCGCAGCGCGAGACGGTAATGCTTGTGTTTGTCGAAGGCTATAGCTACCGCGAGGCTGCCGCGTTGTTGGAGGTGCCGATAGGGACAATCATGAGCCGGCTTTCCAACGCCCGGCAGAAACTGAAAAACGTGATGCAGCAAGGCGCAGCGGATGTCGTTCGACGGAGTGGCAAATGAAGTTTTCCGACGAGACGCTAGTGGCGTATCTGGAAGGCACCCTGGACGCGGGTGAGGCCCGCGCGATCGAAGATGCAGTTGCGGATGATCCGACATTGGAACAACGTCTGATGGCGCTGGACCCGTTTGCACCGGTGGTGAAGCAGGTGTTCGAGGCGATGCCTGCCCAAACGCCGCACGTCGATTTGCCGGATACCTACGTATCAACACCTGCAAGGTCGGTCGCTGGCTCATGGCGTCTGCTTGCCATTGCGGCTTCGGTTGCCGTCATTGCGGTGTCGGCGACGTTCTGGGCAACGCGCCCGGCCGAGATGGGCTGGGCGGAACAGGCCGCGATCTATCAGTCGCTATACGTGCCGGATACGATTGCAACGCTGGACAACTCTCCTGCCGCGCTGGATGTGCAATTCGCACAGGCCGAGGAACAGCTTGGACGGTCCCTGAACCGTAATGCGCTCGAGGCGCTGCCGGGCCTTGATTTGAAGCGGGCGCAGGTCCTGTCGTTCAAGGGCAAACCTCTGATTCAGATTGTATTCGCGGATGCGCAGGGGCAGCCTTTGGCCTTTTGTGTCATACGGCAGGGACCGGCGGCCCCGAATAAGGACGTAAAACAGGCGGTTCTCAGCGGGTTGGCCACGGCCACATGGGCGCAGGGTGGCTATGGTTACATGCTGCTGGGCAGCGACGCGCAAACTGACCTTGGTGGGCAGTTGGACACGTTGACTGCGCTGTTTGCTGGCTGAGCCGCGAAATAGCCTTGTGAACCCGCGAATTTGCCCGAAGAATAGCGGGCATGAAGCCCCGAACCGTCCTGCCTGACCCGGATGATGAGGCCGACCCGCTCGGCCCGCAAAGTATCTATGACGCGGACCCGTCCGAGGACGAAGACCTTTGGTTCCTGCCTCCGGACGAAGATGAAACGCTTCCGGACTATCTGACGCCCGGAACGCGGGCGCAGGAACGCCTGTTGTTTGACCCTCGCGACTGGTATGCAGGGCAGTCGGAGTTGTCCAGTGAACTGGCCGATGTCGCGGTCACTTTCGGCGCGTTGGACGAGCGTCTGCGGGCAGGGCCCAAAGGATGGGGCCATCGTCTGGCCTTGATGGAAGTGTCTGACCTGGGTTGGTGGACAGGGGACCGGATCAGCGCCGATCGTCTGGCGCTGTGGACCGGTTTGCGGCTGGGCTCGACCGGCGATGACATTCAGGCCCTGTTTCGCGCGGGCTGGGCCGTGCGCCGCCTGACGACAGGTGCCGACCCGTCAGAAGGCGGGTGGGAGTCTGGATTGACCGCGTTTCTGGACCGAATGGGTCAGGGGGTCGAAGAAGTACCCGAAGCAGTGGCCGATCTGGCTGACGTCATGCGCAACACGGACAGTTTGCACCCGATAACGCAGGCAGCAGTTGGGTTTCACGCATGGCGCAGTCTGGCGCAGGGCATCGGACAGGACACCGAGGCGGCAATCATAGCCGCGCGCCTTGCCGCGAAGATGGGGCGGGGCGGGGCACTGTTTCTTCCACTTGCGTTGTCCGGCCCGGGCGCGTTGCGCGGGACTGGCGAGCCGAGAGAAAAACTGGAGGCATGGCTGAGCGGAGCAGGGCAGGCGGTTCTGGCCGCACTGCTGCATCTGGATCGTGTGAGCGCGTGGGAACAGCGCGCCCGTGACGCCACGCAGGATCTGAGCGGCCGGACGCCTCCGCTATTGCTTGACGCGTTGACGGCCTGGCCCATGATATCGGCACCTTTGGCGGAGGAACTGACCCAAGCCTCGCGTGCGGCGGTTCAGAGAAACCTCGACCGTTTCACACGTCGCGGCTTGATCCGGGAGGTCACGGGGCAGGGACGTTACCGCGTCTGGACGGCTGCACTATAGTCCAGCAGCCAATCGCGAAACACACGAGCCGGAGGACGCAGCGCGGTGCGCGATGGATAGATCAAATGATAGGCTTCCTGTCCCGGAACACTGATACCGGGCAGGCAGGGGACAAGTCCCGACAGTTGCATTATCCTGTCCGATGCGGGCGCGCGGGCCAGCGCAATGCCGCCGCCACTGGCCGACAACTCGGCCGCCATCAGGGAATTGTCGGCGAAGAAATAGCGGGCTTGACCGGCGGGCAGGCGCAGGGCCTCGAACAGGTGCGGCCAGCTTGCGCGGTGTGTTGAGACCTCGATCAAGGTGAACTTGAACAGGTCCTGGGGCGATTTGATCTGCGCGGCTTTCTCTGGCGGAGCGATCGGGAAAAGGCGCTCTTTCAGCAACTCGTCCCATTCGGTGTTCAAGAGGGCCGGATTGCCGAACACGATTTGCAGATCAGAAAACTGGTTTGCGAAATCCGAGATCATGTTGCCTGTGGACAGTGACAAGTTGATGCGAGGCTGTTCCGCCTGAAAGGCGGGCAGACCACCGGCAAGAACCCCATGTGCAAACAGCAGAACGGATTGAACATAAAGCCGTTGTTCCCGTGTTTCCCCGAACAGCCCCGTCGTTGCCGTTTCCAACATCAGCAGCGATTGCTGAACCGATGGCAGATAGGCGCGGCCTGCCTCGGTCAATGTCACTGCGTGGGCGTGGCGGTGAAACAGTGGTGTACCAAGGCGGGTTTCCAGCGCCTTGACCTGCTGGCTGACGGCGGCGGCGGACATGTTCAGCTGTGCGGCCGCGCGGGAAAAGCTTTCGGTACGTGCTGCTGCTTCGAAAACGCGCAGCCAGTTCAGCGAAGGAATTCGGGTTGCCATGAAATCAGGCTAAGCAAAACTTAGGCTGACCGGCAAGACAATAAGTTCTGAGCTTTCCCTCACAGATCCTAAGGTGGCGATCAGCAAATTGAACAGACGAGCCACATCATGTCGGATTCACCCCCCCAGCCGCGTCCAAAGCGCAAGATCTGGAACTATACCCCGCAATTGCCAATTCAGACCTCGCCCTATTGGGACTGGCCGATGAAGCCACTGGCCACCTTGCGATACCTGCTGCAAAGCTGGAATCCCCTGGCGTTGCGCGCGTTGCTTTTGGTCTTCGCGATCATCACTTGGACCTATCTGACTCCGTCTCTGGCCCGGGTCGAAACGCTGAGCTGGGATTGGGTGGCCGAGATCTGGTTTCGCAATTTCTGCATCCTTATGGTGGTTGCAGGCGGCTTGCATTTGGCCTTGTGGAAATTCCGCACCCAGCAGGATGAATACCGCTATGATATGCGCCCGATGATGAAAGGCGCCAAGGTCTTTACCTTCAAAAACCAGGTCTGGGACAACATGTTCTGGACCCTGGGTCCGGCGCTGACATTCTGGACGTTCTGGGAATGCTTCATTCTGTATGCCTACGCCAGTGGCTGGGTGACGATGATTACCTTTGATGGAAACCCGATCTGGTTCATTGCCATGGTTGTGTTCATTCCGATCTGGGCAGGTTTCCATTTCTACTGGCTGCACCGGCTGCTGCATGTCGGCCCGCTTTATACCAAGGTGCACGCCTGGCATCACCGCAACATCAATACCGGTCCATGGTCAGGTCTGGCGATGCATCCGGTCGAAAGCTTCTTTCTGATGTTCGACACGATGATTTTCTTCCTGCTGCCGTCTCACCCGATCCACGCCATCTTTCTGCTGTTTCACCACGGGATTGGCGCGCCGACCTCTCATGCCGGGTTCGAGCACGTGAAGTTCGGCAGCAAGGGTAAATTCCTGGTCGGAGACTTCTTTCATCAGCTGCACCATAGGTTCTTTGACTGCAATTACGGCACCTGGGAAACGCCGTGGGATGAGTGGTTCAATACTTTCCATGATGGAACCGACGAGGGCAACGAGATGGTCAAGGAACGCCGCCGTAGGATCTGGGCAGTCGAGTAAGCCAACCGAAAAGGGGCATTGCCGGGTCTTATTGGGCCCGGCAACTGCGATCTGAAAACAGGGAAGATCATGAAAAACATCTATATTTTCGGCTGCCGCCCGGCCCGGCGAAACTATACCGTCAAGGATCTGCTGGACCTGAAGAAAACCGGCCGGCGCCTGACTATGTGCAACCCGGCGAACGAGGCCGAAATACAGGCCTGTGTCGATGCGGGGATCGACCTACTGACGCTGTGGGATGTGCACCTGGACATGGCGCGTGAGATTGCACCGAACCATTTTGCAGGTACTGCCATGAACTGGGGCCAGTTCGCCACCAATGACGAGATCATGCGCCATGCCATCGAGTGTATGGAAAAGGGCGCGGACATGTATTTCACCAACCGCTCGTACGACGTGGTGGAAATGCTGGCGCGTGAAAGCATTCCGGTTCAGGTTCATATGGGGCTGGTTCCGTCGCTCAGCCATTGGGCCGGGGGATTGCGGGCCTTTGGCCGTACCGCCGATGAGGCGATGCAGATCTACAAGACCTTCAAGCGCTATGAGGACGCAGGCGCGATGGCCTGCGAAATCGAATGTGTCGCCGAAGACACGTTGAACTTGCTGAACGACAAGACGTCGATCGTCACGATTTCATTGGGGTCGGGCAATGCGGGTGACGTGATCTTCCTGTTCATGGCAGACATTTGCGGCGAAGCGGAAAATCCTCCGCGTCACGCCCACGCCTTTGGCAATCTGGGCCGTCTGCACAAGCAGATGTATCACGAGCGGGTCGCGGCGCTGAAGGAATTTCAATCCGAGGTGCAGGCCAAAGCCTTTCCATATCCGGCACAGTCCATTGGGATGCACGAAGGTGAGCTGGCAAAACTGCAGGAACAGTTGGATAAGGTCTGATGGATTAGGCGGGCGCGTTCAGCGCCCGACACCTACATAGGTATCAAAACCGGATTTCAACGCGGTGCTGCCGGAATAGACGTTGCGCAAATCGACCATCCTTGCGGTTTTCATGGTCCCGGCCAGTTCCGTCAGGTTCAGTGCGCGAAACTCGTTCCATTCCGTCAGGATGACCACCGCATCCGCATCCTTTGCCGCGGTATACGGATCGTCGGACCATTCGACGCCGGGCAACAGTGCTTCACCCTCGGACCGGCCCTGCGGATCGACAACGCGGACCTTTGCGCCACCGCCGATCAGGGCAGGGACGATGGTCAGCGACGGAGCATCCCGCATGTCGTCGGTATTGGGTTTGAACGTCACGCCCAGAACCGCAATGGTCTTGCCGTTGAAACTGTCGTCACAGGCGTCCCGGATCTTGCCAATCATGCGTTTCTTGACCTCGTCATTGACGCGAATGACGGTTTCGGTGATCTGCATCGGGTGCGCATGCTCCTGCCCGATCCGGGCCAGCGCTGCGGTGTCCTTGGGAAAACACGAACCGCCATAGCCGGGGCCTGCGTGCAGGAACTTGTTGCCGATCCGGCCATCCAGGCCAATGCCGCGCGCAACTTCCTTGACGTCGCCCCCCGCCTTTTCACACAGGCCCGCGATTTCGTTCATGAAGGTGATCTTGGTCGCAAGAAAGGCGTTCGCCGCGTATTTGATCATCTCGGCGCTTTCCAGATCGGTGGTCAGGATCGGGAAATCGCGCAAATAGAGCGGGCGGTAGATTTCGGCCATCACGTCTGCGGCGCGGTCGCTTTCGACGCCGACAACCACACGGTCGGGGCGCATGAAGTCGTCAATTGCGGCACCCTCGCGCAAAAACTCGGGGTTCGAGGCGACGTCGAAATCGGCTTGGGGATTTGCGGCAGAAACGACCTGATGCACCCGGCGATTGGTTCCGACCGGAACGGTCGATTTGGTGACAACAACGGTGTAGCCGGTTATGGCCTGTGCGATCTCTTCTGCGGCGGCCATCACATAAGTCAGGTCCGCGTGGCCGTCGCCCCGGCGGGTGGGTGTCCCCACAGCTATGAAAACGGCATCCGCGCCATCGACAGCAGCAGTCAAATCAGTGGTAAAGCTCAGCCGGCCGGCCGCCACGTTCTTGGCCATAAGCACATCAAGGCCCGGTTCATAAATCGGAACCTTTCCGGCCTGCAGCATCTCGATTTTTTCCCGGGCCTTGTCGACGCAAATCACGTCATGGCCAAAATCCGAGAAACAGACACCGGATACCAAACCGACATAGCCAGTTCCGATCATTGCAATACGCATTCGTTAAAATCCTTCTTACCAATTACCAAGTCTGGCGACCGCACATTCGAAGAATCTTCCGCCGGATTCAATGCCTGACTGTGACCTTGGCTTGCATTCCATGGTTTCTTGCTGTTTTTGAGACGCTAAACTGACACATTGATATTTGTGAGGCGCAGATATGACCAAAAAGGCATTGATTACCGGTATCACGGGCCAGGATGGGTCGTATCTGGCCGAGTTTCTGCTGGAAAAGGGCTACGAGGTTCACGGAATCAAACGGCGGGCATCGTCCTTCAACACGCAGCGCATCGATCATATTTATCAGGATCCGCATGTACCGAACCCGAAGCTGCATTTGCATTACGGGGACCTGAGCGACACCTCGAATCTGACCCGGATCATGCAGGAGGTGCAGCCTGACGAGGTCTACAACCTTGGTGCACAGTCTCATGTTGCCGTCAGTTTTGAAGCTCCGGAATACACCGCCGATGTGGATGCAATTGGCACCCTGCGCCTGCTTGAAGCGATCCGGTTCCTCGGGCTCGAGGACAAGGCGCGGTTCTATCAGGCCTCGACGTCGGAATTGTATGGTCTGGTTCAGGAAACACCGCAGCGGGAAACGACGCCGTTCCACCCCAGATCGCCCTATGCGGTGGCCAAGCTGTATTCCTACTGGATCACTGTGAACTACCGCGAGGCTTATGGTCTTTATGCCTGCAACGGAATTCTGTTCAATCATGAAAGCCCACGCCGAGGCGAAACCTTCGTGACGCGCAAGATCACCCGCGGTCTGGCCAACATCGCGCAGGGGCTTGAAGATTGCCTTTATATGGGCAACATCGACAGTTTGCGCGACTGGGGACATGCCAAGGATTATGTCCGTATGCAGTGGATGATGTTGCAACAGGACAATCCCGAGGATTTCGTGATTGCAACCGGCAAGCAGTATTCTGTGCGTCAGTTCATCGAGTGGTCAGCGGCTGAACTCGGCATTTCGCTGAAGTTTTCGGGCGAAGGGGTGGATGAGGTTGCGACGGTCACCGCCATTGAAGGCGACGACGCGCCAGCATTGAAGCCCGGTGATGTCATCCTGCGGATCAACCCCCGTTATTTCCGCCCGGCCGAGGTGGAGACGCTGTTGGGTGATCCGTCAAAGGCGAAACAGAAGCTCGGGTGGGAGCCGGAGTTGACTGTGCAGGAAATGTGCGCCGAGATGGTTCTGGAAGACCTGAAAACAGCCAAACGCCATGCGCTGTTGAAAGAGCACGGGTTCGAGCTGCCGGTTAGCCTGGAAAACGGCTGAGGGGGGACGCCATGCGCAAGATCTACGTAGCAGGGCATCGCGGCATGGTCGGCGGTGCCATCCTGCGCCGATTGCAGGATCGTCAGGCTGGGGGTGAAGCGATTGAGCTTGTGACCCGAACGTCAGCCGAGCTTAATCTGACGGACCAGACAGCTGTGCGGGAATTCATGCAGGTTGAACGACCCGATGTGGTCATTTTGGCGGCGGCCAAGGTTGGCGGCATTCACGCCAACAATACGTACCCCGCTGATTTCATTTATGAAAACCTGATGATTGAATGCAATGTGATTCATCAGGCCTTTTCGGCCGGGGTCACAAGCCTGCTGCAACTGGGCAGTTCCTGCATCTATCCACGCGCAGTTCCGCAGCCGATGCGGGAAGATGCATTGCTGACGGGCGTGTTAGAGCCGACAAACGAACCGTATGCGATTGCCAAGATCGCGGGGATCAAGCTGTGCGAAAGCTACAACCGTCAGCACGGTGTCGACTACCGCTCGGTCATGCCCACAAACCTTTATGGTCCGGGGGACAATTTCCACCCTGAAAACAGCCACGTTCTGCCTGCCCTGATCCGGCGATTTCACGAGGCAAAGCGCGACGGGCTGGAAGAGGTTGTGATCTGGGGAACCGGAAAACCGAGACGCGAGTTCCTGCATGTGGATGACATGGCCGAGGCGTCGCTGTTCGTCCTCGACCTGCCGCGCGACAAATATGAGGCAAACACGCAACCGATGCTGAGCCACATCAATGTTGGCACCGGCTCGGACATCTCGATTGCTGAACTGGCGGTGCTGGTGGCCGAAGTTGCCGGGTTTGAGGGGCGGATCACACAGGATGTGTCCAAACCTGATGGCACAATTCGCAAGCTGATGGACGTCATGCGATTGGCCGATATGGGCTGGCGCTCGCGCGTGTCGCTTGAGGATGGTTTGCGCGAGACTTATGCGTGGTTTCTTGAACAGAACGACGTAGATCTGCGTTCAAAGTGATTGCCCGGACTAAGGCCCGGGCAGCCTGATGTTCAGAACCAGCGACCGATTGCAATGGCCGTCGGCGCGTGCGTGGCTGCATCCGAGGATGCAGACAGTACCTTGTAGGTCACCTGCGTTTCTGAAGGCGAAGCGAAGCCCACAAACCGGGATGCCGCACCCGCTGAGCCACTGATGACTGGAGCCGACCCCGGGGCGAAGCTTACAGGGAAAGTCCAGGTGTCTGTATTGCTTGCAAACATCGTCCCTTCGGCGGTGGTACACGCAACGGCATTCAATGCGGCGGTGCAGATCTGCGTTCCATCGGCAAAACGAACATAGTCTCCGTTTGCTGGACTGCCGCGTTCGATGACCGCACCGGTTGGAACGCCGCCGGATTCGGATACAGACCCCAGCAAATTGCCTGGACCATATCCGTAATCCGCCCGCATCAGGCGGCCTGTAGTTGTGTCGTCGGCACTGGCCTGAACGGCGGCGCCGTCCGCGATACCGGTGGTCGGATCAAGGCGCAGCGCTTCGGTCCAGCTGCCCCCATCAGGAGAGACCTTGATGGAAAACCCTGTGTTTCCAGCCAACCCCATTTCCGCATGGCCGGTCCAGTTGGACTGGAACAAAAGCGATGCGGTATCACCGGAACCGGCCTTGTTGATCTTGACCTGATGTCCGCCGCCATCATGGCTGAACAGCGTGGCAGGGCCGCGCACTGAAAGGCGATTTGTGTCGTCATAGCTGGTGGCGATGCCGACACCGTTCGGATTCTGTGTCGCCACCGGCGGATCAATCCAGGCAGATCCGTCCCAAATCCTGATCTGGCCAGCGGTCTGATCCCAGGCGCGCCATCCGATGCCGGGGGAAAGGAAGTGCCAGGCGTTGTCCAGCCAGGCTGCAAGGTTACCTGCCTGACCCGCCCATTCATCGGTTGGCGCAGATCCCAGCGCATGAACCTCGCCCTGCTCCGGAACCGGGGGAGGCGTGGTCGCGTTGGTGGCCACCACGCTGAGCTGCACCACGAGATCCAGCCGGCGCAGGGCCTCGTTATGGGTGACGTGTTTCTGGGCCTGCGAAGGTTGAAGAAATGGCAGGTCCAATCGGGGTGAGGTCTGTGACACGGGCGTCCTCCTGTGGCTGTCGGTCCGACAATTGCATTGCGCGCCACCCTGCCGTGGCACACATGAATCCTGTCCGACCGGGCCGAACGCCCGCGAAACGATTTGCTAATTAACTGCTGGTTGCCTGACACAGGGCCAGGAACCGCGTGCGAGAATCGGTCGCCTAGTCGCGCGCGTAGATATCCTCGTAACGGATGATGTCATCCTCACCCAGATATGTTCCGGTCTGCACCTCGATCAGAACCATCGGCACCTTTCCGGGGTTTTCCATCCGGTGCGTGGCACCCAGCGGGATGTAGACCGACTGGTTCTCGGACACGAGGCGCACGTCGTCGTCAATCGTGACTTTTGCCGTGCCTTCCACAACGATCCAGTGCTCCGAGCGATGGTGGTGTGACTGAAGGCTCAGCGCGGCACCGGGATGGACATGGATACGCTTCACCTGAAACCGGTCCCCGATCACAAGGCTTTCGAACCAGCCCCACGGGCGATGATCCACCGGCAGAGATTCCGCCTGCTTCGCGCCTTTCGCTTTAAGTGCAGCGACGGCCAGTTTTACGTCCTGCGCCTTGTCCATGCTGGCCACAAGTACCGCATCGGGCATGGCAACCGTGATCACGTTTTCCAGCCCCATGGCCACAACTTCCTGCGTCGGGGATTCCGACCGGATCAGGACATTGCGGCAATCGATTGCAGTCACTTCTCCGGTTGTGGCGACGCCATCGGCGTCAGGATTGCTCAACTCCTGCACGGCGGACCAGCTTCCGACGTCAGACCAGCCAGCGGCATAGGGCACGACGCTCAGGTTAGTTGCTTTTTCCATGACCGCATAGTCGATCGAAATATCGTTGACCTCGCTCCAAGCGGTCGCATCGAGACGCAGAAATCCAAGGTCGGTCTGCGCATCGGTAACCGCTTTTTGCACCGGCGGGATCAGGTCCGGGGCGTGTTGTTCGAAACTTGCAATGATGTCTTTCACCGCAAACAGGAAAATACCCGAGTTCCAGAGATAGCTGCCATCGGCGACCATTGCCTGGGCGTTTTCGAGATCGGGCTTTTCAACAAACCGGTCCAGCGAAACTGCAGTGTCTGCGTTCGGGGCGTGGCTGAGTTTCAGATACCCATACCCCGTTTCCGGCCGGTCCGGAGTGATGCCGAAGGTCACCAGATCACCGCGTTCGTGGATGGCTTCGACACCTTTGGCAACAGCCGCGTGGAACGCGGCTTTGTCCGGGATCACGTGATCGGAAGGGGCGACAAGCATGATGGCGTCCGGGTTTTCAGCAGCCAGGTATAGCGCAGCCGCCAATACGGCTGGGGCAGTATTGCGGCCCTCGGGTTCGATCAGGACCGGGCCGGGATCGATGCCAATGCCGTTTAGCTGCTCGGGTACAACGAACCGAAACGCTTCATTGGTCAGGATCAGCGGTTTGGCATAAGGCGCGTCAGACGGTCCGCACATCCGCGCGGCACAATCCTGCAACAGGCTGGTTTCGCCAAGCAGCGGCACAAATTGCTTGGGATAGCTCTTGCGGGATAAGGGCCACAGCCGGGTCCCGGAGCCACCGCAGAGAATGACGGGATGGACAGTTGTCATGACGTTTGCCTTTGGATTTCAGTTGCCCTGAAAGAGGGGTTCGGGTTGCGCAAAGGTCTATTGCGCCGCCTTTCCCGCAACAACGACATCATGGAGATACTGGCTCAGATCGTCGCGCAAATCTTTGCGTGCCAACGCAAAGGCCACTGTGGCTTGCAGGAACCCGGATTTGGAACCGCAATCGAACCTCTGACCGTTGAACTTGTATCCAAAAACAGGGACACCGTTCACAATGTCTTCGGCAATCGCGTCAGTCAGCTGGATCTCACCGCCGCTGCCCTTCTTTTTCTGATTGAGGTTATACAGGACCGACGGCCCCAGAATATAACGCCCGATCACCGCCAGGTTGGACGGGGCATCATCGGGGTCTGGCTTTTCGACCATGCCCTTGGTCCGGACAACCGTACCGATATTCTCGCCAACATCGAGAACACCGTAGGAACTGGTTTTGTCCTTGGGAATTTCCATAGCGGCAACCATGTTGCCACCGGTTTCTTCATAGGCCTCGACCATTTGCTGCAGGCAGGGTTTGTCCGCCGCGATCACATCGTCGGGCAGCATGACAGCAAAGGGCTCGTCCCCGATCAGACGCCGGGCGCACCAAACCGCGTGGCCAAGACCCAGTGCCTTGTGCTGGCGAATATAGGCGATGGCGCCGCTTTCCATGTTAGTTGCGCTCAGGGTTTCCAGCAGGTCGTCCTTGCCCTTGGCCTTGAGTTCCTGTTCGAGCACGAGATTGTGATCGAAATAATCCTCAAGCGCGGATTTCCCGCGCGAGGTGACAAAGATGAATTCGGTAATTCCCGCGGCACGTGCTTCGTCGATGGCGTATTGAACCAGCGGCCGGTCGACCAGGGTCATGATTTCTTTGGGAACGGATTTTGTTGCTGGCAAAAAACGTGTGCCCAACCCTGCAACCGGGAAAATTGCCTTGGTGACCTTACGTGCCATGATACCTCTCAAATTCAATACGAGCCCGGCAGGGTGTGGTGTGGCCGGTCTCTCCTCTTATGCTGCAACGCCTGAACAATCAACGTCGCCCGGGCCGCCGGGCTATAACTGGACAAAAGGTGCCACCTTGGTGGGGGAGAGTCAAAAACAACCCGTTAGAACATTTATGCCGAACTCTCCCCCGAGTCCCTGTATAGGCCCCGGGGGGAAGGTGTTCAGGACGTCGCCATGATGATCTCAAGCGGGTCATGTTCGGCCACATAGTGATCCGGCGCGATCTCGCTGAGTTGTGGAACATAGTCCGACTGTCCGGCCGACAGGCGACTGGGAAGGAAACGCAAAGCCGCCTTGGGATCCATGGGTGAGGGCAATTCTCCCGGTAATTTCAGACGTTGGCGTGTTCGCTCCACATCGGGGTCGGGTATCGGTACCGCCGAAATCAGCGACTTTGTGTATGGGTGAACCGGATCGGAACAAATCACTTGGCCATCGCCCAGTTCGACGATACGGCCAAGATACAGGACCATGATCCGGTTCGACACCGCGCGCACTACGGACAGATCATGGCTGATGAAGATCATCGACAGGCCAAATTCCTGTTGCAATTCTCGCAACAATTCCACGATCTGAGCTTGAATGGACACATCCAGAGCCGAAACCGCTTCATCACAGATGATCAGCTTTGGCTTGTTGATCATCGCCCGGGCGATTCCCACGCGCTGATTTTGTCCGCCAGACAATTCGTGCGGATAACGGTTGATCATGTTCGCCTTGAGGCCGACCCGCTCCATCATCTCGGCGACCAGTTCTTTGCGTTCCCGCTCTGTCAGGTCGGGGCGGTAGGTTTTCAGCGGCTCGGCAATCGAGGCCGAGATCGTCATGCGCGGATCCAGGCTGGCAAGCGGATCCTGGAACACGATCTGCAGGTCCTTGCGATACTTGTTAAGCTCAGCCCGTCTCAGTCCGACGATCGGATGCCCCAGCCAGCTGACATTGCCCGCGCTTGGCTCGATCAGTTGAAGTACGGCCCGTGCCAGCGTGGATTTTCCGCAACCCGACTCGCCAACAACGCCCAGCGTTTCACCCTTGCGGATATCGAAGCTGACACCGTCGACCGCTTTCAGTGGAACCTTGCACCCGAACAAACCGCCCTTGACGTGGATCGGGAAGTGAACCTTGACGTTATCGACCTTGAGCAGCGGCTCTTCGACCTTGGCCAGAGCTTTGGGGGCATCACCGGCGTCGATGCGCGGCATCGCCTCAAGCAATGTGCGGGTATATTCATGCTGCGGCGCGCGGAAAATCTCCCGGGTGTCACCGCCCTCGACGAATTGACCAAGCCGCATGACCTGAAGGCGGTCGCACATCCGCGCCACGACGCCCATGTCATGAGTGATAAGCGCGATCGCCGTACCCTCGTCCTTTTGCAGTCGAACCATCAGGTCCAGAATGTCGGCCTGCACCGTTACATCTAGGGCGGTCGTTGGTTCATCCGCGATCAGCAGCTTGGGATTGCACAGCATCGACATGGCGATCATGACACGCTGGCGCATCCCGCCGGACAACTCGTGCGGGTATTGATCCAACCGGCGCGCGGCTTCGGGGATGCGTACACGGTCCAGCCAGTCCAGACACCGGGCACGAGCAGCCGAACCTTGCAGGCCTTCGTGAACCTGCAGCACTTCGCGCATTTGCTGGCCAACCCGCAAATGCGGCGTCAAGGCCGTGAGTGGATCCTGAAAGATCATTCCCACATCGGCACCGCGGATCTGATTAAGCTTTTGCACCGGCAGGTTCAGGATTTCCCTGCCGTTCAGCATTGCCGACCCGCTCGCGTGGCCTGCAGATGGCAACAGCCCCATCGCGGCCATGAAGGTCTGGCTTTTGCCCGACCCACTTTCGCCAACAATGCCCAGGCACTCACCCGGATTTATGTCGAAGCTGATGCCGTTGACGGCCTCGACCACGCCATCTGGAGTGTCGAACCGGACGCTCAGGTCTTTTACGGAAAACAGGCTCATATCAACGATCCTTCGGGTCCAGAGCGTCACGCAGACCGTCACCGATGAAGAACATGGTGATGATGATTGCGACATAGAATGTCAGGGGGTACATCAACTGCCACAGCGTGCCATAGCTCATCGTGCCGGCCCCTTCGGCAATCAGACGGCCCAATGAGGTGTAAGGTTCCGAAATCCCGAGACCCAGGAACGAGATGAAGCTTTCGGTCAGGATCATCTCGGGCACCAGTAGCGAGGCATAGACGATCACCACGCCCAGCAGGTTGGGCAGGATGTGGCGGTACATGATGGTAAACTCGCTGACCCCGGCGGCGCGGGCGGCCTCGATAAACTCGCGGTTTTTAAGAGTCAGAGTTTGTCCCCGCACGATCCGCGCCATGGTCAGCCAGCCGACCGCCCCAAGGGCGATGAACAGCATGAAGAATGACCGCCCTGCCACGACAAGCAGCAGGATGATGACCAGCGTAGCCGGGATCGCCAGCAGGATGTCGACAAAGCGCATCATGACACTGTCGGTACGGCCGCCGATATAACCTGCAGCGATGCCGTAGCAGGTGCCCACGATCAGCGCCGTTGCCGCCCCGATCAGACCCACCAGCAGGGACGTCGTGGTTGCCTGAATGACACGGCTGTACAGATCGCGCCCCAGATCATCGACGCCGAAATAGTGTCCGGTCTCGATGGACGGCATTCCCATGCCGCGCACGTCACCCATGACGTTCCAGTCGATCTCTTCGTTGTTCCAGGCTGCGAAATAGGGTCCGATAATCGTGAACAGGACGATCATCCCCAGAATGAAGACACTGGCCATCGCGGCCTTGTTGCGGACAAAACGCATCCGCGCGTCCTGCCAGAGTGAGCGCCCCTGAATGACCGTGTAATCGGTGATTTCCTCGGCCAGATGGGCGGCTTTTTGAGATTTTCCAAGCATTGCCTGCCCCTCAGTAACGGATTTTCGGATCGAACCAGGCATAGGCCAGGTCGGTAAGCAGGTTCACGACAACGGTCAGCGCGCCGTACAGGATCGTAACCCCCAGCAGCACGGCATAGTCACGCGACAGGGCCGAGCCGACGTAGGCCTGACCCAGACCGCCGGTCGAAAAATAGATGTCGACAAAGACCGAGCCGGTCAGCACGTAAACGAAGACCGGTCCCAGATAGGACACGACCGGCAGCAGCGTGGGTTTCAGCGCATGGCGCCAGATCACGGTTCTGGTCGGCAGCCCCTTGGCGCGGGCGGTTCGGATGAAGTTCGAGTTCAGAACCTCCAGCATCGATGACCGGGTAATCCGCGCGATCGAGCCCATATAGGACGTCGCCAGCGCGATGACCGGCATGATCAGGTACTGCCACTGACCGCCATTCCAGCCGCCGCCCGGCAGCCAGCCCAGCCACAGGGTAAAGGTCAGGATAAGGATCGGGCCCATGATGAAGTTGGGCAGCGCTTGCGCCGCGATACCCAGACCAACCGCGAAATAATCGATCCAGCTATTGTGCTTGATCGCGGCGGCAATCCCAAGGCTCACACCGACTGCAGTCGCCACAAGAAACGACAGTGAACCATAGGTCAGCGAGATCGGGAAACCCTGCGCGATGATGTCGTTGACGTCCCGGTCCTTGAACTTGAAGGACGGGCCGAAGTCAAAATGCACGACGATGTTGTAAAGGTAGTCCCACAGCTGCTTCCACAGTGGCTGGTCCAACCCGTACCGCGCCTCGATATTGGCCAGAACCTGCGGCGGCAGCGGCCGTTCCGAGGTGAAGGGCCCGCCGGGCGCGAAGTGCATCAGAAAGAAACAGGCGACGATCAGCAACAGGATCGTCGGAATGGCGACGAGCAATCGCCGCAAACTATAGGCAAGCATTTCATGCCCCCATTTTTATTGGCCCTGCCCCGGATGTGACCGGGACAGGGCGCGGTTCAAAAACGATTATTCAGCGAGCTTGTAGAGGTTTCTTGAATACCAGTTCTGCTCGACATTGTTCACCGGCCAGTTCCCGACGTCGCTGTCCATCATGTAGACACCGGCGTAGTGGTAGATCGGGATCACAGGGGTTTCCTGCGCGATAATGCGCTCGACTTCCGTGTAAAGCGGTGCCGGATCGTTCGAGGTTTTGGCCTCGGCCAGCAACTCGTCGACGCGCGCGTTATTGTACTTGCCGTCGTTATAACCGGAATCGGATTGCAGCAGGTCAAGGAAAGTGGACGCTTCGTTATAGTCGCCACACCATGCGCCACGAGCCAGATCAAAGTTCTGGTTGCCGCGCTCTTCCAGGAAGACTTTCCACTCCATGTTGGCGAGTTCGACCTGAACACCCAGTTTCTGTTTCCACATCTGGCTCAGTGCCACTGCAACCTTTTTGTGGTCTTCCGAGGTGTTGTAGACCATCTCGAAGCTCAGCGGATTGTCGGGGCCAAATCCTGCTTCGGCCAGCAGTTCCTTGGCCAGCTCGTCCCGTTCTGGCTGGGTCATCGAAGCCATTTCTACAGCCGGGACTGTGAAGCCGGCAGTGGCCTCGGGCGCAAAGGTGTATGCCTGCGGCTGTCCGCCCGCCATGACCTTTTCAGTGATGATTGCGCGGTCGACGGCAAGAGACAAGGCTTGACGGATGTTGGGGTCCTTGAATGCCTCAGGGCCACCCTCGGACAGGTTGAACGTGTAATAGTAGTTGCACAGACGCGGGAAGCTGATGGCTTCTTCAGGGTGTTCCTCTTTCAGGCGCGGGTACTGACCGGCGGGAATTTCGGTGCGGTCAAGTTCACCAGCCAGATACCGGGTCAGGGCGACGTTTTCGTCGTTGATCACCAGTGACACAACCTTGTCGATGATGGTGTTGTCGTTGTCCCAGTACATTTCATTGCGTTCGCGAACCGAACGTTCCTGCGGCAAATGCTCGGTCAGTACATAGGCACCGTTCGATACGATGTTTCCGGGTTTGGTCCATGCATCGCCGAACTCTTCGATCACTTTCTGCGGGGCAGGGAAGGTGGTCGAATGTGTGGTCATCTGCGGGAAATATGGCAGTGGGGCGCTCAGGCGGACTTCCAGAGTCTTGTCGTCGATTGCCTTGACGCCCAGTTCATCCACGGGCTTTTCACCGGCAATAATTGCAGCGGCGTTCTCGATCGACATCAGTTCCATGAACCAGGCGTAGGGCGAGGACAGTTCAGGATCGACCGCGCGCTTCCAGGCATAAACGAAATCACCGGCCGTGACCGGATCGCCGTTCGACCACTTTGCATTGTCGCGCAGTGTGAAGGTGTAGACGTCCTTGGTGTCATTGACGGAATATTCCGTAGCCACACCAGGCACCAGGTTGCCGTCTTCGTCCTGGTTCATCAGACCTTCGAACAGGTCGCGAACGATTTCCGCGCCCGAGACATCTTCGACAACCTGCGGATCGACCGAACTGTGTTCGTCCAGAATGCGATAGGTAAAGGTCTGGTCGTCGGCCAGTGCCTCACCGGTTACAGGATGGGTTCCGGCGGCAGAGGCCGCGCCTGCGATAATGGTCGAGGACAACAGCCCCGCCAGCGACATCCGAATAGTCTTTTTCATGTTATGTACTCCCGTTTTTTGAAGCAAAGGCGCAAAACCCAAATAGGGTTGGCGCGCGCCTGCCTTGGTTGTCCGACTCCGAACAAAACCGGGAGGGGTCCATATGTCTTGTTACTGATCGCAATGAACACCGCGTCGCAGTCTTTCGGTACGCAGTCGGGAACTGTTTGCGAAAGTCGCCTTTCACTGCGGCAGAAGGTGACATTGTTTTCGAAAAGGTTAAAGCCTTGGTCGTTCGTTTGAACAACCAAAGGTGGATTACTTCCTAAACCGTGGGTGCGTCGGAAATTTTAGGAAGGAACCCCGGGGGGTCCGTGACATTTTCGTGAACCTGTATCCAGAATGTGTCTTTGGAAAACCGCCAAGACCTGCGCATCCAAGGCCGGGAGACAGCGAATCGCTACACCCTTGGTGCCGATCGAATGACGCTCAGCCCCTCAGGTCCGCTTTCATGTGCGCCTGCGGAAAGCAGGTAGGGGACTGACCTGTCGAAGACTGCCAGCGCCCGATTGACCGGCGCGTTTTGAACCCCGGCAATCCGTCCGCTCCACCGACATCGTGCCCCTGTTTCTCCAGCGCCCTTTGCATCGTGGCAACGTCTGATCGATAAAGCCCGCCGACCTTGCCCCAGCGCCCGGTGAAATCGCCGACCCCATATTGAATACGGTCGCCGACGTGGCCCACGAACAGGGCGTAGAGGTCGCTTTTGTTGTACTCTTTGAGCACATAGAAATTGGGTGTCACGACAAAGGCAGGCCCGAACCGTCCCGCCGGCATCATCAGATACCCAACGCCGTCCCTTTCGTGGGCCGGAAACGGTTTGCCGGAGACGCGCGTGATCCCCATCGCCTCCCATTCATGGATGGGGCGACCCTGATCCGGGCCTTCAAGCGCACAGGAGACCGACCCGGGAACATCAACCTCGAACCCCCAGTCCCGACCAGAGATCCAGCCATGACGGTGCAGATAGTTCCCGATTGACGCGATTGTGTCTTCCGCCGAACCCCAGATGTCGGTGCGTCCGTCGCCGTTTCCATCTGCTGCATAGGTCAGGAAGTTCGACGGCATGAATTGTGGCTGCCCAAGCGCCCCGGCCCAACTGCTTTTCATGGTGCGCGCAGGCATGTGGTCGGCCTGCGCGATCTGCAGGGCGGCGACCAGTTCGGCTGTGAAGTACTCGGCGCGTGTGCTCATGAACCCCTTGGTGCCAAGAACCTCGAACGCGTCGTACCGGATCGGCACCTGACCATACCCGCTTTCACGACCCCATATCGCCAGAATGATCCGGCCTGGCACACCCGTCTGTCTTTCGACCTGGTCCAGTGTGGTGGAATGGCGGGCCGCCATTCTTCGCCCTTCCGATGTGGCGCCGTTTACGGAACCAGCGTTTAAGTAACGCCCCGGGGACCCGAACTCGGCCTGTTTTTGCTGTCTGGGAGTTTTTGCCTTCGTACCGGGAGGGACGAGGTCGGGCAGATCCCAATTCAGGGTCACGCCCTCAAAAGCCGCTTCCATCGTGCGACGCGAAACGCCTTTGGCGCGGGCCTGAGGCCAGACCGTGGTGTTCAGCCAGGTTCGAAACTGTTTTTCAACCGCGGCGCGATCCTGCGCTAACGTTACGGCTGGCAGGCACAGAAGGGAAAGAACAAAAACAAACAGTTTCATCACCACTCCGGTTTCAACTCTGGCGCAGTGCAAGTCAACAGCCATGGCCTCCGTTTGTCGGCTTTGGTTGAGCCGCCAGCGCGCCGATCAATCTCCGGTACGGTAAAAAACCTTGAGAAAATCTGTGACAGTGTCGATAGTTGGGCGGAAAACAACGGCATGAGAGGACGGGCAGGCGTGACCAGTTTCAGGATCTCTCCTGCGCCAGTTTCTATACTGGCGGCATTGGTGGTTTTGTTTGCCTCGGCCCAATTGGCTGGAGCAAGCGGCAGTTTCATGAACCCGCAAGGGCCAATTGCGGCGTTTCAGAAAACCCATCTGCTGCGCGCGACAATATTGATCATGGTCGCGGTTATTCCTGTCCTCGTGCTGGTTCCCTTGATCGCCCTGCGTTACCGCCGCCACAAGGGCAGCACTGCCGAGTATCGACCAAAATGGGACTTTTCGTCCAGGCTGGAATTCCTGATGTGGGGGGTGCCTGTTGTCATAGTGGCGATACTGTCCTTCTACCTGTGGAAGGCGACCCATCGTCTTGACCCTTATGCCGCGCCTTTCGGTGATGCGCCCGCGTTGGAGGTGCAGGTTGTCGGGCTCGACTGGAAATGGCTGTTCATCTACCCCGACCTGGGCATTGCAAGTGTCGGAGAGCTGGGCATCCCGGTCAAGCAGCAGGTGGCGATGACGCTGACAACCGACACTGTAATGCAGTCCTTCATGATCCCGGCCTTGGCGGGTCAGATCTATGCCATGCCGGGGATGACAACCAAACTGCACCTTGTTGCTGACCATCCTGAACGGATGCAGGGGGAAAACACTCAGTACAATGGTCGGGGTTTTACAAAACAGAAGTTTCAGACGCTGGCGATGCAGCCTGACGATTTCAATGCATGGGTGGAAAGTGTGCGTTCCAATGGTATCCCGCTTGACCCTGAAACCTATCGGACTTTGGCCAAGCGAACTGACCGGGATGAGGTTCAGGCGGCGCTTGGCACGGCGAAAATGCCGGAAAACGCGCTCTATTTTACTCTGGATGACAAAGATCTGTTCATGTCCATTCTTCACCGATACCACAGCGGCGAACCGTTGCCTCGGGATCAACAGCCGGGAACCGCGCAGTTCGGGCAGGAGGTCAGTCAATGACGACGGTCGGATCAGGGTTCTTTGGCCGCCTCGACTGGGATGCCTTTCCGATCAGCGGACTGATCCGGGATCCCAACGCCAATGAAATCGTGGCCAATGTGGCGGCGGGCATCGTGATCGTCGGTGCCATTGCGGTTTTGGGCCTGCTGACGTGGTTCCGCCTTTGGGGACCGTTGTGGCGGGACTGGCTGACCAGTGCGGACCACAAGAAGATCGGCATCATGTATATCGTCTTCGCCATCGTCATGTTGGCGCGCGGCGTGTTGGAGGGCGTTGTCATGCGCGCCCAGCAAGCGGCGGGACCGGGCGACGGATTTCTTGAGGCTGAACATTTCGCGGAACTGTTCAGCACCCATGGTACGATAATGGTGTTTTTTGTCGCCGTTCCGTTTGTCTTTGGGGTCGCAAATTATCTAGTCCCGTTGATGATTGGCGCGCGGGATGTGGCGTTTCCGGTGATGAACCAGATCGGGTTGGGACTGACCGTTTCGGCTGGCATGATGCTGATGGTGTCGTTGGTTGTGGGTGAGTTCTCGACGGGCGGCTGGACGGCCTATCCGCCCTACACGGGTGCAACCTTCAATCCGGGCGTTGGACCGGATTACTGGATCTGGGCCATTGTCGTCTCGGGCGTCGGCACAACGCTGACGGGCATCAACTTTGCCGTCACGATTTACAAACTGCGCGCGCCCGGAATGACGTTCATGCGGCTTCCGATGTACTGCTGGACGATCATCTGCAGTTCGATCCTGATCATCTTCGCCATGCCGCCGCTTGGGGTCGCCGCGCTGTTGCTGGCGGCCGATCGCTATCTCGACTTCCACTTTTTCACCAACGACCTTGGCGGCAACATGATGAACTATGCCAACCTGTTCTGGCTGTTCGGCCACCCCGAGGTCTACCTTTTGGTTCTGCCCGCCTATGGTATCTATTCCGAGATCTTCGCGACCTTTTCGGCCAAACGGTTGTATGGATATAACTCACTGGTTATCGCCACGATGTCGATTGCGGTGCTGTCCTTTACCGTCTGGTTGCACCACTTCTTCACCATGGGCCAAAGCGCCCTGATCAACGCGGTTTTCGGCATCGCGACCATGCTGATTGCCATCCCGACCGGCGTAAAGGTCTATGACTGGATGGCGACTCTGTACCGTGGCCGTATCCGGTTCTCGGTTCCGATGCTGTATGGCCTGTCGTTTCTGATGCTGTTTGTCATCGGCGGGCTTAGCGGCGTGATACTGGCTAATCCCACCGTGGATTATCAGGTACACAATACCCTGTTTCTGGTGGCTCATTTCCACAACGTGCTGTTGCCGGGTGTGCTGTTTGGCCTGTTGGCCGGATACAATTACTGGTTCCCCAAGGCGTTTGGCTTTCGGCTAAGCGAGTTTTGGGGCAGGGTGTCTGTGGCCCTGTGGACCGTTGGCTTCATGCTGACTTTCCTGCCGCTTTACTTTGTTGGCCTGATGGGTATGCCGCGCCGGTCCTTCAGTTGGGAGGATCCGAGCTTCCACCCCTACATGATCGTCGCGGTTGTCGGCTCGCTCGTCATTCTGATGGCGCTTCTGTCGGTGCTGGTGCAACTTTGGGTCAGTATCAGGGATCGCGAAAAGACACGTGTACCGGTTGGCGACCCGTGGGACGCGCGAACGCTGGAATGGGCGACACCGGCACCGCCGCCGGCATACAATTTTGCGATCATTCCGCAGGTGTCCGACCGGGATGACTTTGCCGCAGCCAAGGAAAACGGAACGGCCTACCCATCCGCGGATGCCTATGAAGACATCGAGATGCCCCGCAATACAGCCATCGGTTTTGTGCTTTGCGTGCTCAGCGGTGTTTGGATGTTCGCTTTGGTCTGGTGGATCTGGTGGCTGGCCATCCTGATGACCGTTCTGATGATCCTGTCGGTCGTCATCTGGACTTTTAACACTGACACCGAGGAGGTGATCCCGGCCGAAGAGGTCCGCAAACAGCACGAAGCCTGGCTGAATCTGGTGCGCAAATCCCAACCCGTGAACCGTGATCTGGAAACCGCCTCGGAAAACCGCGGTCTTGCCGGCCCCGATCTGGAGGCTGCGACATGAGACGCGCACCCTCACACAGCTATCCGGGTCTGAATCTGGGTGAAAACCACGCCAGCGCCGATAAATCGAGCGAGGTCGTAACATTCGGATTCTGGGTCTTCCTGATGAGCGATCTGGTCTATTTCGGCCTGATGTTCGCGATCTATATCACGATGATCGACGCGCAGGCGGGTGGCCCCGGACCGCATGAACTGTTCGACCTTTACAGCATCTTCGCCCAGACCATGATCCTGCTGACCAGCAGTCTGACGGTTGGTCTGGCCATGCTGGCGTTGAAATACAACCGGCCGCGCGTGCGTGTCATATTCTGGTTCTGCCTGACATTGCTGCTGGGCATCAGCTTTCTGGTGCTTGAGGTTCGCGACTTCATGGCCATGGCGGAAAAGGGTGGGGTGCCACAGCGCAGCGGGTTTCTGTCTGCCTTCTTCGGGTTGGTCCCGTTGCACGGGTTGCATGTGGCCGCTGGCTGTGTCTGGCTCGTCGTGCTGGGCATTCAGCTTCGGGTGATGGGGATGACCGACAAGGTGATCTCGCGCGTCATAAGGCTGGCGCTGTTCTGGCATTTCCTTGACCTGATCTGGATCGGCATCATCACCATCGTCTACTTCGGAGGGCTGACTTATGGATAAGCAGACCGAGATGTTCCGCCGCGAACGGCGCCGATATCTGATAGGGTATGGCGGGTCGCTGGTGCTGACCCTAGCCGTATTCATGATCGCCTATCGGTACGGTATCGAAACACCCGGGGTCTATCTGACCATTGGCCTTCTGGGTCTGGTGCAGTTGATTGTTCAACTGGTCTATTTTCTGCACATCGACCGTCGCCGCAGCAGCCGCGAGGATCTGGATCTGGTCCTGTTTTCGACATTGGTCCTGCTCATCATCATCCTTGGAACTGTCTGGATTCTGGGAAATCTGTCTGTGCGGATGCACACGATCCCGATGTGACGGATCCTTAACTTCAGCACTCATTTGGAACGGATCACATGAAATCCCTGAAGACCGTGGCTGTAATTGCCATGCTGGGCACGATTGCCGCCGGACTTCTTCTGTACTGGCGCCATGAGGAGCGTTACCCGTCGACCAAGGACGCCTATATCGGTGCCAACATCATTTATGTTGCTGCGCAGGTCACAGGGCAGGTGTCCGGCCTTTCTGTCGTAGAAAACCAAAAGGTCAAAGCGGGCGATCTTTTGTTTGAAATCGATGCCACACAATTTAGCGCGTCGGTCGATCAGGCCCAGGCCGATCTGGACAGTGCCAGGCAGCAGGCCCAGTCCTATTCAACCCAGATCGCGGCAGCCGAAGCATCAGTGAAGTCGGCGCAATCCGCATTTGATACTGCACAGAAGAATTTCGAGCGCTCAAAGGCGTTGTTCGCCAGCGGGGATGTCGCGCAGGTCTCGCTGGATCAGGCCACGACCGATGCCGCGCAGGCCTCGGCACGGCTGACGACAAGCCAGTCCAGCCTTCTGGCATTGCGCAGCGGATTGGCGGCGAAAAAGGACGATGTGCTGGCGGCACAGGCGCAGCTTGAAATTGCGAAGGCGAACCTGAACTGGACCAAAGTTTACGCTGCGGCAGACGGCTGGATCGCCAATCTGACCCTACGGCCCGGCTCAGCTGTATCTGCCAACGCCCCGCAATTTTCTATTGTCGAGTCTTCTGATTGGTGGGTGGATGCCAATTTCAAGGAAACTGAATTGCCGCGCATTCGTCCGGGTCAGCCCGTGACCGTCAGGATCGATATGTTGCCGGGCGTGTCGCTGACCGGCAAGGTCGCCTCGATCGGTCGGGGGTCGGGGGATACATTCTCTCTATTGCCGTCCGAGAATTCCAGCGGGAACTGGGTCAAGGTTACACGTCGATTTCCCGTGCGCATCGCGCTGGATCCGACCGACGCACCCTTGCGCGTCGGTGGCAGCAGTAAAGTGACCGTGGACACAACGACTGATCAGGCTGAAAAGTGACATCTAAGGTCGCCAGCCATGTGAATCCGGTGATCGTTATCGCCGTATTGCTGAGCGCCATCCTTGAGGTGCTGGACAGCACGATCGTCAACGTCGCTCTGCCTCATATTCAGGCGGCATTCGGAGCGACCACCGATCAGGCGACATGGATATTGACCAGCTATATCGTCTCGGCTGTTGTGGTTATGCCCTTGACCGGGTTTGTTGCGCGGCGAGTGGGCCGCCGCCGCCTGATCCTGACCGCTGTTACCGGGTTCGCCACCATGTCGGTGATGTGTGGCCTGTCCTGGAGCCTTGAGACCATTGTCGCGTTCCGTCTGGCGCAAGGCATGTTCGGAGCGTTCCTGATCCCCCTATCGCAATCCATCCTGTTTGATGCGTTTCCAAAGGAAAAACGCGGAAATGCAATGGCTGTATTCGGGTTGGGTGTGGTCGTCGCGCCGGTTCTTGGGCCTACAGTCGGTGCAATCCTGACCGAGTATTTCTCGTGGCGCATGGTGTTCTTCGTCAACCTTCCCGTGGCGGCCATGGCACTGTTGCTGCTGGCCGGGGAACTGCCTGATGACAAGACCGAAGACGTCCGGATTGACTGGAAAGGTCTTGCGCTGCTGGCGGTCGGGATCGGATGCCTTCAATTCATACTCGATCAGGGCGAGACCAAGGATTGGCTGTCCTCTCGGGTCATTCAGGTCGCGTTGATCGCCTCGGTTCTGGGCGCGCTGGGTTTTATTGTTCATGCCCTGTCCGCCAAAAACGCGGTTGTCGACCTGCGGCTGTTTGCGGATCGCAATTTCGCGCTGTGCAATCTGATCATCGCAGGTTTTGCGATTTCCCTGTTCGGAGGGATCGCGATCCTGCCGACCTTTGTCCAGAACCTTCTGGACTTTCCGGTCATCGAGTCCGGGCATTTGTTCATCCCGCGTGGGATTGCGGCGGGATTGTCGATGGTGTTGACGGGTTCCGTGCTGGTTACACGGTTCGATCCCAGGCTTTTGACCGGTCTGGGTTTATTGCTGACAGCCATCGGGAACTTCATGCTGGGCGCGCTCAATCTGAATGCCGGTTTCTGGCAATTGGCCTGGCCGGGTGCGGTCAGCGGATTGGGCATGGGACTGGTTTTTGTACCCATGTCCATTCTTGCCTTCGAAAGCATTAGCAAGGCCCGCCAGGACGAAGCCTCGGGGCTGTTCAACGTGACCCGGCAGTTGGGCTCGTCAGTTGGCATATCGCTGGTTGGTACTTGGGTCGTGCGTGGTCTGCAGACGAATACCGCGACCCTCAGCCAGAACGTGACGCCGTACAATCCCGCCGCACAGGCATATCTGAAGCCGCTTGGCCTGACACCGGACAGCCCGCAAGGGGCGGCAATTCTGGGGCAGGAGATCGCGCTGCAGGCTGAGATGATCTCTTATCTGACTGTATTCAACAACCTTGGGCTTCTGGCATTGGCGACGATCCCACTGGTATTCTTTTGTCGGGCGCCGAAACCGGGAACGGAAGTCAGTGTTCACGCACATTAGCGCATGACCGTCAGACCCAGCCACAAGCTCGCCCAGCACAAAACAAGGCTGAGCAGGATATTCCCGGCTGCCAAGACGATTGTACGTTCGCGGTGCAGCTCCAGCGACTGATAGGCGAAGCTGGAAAAGGTCGTGAACCCGCCGCAAAACCCAAAAACCAGCCGTTTTTCTTCTTCGCCCATGTCTGCGGCGCCGCCTAGATACCCTATCCACAGGCCCAAAAAGAGACTGCCCAGAATATTCACGATCAGGGTGGACAATGGCAGTTGGTGCGTGACTTTGAGCGCAAGCCAATGCCGCATCACGGCGCCAAGCCCCCCACCCAGGCCAAACATTGCGTGCAAATACAGGTCGGTCATGTCCGGGAACCACCTGACTGGAACCGCCGCCCCGTCATCTCACCCAGAATTGCGGCACCCAGACCGATAGCAATTTCCGCCACGGCGGCGACAGCGGCCATCCAGCCGCTGGACATTGCCATGACTTCAAGATCAGCGACGAAGGAGGAAAAGGTCGAAAGCCCCCCGCAAAACCCGACCGCACCCAGATGCAGCACATGCGCGTGGACACGGTGGCGGGCGGAATACAGCCAGCCCAGAACAAAGCACGCGACCACGTTGATCCCGAAGGTCGAGGTTAGGTAGGGCAACCCGGGTAAGTTGACGGCAAACACCTCGCGCAGCAGTGACCCTGCCGCTCCGCCTACGAATACGGCAGTGAACATAAGCGCGTGGTGCCGGTATGTTGCCTGTTTTGCTCGCTCTGCCAAGGATCGGGCCTGTTCTGGTGTCTGTTTCGGCATACAGACTGGCTGGTGTGGGATCAACCAAAGTCGGGACCCATCGCAGATCATCACATTTTCGTCTGATCAGGATGCAGGACATACAAGGGCTTGCAATCCATAACCAAAAAGCCTCTCGTTAAGCCAAGAAAACCCCGGCCAGCCAAGCGCAAGGAGACCGAAAATGATCGTTCGCAGGCTTTTTTTCGCACTCAGTTTCGTCGTTTTGCCGTTGACCCTGCTGCTGGGATTTTTCTGGTCTCCAATCCATTGGCTGCTGGTCCTGCTGGTGCCCTATGCCGTGGTTGGGGCATATGACTTGATGACAACCCGGCACAATGTGCTGAACAACTATCCGGTCCTTGGGCACTTCCGCTATATGCTGGAATTCGTAAGCCCGGAAATCCGCCAGTATTTCGTGGAAACCAATGAAAGCGGTCGGCCTTACAACCGGATCGTCCGGTCGTTGGTCTATTCCCGAGCCAAGGGTCAGGTGGATACGCAGGCCTTCGGAACACAATACGATATCCTCACCGTTGGCTACACACGCGCTGCCCATTCACTTGCACCCAAACACGTGCCCGAAAGCGAAGAAAGGGTAACGCTGGGCGGGCCGCAATGTGACCAACCCTACAGCGCGTCCCGACTGAATGTTTCTGCCATGAGCTTTGGGGCCCTCAGCGCCAACGCGATCCGGGCGCTGAACGGCGGAGCCAGGGATGGTGGGTTTGCGCATAACACCGGCGAAGGCGGGCTGTCGCCGCACCATCTGGCCGAAGGTGGGGATATCATCTGGCAGATCGGGACCGGTTATTTCGGATGCCGCACCCCGGAGGGTGGTTTTGACAAGGATCTCTTTGCCGAAAAAGCAAAAAAAGAGGTGGTCAAGGCCATAGAAATCAAGCTGTCACAGGGGGCAAAGCCTTCGCATGGTGGCGTTCTGCCCGCGGCCAAGGTTGATGAAGAGATTGCCGAGATTCGTGGTGTGCCGGTGCACCAGGATGTCATCTCACCCCCCACGCATTCTGCGTTTGAAGGCCCGACGGGCCTGATGCATTTCGTTCAGCACCTGCGGGAAATGTCGGGTGGCAAACCGGTGGGGTTCAAGCTGTGCATCGGCAAACCGTCCGAATTCATGGCGATCTGCAAGGCCATGCTGGAGACCGGTATTCTGCCCGATTTCATTACCGTTGACGGTGCGGAGGGTGGCACCGGGGCGGCCCCGGTCGAGTTTACCAATCGGTTGGGCATGCCTCTGAATGAGGCTCTGATCTTTGTGAACAACTGCCTGCGCGGCGTAGGTTTGCGCGACCAGATACGCGTCATCTGCTCGGGCAAGGTAGCGACTGGTTATGACATGATCGAGAAATTTGCGTTGGGGGCGGACATGTGTAACGCGGCGCGGGCCATGATGTTCGCGGTGGGCTGTATCCAGGCCTTGCACTGCAACACCAACCGCTGTCCTTCGGGCGTGGCGACACAGGATCCGGTCCGGGGTCGGGCCGTGAACGTCCCGCAGAAGCGTCAGCGCGTTCACCGGTATCATGACGCCACGTTGGAGAGCTTTCGCGAATTGCTTGGCGCGATGGGTAAAGAAAAGGTTGCTGACCTGCGTCCTTCGGATATTCACCGCCGCACGGCGGATGAGTGCGAGCGAACGTATGCCGAACTGTATTCGTTCATCGACGACGGTGCTCTGCTGACTGAAGCGATACCCGAGATGTTTGCAGAAGACTGGAAAACAGCCTCGGCCGCTCATTTTTGATTCTTTTTCGGAACGCGCCAAGGATTGACGCCTGGTATCCGTCTTATCAACGTGATGCGGATGACGACGTCTGACGAAAACCTGGCAAAGGCGGCAGCTAAAGGCGACGCGAACGCGTTCGCCACCTTGTTGGCGCGCCACTATGATCTTGTCTTCCGATTGGCATTTCGGCTGACCGGTCACGCGGACAGGGCCGAGGATCTGACGCAGGATATCTGTGCCGCTCTACCGGCCAAGATCAAGGGGTTTCGGGCACAGGCAAAGTTCACCACGTGGCTGTACCGCGTCGTGGTCAACGCGGCAGAAGATGCGCGACGGCGCCGGGCAAGCCATGAAAAAGCCGCGGCGGGGTGGGGCGATGTCGAACAAATGCGCCGCGCGGAGGCGGCAGAAACCACAAAAGCCCTGGACTGGCTGCAACGGGCTATGCGGTCGCTGCCGCAGGAGCTGCAGGACACACTGGCACTGACGCTTGAGGATGAAATGACCCATGCCGAGGCGGCTCAGGTCCTGGGTGTCTCGGAAGGTACGATATCCTGGCGGATGTCGGATGTCCGCAAACGCCTGAAGGCAATGCGGCAAGAGGAGTTGGCGCAATGACCGACGATCTGGATGATCTCAAGGCGCTGATGGATGCGGCAACCCCCGCACCGGATGCCCGGCGCCGGGCTGAAAACCTGGCCATGGCGCAAAAAAATTTCTACCGCGCCCAAGGATCGGGCAACGGGGCGCGTCCCACTGTCAAGCGAGGCCTCTTGGCCCGCATGACTGAAGGAGCGAAATCCATGTTGAATGCCCTCTCCCACCGTGGCGTGCTGACCGCGACCACTGCGATAGCCGCTGTTGCCCTGATCCTGATTGTACCGCAGGCGCAGGACCTCGTGGTCAATCCATTGTCCCGCAGCGAAAGCAACGCGTCATCTCCACAAGTGGGTTCAGAACCGGAGGCGGATATTGCCCATGCTGTGCCCCAGCCCCTGCTGGAGGAGCCGATTGCCGATGTTCCTGCAGCAGAGGCCATCGTGCCGCCTGCAAAACCCGAGAGGGGCATGGCTGAGGCGCTCGTTGGCGGTGTCGTCCTGGGATATGCGACCGGCGCGTCCGAACATTCTGCGAAACGCATGCTTGCACCGGTTGCCGAACAAGACCAAAACACAGAAACATTTTCCAACACCGAAACCAACCCGTTGAAGATCACCACTGACGATCCGGTCTCTACGTTTTCAATTGATGTGGATACGGCGTCCTATGGCATCGTCCGATCCTCTCTGATGAACGGTCGGCTGCCGTCCAAAGATGCGGTGCGGGTCGAAGAGATGGTGAACTATTTCCCCTACACTTATCCTGCTCCCGAAGGAGATGCGCCTTTCCGGCCGACGATCACGGTGACACCGACGCCCTGGAACGAGGGTACTCAGCTTGTGCATATCGGTATTCAGGGCGCGTTGCCGCAGATTGAAGATCGGCCGCCGCTGAACCTTGTTTTTCTGATCGATACGTCGGGGTCCATGCAGCAGCCGAACAAGTTGCCACTGCTCAAGCAATCCTTCCGCCTGTTGTTGTCCGAGCTTCGTCCCGAAGATCAGGTCTCGATCGTGACATATGCCGGCAGTGCGGGTCAGGTTCTGGAGCCGACCACAGCGGCGGATCGGACCAAGATCATGAACGCCCTTGATCAGTTGCAGGCGGGTGGATCGACGGCCGGTCAGGCGGGGTTGCAGCAGGCTTATCAGGTTGCCGAGTCCATGGCAGATGACGGGGACGTCACGCGCGTGATCCTGGCGACGGATGGGGATTTCAATGTCGGTTTGTCCGACCCGGACGCGCTGAAGGATTTCATTGCCCGCAAACGGGACAGCGGAACCTATCTCAGCGTGCTTGGTTTTGGCCGGGGTAATCTGGATGACGCGACCATGCAGGCGCTGGCGCAATATGGAAACGGCCAGGCGGCCTATATCGATACGCTGGGCGAGGCGCGTAAAGTTCTGGTCGATCAACTGACCGGGGCGCTGTTCCCCATTGCCAATGACGTCAAGATACAGGTCGAGTTCAATCCTGCACAAATCGCTGAATACCGTCTGATCGGCTATGAAACCCGTGCCCTGCGGCGCGAGGACTTTTCAAACGATAAGGTGGACGCCGGAGATATCGGTGCGGGCCATAGCGTGACCGCCATCTACGAGGTGACGCCCACAGGCTCGGACGCCATTCGAAACGGACCGCTGCGCTATGCAATTGAAACCGCGCCGGACGGCTTGGATGAGATCGGGTTCTTCAAGTTGCGTTACAAGGTCCCCGGTGCCAGCCAAAGCCAGATGATCGAGCAACCTATCCTGCCGGGGCAGGGGGTGCCGACCGATGATGCACGCTTTTCAACTGCGATTGCCGGGTTTGGCCAGTTGTTGCGCGGCGGTGAATATTTGGGCACCTGGTCCTACGACGACGCCATTTCACTGGCAAATGCAGCCAAAGGCGATGACCCGTTCGGCTACCGTGCGGAAGCCGTGACGCTGATGCGTCTGGCCGAGTCGCTGTCCGAGTAGTCTTTGGTGCAGGATCAGAATGCGCGGGGGTTACTGGCCGCGTGATTGTTGATCCTGCGGACGCTCCATTCCACGGCGTCGCGCATGGTTTTTCCCAGTGCGACGTCAAAAGCCTCGACCAGATCTGGCGTCTGGTCGCTGGCTGAGACGACAAATTCCTGGAACGAGTTCGAAGCGATGATCTTGTCGTCGAAATCGTCGATGATCTTGATGTTCATCCGCACTTCGACACGCACGGTTTTGGTGTTCTCGGTATCGGCGACCACGATCCCCTGAAACTCGCGCAGATCAGGTACAATCACATAATCAGCGCGCAGACCGACTGTGGACCGACCAACTGCGGCCACCTTGTTGCTGTTTTCAAAGCTCTCCACCAAAAGGGCCTGAACGATCAACGGCGCACGGTCGACCCATCTGGCACGTGGAAGGTATTGGACCTGCAACGGGTTAGGCTGCACCGCAATCTGGTCGGTGTTGACGGCCGCCGTTGCCGTTGGCTCCTCGACGACGATCTGCTTGCTGATGCGCGGCAGCGATGACGAAAACGTGCTTTTGGGCGTCAGCAGATACAGATCGTTCGGCTTCGACGCCTGTTTCAGCGTACCCAACCCCGTGCAACCGCCAAGCGCCCCGATCATCAGAGCCAGAGAGAGGCGTTTAATCATTGGCGAAACTCCGAAGCTTGTGTGCCCAGCAGGAAGCGCGCCGGGTCACGCTCGACCTTGTCGACCAGGCGATCCAGACTGATGACCAGACGCTGGGATTCCTCGATGAAGCGGACGAATTGCGGCAATCCGACCCGCAGGAAATCCGAGACCTGCCGGCGGTTGTCCTGCACGATGCCATCGATCGTTTCCAGCAATTCGGATGCGGATTTCGAGGCATTGAGAATGTCGTCAGATATCTTGTCGATCCGCTCCGTGACATTTGAAACTGTCTCCGCCACCTGATTGGCTGCGTTCCGAATGTCTTCCACGACGACCGAAACATCTTCGTCCATGACACGGTTGGCTGAATCAAAGGCACGCTCGGCCGAAGCGAGCGCCCCATTGGCCGTGTCCATTGTCGATGAGATCGTGGCCAAGGTCGAATTTGCGTTCAGCACCGTTTCCGAAATTACGCCCAGTGCCACGCTGCCCTCGTCAGACAGGCCGATCAGACGTTCGGCCAGTTGTGAGCCACGATCCAGGAACGGCTTGATGTCCTGCTTCAACACCTGATCGGCCGTGGCCAGAGTTGTCTTGGCCTCATCCAATGCGCCGACAGCTGAATCTGAGGCGGTTTTTATGCTTTGCAGCGTGTCCGTGCCCGCCTTCAGGGTGGTGTCCGCGGTGTCTGCCAACTGGTCCAGCCGATCGGTAAACGCGCCGATGTTCTTTGCGGCTCCGCTGATGTCTTTTGAAAGGCTTTCGAAATCCGACAAAGTGTTATCCAGCCGCCCGGACGCTGACGCCAGATTGTTCAGAATATCCGAGACTGCCTTGCGGTTTTTTTCGTCCACCACGGCGCTCAGGTCTTCCAAAAGCACGATCGCCTGATCCAGAACCTTCGGGGCTCCTTCGAACAGTGACTGTATCGTGCTGCGCTTGCTTTTGATGACGCTGTTTTCCGGCAGCCGCTGCGCATTGACCGATCCCCCGGTCAGTTCGACATAGCCAACTCCCGTGACGCCAAGCGACTGAAGCTGGGCGACGGTTTCCGATGTTACGGGAATGTCGGCGTCCACCTCGAGCTTAACGCGGACTTTTGAGGGGTCACCCTCATCCAGCCTGAGCGAAACCACCTGACCAACGGGCAGACCATTGAAACTGACGCCGCCAGCTGCTGACAGACCTGACACGTTTTCGAACAGAACGTCGTAATAGGCGTATTGGCGATTGACCTCGAACTTGGCCAGCCACAGGAAAAACCCAAACACGCCCAAGATGCCCGCCAGGGTAAACGCGCCGATCAGGATATAGTTCGCCCGAGTTTCCATCGCCTCTACCTGTCCTGCCCCTTCTGTTGCGCTGCGCGCGCGCGGGGGCCTGTGAAATACTCCTGCACCCAAGGATGATCTACTTTGACCATATCCTCAATCGGACCTTCAACCAGCACGCGTTTTTCTGCAAGCACGGCAATGCGGTCGCAAATCGCATAAAGGCTGTCCAGATCATGCGTTACCATGAAGACCGTCAGCCCAAGCGCCTGCTGCAATTCACCGATCAGATCGTCATAGGCAGCAGCCCCGATCGGGTCCAGCCCGGCGGTCGGCTCATCCAGAAACACGATCTCGGGGTCCAGTGCCAGAGCCCGTGCCAAGGCCGCGCGTTTGCGCATACCGCCTGATAACTCGGACGGAAACTTGCCGCAGCTCAGTTGTGGCAATCCGACAAGACTTATCTTCAGGCTTCCCAATGCCTCCATCAGCTTTTCGCTGATCCCGGTGTGTTCACGCAGCGGGGCCATGACATTCTGCAGCACGCTGAGCGACGAAAACAAAGCCCCATCCTGAAAGGCCACCCCCCAGCGTTTTTCGATCCGCTGACGTTCTTCATCGGGCGCGTTCAGTACATCGACACCCAGAACCTCGATACTACCAGCGGCGGGTCTGTTCAGCCCCACAATGGTTCGCAACAGCACCGATTTCCCGGTGCCCGAACCCCCGACAATGCCCAGTACCTCACCGCGCCAGACATCAAGATCCAGGCCGTCATGCACAACCTGCGGTCCGAACTGGTTTCTCAATCCGCGCACTCGGATTACCGCTTCGCGCTGGGTATTCGTCTGTTGGGATTTCTGAGGGGCCGTACCGTCCATGTCAGACCCCGATCTCGGAGAAGAAGATCGAAAACAGGGCGTCGATGGCGATCACCAAGAAAATGGACTGCACGACGGACGCGGTCGTTCGCTGGCCCACGCTTTGGGCTGATCCTTTCACCTGCATTGCCTGCCAGCAGGAAATGATGCCGATCACAAAGGCGAAAAACGGGGCCTTGATCAGTCCGACCGCCAGTTGCCAGACACCTGTATTTTCCTTCAGGCGCGTCAGAAACATTCCCGGGCTAACACCAAGGTCGATCCAGCTCATCAATGCGCCGCCGATCAGGCCGGCCATGTCGGCGACGAAGCCGAGGATCGGCAACATGATCAACAGCGCCAGCACACGCGGTACCACCAGTACCTCAATCGGATCCAGGCCCAACGTGCGCATGGCGTCGATTTCTTCCTGTACCTTCATTGACCCGATAGACGCGGTAAAGGCCGAGCCGGACCGACCCGCAACGATGATGGCCGTCAGCAGGATGCCCAGTTCCCGCAGAACCGAGATCGAGATCAGTTCGACCACAAAAATTTCGGCGCCGAACTGTTTGAGCTGCGTCGCCCCCTGAAACGCCAGAACCACGCCGATCAGGAAACCCATCAATCCAACAATTGGCAGGGCTTTGAAGCCGGTCTCCTCCATATGGGTGACCAACGCCGCGCGGCGCAGCCGCCATGGTTTCACCAGTGTCCGGGTCAGGCGGTGCAAAGTCAGCCCCGTGAATTCCAGAATCGACAGGGCATCTTTTCCTGCGCCAACGGTTTTCTCACCCAGATGACCGACCCAGTCGACAAAGCTGCGGCGCCCCTCCACCGTGCTGGACTTTTTCGGCATGTTTCGGGATACGGTATCGATCAGCGCGGAATGAGCGGGAGAAGCGCCCAAAAACTGCGTTTCAGCCCCCGCAGCCTTGTATCGGCGCGCGAGATCGGCCACCAGCCATGCGCCGCCGGTATCCAGAGAGTCAACGGCTGACAGGTCCAAGGTCACGTCTTTGCCTGACGGGGGCATCGCGGCAAAGGCGCGCTCGATGTGTTCCAACGACTGAGTCACCAGATCACCGGCCACTGATATGCGCAGGCCGTCGCCGTTTTGCTCTGATGTGATCGTTGGCAGAGTCATGGGCGTATGTGATTGTAATTGCGCGGTCGCTGCAACGGCAATGTGCAGGGTCTTCCGGTTTTCGCGCGGCGCAATTGCGTCAGAGTGACAGTTTGGGATTCCATTGTGTCACGCAGCCGGTCCGCCCAAATCCAGCACGTCGTGCCGCCTGACACCACAGAGAGAAGCGCGTTTGCAACGTGGCCGCACCCAGCAAGGGCACTAGCTCCTGATTGCTGCACGCAACTCACGTTCCAGCGCGTCTAGAAACCGCGACCGGTCCGCTTTTCCAAACGGTTTTCCGCCGCCTCCCGAACCCAGGGGATTGGCGGCCCGCAGATCCGCCATCAGGTCCCGCATGGCAAGTTGCTGCCCGATATTGGCGGCAGTGAGCGCTTCGCCATTGGGGCGCAGAACCCGTGCGCCTGCTTCAACGCATTTCGCAGCCAAAGGAATGTCTGAAGTGATCACCACATCCCCCGGCCCGCACCGTTCGGCGATCCACTTGTCTGCCTCGTCGGCCCCTTCGGCGACGATGACGATCTGCACCAAGGGGTTCGCCGATGGACGAAGTCCGCCGTTCGACACCAGCGCCATGGGCACCTTGTGCCGCGTGGCCACTCGTTCAGCCTCAGCCTTTACGGGGCAGGCATCGCCATCGACGTAAAGGGTCGTCACGCCTTTGTTGCCTCTTTCTTGGAGGGTTCAGTAGATTTCTTACGGACCTTGAACTCTTCGGGGATGGGCATCCGGTTGAACGCGTCCAGACCGGCGATCTTGTAGGCCTCGGCCAGCGTCGGATAGTTGAACGTGTTCTGAACAAAGTAGTCCACCGTGCCTTTCAGGTTCAGCACCGCCTGTGCGATGTGGATCAGTTCGGTCGCACCTTCCCCGACGATCTGAACCCCCAGAACCCGGCGGGTTTTCAACGAGAACAGCATTTTCAACATGCCATGCTCGAGCCCCATGATATGCCCGCGCGAAGTCTCTCGGAATCGGGCCACGCCGACTTCGTAGGGAATACCGCGTTCCTGCAACTCTTCCTCGGACATGCCGCAGGTGGAAATCTCGGGAACAGAATAGATGCCGTAAGGATACCAGGGGCTTTCTGGCAGTGTGGGCGTCTCGAGTGCGTGACAGGCGGCGACGCGGCCCTGTTGCAACGAGGTCGAGGCCAGCGACGGATGCCCGATCACATCGCCGGTGGCATAGATATGAGGCACAGCGGTCTGATAGGTTTTCCGATTCACTTCAATCCGGTTGCGATGGTCGGTTGCCAGCCCGACCGCGTCCAGATTAAGGGCCGAGGTCGCGCCCATGCGACCGGCGGCAAACAGCAGCATCTCGGCCCGAACGTGGCGTCCATTGTCCAGCGTGATCTCGACATGCCCGCCGGCATCCTCGATCTTTTCGACCGCCGAACCAAGACGAAGATCGACACCGTTTTCGCGAATCTGATGGGTGAAGTCGTGAATTAGGCGCTTGTCGATGAAGTCGAGGAACGTCTCGCGCGGTTCGATCAGAGTGACACGCACGTCCAGAGCCGAAAACATGGTGGCGTATTCCACACCGATAACCCCGGCACCGATCACGCAGAGTGAACGTGGAATTTCGGCCATCTCCAAAAACTCGTCGCCATCGACAACCGTTCTGCCGTTGAAGGGAACGTAATCGGGGCGATATGTTTTGGTGCCCGTGGCAATCAGAAATTTGGCGGCGGTCAGTCGCGTTGTTTCGCCCGCGTCGGTCGCAACTTCAAGCTCGTGCGGGCCGATGAATTTCGCCAGACCGTTCAGGGTCTCCACGTGGTTGCGGTTGAACTGGTGCTCCAGCACATCGACCTCGTGGTCCAAAGTCATGTGCAATCGCGCCTTCAGATCCTCGGCGCGGATCTGGTCCTTGACCCGGTAGGAGCGCCCGTAAAAGCTGCGCTCGCGCCAGCCGGACAGGTTCAGAACAGTTTCGCGCAAGGTCTTTGACGGGATTGTTCCAGTGTGAACGGAAACACCTCCCAACCGGTCCTTGCGGTCGATCACCAGAACACGGCGTTGCAGTTTGCCCGCCTGAATTGCCGCAGCACGACCCGAAGGGCCGGACCCGATGATGATCAGGTCATAGTCAAACTTGCTCATTCCTCAGTCTCCGTACAGGGCCTCGGCATGGAAGGTTATGTGGTCTTCCATGAATGTGGACACGAAGAAATACGAATGATCATAACTAGGTTGCAGGCGGCAGATCGCCTGTTGACGGCGCTCGGCGATGGCCTGCGCCAGCTTTTCCGGGCGCAGAAGATCGATGAACTGATCATCGGTTCCGGTATCGATTAGGATTGGGCCGTCAAAGCCCTTTTCCTTCATCAGCAAGGACGCATCATGTTTGGCCCAAACCGCTTCATCATCGCCCAGATAAGCGCCAAGTTGCTTGCGGCCCCAATCTGCGCCAGTCGGGTTGGAGATCGGTGCAAAAGCCGAAACCGACCGGAACCGGCCGGGCAGATTCATCGCCAGCGTCAACGCGCCATGCCCGCCCATGGAGTGACCGGTGATGGCTTGCCGATCACTGTCGATGGCGAAGTTTTCAGCCAGCAGGGCGGGTAGTTCCTCGGCAACGTAGTCCCACATGTTGAAATGCGGTGCCCATGGGGTCTGGGTTGCGTTCACGTAGAAACCCGCGCCTTGGCCCAGATCATAGTCTTCGTGATCTGCGACGCCTTCGCCCCGGGGTGATGTGTCAGGAAATACCACGGCAATGCCCTGTTCCGCGGCCCAGGCCTGCGCACCGGCCTTGGTCATGGCGTTTTCGTGGGTGCAGGTCAGGCCAGACAGATACCACAGGACAGGAACCGGGCCGTCCTTGGCCTCGGCCGGCAAAAACAGCCCAAAGGTCATGTCACATTTGCACGCGGCTGAGGCATGGCGATAAACGCCCTGTACGCCGCCGAAACAGGCATTCTCGGAAAGGGTTTCCATCAGGTATTGTCCTCGTATTGGGTTCGACCCATGGCTAACGGTCACAGGCCCTGCCGTAAAGTGCAGGTGCCGTCGGCGAGAGTATTTTTCGAAAAGGTGAAGATCAGGGAGTGCCCACCCAGGCAATGACAAGCGGTATCGTCAGGATGCTGGTAATCGTCGACAACAAAATCGCGGCCGAGGCCCGATGCGGTGCGACCCCATAATGGGCTGCCAGCATATACACGTTGCCTGCAACAGGAAGGGCGGCAGCGGCGATTGCAACCGAAGCGGGGAAGGCGGCGACAGGGATCAGCCAGATCAGGGCAATGGCCACGCAGATCGGATGCGCAATCAGTTTGCAAAAGCTCAGCCAGGCGGCGATTTGCACGCGTTCGGCCGATTTGCCCGCCAAAGATGCGCCGATGGCAAACAACGCACCCGGTGTCGCCGCACCTCCGAGGATTGTCAGGAAGTCATTCAACGGCGCAGGCACGGGGACCTGCAGGGCTGACCATATCAAACCGGCAGAGATCGACACGATCATCGGGTTTTTCAGAAGACCCATGCCGATCAGTCGAAGGGTTGCGGGTTTCAGCGCACCGTCCCGTCCGCCATTGATCAGGATTACGATCAGCGACGAAAACACCACAAGGTCGACCGTCAGGACCAGCATGACAGGGCCGATCGCGGCCTGCCCGAACAGCATCGCCAGCATAGGCAAACCCAGAAAGCCCACATTTCCGATGGCTGCGCATTGCGCCTCGACCGCGGCGGTCGGAACATCCAGACCACGCAGCCACGCCACAAACGTGGCCAGCAAGTAAACGGTGACAGTGCCGATCAGATATCCCAGTACCAGCCGTCCGTTGAAAATCTCGGCAAAGGGCAATGTGGCCGCAAATCGGAACAACATGGCCGACAGCGCGAAGTAGAAAACGAACTTGGTTAGATATGCGGTCGCTTCCTCGGAAAAAAACCGACTGCGCCCGGCCCAGTATCCCAGGCCGATAATCGCGAAGAAGGGCAGCGTGCGCAGGAAAATATCGACCATGGGCAGACTGGTAGCACGGATTTTCCGCGTCGCAAGCCTTCGGCGTATGAAGATCGAATTTTCGGAAAGGCTTGTTGTGCTTTTAGCGGGGAAATGGCACTCGGTTCGTTGCAATTGTCGGTTTGAACCGCTTGGAAATACGAGAATCGTTGTATCTGAACTGAACGGTTTATAAATTCAGGTCAGGCACCACTTCAGGAGAAGACATGACCCAAGCCGCCACAATTCTGCGCACAGGCCGGAAATTCGATCAGGTTCTGCGCGGCGCCCGAGAGGTTTTTTTGGCGGATGGGTTCGAGGGTGCAAGTGTCGACGACATAGCTCGGGTGGCCGGGGTTTCGAAGGCAACGTTGTACAGCTACTTCCCGGACAAAAGGCTGCTGTTCATGGAGGTCGCCCAAACCGAATGTACCCGCATGGCTGATCGTGTGGTTGCGATGGTGGACGACAGCAAACCGGCAAGGGAAGTGCTGACTATCGCAGCGACGCAGCTAACCGAATTTCTGGTTTCGGATATTGCCCAGCAAATGTTTCGGATCTGTGTTGCTGAACGTGACAGGTTCCCTGAGTTGGTTCGGGCGTTTTATGATGCGGGTCCCCGAAATGGTCAGTGCCAGTTGGCGGAGTATCTTGAGAAAGCGGTGTCCAAGGGAGAATTGGCCATCGACGATGTCCTTATCGCCGCCGAGCAATTTTCGGAGTTGTGCAAGGTGCGGATCTGGACCCGGGCGATTTTTGGTTTTCAGAAAAGCTTCACCCGGGCCGAGATCGATGAAGTCGCGCAGCAGGCCGTTGACATGTTCATGGCGCGCTACGGGGCCTGACTTACACACAATTTCACAAAGATTCTGATGCCGACGCGGAGGTGTATTCCGCAATCCAATTTACTGAAACTGCATTTGATGTCGCGCAAAGACATCGGACTCCTCGATAGGGATAACCGGAAGGCATTTCCGGAAAACCAAGTTTGCAGCAGCCTGCCAGTTGACAATGGATATTGTATTTTGGATACATTGCTGAGACAGATCGCATCGACCTGTGCTGTCACTGAATGCTCTGACGACAATGAGCCCTGCGATTGTCTTGAGAAGTCCATTTCTGGGAGAAATTCATGAAACTCAAATTGCTGGCCGCAACCACGGCGATTGCCCTGACGAGTGCCGTGGCGCAGGCTAACACTCTGGTCTATTGCTCTGAGGGATCACCTGAGGGGTTCGACCCGGCGCTGTTTACTGCCGGAACAACCTTTGATGCCTCTTCGCACCCGATCTATAACCGACTGCTCGAGTTTGAAACCGGCACGACAAATGTGATCCCCGGTCTGGCCGAAAGTGTCGAGGCCAGCGATGATGGTCTGGTCTATACATTCAAACTGCGTCAGGGCGTGAAATTCCATTCCAATGACGAGTTCACCCCGACCCGTGATTTCAACGCGGATGACGTGATATTCTCGTTCATGCGCCAGAAAGAAGAAAGCCACCCCTATAATCAGGTCTCGGGCGGCACCTGGGAGTATTTCCAGGGTATGGGTATGCCGGATCTGGTCGAGTCGGTGGAAAAGATCGACGACTATACGGTGAAATTTACACTCTCCAAGCCTGAAGCGCCGTTTGTGGCCAACATGGCGATGGATTTCGCCTCGATCCTGTCGGCGGAATATGCGGACGCGATGATGGCGGCCGGGACACCTGAAAAGCTGAACACAGCGCCCATCGGCACCGGACCGTTCTCGTTCGTGGCCCATCAGAAGGACGCGGTGATCCGTTATGCTCAGAATGCCGATTACTGGAAAGACCCGGCTCAGGTCGAAAACCTGATTTTCGCAATCACTCCGGACGCGTCGGTAAGCTATCAGAAACTGAAAGCGGGCGAATGCCACGTGATGCCGTATCCGAACCCTGCCGATATTCAGGCGATGAAGGATGACGCCGACATCAACATGATGGAGCAGGAAGGTCTGAACGTTGGTTATCTGGCCTACAACACCACCATGGCGCCGTTCGACAATCCGAAGGTGCGCAAGGCGCTGAACATGGCGATCGACAAGCAGGCGATCATCGACGTGGTCTTCCAGGGCTCGGGCCAAGCGGCCAAGAACCCGATCCCGCCAACCATGTGGGGCTATAACGATGCCATCGAAGACGACGCCTATGACCCGGAAGCGGCCAAGGCGATGCTGGAAGCTGAAGGCGTGTCTGATCTGTCGATGAAGGTCTGGGCGATGCCTGTGCAGCGTCCCTAAAACCCGAATGCACGTCGTATGGCCGAGCTGATCCAAGAAGACTTTTCCAAGGTCGGTGTGGACGTCGAAATCGTGTCCTACGAATGGGGCGAGTACCTGTCGCGCTCGAAAGAGCTGAACCGGGATGGCGCGGTTCTGCTGGGTTGGACAGGTGACAATGGCGACCCGGACAATTTCCTGGCCGTGCTGCTGGGCTGTGACGGTCGCGAAGCGTCCAACCGCGCACAATGGTGCCACGAGCCCTTCGAAGAACTGATCCAGAAAGCCAAGCAAAGCACTGATCAGGCCGAGCGTTCCAAACTGTACGAAGACGCGCAGGTTGTCTTCAAGGATCAGGCGCCGTGGGCAACCATCGCACATTCGGTTGTCTACATGCCGATGAGCAACAAGGTGCAGGGTTACAAGGTGCACCCGCTGGGCGGCCACATCTTCTATGGTGTGAGCGTCGAATAAACCACCACTCACTTGTCAGAGCCGCCCGATTTGGCGGCTCTGGCTTTCTTGCTATTGGAGACTGGCCGGAATGCCGGATTTGTCCGAATACAGCCAACTGGCACGCGATATGTCAGTTGATGCCGTGGCGCTGGTGCCCGGCCCGAATTTCACCCGCGCGCTGGGCAAGGCTTTCATGAGTCACGAACGCCCCTTTCTGGTTGTGATCCCCGCAAACGGTGAACCGGCAGCTATCGTACCCAACCTTGAACTTGGTTCGTGGGAACTGGTCGGATTTGATGGCGCTGTGTACGACTGGTTCGATCAGACCGGTTATGATGGAGCTTTTGCGGCGCTGGCCGATCACATGCCGCTGTCGTCCGTGGCGGTGGAAGGTCAGGTCATGCGAGTGTTTGTGTCCAAAGCGCTGACCCGCGCAATGCCGAACCTGAAGATCGTGGATGGCGAGCGAAAGATTTCAGGGTTGCGGATCGTCAAGACCGACGATGATATCGCGGCTTTGCAGGCGGCCATTGATGTTTCCGAACGCGCGTTGGAGCAGGTCATCGCGAATGTGCGCATAGGCCAGACCGAAAAGCAGGTTGAGCAGGCGCTGATACAGGCATTGTTCGCCGAAGGGGCAGAGTCGCTGGCATTCAACCCAATCGTGGCAGCCGGGGACAATTCGGCCCGTCCGCATGGCAAGGCGCGTGCGGATTACAAGATACAGTCAGGAGATGCGCTGCTGTTCGACTTCGGGGCCCGCAAGCGCGGCTTCGCAGCGGATATCACACGTACTTTTTTTGTGGGTGAGGTCTCGGACGAGGGCAGGGCGGTTTATGACACTGTGCTGCGTGCAAATCTGAAGGGTTTCGAAATGTGCCGTCCAGGCGTGACCGCTCATGACATAGATGACGCGGTAATAGGCGTGCTTGAGGCTTCGCCATTTGCCGACCGTATCCGCACAAAGACAGGCCACGGGCTGGGTCGCGATGTGCATGAGGCCCCCTATATCATGCGCGGCAACGATCAGGTGATCCGTGCTGGCATGGTGTGGACCAATGAGCCGGGGCTTTATGAACTGGACAATTTCGGTGTGCGCATTGAAGATGACGTACTGGTGACGGATGACGGTTGCCGGTCATTGACCAGCTTTCCCAAGGATCTCAGAATCATAGGTCGCTGATGTTTGGCTATTTTCTCACCCGTCTGGGTATGTTCATCCCAACCTTTCTGGGTGTGACGCTGATTTCCTTCATGTTCATCCGGGTTCTTCCGGGCGATCCCATCATTGTCATGGCAGGTGAACGCGGCATGACCGAGGAACGCTATCAGGAAATGGTCGAGAAGCTGGGCTGGGCGAAAGCTTTGTCACCAAAAAACCAGTCTGGGATGAGTTCTTTGCCCTGTTCCCGGCAACTCTGGAATTGTCGCTCTGCGCGATGATATTTGCGGTTGTCCTTGGGCTGCCGGCGGGCGTTATTGCGGCGGTAAACCGGGGCAAGTTCTTTGACCGGGCACTGATGTCCTCGGCTCTGGTGGGTTATTCAATGCCCATCTTCTGGTGGGCGCTGCTGCTGATCATCGTTTTTTCCGGCAATCTGGGCTGGACACCGGTCTCGGGGCGGATTGATCTGCTGTATTACTTCCCAAGTGTCACGGGGTTCATGCTGATCGACAGTCTGTTGTCCGGTCAGTCGGGTGCGTTTGGATCAGCCGTGCGACACCTGATCCTGCCGACGATCGTTCTGGGTACGATCCCCCTGGCGGTGATTGCCCGGCAGACACGTTCCGCGATGCTGGAAGTTCTGGGCGAAGACTATATCCGAACGGCTCGTGCCAAGGGTCTGTCTCCGGCTCGGATCAACGGGCTGCATGCCTTGCGCAACGCATTGATTCCGGTGGTTACGGTGATCGGTCTGTCCGTCGGCACCTTGTTGGCCGGTGCGATCCTGACCGAGACGATCTTTAGCTGGCCGGGCATCGGCAAGTGGATGGTCGACAGCATTTTCCGCCGTGACTATCCGGTGGTGCAGGGCGGTCTGCTGATGATTGCGGTGATCGTGATGCTTGTGAACCTGCTGGTCGATGTCCTTTACGGCATCATCAACCCCAAGATCCGGAGGCGGTGATGGCCGAGCTTTCCGCAACCCAACCCAAATCCGAAAGCCGCCCCAGCGCACTGCGTGAGTTCTGGTATTATTTTAGCGAAAACTGAGGCGCGGTCATCGGTTTGTGGGTCTTTGCCATCTTTGTCTTTTGTGCAACCTTCGCGCCCCTGTTGGCCCCGTATGACCCGACCGAGCAATTCCGCGAACACATCCTGCAACCTCCCGCCTGGCAAGAGGGCGGTAGCTGGGCTTTCCCGTTGGGTACAGACCCACTCGGCCGGGACATGCTGTCACGGTGATCATGGGGTCACGTTATTCCTTCTTTGTGGGGATTGTCGTGGTCTGTGTCGCAGTGTCAGGCGGGGTGATGATCGGATTGCTGTCAGGGTTCGCACCGAAATGGGTGGACACTTTGATCATGCGGGTGATGGACATCATTCTGGCCTTCCCGTCATTGCTGTTGGCTCTGGTTCTGGTTGCCATCCTCGGGCCATCACTAACCAATGCGATGATCGCTATCGCCATCGTGTTCCAGCCGCATTACGTGCGTCTGACCCGGGCTTCGGTTTTGGCGGAACGCCAGAAAGACTATGTCACTTCCGCCCGGGTGGCCGGAGCGGGCAAAGCGCGGCTGATGTTCATCACGGTGCTGCCCAATTGCCTTGCGCCGATCATCGTGCAGGCGGCGCTGTCGTTTTCAACGGCCATACTGGATGCGGCCGCTCTTGGCTTTCTGGGCATGGGCGCACAGCCGCCAACACCGGAATGGGGCACCATGCTTGCCGAAGCGCGCGAATTCATTCTGCGCGCTTGGTGGGTGGTAACTTTTCCGGGTCTGGCCATCCTGATCACGGTACTTGCCATCAACCTGATGGGCGATGGGTTGCGCGACGCGCTGGACCCGAAACTGAAACGGAGCTGATCGCATGAGCCTTTTGCAGATCCGCAATCTGACAGTGGAATTCGCTACCGCCTCGGGCAAGTTCCGCGCCGTCGACGGTGTCGACCTGTCGGTCAACAAGGGCGAGTTGCTGGCCATCGTGGGTGAAAGCGCTTCTGGCAAATCGGTGTCGATGCTGGCTCTGATGGGCCTGTCGCCGTGGACAGCGACAATCACGGCTGATGAGATGAGCTTTGAAGGGCGCGATCTTGTCGGTATTTCGGCCCGCGAACGGCGCAAGATCATCGGCAAGGATATGGCGATGATCTTTCAGGAGCCAATGTCATCGCTGAATCCTTGTTTCACGGTCGGCTTCCAGATCAAAGAAGCGCTGCGCATCCATCTTGGACTGAATCGCAAGGAACGGCACGAACGCGCGATCGAACTGTTCGATCAGGTGGGTATTCCCGCTCCGGCCAGCCGTCTGAACACGTTTCCGCACCAGATGTCCGGTGGTATAAATCAGCGTGTCATGATCGCGATGGCCATCGCTTGTAAGCCCAAGCTTCTGATTGCGGATGAGCCGACCACGGCGCTGGACGTGACCATTCAGGCGCAGATCCTCGATCTGCTGGTCCGGTTGCGGGACGAGCAGGACATGGGGCTGGTTCTGATCACCCACGACATGGGTGTGGTGGCAGAAACCGCCGAGCGGGTTCAGGTTCAATATGCCGGGCAGAAGGTCGAGGAACAGCCGGTGGGCGATCTGTTCCGCACGCCGCGCCACCCCTATACTTCGGCTTTGCTGAGCGCTCTGCCTGAACGGGCGACGTCCAAAACGCTGCCAACAATTCCCGGCGTGGTGCCGGGGTAGTTCGACCGGCCCAAGGGTTGCCTTTTCGGCCCGCGTTGCCGTTTCGCCGACGAAACCTGTGTCCAGACACCCCCGACACCGCATGGTGACGCATTCGGCAAGGCGAGATGCCATCATGTCGAAAAGATTGCAGCCGGAGAAATCGCATGACTGCACCTATCGTACGGGCGACCGCGCTTGCGCGTTTCTACACCGTCAAGGGCGGGCTGTTGTCCAGACCGGCAACGGTCAAAGCCTTGTCTGGGGTCGATTTTGATCTGAAACCCGGAAAAACACTGGCCGTTGTCGGCGAATCGGGATGCGGAAAGTCAACTCTGGCCTGGCTGGTAACGATGATCGAAGAGCCGACTTCGGGAAGTCTGACAATTGACGGGGTCGACATAACACCGTCGACATGGGCGCAAATGCGCGAAACGGTGCAGATCGTGTTTCAGGATCCATACGGCTCCTTGAACCCGCGTCAGAGGATCGGTCAGATCCTTCAGGAGCCATTGATGATCAACCGACCCGATATGTCCGCTGCGGATCGCGAAGCCAGCGCGCGAAAAATGATCGAGATGGTTGGCCTGCGACCAGAGCACTATGACCGTTATCCTCACATGTTCTCGGGTGGTCAGCGTCAGCGGATCGCCATTGCCCGCGCATTGATGCTGAACCCCAAGGTTCTGGTGTTGGATGAGCCGGTTTCGGCACTGGACGTTTCCATTCAGTCGCAAATCCTGAACCTTCTGGTGGATTTGCAGGAGAGGTTGAACCTGGCTTACCTGTTCATTTCTCACGACCTTTCGGTTGTCAGGCATTTTGCTGATGACGTGATTGTCATGTATTTGGGCCGCGCGGTCGAAAAAGCCCCCAAAGAGCAGTTGTTCGCCGCCCCGCGTCATCCGTATTCCAAGGCGTTGTTGTCCACGACACCCCGCGCCGATCCGGATGCCCGCAAGGAAAGGATCAAGCTGGAGGGGGAACTGCCATCACCGATGAACGTTCCGAAAGGTTGCGCATTTGCCCAGCGATGCTGGCTGGCAACTGACCGGTGCCGAGCGGCTCCACCGGATCTGCGCGGTACCGGCCATCAGGTCGCCTGCCTTTATCCGTTGTCCTGATCTGTTAGCGGTCTTCGGCGGCACGTGTGGCGACGACCATCTCCAACAGTTGATCCTTGGTGCGCTGAATGTGTCTGGTCAGCAGATCGCATGCTTCGTCTACACGACCTTCGCGTGCAAGAGACAACAGCTGCTGATGGTCCTTTTTGGCGGGCTCGCGCTGTTTCATGACGCTCAAATGCAGGCGGACATAACGGTCTGACTGACGATTGACCCGTTGCAGAATTTCGTTCGTCAACCCACGCCCCGCGGCGGCGTAAAGGGCCATATGATACTGATAGTTCAGGCTGCCCCACCGCCCGACATCATAAGCGTCATAAGACTTTTCCATCTCATCCAGCAGTTTTTCGCATTTGGAAAAATCAGCTTCGGTCAAATGTGGAATCGCGCGCTTGAACAAATCGACCTCCATCAAAACGCGCAGGTCGAAGATTTCACCGATCTCGGACAGGGAGTGCGTTGTAACGGACGCGCCCCGGTTGTTGGTCAACTGCACCAGCCCTTCGGCATCCAACCGTTTCAGTGCTTCGCGAATGGGCATGCGGGATACGTCATATTCTTCCGCCAGCGCTTCCTGCCTGATGGTTTCACCCTCGGCCATTTCCCCGTTCAGTATTCTTTCGCGCAAGTCGTTGGTGATGACATCCGGCAGGCTTTGTCTTGAAATTGCGCGCGTGTTGGGCATTGAGTGATCTCGAGCTTGGGTGGCTTTGTATCCAAAATACAAAAACGGGCGCTGAATTTCAAAGAGGTTTTGCGGCCCGTTGTTCCGGTGCCAACTGGTTGGCCACTGGAGGTGGACGATAAGATGGTCACAAACAACAAGGTTGAAACCCTCACCTTTGCTGGCGGGCTGCCGGTGGTTCAGTAACCTTTGGTCAGAATGGAATAGAGCCCTTGACGGTGTCGCGCGGCTGCGGCGTCTTCTTCGTTCTTCAGGCGGCCTGCGGCCATGTCTTGCTCGGCGATGGGGATCTCGTGCACCGGCTGGCCCGAAGCGCGCGCCAGTAAAAAGGCTTTAGCGCATTTTTCCAGCAACTCGGCGTTCAGCAACAACCTTTCAAGGCCTGTTCCGAAGCAAAACGTAGTATCGTTGCAGACAAAGGCGTTGTTTTGTCCTGCGATAGCAGGGATCAGAAGGTTATCGTCGCTTGAGATGCCGAGACAAGGAACAGAGCGTCCCAATCGGATCATCTGTTCATCGAAAACTGAGGGCATTGTGGCGCGCATCTCATGCATGGCGCGGGTCCAGATCAGATCGAACTGCAACACCGCGCCGACATCGGGACGCGCCGCGTAGATACGCGCATGCGTGGTTCCGGATGCTTCGATTTCGCTGCGACTGAACGAGCCGTCCGTATGTACGCTGACCGTCGCATTCTCGTCAGGTACCCGCATCGACATCATGTCGCCGGATTGCAGCAAGCCTTTGGCCGCCAAGCGAGACGCAGCCAACTGCAATTGATGTTCGACGTCCACATTGCGGGTCATGACGTGAGCCCTTGTTCGTGGACCATGCTCAGCGTTTCAGATACCAACTGACGAGTCATCTCAGGCAATTCATTGGAATTCCGGATCAAAGCAGCAAGGTATTGCGCGGCGGCAAATTCGATCGCAGCCACCAATTCCGCGCCTTTTTCCAGAGATGAGGCCGAAGCGATGACACCATGGCTGGCAAGAAGGTAACAAAACACATTCGGGCGCAGTGCCTGTTTCAAGGCGTTTACCAGTTCTTTGGTGCCAGAGAACTGGTATTCCGCAAGCCCGACGTGATCCCCGTTCAGTTCCGTGTCCGTGCCTTCTGGCCACTCAAGTCGCTGATGCAGCAGTGCAACGGCACTTGCCACTGGTTGATGCGTGTGAATGCAGGCCCGGCGGCCGGGGAATGCATGGTGCAATTGCGCGTGCATCGCTTTTTCAATGGAGGCCGGTTTGGTTCCATCCACTTGTTCCAAAGTATCCAGCCTCAGCACCGCGATGTCTTCCGGTGTCAGCGACGGATATTCCGTAGCGGACGGTGTGATGGCAAATAGCTCATCACTCAGACGCAAGGAGGCATTGCCGCCGGTGCCCGCAAGATACCCTTCACCGGCTAGGCGCAAACAGGTTCTGATTACCGATTGGCGTTGCTGCTCGAACTCAACCATATCCGCTCTCCACTGGCAGGCTCAGGAGGAAAACTGACGGCGCTTCGCGGCCCTGATTTCCCGGGCCTGTTGTTCCTGCCCTGTCCGAAACGACGTTTCCACAAAGTCCATATGGTTTCGCGCGGCGGCCTCGGCCCTGTCCGGGTCGCCATCCAGAATAGCCTGCGCGATGTCCTTGTGCTGTTGCAACAGCACTTCTCCGGTCCCGTCCATCGTGCGCAAAAACCTTCTATTGTAGAATACGCCCTGGCGCGTCAGATCGTAGATCGAGGCCATCATGTGAATAAGGGTCGTGTTCTGGCTGGCGTCGACCACGGCGGTGTGCAGGCGAAAATCAGCTTCCTGGCTGGCGTCGGTATCATCTTCTTCCCAGGCTTTCTGCATTTCCGCGATAATGTCCGAGATGCGTTCCTTGTCGGATTGTGTCGCGCGCTGCGCCGCAAGCCGGCTGGCAAAGGCTTCCTGTTCGCGTCGGTATTCAAGATAGTCATAAAATGCGCCGCCATGACGGGCGTAAAGCGACAGCAGTGCGGGTGACATAGCCCGTCCGGTCAGAGGCGCGATAAATGTCCCTTCGCCGTGACGGACAGTTACCAGCCCCTGTTGCTCCAGAGTTTGCAACGCCTCCCGCAGTTTTGGGCGCGATACGCCCATCGCTTCTGCAAGGTCCCGTTCCGATGGTAATCTGCGCCCTTCCTTGAGGATGCCGTCGACGATCATCGTCTCGATTTGTTCGACCACCGCGTCGGCGATTGATTCGTGGCCGACAGGTTCAAAAGGCCCGCTGGTGCTCAATTCTTTTCCTCGCTTGCCGGAAATCACAAAATTCCAGTTGTCTTTAAAATTTACCAATGAAGGTCTGTAATGCAAGGAAAAATACCCAAAAATACGGATGGGTGTGAGCAGCGTATATCTTTGTAAAAATTAGAAAATAGATTTTCTTGATCAATTTCGGCTTTTCGAAAGCGAATAATCGCCTGAGCTCGAAAACGGAGAATGTGGCGCCAAGAGGTAAATAAAATTGTTGACTGAATAAAGTGGTCAACAATATTTACCTCATATACCGCCACTGCGGTGAGACCGGTCAGATCTGATGGCTGACCTGCACTTTGGAGGAGTACACATGAAAACCACCCTGACCTCGCTCGCCGTTGCGGCCTCGCTTCTGGCCGCACCCGCCGTTCAGGCCGCTGACAAGATGTTGCTGAAAACCCCGATTGCGTTTTCCACGGCGCTTCCGGGCCTTGGCTCGCCGATCCCGCGTGTGGCCGAGCAACTGGACCTGATGTCCGGCGGCACTTTGAAAATGAAAGTTTATGAGCCGGGAAAGCTGGTTCCGCCGTTTGAAATTCTGGACGCCGTATCCTCGGGTAAGATCAATTCGGGCTACACCACGGCCGGGTACTGGGCTGGCAAAATCCCCGCCGCTCCGCTGTTCTCGGCCGTGCCTTTCGGCCCGGAAGCCGGCGAATACATGGCATGGCTTTACTATGGCAACGGGCTGAGCCTGTATCAGGAGATGTACGATCAGGCCGGATTCAACGTCCATGTCATCCCCTGCGCGATCATTGCGCCGGAAACCTCGGGCTGGTTCGCAAATGAAATCAACAGCCCCGAAGACCTGAATGGCCTGAAGATGCGCTTCTTCGGCCTGGGCGGTGAAGTCATGCAGAAGCTGGGCGTCGCCACGTCGTTGCTGCCTGGTGGTGAGATCTTCCCGGCTCTTGAAAAAGGCGCGATTGATGCGACTGAATTCTCGATGCCTGCCATCGATGCGCGTCTGGGGTTCCACAAACTGGTCAAGTACAACTACTTCCCCGGCTGGCATCAGCAGGCGACCGTGTTTGAACTGATGATCAACAAGGATGTGTGGAGCGAAGCCAGCGATCAGCACAAAGCGATCATCGAAAACGCATGTAAGGCGTCGATGGCGGACAGTTTTGCCGAAGGCGAGGCGATCCAGCACGCAGCACTGATCGACAACGTCGAAAACAACGACGTGCAGATCAAACAGTGGAACGACGAGATGCTGGCCACCTTCCGCGTCACCTGGGAAGAGGTTGCCGCCGAACAGGCCGCCAATGACGAATTCTTCAACAAGGTTCTGACCGATATGAACGAATTCCGGGATGGCTATGCCGTATGGAAAGAAAACGCGTTCCTCCCTCGCAAGTGACCTGAGCACTTGCGCCTCCCTGGGGGCGGCTTATTTCGCCGCCCCCACCTTTCCCGACTTTCGTCATTTCCAAACTGATACGGGCGTATTCCCGCCCCGAAGCCTGCATCTTTAGGAGGAGACCATGGCTGAGACCAAGCGGACACGTCACGACCCGATCGAAATCTACGAGGACATTCTTGAAAACGATGAGCCTGACCGTCAGAAACTGGCAGTCGCCGTTGACGATGTGGTCAAGACCGTGGGTCACGTGGTCATGTGGGCCAACCTGTTGCTTGTTGCCGCCATCGTTTCGCAGGTAGCCCTGCGCTATCTGCTGAACCAGAACTACCCGAAGCTGGATGAAATCCAGTGGCATTTTTACGGTCTGGTCACGATGATCGGCATCTCTTATGCGCTGGTCACGGACAGCCATGTGCGCGTGGACCTGCTGCACATGCAACTCAGCCAGCGTGCCCGCCGGATTATCGAGATCATCGGGATCTTCACGCTGCTGGTGCCGTTCATCTGGCTGATGATCGATCAGGGCTATGACTATTTCTATGAAAGCTGGCGTGTAAACGAGTCGTCGGACAGCCCGACTGGTCTGCCTGCGCGTTGGGCCTTGAAGGGCGTGATCCCGGCCAGTTTCATTCTGCTGGCTCTGGCAGCGGGCGCGCGGCTTATCCACGACATCCACGCTCTGTTCATGAATTTGGATGAAGAGCGTCAGGGCAAGGGCCTGCGCCTGATCATCTGGGCGCTCTTGGGCTTCGCCGTCGTGGCGACCGCGTTGACCTTCCTGGTTGAGACGACCGAGGAAAAGCTGGTCATCGCCATGTTCCTGACCTTCATCGCGCTGTTGTTCACCGGTTTCCCGGTGGCATGGACGCTGGCTGGCGTCGGGGTCGCGTATTGCGGACTGGCCTATCTGTTCGACAACGGAATGATGAATTGGACAGGTCTAGAGGAAACTCTGACCGGACTGGATTACCTGACGTTGGGCGCTGTGGTAAACCGTGTCTATGCCACGATGTCGAACGCGGTTCTGGTGGCCTTGCCGATGTTCATTTTCATGGGCCTGATGCTGGACGAGTCTGGTGTGGCCGAGCGGCTGATGTCTTCGATGCAGCGCTTGTTCGGCACGGTAAGGGGTGGGCTGGCGATCACGGTGACGATGATTGGCATCATTCTTGCGGCCTCGACCGGGATTATCGGTGCCTCCGTAGTTTTGCTGGGCGTGCTGTCTCTGCCGTCGATGATGGAGCAGAAATACAGCCCCTCGCTGGCCGCCGGTGTGGTTAGCGCATCAGGCACGCTGGGTATCCTGATCCCGCCCTCGATCATGCTGGTGATCATGGCGGACCAGATGGCCCTGTCAGTTGGCGACCTGTTCATGGCCGCGGTGTTCCCCGGCGTGATCATCGGAGTGTTGTATCTGACTTATATTTTTGTGATCGCCCTGATCAAACGCGAAGTCGCTCCAGTGCCCGAAGGGGCGACCCGCCCGGATTGGGCGGCGGTCAAGGATGTGCTGATTGCTGTACTGCCGACCCTTGCCCTGATCCTTGCCGTTCTGGGTTCAATCTTTGCGGGCCTGACCACACCGACCGAAGCCTCGGGCGTGGGCGCATTGGGTGCGACGCTGCTGGCGCTGGGATATCGCAAACTGACGCTGGCAAAACTGATCAATGTTCTGAAAGCTACGTTCAACACCACCGCTTATATCTTTGCGATCTTCCTGGGTGCGACGGTGTTTTCCTATGTCCTGCGGGAACTGGGTGGCGATGCACTGATCGAAGACATGATCCACGGCACGGGTCTTGGCCCCAACGGCACTGTCTTCATGATCCTGTTCATCGTTTTTCTTCTGGGCTTTGTTCTGGATTGGATCGAGATCACCCTGATCGTTCTGCCCCTGATGCGCCCCATTGTGAACGGGCTGGGTCTGGATATCGAAGGCTTTGGCGTCATCGACGAACCGGCGCTGGTATGGTTTGTGATCCTTGTCGCGGTCACGCTGCAAACCTCGTTCCTGACGCCGCCCGTGGGGTTTGCACTGTTCTACCTGAAAGGCGTGTGCCCGCCTGAAATCAAGTTGACCGACATTTACAAAGGCATCGTTCCTTTTGTGATCCTGCAGTTGACCGGCCTGTTCTTCGTGTTCCTCTGGCCGCAACTGGCCACGTGGCTGCCTTCGGTGGCGTACTGAGGAGTTCCGGATGACCGATACCGATCTGATCAAGCGCTTTCAGGCCATTTGCGGGCGGCGTCATGTGCTGACAACCGCCCGCAGCACCCGCCGCTTTCGCCGGGGATTCAGATCGGGGGAAGGGGACGCGCTGGCGGTGGTGCGGCCCGCCACATTGCTGGAACAATGGAAGGTGCTTGAGGCCTGTGTTGAGGCGGACAAGATCGTCATCATGCAGGCGGCCAACACCGGGCTGACCGAAGGCTCCACTCCAAAGGGGCGCTATGATCGCGATGTTGTGCTGATCAACACCCGCCGGATGGACGGCCTGCATCTGATAAACGAAGGCAAACAGGTTATCAGTTTGCCTGGCTCGACCCTTTTTGCACTGGAAAAGCTGCTGGACCCGATCGGACGGCAACCGCATTCGGTGATCGGGTCGTCCTGTATCGGTGCGTCGGTTGTCGGGGGCGTGTGCAACAACTCGGGTGGGTCGCTGGTCGAACGTGGCCCATCCTATACCGAACTGTCTCTATACGCGCGTATTGCGCAGGAGGGAACGCTGGAGCTGGTCAATCATCTGGGCATCCACCTGGGCGACACGGTCGAAGAGATTCTGACCCGCTTGCAACAGGGCGACTTCGGGCCGGGCGATACTGAAACCGACAACCGAAAAGCCTCGGACACAGACTATGCCCGGCGCGTGCGGAATGTCGACGCGGATACACCGGCGCGCTTCAATGCCGATAAGTCGCGGCTCTACGAAGCGTCCGGTTGCGCCGGGAAACTGGCTGTCTTTGCAGTCCGGCTGGACACCTACCCGAAGAACGACATTGAGCGCACGTTCTATATTGGCGCAGAGGATACCGAAGCCCTGACAGAATTGCGCCGCTGCATCCTGTCGACATTCAAGACCTTGCCGGTCAGCGCTGAATACATGCACGAGGAGGTTTTCGATATCTCGGACCGATACGGCAAGGATACCATGGCAATGATCGACAAGCTGGGAACGGACCGGCTGCCGGCTTTCTTTGCCATCAAGGGCGCCGTAGATGCGCGGCTTGAAGGTATTCCCGGTCTGACAAACTTCACCGACCGCTTCATGCAGTTCGCGATGCGATTCTGGCCGGATATCCTCCCGCAGCGGATGCGCGGATTTCGCAAGCGATACCCGCACCACCTGATCTTGAAAATGCGCGACGGCGGTATCGACGAGGCCCGTGCCTTGCTCAGCGATATGGCGGGTAAGAAAAAGCTGGACTATTTTGAGTGTGATCCGCGCGAAGCCAAAATCGCGGGTTTGCACCGTTTTGCAGCGGCTGGCGCCGCCATTCGTTACATGAAGGTACATGCGCATGAAGTTGAAGACATCATTGCGCTCGACATAGCGTTACGCCGCAATGACACTGACTGGTTCGAAGAATTGCCGCCGAAACTGGCAAAGCAACTTGTGGGCAAGCTGTATTATGGTCACTTCATGTGCCACGTTCTGCACCAGGACTATATTGTGAAGAAAGGTGCTGATCCCAAGGCGATCAAAACCGAGATGCTTAAGATCCTCGACCGTCGCGGCGCCGAATACCCCGCCGAGCACAATGTCGGCCATCTGTACCCCGCCAAACCCGATCTGGCTGATTTCTACAAATCTGTGGATCCCACGAACAGCATGAATCCGGGGATCGGCGGAATGTCCCGGAACAAGCACTATTGCTGATCCGGCTTCCAATGTTCTGCACAAAGTTGCCCTTAAATGGTTCGGGTATCAGCCTTTCAGTGCTGTAACGCCTGTCAAACGAGACATTGAGCATTTCTGGACAACTCGACTTCAATCTCAGGTTTCGGTTTTCAAAGAGATTTAGGTCCTAATGTGGTCTTTGGTCCGCTGGAGGAACTGACGTGAATTGCCGGTTCACAAGGCACGGAAACAGTCAGCATCCCGGGAAATGCTGGCGCAACAGAGGCAATAGACGTCGTTCTGACGTTTAGGCAAGTTGGACAAACCCATCACTATTCACTTGTTGAGACATTGAACTTTAGAGAGGAAACTGAAGTGGCACGATAATTGTTCGTGATTTAAGTCCTCCTCGTCGCGGTGGTTGGCCTCGGACTGATGCCCGATCTGTAAGACGCACAATATGGTCTTACACCTGTCAATTTCGGGGCGGTACAGAAGGTGCGCGGAAGCTGTCGCTGCCCCTGATGGTGGTGCTGGTCCTGATGACCATGTCGCTGACAAAGCGGCGGAAAGAAGACTATCCGACCGACGAACCGGAAGGCCGCAACGACGTGCGTATTCCCATCTCGCAAACCAAGCCAACTCCGCGAGAGTCAACCGTGTTACAACGTTTTGCTTCGCCTTTCGGCACCGTCATATTGTCGGAAAACCGCCACGAAAACGTGCTGGAACGGATGTTTGGCGAGGGCATGCCGGAAGTGCTGCCACGCAATTCACGGGTCCCGGCAGTGGGTGTCTATGAGATTAAGATGCCTTTATCCTGCTGCTATACCTGAGTTCTGGGTGCCGGGAAGAAGCTGTTTGGATGCATAATAATATCGAAATGGTGCATCCCCTTTTGCACTTCAAATGATACATCCCGACCGGCCTTGCGTAGTAGGGCAGCAAAATCCCGGCTTTGCCGGATAAATTCGCGTGTATCACGTTCGGCGACTGTGACGCGGGTGCGAACATCCGCCGGTGGCAGGTGATGGATCGGTGACAGGCTGAGGATATCGTCGTCGGTCAACTGCAGGGGGTTGTTGACCGATGTCTGCGCGATCGGCTCCAGATCATAGATGCCGCTGATCAGAACCAGGTCTCGGATCACCAAACCCGCCTGCTTCATTTCTTCGCCAAAGCGGTTCAGTGCCATTGCTGCCAGATGCGCCCCGGCACTGTGGCCGGACAAAGTGATCCGGCCGGGGTCAAACCCCAGTTTCTCGGCCCGTTCTGCAAGCCACAACAGCGCCCGGCCGCATTCCGTGATCATCTCGTCCAGACGCGCTTTGGGGGCCAGTGTATAATTCAGTGTTGCAAAGGCCTGACCCGCGCGAACCAGCGGCTTCGCGACCAAAGCTGACTCACGCTGGCTGAGCGCCTGCCAATACCCGCCGTGGATGAAAACGTGCAGCGGTGCGTTGGCTTTGCTTGCGGGAAAGAAATCTAAAACATTGGACTCGAGGTCCCCATATTTCTGGTATTCCAGCACTTCCAGCTCGACACGTGCGGCTGCACTCATATCCGCATAGGCCGCCAGATAATGAGAGATATCTCCGCCAACCATGACACTTGGCGAGTATTGTCTTTCCAGCTCGTCCGGGGAAAACCCGTGATAGGTCACTTCTTTTCTCCGCCCGCATAGAAAAGCTCGGAACGCATGTCGTACAAGTCGTGGAAGAACTTGAGCTCCAGCGCCTTTTTCAGGAAGGCGACACCGCTGGACCCGCCTGTGCCCGGTTGCATTCCGATGACCCGCTCAACGGCTGTTGCGTGGTCAAAGCGCCATCTTTGGAACAGTGTTTCCACATCCATCAGCTTTTCAGCCAGGGCATATAAGTCCCAATACTTGTCTTTGTTCCTGTAAACTTCGACCCAGATTTTCACAATGCGCGGATCACCCGCATATGGCTGGGAAAAATCACGTTCGACAAGGTCCTGCGGAACATCGAAGCCCTGACGCGCCAGCATCATGATGACCTCGTCGTACAAAGACGGCTTGGTCAACGCTGCGGTCAACTCCTCCATGACCTCGGGGTCGTGTGCATGAACCTTGAGCGTTGAGGTGTCCTTGTTGCCCAGAATGAACTCGATCTGGCGATAGCCATAACTCTGGAAACCCGATGAACTTCCCAGCGCATCGCGGAACGTCATGTAGTCTGCCGGGGTCATGGTCAGCAGCGTTTCCCAGGCCGCAATCAGCTGACGCTGGATTGCCTTGATCCGATCAATGTTCTTGAGAGCGGGACCAAAGGCGTCCTGGCGCAGAAAACGTCGGACTTCCACAAGTTGGTGATGCATCAGTTTCAGCCAAAGCTCGCTGACTTGGTGAATGATCACAAACAACAGCTCATCCGGTTCCGCAGGGTCCTGAAAAGTCTTCTGAATGCTCAGCAGGGTCTTGAGTTCCAGAAAGTCTCCATAGCTGCTGCGGTGCTTGGTTGCGAAATCGGTAACCAGAGTGTCCTCGATGCCGCGCTTCAAAAGCCGCTGGTCCTTTTCGTCACTTACCATTTTTGATCTCCTGAAAGCGGCGTTAACGCTATGCGTTTTCTATTCTTAACCTCTCTATGCCGACTTGGGCTGTGAGGCTACCGCGACATGCAGGCTCCGTTGCCTAATTGACGTGATTGGGCCGCGTCATTACGACCTATACGGGACGGTCCAATCCGAAGCCTAAATGAAACAGGAACCCGAACGTGGGTTAGGCCTGAATTTTGCGGTGCCACTTCAAAGTTGGGAGTCGGCTGGCGAGCGTGGACGACCTCGAAATTGAGGCTCCATGTCAAACGTTTAACCTGAGGTATCGGCGCGCCAGTTTTCTGGTGTTTTCCACAAATCGGCTGTTCCGATCTTCTGAGCCATCTTCGTGCAACCGGGTCGAAACCCAGCCTACATAAGTTGCCGATCTCACTGCCAGAAACAGATCAAGATGGTCCGTGTCAATCGGACGCTGTGATCGGTATCCGGCCAAAAGCGCAGCTTGCAGTCGATCACAATCGGGTTCCGCGAGGTTTTTGATCATACTGGTGGCGATGTCAAAAAGGCGAAAACCGAAACCGGAATCGTCAAAATCGATCAATGAGACCTGACCATTCGCAATCATTACGTTCTCACGGACCAGATCCGCATGGATCAGGCCATAGTCCAGTTCCGATTCAATGCGTTTCAAATCCCGCTCTGCCCTTTCACGGAAGCGCATGAACAGCGCTCGATCTTCGTCGCCAAGCGTCGGGTTTTCCCAGAACCGGCCCCAAACGGGTTCCTGACCGACCAATCCCGGTCGGTCCCAGGACCAGCGCGAAAACCCTGCAGGGCGCTCCCACTCGTCGCTGATGGAGTGCAGGCGGGCCATTTCCCGGCCCAAGGAATGGAAAAGGCCGATGCGGTCTTCGTGGTCGATCCCGGTTGTTGTGGACCCCAGTGGCCGCCCCGGCAACCAGGTCAGAACATCGACCTGCATGTTCTCAATGACCTCGAGAAAGTTGCCCCGGATGCTGGCAATGGGTTCGGGTACCCCGACATGTTCTGCGGCCAACACACCCATCCATTCCAGTTCCGACCACAGTTCGGCATCTGTGCGATAGCCGGGACGATGCAATCGCAGCGCAAAGCTGCGCCCATCCAGCTGTACCTGATAAACGTGGTTTTCGCGGGCCGCTGCCAACGTGCAAACTGCGTCTTGAAACCCCCAAAGCGCCAGTGCCTTTTCTGCCGCGTCTATCATGAGCAAATCGGTGTTTCGGCCAGAACGTCGTCCAGCGTGTCAAACAGCAAGTCGGCATTCTCGACCGAGAAAGGCATCGGAGGGCGGATTTTCAGAGTGTTCTTGTGATGTCCCAGCTTGGAATGAATGATCCCACGCTGCCGCATTTCGTTGATCACCCGGTCGGTGAAGGCGCTGGCCGGTTCCTTGCTGTCCCGATCCAGCACCATCTCCGCTCCGAAGATCAGGCCCGAGCCGCGCACGTCGCCGATGAACTCGTACTTCCGGGCCAAAGCCCCCATGCGCGATCGGGCGTGTTTCCCGACCGTTCTGGCGTTTTCCAGCAATTGCTTATCTTCGATCTCTTCCAGCACGGCCATGGCCGCTGCGCACGAGACCGGGTTGCCGCCAAACGTATTGAAATAGCGATAGCCCTTGCGGAATTTGGTCAGTATTTCAGTGCGTGTGACGACACCACCCACCGGGTGACCATTGGCCATCGGCTTGCCAAGTGTCATGATATCCGGCACCGCGCCCATTTTCTGATGCGCCCACATATGGGTGCCGGTGCGGCCAAAACCGGATTGTACCTCGTCGCAAATCAGCAGCCCTCCGGCCTTGCGGACAATATCGGCGGCGGGTTTCAGCCAGCCATCGGGATGGTCCGGGAACCCTTCGTTCAGGAAATACGGGCAGACAATCAGGGCCGCAAACCCAAGACCGGACTTCTCATGTTCGGCGATTTGTTCGGCCACCGCATCCGCGAACCTGGTGCCGTCCGGGTCCGGGTTGCGAAAGCTGTCGGGCGCTTCGACAAAGCGGAAATACTGGCCCAGTCCAAAACCCACGGCAGGGATGTTCGATTTGCTCAACTGACTGACCAGTGAGGTGTTGCCGTGATAGGTCGCATCGGTAGCGATGATGCCGCGCCTGCCAGTCATGCCCTCGGCCATGCGCAGGGCGATGTCATTGGCTTCGGATCCGGTACAGGTCAGGATCGCCGTGTCCAGCGAGACATCCATTGTTCCGGTCAGCCTTTCTGCATAATCAAGAATACCGCCATGCAGGTATCGCGTGTGCGTATTGAGCGTGCTTGCCTGTCGGCAGATCGCCTCGACCACGCGCGGGTTGCAGTGGCCCACATGTGGAACGTTGTTGTAGCAATCCAGGTATCTGCGCCCTTCGGCGTCCCACAGCCAGACGCCTTCGCCTTTCACGAAATGAATAGGCTCGTCATAAAAGGTCGAGACGTTGGGACCCAGCAGCCTGGTTCTGCGTTCGATCAGTTCTGCGGATTGTTCAGACAACATTTCAGAGCTTTATCCAGGCTGTTTTCAAGTCCACATATTTTTCAAGAGCGTGCAGTGATTTGTCGTGCCCGTTGCCCGATTGACGTACCCCGCCCAGCGGCACCGTCAGATCGGAACCGCCATAAGTGTTCACATGCACGACACCCGCCCGCACGCCTGCCACCATGCGGTGCGCCCGGCTGAGGTTTGACGTCCATACGCCTCCAGCAAGCCCGTATACAGTGGCATTGGCCAGGCGGATCGCTTCTTCCTCGTCCTTGAAGGGTGTCACCGCAAGAACCGGGCCGAATACCTCGTTCTGAAACAGGTTATCGGTCTCTTTCACACCCGCCATCACCGTCGGCACCATATAGTAGCCGCCGGATTCGGTCAGGATACGGTAACCGCCGGTGCGGCGTACGGCACCTTCAGCTTCGGCCCTGGTGACGAAGTCCAGATTGGCTTCCAGCTCGGGCAGGCTGTGAACGGCGCCGATCTGGCTGTTCAGATCCAGCGGATCACCCACGAGGAAACTCTCGGCGTGGCGCGAGATTTCGGCCACGAAGTCTTCATAGATGTCTTCCTGCACCAGCAGGCGAGACCCCGCAACGCAGACCTGTCCCGAGTTGCGGAAGATACCCGCTGCCGAAACCTTCGCGGCCTCGGCCAGATCGGGGGCATCGTTGAAGACGATGTTGGCGGATTTTCCGCCAAGTTCCAGATAGCAGCGTTTCAGGTTCGAGCGTGCGGAATATTCCAGCAGACGGCGGCCCGTTGCACCTGATCCTGTGAACACCATGATGTCCACGTCCATCGAAAGCGCCAGCGCCTCGCCCACGACTGATCCGCGCCCCGTAACAACGTTGAACACGCCGTCCGGAACGCCTGCCGCAGCCGCAAGTTCGGCGATTTTCAACAGGCTGAGAGAGGCGCTCTCTGCCGGTTTCAGAACAATGGAGTTGCCCGCAGCCAGAGCAGGTGCGATCTTCCAGCTTCCGATCATCAGCGGAAAGTTCCAAGGCACGATTGCACCCACGACACCCACCGGAGCGTGGTGGATCAGTCCCAGTACGTCATGTCCGGTCGGGGCGACCTGACCGTAGACCTTGTCTATCGCCTCGGCATAATAGCGAAAGGTGCCAGCGGCCGAGAGCGTCTCGGCCTTATAGGCCATGTTGATCTCGGTTCCGTTGTCACGCACGCCCATAACGGCGATCTCGAGTGCGTGGCTTTCGATGAGATCGGCCAGCTTCAGCAGCACTTTCTTGCGGCCAGCAGGCGACATACGGGACCAGCGGCCATCTTCGAACGCCAGGCGCGCGGCGTGCACCGCCGTGTCAACGTCCGAAAGCGTTCCCTCGGCAATGCGTGTCAGGGGCTGACCGTCGATGGGCGACAACACTTCCTGCTGCGCGCCGTTCTCTGCGGCCTGATAGGCGCCATTGATGAAATGACCGCGAGGGGAGATTTCCTGCGCGCGCAGCGCATCAATCGAGGACTGGTCCATGAGGGTTATCCTTGCTGTGTCGAGTCTTCGTCGCCAATCGGCTGCGGTTTGATCCGTTCCTTGTGTTCCTTCACCAGCGTGCGGATGTGCAGCAGAATGATGCCCAGGATCATGATGAACAGGATCGCTGCGATTGGCCTGTCAATGAAATCGAGCGGCGTTTTGACCCGCGCCATGGCGCTGCGCAGCTTGACCTCCATGATGCCGCCCAGAACCATGCCCAGAATGATCGGCACGATCGGCAGGTTCAGACGCTTGAGGATCAGACCAAACACTCCGAACCCTGCCGCAATGGCGCAGTCGGTGACCGAATTGCGCAGGCTGAACACCCCGACAAAAGACAAGGTCAGGATCATGATGCCCAGGAACCGGGTCGGGATCTGAATGATCTTCAGCAGCAGATTTGTCGAAAACAACAGAAAGACCAGAACGATCACGTTCAGCAGGATCAGCGACATGTACAGTGCCAGAACAAAATCCATCTGCTCGGCAAACAGTTGCGGCCCGGGGACTACGTTGTGGACATAAAAGACCGACAGCATCATTGCCGTCAGCGCCTCGCCCGGGATACCCAACGCCAGCAAGGGGATCATTGCGGCACCTGGTACCGCGTTGTTCGCAGCCTCAGAGGCAACCAGACCTTCAGGAGAGCCATTGCCGAAAGCTTCCGGAGTCTTCGAGCTTTTTTGCGCATAGGTGTAGGACAGGAATTGCGAAGTGAATTCGCCGGTTCCGGGAATCATGCCCATCAGGACACCTAACGAAGACGACACCGTCGCGATGCGCTTGATGCCCAACAGTTCTTTGAGGCCGGCGAAGATGTTGCCTCGAACATGCGCCTCACCGGGCGCGTGTTCCTTGTCGACCAGAAGCAATAGCGCCTGGCTGATGGCAAACAAACCCAGCACAACGACAATAAGGTCGATCCCCGAAGACAACCAGCTTTGGTCAAACGTAAAACGCTTTGTGTATTTGACGGGCTCCAGCCCGACCGTGTTCAGGAAGATGCCGAAGAAGGCCAGCATTGCCGCCGAAAATGTCTGGCCACGATGGGCCAGGATCACCAGAAGGATGCCCAGAAACGCGGCCAGAAAGATCTCGCGGCTGCCGAAATGCGGGGCGACCCATGCCAGAACCGGGGACAGGATGATCAGGCAGAGGATCGAGAAGATGCCGCCAAAGAACGACGCGGAATAAGCCAGCGACAGCGCGCGATGGCCCTCGCCCCGCTTTGTCATTGGATAACCGTCATAGGTTGTCAGCGCATTCACTGCCGTGCCCGGCGTGTTGATCAGAATTGCAGGGATTGCGCCGCCGTACATCGATGAGCCGTAGATACCCAGCAGCAGGGTCAGACCAACAATAGGCTCGAAGGCGAACGTAGCAGGCAGCAGAATGGCGATGGCGACAGCCGCCCCGACGCCGGGCAGTGCGCCGATGATGACTCCGCCAACAGACCCGATGAGCAGTGCGATCAAAACCTGCCATTGGGCCAGAATTGCAAAGCCGGAAATCAGATTGTCCATAGCGGCCTCACAGATAGGTCAGGGCAAAGACGCGGACGGAGTCCGGAAGGAACTCGTAAACCCGACCTGCCGGGATATTCACCTGAAGAAATGCTCTGAAAAGAATGGCGACGCTGGCGCCGAACAGCAGTGAAATCCCGATTGTGCCGGGCGTTCGAAAACCGGTGCGCGCGGCCAGAAAAGCGGCGAACAGCATGGTCGAGGGCAAGTACCCCAGCCACGGCACGGCCACCACGTAGATCAGGAAATAGACAACATATTCAAGAGACATGAGCCAAAAAGTTAGCTCTCTCCAGCGCCCGGGAATACGGGGGGAAACGGCTGAGCCGATCAGATGCAGGGCGCTGAAAATCACCATGCCCCATATGGCGATGGTCGGCCACAGCGACGGCTGCGCAAACCACTTGGTGCGCTTTACCAACTTTGTCTCGGTGCCCAACTGGCTGAGCAGGAACAACGAGAAGGCAAGGAAAAAGACGGCAAAGATGATGTCGCCAGGTCGGCGATACCTTCTGAACATGTCCTGAAGCGTTTTTGCAATCATCATGTCCCTCCCCGACATGCAACAAGGCGCGGGCTTTCCACCCGCGCCCTGTTAGGTGCTTATTCGCCCAGAATCTCTTCGATTTTCGCGAACGACGCTTTGTCCTGTTCGATTTGCGCATTTGACGCGTCAGGGTCCTGCCAATAGATCAACGCACCGGTTTCTTCAGCCAGCTTTTTGGCCTTGTCGGACTCCAACGCCTTTTGCGCGGCGGCAGTGATCTTTTCACGGGCATCTGCCGGAGTGTCCTTGTGCACGAACAACCCGTTCCACAACGCAAGCGGCAGGTCCGGGTTCATTTCGACAACCGTTGGTGTGTCCGGTACAAGCGAAATTCGTTCACCACCGATGCTGGCCAGAATGTTCACATTGTCGAGGCAGGGCAGCACGAGTTGCAGCGTGGTATTGATGACGTCCACGTCACCTGACGCCAATGTGTTGCAGTCCAGCGCGTCGAACGCCGCTTCGCTTGCAAAGTCGAAGCCGCTGCTCACCGCAGCCGCAAACGTAACCTGTGTGGGCGGCAGGACCGAGCCGAAATGGCCAAGAGCCACATCGTTTTCCTTACCGTGCGCTACAAGTTCGTCCCAATTCGAGAATGGCGCATCTTTGCTGGATGCGATAACGAACGGATAGGTCAGGAAAATTCCGATAGGGTCGAATGGATTTGGGTTCAGCTCCGGGATTCCGATCTCGGGCCCGATGACAGGAACGCCAATAACGAAGGATCCGATGGTGTAGCCATCTGCCGGAGCCGTTGCGACCTCAACCGCGCCGGGGAAGGGGCCGCCTCCGCCGCCAGGCTTGTTCACAACCGCGGCCGGAACGCCGTACATGGCCTGGAATTCATCTGCGATCATCCGGGTTAACACGTCTTCCAGATCGCCCGGAGGCCACGGAACCACAAAGGTCACCGGCTTTTCCGGGTATTCAGCAAGTGCTGCTGTTGCAGAGGCTGCAAAAACGGCAGCGGTTAGAATTTTTTTCATTGACGCCTCCCTGGCTTGGTTCATTATTTGAACCGAAGTAACAACAATAATGTTGCTTTGTTAAATGCTTTCTGTCAAGTATTACGTGCGAAGGAGAGAAAAGCGCATGGGCACCGCTCTTAATGCTTTGAAATTGCTCGAGTTGTTTTCAAGTGCTCAGCCGGAGATCGGTCTGAGCAACCTTGCCCGGCTGTCCGGTATGAACAAGGCAACGACTCTGCGCCACCTTCGCGCATTGGAAGAGTTTGGCCTGATCGAACAAAACCCGCACTCCAAGTCCTATGCGATCGGACCGGCTGTGGTGCGTCTTGCCGCGCTGCGGGAAATCGCAAATCCGGGGCTTGAAGGCGCGCGCGCAAGGATGCAGTCCGCCATGCAAGTAATCGGCGAAAGCATGCACCTTTCGCTGCTGCAACAAGGTAAATTGCAGACCGCTCTGGCGCTGGAAACCACGCGGTACACCGTGCGGGTCAGCCTTGATCCGGCGGAAATTCTGCCGATCAATGCAACGGCCTCCGGCCTGTGCCTGCTGAGTTTTGGCCCCGCTCACCTGCTTGAAGATCTGGATCGCCAGGCCTTGACGTCCTACACAGCGGAAACCCTGGTGTCCCCTGACCTGATACGTGAACGGGTTTCTGAGATCAGGCGCAAGGGCTGGTCAAACAGCGCAGGCGGGTTTGAAGCAGGCGTTTATGGATACGCTGCGCCTGTCTTTGGAATTGATCAGGTGGCGATAGGCACAATCGCAATTGCGGTGCCTGAAATTCGTGCAAACGGCGATCACCTGCCTTTGATCCTGACGACATTGCATTCCCTTTCGCTCGAACTGACTGCGAATTTCGGTGGTCAGTTTCCGCGAAACTTCCCAACCGCGTTCCAGCCCTGACCGATGGGCGGACAAGATCCTCGGAGACCCGTGATATGAAAGACTCCAATTTCCTGAAGGAAAACAACGCGCGCCATTTCTGGCACCCGATGGCACATCCTGCCGACAGTCAAAACAATCCGCCCACCATCCTGACCGGAGGGGAAGGGGTCAGCATCATCGATATAGACGGCCACAAGGCCATCGACGCGGTTGGCGGGTTGTGGAACGTCAATCTGGGTTATTCCTGTGATCCGGTTAAGCAGGCCATTACCGATCAGTTGAATGCGCTGCCGTATTACTCGACCTTCCGGGGCACCAGCAACGACAAGGCGATTGAACTGTCCTATGAGTTGGCGCAGTTTTTCGAGCCTGATGGTCTGACCCGAGCTTTTTTCACTTCGGGCGGATCGGATTCAGTTGAAATCGCGCTGAAGCTTGCGCGACAGTATCACAAAGTGCGAGGCGAAGCCGGCCGGACCAAGTTCATCAGCCTCAAGCAAGGATACCACGGCACCCATTTCGCGGCGGCTTCGGTCAATGGCAACCAGAAGTTCCGCGCGGTTTACGAGCCGATGATGCCGGGCTGTTTCCATGTGCCCGCGCCGTGGACCTATCGCAATCCGTTCGACGAAACAGACCCCGAGCGTCTGGCGCAGCTTTGCGCCAAGGCGCTGGAGGCCGAGATCGCATTCCAGGGGGCAAATACCGTCGCCGCATACATCATGGAGCCGGTTCTGGGCGCAGGCGGCGTGATCCCACCACACAAAAGCTTCATGCCGATGGTGCGCGAGGTCTGTTCGAAAAACGGTATTCTTCTTATATCGGACGAGATCATCACTGCTTTTGGTCGTACCGGCAGCGAAAGCGGCGCGCGGCATTGGGGTGTGCAGCCCGACATCATGACGACAGCCAAGGCGATCACCAACGGTTACTTCCCTTTCGGTGCGGCAATGATTTCGGGCGCAGTCGCCGAGGTTTTTGAAAGCGACAACACTGGTATGGCGTCAGTCGATCAGGGCTATACCTATTCCGGCCATCCGGTCGGCGCAGCGGCTGCACTGGCGGCTCTGTCTGAAATCAATCGTCTGCGTGTTTGGGAAAACGCCGCGGCCCGCGGTGAAGAACTTTTTACCGGATTGAAAAAACTGGCTGAAAAACACGACGCAATCGGAGATGTGCGCGGGGGCGAGGGCCTGATGTGTGCGCTGGAACTGGTATCTGATCGTGCAACCAAGGCGCCGATTGCCAAGCATCTGCCCTTGCAGGTGCAGAAGGCGGCATACGAAGATGGCGTGATGGTCCGTGTGTCGGGCAACAACATCATTCTGTCGCCACCGCTGGTCATTACGTCCGATGATGTGGCCAAGATCCTGTCGGCACTGGATACCGGTCTGTCGACGCTGTAGATGTGTGGCTGGCCCCGTCCGGTTTGGCCGGGGTCAGACCTTGACGGCCTGCAACTCCTCAAGCAGGTCCAAAAGTTCGTCCAGCTTGTCCTGACCCATCTGTTCTTCAATGCGATCATAGATTGCCAGTGATGTCGGAAGGTTCTCGGTCAGGATTCCACGACCTGCATCCGTGATCTTCACCATCGACCGGCGCTTGTCCTGACTGTCCTGGCGACGTGTAATCTGGCCGTCTGCTTCCATGGCGCGCAGAATGCGGGTGAGGCTGGGCAACAGAAGACAGGCCTCTTTCGAGATGGCGCTTTGTTCCATTTCACCAAATTCGTCCAGAACGCGAAGAATGCGCCACTTCTGCTCTGTAAGCTGAATGTTGTTCAACATGTCCCGAATGGGCGCCATGACTGTTTCGCGGGCACGCAGCAGCGCAATCGGAAGCGCGCGGGAAGTGCTTTTGGTGTGGCTTTGTGTGGTCATGCCGTTTTCTAGAGCGCTGCTTCCGGAATTGCAAAGATTAACAAGTCAAGTTCTTGACACGTGGTGACGAAAATACTAAACATGTTTACTAATTAAGGGAAAGGGAACCATGCCGCATTTCCACATCGATTACTCTGGCAACCTTGAAGACTGGGTCGATATGGATGGTTTGTGCGAGTGTGTGCGCGCAACGGCCGCCGCAATTGACATGTTTCCGGTGGCAGGTATTCGCGTACGCGCCACGCGGGTCGATCACTATTCCATTGCCGACGGGAACCCGGCGCATGGTTTCGTCGATATTTCGATCCGACTGCGCGCCGGTCGCCCCCAAGACGTCAAGCAGGACGCAACGCAGCGCATATTCGAAGCGGCAAGGGCGTATCTTGAACCGGCCTTTTCGAAGCACTCCATCGCTCTGTCGCTTGAGATGCGTGACATCGATCCGGACCTTTCGCCCAAGACCGGCACTATCAGAGAGCATTTGGGCCGGGACCAATTGGCTGCAACCCAGCAGGAGACCTGAACCATGAGCGCCTTGGACACCAATATCAAAAAATTGGCGGGGTTTCTGGCCCGGTTCAAAGAGACAGGCATCAAGAACCGCATTGCGGGCGAAGATCGCGACGGGGCGGCGGGGGTGTTTCAATCCACTTCGCCAGTGGACAAGTCCGTGATCTGCGATGTGGCCTATGGGACGGCGGATGACATCGATGCGGCGGCCAAGGCAGCCCATTCAACATTCGCCGCGTGGCGCGATATGCCCGCCACCGAACGCCGCCGCATCCTGCTGAACGTGGCCGACGCGATCGAGGCGCGTGCCGAGGAAATTGCCCTGTGTGAGTGCTGGGACACCGGTCAAACCCTGCGTTTCATGTCCAAGGCGGCGCTGCGCGGTGCCGAGAACTTCCGTTATTTCGCTGATCAGGTGGTGCAGGCAAGGGACGGACAGCATCTTAAGTCACCGACCTTGATGAACATCACCACCCGCGTTCCAATTGGCCCGGTGGGTGTCATTACTCCGTGGAACACGCCGTTCATGCTGTCGACCTGGAAGATCGCACCGGCACTGGCAGCGGGTTGTACCGTCGTTCACAAACCGGCCGAAGATTCACCGCTGTCGGCGCGTTTACTGGTCGAAATCGCGGAAGAGGCCGGTCTGCCCAAGGGTGTTCTGAACACCGTGAACGGTTTTGGACCGAATGCCGGTAAGGCGTTGACCGAACATCCGCTGATCAAGGCCATTGCTTTTGTCGGAGAAAGCCGCACCGGCAGCATAATCACAAAGCAGGGCGCGGATACGCTCAAGCGGATGCATCTGGAACTGGGCGGTAAGAACCCGGTGATTGTCTTCGATGACGCCGACCTGGACCGCGCGCTGGATGCCGTGATTTTCATGATCTACTCGATCAATGGGGAACGTTGCACATCGTCTTCGCGTTTGCTGGTACAAGACACCATCAAAAACGAGTTCGAGGCCAAGCTGGTAGAACGCGTGAACAACATCAAGGTCGGTCACCCACTGGACCCGGCGACCGAGATCGGCCCGCTGGTAACGGAAGAGCACTACAATAAAGTCACCTCGTATTTCGACATCGCCAAAGACGATGGCGCGACTATCGCAGCCGGCGGCGTCAAAGTGGGGGACGAAGGGTATTTCGTGCGGCCAACCTTGTTTACAAATGCCAACAACCAGATGCGCATCGCGCGCGAGGAAGTATTTGGTCCGGTTCTGACGTCCATCCCATTCTCGACCGAAGAAGAGGCGCTACAGATCGCAAATGACACGCCTTACGGCCTTACCGGTTACGTCTGGACCAACGACCTGACGCGTGCCCTGCGGTTCACGGACAAACTGGAAGCAGGTATGATCTGGGTGAACTCGGAAAATGTGCGCCACCTGCCCACGCCCTTCGGCGGCGTCAAGGCTTCGGGTATCGGCCGGGACGGCGGCGACTGGAGTTTTGAATTCTACATGGAACAAAAACATGTTGGCTTTGCCACCGGTCAGCACAAGATCATGCAACTTGGGAAATAATATCGTGCAGCCTGATCCCTTGGCAGGGGTTGGCTGACTATAGTTGAATCAGGAAGTGCGCATCATTGGTCCATCAAACGCTCGGACCATAGGACATTCTGGCTGTCAGGCCTTACGTCACGATCATAAGGAGGAACCGTCATGGGAAAGATAGTACAGGCCGCGAAAATCACGCATGTGCCCAGCATCTGGATGTCCCACACGATGCCGAAATACAAAGGCATCCGGCAACCTGCCATCGACGGATATGCGCGCCTGCGTCAGGATGCAATTGACCGCAAGGTAGATACGTTTGTTGTGTTCGACACCCACTGGATCACCAATCAGGGTTTCCATCTGAACACGAAAGAGCACCACAAAGGCCGTTTCATCAGCCACGAGTTGCCGCACATGCTGGCGGACATGGAGTTTGACTATCGCGGGGATCACGAATTGGGGGAAACCATCCTAGACGTCTTGCGTGAGCGGGGGGAGAGGGCCCTTGGCCATTCACATCCCGATATGGGCATGGAATACGGCACCCTTTTGCCCATGCATTTCATCAATGACGGTGTAAATGCGCGGGTGCTACCCGTCGCGGTCAACCAGTTCTCGTCGATTGCTGAAAACCGTGTCTGGGGCGAGGCCATCGCCGAAGGTATCCGCCGATCCGACCGCAATGTGTCAATTCTCGCATCGGGTTCGCTGAGCCATGACTTTACGCCCAACGAGCGCTCGGTCGAAGGGCTGAACGCCGTGAATGGCGAGTTCAATCGTCAGATGGATATGCGTGTACTGGAGCTGTGGGAACAGGGTCGGTTTGAAGAGTTTTTGGAAATGCTTCCCGACTACGCCAGGAAATGCACGGGTGAGTGCGCGATGAACGACACCGCCTTACTTTTCGGCGCGCTGGGTTGGGGCAGCTACAAGGGCCAGATCGATGTTTACACACCGTATTTCGGAAGCTCCGGCACGGGGCAGGCCAACATCAGCTTCTCGGTCTGAGGTCGGGACGCGGGTTCGTATGGTATGTTTTCTCTGCATGGGTGGCAGCAAGGCCGCCGAGGAGGCCTGATGCGCTTTGCAACTTACACCGCCAATGGCGCAACCTTTTTCGGTGCCATTACCAAGGACGGCGCAATTGCGCTGAATGGCGAATTTCCAAACCACAGCAGTCTGTACGAAGTTATCGCCGCCGGAGCGTTCGACCAACTGGTCGAAAAAGCGAACGGCAAACCCGAAACTCACGAAGATTTCACCTATGAAATGGTGATGCCCGACGCCCGCCGTATCCTCTGCGTCGGCGTGAACTTCCCTGACCGCAACGCGGAATACAAGGATGGCAGCGCGCAACCGAAATACATGTCTTTGTTCCCGCGTTTTGCCAGTGGCTTTACGGGACATGACCGCCCTCTGATCCGCCCGCCGGAGAACCACACGCTGGATTACGAAGGCGAGGTGGCCATCGTGATTGGCAAGGCGGGCCGCAGGATTTCGCAAGACGACGCCTATGATCACATCGCGGCACTCACGCTTTGCAATGAGGGTACGATCCGCGACTGGGTGCGCCACGCCAAATTCAACGTCACACAGGGCAAGAACTGGGACAGAACCGGCGCGATTGGCCCTTGGCTGGTGCCTTTCACCGACGCGGTCCAATTGGACGACGCCCGCATTCAGACGCATGTCAACGGCGAGTTGCGTCAGGACGACACGTTGAATCGTATGATGTTCCCGATCCGGCGCGAGATCGAGTACATCTCGACCTTCATGACGCTACAGCCCGGCGATATCATTGTCACCGGGACGCCAACCGGCGCAGGTGCACGGTTTGACCCGCCGAAATACCTGATCCCCGGCGATGTGGTCGAGGTTTCTGTCGACGGCATCGGCACACTGCGCAACATCGTCGAGGATGAACAGGTATGACCCCTGAAGATCACGCTCGCGCGGCCGCCGATCTGTTGCGGGCCGAGCAGACGCGCGAACAGATCGGTCTGTTGACACTGCGGCATCCCGACATGGGCATGGACGATGCCTATGCGGTGCAGAACGCCATCCATCGCGCCAAACTGGCCGAAGGGCGCAAGGTGATTGGCTGGAAGATCGGGCTGACCTCGAAGGCGATGCAATATGCGCTGAATATCGACATTCCCGACAGTGGCATCCTGTTCGATGACATGGCCTTTGAAAATGGTGGCTCAGTGCCTGCGAGCAGGTTCATCCAGCCTCGGATCGAGGCCGAGATCGCCTTTGTCATGAAAACCGCCTTGGCCGGGGAACATGTCACCCGCGCAGACGTCATTGCTGCGACTGATTATGTCGCGCCGTCCATCGAAATCCTCGACACTCGCATTCAGCGGGTAGATCCGAAGACCGGCAAGGCGCGCACCGTGTTTGACACGATCAGCGACAACGCCGCCAATGCCGGCATAGTACTGGGTGCAGAACGCCACGCCATCGACACTTTCGATCTGCGCTGGGTCGGCGCACTGACATTCCGCAATGGCGAAATCGAAGAAACCGGCCTGGGTGCAGGTGTTCTGAATGATCCTGTCGAAAGCGTTGTCTGGCTTGCCCGGCGCGTGGCACAATATGGTCAGAGCATCGAGCCGGGCCAGGTGATCCTGTCGGGTAGCTTCATTCGCCCTGTCGAATGTCCTTCGGGCACCGAAATCCACGCCGATTTCGGCTCGTTCGGCTCGGTCGACATACAATTCGCTTAGAGGAGGCTAAGAATGCCCGCGCCACAGAACCCGTTCAAAGCCGCACTGAAGGCCGGGCAACCTCAGATCGGTTGCTGGTTGGGTATGGCCGATGCCTATGCCGCTGAAATAGCGGCCACATCACGGTTCGACTGGCTATTGGTGGATGGTGAGCATGCGCCCAATGACCTGCGCACGGTATTGGAGCAAGTGCGCGTTATCGACGGTTCGGGTAGCCATCCGGTGGCCCGGTTGCCGATTGGCGAGACCTGGATGATCAAGCAATATCTCGATGCCGGGGTGCAGACCATTCTTGTGCCGATGGTCGAAAGCGGCGATCAGGCGCGGCAACTGGTTCGGGCTGTGCAATACCCACCGCAAGGTGTCCGGGGGGTTGGATCATCAATGGCGCGGGCTTCGCGATTTGGCGCAATTCCGGACTACCTTACAACAGCGGACGAACAGGTGTGCCTGCTGGTTCAGGTTGAGAACCGACTGGGCATGGCCGCTCTGGATGACATACTGACAACGGATGTGGACGGTGTTTTTATTGGCCCTGCCGATCTTGCCGCGGATATGGGCCACCTGGGTAACGCCAGTCATCCCGATGTGGTCGAGGCGATTTTTGATGCCCTGACGCGGATCACCGCCGCTGGCAAGGCTGCGGGTATCCTGACACTCGACCCCGGAATGCAACGCCAATGCCTGGATCTGGGCGTGACCTTTCTGGCGACAAGTATTGATGTAACCCTGTTTGCCTCGGCTATACGCGGCGCTGCCGACGCGGCGCTGGCGTTGTTGCCGGACCAAAGTGTCACGGGCGTTGCACAGACAAGTGCTGGCAGCAAATATCTACAGCAGCTGTGCAAGCATTGGTCCCACAAGGCCGAAGTTTTCTTTGACGACACCCAAGGGAGTGTGGCCTTTGCGAGCGGCAATGCTGTCACGCTGACGGCGGACGAAAACAGCCTGACCATCTCGGCCGCAACCGGACCCCGGGGCGACCTTGCCCGGTGGCAAGAGGTGATCGAAGCCCACCTGGCGCGGTTTGCTTTTCGTGAGGAGTTCAGCATCGACTGGGCGTCTTAGTCACGTTCTGACATGCAGACGAGGGTGCGGTGGCATGATTGTCTTGTCATTTCTGGATTATGCCTTTGAGAGGAGATCGAAATGAAAACTGTCGACAAAGCCATGCTGCTGCTGCGCCAGTTTTCTTTGGAAAGCCTCGAAATCGGTCTGAACGACCTGGCGCGGGCAACAGGGCAAGACAAGGCGGTCACGCGCAGGCTGCTGGTCTCACTCATCAGTCATGGGTTCATCGAACAGAACCCTGAGAACCGAAAATACCGTTTGGGCCACGGATTTCTCTCGCTGGCCAGGTTGAGAGAGGCCACCGTTCCGATGGTGAAAGCAACGCAAATCGTATCTCAATGGTTGTCCGCCCAGGCAAATGAAACAGTGCATGTCGGTATTCCCGGCGACAAGGGGATGGCGACCGCGGCCTTCACATTGCCGCCGCGTGGGAATGTGATCAACCTGCGGCCCGCGGATTCCTACCCATTTCATTCGTCGTCTTCGGGTCTTGCGTATTTGTCGTTCTGTTCGGATCAGACGCGCGAGCAATTGTTGGCACTCAAACGGGAAAAGCTGACGCCGTACACCGTGACGGATTTGGAGACGCTCAGGAAGCTGATCTCGGAGACCCGAGCCCGAGGGTTTGCCTGCAGTCGCAATGCAGTTGACATCGGCGTTGCCAGCGTAGCGATGCCGTTTTTCACCGATGGCAAAGATCCTGCAGGTACCGTTGCCATTGCCGTTCCCGAAGCGAGTTTGGATGAAGCCCGAACAGAGGAACTTGCCGTGCTTCTCCAAACCGCAGTGGAAAAGCTTGAAATCGCACTGACTGGCGCACCAAGGCCCTGATGAAGGAATGGTGCGTTATTCGCACCAACGGTGCGAACAATTGTGATTCCTGACCATTCTTTGGCACACAAGACCCGATAGCGCGGGGTGGATCCGGCAAAGCCTGACCCCACGGCGTTCGTGATCCGAAACCCCGAAGATCGGCTGCTTTGCAGACTGAAGGATTGTTTTGATGCCCGACCCTTTTCCTGAACAAGCGCCTGTAGTGATCATCGGTGGTGGTATCATCGGCATCTCGACCCTGTATCATCTGGCAAAGCGCGGCGTTCCCGCAGTTCTGGTCGAGCGGCGGAAGATCGCCAGCGGAACAACCTGGCATGCAGCCGGGATCGTCGGGCAGTTACGCGACAGCACGGCACAGACCGAGCTGGGCAAATATACAGCGCGCCTTTTCAGCGATCTGGAAATCGAAACCGGACAGGCGACCGGCTACAAGCCAAACGGCACGATCAATCTGGCAATCGGCGATGTGCGCCACGAACAACTGCTGCGCAGCCACGACCACGCAGCCCGCATGGGGATCGAGACCTTCATGCTGTCCCGCGACGAGTTGAAAGAGAAATGGCCATGGATCGAAACCGATGACGTGAAATCCGCATTCTTTGTTCCGTCGAATGGCCAGGTGAACCCGCTTGACGTCACGGTCGCGCTTAGCAAGGGCGCGCGGGCCATGGGGGCACAGGTGTTCGAAAACACCAGGGTTGATCGTCTTGTCATCCGGGATGGCAAGGTGGTTGGTGTCGACACAGAATGGGGCGTGATTGCGACCAACAAGGTGTTGCTGGCGGGCGGCATGTGGAGCCACCTGTTTGCCAAGGCACACGGAGTAACCGTGCCGCTGCACGCGACTGAACATTTCTATATTGTCACCGAACTTGTGGACGGCCTGCTCAGGACCCAGCCGATTTTGAACATCGCCGAAGAGCGGACCTATTGGAAAGAAGACACTGGCAAGCTGCTGATCGGGTCATTCGAAAAGCATGGCAAGCCCTATGGCAGGAACGGCATCCCCGAAGACTTCGAATTCGACGAGCTGCCGTTTGACATGGAACACGTCGAACCGAATCTTGAGAAGATGTTCGAACGCATGCCTGCACTGGGCGAGATGGGCATACAGACATTTTTCAACGGGCCCGAGAGTTTTACACCCGATGGACGTCCCTATCTGGGTCCGACCAGCGAAATCAAAGGACTGTTTGTCGCCGCCGGCATGAACTCGAACGGAATCCTTAACTCGGGTGGTGTTGGTCTGACAATGGCGGAATGGATGACCGACGGCGCTCCGTCGCGGGGCATGGGCCCGATGCTGGCCCGCCGGGCGCACCCATTCCAGCGCAATACCAAATACAATCATGACCGCAGCGCCGAGTCAGTGGGCTTCCATTATGGCGTCAACTGGGTCGGACGGCAGGTCCATTCGGCCCGCGGCGTGCGTCGGGTGCCGTTGCATGATCGGCTGAAAGAGGCAGGCGCGACATTTGCCGAGCGGATCGGCTGGGAGGTGCCGATGTACTACGACCCCGAAAAAAAGGGTTGGAACGAAGAACCGAGTCTGCGGCGCAAAGACTGGGCACCGCACGTCAGCGCCGAATGTCTGGCCGCCCGGGATGCTGCTGTGCTGATCGATCAATCAATGTATTCGAAAATTCAGGTGCAGGGTCCGGACGCTGTCAAAGCGCTGAACAAGGTCTGCGGCGCGCAGATGGATGTCGCGGTCGGCACCTCGGTCTACACCCAGTTCCTGAACGCGCGCGGCGGGATCGAGGCCGATGTGACCGTGACCAGAACTGCACAGAACTGTTTCATGGTGATTACAGGCCATCCCAGCCAGATGCGCGATCAGGCATGGATCAAGGATCACGCCGAACCGGGCTGGCGGTTCGAGGAGCTCGACGCGACCTCGGGCTATGGCCTGATCACGATCCACGGTCCAAGATCGCGCGACATTCTGTCTGCCATCTCGGGCGATGACCTGTCGAACGAGGCCTTCCCCTTTGGCGCGGCGCGAGAAATCGACATGGCTTATGCCCGAGGGTGGGCCATTCGGCGCTCGTTCATTGGTGAACTCGGGTACGAGCTGATGATACCCACCGAGTTCGTCGCTGGTGTCTATGAAGCGCTGATTGCGGCGGGCAAACCGCACGGAATGCTCCATATGGGAATGTTCGCCATGAACGCGTGTAGGCTCGAGAAGGGCTTCCGACATTTCGGGCATGATATCGCCGAGGATGACACGCCTTATGAAACCGGGCTGGGGTTTGCGGTGGCTTTGGACAAAGAGGAAGACTTCCTTGGCATGGACGTTCTGACTGAACAGAAGGCTGGCGGTGCCGCGACTGCGCACCGCACCGTATCCTGCAAAGTTGACGACCTGGATGCTGAAACCGGTCCGTATCTGATTCACAACGAGCCTGTGTGGAAGAACGGCAGGATTGTGGGGCATGTCACCTCGGGCGACTGGGGCTTCCGGTTGCAGGCGATGGTCGGTTTGGCCAGCCTGCACCATGAGGAAGGTGTCACAAAGGCCTGGATCGACGAGGGCGGCTTTGACGTTCAAATCGCCGGGGAAATGTACCCGCTCAGGGTTCAGTTTGCGCCGTACTACGACCCCAAAGGAGAGTTGATGCGGGGCTGACACCAGACCAGGGAAGCTCAATTGACAATTGCGCAGCCCAGTTCTTAATATGTTAATTAAAATTCAGCGGAGGACCTCATGGCGGACAAGACGATCCTTGTCGTTGGGACATATGACACCAAAAACGACGAGTTGGAGTTCATGGCGGCAAAGATCCGCTCCTTGGGCGGTGGTGTGCTGACCCTGGACGTCAGTGTTCTGGGCGACCCCGCCAATCCCACCGACTATTCGAAACATGATGTGGCCAAGGCGGGTGGTAGCTCGATTCAGGCTGCCATAGACAGCGGCAGCGAACATGTGGCTATGCAGATCATGTCCGCCGGGGCCTGTGTCCTGACCCGCCGCTTGCACGATCAGGGCCTGATTGACGGTGTGATCATACTGGGCGGCACCATGGGTACCGATCTTGCGCTGGATGTCTGTCAATCGTTGCCCATCGGAGTGCCCAAATACGTCGTCTCGACCGTGTCCTTCTCGGCCCTGATCCCGGCCGAGCGTCTTTCGCCGGACATCCAGATGATCCTTTGGGCCGGGGGGTTGTATGGGTTGAATGCGATCTGCAAATCGTCGCTGTCACAGGCGGCAGGCGCCGTTTTGGGGGCCGCGCGCGCGGCAGAACCGGCCAAAAGCGGGCGTCCGATGGTGGGTGTCACCTCATTGGGGACCTCATGCCTCAAATACATCAAGACACTCAAACCTGCGTTGGAAGAGCGCGGTTATGAAGTTGCCGTATTTCATGCCATGGGCATGGGCGGCATGGCCTTTGAACAGATCGCAGGCCAAAACGGCTTTGTCTGCGTTATGGACTTTGCCGGGTGCGAATTGGGCAATCTGCTGGCCGGTTCCGTTGTGAACGCAGGCAAGGACCGGCATCGCGGGGCAGGGCGGGCCGGCATTCCGCAGATCGTGGCCCCGGGCTGCATGGACCTGATCGATTTTGCGGGCTGGCAAGACATCCCGGAACGGTTTTTGAACCGTCCGATCCACACCCACAACAAATTGGTCAAGAACACCTACTACACTGCTGACGAGCGGCGCGAAATTGCCCACGAACTGAACAAGCGCCTTGGCGAAAGTCCCGCGCCCACCCATCTGATCATACCGCGCGGCGGCATCGAGGAATGGGACCGCCCGGGTGGAGATTGTCACGACCCAGATGGCCTGAGCGCGTTTATTGAGGCTCTGACAACTACCGTCGCACCTTCGGTTCAGGCAACCGCACTGGACGCCCATATCAATGACCCGGAATTCTGCATCACCGCCCTGGAGATATTCGACCTATGGGTCGCGCAGGGCATTGTTCCTGCCAGTGAACCTGCAGCCTAAAGCGCGCTGCTTCCGTCCGGAGTGCGCTTGGGAACCTTTGGCCATTCGACTGTGACCCTCGCATGCCTGTAGGCGCGAGGGCATCGGCGAAGGACATTTCGACCTCTGTAGCGGCCGTTCGTTTAGTTAGATTAGGCGTCAGTCTTGGACTCTGAGGCTTTCTAGTCCGTTTTTGAGCGATCGGAAGCGCGTCGCGCCAGTATCTTCACAATTACGGCGGCCAGTTCGGGCGCGATTGTCCCAAAAGGGTCCCGTGACATCTTTTTGACATGCGTAATCGCGTCCTGCGCCTGTGTCAGCCCGTCGCGGATTTCTTCTTCGATGTCTGCCAGCGCCATGTCGCGCAATTCAGTCACTGTTTCACTGTCGGACTGCGAGGACATTGATTTGGCAAAGAGGGCCAGCAAAACCGCCAACACAAGGTTCGCTGCAGCAACCAGAAGCGCCGACAGCGGTTTCGATAGTGTTTCTGACAATGCGAAATAGCCTGCGACATTCAGCATGATCACAGCCAGCCCCACGGCCAGACCGGCCGCAGCATAAAGCCCGGTTCGGCGCGCCGCGATGGTAAATTGCCGCTGGGCAATCAGCCGTTCTGAACGTAGGACGATCGACAAGTTTCTGGAAATACGGCTCATGATACGCTCCTACCGAGACCGGCCAATCAAATACCCAAGGGCAAAGACACCAAGGGCAAACAGGATCGGCTTTTTGTGGGGCAAATCTTCCAGTTCGGTCAGCACATCTTCGATCTGCCCGGGAAGATGTCGCAGATTTTCGGCCCAAGCTTCTGATATTATCTCGTGATCAGGTGTCTGTGGGTCATTGGTTTCGCGATGTTCAATCGGCTTCTCGTTGCGGGAATACTCCGCCAATTGGCGCTTTAACTCAGCAACCTGCTGTTCAAGCTCTGCTTTTGTGACCATCCCTTTGGACCCTTCTGCCCCGGTGTTCTGTTTGGCTACCTGAGCCTCGCGGTTGGTGTCCGGGGTCTCTGTTCATCAAGAATTAATTGATTGGCGTGCAAGGTAGCAACTTCGTGGACATGTGTGATCGGTTCTGCTGCACAAAAGTTCCTTATTTAAGCCCAACTTAACTCAGTATAACAAATGAAGCGTGTTTCGCGAGCGTGAGGTCACTTTATGGCGAATTATTCGTATATCGGGTATGATCCCAGCGTAATAACCGTCTCGTTTTTTGGCGGCGGTGTCACGCTGTCCAATACGTATGACCCGAATGCGGACCGGGTGTTGTTTTCGGTGGTTGACGGCGCTGGAGGGACGCTGGTCAATGGCGCGCCGGACAATGGCACGGATTTCAACGGTGACAGATTCAACAACGAAGTTGGCGATGACCTGACGCAGACAGGCGACGTGACCAGTCTGGACGGGTCTGTCACGTTCCTGAGTGGCAATATCTACCTCGAAGAATCCTATCAGCTTTTCAAACCGGGCGGCGGAACGATCGACGTGTTCCGGGTCGAGGTCGACGGCACCTTGGCCGGTTATATCACGTCCGAACCGCTTGTTCCGGGCACCAACTACCCGTTCTCAATCTCAAATGTAACGCCAGGAAACGCGCCGGATACCACTGACCCCGACGCAATTGTCGATGTACCCTGTTTCGTGAAAGGTACCCTGATCGGCACACCAGACGGTTCAAGGCCTGTCGAAAGCCTGATGGCCGGAGATCTGGTTGATACAGCGGACGGGCAGGCCAGCAAAATTCGATGGATCGGATCACGCACCCTGGATTTGTCCGCGCAGCGGCATCTGACACCGATCCGGATAGCGCAAGGGGCACTCGCGCCGAACTCTCCGTCGTCGGATCTGATGGTATCGCCAAACCACCGGATGCTGGTGACGAAGCCTGTCAATGAAATCCACTTTGGTGACCAGGCGGTGCTGGTCGCGGCCAAGCATTTGCTGGGCTTACCCGGCGTGCCAGTCGCGGCGGACGTGTCGCAGGTAACCTATTTCCATTTCATCTTCGACAGGCATGAAATCGTGCATTCAAATGGCGCGTTTTCTGAAAGCCTTTATCCCGGTTACATCGCCGCGCGAGGCTTCTCAGAGGAGTCCTGGAACGAGATCGTCGAGATTTTTCCCGAGATTGCCGATGGCGTTTGTAGGAACTACGGCCCGACGGCGGCGCGGGTTCTGAAAAAACACGAAGCCAGCATCATGGTGGGCTGACTTCCGGACTGGAACCAACCTGAAGATCGTTGATTGCGGGGGCCTGAAGGCTCACGAAGCGCCATTGTTTTGCGGATGAGGTCTGATTTCACGCACGTCCCTGTGGTGGCGTTCGGCGGCAAAAAAGACATTCTAGCCTCACAAGAAAGGCGAAAAAGACGGGCCGCTGGGGCAGCCCGTCTTTCGGCAGGTCAAACCTGCCTCCACAACGTTGCCGGTTCGGTGTGATAAGGAACCGGTTGGCTGATCGGGGAATCAGCCGCCGTTGGAGTTCGCAAGGGGTGGCTGAGCAAAATCGTTGGCAGGGGCCGTCAGGTCCTGCGCGCCGGTCCCGGGCATCAGCTCAAACCCCAGATCGATCTGGTCCAGAGTTGAGGCCAGTTGCGCCACCAGATCCGCATTGCCTTCGGACTTCGCCGTTCCGTCCGCCAGCACATCTGTCAGCTTCCGCTTTCCGGTCATGACCTGTTCCAGTTCGGTACGGTTCAGAGCAATCGAAAGGTCGGCGTCATCAGCTTTTTGGCCCACGATGTGGGTCAGCGTGGCGTTGCTCATCTCGACCACGATGTTTTCGTCCCGATCGGGGATCGTCAGATTGATCGTGAACTCCATCCCTGCCGCTTTGGCGCTGTTGACGCGGATGCCAAGAAAGTCCAACCACATGCTTGTCGGCATGGCCTTGATCGTATCCGGGCCGGTGGTTTCGATGGTGGCGCCCTGAGGGATACCATTGCGCAGTTCATAGGCCGCCCCCAGAAACGAGTTGCGGACCGAGGGGCTTTCCTTGTGATATTCAATCTGTTCGAAGGCATCGGCCAGCAAGTCCTTGGCGGTCTGGTTCTGCGGCTCGGCGTAGACAAGTTTGTTGAGGATCTCTGTCGCTTCGAGATATCTCTCGGCAGCCACCAGTTCCTGACCTTTTGCCATGATCAGCTCGGCGCCGCCCATCATCTCGACAAACAATGGTGCGCTGTCTTCGGGCGAAAGGGGCGTCAGCGTCGTCGGGTTGGCATCCCAATAACCCAGATAGCGGTTAATCACTGCGCGGCTGTTATGCTCGACCGAGCCATGATAGCTGCGTGCCGCCCATTGATCCTGAAGGCTCTGCGGCACCTCATAGACGTTGTGGACCTGATTGATGGTCACGCCCTTGTTGGCCAGGTTCAGAACCCCGTTGTTGAGGTTGGCATAGGTGTCGCGCTGTGCCCGCATCACGTCCTGAATACGATCATTGCCGAAACGCGGCCATGAGTGCGAGGCGAACATCATTTCGGCATCCTGCCCGAATTCGTAAAGCGCATCGTTGATATGCTTGGACCAGCTCAGCGCATCACGGACCAGCGCACCGCGCAGAGTGTAGATGTTATGGATGGTGCCGGTGATGTTTTCAGCCGCCCAGAATGCTTTGAGGTCGGGGAAGTAGGTATTCATCTCCGCCGGGGCCTCGGTACCCGGTGTGTTCTGGAAGATCATGCGCACGCCGTCGATGGTGATCTCTTCATAGTCATCCGAGACATAGCGGGTCGGTTCAATCTGGCCGGTGGTTCCGGCCGAGATGTTCTTGCCGATCGACTGGTCCACATGGCCGTAAGGATTTCGCGGCAGCAGAACGCCGTATTGGAAGAACAGCCGGCGGTTCATCACATTGCCTGCGTAAACGTTCTCGGAAACAGCATGTTCCATGAAACCGGCAGGCGCGATGACTTCAACGCCATTGGCGACATCTTCGTCGGTAATGACACCGCGCACACCGCCATAGTGGTCGGCGTGAGAGTGTGAATAAACCACCGCTTTGACCGGCAACTCACCCACCGTGTCGTTCAGCAGTTTCAATGCGGCCGCGGCGGTTTCCTTCGACGCCAGCGGGTCAAAGATGATCCAGCCGTTTTCGCCGCGAATAAAGGAAATATTCGACAGGTCAAAGCCACGCACCTGATAGATCTGGCCTTCCAGAATTTCAAACAGGCCGTAGTTCATGTTCAAAACTGCCTGACGTTGCAGCGACGGGTGGATCGAATCGAACTCCTGTCCGTCTTCCAGCAGGAAGTCATAGCTGCCGATATCCCAGGCCACAGTTCCGTCCTCGGTCGTGATCTGGCGATAATCGGGAAGGGCGATCAGGCCTTTACGGCTTTCTTCAAAATCCCGCTGATCCTCGAACGGCAGGGTGTTGCGCAATTTTTCCTGAAACTTGACCGTGAACTCCGAGGGCAGTTTGCCCTTGGGATCAAAATGCTCCTGTGCGGCTACAAGACTGGCGGAGACAGTCGGCAAAGCGGTGGAATGGGCCAGAATGTGTCGACGTGCCATAGGTTGGGCAGCTCCAATTGATAAATGCTCGATCGTGGTTTTCAGGAGCGTGTTCAGATGTTCCGTTCCGCATTCGTGGAAGTTTGGAAAGACAAACCGATCACCTGCAGCAACTCCTGTTGAAGCAAAGGCTGTTATGCATTCGCGCGCGCTCGTGAAGTGCGAACATGTTGCTACCTGGGCGGTAGTAGACGTAAAAGCGGCGAAACATTTGCCATAAGAGCCGATAACAAAACCATTTTTCAGAACTGGATGCCGGATTTGGCCATATCAGAGCGGGATATCCGCACGCAGCTGCAGCGCCTTCTTGACCACCCAGAGTTTTCAGCGACGCCCCAGCGCAGGGCCTTTTTGGCGTATGTGGTCGACGAATACCTGGCCGGCCGGGCCGGCCATATCAAGGGCGTGTCGATTGCCATGTCGGTCTTTGACCGCGATGCCAGTTTCGATCAGCAATCCGATCCGGTTGTCCGGCTTGAAGCGCGCCGTCTACGTCAGGACATCGATGGGTTCTATGCCGGTCCTGGTCGCGACGATCCGATACGTCTCAGCATTCCCAAGGGCGGTTATGCGCCGCGGTTCGAACGGATGACGTTTGCCCAACCCAGTTCTGTTCAACCCGCATCAGAGCCTATGAAAAAGGAAGGCCGGTCGCGATCCACCAGAATAATTCTGGCGTCGTGCCTTGGGATGGTATGTGCAGTGATCTGGGCGGGATGGTCTGTCTTGTATGACCCGCCCTCGGAACGAGACCCGGGGTTGCCCAAGGGGCCAATCATTGCGGTCTTGCCGTTTGACTCATTGGGCGAGGCGTCCTTGGTTCTGGCTGATGGCATTACGCAACAACTGACGACCGAACTGATCAGTTTCAACGATTTGTGGGTTCTGCCACTGGGGACGGTTGGCCGTTTTCGGGGCGGCGACACCGACCCGCAGACGCTCCGGACTGAATTCAAAGCGGACTACGCGCTTGAAGGCAGCGTTCTGGAAACCAGAGATTCCCTGCGCTTGTCAGCGCGGCTGATCAATCTGGCCGAGGCGCGGTATGTCTGGGTGCGCAGTTATTCTGTCGGGCGGTCCCCGTCCGAGATCTATCGTGCTCAGGATCAGATAGTCCGGGACGTTACCGGGCAGTTGGCCGGCAAATACGGATTGCTGACACATGACGCGATGCGGTCCGCAGCCCGTAAACCGCCCAGAAACCGGGACGCCTATGACTGCGTTCTCGAGTATTACGCCTATCAGATCCGCATAAACCTCAGTCGCCACGCCGAGGTCAAATCCTGCATTCTGAAAGCGGTTGACCAAAATCCTGACTACGCCGAGGCATGGGCGGTTCTGTCGAACCTTTATCTGCAGCAGGTCCGGTTCAATCTGGGTGGCGATCGCACTCAGGTACTGCAATCTGCAAACGTGGCTGCGCGCCGGGCGTTGCAGATCGATCCCAACCTACCGACGGCTCATCTGATGCTGGCGAACCTGAGGTTTGTCATGGGTGACATGGATGGTTTCCGGAAGTCGGGTGCGGCAGCAATTGACCTTAATCCAAATGATGCGGCCATCTTGGCACATTATGGTATGCGCCGGGCCTTCGGCGGAGACTGGGATGAGGGGTTGGCACTGGTGGATCGCGCGATTGCGCTGAATCCGGTTTACCCCCATTGGTATCGGTTCCCGCGTGTCTTCTACCTGTTTGATCAGGGTGAATTCGAACAGGCCCTGACCGAGCTGAACCAGATCGAGATGCCGGATTTTTTCTGGACGCATCTGTGGCGCGCCGCCCTCAGTCACGAAGCCGGTCAGCCGGATCGCGCCAAGGCTGCAATCCGTGACCTGCTGAGACTTCAGCCGGAGTTTTCCGCCAACGCGCTGAAAACACTCTCTATCTGGCAACTGGATGAAGCATTCAAGCAGAAACTGCTGCGCAGTCTCAGCAACGCCGGACTGCCCGGCGACACCTGATTTAATAGTCTGCAACCAGCAAAAAGTCGGGGGCCACGTCTTCCTCAATTGAGGCGAAGCGGGGAATGGGATCTTCGAACACGTTGTCGGTACGGTCATCATTAACCGTGGACACCTCACCAATCAGACAATCGCCCTGTTCCGCCCAGAAAGCATGCCAGATACCGGGCATGAGTGTGACACTCTGGCCCGGTTTCAGCCGCAGATGCTCGCCCGGTTGGATTGTCACGGGGCAACTGTCGCTGGGTACGGTCACGGCATTATCGCGGTCTATGCCGCCCCCGGCGTCAGATCCATAGATTTCCATAACCAGGTCACCACCACCACGGTTGATGATGTCTTCAGCCTTGATGATATGCCGGTGCATGGGCGAAAGCTGTTTGTCCCGCGAAATCAGCAGTTTCTCGGCATACAGCATGCCACGCCCCTGATTTAGTTGGGTCACGTCGCCATTGCGCAGGGTGAACAGAAACAGGCCCAGTTCATCAAACCGACCTTGTCCGTAATCGGTGATATCCCAGCCCAGCCCTCGTTCGCGGATACCTGCAGCTTGCGGGCTGCGGATTTTATCGGGCGACCAGTCCGCAAAGGGTGGCAGAACCGCCCCGAAAGACTGGATGAAGGCCTGCGCTTCTGCCTTGATGCGATTGATTTCGGATCGTTTCACGAAAGACCTTCCTTTTCTTATAGCTCGTGCTGCCATGGCGGGTTTGCCCCGGCGCGGGATACGGTAACGGCAGCTACTTCGGCCCCCATTTCGAGGGCCGCGCGTAACTGGGTGCCGGACAGATTACGCAAGCGCGGTTTGGTCAGGTGACCCGACCCGTTCAATTGGGCCAACACGCCTGCATTGAATGTGTCGCCGGCGCCTACCGTGTCGACCACCTCTGCCGGTTTCACTGGCACCGAGACGTTCGATCCATCAGCAAGATACCCGGAAGCGCCGTCGCTGCCCCGAGTGACCAAAACCACGGCAGGACCGGCCTGCAGCAGCAAAGGAACCTTTTCTTCCAAAAGTTCCGGGCCCGGTATGATCCAGTTCAAATCTTCGTCCGAAACCTTGAGGATATCGGTTTGCGAAATCATGCGGTTCAGGCGGGTGCGGTATCTGGTCGGTTCCTTGATAAAGCCCGGGCGGATATTCGGATCCAGCATGACAGCGCGATCCGATCCGTGGCGGTCAAGCAACGCGGCATACGCATCAGCACAAGGCTCACACGCCAGACTTATCCCGCCGAAATACATTGCTGATACCGTTGTCAGCTGTTCTGGCATGTCTTCCGGGCGCAGCATGCGTCCTGCGGTGTTCTCGTCAACGAAACTGTATGTGGCTTGCCCGTTCTGCAATTGCACAAAGGCCAGCGTTGTTGGGCGGTCTGATGTTATCAGATGCGTGGTATCGACATGACTGTCGTTGAGCGCCTTTTCCAGTTGTCGGCCAAACATGTCCGTAGACAAACCTGTCAGCATCGCGGCCGGCGCCCCAAGACGACCCAGTGCAATGGCCGTATTGAAAACGGCACCGCCGGAATGGGGCACAAACCCCTGTTCCCCGGACAGCGTCGGAGAGGCAATCATATCAATCAAAGCTTCGCCACAACACAGGATCAAGATAGGGGTCCTTTCGGATTGGAGATCAGATGCCCTTGTCGCGCAGGGCGTTTTTGCAGAAGTTGTTTGCTCCGATTATGCCGAATTCAGCCTGCTCTGAAACATAGAGGTTCATCGACCGGCGCAACTCACTGAAGCGGCCACCTGCGTTGAAGGCCGCACAGAATGCGTCACGAAACAGCCAGCGGTTCTTTTCTGCCACACCGCCAACCAGATAAACGCCACCTAATGGCATGAGGGTCACCGCCAGATCGCCCATCATGGCGCCAAGATGCGTGGTGAACATTTGCGCCGCCTTCACCGCGAACGGATCAGTTTGCGCACGTGCATCCTGTAGGATGTCCCGGGCGTTGCGTTTTGGCGTGCCGGCATGACCCGCGGCCAGGCCAATAGCCTGATACAGAACCGGCAGGCCGGTGCCGCTCAGAAACATCTCGGCTTCCAGCACCAGACTGTCGTCAAAGAAACAATCGGGCGCGATGCTTCGGGCAGCGCGGAAGACCTCGACCTCGTCATCATGGCGCGGAGAGAGGCCGATATGGCCGCCTTCGCCCGACACGGTATGGTAGCGCCCTTCCGAGTAGAGCAAGGCGCCAACGCCAAGACCAGTGCCCGGTCCAACCACCAGCCGGGTTCCGGGCGGAGGTGTTTCGGACCCTTGCAGGACATCGACATCACTTGATGAGATTTCCGCTACCGACCAGGCGGCCGCGGTGAAGTCGTTAATGACGAATGTATTCTTCGCGCCCGTTGCCCGCCCGATGTCTGTTTCGGAAAGGTCCAGATGGGCGTTGGTCAACCGGATCGTTCCATTTTTTACCGGCCCGGCCCCGGCCGCGACCACCGCGCGCGGGTCGGTTCCGATGTCGTCCCTCATCTCGTGGAAGGCCGTGAGCAATTGGGAAAGATTGCCGGTCGGGTGTTTTCGCAATTCGGTCAGTTGCCCGTTCGAAATCACTCCGAGCCGGGTGTTGGTCCCACCGATATCGGCAACCAGGTTCCAATGTTCGTGCATGCGACCGGCAGGCTGCGCCATGGGACGCGCCAGAACCTCTACATTTGACAACGCGTTCTTTGTTGCTTCGAAGGATCCGTTTTCTGCAAACTTGTCATCGCTAGGCAAGGTTCGGGCGAAAAACCCTTCGACCGGCACGCCTTGACCCATTGCAGATTGAACCGCTCCAAGAGCTTGGTTCAGGCGTTCGGTCCCTTGTTCAACTGCGCGCTGACCGAGCTTCCGCCGAATGCCGTCGGTGACATAGATGGGCAGGTCGCCGGTGTATTCCTGTTGTATGTGTAACAGAAGCTTCGGCAGTTCGGGGCTGATTTTCTGTTCAAGCCCGTCTGGTGGATCGACGACTTCGCACGAAACACAGTTGAGGGCACACCAGTCTATCGGCGCGCCAATCGTTTCGAAATCATCCTGCCAACCATGTGGCAGCAGGTGCTCCAACTTGTCCGGTTCGTCTGCGGAATAGGTTTTGCGGAACAGGGCGTTGTTGATATAGCGCACGTGTGATCGGGAGCCATTCCCGACTGTGCGCTCTCCTTGGTTATCAGTAGTCGCAATTTCAGCCTGATCGACATCCAGCATGACGCCAAGATTGGTCATGCCCAGTCCGCGCATGGACTGGATCGACTGCCCGTGCGCCAACAGCAGATGGTGCATGGTACGCGCCGTAGTCCGTGTAAAGCGCTGTCCAGGGCTTTGGCGATTTGATTCAATAACGTCCTGTGGCGAGCAAATTGGGGCGACACTGTACATCCTGTCGCCGACACGGCCCATTATGACTTCCGTGAAGTCAGCGAACCAGCCGGCAACATCGCGATTTCGCCAACCTCCCAGGTCCGCAAGCGCCGTGGGCAAACCCTGGTGAAAAAGGGTGGCGCAGGGGCGTATGCCACGGTCCAGCAAAGCGTCTGCCAACCGGTCATAGTAATCAAGACCATCCGGACTGGCCGCGCCGCGGCCTTCGGGCATCACCCGTGTCCAGCTGACCGTGAAAGCCAAGCCGTCAAACCCGGCCTCGCTTACCGGATCGAGCCACTGTTCCAGCTTGCTGAGGGGGCCATACGCCGAACCAGCCAAGTTTTCGGTCGAAGCCGGAAGTGTTTCTTGCCCGACCAGACGCGGATCATCCCTGTTGGCTTCCTCGCCGTGGCAGGCAGGTGACGCCACGCCAAAGAGGAAATCTTTGGGAAAGTCGCTGCGTTTGAAATTCATGCTCGGAACCTGCCGGGGTCGGGAATGATTGCGCTACCATTTATCAGGTCCTTTTGCGGCAATCCAGATGTATGCGCAGTCAAAAATGACTTCTTCTGCTCAAATACCCGTCTTGGAATCCGGTCGGGACATCAGCTTTTTTCGGTGCTTGACAAAGAATGGCGGGTTGTTTCACGATGTTTGAAACGTTTCAATGAACTTAAACCGGTGTAAATGCGGATATCAGCCCAGCTATATACCGTGCGCCAGCTTGGCGATTTACGATCTCAGCTTGATCTGGTCGCGCACTGCGGATTTGCCGATGTTGAGACGGTCGGGTTTCACGGTCTCTCTGTATCGGAAATGACAAAGCAGGTGGGGCAATCCGGATTGAAGGTTCGGTCGGCACATTTTGAATGGGAAGACTTCGAAAGCCGGTTCGAAGAAATCATCACCTTGCTGAAGGGTTTGGAATGCCGAGTGGCCGTCATGCCTTGGCTGGCGCCCGAGGCCAGGCCCGACACTGCCCAGGGATGGTGGGTAGTGTCGGGCCAGTTGGCAAACTGGGCCGCGCGTCTGGCTGAGCACGGCATATGTCTGGCGTATCACAACCATGACTTTGAAATGGTCGGCCCCAGGGGTGAAACGCCGCTGGATATCATATTGTCCAGAAAGGCGTTGTATTGGCAGCCGGATATCGGATGGCTGGCATCTGCCGTTTCTGAACCCCACCATCTACTGAACCGATATTCCAACCGGATAACGTCGGCGCACGCAAAGGACGTGAAGCCCCGAGCCGGGCCCGAGGGTGATCTCTGGTGTGCGCCGGGGCAGGGGCTGGTCGACTGGGCGCTGGTGTTGCAGGCCCTGGCCGACAGTGCCTGCACTGACATTTTTGTTGAACATGACGACACGCAAAACCACTCAGAAATACTGAACTCTGGCCGTCGTTTCCTGCGCGACCGGTTTTTGGCCGGGGTCGGGTAATGGCGCGGGCGACGATCAAGTCGATAGCCAGACAAACCGGCTATTCGGTGGGAACCGTTTCCAATGCGCTGCGCGGGGCGGCGTCGGTCAAGGCGGAAACGCGCGAAGTGATCCAGGCCGCCGCGGCCAAAATGGGCTATCGGGTCAATCTGGACGGGCTGAAACTGCGCACCAATAAATCCTATCGCATTGCGGTTTTGGTCAGCGTATCCCCGGAAACGGCCGATGAGTGGGAAGGGGTGGAATTCACCCGTATCGTGGCTGGAATCTCCAGTGCCCTTCAGGGGTCGCGGTATGAGTTGAGTGTGTTCAGCGTCTCGGACGTCACAGATGCGATGGCAAAACTGGGCCGGATTGTTCAGGACGGTCTGGCCGATGGTGTGATCTTTTCCGGTACATTACACGACGATCCGCGCATCGCGTTCCTGCAGAAAAAAGACTTTCCCTTCGTCACCATGGGCATGAGCGAAAGCAAAGCCCCACATGCCTACGTCGATCTGGACAGTCAGGCCGCAGCGCATGATGCAACGGCGCGCCTGATCCGGCTTGGGCACCGACGTATCGCCTTGGCCAACCCGCCAAAGAACCTGATTTATGCGACGCAACGACAGCAAGGCTATGCCACAGCGCTGTTGGCCGGGGGCTTGCCGGTAGAGCCGGAACTGATCTTCAACGGTCCGGTCACTGCAAAAACGGGGCAGCGGGTTTTCGATGATCTGATGCGCCTGCCGAACCGACCCAGCGCCTGCATATGCGCAAACGAAGCGATGACGCTTGGTGTATTGTCCGGCGCGCATCGCGCCGGTGTAAAGGTTGGACGGGATCTTGTGGTCATCTCGACCGATGACCTGCAACTCAGTCGGTACTTCGTTCCGCCACCCAGCACCTATTATGTGCCGATCGAAGAGACCAGCCAATTGCTGGGCGAGTACATGCTGAAAACGCTGGAGGGGGCTGACCCCACAAGGACACAAAAAAAGATCAGGGCCAGATTGATCGAGCGGCAACCTGACACTGCCGCGCCGCAAACGGCGCACACAAACTGAACCAACAGAGGAGTAGACGAAAATGTTCAAGAACTTGTTTGCCGCAGCGGCGCTGACCGCGCTGACCGCACCCGTGGCCATGGCCGCCGATCTGGAAGGGCGCGTGCTCAAAATCGGAACCGATGCCACCTATCCACCGATGGAAACCGTTGATGAATCCACGGGCCAGATCGTTGGTTTTGACGTGGATGTGATGAACGCGATCTGTGAAAAGGTGAATTGCGTTCCGAACTTCGTGAACACCGCCTGGGACGGCATCTTTGCGGCGCTTCAACAGGGCGAATTCGATCTGGTGATCTCGGGCGTGTCGATCACGCCGGAACGCGAAGAAACCATGGATTTCTCAGACCCCTATATCGTGGTCAGCCAGGCCATCCTGCTGCAGGTCGATAACTCTGACATGACACTGGATGACTTCAAGGCTGGCGGCCAGAAACTGGCGGCGCAAACCGGTACCACCAATGCACAGTTGGCCGAAGAACTGGTTGGGCGTGAGAATGTCAGCCTGTATGATAATTTCTCGGCCGCCATTTTGGCACTGCAGAACGCCGATGTGCAGGGCGTCATCATCGACGGAACTTCGGCTGCGGCTTACGAGCAGGAGTTTGCAGGTGAACTGACCGTGGGCATCACCGGTCTGCAGTCCGATCCGCTGGGCATCGTGTTTCAGGAAGGTGACGCCACCGTTGACGCGATCAACGAAGGGCTGGCGGCGATCAAGGAAGATGGCACGCTGGACGCCCTGGTCGGCAAGTACTGGAGTACTGAGTGATCTTCTGAACGAACAGATGGTCCGGCGGTTCTGACCGCCGGATCCAACCCCTGCAGAGAGGTCGAAGAAATCCCATGTCCCGCCTCAGCTCGATCCGGCCGAGCAATCTTGTATTGCTCGCCGCGGCTCCGTTTATCATCTATCTCTTTGCAACGTCTTCAAAATATCTGCGATCCCTGATTGCCATTCTGGGTATTGGCAACAATGCAGGCGCGATCTTTGTCGGGTTCCTGCTGATCCTGACAGTGGCCGCGCTGGGTTATCTTTGCGCCCGCAACGCCCGGTTTCAGACGGTCGCGCCCTTGTGGTTGCGCGGTGCGGCCTTGGCGGCATTGCCAGCGGCCGCAGCGCTGGCGGTTCTGGGCTTCGTGGCCCCACAAATTTTGATGCCATTTGCCGAATCCGTGTTCTTTCACTCACTCAGCGAAAACACGTCAGCACTGATCGACCGATCAGAACAGACATGGGTACTGTTCCCGGAAGTGGTTCAACAGGTTCAGAGCGGTTTGCAGGTACTGCTTTGCGTCTATGCGGCTTTGGTGGCCGTGATCCTGATTTCGCCAAACCTGCCACCTGCCATGCGCGGTTATGTCCGGTTGGGGTTAGAGATTCTTACCGGTGCCGCACTGTTTTATCTGATGTTCATGGCGCACTGGCAGTTTGCGACCGGTGTCGCAATCACCTTCCGGGCGGCAATATTTGCCTATATCTTTGCCGCGATCCTGGGGCTGATCTGGGTCGGATTGCAGTCTTTCAAGCCCAAGGCCAGAACAACGATGGTCTATGGCTCGATCAGTCTGGCCCTGCTGGCAGCCTCGGCCTTTTTCTTCATGCAGCCGCAGGTCAGCTATGAACTGATCGGTACAACCGAGGCCCGCATTGCCATTGTGCGCGGTACGCCGCAGGCGCAGGCAGACATCATTCGGTTTGGCGAATTCGAGGGCGGCGAAGGTCAGCAATATCGCATTCGCAGTGCACCGGATGCCGTCAGCGCGCTGGATCAGATCGAGTCCGTGGACAGCGTGTCGGGTGCCTTTGTTCCCGCCGGGACAAATACCAAAGGGTACCCGGTGATCTGGCAGACCAGCTTTTTGCCCGACAAATACCGAAACCCGGCGCTGGCCTTTGCGGTTTTCGGCTTTCTGCTTCTGACCCTGACGATAGGTGGGGCGCAGCACAAACTGCATCCTCTTGCGGTCGGGGCCGAGTTCTTTGTGGACACGATCCGGGGCATACCGATGCTGGTGATCATCCTTTACATCGGTCTGCCGCTGGCGGGCGCGGTAAAGGATGCCACTGGCGGCGGCATCGACATGACCAATATGACCCGTGGTATCATCGCCATTTCGGTGGGCTATTCGGCTTATATGGCCGAAATCTTCCGGTCCGGCATCGAGGCCATCCCACGAGGACAGATCGAGGCGGGCGGATCATTGGGCCTGTCGCGCTGGCAGACTGCGCGGCTGATCATTCTGCCGCAAGCGCTGCGGATCGTGACCCCCCCATTGGGCAATGAATTCATCGCCATGATCAAAGATACGTCATTGCTGTCAATTCTGTCGGTGCGCGACATGACTCAGCGCATGCGCGAGTTTCAGGCCGCCAGCTTTCTGCCTTTCGCTCCGTTCAACACTGCGGCCATTTTGTACGTGGTCATTACCCTTGGCTGCGCCAGTTTCCTGAAATGGATCGAGCGGCGGACCGCAAGAGAAAACAGATGAGTAAACTGGAACTTGGGGTCTGCTATTACCCGGAACAATGGGACGCGTCGCAGTGGCGTGACGATGCTGCGCGGATGGCGGACATGGGGCTGGACTGGGTGCGCATTGCCGAGTTCACGTGGGGTCTGATCGAGCCTGAGCGCGGGCGGTTCAAATGGGGCTGGCTGGACGAGGTGATTGGCATTCTGGGCGAGGCTGGCTTGCGCGTGATGATGTCCACGCCCACTGCCGCGCCGCCGAAATGGTTGATTGATCAGCATCCTGAGATCCTTCCTGTGGGTCCGGATGGCCGGGTGCGCGGGTTCGGATCGCGCAGGCATTACTGTTTCTCCAGCGATATTTACCTGGCTGAAGCCAGCCGGATCGCCACCGAATATGCCCGCCGTTACGGGCAGAACCCCCATGTTCACGCCTGGCAGATCGACAATGAATACAATGACCACGATACCGTTCTCAGCTATTCGGACGCGGCGCGCCGCGGTTTTCAGCGCTGGCTGGCCGAGCGGTACGCGACGATTGAAAACCTGAACCGGATTTGGGGAACGGTTTTCTGGAGCACGGTCTATTCGGACTTTGATCAGATCGGGCTGCCGAATGGTTTGGTTGCCATGCCCAACCCGACCCATTCGCTTGATTTCGCGCGGTATTCTTCGGACCGGGTGCGGCTGTTCAATCGGACCCAGGTGGATATCCTGCGGCAGTTTTCACCGGGCCGGGACATCACGCATAACTTCATGGCGGGCAGTTTCGAGTTTGATCATCACGCCGTTGGTGCTGATCTGGATATCGTGGGTTTCGACAGTTACCCGCTGGGAAACATGCTGGGTTCGACGCTGACGGACGAGGAAAAGCACCGGTACCTACGCACCGGGGCACCGGATTATCAGGGGTTTCATTGCGATCTGTGCCGAAGTCAGGGAAATGGCCGGATGTGGGTGCTGGAACAGCAGCCAGGTCCGGTAGATTGGGCAGAGAAAAACCCCTCGCCAGCGGATGGAATGGTGCGGCTATGGACGTGGGCGGCCTATGCGCATGGCGCTCAGGCAGTGATGTTTTTTCGGTGGCGCCAGGCCAAGTTCGCTCAGGAACAATTCCATACTGCGTTGCTGAGATCGGATGGCAGCCCGGATCAGGCATCGGTCGAGCTGGCGCAGGTTGCAGCGGAACGCGATAACCTGCCGGAACAAGTCTGTGACAGGGCGCAGGTCGCCATGCTGCTGGATTACGAGTCGATTTGGGCTGCGGACATCCTTCCGCATGACGATGCGTTTCCAAACGCGCAGATCGTGCGTGAATGGTATGCCGCATTCCGGCGGTATGGGGTGGATCTGGATTTCGTGGGGCCGGACAGCGATTTGTCAGGCTATGCGCTGGTTGCATTGCCGCAAAGCATGATCATCACACCCGATCTTGCCGAGAAGCTGAAGAACTGCACGGCAAAATTGCTGATCGGCGCACGGTCTGGCAGCAAAACGCCCGACATGCATACCCCCGAGGGGCTGGCACCCGGACTTTTGTCAGATTTGACCGGACTGCGTGTCCTGCGGGTGGAGTCGCTGCCGGATTTGGCGGCAGAACGCGTTCGCCTGACTAATGGAGAGACGCATGGGTTCACAGGCTGGCGCGAGATCGTGGAGACGGATCAGGACGTTATCGCGCGATTCGAAAGCCCCTACCGCGATGGAAGCCCGGCGGCCGTGCGTTCGGCGCGTGCCACTTACCTGGCGATGATTCCGCGAAAAGGGCTGCTGCACGCGATTGTCGCCGAAACTTTGGACTGGGCAGGAGTAATTGGCAGTGATCTTGGGCCTGACGTGCGCATCACCCGCCGTGGCGACCTGACATTCGCATTCAATTTTGGTGACGTCGCAGTAACATTGCCTGAAGACAAAAGCCGCCGATTTTTGGTCGGACGAGCCAGTATTGGCCCGTGTGACCTGGCCATCTGGCGTGATGGCTCAGTGGCTTAACCAGGTTTTCCAATCGGTTGGCCGACGATCTGGACCTATTATTTTTGTCAACTGTCACTTTTGGCCTGACAGGCTTGCCGCAAAGTTCTAGCCTGCGACTACAAAACAAAAACAAGACGTTCCAACAATGGGAGTACACTCAATGGAAAACCGTAAAACTGTAACACGTCGTACAGTCCTTAAAGGGGCCGGTGCAGCGGCGCTGGCAGCGCCACTATACAGCAAGTCCGCTTTGGCATCTTCGGGTGAGATCAACATCCTGATGTGGTCGGATTACCTGCCGCCGTCCTTCATCGAAGAGTTCGAGACCCTGACTGGTATCAAGGTCAACTACACCGGTATCGGGTCGAACGAAGAAATCATCAACAAGATGAAGGCCACCAAAGGCCAGGGCTTTGACATCATCTCGCCCACCAACAACCGCTCGCTCCAGTGGGAGCCGCTGGAACTGCTGCAGCCGTTTGACATGAACAAGGTTCCGATTGATCTGGTGAACCCGGCGATGGCGAAGATCGGCACGGATGCCTGGAACTTCGGCGATAGTGGCGCGCACTGGCTGCCGCATATCTGGGGCACCGAAGGCATCGCATATCGCACCGATCTGTGGCTGCCTGAAGGCGACGCACCGTCTTATGGCGACGTCTGGTCCGAGGAAAACGCCGGCAAGACCATGGGCCGCGCGCACTCGATGATGCTGGGCGCCGGTCTTTATATGGAGCGTTCCGGTGAGATGGAGCCGGGTTCGGTCTGGGCCGCATATGGCGACGAAGAGACCATGCGCAAAGTCTGGGGTCAGATCGCCGACTGGTGTATCGCGCGCAAGGACCGGATCAAGCTGATCTGGAACGACGCGGACACACAGAAGAACGGTCTTTTGAATGAAGGCGTTGTTGTCGGCCAAACATGGGACGGCCCGCCGCTGGCCCTGAAATCTGCCGGTGAGCCTGTGCACTATCAGGCGCCTGTTGAAGGTGCGATGGCCTGGGTTGACGGTATTTCGATGCCGTCAGGTGCGGCGAATATCGACCAGGTCTATGCATTCATCGACTTTGCCTATCAGGCCAAGCCTGCCGGTGTTGCAATTGACAGCCACGGCTACAACTCGCCGGTGCTGGGTGCCGACCAATATTCGGGCGACACCTACAAGAAGAACTTCGCCGAGGCCTATCCAGGCGACTCGCTGGCCAACCTCAATCCGTGGCCGGCCGAAGCACCTTGGTACGCGGAAACCCGGACCGAGTTCGTCAACAAGTTCAAGAGCGCCTGATCGCCTTGAAATCTGGCCCCTCGCGCTGGCGCGGGGGGCTGTTTCCGTACGCCGCCCCGGTGCGACGGACTGAAATGTGACACGGTCGCGGGCCGTGCTCCAGGGAGATACCAAAAATGAGTGCAGGGGTCGGAGTCGATCTGGAAAACCTGTGGATCCGTTTCGGTGATTTTGTCGCCGTGCGAGATGCAAACGTAAATATCAACGGGGGCGACTTCTTTTCGTTCCTCGGCCCCTCGGGCTGCGGCAAGACAACCATCCTGCGCGCTGTGTCGGGTTTTCTGGAGCCGAGTGAAGGGAACGTCCTGATCGGCGGCAACAATATGCGGGGGATCGGGCCCAACAAGCGTCCTACTGCGCTGATCTTTCAAAACCTTGCCCTGTTTCCGCTGATGAAGGTCTGGGAAAACATCACCTTCTCGATGGAAATCAAGGGCGCCAGCGCTGCCGAACGTCGCAAACGTGCGGACGAACTGCTGGACATGATCGCGCTGCCGGGGCAGGGCGACAAACTGCCCAGCGAATTGTCGGGCGGTCAGCGTCAGCGTGTGGCAATCGCACGTGCCCTGTGTGCCGAACCCGATGTGCTGTTGCTGGACGAACCACTGTCCGCCCTGGACCTCAAGCTGCGCCAGCACATGCGGACCGAACTGCGAGAAATTCAACAGCGTGTGGGCATCACGTTCATCTACATCACGCACGATCAGGGTGAGGCGCTGACCATGTCGGACAACATCGCCGTGATGCGAGCAGGTGTCATCGACCAGATCGCCGACGGTAAAACCATTTACAACGATCCCAATACGGCTTTTGCAGCCTCTTTCGTGGGCGAAAACAACGTCTTCCGCGGCAAGATCAAGCAGGTGATGGGCAATGAGGCCCTGATTTCGACCAACCGCTCGGGTGAGCTGGTTGCACGGATTTCGACCGCCAATCAGGGCAAGATGAAGGAAGGCGACGACGCGATGATGTTCATTCGTCCCGAAGCCTTCGCCATAGCGCCGGACAGTGCAACGGGCAATCATTTCGTCACTGCCCGCGTCAACCACGAAGAATTCGAGGGCAACGTCTTTAACATTTTCACCGAAGGTGAAGGCGGCAAAGAGATCAAAGTGTCGATCCCGAACAACGGACAGTCTTTCGAGGATCACACCGGTCGGAACATCACGCTGGAATACGAGACCCGCAACGCGGTTCTGGTTCCTGCTGGTGAGCTGGCAGCGGAATAAGGGGAAGAACTTATGCCCCGGTTTCTGAAAGAATTTTTCAATCGCAACGGCACCGGCATGGGACTGGCAATTTTGGGTTTGGTGGTCTTCTGGACCATTGGCCTGATCATTTTGCCTCAGCTGTCGATGTTGGACTTCTCTTTCCGTCCAAACCTTCCGCCGCCTGAAATCGGCGGGCCCAAGGACGTTTATACGCTGGAGAACTACAAATACCTGATCTATGGCCCCGAAGGTGGTAGTCAGGATTATAACGTGGTCGATCTGCGGGTGTTCTTTCGAACGCTTGTCGCGGCGGTCTGTGTGACGATCTTCAACCTGATCATCTGTTATCCGATTGCCTATTACCTCGGCCAGACCGAGGGCAATCAAATCCGTATTTTCGCGATCATGTTGATCATTCCATACTGGATCAATGAAATCCTGCGCGCCTTTGCCCTGCGGATTATCTTTGGCGAGACCGGTGTTCTGAATACGCTGTTCGTGGGACTGGGGATCTGGGATACGCCGTTCGACTTCATCCGCAACGATATCGCGCTTTATGCGGGTCTGGGCTATGCCTACATCCTGCTGATGATCTTCCCGATGTATAACGTCATTGAAAGTCTGGACAAAAACCAGATCGAAGCGGCGCGGGATCTGGGTGCGCCCTGGTGGCGGATTCACTGGCGCGTGGTCATTCCATATGCCAAGCCGGGTATCAGTTCTGGCTGTACCATGGTGTTCATGCTGTCCGCCGGTGCGCTGGCCGCGCCACAGATTCTGGGCGGTCCATCGTCGCTGTGGTTCACGCAGCTGATCTATCAGCAGTTCAACGACAACAATGACTGGCCGCAGGGGGCCGCCTACGCCATCGTGCTGCTGGTGACCTGTATCCTGTTCGTTCTGGCGATGATGCGTGTGTTCAAAGTGAACATGGGGGACATCGGGAAATGAATAATTCCTTCCTCCGCATAAGCATCTGGGTCTATCTGGTCATCTTTTTCCTGTACCTGCTGGGCCCGCTGGTGATCATGTCGATTACCGCTTTCAACTCGTCCGGGTTCCCGAGGATGAGTCCGTGGGAATGCCTAACCTTCCAGTGGTTCGGCGAGCTGTTTCAGGATCAGCGTATTCTGAATGGCATCAAGAACTCGCTAATCATCGGTGCCGGAACGGTTGTTCTGTCGGTGGCGATGGGTCTGGCCGGGGCGCTGATGCTGACCCAGATCTGGCCCAAGCTTCGGGCGACCTACTACACCGTCATCATCGCGCCGATCCTGATCCCAGGTGTTGTTCTGGGTATCTCGACCCTGGTCTTTTGGGACAGGATCAACCGGTTTCTGGGCCTGGGGGCTGACAGCTTCCTGTCCAACGGTATCTTCCTGACGGTGATCGGCCAGTCCACCTTTATTGCCAGCTATTGCATGCTGGTGCTGGTAGCGCGTCTGCAGCGCTATGATGTGGCATTGACCGAAGCGGCGCTGGATCTCGGGGCAAGCCATGCCCAGGCGTTCCGCAAGATTCTGTTGCCCTTCATGCGCCCTGCGATTGCGTCGGCGGCAGTGTTGGCGTTCCTCGCTTCGTTCGAGAACTACAACACGACCACCTTCACCTTCGGTGAATACCCGACCCTGACAATCGAACTGGCGCAGAAGGTCCGCTATGGTATCACGCCTGCGATCTCGGCCCTGGCCTTCATCATCGTGGCGCTGACCGTGTTTTTTGCCTTGCTGAACGAGGCAAAGCTGAAACGTCAGGAACTGGTCGCGGCGGCCCGCAAGCAGGCCACAGTTGAGGAATTGGCTGGCAAGATCAAACTGCCCAGCTTCTTTTCAGGCAACACCGCCGCCGTATTGCTGGTTATCTTCTCGGTCGCAACGATCACCGTTGTGGGTACTGCTACGGCCTATAACCCCGCGCAGTGCATTGCCAATGTGAAAGAAGAGAAGCGCCTAGAGGCAGAACAGCGGATTCAGGAGCTGCGCAAGCAGCGCGAAGAACAGCGCAAAAAGCGCGAGGCGGAACAGGCCGAACAGGGCGACGCCCAGCAATCGGCTCCGAAACCGTCGAACAACAGCGGCTTTGGAAACGTGTTCGCGCCAAATACACTGGGCGGAGAGGAGAGCGACGGTGCTTCGGAACCCGAAGAACAGCCCTCGGATTCGAACGGTGGAAGCGGGGGTTTCGGCGGGGCATTTGACCCCAACAGCCTGAACAGCGGCGACTAGACGTAACTCGCCCAACACCAGACCACCGCCCGGACAAGTCAGTCTTGTTCGGGCGGTTTGCGATTTAGGATGATCACATCGCATCCATCAATTACATGGCCGTTCCATTCCACGGGATCAGCGTTGTAGTTAATCAGGATCTCGTGATCCGCAGTTTCGCGGCGGCGCAGGCCACGTGGCATTGGTTGCAAGGACAGGCCAATCTCTTGAGCGGCCAAAGCAATCACGCGGTCCCAAAGGGCCTCGTCCGGAAACCCCGCCAGATACCAAAGCCCATCAGCGCCTTTCAGCGCCGGGGACTTGTCCTGAAACAGAAGCAGATTGGGGGCGTCCCCTGACACGCGGTCGACCCAGTGTTTCGCAGCTCCGCCGCCGACGACCGCGCGGTCAACGTTGGGGGGTAGCGTTTCCACAAGGTCAACATTGCAACTAAGTGCCTTCAGGCCGGGACGGCCTGTCTGGGGTATTTGAAATTCAGATGTGATTGCCCCTGTTCGGGGCCCGAGGATGGCAAGATCACAGCTTTCCGACAGCCTGCTTTCAAACCCGTCATCCAGCGTTGCCAGACCGGGGGCAAGGATCAGCCTGTACTTTTCCGCGGACTTGTCCGCTGAAGTTACGAAATCAACAGACAACCCAGCACGGCGAAGGGCGCAATAGGCCGAAAAAACCAGCCGAAAGTAATCGAAACCGGCACCTTGCGGCTGTGTTCTCCAAGCCCAGTCCGAGGCGTAGTCGAACACGATTGCAACTGGAGCACGCGATGGCCTCACTTCCCCCAATCCGGTCAGAACGTCTGCGGTCTGCCTGACCTCATCCAATGCAGGAGCGGGGCGATTGTCCGGTGTCAACAGACCGGCATGCATCTGTTCCTGCCCGAACGGGGCCTGCCGCCAACGAAAGTAGCTGATCACCTCGGCACCATGGGCAACGGCCTCAAGGGACCAAAGCCGAACCATTCCGGGCAGGGGGGCTGGGTTATAGGGGGCCCAGTTCACCGGTCCGGGCTGTTGTTCCATCACCCACCAGCGCCCGTGACCAACTGCACGATAAAGATCATGGTGAAAGGCCTGCATGTCCGGATCACCCTGCTGCAGAAACGCAGATTTATGATCCTCATCCGCTTCAAGCCTGTCAGACAGAAAACCGATGGGATAGCTGTCCCACGTGGCGATATCGAGGTCTTTGCCCACCGCGAAATGGTCGAATTCCAACACGCGGCCCATGTAGTTGTGCAGCAATGGTGCATCCGTCAGCGGACGCAGTTCATCTACCTGCACCTTATTGAAAGCCGCGACCTGATCAGAACTGAAGCGACGAAAGGCCAGGACATGCGCCGGGTTCGGCTCGGTCACCGTCAGGTTTGGAAGGTCGATCTGGTCGAATTCACTGTATTCCATTGACCAGAACACGTTACCCCAGGCTTCATTCAGCGCGTCTATGCTCGTGTATTCGGCGGCGAGCCAAAGGCGGAAAGCCTGCAAGGCCGCCGGACTGTAACTGATTGTGGTGTCATGACAGCCGTATTCGTTGTCGATTTGCCAGGCCACGATATGAGGATTGCGCCCGTACCGCTCACCCATGATCCGGGCGATGCGGCCGCATTCGTTCGCGTAACCCTTGTGACTGAAGCAATAGTGACGCCTTGATCCAAACTTTCGAGGGTTCCCCACAGCGTCCACTGCCAGCATGTGCGGATGGCGGTCCATCATCCAGCGTGGTGGTGTTGCCGTTGGCGTACCCAGAACAATCTTAAGACCGGCCGAGCCAAGCGTTTCAATCGCCCGGTCCAGCCAGTCGAACTGCAATTCTCCCGGTTGCGGTTCCATCCGGCTCCAGGCAAATTCCCCGATCCGAACCCAATGCAGGCCGGCCTCGATCATGCTTCTGGCGTCATTTTCCCACATTTCCTCGGGCCAATGTTCGGGATAATAGCAAACGCCCAATTCCGGCTTCATAGGATGACCCGATATTCTGCCCTACCCTGACCAGCGCCGCGGGCGGCGAAGGTCATGCCATTGGTGGGTTGTGCTTCGATTACGTCCGCATCCAGACCCTGGCGGGCCGTTGTGCAGAACAAAGTGGTCAGGTCTTCACCACCGAATGCGGGGCACGAGGTGTGGGCGGCCGGAACGGAAACCGCGCGGAGAAAACTGCCCTCGGGACTGTAAACAGCGACACGGCCAGCCCCCCATTGCGCGATCCAGATGTTGCCTGCGGCATCCGTTACGGCTCCGTCAGGGTTCAGACCGGCTTCGCGAAAGTCCAAAAACACCGAGCTGTCGCCAATGGGCCACCCGGTTTTGCCTTCCAGCGCCCAACGCCGGGCCTGCCCGACAGCGGTGTCCGTGAAATACGCGCAGGACCTGTCAGGTGCGAAGCAAATCGCGTTCGAGATTGTCACGTCCGGGACCAGTTGCCGCAATTCACCCCGCCAATATCTGTAGATCGCCCCGGCGCCGTGTTCAGCGTTTTTGCCCATGGTCCCGATCCAGAATCCGCCCCAAGGGTCAGCCCGCCCGTCATTCGAACGTGTCACCGGGTTATCGGTTTCAAGCGGTGTGACCAGTTCCTTTCTGCCATTGCTCAGGCCAAAGCGCCACAATCCCGTTTCCGACGCAATCAGTAACGTGTCGAGATCCACCCAGCCAGCTGCAGAAACATGTTCGGCAAGATCCCAGCTTTTTTGCCCGGATTGATCCCTTGTCATCAGGCACCGGTTAAGGATGTCAAACCAGAACAACTGCTGCCGTTCCGGATGCCAGAGCGGCCCTTCGCCCAACGCGCAGGGACGCTCGTCATAGATTTCGGTCATTCCACGGCCTCATCATACGCCGCCACGATCTTTCCGGCGCGGTCGGCAATCTCCGTGACGCTCATTCCGGGTTTGAACAGGGCTGATCCGATTCCGAAACCGTCCGCGCCTGCCCTGATCCAGTCCCGGAAGTTGTCCGGGCCCGCTCCGCCGACGGCAAATACCAGTGTTCCGTCGGGAAGGACAGGGCGCAACGCTGCCAGTCCTGTGGGACCGGCAAGAATGCCGGGAAACAGTTTCAACCCGGTGGCGCCGGCGCGAAGTGCAGCGAATGCCTCGGTTGGTGTGTAGACGCCCGGCCAGCTTTGCATGTTCAGCGCAACGGATTTTCTGATGACATCCACATCGCAATTCGGGGAAACGATCAGTCTCCCGCCTGCGGCTGCAACTGCCTCGGCCTGTTCAGGTGTCAGCACGGTTCCTGCACCGATAAGAGCGCGACCGCCGAAGGTGGCGGACAAAATGCGGATGCTCTCCAGCGGGTCAGGAGAGTTCAGGGGGACTTCGATCCGGTCGATACCGGCCTCAAGCAGCGCTTGACCAACTGGGACTGCCTCATCCGGGCGCAATCCGCGCAAAATGGCTATGATCGGACGGCTCATGCGGTTTGCCTCGTGAGTTGACGCGCTTGAGCCAGACCTGCCAGTGTTACTAAAGTGGCGTCCGCCGTTTCCACAAACGCACCTTGTAGCTGTAGCGCCTTGGCGTAAACCTCTGATGGTCCTTCCGCGCCAATGATGGCCAGTTGTTGGCCCAGCCAGTAGGGGCGCGTGGCTGCAAGTTCCGCACCGATCAAAATACCGGAAAGGCGCGCGCGCGCCCCGTCCTTGCCCTGGCCATGCAGTAGGTCAGCCGCGCGCAGGCCGAATAGACGGGCCGCCATCTGCTCCGGCTTTGAAAGGGTGTCTGATAAGGCTTCCGCAAAAGCGGCCTCATCCCAGCCGGTGCCAACCGAGTGTTGCAGGACCGATTGCCCCTGAAGCAGATCAAACATTTCGCCGGTCATGAACGTGCGGAAACTTACGACCTCGCCAGCGCTGACCTGAACCCATTTCGTGTGTGTCCCGGGCAAGCAAATCACACCGTCCCAGTTTGGACGTGTTGCCAGAAATCCTGCGATCTGGGTTTCTTCGCCGCGCATGACATCGGCGGGATCGCTCTGTTTTAGTCCCGGCACCACAAACGCGCGAATACTCGGATCAGTGTCCGGCACACGGATTGGCATTTCCGGAAGCGGCGCGGACGGAACCGCAGAGTAGGGGGCCTCGACCCAACCCTGCCGGGCGCCAACCATGCCGCAGGCAACCACATCGGTCGGGCCGGCGCCAAGCCAGCCTCCAATCAGGTCCAGCAGGGCCTGCTGAAAATCGCGCCCCGCAACACGTGACATGCCCCGGTCGGATTGGGCGTGATCCAGTACGGAATCGCCTTGCATTGCCCAGGCGCGCAGATGGGAGGTTCCCCAATCAACCGCGATCCATTCTGTGTTCATGTTCTCACCCCGTAACAACGACGCCGCCATCGACCACCATGCACTGCCCCGTCATCGCGCGGCTGGCGTCCGAAGCCAGAAACAGTGTCGGCGCAATCATGTCGTCCGGTGTCAGGTGTTCTTTCAGACATTGGCGCTCCATATGTGCCGCCAAATCCTCGGGCGTGGCCCACATGTCCAGCTGTTTCTGCGTCAGAACCCAACCGGGGGCCAGCGCGTTCACGCGGATTTTCTGCGGACCCAACTCGCGCGCAAGCGACCTTGTCATCCCCGTGATCCCGGCGTTCGATGTGGTGTAGATCGGATATCCCGCGTTGCCCATCATGTAGCTGATTGAAGAGAAATTGATGATCGACCCGCCGGCCTCCTGCATTTGCCGCGCGGCCTCCTGGCACGCGAAGTAATAAGCCTTGAGGTTTACCTCAATCATCCAGTCCCAGAACTCCGTGGTGGTTTCGGACAGTCCGTGCCGTTTGTCGTTCGCAGCGTTATTGACCAGCACCTTGATCGGCCCGTAAGCCTCGGCGGCTTTTGCCATGGTCGCGTGCAGCAACTCTGTATCGGTGATGTCGCCCTGCAAGAACAACGGTGCGCGCTCGTGCTTCTCGTGCATCTCGTCGACAAAAGCGCTGGCGTCCGAGCGGCCAATGAAGGCAACATTTGCGCCCTGTGCGAGGAATCCGTCGGTCAGGGACGCTCCGACGCCCGATCCGCCGCCGGTGATGAAAACGGACGCGCCGTTGAGGTCGTGGAATGTGGCGGCTTGGGTCATCAGTGGCTCTCTCGGGTCACAAGGCGGGTGTCTTTGCCGACAAGGAAATCAAGGTCTGCTCCCTGATCGGCCTGTAGCACGTGGTCGATATAGAGTTTCGCGTAGCCGCGGGAATAATGGGGGTCGTCCGGTTGCCACGCGGCGCGGCGGGCGTCCAGTTCCTTTTCATCGACCAACAGTTCCAGTTCGCCCTTGCTGGCGGAAACCCGGATGCGCTCACCGGTTTTGACCAAGCCCAGCGTGCCACCGGCCTGCGCCTCGGGGCTGACATGCAGGATGACAGTGCCATATGCGGTGCCGGACATACGGGCGTCGGAAATGCGGATCATGTCGCGCACGCCCTCTTTCACCAGCCTGGCGGGGATCGGCATGTTGCCGACCTCGGGCATCCCCGGATAACCTTTGGGGCCGCATCCTTTGAGGACCAGAATAGTTTCGGGCGTCACCGGCAGATCGTCGCGGTCGATATTGGCCTTTAGGTCTTCGATACTCTCGAAAACATATGCCTCGCCTTCGGTTTCAAGCAGAGCGTCCGTGGCCGCCGAAGGTTTCACGATGGCACCGTTGGGTGCAAGATTGCCGCGAAGAACCCGCAGGCCCGCGGCGGGTTTCACCGGATCGGCAAAGGGACGGATGACGTCTGTGTTGAAGCATTCGGCACCCTCGTAATGGGCGGAAATATCCTTGTTCAAAACTGTTCTGGCCGGGCGCAGAAAGGGTTTGAGCTCGTTCAGAACAACCGGAACGCCGCCTGCGTAACAGAAATCCTCCATCAAGTACTTTCCCGAAGGCATGCAGTTGACCAGCAGGGGAATTTCGGACCCGATCTCGAAATCCTTGAGTGTCAGATCCACGCCAACACGACCGGCCAGAGCCAGCAGGTGGACAACCGCATTGGTCGAACCACCGACGGCGGCATTGGCGAGGATGGCGTTCTCGAAAGCTTCTTTGGTCAGGATGTCCGAGGGTTTGAGGTCTTCGTCGACCATCTCGACAATCCGCTTGCCGGTCATATGCGCCAGCGCCATGCGGCGGGCGTCGACAGCGGGCAGGGCAGCGTTGGTCGGCAGGCTCATGCCCATCGCCTCGACCAGAGACGCCATGGTCGAGGCCGTGCCCATCGTCATGCAAACACCTGCGCTGCGGGACATGCCGGATTCTGCGTTCATGAAATCCTGCAGGGTCATTTCCCCCGCGCGTATAGCCTCGGAGAATTTCCACACGTCGGTGCCGGAACCGATATCCTGCCCGCGATACTTGCCGTTCAGCATCGGGCCCGAGCTGACGACGATCGAGGGCAGATCAACCGAGGCCGCACCCATCAACTGGCCCGGCGTGGTCTTGTCGCAACCGCCCAGCAACACGACGCCGTCGATGCCATAGGCGCGGATAGATTCCTCGACATCCATCGCCAGCAGATTGCGGAACAGCATGGCGGTGGGCTTCATCTGGGTTTCGCCCAGCGACATCACCGGGAATTCGACGGGAAAGCCACCGGCCTCCCAAACGCCGCGTTTCACGCCCTCGGCCAGATCGCGCAGGCCTGAATTGCAGGGTGTCAATTCAGACCAGGTGTTGCAAATGCCGATGATTGGGCGCCCGTCAAAGGCATGATCAGGAAATCCCTGGTTTTTCATCCAGGAGCGATGGATGAACCCATCTTTGTCGAGTTTTCCGTACCAGTGTTGTGAGCGGCGCTTTTTCATTTCTTGTTTTGCTTTTCGTGGTTCGGGTTGGGTTTGAGTATTTGTGAAAAGATGAAGGTCAGGCCGCGCGGGCCGGGCGGCACCAATCGGGAAGCCAGTCGGAATGGGCAGTCAGCAGATCGGTAACCAGGCCTCGGATCTGCCGCAGGTCCAGTTCCGCTGCGGTGTGTGGGTCCATCATGGCCGCGTGATAGATATGCTCCGGGTTCTGCTCGGTCAGGGCGCGGACGGTCAATTCCTGCACGTTGATCTGAGTGCGCATCAGGGCGATCAGTTGTGGCGGAACATCAGCCACAATCGAAGGCTGAACACCGTTGCTGTCCACCAGACATGGCGTTTCCACCGCAGCGCCCAATGGAAGTTGCGGAATCTGGCCGGTGTTTGGCAAGTTGCCGTAGGCCGTATAAGGTTCGTCTGTGATGATGGCGTTCATGAGGTCGGCGGCGAATTCGTGACTGCGGATCACGTCTATGTTGCCCCCATCAGTCAGAGTTTTTGCCTTCTGCTGCCAGTCGGCGATCTGTTCCTCGCACCGGGTCGGGTACTCGTCCAGCGGAATCGAGAACTGCTCGATCAGATCATCGCGCCCGTCCTTGATGAACCACGGAACGTATTCGGCCAGATGCTCGGAGCTTTCCGTGCAGAAATAGCCCAAATGGTCCATCACCTCGTAGCGCACCTTGTTGGGGCAACGCGGCATCAAAAGAGGGGCTTTGGGAAGCTTCCCGGTGGCGTAGCCTTGCCGCAGGGCTGGGTAGAGATCGCGCCCCGCGTGCTCGAGTCGAAGGAAGAAGGCGACGTGATTGACGCCGGCCACCCGGTAGCGGATATCGCTTTTGGGCAAGTCCAGATCGTGGGCCAGTTCCTCGACCGTGTTCTGGACCGAATGGCAGAGGCCCACGTGTTTCAGCGACGGGAATCTTTCCGCCAGGGCCCATGTATTGATGGCCATCGGGTTGACGTATTGCAGCAGCGTCGCGTCGGGACAAAGCTGCATCATGTCCTGCGCCACGTCCCAGAGAACCGGAACGGTCCGTAACCCGCGCATGATGCCGCCAACCCCCAGCGTGTCGGCGATGGTCTGACGCAAGCCATATTGCTTGGGGATCTCGAAATCGGTGACAGTGCAGGGCTGGTATCCCCCGACCTGGAACGCGGTGATTACGAAGTCCGCCCCATCCAATGCTGACCGACGGTCGGTGTGGGTGGACACGGTCGCGCCGGTTCCAACCGAACGGATCATCGCCCTTGCTACGGCCTCGCTTTCCGCCAGGCGCACCGGGTTGATATCCATCAGTGCAAAATGGCTGTCGGCAAGCGCGGGGGTCAGCAGCGCGTCGCCCACTATGTTCTGCATGAAGATCGTGGAACCCGCACCGATAAAGGTGATTTTGGTCATTTGACTGCTCCGAGGGTCAGACCCGCGATGAAGTGTTTCTGCATGAGAAAGAACATGGCCACAGGCGGCAAAGCGGCGACGATCGAGCCTGCGCTCATTAACTGGTAGGCGGCCCGGAACTGAGCGTTGAAACTTGTGATACCGGCTGTCACGGGCTGGCTTTCTGCGCCTTGGGTCAGAACCACGGCCCAGAAGTAGTCGTTCCAGATGAACGTGAAGATAAGGACGCTGAGGGCAGCGATTGCAGGCTTCATAAGCGGCAGAACGACATACCAGAAGATACGCCACTCGCTGATGCCTTCGACCCGGGCGGCCTCGATCAGTTCAAAGGGCAGGGCGCGGATGAAGTTGCGCATGAACAGGGTGCAGAACCCGGTCTGGAAGGCGATGTGGAACAGGACCAGCCCTGTTTTTGTATTGTAGAGACCCAGTTGCAGCGTCAGGTCGCGCACGGGAACCATCAGGATCTGGAACGGCACGAAGTTGCCCGCCACGAACATGAAGAAGATCCAGATGTTTGACTTGAATTTGTAGATCCCCAGCGCAAACCCCGTCATGCAGCTGAGCGCGACCGCTCCGATCACCGTTGGGATGGTGATCATGAACGAGTTCAGCAGATAGCGCGGCATGTCCGAGTTGAAGAATACCTGACCGTAGTTGAACGCGCCTTCAAAGCTGGAGGGCATGCCCCAGTAGTTTGCATTGGTGAAATCCGCTGCCGGTTTGACAGAGAACAGCGCGACGGCCAGCAATGGTCCCAACCACAGAAGCAGCGCCAGTGGCAGCATGGCCTGATAGGTAATCTGCGCCGAGCGGGGTTGTTTTTCGATGGGTTTGGGAAACATCTCAGTGCCCCTTCTCTTCGCGGTACATTGACCAGAGGAAATAAGCGATGAAGCACAGCATGATCAGGAACAGGATGACCGCGATGGCCGCGCCGTACCCCATGCGGAAGCCGTATTCGGACAGGGCGACCTCGAACATGTAGTAAGCCAAGACGCGGGAGGAACCGAAGGGGCCGCCCTGCGTCATGATCGAGATAAGGTCAAAGCTGCGCAGAGCACCGATGATGGTGACAACGAAGGCGATGAAAGTGGCCGGGCGCAGTTGCGGCAGGATGATGTGCCAGAGCATCCGCATGCCTTTGGCTCCATCAAGACGCCCAGCTTCGATCTGTTCGGGGTCAACGGCATTCAAACCGGTGAGGTACAAGATCATGCAATACGCGGTTTGAGGCCAGAGGCCCGCCAAGATGATGCCATAGGTGACAAAACGTTCGTCTCCTAGGACATTCAGCGGTCCGGCGCCAAAAAAACCCAGGAACTCGTTGAGAAGTCCGAAAGTCGGATCGTAGAACCATGTGAAGACGAGGCCCACAACGACCTGAGAGATGACGAACGGGAAGAAGAAAAGCGACTTGTAGAGGCGAATGCCCCAGACCGTTTGGTTCAGGAACAGCGCAATGAACAAGCCGGCGGGAATCGCAGCCAGATACAGGATCAGCCAGATCAGGTTGTTTTTGAGAGAGATGTAAAATGCATCCCGATCAACCCATTCCCAGTACAAATCCTCGTAGTTGCGGAACCCGACATATTCAGCCGCACCAAGACCGTCCCATTCATAAAGCGACAGGTTAAAGGACTGAAACACCGGAATGATCACATAGACCATAAAGAACAGCAGGCCGGGGGCCAGAAACAGCCAGGGCGCGATGCGCTGCTGATTTCTGTGAAACCAGCTTTCCTGTTCGGGGACGTCGACGGCAGACATGCGGATACTCATGGTTTAGGTGGAAGGAGCAAGGCAGGTTGGCACCCGCCTTACACAGGTTCAGGTGCAGGCCGGGCGTGTGCCCGGCCCAACCGGATTAGTTTTCGTAAATGCGCTCACGTGCGCGTTCCAGCTTGGCCAGGATACGGTCCAGATTGTCCGGTTTGACCATGAATTCCTGGAAGCCTTCCATAGACACTTTTGCCATTTCCGCCGGTGCATCCCGGTCCCAGAATTGCGCCACGCCGCCCGGGCTGTTCGACGACAACATCTGGAAGCCCTGCTGGAGGAACTTGTCATCATCCACCGAGGATTGTGCGTTCACCGGCAATTGCCCAAGGTTCGAGCCATTGTTGATTTCGGTCTGCTCTTCCGCAGAGACCACAAAGCGCAGGAACTCACGCGCTGCTTCCTTGTTCGATGCGTTCGCAGGAATGTGGAATGTATCTGTCGGGGCATCTTCAGCCATTTCGACATCAGGGTTGATGGACACGAACTGGTAGAAGTCCAGCTGATCGTCGGTCAAGCCGCCATCCCTTAGCGGCGCGACAGCGAAATTCCCCATCAGATATGCAGCCGCTTCGCCGTTGACCATGAAGGGAAGAGCTTCTTGCCAGCTATAGGTCTGGTGATTGTCGATGAATGCGCCCATGTCGATCAACTGTTTCCAGTTGGCGAAGGTTTGCTTGACCCGGTCGTCTTCCCAGCTGATTTCGCCATTGGCAAGCTGGTTGTGGAAGTCGAAGCCGTTGGTGCGCATATTCAGGTAGTCGAACCAGCCGCCTGCGGTCCACAGGAATTTGGTGCCGATGGTATAGCAGGCGCGGCCTGAGTCGACGATTTTCTGGCAGTTGGCCAGTTCCTCTTCCCAGGTGGTGGGTTCGCTAAGGCCCAACTCATCAAAGATGTCTTTGCGGTAATAAACTCCCCACTGGTAGTAGGTGTAGGGTACACCCCATTGCTTGTCATCGATGGTCATCGCGCCCTTGGTCGAGGCGAGGTTTTCAGCAATCTCAGGCTCGGCCCACAGGTCCGAAACATCCTCGAACAGGCCTGCTTCGACATAAGGCTTCATGCGGTTGGCGGCATACCACGTGGCAACGTCCGGTGTGTCGGCGGTCAGGAAGTTGCGGATTTGCGTCTTATACGCCTCGCGGTCGATCACTGTGGTTTCGATTTCCAGCCCCGGGTGCTTTTCAGCGAAGCGGCCGATCATCGCTTCCATCGTCGCGCGCGGCGCCGGGTTGGATGTGTCCAGGAAAATCCGCAGCTCACCAGTGAGTTCGGCATAGGCCGGAACGGCAAGTGCAACGCTCATGGCCAGCGCGGCCGTTGTGCGCTTGTAGATGGAATGCATGGTTTCCTCCCTTAGCTTCCACATTTAGGTTCCACATAGTGAAACTTAGTTTTATATATTGAAAACTACACATCGACTCGGTTAGTCTTGTCAAGACCCACGTGCTGTCGGCCGTGGGCAAACGGAGGAGAAAAGCGCCCGTGGCAGGTGAAGGAACAATTGGGAAAGCATGCGATGTGCTGGATCAGGTGGCTGCATTCGGACGCCCGGTCCGTTTCGCGGAGCTGCTGGACAACAGCAGTTTCCCCAAGGCGACGTTGTACCGGTTTCTGCAATCGCTGACCCACCAAAGGATGTTGTCCTACGATCCCGACCGTCAGACCTATGCACCTGGCCTGAGGTTGGTGCGGTTGGCGCATGATGCCTGGACCCAAAGCTCACTGGCCCCGATTGCCCGCCCGTTTCTCGACGCGCTAAGTCAGGAAACAGGGGAAACAGTTCACCTTGCACAGCTTGATTCCAGTCAGGTTTTGTATGTCGACAAACGTAACGCAGCGCAGCCGGTCGAGATGTTCTCGCAAGCTGGCAAAGTCGGCCCCGCATACTGCACAGGCGTCGGCAAGGCGATGTTGGCGCATCTGGATGACGAGGCGTTGACCAAGGCGGTGTCGCAACAAAGCTATCACCGGTTTACCGACAAGACACTTACCTCGGAACAGGCGCTACGCGCGGATCTGGAACTGATCCGGCAGCGCGGATATGCGATCGACGATGAAGAGCACGAGCCCGGCATCATCTGCATCGCATGCCCGATCCTGACTTCGGGCGGGCGCATGTTGGGCGCAATTTCCGTAACCGGCTTCACGGAACGGATGGATTTCACCCAGCTCGAAGCCTGGATTCCCCGTGTCCGCCATGTGGCCGATCAGATCGGTGCCGAAGCTCAGGCATGGCAATTCCCAGAATCCCGTAGGACCACCCGCAAAGACAGGATGCATGCGACATGACCGGAGTTACACTAAACGGCGCGATCAAGCGGTACGGCCAGACACAGGTCATTCACGGCATAGATCTTGAGATCGAAGATGGTGAATTCTGCGTATTTGTGGGTCCGTCAGGTTGCGGCAAGTCCACCCTTCTTCGCATGATCGCCGGGCTTGAGGAAACGACCGAAGGGCAAATCAACATCGGTTCGCGGGATGTAACCCATATGGACCCGGCCAAACGTGGCGTGGCAATGGTGTTTCAGACCTATGCTCTCTACCCGCACATGTCGGTGGCGGAGAACATGGGCTTTGGTTTGCGCATGAATGGCGTCTCGAAAACCGAAATCGACAAGAAGGTGCACGAAGCATCGGAAATTCTGAAGCTGGACCAGTACCTGAAACGCAAGCCGAAGGCTTTGTCGGGTGGCCAGAGGCAAAGGGTGGCCATCGGGCGCGCCATCGTTCGCGGGCCCGAAGTGTTCCTGTTTGATGAGCCGCTTTCGAACCTCGATGCCGAGTTGCGGGTCGAGATGCGGGTCGAGATTGCGCGACTGCACAACGAAATCGGCGCGACGATGATTTATGTCACGCACGATCAGGTCGAAGCGATGACCATGGCCGACAAGATCGTTGTGCTGCGGGACGGGCGGATCGAACAGGTCGGCGCTCCGATGGATTTGTACCGTGATCCGGACAATCGGTTTGTGGCCGGTTTCATTGGCTCGCCCGCGATGAATTTTCTGGAATGCGATGTCGTTGATGGTCAGGTCAGTCATCCTGCACTCAATCAGTCGATTCCGGTTACGGCGTCCGTGCCTTCGGGGGCCAACAAGGTCACGCTGGGCATTCGGCCAGAGCATATCCAGATTGATCGCGGCAGCGAGACCTGCACCGTTGACCTGACCGAAGCGCTTGGCGGGGTGTCGTATTCTTACCTGGTAACGCCGAATGGCGACCGGATGATTGTCGAAGAACGCGACGATCAACGCAGCACGCAGGGCGAGCGAATTGGCATTTCGGTCCGACCTGACCGCGCATTACTGTTCGACCCCGAAACCGGGCAGCGCCTGCGCTGAATCTGACACCTGAACCCTGATCAAACAGCGCGTCGAGCCACCGGTTCGGCGCGTTTTGCTTTGGCGCAGAATTTTTATGGATTTTGTATCCAATATCCGTTATTCCGATTCGAAACGGCTCTGACCTGATTTCCTCCTGCCGTACGAAACGCTGCTTCCAAAGGACTTGCCCCATGCCCAAAAATGTCTTCACCGGCACCATGCCCGCCCTCATGACGCCCTGCACACCGGACCGCAAACCGGATTATGACGCACTGGTCCGCAAGGGTCAGGAGATGATCGATGCAGGGATGTCGGCGGTTGTCTATTGCGGTTCGATGGGGGATTGGCCCCTGCTGACCGACGAACAGCGGGTGGAGGGGGTCGAGCGTCTGGTAGCCGCCGGCCTTCCGGTTGTCGTGGGCACCGGGGCCATTAACACAAAATCCGCCGTGGCCCATGCCGCCCACGCGCAAAAAGTGGGCGCCGCCGGCCTGATGGTGATCCCGCGCGTTCTGTCACGTGGCAGTTCGCCGGCGGCGCAGAAGAACCATTTCAGGGATATTCTGACTGCGGCGCCCGACATTCCTGCCGTGATCTACAACAGCCCCTATTACGGATTCGCCACCCGCGCCGAGTTGTTCTTTGCGCTGCGGGCCGAACACTCCAATCTGATCGGATTCAAGGAATTCGGTGGCAAGGACGATCTGCGCTACGCAGCAGAGAACATCACCAGTCAGGATGACAACGTGACCCTGATGGTAGGCGTCGATACCGAAGTCTTTCATGGCTTTGTAAACTGCGGCGCGACCGGTTCGATCACCGGAATCGGCAATGCGCTGCCGCGCGAGGCGCTGTTGCTGGCGGCGTTGTCGCAAAAAGCCGCCACCGGAAGCGCCGAGGCCCGTTTGCGCGCTCAGGAATTGACCGAGGCGTTCCATGTTCTTTCCAGCTTTGACGAAGGCCCCGATCTGGTGCTCTATTACAAGCATCTGTTAGTGCTGAACGGTGAACCGGAATACCGCCTGCACTATAACGAAAGCGATGAGTTGAATGATGCACAGCGCAACTATTGTGAACAGCAGTATGAACTGTTCAAAAGCTGGTTCGCCGACTGGTCAGCGCAGGGCGGGGTGATCGCTGAATGCATGTGATCGACAGCCATACCGGGGGCGAGCCCACGCGGGTTATCCTGGATGGCGCACCTGATCTGGGCAATGGCCCCATGGCCGAACGAGCCCGGCGACTGGCAACCGAGCATGAGGAGTTTTACCGCTCCATCATGCTCGAGCCGCGCGGGCAACCGGCCATGGTCGGCGCATTGCTGGTCGAACCGGTTGATCCGACTTGTGTGACCGGCGTGATCTATTTTGACGTAGACGCAGTGCTTGGCATGTGTGGTCATGGCACCATTGGTCTGACCGTGACATTGGCCCACTTGGGTCGGATCGGGCAGGGCACCCATCGCATCGAAACTCCTGCGGGGGTGGTGACGGTCGAATTGCATGACGCAAACACAGTGACCGTGACAAACATCGAAAGCCGCCGGGTACAGCGCTCTGTCACCCTGGACGTGCCAGCGTACGGGCCGGTGACGGGCGATCTGGCTTATGGTGGCAACTGGTTCTTTATTGTCGATCACAGTCCAATTCCGGTTTGTGTCGGGAATATCGCAAAGCTGACGAATATGGCCGTGGCCATCCGCGAAGCCTCGATCGCGCAGGGTATTGGCGGCGAACAGGGTGAACCGGTTGATCATGTGATCTTTCAGGGAACGTCTTCGACGGATGGCGTTCATAGCCGCAACTTTGTTCTGTGTCCGGATGACAATTACGACCGCTCGCCCTGCGGCACCGGTAGTTCGGCACGGCTGGCCTGTTTGGCGGCGGATGGAAAACTGGCCCCGGGCGAGGAGATCGTGCAGGAATCTGTGATCGGAAGCACCTATCGCCTGTCTTATCAGCCGGGCCCGAATGGAGGTGTCATACCCTCGATTACCGGGCAGGCCCATGTCATGGCCGAGGCGAAGCTGATCTTTGCCGAAAATGATCGGTTCAAAGCCGGGATTGCGACGTGAAGCATTCGGATGTTGTGATAATCGGTGCCGGTGTCATCGGCATAACAACTGCGCTTGAGCTGCAGCGTCGGGGTCATAATGTTCGCGTGCTGGACCGCGAAGGCGTCGCGGCGCAGGCTTCTGCCGGCAATGCCGGAGCGTTTGCCCTGACCGAGGTCGAGCCGCTGGCGACGCCGGGCATCATGCGCAAGGCACCCAAATGGTTGCTGGATCCGCTGGGGCCTTTGTCAATTCCCCCTGCATATGCCCTGAAGATCACGCCCTGGATGATGCGGTTCTGGCAGGCCAGCCGTCCGCGCCGGTATCACGAGCTTCTGGCCGCACAGGCGGGCCTCATGCGCCTGTCGGGCGCTGCGCTGGAGCGTCTGATTTCGGACGTCGATGGCGACGCGCTGATTCAGCGGGATGGTCAGATGCAGCTTTATGAAGGCGAGGCAGAGTTTCGTGCCAGCCTGCCCGGATGGGAAACACGCCGCCGTCACGGGATCGCGTTTGAACTGCTGGAAAACCGTGAAGCCATTGCCGAGTTGCAGCCTGGTCTCAGCCCCCGCTTTACTCATGCCGGTTTCACACCGGGTTGGATGAACACGGTCGATCCAAAAACTTGGGTAGGCCATCTGGCGCAAGCGTTTCTGGATCGCGGCGGCCGGATCGAGCAAATGGAAATTCGCGCCGTTACTCCCCGGGACACATCGGTGCACTTGAGCCATGCCGGTGGAACGGTTGAGGCCGACAAAGTTGTCGTCGCTTCCGGTGCGTGGTCGCATGAACTGGCGCGCACTCTGGGCGATCACATCCCGCTGGAGACCGAGCGCGGCTATAACACGACCTTGCCAGAAGGCGCCTTCGATCTGCGGATGCATCTGACCTTTTCCCGCCACGGATTCGTGGCCAGTCGCATCAACGGCGGCGTGCGCATCGGGGGTGCTGTCGAGCTTGGTGGGCTGAAGCTGCCTCCGAACTTCCGGCGGGCGGACACCCTTTTGCAAAAGGCGACGCAGTTTCTGCCGGGGCTCAGGACCGAAGGTGGCACGCAATGGATGGGATTCCGCCCGTCGCTGCCCGACAGTATTCCGGTGATTGGCCCTGCACGCCGTTCACGCAATGTGATCTATGCGTTTGGCCATGGTCATCTGGGTTTGACCCAGTCAGCAGGGACCGCTGAAATGGTTGCCGACATCCTTGTCGATAATACTCCTGAGATTTCCCCTGATCCCTTTTCTGCCACCCGGTTTTAAGGAGCCCTCATGCGCAGCGTGAAGACAATTCATGTGATTTCAGCCCATGCCGAAGGCGAGGTCGGGGATGTGATCGTTGGCGGTGTCGCGCCGCCCCCGGGCGACACGCTGTGGGACCAGCGTTCATTCATCGCAAATGATCAGACCTTACGAAATTTTGTCCTGAACGAACCGCGGGGCGGAGTATTTCGGCATGTAAACCTGCTGGTGCCGCCCAAACATCCTGACGCTGATGCGGGTTTTATCATCATGGAACCTGAAGATACGCCGCCGATGTCCGGATCGAATTCGATCTGCGTATCGACCGTGTTGCTGGATGGCGGCATCATCCCGATGCAGGAGCCCGAAACCCATCTGACGCTGGAGGCGCCCGGCGGCCTGGTCCGTGTCCGGGCCGAGTGCGAGGGCGGCAAGGCCAGACGTATCTTTGTGCAGAACCTGCCCAGCTTTGCCGACAAGCTCGGCGTTCCACTCGAAGTTCCGGGCGTCGGAACGTTGCAGGTCGATACGGCCTTTGGAGGCGACAGTTTCGTTGTCGTCGATACCGCCGCTCTGGGCTTTGAGATCACCGAAGATGAGGCGCGTGATATCGCGCGTATGGGTGTTGCAATCACAAATGCGGCGAATGAACAGATTGGTTTTTCCCATCCCGAAAACCCGGATTGGGATCACATCTCCTTCTGTGCCTTCTGCGGTCCTTTGGAGGAAGCTCCCGAAGGGGTGCGCGGCAAGTCCGCCGTGGCCATTCAACCGGGTAAAGTCGATCGCTCACCCACCGGCACGGCGGTCTCGGCACGCATGGCGTTGATGGCCGCCAAAGGACAGATGCAGGTCGGCCAAACGTTCGAAGCCATTTCCATCATCGGTTCGCGTTTTACCGGTCGAATCGTCGAGGCAACACGGCTGGGCGATCGCGCGGCTATTGTCCCGGAGATCAGCGGCCAGGGCTGGATTACCGGCATTCACCAACACATGCTGGATCCCGATGACCCTTGGCCGGGCGGCTATCGTCTGAGCGACACCTGGGGCGTCTGAGGCAGCAAGGCCGACCCTTTTTCTGCGCCGTTTCATCTGGTTCACCCAACCCCGTGTCAATTTGCGCGCGTTCCGGTGATTGATCCCGGGGCCATCCTGTTTTATGGGAGGCCCTGTCAAATCAGAGTAACCAAGGGGCAGCATCCTGATCGTGCCCCTGCCGCGCCACGTTGATGTGGCATCAACTCTTGGATCGCACGCCCCTGAAAGGCTTAAAAAAGGTAAGGGAATATGGCAGAAAAATCGAACTTCGATATATTGTATACCATTGTAGACGAAGCGCCGGAGCTGGCGAGCGCATCGTTCCTGCCCATCATTCGCAAGTTCGCTTCGGCCGCTGGCGTGAGTGTCGGCACCAAGGATATTTCGCTGGCGGGCCGCATTCTGGCAACCTTCCCCGAGAACCTGACCGAAGATCAGCGCATCACAGACGATCTGGCCGCACTGGGTGAGCTGGTGAAGACGCCGGATGCCAATGTGATCAAGCTGCCGAATATCTCGGCGTCGGTCCCGCAGCTGGTTGCAGCCATCGAAGAGCTGCAATCGCAGGGCTACAATATTCCGGACTACCCGGAAGAGCCTTCGACTGACGAGGAAAAGGCGATCCGCGCACGTTATGATGCCATCAAAGGTTCGGCTGTTAACCCGGTTCTGCGTGAGGGCAACTCGGATCGTCGCGCGGCCCGTGCGGTCAAGAACTACGCTCAGAAGAACCCGCATTCGATGGGTGAGTGGGTGTCGGACAGCAAAACCAAAGTGTCTTCCATGTCTGGCAACGATTTCTATGCCAATGAGAAATCAGCCACCATCACGGCTGCTCAGGCGGGTGATGCCAAGATCGAATTTGTTGGCAAGGACGGCAGCGTGACCGTTCTGAAAGATGCCTGGCCTCTGGCCGAAGGCACTGTTGCCGACGCGACCTTCATGTCGGTCAAGGCGCTGTCTTCGTTCCTGGCGGACGCCATCGAGGACACTAAAAAAGATGGCACCATGTTCTCGCTGCACATGAAGGCGACGATGATGAAGGTCAGTGACCCGATCATCTTCGGCTATGCGGTCAAGGCATGGCTGGCACCGGTGTTCGAGAAGTTTGGCCCGGAACTGGATGCCTTGGGTGTGAACCCGAACTCTGGTCTGGGTGATCTGTTGGATCGCGTGAAGGACAATGCCGACATCATGGCCGCGATCGACGCGATCAAGGCGGACCGTCCGTCGATGTACATGGTCGATAGCGACAAGGGCATCACCAACTTGCACGTCCCGTCGGACGTGATTATCGACGCGTCGATGCCCGCGGTGATCCGCGCAGGCGGCAAGGGCTGGGACGAAACCGGCGCGAAGGGTGACACCAACTGCGTGATTCCCGACCGCTGTTATGCGCCCGTCTATGATGAGGCCATCAACTTCTTCAAAGCCAACGGCGCGCTGAACCCGGCAACTGCCGGTGCCGTGGCCAATGTGGGCTTGATGGCGCAGAAGGCGGAAGAATACGGCTCGCACCCGACCACCTTCCAAGCACCCGCCGATGGCACGATCCGTATCGTATTGGCCAATGGTGAGACGCTGCATTCGCATGAGGTCGAAAAGGGCGATATATGGCGGTCCTGCACCGTCAAAATGGCTCCGATCGAAAACTGGATTGAGCTGGCGATGGACCGTCAGCGCCTGACCGGTTCCGAGGCGATCTTCTGGCTGGACGCAAACCGCGCCCATGACGCAGAGCTGATCAAATACGTCAAACCGGCGCTTGAGGCGGCTGGCGTCGCGGACAAGTTCCTGATCATGGCCCCGCGTGAGGCGACCCGTCAGTCGCTGGAGACCATTACAGCAGGCAAGGATAGCATCGCGATCACCGGCAACGTCCTGCGTGACTACCTGACCGACCTGTTCCCGATCCTTGAACTGGGCACGTCGGCCAAGATGCTGTCGATCGTCAAACTGATGAATGGCGGCGGTCTGTTTGAGACCGGTGCGGGTGGCTCGGCGCCCAAACACGTGCAGCAGTTGGTGGAGGAAAACCACCTGCGCTGGGACTCGATGGGTGAGTTCTGTGCGCTGGGTGAATCGCTGAATTTCCTGGCCGACAGCAAGGGCAACGCCAAGGCGGGTGTTCTAGGGGCTGCAGCCGAAGCCGCGACGCAAGGCATTCTGGACAACAACAAATCGCCCAGCCGCAAGGTTGGCCAGCCCGACAACCGCGACAGCCACTACTGGTTTGCACGATATTGGGCCGAGGCGCTGGCTGCGCAATCCGATGACGCCGATCTGGCCGCCGAGTTTGCCCCGGTTGCCAAAGAACTTGCCGACAAGGAAGAGCAAATCCTGTCCGAACTGGCTGCGGCGCAAGGCGCGCCCGCCGATCTGGGTGGATACTATCACGCAGATCCGACGAAGGCAGCCGCGGTCATGCGCCCCAGCGCGACGTTGAACGCCATTATCGGGTAAAATTATCCAGGGCCGCGCGTATCTGTGCGGCCCTTTACAGATAGTAAATATCCAATGAGCCAAGTAAAAAGGGACTGACCCCCAAAGTCAGTCCCTTTTCAAGTGAGTGGAGAGGCTCAGGCCTCACCGGTGCTGTTGGGGTCAGAATATCAAACCCGGCAGCTTCCGATATTGGGGGTTTCCCGTAGTTGGGGTGTTTTTTGCCCGTCCGAAAGCAGACCGAGTGCCGTTATTTGGATATTGGCGCTGGCAGGCTGAGATAATGCAGCCGCTTCATTTCCCGCCGTCCGACGGTCACCGTGTCCAGAATAATCCCGGATACAAAGGACAAAAAGGCGATCAGCTTAGGCTTCTTTCAGTTCCGTGATGCGGCGCCCAACCACCATGTCCAGGCCAGGGCACTGGGTTATCACGAACAAAAAAGGGGCCGGTTGCGGAACCGGCCCCAGTGTATCAGCTGAACCGAGGGATCAGTTCGAAGCTGCCATAAGTTTCTCGTTGTGCTCGCGCAGCGTGTCAGAAACGATGGCGTACCATTCGCCGGATTCACGCATTTCGTTCAGGCCCTTGTTCAGCATCGCCAGATACTGCTTGCCGAACGGGTTGCTCCGGTGGCTGATGAAGCGCAGCGAAGACAGCGAGGTCACGAAGGGGTTTTCCACCATGTCGTTCTGGTTCAGGCCCATTTCGACCATGGTGTCCGAGAACAACTGAACTTCGAACGTCGCGACGTCGGCGGTACCTGTCAGAACAGCGTCGAGGCATTCGCGCGCGGTGATGGGTTGCATCAGGGTCATGGATTCGCCGTTGTGCAGGCCTTCCTGTTCCAGATCGTGGATGAACCAGCCGTCCATGCGGCAGATGGTGGACCCTTTCAGCTCTTCGAAAGTTGTCGCGCTTGCATAGCTGCTTTCCGGCAGGGTGTAGAACCCGACCACGATGTCATAAACCGGAACGGACGAGTCGAACTGGGTGCAGCGCACTTCAGTTTCCCACGACCATTCGTAGGTGCGGTTGGTGCAGTCGGGCATGTTCCACGCCATGGATACGTCAAACGCCCCCAAAGGCAGCAGCGTTTCCAGGTGCGAGTTCCAGTCGTCCACGAAGCTGACCGAATAGTCGCGGGCGTTGCCGCCACGCTGCAGGGCAGTGGTGCCCAGGCGGGTGATTGCACCGCCGCCGTTCAGCGATTCATCGGCAAACGGTGCCCAGCCATTGCCGGTGACCAGTTTGATCGGCGGTTGGTAGACGCTCGACCGCTTTACGCTGGCCGCGCGCTGTTCTTCCGCCGCGATGATTTCCTGTGCGGTCTGACCGTTGGGCAGGCTGCCGTCCTCACAGGGCAGGGCCAGAACCAGGCCCGGTTCCAGTGCGTTCGGGTTCGTAATGACGTTGCGGTTCGCGTTGAAGATCGGCTGATAGTTCGACGTTCCATAAGCCGCGATGGCGATGGTTGCCATCGTATCGCCATCCTCGACGGTGTAGTTGGTACAGGCTTCCTGTGCCGCCGCCGCGGTTGCGCTCAGTGCTGTGACGGCGGTGGCCGACATTACCACTTTCTTCAGATCAATATTAAACATGTCCACTTCCTCCAGACTTTCTTTTGTGTCAGGCCGATTGCGGCCTTAGCCATTTTCCATTTGGTGACGCAGGGCGGTCGACACGATGTCGCGCCATTCGCCCGATTGCTGCATGATTGCCAGACCCTGGTTCAGCGTCTCAAGGATTGCCTCCCCGTCAGGATTGTCCTTGTGGGTCATGATGTTAAGCGACTTGATCGCCGCCAGATTGGGGTTTTCGACGATGCGGTGTTCGTAACCCAGCCGACCGATTGCCTCGACCGCCAGGTGGGCCTCGATGGCGACGATGTCGGCGGTGCCATCCATGACGGCATGAAAGCAGTCATCCGGTGAAACCGGGCGCATCAACTTGATCGCCGGCTCGTAAAGGCCGACCGTATCCATGTGCGACAGAGACCAGCCTTCGGGGCGGCAGATCGTGGTGCCCGCGAAATCCGCGTAGGTCAGTGTCTGTTCATAGCCCGAACCTTCGCGGGCGAAGAAGGTGTCAACAACCTCGTAGAATGGGTTGGAAAAATTGTAGGTCTCACACCGCGAACGGTCCTTGTCCGAAAGGGCTTCGGCCTCTTCGCAATTGGGGCGCGACCAGGGGAATGTCGCGTCGAACGCCAGCGTCGGCATCAGCAGATCCAGATGCGACGACCAGTCGTTGACGAACTGGATCTTGTAGGATTGCTCGGGCGCGGCCCGCAGCATCGCGGTTTCGACCAGATAGGTATATAACCCTCGGTTCGGCAGTGCCTCATCCGTGAAGGGTGCATAATTTCCGCCGGTGATCAGCAAAATCTGGCGATCCCGAACCTCGGGCCGCTCATTGTCGCCTGCGTTGCGGATCAGCGCTGCAGCTTCGGCGCGTGCGGCTTCAATTTCTTCTTTGGCCGCCGCTTTGGCCTCGATCACAGCGTCTTCGCTGGCCTTCTTGGCCTCGGCTTCGGCTGCTGCAACGCGGGCTTCGGCGTCGGCAATGGCTTTTTCGGCCCGCTCTTCTGCGGCTTTCACCAACTCGGCAGCCATTTCCGCGGCGATGCGTCCGGCTTCGGTATCCGGCACTGCTGCCTCGCGTCCGACCTCTTCAAGGCAGGGGAAAGTCAGAATATCGCCGACCCGAATGATGTTCGGGTTCGAGCCGATGACATCCCGGTTCGCGTCGTAGATAAACCGATAGTCTTCAGTCGAATAGACCTGTATCGCTAGTTCCCGCAGGCTGTCGCCTCGCTGAATCTCGTAGGTACTGCACGCCTCTTGCGCCGAGGCCGCGCCCGTCGCGGCTGCGAGAGCCAGGCTTGATATGATCAGATGGTTTCTCATGGGTCCTGTTGCTTTGCCTGTGTTAGGGTATTGCCGGTTTCACCACGGCGATTGATACGTTGTCCTGATCGGGGTCGTTTTTGGCTTGCAGGGCGCGAAGCAACGCATCCGCCAGATCCTGTGCCAAGGCCTGCGCATTGTCGGTCACGATGGACCGAATTTCCGCGTCGTTGAGGTATTGCAGCCCATCGCTGCCCAATATCAGGATATCAGCGGCTTCCAGCTTCAAAGGCTGTTCAGGGCAATCGACTTTGGGAATAGCGGCGCCCATGACCACCGAAGTCAGTTGATTGCGGTCAGGGTGAGCCTGCGCTTCGGCCAGGGTCAGAGCACCTTCGGCAGCTTGTGCGTCAATCACGGGCGCCATCGAGTGATCTTCATTTATCTGGGTCAGCTGGCCATTCCGGAACAAATAAAGCGGACTGTCACCGATCGAAATCCAGAACGCGCGTTGGCCCAGCAGCAGAAGACCAAGCAGGGTCGAGCCCATGTTGAATCCGTCGCCCTGTTCTTCGCTGTGGTTGGCGATAGCGGCATTGGCCTGCATGGCGGCCAGAGGCAGGGCGTCGATCAGGTCAGCTTCGCTTGGAGTGTCCGCCTCAAGCTCGGCGTCCAGTGCCCCGCGCCAGGCGGCGATCACCAACTCCGAAGCTATTTCACCTGCAGCGTGACCGCCCATTCCGTCGGCCACGATCACGTAACCTGCGTTGCACGCGTCAAACATGCGCGATGCAATCGCATCTTCCTGCGTGTCGCGCTGACCCTGATCCAGGATCAGTGCAATATCATATGCCGGGGTCGCCAGCATCTATCAGGAATCCCGCCAGTCAAAGCCGTCATCACAGAAAGCAGCGAAACGGATCGAAGTTTCGCTGATCCGGATCAGGTCGCCGCTGGACAGAGCCACAGTGCTGAGCACCGGCTTGCCGTTCAGGCGCACAAGATTGGCCTTGCCGCCGTGCCCCAGGTAGCATTTGCGATCTTCGGGGTCATAGGCGATCACGGCGTGGTTGCTGCGCGAAATACCTGTGTCGCCGAAGTCCAGCTGAATGGCCTGATCGTCATTGCGGCCGATCTGCATCAGGCCTTCAGTCAGCGTGATGCACGCACCACGACCTGGGCCGGATGTGACAACCAGCCAGCCAACAGGAAAGGTCTCCTGTGCAGCTTCGGATTTGGCGACCGGTTCGGCCGTTTCCATCAGATCCTGCACATGTGTGTCGGCACGCTCAAACCCCAGGAAGGTTGTCTTCACGCGGCTGCGGCGATCATCGGCGGCAACGGGCGCTGCCGGGGTTTCCTCGACCTCCGGGGCCTGTGCAACTTCCGTTTCAGGCACCTGGACGATTTCCGGTTCGGCGACCTGCATCACTTGAGGTTCGTGTGACTGCACGGCTTCCGGTTCCGGCTGAGTTTCCGGCTCTTCAGGGTCTTCGATTACTTCAACTGCGGCTTCGTCGGCCTCAGGGGTTTCTTCAACCGCCTCAACTTTGGTAACTTCAGTCGTCAAGTGCAGAGTTACAACTTGATCATCCTGTGTCTCTTCGGGCTGTGGGGCTTCCGGTTCTGCTACCGCGTCTTCTACTTCGACCTGCGCTTCGTCATCCGAGGAGTCCACTTCAGTTTCGCCTTCAGCGAAGTCTGGCATTTTTTCTTCAGGGATCAGTTCGTCGGCTTCTTCGTAGCTTTCGGCCGAGAGGTTTCCACCGCCCAACGCTGCGCGCAGTGCGTTGAAGTCCGCGATCGGCTGCTTGTTTTCCGGGCTTTCTTCCGCCGGGGCGGCAACGTCTTCGGTTTCGGTTTCTCTTGCTTTGCCGGCACCTTCGAGAAGCCGGCTGAGAGGGCTTTTATATTTGAACATGGTGTCGACACCTTTGACTTTGGGCACAGGACGACTGTCCCGCGCGGCTGCTACTCACCTCCGCGCAACATGCGCAGCGGCACCTACGATTTGAGAAACCAGAGAACTAACTTAACTTTCCGCGACGGGCCGGTTCCCGTCAGGGTTGCGGGTTTGACCCGCGACCCTCAGCAAACACACACTGGCAGATCACATTTCAAACTGTCCGATCACTCCCTCGCCAAAGGCATGGTGGCAGACGTGTCCGCACCGTTGCGCAACACAGTCAGCCGTGCCTGGGGCTGATTTTCCGAGACCAGATCGGCCAGTACAGCATCCAGGCTTTCCGGGCCGTCAATGGCCAGACCGGTATGCGTTTCATTCCGCAGAACATCCCCTTGCCGAAGGCCGCCTGCTTTACCTGCAGGGGCACTGGTGACAACCGTCTGCCAGCCGTCACCGTTGTGACGGATATCAAAGGCAAACCCATTCTCCAGCCCGAGCTTGCGATGAGCAGGCAACGCCAGCAATCCGTTCTGAGCGCGGGTCTTGCCCAATGGGCGATAGCGTGCAGATACCCGGATATAGCCGTCCGGATCGACCTTTAGGTCATCCAGAACTTGGGCGGCAAACGTCACATCCGAGCGCACTGGATTGCCATTCAGTGTGAAAATCGCGGCACCGCGTTGGACCCATTCACCGATGACGCCCATGTCAAGCGACGGATCAACCTCGGTAACGGCGATCACGTTACCGGTTGAGGCGCGGCGTTTGGCGGTCGCAAAAGGAATTTCTACGTCCCAATGAGCGAATGCAACTTGCGTTTCAGCGAGGTTAACCGGTGCCGCCGGGGCCGCGGGTGTTTCTGTTTCCGCTGTTCCCTCGGCGGTCTTTGCTTCGGCCTCGTTCAGGGCCGCCGGTTTGGCCTGTGTCTGCTCGACAGGCTGCTCCTGGGGGTCTTCTTCCTGTATGGTGACGGGTTCGGCAGGTGTGACAACTGCTGTTTCCGTTTCGGTCTGAAGGGTCTCGACTGCGGTGGTGTCTGCACTGACCGGCGCCGCAACCTCTGGGGGTTCTTCGACTGGGGCGGCTGCAACTTCGGTCTTTTCTTCGGCGGGTTCCGCGGCAATTACCGCAGGTTCCGCCGTTTCGGCCGCAGGTGTGGCTATTTCCGTGGTGCTGGAGATATCGGTGCCTTTGTTGCTCTCCATAAAGATGTAACCACCTGCCGCAAGTGCTGCGACTACGGCAAGGCCGGCAATCATTTTGCCGCTGCCGCCTGACCGGTTTTGTACAACGGTGTCTACCGCAACCGGCTCGTCGGCCTTGGGCGCGAATTTGGCCAGATCTTTGTCATCGTCATTGCCGATGACGATGTCCTGGTTGCCCGCGAGCAGGGCGGTAACCACCGCCTCAGCATTTTCGCTTTCGGCCTTGATGCGGGCTTTTTCTTCCTCGTCATCTTTGCGGTCCATGCCGACGATGACCGACACAGGGCGATAGGCAAAGCTGTCGAACATCACGCTCGGACCACGGAACATCCGCAACCACTCCAGCGCGTTTTGCAACCGGTCCGTGGCGTGAACTTCCATCGCCTTGTCAATCGCTTCCAGAAATCCCTCGGGATAACCTTCAAATTGACCGGCCAACGGAGTGTAGGGGTCATCCTGGCTGCTGTTGAAGGCGTTCAGGCGGGTCTGGCCATCTATGGGGCGTTCGCCGCTGATCGCGTGGTACAGGGTCGCCGCAAGAACATACAGGTCGCTGCTTGGGCCTTGCTCGGCCCCGCGCACATAGAATTCGTGGGGGGAATAGCCGTCCTTGATCACGCGAAGCGTCAGAAGAGCCGCGCTCTGATGTGCTGCCTGTTCCCGGGCCGCACCAAAATCGATCAGAACAGGATCGCCGTTTTCGTCGATAAGAATGTTGTCGGGCGAGATGTCACGATGCAACATGCCGCTTTGGTGAATGAAGGACACGGCCGACAGCATTTTTTCGGTGACCTGAACGATAAAGTCGGGCCCGCCATCGTTTTCCGGGTTCTCGACGTAGTCCAGCAGGTCGCAACCCCGGATCAGGTCCATGGCGATATACGCGGTGTCATTGTCTTCGAACACCTGATGCACATCGACGATATTGGGGTGGACAAGCCGAGCGTGGTTGCGGGCTTCCTGAATGAACAGGTCGATGATCGCGCGCAGATCTTCCTGATATGAAGGGTCGTTGGGTTCCACCAGATCGCCATTCCGGCGGCAAAGGGCACCGGGATAGCATTCCTTGATCACCACATCGCGCTCCAGGCTGTCGCGCGCCAGATAGGTGATCCCAAATCCGCCGTTGCTGAGATAGCGAAGGATTTCATACTGACCGCGCAACAGCTTTGCGCCCGGTTCTAATCCTTCAATTTTCGGTTCGTCGTGCGATGCACCGACTGCCTGGTTGCGGCTCATTCTTTCCACCCGTTCTAAACTTTGCGGCGTAATGACAACCGGGCAAATGGCCCTCGAACTCACAACCAGAAACAACCGCAGAACACTTGAGAACGGTTAGACGTTTCAAATTTGACTTTATTGGGGCCACCTGATGGCTTCACTAAGGATCGTTTTTGATCAAAAACTACATACAGTAACAGAGGCGGGTGTTGTAGCTATATGTTGTGTTCCAGCTCGTCAAGCGTGTGAACTGATCGTCCGCTAAACGCTCTTGGTCCACGAAATAGAAACAATAAAAGGCCGATTCTGCCGGGCTCGATTCGCGATATCCAAGATCAATTTTAAAGAGAAAATTGTCAGGTGCCGGTTTTCGGTTGTGGTGAGGAAACCTTGCTTCCGGCCCAGGCCAGGTTGTCGCCCAGCTGCGCCAAGATGCTGATCGCGTCCTTGAGCGGCGCATCGCCACTTTCGAACTGAAGCAACAGCAGCAGGTCAGTGGCCTTTTCGAACTCACCCGGTATCCAGTCTGCCTCGGGGTCGATTTCGTCCCCCTGTTCCAGACGTTCGGCGAAGTCTTCGACGATATCCTGGCAGCTTTGAAGGAAGGCTGCGGGTTCGATACTGGACGATTCCCGCAGGTCCTCGTAGATGCTGGTGATTGCGGCCAGCCAGTCTTCCAGGATCGGGTTGTCCAATGGGGGCAGGGCGGTCCCGAGCGCCGTGTGCATGGCCGACGCATCGGCGCTTTCTGACTCCGGCGCCGGTTCCTCACCGGGCAGGCTTTCCAGATAGGGCAGAAATTGTTGCCGCAGGTCGGTGCGAGCGGCCTCCAGATCCTTCAGGCGTCGGTCGGATGCGACTTGCAATACCTGTTCCGCTAAATTTCGCCCGCCGCATGTTTCCCATAGGTCGAAATCGGGCTCGGGCTCTTGCGCCATTGCCTTGACCGCTATCGGTGTGCCGATTGGGACAACCGTACGGAACAGGTCACCTTTTTCCTTGTTCAACCGAGCCAGAACACGATCCAGCGCATCGCGGACCGGCGGCAGATCGGTATGAGTGACGGCCAGCAGGCTGTTTGCCCGCAGTTCTTCCGGAACCCGGGCCCACAGATGACGTTCGGTTTCGCGCCAGGCATTGGTTCCGTTTGTGCACCAGATCGCGCAGTCGACAAACTTCAGAAGGTCCAGCGTTTGCTTGTACGTATCGTCAAGCGCACCAGACCCCGGCAGATCGAACAGTGAGATTTCCTTGAGTGCAGGTGTATTCAGCCCGACTGAGATGAAATCGGGATTGTCCGCAGCCGCCTTCTCAAGCGCTATGCCAGAGTACACCCTTGGCTCTTTATCCCACCACCCGACGGTGGTTTCCGGTGTATCGGCATAGGCAACAATCACCAAGGGCAGTTTCAGATGTTGCGGCCCGGTCGGCAGTATGTCGGCCCCGGCCAGCATGTTGGCCAGACTGGATTTGCCAGCCCCGAACTCGCCCGCGAAACCGATATTGACAGCATTGGACAACCGTTCGGCGTGGGCCAGCGCACGCTCGCGCATTTTGTCCAGCGCCGTATCGGAAGGCAATGCCTCCGTCGCGGTCAGAAAGCGCTCAAGCTGACGCACCTCCTTTTCGGTTCCGGGAAATTCAATCATTCAGCAGCCTCTGCTTGTGTGTTTTCCGCCAAATTCGGCCCGAATACGGAACCCAGTTCATCGGCAATCCGCCGGGCGCGATCATATGCGGTCTGCGCCTGTGTTCTCGCATTTGCCTCTCCGCTACCGGCGCGATGTTCAAGATGTCCGGCCAACAGAGCCATGTAGTGATCCAGAACGGTATTCAGACGTTCCAGTAAATCCCCGCGCGCGGTGTCGACCAGATCATCACCGATCATCTCGAATTCCTGAACGATCATTCGTTCGGCCCTGGATACCACACTATTACGCGATATCAGGCGAGAGAGCCAGTTCACACGCAACTCTACCGTGATTCCGCGTGTCAGGGCGGTTGTGTCCGGCCGGTACCACCGCACGGCACTGGTGTTCATGCGGTTGTCAGCCGGATCATGCCAGCCTGCCAGTGTCCGCAGTGCCGCGTTGCATTGCATGTCGATGGCGTAAAGTTCGCTCAGCATCCGTTGACGGACGACCTGCGTCGCCCCCTGAACCAGTTCCCGCATCCGGTCGCGCAGCGGGGTAAAGTTCAATTCGGTATCGCCGCCCCTGATCAGCAGCGGCGATTGCCCGTTCGGTCCGCGCACCACGCCCGATACGGATTCAGCCACCGTGTCATCCATGACACCTCGCAGATTGGCCAGAACGTCGTCCATATTATTTGTGATTTCGCTGGTTTTTTCGACCACCAAGGCGCGAAGATCGCCCAGCGTCTTGTCGTTTTCATCCGCACTTGAAGTGTCTTTGCCGGAATCGACTTCCAAAGCGCGAAGATGCGCGCCAGAGCGTTCAACCTCGCCCTTGGCGAAACTGTTCAGGTGCTGCCACGCCATGCGCATCTGTTCGTTCCGGGGGCCCTCGGTGAGGGCGCGGGTCACATGCCGGCGCAGATCCGGAAGGCCCGAGGCGATCATGGCCGCAAAGCGCAGGACACCTTCGCGACTGATGGGACCGGGCCCCTGTTTGATCTCCTCAACACCTTTCAGATATTGCTTCATCTGTTCGGGATGGGCTCGCAACCAGGCAAGAACGTGATCGTGATTGATCCCGGTGTCATCTCCGGTGAGGGCATAATGTGCCCATTGGGCACTGCCCATCAAAACGTCGATATCCGAGTTTCCAAGGGCTTTCTCAAGTCCGTCGCGAACATCCGCACGCACTTTCGTGGCATCTTCGGCACCACCGCCCAGTTCGTCCACGCGGTTGATAAACACGACGATCTGGCCCAACTCCAACGCCTGCATCAAACGGAAGAGTTTCAGGTCAGCCCGGGACAGGGCCTGATGCGCCGACAGAACCACAACAAAAAAGTCGGATTCCTTCAGATACTGGCGCGAGATTTCCTCGCGGATCAGCAGCGGGTCGTTGACACCGGGTGTGTCCGTGACGGTCAGCGGGAACGGAAAGTGGCCGATGTCAAAATAGACTTCGGCCTTGCGGGTAATGTCACTGTAGAGGCCCCGGTCAGAACCGGGGTCGTGCGTTTCAGTATCGGTTGGATCATCCCCGGCGCAGACATAGCGCGCCAGATCGTCCGTATTGAGATGCTCCAGATCGTGGTGCTGACCCAGCAGTTGTTCATAGCTTTCGCCCAGACGCAGCCGGGCGCGGGTTTTCATCGCCTCGACCTGTTCCTCGATCATCTCGCGCTTATAGCTGTCCTCGTCGTCGGGGAACATGTTGCGCAATTCTTCACCTTCGGCGATCAGCGCCTGCCATTGGCGATTGTCGAAGAAATGAAACTCGGCCCCGTCCGTCCGGCCCGAAGGATGCCCGAAATGCATATCGGTGATTACGGTGGTCCAGGGGTTTACATCCGACGGAAGGAACTCGGCCTGCCCGGTGAAGCCATTGATCAGACGAGACTTACCGGCCTTGATCTGACCGACAAAAGCGATGGAGGGCCTCAGATTTGTAAGGTCTCTGACAATGCGCGAAATGAACTGACGGGTTTCGTCATTGCTCACTTCATTCATGTCTTCTGCGATGCGAATTAACTCGCGACGATTATTTTCACTCATAACATTTTACCTGTTTACTCGTACTCACGGATTGAATTATTCGAAAATTTGATTGTTTTGGGCGCGGTCATTCCTCTGTTCCCTTCAGAGTGGTCCACAGATTGACCGCTGAACCCAGCTTGCGCGCCTCATGCAAGGCGACCGCGAATTGATCACCATGCTGCAGTACCGCCAGGCCGGCTCCTTTACCGCCGGACGGACGCATGACAATTAGTTGCGGCTTTTCGGAATCGATAGCCAGATCGGCGTTCCAACCGCTCAAATCCTTCGCAAATTGTGCAAGAAGTTCCTGATCTGGCCCAGCGCTTTGGCCGGGTGCGCAAATACCATCGGATTGCAATTCGCGCCCATCTGAGCTTTCCGCCAGAATGCGTCCCAGCGCAAATTTGTCGGCCGCGTCAAAGTATCTTGCCGCCAGCGTATCCGATTGGGGTACGGGCGGTTGCAGGTCCGGTTCGACATTGGGCACAATCGAAACAATTGGTTCGGTTGGAAACTCTATACTCTGGCAGGCAACCTGGATTTCGCTGAGGGTTATCCCGACATCATCTGCTTCCAGCGCGGTATCCGGCTGCAATGACGTCAGTTCCAGCGGGGCAGGGGCAGCGGCAATGTCCGACACCAGATGGGCCAGCCTGTCAGTCAACGCATCCCGCGGTTCGGTTTCAAAATCCGGCACCAAACCGGACCGGACGCGAAAGACATCCGTGACCCTTGAACTGTTGACCTCAATTGCAAGGCAATCCCCATTGGCGGCCGTAAATTCCAGGCGGCGCGGCAACACGGTGCGGCGAATGGCGCGCAATACTTCAGCGCGACGTGTTACGGGCGTGTCACCCGCCAGCGTCACAGCCGGAGAAAGCCGAGCAACTGATGACCGCCCGATGTCTTCGAGCATGTCAAGTATGTCAGTATCCATCATGCCTTGACCCCCTCAGGTCCAACTAGACTGCAGCCGCCACCGAGCCCAGACTGAGATGTGATTTCGCCAGCGCCAACCCGACATTCGCGCTGTTGTGACAGACGTAGCAGACAACATGATCGGGATATTCCCGGGTCCGCAGAAAAATATTGAGCCGATCATTGGAAAACACTGCAATCTCGCCAAAGCCGGAACCGTTTGGGGTTACTGGTTCTGCCTGCCGCAGAAGCTGCTCAAAGGCCCGTACTCCCCGGCCCTGAAACAGGTTGGCGACAGCAACTGCAAGTGTGTCCAATGCGTCGCCACCTTCCGGGTCAGCGACTTTTGTCCCCAGCAACATCCCGGTTTCCATATCGATATACCCGGCTGCGATGCAGTCGGGTATTGATTCCATTGCAGTGGTCAACGCAGCTTCGATCGACATCTAACACCTGGCAATTCTGTCGAAACTGTCCGTCAGGACAATGTTTCCGGGGCTAAAGCACATGCCATTCCGCCCTGCTGTTTTCACTGGTTTTTGCCATTGGGCGCAACGCCTCTTTGGTCTGCTGCTCGTTGTGCTCAATGGCGATCTTGTCAAACTCAGCCAGAAACGCCGTAAATACGTTCTTTAAGCCTTCGACATCTTCCGGCAGGTCTTCGTCCTTCGCAACCTCGCGCCACATGGCGGATGCGCTGAGCGAGCTTTCCTTAGGCGCCGACATCTGACCAGCTATCGCATCTATGTTCTCGGAATCGCGGCTTTGCGCTTCGGCATTTCCGCCCGGCATGGACAGAATCTCGGCTTCGGCCGGGCTAAGGTCTTCAGGCTCGGGTTCGTATTCCTGGTCTGACTTGTCCGATTGCTGGGCCAGCAAAGCGGTGATCGACCAGACCGAAACCTCAATTCCCTCTTCTTTTTCAGCCTCGTCCTCGACCGAGACTTCAGGCGCATCCGCTGGATTGTCTTCAGTCGCCGCGATCAGGGTTTCAGACTCGTCCCAATCTTCGGGTTCACTGGTTGCAATCGCGGGATCGCGAGCCTCTTCATCCAGTTCGTCTTCGTCCAGCAGATCGAACTCGTCTTCATCCGAAGTGGATCTGGCCAGTGCCGTCAGGTCCAGCGGGCCCTCCGACGTTTTGCGGAAAAAGGTCCGTAAATCGTCGTCGTCTACGCCGTCTTTGCTCGAGTCTACGGTATCGGGCACCATCTCAGCCCGCAGTCGCTCGGCCTCAGCCGCGTCAATTCTCGGTCGTTCCGAATCCTCGCCTTGCCGCTCCACACGTGCAGGACGCACTGGAAAGCTGGTGACGACCTTGGGTTCGTCGCTTTCGTCGGCAAGGGGGTTTATCAGCTGGAGGGGCACCGCTTCACTTTCGGGCCGTTTGTCCCCCTCGCCATCAGCCTTACGCGACGGACGCAGCGGCTGAACCCTGGGTTCGTTGGAAAGCGTCTTGTCGATCTGATAACGGGACAGCTGTTCTGCCCGGTTGTCCATAATGTGCTCAGTGATCTCCAGAAAGCTGTCGACCATCTTGCCGCCACCACTGCGCGACCAAAGCTCGGCATCACCGGTTTTGTCCCGTGCCGTAATGGCATCGCGCGCAGAAAACAGGATCGACCTGTTGAACAGATGTCCGGCTTCCCGATTGACCCGTCGCAGCACTTTCTGGCGGTCTTTGACATCAAGTGCATCGACGCGGGTGACCAGCAACAGGGAGTTGTTCTGCAAACGCTCGGGCAGGGATACCCAGGTTGCGCGTTCAGTCTCGCGCCAGGCCTGCGTTGCATGGGTACACCACAGAACGCCATTGGCCTGACCGATTGCGCGCCGCCACACATCGGTCGAAATCTTGGGATCCGAAATGCCCGGGGTATCGATCAGGTCGACAGCTTCCAGAATGTCGGCCTCGAGATAGATGCGAATGAACTGCGCATCATTCACGCCAACACTTTCAAGCTGATCCAGCGTGATACTTTCCGTGCTGCCATCATGCCGTTTTACGAAGGCAGGTTTGTTGCCCCAACTGAACCAGATGGGCGGCAATTGCGTCGCCGTGACCTGTGTCGGCAATGCCTGCGTGCGCAGGAGAAAATTCATCAGCGTCGATTTCCCGGCGCTGAATTCCCCCATTAGCGCAAAGACCGGCTTGCGGCGGGACCACTGCTCGATGCGTTCCCAGGCCTTAGGTGACACGAAGCGGTTTTGTGAGTCTTTTGTCATATCTCTACTTATGCTGCCTCGTTACTTAGATCTTTAAGGATGCTACCCAGGATTTCGTCCCGCGATTTCTGCAGTTGGATGCCTGCCATCAATGCGGTGTTGCGTCCGGGATCCTGCTCCGCCGTAGCCGAGATGTTCAGCAGGGTCTCATTCTGTTCACGCATGAAATCGGACAGAGTAGCCCTGACGTTTTCCAGAACGGCTGCGATCTGGTTTTCTTCGATATCCTTGGTGATCGAGTTCGCTTCGGAGGCGATCAGGCGGGTGTAATCCGCCGCATAAGCCTCGAATCCTTTGCGGCGTTTCCACCAGCGGCGCCACCAGGTGCTTTGCAAATCAAGCGCAATGGTTCGCCCGATGCCCAATGGCGGCGGGACGCGCGGTACAATCGGGGCTTCGATCTTGAATTCACCCAAATGGTTGCCCAGCAAACTGTGATACAGCGCCTCCACGTCCGTTGCGGCGGTTGCGTAAAGCGCTCCGGCTTCCTTGCGCATGGTTCGGGCGAAGCTGAAATAGGCGGCCTTCTGCAGGGTGCGCAGCCCGGCCGGATCATACTGCCAGGTGCCTTGTTCGCCGTTCTGTTCCAGATGGGAAATCAGGGAATCCGTCGCCCGTTTGACAAAATTTGCCTCAGCCGAGGCCAACCGTTCAAGCACCTTGTCGCGCAGCGACGTGGTCAGGTCAGCGACCTTCTTTTCGTATTCGGCGGCTACGGTGGAAATGGCGTCTTCTGGCGATACTCCGTCCAGATCCCGAACCACTCCTTCGTCACCAGACAGTGTCTTGGCGACGGCCGTGGCCCGAATCTGGCTGGCAATGTTTCGGGCCCGGTGGCGCACACGATCCAGCAGACGGGTGCCCGCGCCTTCGGCAATGCGTTCATTCATGGCCAGCAGAAGGTCAGGCAGACCGGACAACGCCCAGATTTTGTCAAGCGAAGGTGCCTGATCGCCAAATCCGGCCGCCAGATAGAACGTGTTCAACGCCTGTCGAGATTCTTCTGTCAGGATGTCGGGGTTGCCAGTCAGTGCGGCCTCGGCCCACAAAGCGCTTCCAAATACAACGCTGGTGTTTATGTCGATGTTGTTCTGTTTCAGCGTGTCTTGAATCCGGTCGCGGATTTCCGGAACCTGATTGACGGGATCGGCCAGCTCGTCGATCCGGTTCACGAACAGGATGATCTGACGGTGTTCGAACTGGGCGATGATCCGCATCAGCGCCATATCCATGGTGGTCAGCGCCTGACTGGCCGCGAGAACCACAATACAGACCTCGGATCCGCGCAAGCTGCGCAAGGTGATCTGTTCGCGCACCATGAAAGTATCGTTCACACCGGGCGTGTCGCAGAGCTTCAGCGAGATCGGGTATTGAGGAATATCCATGAACAGTTCCGCTGATTTGGTGACATCGGCGAACCGCCCCGTTTTTGGGTTAATATCCGGGTCGTCTTCGTCCCCCAGACACACATAGCGCTGGATCAGTTCCTCATCGAAATAGTCGTACTGGTGGCTCTGGCCGAGAATCAGGTCGAAGTGCTTTCCCAACCGCGCTTCGGACTTGGACTTCATCTCATTGATCTGACGCCGGATATCGTCCATTTCGTCGTCCGCACCAGCCCGGTTGGCCAGTTCGCCTAGCCGGCCGCCGCCAACCATCAGATTGTCCCACTCCTCCTGCTCGAAGAAGGTAAACCTGGACTTGGTGCCGCCCTGCGTACGGGTGTTTATGTTCAGGGTGGTGACAACCGAGGTCCATGGGTTCACATCCGACGGCAGCAGGGCTGGACGGCCCGCAAGGATGTTCACGATCGAGGATTTACCGGCCTTCACCTGCCCGACCAGCGTCACTGACGCGGTAAAGTTCTCCATCCGCGTTTTGAGTGTCGCCAGCCGCGCCGAAGAGCGCGCATCGGCCACTTCCGTCAATTGGTCGATCTGAGCCGTCAGGGACGTCATGGCCGACGTCATAGGTGACAGGGCCTCATTACCTACGGACAGAAGATGTTCGTTGCGCGCCATGGATCAGCCTCCGGTTCCAGTTGCGGCGATTTGCAGGGTTTCCGGCATACGGCCAGAAGGCGCGCGGGTCAGGGTGTCGATCCGGGCAATCAAATCCAGAGCGTTGCCCAGAATTTCGGCTTCGGCGCGCGGAGAAATGTTTTCATATGCTCCGGCATCGGCCAGAACTTCGATCAGACTGAAATGATCACCATTTTCCAGGCGTGCAACCTGGCGTCCGGTGGGAAACCCTTCAGATTTGACGGAAGGCAAAGGCATCCGTGCATTGGCAAGCAGATAGTGGTCGCCGGAATGGGTTCGCAACGCAATGCCAAATCCCGTGTCAGGGTAATCGCGGTTCAGTGTTTTGAGTTCACCAAGAAAGCTTTGACGTGCAAAAACGACAGCGTCTTGCTCGGCAGCGGCGGAGTTCATCATGTCGGTCACGGTAAAGACCCTTGTGCTGGAGTTGAGTGAAACACTGGTACAGCGCAGCAGATGCGCAAAAAGACTCATTAACTCCTGTGCCCAAGAAGAACCCTCAAGGCGGTGTTATTTTGACGCGAATAAGATATTTTAACGTTTGAATTGTGGCGCGAATGTGGTGAGGCGCGCATAAGAATGCCTCAACCCATGGGAGAGTTCGCTTGATTTCCTTCCCGGCAACAAGAAAAAGGACGTCCCGTCGTTCAGGGCGGGTGGTGGGCCCGGCCTGCCTTGAGCGAAATAATTTCACGAAATTATGCAACTAATAGAATTGAGCTTGAAAGTGGCGCTTCCTAAGATGCCTCCGCACTGGGATCCACATAGGATGTAGACATGCGGCGATCACGATCCGGTCGGGGCTTGGCACTTTCTGCGCACCAAATGACGCCGCCTCCTTTCGGTGGGCGGTTCAGACCGCTGGACGAGGGCAAACTTGCCCAAATTACAAACGCCGCATTTGATATTTTGGAACGGACAGGAGTGTCGGGTGCGTCCCGTGATATTCGTGAACTTGCACTGGACAACGGCGCGTTGCAGCGGGCGGACGGGCGTATCACCTTTCCCCGCGCTTTGGTTGAAGAGGTGATTTCTAAGGCCTGCAAGCGGGTCGAACTGCCCGGGTTCATCAAGGATCGCGGGATCGAGATAGGCGGTGGAAAGGTTCATATAGGTACCGGCGGCGCGGCCGTACACATCCTTGATTCCGAAGCCAATACATATCGCGACAGCACGCTGAAGGACCTTTATGGTCTGATGCGGATCGTCGATTCCTGTGATGCGATTCACTATTCTTTGCGCCCGGTGGTCGCGCGGGATCTGGAAGACCCGTTGACGTTGGATATCAACACCGCCTTTGCGGCAATGAAGGCGACATCAAAGCCCATCGGCACCAGCTTTTTTGACCCGGCGCACGTCGCCCCAGTGATCGAGATGTTTGATCAAGCGTTGGGGGCAGAAGGGGGTTTCGGGAGCCAACCGTTTTGTTTTGCCTCGGTATGTCATGTGGTGCCGCCGTTGACGCTGGCAGAAGAAGCATGTGGTGTCATGCGCGAATGCGTGCGTCTTGGGATGCCGCTCCAGATCTGTTCGGCGGCTCAGGCGGGGGCAACCAGCCCCGCCTCTCTGGCCGGAGCGCTGGCGCAAGGTCTGGCAGAATCGCTGGCGGGTCTGGTGCTGGTCAACATGATGAGGTCTGGCTTTCCCTGCATCCTTGCCTTTCTACCATTCATCTCGGATTTGCGCACCGGGGCCATGACCGGTGGATCGGGTGAAGCCGCAATCGCCAATGCCGCCGCCGCGCAGCTGTTGCTGAGCCTCGGCTTGCCATCGACTGTTTCCGCGGGGATGACCGATGCCAAGACGGCTGACGCGCAGTCAGGATACGAGAAGGGCTATACCATCGCCCTGGCCGCGCAGTCCGGGGCGGACATGATCAACCTTTCGGTCGGCATGCTGGGCTCGATCATGGCCGCCAGCAAAGAGGCGCTGGTGATCGACAACGACATGTGCGGTGCGATCCTGCGGTCGGTTCGCGGGGTCGAGATGTGTGACACCTCGATTGATCTTGACCTGATTGAAGAGGTCGTCACAGGCGACGGGCACTATCTTGGCACCGCTCAAACACTGAACCTGATGACCCGCGAATATGTCTACCCCTCTCTGGGTGATCGACAAAGCGTCAATGATTGGCTGGAAAGCGGTGCACAGACAGTATGGGATCGCGCCATCGCCCGCGTTGCCCAGATCGAGGCACAACCCGCGCCCGACCATCTGCCCGCTAAGGCCGAGGAGGCTTTGCGTGCGCGGCTGCCTATTCGCCTGAAGATTTGAGCACCCCACGCGTCAGCAGAAATCGGGATTGCCGGTAGTGAGCGGACTCGCATTGGTTTTTCTGCTTTGGTGCGCAGAGTTCTGATTGATTGGACCCAGCGGAATTTGCGAAGCAGAAATGCTCGCGCAGATGACTTCATGAACACCTCATCCGATTGCGCACCTATATTGCCGATCATCTCAGTAGAGACGAATAAACTCAGCAGGGCCTGTTCAATTGTATCGCTATGTCATTGTTTCTACACGACATTGAACAGGATTTCGTTCAGCTGACGGTTGCCATGAAAGAATTTGGATCAGTACCTTGATCAGGCGTAATATTGCGAACGGGAATAAACTTTGGCGTCGCCTGCAATTCCCTCTCGCACTTGGTTTCAAGCTTTGATATTGACCCCGTCAATCCGGCGCGCAAATGCCGGAATGCGGGTGTGGCGAAATTGGTAGACGCACCAGATTTAGGTTCTGGCGCCGCAAGGCGTGGGGGTTCAAGTCCCTCCACCCGCACCATAATTTTAATAAATCATAATATATATCAAATAGTTAGATGAAAGCAGTGGCCACCAGACCCACTAACAGGCCAACCTTAGTCTCACCATAGTCTGCGGACTAGGGTCAGGACTCGTCCTTGTTTCATAGCCAGAAGATGACCGTGGCGGCGAGAGCGATGGCGGAGATGAATACCTTTGGGCACCTGTCATATCGGGTTGCCACACGCCGCCAATCCTTGAGCCTGTCGAACATAATCTCGATCCGATTGCGTCGTTTGTAGGGGCGTTTGTCATATTTGACGGTGGCCTTGCGTTGCTTCCGGCCAGGGACACATGCGCGTATCCCTTTGTCTTTCAGGGCTTCTCTGAACCAATCGGCGTCGTAACCTCGATCTCCGAGCAGCCAGTCGACATTGGGCAGGCTGCTCAAAAGGGCTTTTGCCCCGATGTAATCGCTCACCTGTCCAGCGGTTACAAACAGGTTCAGTGGGCGGCCTTTACTGTCACAGATGGCGTGCAACTTGGTATTCATACCGCCTTTGGTTCTGCCAATCAGGCGACCGCGTCCCCCTTTTTAACGCCCAAACTGGACGCTGTGCGGTGGGCTTTCAGATAGGTGGCGTCGATCATGATCGTCTTCTCTTCGCCATGCTCAGCGGCCAGACTGACCATAATCTGGGCAAAGATGCCTTTGTCGCTCCATCGTTTCCAACGGTTGTACAGGGTTTTGTGCGGCCCGTATTCCTTGGGCGCATCCCGCCACCGTAAACCATTGCGGTTGATGAAGATAATCCCACTCAACACACGCCGATCATCGACACTAGGTTTGCCGTGGGACTTGGGGAAATAGGGCTCCAGACGCGTCATCTGCGCATCGCTCAGCCAGAAAAGGTCAGACATGTCACCGCTCGTTTTCGAACGGTGAATCATGCCGAAGAACGGAAATCAATGGGTCCTGACCCTAGGCAACCGAACGCCTACGTAGCATATTAACGAACTTCGGTATTAGGCTATTGACTAAACATTAGAATACCAGCGCGTTGCTGTTTGGATCGCCAGTTGGTTCATGGTCAGCTGCCGTTGTGGCTTGTCGAAGGAAGAAAATGAAGACACGTAAACTAGGCGCAAACGGACCTGAAATCGGTGCCATTGGTTATGGCGCAATGTCGTTCTCAGACATGTATGGACCAACAAATGAGAAAGCTAGCCACGCGATCCTCAATGCGTGTCGTGACCTCGGCGTCACACATCTGGATACGGCCAACGTCTATGGCATGGGTAAATCAGAAAATGCCATCGGGTCCTATCTGAAAGCCAATCCAAGCGCCCGTGAAGAGTTTGTCATTGCGACCAAAGCGACGATTACACGCGACGCCGACGGCAATCGCGTATTCGATAACTCGGCGGAGCATCTGGAGGCCGAGCTGGACAAGTCGCTGCAACGTCTTGGGCTGGACAGCGTTGACCTGTTCTATGCGCACCGCCGCGATCCTCGCCTTACGCCAGAAGAGACTGCGGCCAATCTTGGCCGACTGGTCGAGAAGGGAAAAACCAAAGCAATCGGGCTTTCCGAAGTCGCGCCTACGACGCTGCGCCGCGCGATGCAAACCTTTCCAATCGCCGCCGTCCAATCCGAATACTCATTATCGACCCGGTTTCCCGATCTTGGACTGGTACAGACGTGCGCCGAACTGGGTGTCGCTATGGTAGCGTTTTCGCCTGTCGGGCGGTCGCTACTGACGGACAACCCGATCCCGCGTGAGCGCATCACAAGCCTGCCATTCTTAGCTGGCAACCCGCGCTTTATGGAACCCAACCTGTCTGAAAATCTCCGCATCACAGATGGGTTCCGAAAACTAGCGGCAGAAATGGACACGTCAGCTGCAGGTTTGGCGAATGCTTGGCTCCTGACCCGTGGGCCTCACGTCATACCGATCCCTGGAACGCGGTCTGTTGATCACTTCCGAGAGTGCATCGCAGGTGCGGAGTTGAACCTTACGAATGCCGACCTGGAACGAATAGAAGAAGTTTTGCCAGTCGGCTGGACGCACGGGGACCGCTATTCGGTGGAGCAGTGGATTGGACCAGAGAGATACTGTTAAATGGGTAGTCTGATCAGTCGTAGGTATCGACAATACGATGATCCATACTCCAAAATGCAGTGCGTCGACATTCGAGGCGATAAGTTTGAAACCCCGGCTAAACGTCTGCTTCGTCCCGCACAGCCGTCGTCCGTTCCCTTGTTGGACTGGTCAGGGGCTACTCTACAGGTGACCAAGGTCTGTTTCGAGCCCATTGCGACGGATGCTGCATCGCATACCAACGGCAGCTTTTTGCTAATTGGGACCCAAGAGACTTGTCGGATGACCGGACTGGAAACTGCCTAGCCCGGTTTCCATGGTTGTCCTGCCTGCACTTCGGCATACGTCCATCTTGGGAGCTGCGGGGCACGGCCATCAAAAACGAACAGCTTGGCTATAAGTTTCTCGCAAACGGGAAATGGCTCATGTGGCGCGCCAAGGCCTCGCAATATGTAATCCAACGTTTCAGGTGTGAAGCGATCCCGGATACTTTTTGCCTCGTAGCGCGAGACGTCTTCGAATGGATACGGCGCTCCGGACGAACCGAACGTCCACTTTCCTTCTGGTGCGGCGTAAATGCTTCGCCTGCAGTTATTGGGGGCCTGTCCACCCCGCTCAGGGCAATTATAGGCTTCAAAAATGGTCGCTTTCGGTTTCTTTACGATCCGCAATCCAGTGCAACTATGCGCCCTTGCAAGCCAAGACACTTCCAAAAAGACGTCTGATCCAAGCAGGCTGTTGTTGAAGTAGCTCGTCCAATTCTTCCCGTTGGCGACAAGAAGCGCTCGGTCCGAAGCCATGCTCAACGGCTCAAGATTGGGAAATAGCTCGTCGGCTTTGCCTTCCAGATCGGATTGGACAGGGTCGAGGGCACCGGTGGAGAAAAATGCCGTTAGTGCCGACGCAGCTTCGTCAAGCGGCATCGAGAACAATGCGTAGGAAGTCGTGGTTGGCTCAAAACTATTCATAGCTGAGCCTAACGAAAGAGACGGTATCTCGGCAAGCATGCTAACTACTGCGCCGGACTGCTTCACCGGCCAAGAGAATACGTTGTCGAGATGTCGAGCTTCTCGATAAAGCAGTTGTTCGCAAAGCGACCGCGAAATGGTGCTTTGTCCGCATTGCCGAAGTTGGAAAACCAGATGAGCGACCAAACAATGCGGATGACCGCTTTGAGCCGAAAGACGACATAGATCATGAGCGCAGCATTCGTCGCTCACGGGCGGAAGGCTGACACTCGCCGCGCTTGCCAAATGGATCTTCGATTCCCAGAAACCGAACGTTCGGATCAACCAACCATGAAATAATTCTAGACGGGCGTCTGGCAGGAGTGCAATTTTAATACGCAACAAAGATCAGCTGCTTTAGTATGTGGGGCCAATCAATGAAGCAGTTTCGGCGCAGATCGAAACCGTCAGTTGTCACTCAATTGAGGCTAGTTTGGTTTGGATGACGAACTTGGTTACCGGGTCAATTTCATCGTTTTGCAGCAAATACGCAAACTGGGTATCCAAGCGCGTTTCATTCCAATTGCGCATGGCAATCGCAATCTCCAAAGCCGACGAGTGATCCTGTTCCAACTCGCGGGAAAAAATCTTGATGATCTTATCTCTGAGTTCAGGCGACACCCAACCTGAGTCAGCCAGGGCGCGAATGAGGGATTGCTTATGGTCCTGTTTGAGGTTTGCCGACCCCAACGCGGCGTCGACAACTGTGACAGCGTATGGCCCATCGACAGATATCCCAGCCAAAGCCCAATCATACGCATACCCCGAGCTTTGAAAAACCGACCTGGGATATCTTGATCGGACAATTTGTCTGGCCTTGTCATCGTCGGCCTGGAGGCCCAGCAATCGGATCGCAACCGGAACGAAGCTCATGCGAGCGAGGCTGTCGAACTCACGCAATAACTCTTCTGCAGCAACCGTGTTGCGCAACATTTGGATACTGCCGTTCGGCGCTCGGTCGATTTCGATCAGGGCAGTATCTCTGAGCACCCGATCTTCTTGCGAAAGGTATCGGGCAAAAAACGCAACGCGCGCATTGGATGCCGTAGTGCGGTCCTGCCACAGCTCGGCTTCGGTCCAAAGCGCTTCCAAGAATTTCTCGCGCTCGGGGGTCAGCGAGAATATCCTTGTCCACTTGCGTGACAAGCCGCGTCCGGCACCATCCTTGGCAACAGTTCCGTAAGTCAGCAGAACTGACATCTTGGGGTCAGCGCGGAAGGCAGCGCGGGTTGTGCTGTCGATCAAGAATGGAATTTCAGGAAATCTCTCCAGATCGTCCGATGTACTTTTTATGATCTGACGTGGGGCAAACTTGAATGGATTGTCCTGTGCTGGTCCTGCCATGACTACGACGTCGGCCGTGATCAAGTGATCCGCAAGTGAGGCCTCGGGCAGCGTGATGCAAACTTGGCATGCCAAAGCCGAACGCGGGCCGAATAGCCCAAAGCAGAAGATCGAAAATACGATGAAAACCCGAGAAAAGGATAGGGGTAGCTTTTTCCAAGATTGGCTACGGTTATGACATGGAACAGCACGCATCACTCTATTCCTCGACCACGCGCTGCAACCCGTCCAAGTCGATCAAGACGGTGCGCCCATATTCCAAGCGTATCAGTCCTTCGGTCGCCATTTCTCCTAAATACACCGAGATCTTGGACAGGGCGATATTCGACAGGTCCGCAAGTTCCTGCTGGCTGGCTACAACGGTGTCTGTCGGTTCGGCGCCCTGTAAAACGCCACGCCATCCGCCCAACCGCAAAAGCGCGGCAGCGATGCGTTTGCGAGTGTTTCGTTGCGCAAGGTCATTGGCTGCAGACATGGCCAGTAGCTGGTTCATCGAGGTGAGGCGGGCAAATGCTTCCCATAGTTTAGGGCGTGCATTTGCCAGTGGCCGAAACCGAGAATATGCGATCCTAACCAATCTGACACCGCCTGCGGCCTTCATTTCCACCAGACCGTCAACGCCAAGCAACAACTCTGATTCACCGAACCAGGCACCGGGGTGGTGGATATGACCCAAGACCGGCTCTATTTCGGTCAGGGCGAGGCGAACCTGAACCTTTCCCGAGACGGTGCCATAGAGAAAGCTTTGCGGCCCACCAATAGCGTAAACTGTTTCCTTATCCTTGTAAGTGACGATTTCGGGAATCTGTTTGAGTTTTTCTAAGCTTTCTTGAGATACGCCTCTTAGCCATGCTGAAGAAAAGATAGGGAAAAACGTATCTTTAGATTCCTTCTTCATCGCAATTACCCCGTTTGGGAAAGTATTTGACAAACCGTTCTGTTAGCTTTGCCCAATAACGTTTACGTTACAATAGTATAAATATCTGATAATAAACAATATTATGGGGGCATTAGGGATGCATTCCGCTCAGAATTCTCGTGGGTTTCTGTTCTCGATTTCTGTTGTCAGCTGCGCTGCTATTACTTGCATTGCAGGTATAATAGCACATTCGGCAGCAGCGCAGGATGCGCCCAATGTTGCACCAGATCGGGCTGAATATTCCCCTTACCCAGAACAAAGTTTTCCCAATCAGGTCTTTTTCGGCGACACGCATCTCCACACATCCTATTCGTGGGATGCCGGATTGGTCTTTAACAAACTATCCCCTGCAGATGCTTATAAATTTGCCAAAGGCGAAACGGTGGTTGCGTCTACGGGTATCCCCGCAAAACTGCAGAGGCCGCTGGATTGGCTGGTGGTCTCCGACCACTCTGACGGTCTTGGCATCGCTCCGCTGCTGACACGCTCTGATCCGACATTGTTGGAAGACCCTCTGGGCGCAGAGCTGTATGAGCTGGTCAGCCAGAAGACGATCGAAAGCACGCAGGCCGCTCATAACTTGTGGCTTGGCCGCGCCTATGAAGGCACGAACCATCTGGCATCGGATCAAAATGTCCCCAAGATTCCGTGGGAAGAGATCATCGATGCCGCTGAAGAGGCCAATGTGCCCGGCAGCTTTACAGCCTTCATCGGATATGAATGGAGCTCGGCCCCGGACGGCAACAACCTGCACCGTGTCGTCGTTTATCGGGATGGCAAGGAAGAGGCGAATACCCGTATTCCGCTGTCCAATGAACTCAGCAATGATCCCGAAGCACTGTGGGACTGGATGGAGGACTACCAGTCCGAAACCGGCGGCCAGCTTCTGGCCATCCCACATAATGGGAACCTGTCCAACGGGCTGATGTTCGATGACAAACGGTTCTCGGGGGAACCTCTGTCAGCAGAATATGCCGAGCGGCGGCAACGTCTGGAGCCTCTTTACGAGGTGACCCAGATGAAAGGGGATGGTGAGACGCACCCGGCCTTGTCCCCGGATGACGCATTCGCGGATTTTGAGACATGGGACAAGGGCAGTTTCGGGACCGAAGTAAAAACACCGGAAATGCTGCCTCGCGAATACGCGCGCTCGGCCTATCGTTTGGGGTTGCAACACGAAGCTGCTCTTGGTGCGAACCCGTTCAAGTTCGGGATGATTGGATCGACAGATGCTCACACGTCATTGTCGACGACACGAGAAGAGAACTTCTTTGGCAAAATCACGGCCCTTGAGCCATCGGCCCACGAGATGCGCTTCAATGAAGCCATTACCGGTCGGCTCGGCGACGAGGCCAACCAGATCAAGGCTTGGGAAACTTCCGCGTCGGGGCTGGCCGCTGTCTGGGCGCGCGAAAACACTCGCGAGGCCATCTTTGACGCTATGATGCGGCGCGAGGTCTTCGCTACGACAGGGACACGCATGAGAGTTCGTGTCTTTGCGGGATACGACTTCGAGGAAACCGACCTGCCGCGTTCGGATTTTGACGCTTATGGGTATGAGAGCGGCGTGCCGATGGGGGCCGATTTGGCCGCCTCGGGCGATGGCCGCGCGCCGCGTTTCATGGTGCGGGCGCTTCGTGATCCAGATGGTGCCAACCTGGACCGTATTCAGATCGTTAAGGGCTGGATGAACGCGGACGGCACGACCACGGAATGGGTGATCGACGTCGCCTGTGGTGGACGTGACCTGATTGACGGAGCATGTGACGGTCCGGTGGGCGATACGGTGGATCAGGAAACCGCCACTTGGACCAACGATATCGGTCAGGCCACTCTGGCCGGTTTCTGGGAAGACCCCGATTTCGACCCGGCGCAGTCTGCCTTTTACTACGTGCGCGTGCTGGAAATTCCTTCGCCGCGTTGGACCACCTTTGACGCAAAGTTCTTTGGCACTGAACTACCCGAGGGTGCTCCAATCTCCATCCAGGGGCGCGCCTATACCTCACCCATCTGGTACACACCGTCCTGAGGATTTCACCATGTATTTGAAAGCACTTACAGTATCAGCCCTTGCACTGTCCTCGGCCGCGTTAGCGCAGGACGCGCCACCGTGGAATCCGGGGGAACGTGAATACTCACAGTACCCGGGACAGGATTTTCCCAATCAGATTTTATTTGGAGATACCCACCTGCACACGTCTTATTCGGTTGATGCAGGGATGATTGGCAACACATTGGGCCCCGATGAAGCCTACCGATACGCCAAAGGCGAAACAGTCACCTCATCGATGGGCGTCAAAACACAGCTCATCAGGCCTCTCGACTGGCTTGTGATTTCGGATCACGCCGAAGCGCTGGGGGTTGCCCCGATGATTGCCCGGTCTGATCCGATTATTCTGTAAGACCCATTGGGGCAGGAGTTGCATGCCCTGGTGATGCAAGGAACCGCGGATGCTGCGGGAGAAGCCTTTAACCTTTTCACCAAGACAAAGGCGGATGGAACGAACACTCTCGCGTCCGACCCGAATGTGCCAGTGGCTCCATGGGAAGAAATCATCGACGCTGCAGAAGTTGCCAACGAGCCCGGAAGGTTCACGGCACTCATCGGGTTTGAATGGACGTCGGCCCCTAATGGGAACAATTTGCATCGTGTCGTTGTCTTCAAGGACGGTAAAGATGTTGCGAACAGCAGGATACCATTGTCATCTGACCTTGATCCGAACCCTGAAGCGCTGTGGGACTGGATGGAAGAGGTTGAGGCCGAGACCGGTGGCAGTTTGTTGGCCATCCCACACAACGGAAACCTGTCCAACGGTTTAATGTTCAATGACACGCGATATGGAACAGACGAACCGATAAACGCGGACTATGCCGCGCGACGTCAGCGGTGGGAGCCAATCTACGAGGTCACCCAGATGAAAGGGGATGGCGAAGCCCACCCGATGCTGTCGCCAGACGATCCGTTTGCCGATTTTGAGACTTGGGATACGACCTCGCTGGGCGGATTTGAACCAAAGGTGCCCGAGATGGTCTCGGGCGAGTATGCTCGTGAAGCATTAAAACGTGGCCTTGCACATGGTGCGGAACTGGGTGCCAACCCATGGAAATTTGGGGTGATCGGATCCACGGATGCCCACACCTCTCTGGCATCGACGCGTGAAAACAACTTTTTCGGCAAAGTTGCGCAGCTTGAGCCAACGGCGGATCCGATCCGTTTTGAGGAACCGGTCGCCGGACGGCTCGGGCCACAAGACACATGGTTGCGGGCGTGGCAGACCAGCGCATCCGGCCTTGCAGCCGTCTGGGCTCGTGACAATACACGGGAAGAGATCTTTGACGCGATGATGCGGCGCGAGGTTTTCGCAACCACCGGAACGCGCATCCGCGTCCGTGTGTTTGCCGGATATGACTTTGAAGAATCTGACCTCCCTCGGTCGGACTTCGCGGCGCACGGCTACGCCAATGGCGTACCTATGGGGGGTGATCTGGAAACGAGTGAAGGTCGTGCGCCGCGATTCCTAATTCGGGCGTTGCGTGACCCGGATGGCGCCAATCTGGACCGGGTTCAGGTCATCAAGGGCTGGCTGAACGCCGACGGCACCACATCCGAGAAAGTCTATGACGTCTCATGCGGTGGTCGCGAGATTGTCGACGGGGCGTGTGATGGCCCGGTTGGAAACTCAGTTGATGCGCAAGAGGCTACTTATACCAACGACATCGGCCAGGCGATTTTAGGTGGCTATTGGGAGGACCCTGATTTCGAACCCACACAAAGCGCGTTCTACTACGTCCGGGTTCTGGAAATCCCTACCCCGCGCTGGACCACCTTTGACCGCAAGTTCTTTGGCGTCGAACTGCCCGAAGGCGCGCCCGAGTCCATTCAGGACCGGGCTTACACATCGCCCATCTGGTACACGCCCTGATCCCAATCAGTAATCAACCCCCGCACGAAGGGACAACGCGACAAACGCGTGAATTCGTCTGAACGAGGTGACATAAATGGACAAATTTCTACGCGGCCTGCGTCCCGCGCTGGGTACCGCGGCCCTTGTCCGACCGCGACTCTTGAACGATATGCAAGACATGGTGTGGAGCGGATCGTCGTAAAGAACGGCGAGCATTCTGTGGTTTATCAAGATGGGAATATTAGAGGGGAGGTGCCCGCTAAGCCGGAAACTTCCGCTATTGATACAACAGCCGCTGGTGACAGCTTCAACGCTGGCGTTTTGCTCAGCGTTTTGGAGAAAAGCGATTTCCGCGCAGGAATATCATTAGGCTGCCAATTGGCCAGCTACGTAATCCAAGCCAAGGGAGCGCTGGTTCCTGTCGATGCACTGCGTGTTACAGCCTGAGACGATAAATCCCGACTTGTGTTTAACGTGGAATATGCGCACCGCACGGCCATTATCTCAAGAAAGGCAACTTAAACACTGAAACAATAAAGGTATTAGAAAAGGTCATTCGCTTAAGTCCAATTAAACGACCGCAATACGCAGTGTGTTATTGGTCGTCTAAGTAAAAAGCAGATGTGAGTGTGCCCTAGTTTCAGCGATAATCTCAATGGCAATTGACGCGGGCGTCGGCCAGTTGGGGTGCAAGATTGCTTCAACAATATCCGCGTCAGCTACAAACTGCGCGTTATGTTTCGCCGCAAGATAGCGCAAGTGGCGGTTTTCCTTCAGGCACATCATTTGGATAGTCCGGACGCCTCTGTTCTGCGCCATCGCGTACATCAGTTGAAACAAAGCGTCGCCAATCCCAATGCCTTGCCACTCAGCTTCGACAGAGAGTGCAGCCTCTGGCTTTGATGGCCATGAATGAAAGAGGCCGCGCAGTTCGACAAGGCCTCTCAATTGGCCCCAGACAAACGCTCCACAAGCGATACTGTCGTACCGGAGGATATTCTGTGCGTAACTCAAGACACCATTGTCGTCGACGGCTCCACAAAATCGTGCCCGCCGCGTTCGGACATCTAACCGCAGAAAATGATCACAGATGTTATCTAGATCGCCGAAACCGAGACGACGGACGACCAGATCTTGTGAAGTTCTCCTATCGCTCATTTTTCGGGGCTCCTGCTTGGCAGGTTGGTTTGGGCCAGCACTTTCGGGAGGAGTTGAAAATGCTGGCCCGTGCGTTGGCGCTCCCTGTCGGCTTTTTCGCCACCGCTCATGCTGGCTTACTCTGGGAGGAGCGAGAACCAGCATTTTTCGTGTAAGCTTTTGGACCTGAGGGCTCGCTTACCTATTCGTCAGCCATCAATTTTCCGGCATATTCCGGGATCTCAGATCGCGAAATTCCGATCTGAGAGAGTTGGTAATCGCTCATATTTGAAAGCGCAGAGAGCATCCGGGCCAATTTCAGTGCTTTCAAGGCAGCTTTTGCCGTGGATCTGATCCACGCCAAGAAGCTGATTGATAGGGCAATGGCGTGACCACGATCTGTACCAGCCGTTTGGGTGTTAGCAGCCATATGCAGCCTCCATAGCAAGTCTTTTGATGCTACTGCGCGGAATGCCCAAATCTATTAAGTCACGGTCAGATAGCACCGAGAGTTCATAACAAGTTTCGCGATAAACCCTGCGTTTGGCCCGTGCCTTGCGTATCGTGTCCAGCTTTTGATGAAAGAACGTGCGGCCAGCTTCGAAAACGACATCCAGCGCGCTGTTTGATCGAGTAATTGCCATGATATTGCCTCGTCCATTGCTGCAATGCAGTATTTATGCTGCAATGCAGAGATAAGGGCATTTGGTAGCGCTCACAACTCGCCATTTTGGCAAAGGCCCCATGCCATATTGGAACAGCAAAGGTTATGACATGGACATTTCTGCGCAAATGCTAATCTTTGCGACGGTTGTCGAGCAGGGCAGTATTTCTGCGGCTGCAAGATCAATGGGGCAGACCCCATCAGCAGTAAGTAAGCAGATCGGGTTACTTGAAGATCAGGTGCACTACCGCCTTCTGAATCGTACCAGAACGGGTGTCTCTCCAACGCGGGAAGGCCAAGATTTCTATGAAAAATGCAAAGAGATGGCTGACAAATTCAATGAAGCCAAAGCGATGATCCACAGCTTTGACGGTGTCCCACGCGGAGAACTCAGGATCGCATCCACTGTTGCATTCGGTAAGTCCCAACTGATTCCTGCCCTCCCAGAGTTCATGAAAGAGAACCCAGAGGTAGAAATGTCTTTAAATCTGACCGACCGAGAAATTGATCTTCGGAGCGAAGGGTTCGACGCGGCGATCTGCTTTGCGGAACAACGGAAGAATCCAGATATGGTGATTAGGCGCGTTATGCAGAGTCGAAGGGTACTATGTGCCTCACCTGAATACCTTGAGCGTTGTGGAACACCGTCGAATTTTGCCGAACTGGCTGAGCACAATTGCTTGAGAGTTGCTGGGAGAAGCCAACGGAACGCTTGGAACAGCATCGAACCGAACGCAGGCGAAAAGTTTGAAGCAACGGGCAGCTTTGAGGGGAACAGCACCGATGTCGTCTTTAGAGCCGCTCTGGCTGGTATCGGCATCGCACGGCTGCCCTGCTATATGGCAAACAGGAAATTTCTCTCTGGCGAACTTGTCCATGTCATGCCGGAGTATGCACCTCCCAGCACGGATATTGTCGTAATGTTTGCCGAACGGAGGAATCTGGCACCAAAAACGCGCGCGTTTGTGGATTATCTCGCGCGGCGGTTTCGGGATGCCGAAGAGAACCAAAGGAACGGCTAACTACGCATAGAAACGGTCGTAGTTGTCCAAAATATTCCGGTCCCGTCCGCTGTGAGTGGTTAAAATTCCGGCCGACATTGGAAGAGAACTGAAGGGGTACCTCCATCAAAAACCTGGCATTGATCAAAAAACACTACATAGGTCATTTCGGTCACCTAGCTGCCTTCTCCGAACGCGTTATCAATGGCTGATATCAGCGGCATAAAAGTGATATTACGTTTAACCCGCAGATGAGCTGAACACTTAACGATGAATCGCTTCATCTAAAACCGCTTCGACAATATCCGTCCATGGTTTCGAAACCATAAAAACATCCAATAGTAGGGATTGCGGGCCAAGACCTTGTCGCAGAATCTCTAACTGCGAAGTTCAAGTTACTGTAGCTTCTAAGGTCTTGGCCAAGATGGGGCGAGGATTTCAACGAAAAGATATCAACGCATGACTGGCTTGGTAGCTTGTACCAATTACTTCAGATAGGTGTTGAACCAATCAATTGTGCGGTCCCATGCTAGGTTTGCCATTTCCTCATCATAGCGTGGCGTACTGTCGTTATGAAAACCGTGGTTGGCGTTTTCGTATATATATGCCTCGTATACTTTGTCGTTGGCCTGCAGAGCAGCCTCAAAATCCGGCCAGCCTTCGTTGATGCGCTCATCAAGCTCTCCCATTTGAATCAGTAGCGGCGCCTGAATTTTGGCAACATCCTCAGCTGCTGGCTGGCGACCATAGAACGGCACGCCTGCGGCCAGTTCTGGGTAGGCCACGGCAATTGCACTGACTACACCGCCGCCATAGCAGAAACCCACTGCGCCGACCTTTCCGGTGCTGTCATCTCGGTTCAACAGGTATTCAAACCCATTGAAGAAATCGTTCATCAACTCGACACGGTCCACTGTCTTTTGCAACTCGCGCCCATCGGCGTCGTTGCCCGGGTAGCCGCCAACCGATGTCAGACCGTCGGGGGCCAACGCCATAAATCCGGCTTTTGCCAACCTGCGCGCCACATCCTCGATGTAAGGATTCAAACCGCGGTTTTCGTGGATCACCAACACCCCAGGTAGGGGCTCTTCAACGCCAGCGGGCCGGACAAGATACCCTCGGACATCACCGGTTCCATTCGGTGAAGGATAGGTGGTGTAGTCCGCGTGGATATCGGGATCGTTGAACGACACTTGCTGAGCCATCGCGTAGTTCGGGCTGAGCATGTTCAGCAGCGCGACCGCAGTCACGCCGCCGACCGCGAACTTGCCTGCGCGATCCAGGAATTGGCGCTTGGTAATCTTGCCGTGCGCGTAAAAGTCGTACAGGTCCAGAAGTTCCTGGTCGAAGTCTTTTGCCGTCATGCGGGTCATTATGGATCTCCTAATGAGTTTGGCAGTCTGAAGGGGAGGGTAGTATCCGATCTGAAAGTCTTGATTTGATTGAGCGTCTGGATGGGCTTACTAAGATTCTGCCGGCGACAGTTCCATGTCCGCGTACCGTTCGCGCAGCACGTTCTTTTGAACTTTTCCCATAGTGTTTCGCGGCAATTCCGAGACGAATTCGTAGCGGCGCGGATGTTTGAAGCGCGACAGCTTGTCCCTGATGGTCTCAGCAATCTGATCCGCTTCAAGTTTTACGCTTGGCTCAATAACCAGAGCGGCGATGATTGCTTCGCCAAAATCGTTGTCGGGGACGCCGAAAACCGCCGATTCCAGAACACCGTCGATGTCGTTCAGGATCTCTTCAATTTCTTTGGGATACACGTTGTAACCACCGGTAATGATCAGGTCTTTCGACCGCCCCACAATCGATAGATAGCTGTCCTCGCTGAATTGGCCCAAGTCCCCGGTGATGAAGAACCCGTTCTCTCGTAACTCTTCGGCGGTTTTCTCGGGCATCTGCCAATAGCCTTTGAACACGTTGGGGCCGCGGACTTCGATCATTCCAACTTCGCCCGGGGGAAGTGGTTCTCCGGTTTTCGTATGTGTGACGATCACCTCGATGCCGGGCAGTGCCATGCCAACAGTTCCCGCGCGACGTTCGCCACTATAGGGGTTAGAGGTGTTCATGTTTGTCTCGGTCATGCCATAGCGCTCAAGTATTCGGTGGCCGGTGCGCATTTCGAATGCCTGATGGGTTTCGGCAAGCAGGGGGGCAGAGCCCGAGACGAACAGGCGCATGTTCCCTGTGATCTCTTTTGTGAACCGGTCGTCTGCCAACAGTCTGGTATAGAAAGTGGGAACCCCCATCAAAAGGGTCGACTTGGGCAATTCATCCAGGATGGCGCCGAGGTCGAACTTTTGCATAAGGCGAACTCTGGCACCGGCGAGTAGTGACGTATTCATCGCCACGAAAAGCCCGTGCGTGTGAAAGATCGGCAGCGCGTGAACCAAGCGATCGTCGTTTGTGATACCCCACAGACCAACAAGAGCTTGGGCGTTGGACAATAGGTTTTGATGGCTCAGCATTGCGCCTTTGGAACGGCCTGTGGTGCCTGATGTGTAGAGCAACGCGGCAAGATCGTCCGGAGCGCGATCCACGGTTTCGAATACGCAGGGCTGCGCGTCGGCCTCGCTGCTCAGGCTAGGGTAAACGCCGCCGAGTGTCCGCAGCTTTGCCCCAGACCGAGCCGCCAATTTTCCGACTTCAATTTCGTCTCTGCTATCGCAAACGATCATCGAAGGTTGGGCATCAGAGATGAAATAGTCCAACTCTGCCAAAGTGTAGGCAGTGTTAAGCGGCAGATAGACTGCACCTGCCTGTACCGAAGCGGCGTAGAGGGCAATCGTATCGGCCAACTTGGGCGCTTGCACAACGATGCGATCGCCTGGTGAAACGCCGTTGTTTTGCAAAACATGCGCGACCTGCGCGGTGCGCTTCAAAAACGCGTCATAGGACACAATCTGGTCATCGTCGAGTTGCAGGAACGGAGCCTCGTTGCCCTCATGCCGGGCAAACAGGCTGTCGTATAGAGTGTTGGTCACGCTGTATTTTCCCTTGGCTTGGTCGCAAGCGCAGCGGTTGAGGCCGCGCGAACAGAACGCGAGGCTTCGATCGTCGCATGTGTCGCGAACTCTTCGTGATGACGTTCTGTTTTGTTTAAATCGTACAGGTAGTTCACCATCGCACCGCCGGATTGTGATCGTCCGTTCGGTGACAAATCGGCTTCGGCGTGCAACTCGTGCAACTCGGCACCGTTTCCGAGGTGAAAGCGGGCCACGGGATCCAACGGCATCCCATCCTCGCGCTTGGCGAACAACAGGTACCGGGCGGCCATTGCGCGCAAATCTTGCGGCGAGGTTGTTGCCGCAAGTACGGCCTCGGCGGCGTGGCCGTGCTCAGGATTGTCTGTTTCGCCCTCTAGCCAACGGTTCAGTCCCGGTATCGGCGACAAGGTCACAAATGTATCAAGCCCCTCAAGTTCTCGCGACAGCTCAGTTACAACCTGTTTGATCAACAGATTGCCAAAGCTGATACCGGTTAAACCTTTCTGGCAATTCGAGATAGAGTAGAACGCCGCGACTTTCGCTTGTTCAGTTTCGATCGGTTCCCGATCTTCGGACAAAAGCGCATCGATTGCGTCTGGAACTTCAGCCGTCAGAGCAACTTCGACAAAAATCAGCGGCTCATCTGGCATCGAAGGATGGAAGAATGCAAAGCAACGACGATCCGGCGGGTAGAGCCTGCGTCGCAGATCATCCAGATCGTTGATTTGATGGACCGCTTCGTAGGCAACGATCTTGTCCAAAACGCGGGCAGGGGTATCCCAACTGATTTGTTTGAGGACAAGAAAGCCCCGATTGAACCAACTTCTCAGCAAATGAACGAAATCAATATCTGTTCGTTTGAGCTCGGGGTTGGATTTAAGAAAGCGCAATAGGTCAACGCGCATTGCTACGAGTTCTTGTGTCGCGCCAGATGGTTGGTTCAATCGGCGCAACAACTCTTGCCGTTTGGGTTCCACGACTTCGCTAAGCTTTTGATATAAATTGACACTTCTGTCGTTGGCATAGAGGCTTGCCACTTCGGTAAGCTGATCCGCGTCCAGCTCAAGTTGGTCATTCAAATAGGCGAAAAACTCCAATTTCTCGGGGTCTTCCAGGGTCTGGTAGCGATCAAGAATTGTGGAGGCGAGGGTGAAGCCCGATACTTCGCCTTCGGCGGACAACAAGGCCTCACAAAGCTCTGCAATGGATCGATAGTCATCGTTGCCGCGCTTTTTGCCGGGACGATCGAACAGCTGATTCAGCAGATCGCCCAGAAACCAGTTCCGCTGCATTTCAGGACTCCATCTGACTGCTCAGGTACTCACCCGTTCGGCGGTAGTGGTTGAGCAAGTGCCGGGTCGCGCTGTCTGCATCGTGGTTGAGTGCGGCATCCAGGATTTGCTGGTGTTCGGCAGCGATATCGCGCTTTTTGTAACTGGGCCCTCCCGCCGCCAGATAACGATAGCGAATGTTGAGGTCATAAAGCTGCGAGCAATACCGTAGCAGCAACGGCAGTTTTGCATTTTCCAACAAGGCCATATGAAACACTTTGTGGGCGTCTTCGAAGTCTGGTGCACTTTTTTGACTGGCCTTTTTCATATGGTGATGCCGCAAAACAAGCCTGTCCTCCCAAGCTCCATCTGCATTAGCGATGGAAGCGCGCAGCGCTGTTTCCTCGAGGTTGCATCGGAGCGACAGTATTTCCTCGAAGTTGGATTTGCTGACTGGCGCCGCCCGAAATCCGCGCTGATCAATCCGTTCGACCAGCATGTCAGACGTCAGGAGGCTAAGCGCCTCCCGAACCGGGCTTGCGCCCGTATCCAGAAGGCCACGGAGTTGTTCGATCTTGAGCTTCTGTCCGGGCGGCAACTCGCCTGTGAGGATCATATCGCGCAGCCGTCGATACGCACCATGAGTGGCTGATTTCTCTTTGCCCTCGGTATCAAGCATGACGTCCATATCCGACTTTTCCTCTTTGAATGCGCAATCTTTGAAGTGCTTTTAACTGAGGGCGCTTGTTCCGGTCTATAGACCGACTGTCAGGTTCAGTGAGCCTTCGTTGATCATCCAGCGCCGAAGAACAAAACTGCGCGCACCGCTTTTATGCATCGGGTCGTCCTCGGCTAGATTTCGAGCGGCCTCAAGGCTGTCGGCGCGGTAGATGATCAGGCCCATTCCCTGCATATGCTCACCGGTTTCATCCGACATTGGTCCGGCAAAAGCCAGCTGACCCGAACGTTCAAGCTGCGCCTGATATGCCAGGTGATCAGGAAGTGACGCCTTCACGTCTTCGGGCGCTTTGGCAGGCGTGCTGTGTGCAACGTAAAGCTCCAAAGCAAGTGCGCCGCGGCTCTGTGCTTCTGATTTGTAGTCTGCCCAGGCAACCATCTGCGCCCTCCAATAAAATCGATATTAATTGACATATGGCAAAATAATCGGCAAAAATCAAGCAAACTGATATGGATGACGAAAATGAAATACCTAGTGGGAGAGACTTTGGAAGGTACCGCGGTGTTTGCCGTGAACGGCGAAAAAGCAGTAAATTTAACGGCTTTGGACTCTGGTGTCGGCACAGATCTGATGGGGTTGATTGCCGATCCTGGTTTGAGCGACTCACTGGCCGATAAAATCTCAGCAGCGGTGCCTGTGCCAGTCTCGACTATCACGCCGGCATTGCCGGTGGCCGCCCCCGGCACCATTGTTTGCATGGGATTGAACTATACCGACCATATCAAAGAAGGTGGATACGACATTCCCGAGTACCCCACGCTATTCATGCGCGGAAAGAACTCAATCATGGCGGCTGGCAAACCCATGGTGCGACCGGCGGCTTCCGAGCATTTCGATTATGAAGCGGAATTGATGCTGATCGTTGGGAAACGCGGTCGCCATATCTCGGAAGAAAAGGCGCTGGATCATGTGTTTGGTTATACCGTTTTCAACGATGGTTCGGTGCGGGACTATCAGCGCAAAACGGTTCAGTGGACACCGGGTAAGAACTTTGACGAAACGGGCGCAATTGGCCCCTTCACCGTGACTCAGGATGAGTTGCCTGAAGGCGCTTCGGGCCTCAAGATCGAAAGCCGCGTTGGCGATGAGGTTCTTCAAAGTTCGAATACCGCCAACATGATCTGGGGTGTCCGCCAGGTGATCGCGACAATTTCGGAATTCATGACCCTGGAACCGGGAGATCTGGTTGCATTGGGAACACCGCCGGGCGTGGGCCACGCCAAAAAACCCGAACCTCGCTGGCTGAAGCCGGGCGAAACCGTTGAAGTCGAGATCGAAGGTATCGGCGTCTGTTCCAGCCCGATCGTGGACGAAAAAGACAACAGGTCAAAGGTGGCAGCAGAATGAGCGCACCGACCGGGGCAGAGCTGGAGGCACTTCGCGCCAAGGCGCAGCAAGATCATCGCGAACTGCGCGCGCGAATTCCTCGTCTGTCGGATGACGCAATCGCCTTGATTCTGCGCGAGTCCCGGTCGCACTATGCGTGGACAAACAAGCCGGTTTCCGACGCGTTGCTTGAAGAGATTTACGACATCACGATCAGCGGCGCGACCAGTATGAATACACTGCCTGCGCGGTTCATTTTCGTGAAAAGTGCCGAGGGCAAAAAGCGGCTTGCCAAGTCTTTGAAGCCAAAGAACGTGCCAAAGATGATGGGCGCGCCAGTCACGGCCATAATTGCCCACGACATGGAGTTCTGGAAGGAACTGCCCTTCCTTTTCCCACACGAAGATCGCCGGCCGTTGTTCGAAAATAATCCCGATTACGTGGCCGATACGGCGTTTCGCAATGGTACGCTTCAGGGCGCCTACTTCATGATCGCGGCACGGGCCGTTGGGTTGGACGTTGGTGCCATGTCAGGCTTTTCGAACAAGATTGTCGACGAGGAGTTCTTTGCAGGAACCACCCTCAAATCGAACTTTCTGTGCAATCTAGGTTACGCCGATGAAACGGGTTTGTTTCACAAACTGCCGCGATTTCCGTTCGACAGGGTTTGTTCTTATGCATGAGGAAATGACGCAAGTGGGCGGCCAATCGGCCACGTACTTTGCCGTCGCAATGCTGCGCAAATCCGTTGGTGTGGAAAGGACTGACTGCCGGGGTTCAAGGCGAACAAATAAAGGGCAACAAGATCAAACTTTCTGGGAGGAGAGATAATGAAAAACTGGACCAAGTGCAGTCTACTGGGTGTTGCCGTGGCAAGCACTATGGCACTGTCAGTCGCAGCGGAAGAGACCATTTCAGCTGTCGTAATTGATGGTTACCCAGACCGGGCCTTGTGGGTGAAAGAATTCACAAACTTCTTTATTCCTGAAGTGGATAAGCGGTTGGCAGAGTCCGGCAATTACAAGATGAACTGGCAGGAGAACTATGGCGGTTCTATTGTAAAACCCAAAGGTGTTCTGGAAGGTGTACAGTTGGGTTTGGGCGACATTGGCATCGTCACAACCATCTTCCATTCGTCCAAGCTGCCCAGCCAGGGGATCTCGGGCTCGACACCATTCGTCGCGTCGGATGCTCGTGCAGTGGCCAAGGCAGTTGACGAAATCGCGCGAGAATACCCGGCTATGCAGAATGAGTTTGCTGCGCAAAATCAGGTTTATCTGGCGACGGGTGTTGTGCTCGACACATATCAGATGTTCTGCTCAGAGCCGGTCGAGAAAGTTGCAGATCTTGAAGGACGCAAGATCGCGGGTGCCGGCCTGAACTTGCGCTATCTCGAGGGTATCAAGGACGCGGCGGGCGTACGCGGAGGCCTCACTGATTTCTACAACATGGTTCAAACCGGCCTTGTCGATTGCGTAATGATTTGGCCGGAAGCTTCCAAGACGTTCAAAATCGTCGAAGTGGCCCCTTACATGTTGAAGGCAGACCTTGGTGCGGTGAATACAAAAACAGTCACCGTCAATGCCGACTACTGGGCGAGTCTGCCCGATGAGGTCAAAGAAGTACTACAGGCCGTGGCTATCGACTACCGTGACCACGTGGCAGGTATTGCAATGGATCGAGCCGCTGCGTCGCGAGATGCATTTGTAGAAGCTGGCGGATCGATCATTGAAATCTCGGACGAAGACCGCGCTGCGTGGGCAAATGCGATGCCCAATGTTGCGCAGGAATGGGCTGCAACGCTGAATGAGAACGGCGAGCAGGGCACAGATATGCTGGCCGCTTATCTCGGCAAGCTTCAGGATGCTGGTTTCACTGGTGTGCGGGACTGGACGGCCGAATAATCGTTCGGCGACCCGAGAAAGGGGCCAGACATGCTGAAGACCGCAGTTGCCGTCCTGTCGCGGGTCGCCAATTCGCTTGCTATCGCCGCCAACGCATTGGGTACGCTTGTCGTCCTAGCGTTGGTGGTCATTCTGAATGTTGACGTCATTGCGCGGGGCCTGTTTTCGGCCCCAATGCGCGGAACCTACGAGATGGTGCAATTCTCGGTCGTGATGATCGTGTTCCTGCAGCTGGCCGACGTTGTCAGAGTGGATCGATTGACGCGCTCAGATGGGTTTCTGAACCTGCTACACCATCGTCGCCCCGGTCTGACAGCCAACCTGAGGCGCATCATCAACGCCATTTCGGCAATCTTCATGGCCTTGATCGCCTATGTAACCTTCCCAGAATTTCTTCACATGTGGGAAACACAGGACTACTTCGGAGTGCCCGGTCTTTTCACATTGCCTTGGTGGCCGGTCAAACTGGTCATCGCGTGCGGTACTGCGCTTGCCTGCGTGATCTTCCTGCTCAAGGTCGTCACGGCGCAGGACCGCCCGCAACTTATTCGCACCCCAGAGCATGACGAGGCCGCAGAATGACGCCGATTGAGATTGGCCTGATCTCGGTCGTTGCCATAGTCTTTCTGATTTACGCGGGCGTCTACATTCCGATTGCTTTGGGCGTGGTCTCCTTCGTGTCGATCTGGCTGATGCGGGACAACTTCACGCTTGCGCTCAACCTGCTGAAGGTTGCGGTGGGCGACAGCGCGATGGAATACAGTTTCGCGACAATCCCGCTGTTTACCTTTATGGGCCTCATCGTTTCAAAAGCGGGACTAGGGAGGGATATTTACGAGGTCATGACCATGCGATTTCGCAAGGTCAAAGGCGGTATCGGAATGGCGACCGTCGGAGCAAATGCTGTGTTTGCGGCCGTTACCGGGTCGTCCATTGCGTCCGCATCAGTGTTCACCAAGGTCTCGGTCCCGCAGATGATGGCGCAGGCATATAATCCACGTTTTGCGGTTGGGGTTGTGGCCGGGTCGTCGGTTTTGGGGATGATTATTCCACCCTCGGCGATGCTGATCATCTATTCCTTTGTCGCCGAACAGTCCGTAGGGGACATGTTTCTGGCGGGAGTAATACCCGGTATCATGCTGGCAATAGCTTATGTGGGCGCGATCTGGTTGATGGGCCGTTTTACACCTGCATTTGTGGGCGGCCGGGTCGTCGAAGACACCGAATGGATGTCCGGGCGCGAGATCGCATCCAAGACCCTGCCCACATTGTTCATTATCACGGTAGTGCTCGGTGGCATTTACACAGGATGGCTAACCGCTGTCGAGGCGGGTGCCGCCGGGGCTCTGGTTGCGCTCGTGATCGCAGTCGTACGCAAGTCCATGACACCAAGAGCGTTCTGGGACGCGTTGCTGGAAACCGGTCACATTACAGCGGCGATCTTGTTCCTGATTACGGCGGCTTCGATCTATAGTCGCATGCTGGGGCTGGCCGGGCTGCCCAATCAGTTGCAGGATTTGCTCGCGGGAAATTCCGCGTCCTTTTGGTCGATCATGCTGCTCTACGTTCTCTTGATGCTTTTTCTGGGAACTTTGCTCGATACAGCGTCCATCATTCTGATCGTCGTCCCGCTGTTCCTGCCTATGGCCGAAGCCCTGGACATGTCGTTGATCTGGTTTGGCATTATCACTGTGGTCGGCGCCGAAATCGGGCTTTTGACCCCGCCTTTGGGCATATCTTGCTTCGTCATCAAATCGACGATCAACGATGACCGAATATCGCTCAAGGATGTGTTCATGGGCGCACTTCCCTTTGCGTTCGTGATGCTGATCGTTCTGTTTATTCTGATCGAGTTCCCGATCCTCAGCCTTGCCCTGATTTAAGGAGGCACAGATGCGCTCTGTCACCAAAGATAATATCACCGACGTGTTCATGGGATACCTGTCCAAGGACACCGATCCGCGGATGCGCGAAATCATGGGGTCACTTGTCAAACACCTTCATGACTTCGCGCGCGAAACCAACCTGACGCATGACGAATGGCGAGCTGGGATTGCGTTTCTCGAGGGCTGTGCCGCTGTGGAAACCGAGGACCGGCACGAGTTTGTGCTGGCGTCGGACGTCCTGGGCCTGTCTTCTTTGGTGGACATGCTGCATTCAAGTCCAGACGCAACAAGTTCGTCGGTGTTGGGCCCGTTTCATGTATCCGGCGCACCTCCGCTGCCCATGGGTGGGGATATGAAACGACACTACGGCGGGCCGGTTCTGCTTGCTGAAGGCATCATTCGAGACACAGCGGGCAATCCAATTGCAGGAGCAGAACTCGACATCTGGCAAACGGCACCCAACGGCCTCTACGCCAGTCAGGATGAAGAACAGGACACCTACTCTTTCCACGGGTTGATGACAGTTGGTGACGATGGCAGATACGCGTTCACCACAGTAAAGCCAGTTGAATACACTGTGCCGTCTGACGGGCCAGTTGGCGATATTCTGCGTGCTTGCGGTCGCCATCCGTGGAGGCCCTCACACCTGCACTTTATCGTCAAAGCCCCCGGCTATCGCTCACTCGTGACCGAGATTTTTCCGGACGACGATCCCTATCTGGATCAGGATACGGTCTTTGGTGTTCGAGACGATCTGGTGATGACGTATGTTGAACGACCAGCTTCGGAATTTCCCGATGACATGGCACTTTCTGGTAGGATCACTGAACCTTACCTGCACGTGAATTTCGACGTCACGCTTGCTCGGGACTGAACGCTATGGAGGATGCTTGAAGTGCTAAAATACATATTTATTGTATGTGCAGCGCTAGTCAGTGGAGTGGCCATCGCCGATGAGCGACCGATTTTCGATGCACATATTCACTATAGCCATGATGCCGTGAAACTGGTTCCGCCCGAACAAGTGGCCAAAATCCTGCGGGATGCAGGCGTGCGGAAAGCCCTGGTTTCCAGCTCGGATGACAATGGTACTCAGCTGTTGTTGGCCGCAGCACCAGATATCGTTGTTCCGGCACTGCGCCCTTACCGGCGTCGCGGTGAAATCAACACCTGGATGTACGATGAAACCGTAATCGACTATTTGGAAGCAAATCTGGCCAAGAACGACTACGAAGCCATCGGCGAGTTTCACGCTTACGGAGACGACATTAAGACGCCGGTTATCCAGCGCATGATTGCACTGGCGAAAGAGCGGAACCTCATTCTACACCACCACGGCGATCGAGAGGCAGTTGACCTGATCTTCGAAACCTGGCCTGAAGCTCGGGTACTGTGGGCACATTCTGGCTTTGACGATCCAGGAAAGGTTGTCGACGCTTTGAATGCGTATCCCCGGCTTTGGGCCGATCTGGCGTTCCGTTCCGACATGGTCTCGCGGGGCCGTGTCGATCCGGATTGGCAAGCTGCGTTCGAAGCGCATCCTGATCGGTTTATGGTCGGTACCGATACATTTGCGCCGGAGCGCTGGTATTACGTCGGCCCGCATGCAGATTTTTCACGCGAATGGCTGGATTTGCTTCCAGACCAGATAGCGGACAACATTGCCTATGCCAACGCAGAACGATTGCTGGCAACAAAATGATCCGCTGGCTCGTCTGGTTTCTGGTATCTTCCGGCGCTGCCGTCGCTTGTGAGGCGACCGGGCAACGGATGGGTTCGGAAATTCAGAACGCGCCTGCTGTGCATGTGACTGTCAACGAAATTCCGTTGGCTCAACCGTTTTCAATACTCCTCACTGTGTGCAGCGAAATTGCCGTGAGTGATATGCGCGTCGATGCAATCATGCCTGCTCACCAACACGGGATGAACTACCTTCCAGTCGTCACTGCAAAAGGCGACGGTGTGTTCCGTATTGATGATATGCTGTTTCACATGCCGGGAATGTGGGAGCTTCAAGTGGACGTCGAATACAACGGGCAATCGGTATCCTACACCTTTGACATTGCGCTGAAATGAAGTTGTGGGTGACAGCTGCGCTAGTCTTACTGACGAGTTCGGTGCGTGCAGAAGTCCTATTGTCAGAAGACGAAATCCAACAAACGCTGTCCTTTGGGCCGTGGCCACCATCATTCCAACCTGATCCAAGCAACAAGGTTTCAAACGATCCCCGAGCGATTGCGCTGGGCGCAGCGCTTTTCGACCATCCGGTGTTGTCGATTGATGGTGCATTTGCCTGTGCAAGTTGTCACGACCCCGAGCAGGCACTCACCAACTCCGAGGCACGAACATTCGGTCGCGTGATTTTGGATCGGAATACGCCATCTCTGCGAAATCTGGCAGGTCTGCGATGGTACGGGTGGGGCGGAAAGAGCGATAATCTGTGGGCTGCCAGCTTGCATCCGATCATTGAAGAACAAGAGATGGCGCACAGCAAAGAAAGCCTAATGAGAGCCATTTCCGAGAGTACGTACATTGAAGATTTTGAGGTCATTTTTGGCGATGTTCAAAGCCAAGACACAGAGCAGGTCTTGGTAAACATTGCCAAAGCCCTATCGGCTTATCTGGAAACGCTGGTAACCGAGCGGACACAATTTGACGATTTTCGCGACGCGTTGGAGCGCAGCGATCTGGCAGAGGCTGCGAACTACCCCGAAGCTGCCCAGCGAGGGCTTCAGCTCTTCTTGGGGCGCGGGAATTGCGCGTTCTGCCATAATGGCCCGAGATTTTCCAACAACGAATTCCACGACGCGGGCGTGCCATATTTTCTGAGTGAAACCGAAGTTGACGATGGCCGGTTCGGAGGGCTGAACTTCTTGCTCTCCAGCCCTTACACATTGGACGGAGACTGGACTGACGATCCGGAAAAGCAAGGCGCGTGGGCGGTCCGAAATGTACGAAGGAGCCATTCCGATTTTGGAACCTTTCGTACGCCCAGCCTTCGAGGTGTGGCCGAAACCGCCCCCTACATGCATGACGGCAGCCTGGATGATCTGGACGCCGTGGTCCGACACTATAACGAAATTGATATAGAAAGGCTTCACGCCGATGGCGAAGCCATACTCTCTGAACTGAATTTATCCGAGCAGGAGATTGCAGACCTGGTTGAGTTTTTGGAGACTCTGTCCGGCGTTACGCGGCCTTGAGATACTCCAATGCAGCCTGAGTACCGCCTGTAGTGTGCGGCACGCCGCTTTTGGCGAGTCCCATTTCTACGCCTGAGAGTGTGCCCATCAACATCAGGTCGTTGAAATCGCCCAAGTGACCTATTCGGAATACCTTGTCGGCTACTTTGGATAGACCATTTCCGAGTGAGATATCATAGTGCTCCAGCGCCGTCGCACGAAAGGCATCAGCAGAATGTCCCTCAGGCACTTTGACAGCGGTCAGTACGCCTGACTCCTGACCTTGGCGGGCACACAATACCTCAAGCCCCCATGCTTGCACGGCAGCTCGAGTCGCGGCTCCGTGGCGGGCATGACGAGCGAATACGTTCTCCAGCCCCTCCTCGTGCAACATATCGATGGCCTCATTCAATCCATAGATAAGATTGGTGCCAGGGGTATAAGGGAAGAACCCTTTCTGGTTCGGCTCGACCATATCCTGCCAATTCCAATAGCTGCGTGGCATGGTCACGGATTTTGAATGTTCCAGAGCACGATCGCTCACAGCGTTGAAGCTGAGACCCGGCGGTAGCATCATCCCTTTTTGCGAACCGGAGACACAGACATCTACGCCCCATTCGTCGAACCTAAGATCGATCGATGCAAGGCCAGAGATTGAATCAACCAAAAGAAGGGCAGGGTGTTTCGCCGTGTCTATTGCCCTGCGCACTTCCTCAATAGGCGAGACTGACCCGGTAGAGGTTTCATTGTGGACGACGCATACCGCCTTGATCTCGTGCTGACTGTCCGCGCGCAAGCGGTCTTCTATCTGATTGGGGTCCGCACCGCCACGCCAATCCCCTTCAATCAACTCTGGCTGTAACCCAATTTTTTCAGCCAAGTTGCACCACATGAATGCGAAATGTCCTGTTTCGTACATGAGAACATTTCCGCCCGGCGACACTGTGTTCACAAGCGCAGCTTCCCACGCGCCTGTACCGGATGAAGGGTAGATAAAGACGTTTTGTTCTGTCTTGAAAATTGTTTTCATCCCAGCGAGGGCTTTGTGGCCTACTTCTGCAAAATCTGGCCCCCGGTGATCGATGGTCTGCATGCTTATGGCCTTCAGGATGCGTTCCGGCACGGCACTTGGCCCTGGGATTTGCAAAAAATGTCTGCCCGCCTGGCGCATCTGAACTGATCCTTCCGCTGGCGCCGAAACAGTGGCGCAATTACCTATTGGCAAAAGTTAATTATGAATTCATTATTCAGTCAACGGTGAAGTGAAGCTTCTAATTGGCTAATTGGGAAGGGAAGGCGAACCCGATGCTTGAGAATGGATCGTTGCATCGCCGACTGATGTCTGACGTCCAAGGCGAGGTGATGGCTGACCCGGCATCACGTGCACGATACTCGACTGACGCTTCGATCTATCAGATGATGCCGGACGCCGTGGTCATTCCCCGAAACAAAGAGGACGTGCAGGCCGTGATGTCTGTAGCGCGCGACGAAGGATGCTCCGTTCTTCCGCGCGGCGGCGGCACATCGCAATGTGGGCAAACGGTCAATCAAAGCGTTGTCTTAGACAACACCAAGCACTTGAATCGTGTTCTTGACGTGGACGTTGAGAACCGTGTCGCGCGTGTTCAGCCCGGCGTTGTTCTGGATCAGTTGAACCAGTCACTAAAGCAATATGGCTTATGGTTTCCCGTAGACCCCTCGACCGCGTCGCGTTGCACGCTTGGAGGAATGGCCGCCAACAACTCTTCTGGTGGAAAATCCCTGCGCTACGGGATCATGCGCGATAACGTCCGTGCAATAAGTGCAATCCTCAGCGATGGTATGGAAGCACGGTTCAGCGCCGATACGACGGCATCTGGCGATTATGCCGATCTTGTTGGGGACATGCGTGCTCTGGGGCGTCGCGAGGCTGCGGAAATTGACGCCCGGTTTCCCAATCTCCAGCGTCGTGTGGGCGGGTATAACATCGATGCGCTTGTCGGCAACGACGTCAACATGTCTCATTTGCTAGTGGGGTCAGAAGGCACTCTGGCCTATTTCGCTGAATTGGAACTGAACCTTGCTCACTTGCCGGGCGAGAAAGTTGTCGGCGTGTGTCATTTCCCGACGTTCCGTGCTGCGATGGAGGCAACACAGCACCTCGTGACGCTCAAGCCGCAGGCGGTAGAATTGATCGACGACACCATGATTGCGTTGGGGAGAGATATCCCATTGTTCCGCAGTACGATTGAGGCGTTTGTAGAAGGCAGCCCTGAAGCGTTGTTGTTAGTGGAATTTGCTGAGGGTAGCGCTGACGCCAATGCTGCAAAGCTGGTCGAGCTATCGCAACTGATGGGAGATCTCGGGTTTGATTTCAGTGGGACTGAAAACCGTTGGGGAGGGGTTGTATCAGTTACTGATACCAAACTGCAAAACTCGATCGCCGAATACCGAAAATCCGGGTTGAACGTTATGATGTCGATGAAAGAGGCCGGCAAGCCGATCTCTTTTGTGGAAGATTGCGCCGTCCCGTTGCCTGATCTCGCCGATTATACCGCTGGCCTGACCGAAATTTTTACCCGGCACGGCACAAAAGGGACATGGTACGCGCATGCCTCAGTCGGGTGTCTCCATGTTCGTCCTGTCCTGAACATGCGGCAGGACAAAGACGTCCGGACAATGAGGGCGATTGCCGAAGAGACCTTTGATCTAGTCAAGAGATACAAAGGGTCTCATTCAGGCGAACACGGTGATGGGATCGTGCGATCAGAGTTTCATGAAAAGATGTTCGGCCCTCGCATCTTTTCCGCGTTTGAACAGGTTAAGGCCCGGTTTGACCCTGCCGGGCTAATGAACCCCGGCAAAATCGTGCACGCGCCTGCCATGGATGATCGCCGCCTATTCCGCTACAGCCCGGACTACTCAGTTCCTGAATTCGAAACGGCGCTGGACTGGTCCGCTTGGCCGGGTGCCGGAGGAGGATTTCAGGGTGCCGTCGAGATGTGCAACAACAACGGTGCGTGTCGCAAGCTCAAGGGCGGAGTAATGTGTCCTTCCTTCCGTGCGACGAGAAACGAGCGTGATGCCACACGTGGGCGGGCAAACACGTTGCGTTTTGCCATCAGCGGGCAGTTGCCGGGTGGTTTAACTTCAGACGCAATGCAGGACACGATGGAATACTGCGTGTCTTGCAAGGCTTGTGCGCATGAATGCCCGACTGGCGTCGATATGGCCCGCATGAAGATCGAAGTACTTTCAGCAAAGCGCAAAAAAGACGGGCTGACATTGGCTGATAAATTAATAGCTTATCTGCCGAGATATGCGCCAAAAGCTGCAAAATTCGCGTGGTTATTGAATGCTCGGAACAAAATTGGGCCCTTGCGTACGCTGTTGGAGAAACCAACTGGAATTTCGGCGCGACGTGACCTGCCAGTGTGGTCCTCCGACCCGTTCCGGGATGTCGAGGCCCAAGACACAGATCCGCAGGTGCTTCTGTTTGCCGATGTGTTCAACCGATATTTCGAGCCAGACAATCTGCGCGCCGCTGTCCGGGTTCTGCGTGCGCTAGGGCTTCGGGTTGCCATAGCAAGAGATGACCAAACAGGAAGGCCGCTGGATTGCGGGCGCACTCTTTTGGCCGAGGGTTGCGTGGAAGAGGCGCGTCACGAGGCACAGCGTGTGATTGACGCGACGCGAGAAGCAGCTGCACAGGGCATACCGGTAGTCGGTCTCGAACCTTCTTCTATCCTCACATTCCGGGACGAATTTTTGGCTCTTTGTCCGGGGCGGGATGCGGAGTTGCTATCCAAAGCCTCTCATACCTTTGAGGAGTTTCTGGCCAAACAGCCGGATCTGCCTCTCAAATCGGTAGATCGCCCCATTTATGTGCATGGTCATTGCCACCAGAAAGCACACGATGTCGTTACACCGATGCTCAACTTACTTAAGCGTATTCCCGCATCACAGGTTCACATGATCGAAAGCAGTTGTTGTGGTATGGCCGGGGCGTTTGGATACGCGCCCGGCACTATTGATGTCTCGATCAAGATGGCGGAACTCGACCTGTTTCCAGCATTGGAGGCGGCGCCTGCGGATGCAATTGTTGTGGCGGATGGAACATCATGCCGCCACCAAATCGCCGAAGGTACGCAGCGCCAAGCGATGCACGTCGCGCGCCTGCTGGATATGGTCCTTGAATATTAGGATGTGGATATGAACCTGACGGATAGCATTAATCGCCCGACCCTACATGAAGAGTTGGTCGAACGCTTGCGCAATCTTGTCGTCGAAGACGTTTTGAAGCCGGGTGAGAAAGTGCCCGAGAAACAGCTTTGCGACTCATTGGGTGTTTCCCGGACACCATTGCGAGAGGCCCTAAAGGTTCTTGCATCCGAAGGCTTTGTGGTGCTTCAAGCCAACCGGGGTGCCCGTGTCGCGAGTGTTACGAGGGAAGAATTGGAAAACACGTTTCCAGTGCTCGCAGCGCTTGAGCAACTGGCGGGGGAACTAGCGTGTCAGCAAATGGACGTTGCGGAAATTCAACGGATTGAAAGTAGCCACAAGGATATGCTGAGCGCGTACGAAGCGCGTGATCGACAGGCGTACTTTAAAGCCAATCAAGACATCCATCAGGCACTTATAAAGGGCGCGCGAAACGACATACTGGAAAACCACCACAAGCTTTTGGCCGCGCGGGCCCGCCGTGCACGTTTTTTGGCCAACTTGTCGGACGAGCGTTGGGCACAGGCAATTGACGAACATGAAACCATGACGGAGTTGCTCAAGGCCCGAGATGCAGATGGGCTTGGTAAGGCAATGAAAATTCACATGATGAACAAACTTTCGGCGCTTGTAAAAGCGCTGAAGCCAGAAGTGACGCCTCGCTAAACCCTGGTCAAAAGTGCAGTCCGGCTTCCCTCAGATATGCCGCTAGTCAGTGTTAACATCAGGAAACGGGGGAGTCAGTCCACAGTACAGGGCGAGATTGTTGAGGTCTCGGCAAAGAGCGGGGTTGAGGCTTACACCGTCTTTGCGACGGGCCTCAGCTGCAGCCGTTTTTCCGTCTCCGGGCAGGCGTACCGGGTCATGACCGGGCAGGGGGGCGGATGCGCGCATTTCAGAGAAGACGCGGGCTGCATTCGAAGCAAAGTCTTTTTCCATTCCAAAGGCCGCCGGATCAAGCGCCATTACGAATTGCCCTGTGTTTGTGGGTGAGGTTGTGTCTGATGTGAAGTTGACTACGTCAGAGCCGAAGGCAGCGCCGTTCAAGACTCCGGCCATCAACCCTATGGCCACGGAAAGGCCGAAACCCTTCGGACCTCCGATCGGCAAAAGAAACCCTTCTGATTTGCGGGCAGGGTCCGTTAACGGATTGCCATCACGCCCAACCATCCAACCTTCGGGCATAGGTTCGCCTTGCTGCAACAGGGTCTTGATCTTACCCATCGCGGCAACTGTCGTCGCCATATCAAACACAAACGGGTCGGGGCCATCGGCAGGTGCAGAGAAAGCGATAGGATTGGTGCCAAGAAGCAAGTCGCTTCCGCCATAGGGCGGAACGTGGTTAGCACTGCCCACCGCTGCGGCCATGCCAAGCATTCCAGCTTCGGCTTGTGGGCGCACATAAAGTGCCAAAGGTCCAGCATGATTGCCGCGCCGAACACCGACCCATCCGATACCTGCCTCTTTCGCCTTTTCTATCGCAAGATCTCGCGCTGCCGACATAGCCAAATGCCCAAGGCCGTCATCGCCGTCAATCAACGCGGTTGCGACGGTTTCATGTTCAATAGTGACGTTGGGCGTGGCATTGCAACCGCCACCTGCTAATCGGGCAAGGTACTGGCGCAGGCGAAAAACTCCGTGAGTGCCGTAGCCGAATATGTCGGCCTCAACCATCAGCGAGGCCACCTTGACCGCATCGGCTTCTGGCACACCTTTCGTTACGAGCGCGCTTGCCACAAATTCACGCAAGGCTTGGCAATTTATCTTCACAGGCTCAGAAGTCATCTCTGCCAACCTGCTCTTTGTGCCAGAACACCAGTTTTCGCTGTGTCCAAACCACCGTCGCAAATACAGCGAGACCAACGAGACTTAGGTACAGGATCAAGGAGAACACGCGCGGAGTATTGAGCTGCGATGCCGCAACACGGATCAACTCACCAAATCCCTTACCGCCCCCCAGGAACTCTCCTGTGATCGCGCCTGCCATAACACCAACTGCTCCGATTTTGAGGCCGGTGAATATCTGCGGCAGACCGGTTGGCAGCTTCATCTTGATCAATGTCTGCATCCGGCTGGCGCCCATCGTCTTGAACAACATGCGCGCGTTTTCGTCGGCGGCGTGAAGTCCGGCCGCAGTCCCAACCACGATTGGAAACGTCGCGATAAAGGCCGCAAGTGCCACCTTGGATTCAATGCCGAAACCCAACCAAGCCACAAAAAGAGGAGCGAACGCGACTTTCGGCATCGTATCGATAGAAACCAAATAGGGCATTACTGCCTTCTCGCCAAAGGCTGTTTCGCCAACCAAAACACCCAGCGAAAATCCGATCGCGATTGCCAGCGTAAAACCATAGATGACCTCTTTGATGGTAATCCACAGTGCCCCAAGCATGTAGCCGCCGGTCAAAAGGTTTTGCCCCACGAAGATCATATCTTTGAGGGTCTCCATCGGCGTCGGTAGAATGATCGGAGAGACCAGCCTAAGGCTGGTTACAATTTGCCAAGTTCCGACAAAAACCACGAAGACAAAGGTCATCGCCAGCCAGCGAGGAACCGAGTCGATAAAGTGAACCTTCTGCTCCCATACAGTGTCTTCTGAGTGGGCAGCGTCTTTTACGGAAGGTGAGTAATTCTGAACTTCGCTCACATTTCTTCTCCCTTATCAAGGAGGCTGCGAATGTAGTCTACGATAGCGCCGAATTTGGGTGTCGTCATCATGTCGAGTGTTCGTGGGCGTGGCAGGTCGACCTCGACGATTTCAGCAATCCTGCCTGGGCGCGGTTTCAAGACGACGATTTCGTCAGACAAAATAACAGCTTCCTGAATTGAGTGCGTCACAAGAAAAGCAGTCGCATCCTGTTCCCTGCAAATCCGCTGCAATTCCATGTTCATCATGTCGCGTGACAACTCGTCGAGCGCGCTGAACGGTTCGTCCATCAATAGTACGGCTGGTTCCGTGATCAGCATTCGGCAGATCGAAGCGCGTTGTGCCATACCGCCTGACAATTCGTTCGGATATACGTTTTCGAACCCTTGCAAACCTACGATGTCCAAAAGTTCATGCGCCTTGGCCATAGCTTGCTTGGCCGCCGCTTTTCCATCGCGGATCTCAATTGGCAAGACGATGTTTTCCACCGCTGTTTTCCAGGGGAAAAGCGTCGCTTGCTGAAACATCATACCGATGTCCCGGCGGGTCCCAGTGACTGGTTGCCCCTGAAGGATTACACGCCCTTTGGTGGGCGGGATCAGACCCGCCATGATCTTTAGTAGAGTTGACTTGCCGCACCCGCTGGACCCGATGACAGATGTGAAGCTTCCTTTCCGAAGCGTCAGATTGATGTCCTCGAGAGCGACAACAAGATTGCGTGCATAGGTCTTGCTTACATGGGTCAACTCATAGACCGGCGTGCCCAAAGGCGCGCCGGAAAACTCATGTGTGACTACAGCGTTCATTTGCTGACAGCCGCGTTGCCGATGGCAGCAAACTCGTTGGTCCAAGCAGCGCTCAGGTCATCCAACGGCCCTGGGATTTCGCCCCCTGCAACAAGTGCGTCTTGCCATTCCTGCCAAACTTCGGCGGGGTACCATCCCAGGCCATTGCTCGGATCCGCCGCGATAGTTTTCGAGCGTACGGCATCGAAAAGTGCTGACTGGAACTCCTTGTCCTCGCCTTCCTGCGGGTTGCCATCCGCCAAATGCTTCAAAACAGCTTCACGGTTGGCATCATCCAGTGCAAATGCATGACCACGTGCGAACGCGCGGCTCCAAGCTTCGACCAATTCACGGTCGTTGGCGATTGTGTCAGCCATTGTGGCGATGCCGTTACCGAAGAAACGCCCGAACTCCGCAGGCGTGATGTCACGCACCGCCATTCCGCGCTGGTTCAGAATTGCCGTGTCAGCCGTCGAAGCAGAGTAAGCGTCGATTTCGCCGTTTAGGAAAGCCGCGGTCGCCGGGCCACCGTCGCCGACGGTAAGGAAGGTAAAGTCTTCACCCTCTTTCATGCCTGCTCCGGTCATCACGTTACGTGCAAAGCCGACTTCTGCGCCATCGGCCGTGCCTGTTCCGATAACTTTACCTCGAAGCTCTTCAACACTTTGGATGTCAGAGTCTTCTGGCACGGCTATGCCAAAGTTGCTGCGTGCCGCAACGTTGTAGATGTGTACGGCATCTACATCCCGCGACCGTGCGGCAATTAAGGGGCCAGGACCGGGGCGACCGAAGTGAGCCTGCCCGGCGGACAATGCTTGAAGCACGGCTCCTGAGCCGTTGATCGCCTCGACGGTCACATCCAACCCTTCATCAGCGAAATAACCTTCGCCGATGGCGACAAAAACCGGAAATGAATTGATTGCCGAAGGGCTTGGCTGCACGAAGGTAATTTTACGCAAGTCCTGCGCAAAGCCCTGTGTTCCTAGTGCTCCTGCTACCGGAACCGCCGAAAGCAAGGACGCTGTGAAAGTCCTTCTGTTCATCATTTTAGTCTTCCTCCCTTGCATGGTTGGCAACCCGCAGATTCAGCTATGCAGGAGCCACTTAAACGACGCGCACGGTATTCCTGAGCGTGCCGATTTCTGAAATTTCACAAACCACAGTGTCCCCGTCTTTCAGGAACTGTGGTGGGTCCATGGCGTATCCGACACCAGACGGTGTGCCGGTCGCGATTACGTCGCCAGGTTCCAGGGTCATACCTTCTGAAAGGGATGCGATCAGCGTTGGAATGTCGAAAATCATGTCCGACGTCGATCCGTTTTGGCGCTGTTCGCCGTTGACTGTTAATCCGATTGATAGAGCGTGCGGATCGCTGATTGTATCAGCGGTCACTATGAAGGGGCCCAATGGGCAAGACCCATCTAAACCTTTGCCTTTGAAATACTGCCCACCATGTCGGCGTTGAATGTCGCGTGCGGTGATGTCATTGAGAATCGTATAGCCGTATACATGCTCGTATGCGTCAGCCTTGGCTATGTTTCGCCCCGGTTTTCCAATCACAACTGCCAGTTCAACTTCATAGTCAATGGCTTGTGAGACTGAGGGGAATATCAGAATGTCTGCCTCTGGCGCCACAATCGATGTCGGCGGTTTTGTGAAGAAGACCGGATGCTCTGTTACGCCAATTTTTTGGTTTTGGGCACGTTCGCCCTCGGCGATGTGTTCAGCATAATTGCGCCCGACACAGAAAACGTTCTTACGCGGGGAAGGAATTGGTGCCAGAAACGGCACGTCATCCGGGACCAGTGCGTCGTTTAGATTACCCGTTTCGGCCGATGAAACGAGGGTTTTCAAAACGCCAAGTGTTTCTTTTCCGCCTGCGATCAGATGCTGCATTGAACCTGCGTCCAGCGCTTCGCCAAGCACTTGCGCTGCGCGCAAAACGTCCAACTTGCCGCCATCGTTTAGTATTGCCACGCAAACGGCGTGGCCCTCTACGGAAACAGTTGCTAACCGCACTCGGCACTCCTCCCTCGTGCTTGTGTCAAGACGTGGTCACGGATCCTGTCCGGCGACTCGTTTCTTGCTTTCCTCTTGCCCTTGAGTTTTTTCCGACTTGGCGTTTCAATCAATCAACCAATCGCCAAATTGGGTGGAGATATGAGTGCACCAACCGAACTCGCGCACCGCGTACGCGACCTGATTAACAATGCCGGATATAGGCATAACGACAGGCTCCCACCTGAACGTGAGCTGTGTTCAAAACTTGGGACCACTCGCAATCAGTTGCGAAGAGCGTTGGCAGAGCTTGAGGCCCAGGGGCTAATCTGGCGTCATGTGGGGCGGGGAACATTTGTTGGATCCAGGCCGGTTCTCAACCTCACCGATGTAACTTATTTGGGCAACCAAATTAAACCTGAACAGGTTGTATCCGTTAGATTTACGATCGAGCCGCAGCTTAGCCGCCTCGCAGCGCTCCATTCCACACGTTCCGATCGTGAGCAAATGAGGCTATGCGCGGACAAATGTCGTACCGCAGAGGATTGGCGCACGTACGAAGCTTGGGACAATAATTTGCATTACGCTATAGCCCGCTCCACTCGTAACCAGCTCTTTTTATACTTCTTTGAGACTTTGAATTCGGTTCGAAGATCGATTGTTTGGGGGCAGCCACGCGAAACTTTAAAGCCCGCAGAAGACTATTCCAGCTTTAGCGAACATGATGTGATCGTGTCTGCCATAGCAAAAGGCGACTGTGAGCTTGCGGCCAGTGCCATGGTGGATCACCTGAAATCGGTTTATTCGCGGGTGCTGCCTACGAGCATCCAGTCCGACAGCTGAAGTAGCGCTGGCGCCCAACCAATTCGGGAAATGGTCGGGGCAGATTGTAGCCGTTGGTCTTGCAAAACAGCCTGAATTTTGGCGATGACTTGGTAAGCCGCCGCGTCCGTTTGAATGTGGCGTGGCATCGATTGGAAGGTATCTGACCGTTCGGAAATCCGATCTTTGGCAGTCAAGCGTTCAGGAGGAAAGCGATGTCCGATCATGTAATTCCCGCGCCGCAGGTGCATGTCATACCCGTATCGGGGGGCGGCACGTTCCCGCTCCGGCGTGTCTACTGCATTGGGCGAAACTACGCGGCGCATGCAATTGAAATGGGCCATGACCCGAACCGGGAACCTCCATTTTTCTTTCAAAAGAACCCAAACAATTTGGACCCTTCAGGGGAATTCCCGTACCCTCCGCACAGTTCCGACGTGCACCACGAAGCAGAAATGCTTGTTGCGCTCAAGTCCGGCGGCACGAATATCTCGGTGGACGATGCATTGGATCATGTCTTTGGGTACGGCCTTTCGCTTGATATGACCCGTCGCGACCTGCAAGGGCAGATGAAAAAGATGGGTCGCCCGTGGGAAATTGGGAAAGCGTTTGAGCGCTCGGCGCCATGCGGACCAATTCACAAGGCATCAGAGGTCGGGCATCTCGACGGAGGTCCGATTACTCTGACGGTGAATGGTGAAGTTCGGCAAGAAGGCGACTTGAACCAGATGATTTGGAAAGTCCCCGAGATGATCTCGTATCTGAGCGACTACTTCGAGCTTGCGGCCGGGGACGTTATCCTTTCAGGGACACCTTCTGGTGTTGGTCCTGTCAACCGAGGGGATGTTATGGTCTTGGCCGTCGACAAGTTGGGCAGCCTGAACGTACGCGTGACTTAGAACCTGCTGCGACGACCTAACACTGCGAAAGAAACCGATGCTTGTGTAAACGGATAACAGATGCCCGATTTAGTCGCTGAATTGATTGCACACCATGCAGACACGGCAAATGCCATTGGCGCCCCTGGCCAGCCTTGGTTGAGCTACCTTGGTTTGCGCGAGCATTGCGCGAAGGTCAAAGAGGATCTGCATCAGATCGGAATAGGGCGCGGCGACAGGGTGGCAATTGTGTTGCCTAACGGACCAGAGATGGCGACGGCATTCATATCCGTCGCCCAAGTGGCGACGACGGCGCCTTTAAACCCTTCTTATACCATCGAAGAATATGTATTCTATCTCAAAGACTTGAAAGCCAAGGCTCTTGTAGTAAGCGAAAACGAAAGTGGCCCAGCCGTGCAAGCGGCGACTGAACTGGGTGTGGCCGTCTTGCGGATTTCTAGCGATAGTTCTCGTCCAGCTGGACAGTTTTCCGTTTTGGCCTGTGACCCAATTGGAGTGGCTGATACATCAGCGCCGGGTGAAGATGACGTCGCCCTGATACTCCATACATCAGGAACAACGTCGCGCCCCAAGATCGTTCCTTTGACGCAGGCCAATATCTACTCGTCGGCACGGAACGTGGCTTCGTCTTTGAAGCTGACAATCGATGATCGTTGTCTAAGCATCATGCCGCTGTTCCATATCCATGGGTTGATCGCAGCAGTCGCGGCTTCTTTAGGCGCCGGATCGCAAATTAGCTGCGCCCCTGGGTTCAACGCTCTTAGCTTTTTTTCACAGGTCGCTGAGGTTGATCCGACATGGTACTCGGCGGTTCCGACAATGCACCAAGCTATTCTCGCCCGAGCCGCCCGAAACCAATCAGTCATTGAGCAATCGCGCTTGCGTTTCTTGCGGTCGTCTTCCGCGTCGTTGCCCGCGCCGGTCATGGAAGAGTTGGTGGCGACATTCAATGCGCCTGTCATCGAGGCCTACGGTATGACTGAGGCCACGCATCAAATGTGTTGCAACCCGCTTCCTCCACAAAAGCAAAAGCCCGGATACGTCGGAGTAGCAGCGGGCCCTGAAGTCAGAATTGCAAACGAAACGGAAAATGTATTGATCGCTTCGCGGGATGTCGGAGAAATCGTTATCAGCGGTCCGAACGTGACCCCTGGGTATGAGAGCAACCCGCAGGCAAATGCAGATAATTTCTTTGAAGCGGATGGAAAACTCTGGTTTCGCACCGGTGATCAAGGGTCGTTCGACGAAGAGGATTATCTGCGACTGACTGGACGCCTTAAGGAGCTTATCAATCGCGGTGGAGAAAAAATCAGTCCACTTGAAGTTGACGCCGTGCTTCTAAGCCATCCGGACGTTGCTCAGGCGGTTTGTTTTGCCGTTCCCCACGAGAAACTGGGCGAAGATATAGCGGCGGCGGTGGTGCTCTCAGAAGGAGCGACGATTGCAGGTCAGGACGTCCGGGATTTTGTTGGCGCACGGCTCGCAAAATTCAAGGTGCCGACTTCAGTGGTTATTCTCGAAGAGATACCAAAAGGTGCGACTGGTAAGATACAAAGGATTGGGCTGGCCGCTAAATTGGGACTGGCAAGGGCTTAGACACATGAAAGTTTGCATCTTTGGTGCCGGAGCTATCGGAGGTTACGTTGCCGCGAAGCTCGCGCAGACTGACGTCGACGTCAGTGTCGTTGCACGTGGCCCACATCTGGCTGCAATGCAAGAAAAAGGGCTGACTCTCCAAGAGGATGGGCAGGACCCAATCAACGTGCCAATACGCGCCTCGGACAATGCCGCCGATCTCGGCGCCCAAGACTATGTCTTTATCACACTGAAAGCGCATTCCGTTCCAGCAGTTGTGGACTCGATCCAGCCACTGATTGGGGATGAAACGACAATAGTGAGCGGAGTGAACGGGGTACCCTGGTGGTATTTCCACAAGCTGGGCGGTCCCTTCGAGGGGACGAGATTGTCATCTGTAGACTCGGGAGACGCGCAATGGAACGGTTTCGGACCGGATCGTGTGCTTGGGTGTGTTGTTTATCCGGCCGCGGAAGTCATTGCTCCGGGATCGATCAAGCATGTCGAAGGCAATCGTTTTTCTTTGGGTGAGCCCGATGGCACTAAATCAGACCGTGCCTCCAACCTTTCGGCTGCATTGTCCACCGCCGGGTTGCGCGCGCCCGTAAGACCAAGAATACGGGATGAAATTTGGCTGAAGCTATGGGGCAACTTGTCGTTCAACCCGATTTCCGCACTTACCCACTCAACACTTGATGCCTTGTGTACTGATGAAGGTTCACGCTCCGTGGCACGTGGAATGATGCTAGAGGCTCAGGAAATCGGTGAAAAACTGGGGGTTAGGTTCCCGATTGATGTCGAAAAGCGCATTGACGGAGGAGCGGCTGTCGGAGCACACAAGACCTCGATGTGGCAGGATTTGGAGCTGAACCGACCTATGGAAATTGATGCCTTGGTCACTTCAGTACAGGAATTGGGGCAACTGACCGGGATCGCAACACCCACAATCGACACTGTTGCATCACTGATAAAACTGAGGGCAAAGGTCGCGGGTCTTTACTAAGATTCTGCTGGCGATCATCTGAAGAGATCAGTTCTGGGCGGGCGGGGAGCTGAATAGCGATCCGGCGCTACAAAACGCAGATCTTTCAAGCGTCTTGTCAGAAGAACTTTGCTTGGGCGGGGCAGGAGTTTTGCTTGCTTTTGCATATGCCTAGACCTGCCTCTTTCAAATTCTTAAAACCAATCTCGAGATCATCAACCTTTCGGTGATGCTGTACATCCGCTTTGTCCGCACTGCGGTCGTTTGTCTGAGCTCGTCGAATGACTGGTGTGAGCCCAAACCTGCCGTTTTTCAGCTTCCGGTGAAGATCCAGTTTTATGCGTGTAAACCCGCCACCAACAAATCATTTGGACAGATTGAATTGGTTCCAATTGCTTCCGCTAGAGCTACAAGCGGCAAGTATCGAATTGCAGTGTCTGGCAATCCAGTTCCTAGTCCGACGGGATGCTAAACTAACTGTGAGAAACGCTAAATACGACGAGTTGTTTCTCGTAGCCTTTGAATCTCCGGCTACCGAGTGAGACCAACGAAAACTTTTCACGCGCAGCCTCTGCCAAAACGGGATCGAGGAGGATTTGATCATTGTCAGCAGATGAACACAGTCTCGAAGCCAAATTCACGACGTTACCAATAGCAGTGTATTCGACGCGTCCCTCATAGCCAATTCGACCGACCGTTGCCTGGCCGATCGCAAGTCCAACTCCGAACCCGAGTTCATAACCACAGGAGCGCCACTGGGAGACGAGCCTTTGAACTTCCGTCTGCATGTCGATTGCCATGTCCACTGCACGTATTGCTGGCTCTGCACATCGTACCGGCGCATTTAAAAGTATCATCAGCCCGTCTCCCGAAAAGTTCGTCAACGTGGCCTCATAGCGTGTGATTATGGAGCCGAGTGTCTCATGGTAGTCAGATAACACCTGCATTATCTCGTCAGGTTCTGATCCGGCTGAGAAAGCGGTAAAGCCGCGAAGGTCGCAAAAGACGACGACAACTTCCGCGCGCTGTCCTGCAAGCACGCTTTCATCTCCTGACTTTTCAACTAACTCGGCGACTTGCGGCGCGAGGAAGCGCTTCAGCCTAGCGATCCGGTCTGATCGTTCTTGAGATACAGCGAGTTCACTGGCCATAAGATTGAACCGGTCCGCGAGCAGTTCGAGTTCATCGCCCGTGGCGATTTCAATGCGGTAGCCAAAATCGCCGGCGCCGATGTGGTCAGTGCCTTTTTCTAGTTTGCCAATGGGACCGGCCATGCGCCGAGCGAGCCAATAGGCAATCAAAGCGGAGAACGCGGCCGCTGCAAGCAGCAGCCCTGCTGTACGCCACAAGGCAGAATAGATCGGTGCAAATGCTTCAGACAGTGGTTGCTCGACGAAAACCACCCATCCTGCTCCCGAGACGGCCGACATAGTAATTAAGACAGTTCCGTCGAACGTGTCTTTTGCGACGACGGCATTTCCTTCCGCCTCATCAATTTTCCGTAGCAAATCGCGCATGGCGAGCAAGGTCACATCATCAGTGCCGCGCAGAACACGACTGATGTCAGGGTGTGCGACAAGCTTATAGGTTTCATCCAAAATAAAGGCTTGGCCGCTGTTTCCCACTTGAATGGCCGATATTAAATCCCAGATGAGTTTTAGATTGATCTCGGCGATCACGACGCCGGCGGACTTACGATTGCCGGCCAGACCGATTGTCATGTGCGGCTCTGACTCTTGGTAATAGATGACCGGACCGTACCATAACTGTGCGGATCGCGCTCCAGATACCGCTGGATCACGGGACCGATCAATCCCACTCGCGATTCTGTTCAGTTCGATCCGGGAGACGAATAGTTGTTCCACCCCGTTGCCATCTACGAGCGTGATGCTCACGACAGCTGGAACCAGGCGTAGAACTCCCAAAGCATCGAATCTGTGTTGATCGAGAGTTTCTGCTGACCAGTTTAGCCGAACGGTCCAACTGAGTTGGTTTTCGATAGTTTCGAGAAATGCCTCAATCCGGGCGGCCGCAGAATTCGCCTCCGTCCGCAAAAGTGAGTTAAGCATGGCGCGTTGGTCGCGATAGCCGAACCATGCGTCGCTCACTCCAGTTGCTAGAAGCGGAACGCTGACAGCAACGAACAAAACAAAGAAGTATTTCCGGAACAGAGACCGACGTGGTTTTCCGCGCTTACATTCCACGGCTACGCTGCATCAATCGAAGCAAAAGCCCTGCAGTTGTGCTTCATTCGATCACCTCGTCCGCCAGAAGTAACAACCCTTGCGGCACTTCTAAACCAAGGGTCTCTGCCGTCTTCATGTTGATCGACAGGCTGAAAGTAGTTGGTTGCTCAATTGGCAAGTCACCCGGATTTGCACCACGCAAGATTTGGTCAACGTAGAAGGCCAGCCGATGATGCATCGCGTAATAATCCGACGAATAGGCCATCAAAAAGCCTGCTGGCGTGAACCATCCACCCCATCCCATCGACGGCAATCCATGATCCAGAGAGAGTTCGGCAATCGTTGTAACTTGATTAGAGAGCATCAAGTCAGGCAGCACGAAGACCGCCTGAGCGCCGTCGGCCTTCATCTGCGAGAACGCCTCTATTATATCTTCAGGTTCACGAACCTGGTATACCGTCGCAGTGATACCCAGCCGCGAAGCGGCCCGTTTGGCATCCTCTTCAAAAGGCATGTAAGCCACGTTCGGATTGGCGAGGACGCCGACATTTTTCAGTTCTGGAATCAACTCTGCCAGGAATTCCAGCCGCTTGGCAGTGAGTTCCGTGGCGTAGTAGGTGACGCCCGTTACGTTACCACCCGGTTTTGCAAGGCTCTTTGCCAGACCGCTGTCCAACGGATCGCCACTAATAATCATCACCATCGGGATCGTCGACGTTTCGGCGCGCACGGCGTGGGCCACCGGTTCCGAGTCTCCGACAATTATATCTAATGGGAGTTGCGCGAGGTCGGCCGCCGCCGCTGATAATCCGTCATAACTTTTGCCTGCACTCCGACACTCAATCAAGACTGACTCGCCTGGCTTGTGTCCAAGCTCGTCCAGCCCTCGCAAGAAGGGACCGGAACTGTTCAACAGCCACGCCTCTTCACACGCCGACCAGGTTAGCAAACCGATCCGAGGAATTGTTGCTGTGTCAGACTGACCGACTGCGCCGCTAGGCAAAGCCACGATCAGCGCGCCCATCCATTGAACAAGTTTTTGGCAGATTGACCGCATAGAAATGAAGCTCATGTGAGTCTACTCCCGCCGGTTGCCGACGTTCAAAACACAGTGTGCTCTTGCGAGGCCGGTCAACCCAGCAAACTAAACTAGTTTCGTAGCTTAGGCTAACCGAGACTACCGTCTTTTGAAAGTGACGTGGTTTCAATTATCCTCGAAGCGACGCGATAGTTGACCGTCTGGTAAGCCCGCATGGCAGTCGTTCGGGCCATGATCGTTATGCGGCTGCTTTTGCCCAAATCGGTCGATGCTACTGCAAAAACTACAAAGCACCGACCAAGTGTGTTGTTGCCACTTATTGAAGTGCCGCGAGGGTTCTTGCTCTGTTTGGAGAAAGATCCAGCGTCGCCTGATAAGCGACCGCAGCTTCATTGGGTTTTCCAAGCTCCATCAGCATGTCCCCGAGAAGTTCTCGTGCCGGAAGGACGTGGCCGGGTGTGACTGGGCTTTTGCCAATCTTATCCTCGAGATCAGCCGCGGCTGCCTGCTTAGCAACTGCGGTCTCAGAGCCCCCACCCGCCAGTTCAATCCAGGCTTCCACCGACATGATCTGTGCTTCGGTCAACTGCGCCCAATAGCCCTGCCCACGCTCCTTCATCACAGCGTGCAAAGACTTGAGCTCGGCAAGCGCGCTCTGCGCTGTATCGACATCACCGCTACGGGCCGCGCCGATACCGATCGCGAACCACCGCATGGCTACAGTTTGTGGAAATTTCTCCCATGGAATGACCGGATGCATCTCAGGCGACAGTGCCGCCGCGACGTCCCATTGTCCCTGCTCAAGAGGCAGCCGAACGGGTGCAGCCGCTAAAGCATAAGCGCTTCCGAAACTGGCCTGATGATTTTGAATCGCGAGCATTTCGTCGACCAGCCCTGCAGCTTCGTCTGTATTCCCAAGTTGTAGGTGGCCGTAAACCATGTAGTCGATCGCATGCGCATAGTGGCTTTGTACCACGTCTTTTGATTGCTCAAGAGCCGCTTCAGCGGACCGGCTGTTCAGATCAATTGATTTTTCCCATTCTCCTGTTCGTGTAAAGATATGAGCGGGCATATGCAGCGCATGTGGAGCGCTTGGAGCCGTTTTATCGTAAATCTCGGCGTACGGCCTGCCTCGCTCCTTTAGTGGCGGATTGTCATAGGCGTGGATCGCGTAGTGAATGACGCCAGGATGTTTTGGTGCCTTTTGATGAAGCGCGTCGAGCGTATCTCCCACCTGCGACTTTACTTTGATTCCGTCGGCCCCTCGCGGCGCCGTTGCAAGGCGTGCCAGCGCCGCAAACGCCGCGGCGTCCAAGTCGTCTGCATGTTGGTCCGCAGCTGCCACCTGTTTCTCCGCCCATGATTTAAGCTGAGCGCGGTAGCCTTCCTGGCTTGAGGCGTAGAAAGCAACGGCGGCGTCGATCAATGCTTGTTCAACGGTGCTTTCGGAGGACATTGACGCGAGTCTTTCCGCTGCAGCAGACCCTCTCTCTGTTTCGGCTTCACTGGGAGTGCCCGGCCAAAGAGGGTGAAAGTTCGACATCGCGATGCCCCACTGTGCAATGGCACAAGTTGGATCCGCAGACGCTGCTTTGTTGAACGCTTCTTCGGCTTGAATGTACATCATGTTGTGAATTAGATTCAGACCTTCGTTGAAAGCCTGGTCCGCATTTGGGTTGCATGTCGTCTGGAAATTAGCCTCCGCTGAGACTGCGGGCACGAAAACAAAGAACGAGCTAATACAGGCGGCAAAAGTATTGCGGGCTTTGGTATGCAAATGCTGCATCTATCGTCTCCACATTAAATTTTGTCCGAAATTGTTTGAGCGTATGGCTCGGCGGCATCATACACAAAATTGTACGATATGTCCGAACTGTCATCTTAGCGGCGATGCGCTCTGTTCGATCGAATATTTTCTTACGCGGCGTGTCCGCGTTATCCGCTGAGCAGTCGTTCAAGCAAAGCAAACGTGCCGCAGCGCAGCTAAGGGCAGCTTAGTCCGCGTAGCGGTCGCTCGCGATATTCAGGCGAACGTCTGCACCGAGCCCGAAACGGACCTTGATCTTACCCTTTACGTCTGTTGTTAGGTTCCTGTCGCGTGTTAGGGTGCCGGAGAAATCACCATTTTCCAAAAGGTATGTGATGCTGGTATCTCTCTGGCAGCCGTTCTCGAGTCCCAGTTTTATACAACGGACCTGCGCGCTCATTCTCGCCTGGATTGTGTCGACGGGAGCTCCAGTCCTCGCAAGTGAGGCTGAGTGCGAGAAAAAGCGTTTTGATCCGCTTCCAGAACTTCGCCTTGTTTCGGTGGAGCCGTTGGCAGACCCCGTGCCGCATTGCAGGGTCGAGGGTGTGATCGGTAACAAGATACATTTCGAGCTACTGCTTCCAGACAATTGGAACAGCAAATTCGTCATGGGTGGCGGGGGTGGTTTTGTCGGGTCCGTGATGAATACAGCGCTTCTGTACGGAGCACTTCAATCTGGCTATGCGACGGTTGGTACCGATACAGGGCATCAGGGCCACCCAGCAGACGCCAGCTGGGCCCTCAATGATTTGGAAGCCTTGGTCAACTTCGGGCATCTGGCGGTACACCGAACGGCGGTCACAGCCAAAGCCCTTATCAACTCACACTACGAGACATCGATTGCCCGCAGCTACTTCACAGGTTGCTCGCGGGGCGGGGGTCAGGCAATCATGTCCGCTCTACGCTATCCCGAGGATTTCGACGCGGTTGCCGCTGGCGCCTACGCCATTGATTGGACGGGAATTGCGGTGCAGGCGACCAGCATCAATCAGGTGATGTACCCTGATCCCAAGGACTTGGAACAAGCGGTTCTGGGTCCGAAGGCCCAGGAATTGGTTGAGACATCCTATCTGGCCGCTTGCGATGGGTTGGATGGACTCGAAGACGGTATTCTCAATGACCCGCGCCAGTGCAAGTTCGACCTGTCCAGCCTCCAATGCGATGCTGAAAAATCCGAAGACTGCTTGAGCGCCGAGGAAGTTGCAGCATTCAAGGTCGTTTACGAAGGGCCAAGGGACACCGACGGCAATCAACTTTATTACGGGTTTCCGTTTGGAGGTGAGACTGCCGAAGGCGGCTGGAGTCGCTGGCTGACCGGCGGCCTAAAATATCAGGAAGGTGAAGGAGATTTTCAGGAAGGCGTCGGATCCGGCGGATTCGAGGCTCCGGTCTCGCCGAACGCCTTCTTCAGCTTTGGCAACGGGATCATGCAGAGCTTCGTCTATCACGACCCGACTTGGACATACGAGAATTTCGATTTCAGAACCTACGCGAAGGATTCATCAGCAGCAGCGGAAACCTTGAATGCAACTAACCCTGATCTTTCTGAGTTTCGTGGGCGCGGGGGCAAGATGCTGTTGTATTCCGGCTGGTCCGACAACGCGCAATCCGGGCTGGCGATGGTTGGCTACTACGACGACGTAATCGCGCATGATCCGAGCGCCGCCGAGGATGTTCGCCTGTTCATGATGCCCGGAGTGGAACATTGCTTTGGAGGCCCCGGCCCGTCGTGGGTGAATTTCCTTACCGAGATCGACAAGTGGGCGGAAACGGGTGAAGCACCTGACGAGATCATCGCGTATTGGCTAGACGGTCAGGCTCAGCCAGCCGGGGCCAGACCCATTTGCGCCTATCCGGAAGTCGCAATGTATGACGGCAGTGGTGACCCTCGGGACCCATCGAGCTTTTCGTGCCGTTCCGGCAATTGACGCTGTTCGCAAAAATATTGAATGGCCGCAAAGTCCCGCAACTCGGTCATTGATGCGCTGCGCAACGAACAACCGCTCCGAGTCCAAACCGATACTTTAGGTTCAGTGATTTAGAGGCCGTTGCGATGTACCCTTCCATCCGTCTTGACGAAGCGGATGACCAACGGGACTAAACTAGATTCAGTTATGTTCTACACAATCCAAGATTTTCTGAGCAGCTAACTGAACCGACTTTCTGAACTGCATGATCTCTGAGTTCTCGGTCAGTCGGGCCTTCATCTCTGTGTTCCCCAGTAGTTGGTTAATCGCATTCTCCAACTGATCCGGTGTCCAATCCCATCGGTTTAGCCTGAGACCGACACAGGTATCAACTGCCCGCTGGGCGTTGTCATGTCCGTCCCAGCAATAGGGGAGGATCAGCGACGGAACCCCGAAATACAGTGCTTCGCAAAAGCTGTTGTTGCCGCCGTGGTGAATAAATAGATCGCATTGTTCAACCACGGAAGGCTGCGGGAACCATTCCTGCAGGTGAACATTGTCTGGCGCTCTGGAATAGGCATCGATCTGGGCGCCGACATTGATCAGAAAACGCATGTCCATTGTCTTGAATACGTCGAACAGGCTTTCAAAGAATGAGACATCCATGGCACCGAGGCTGCCAAAACTCACGTACACCAGAGGCCCTTCGTTACGGGGCATCTGAGGTACACGATAGGGACCTTCCTGGCGCACGCAGCCTTCGAGAAAGGTGAATTGTCTCGGGTCCGGCGCCTGCTCACGATCATGGCGAATGATAGACGGCGCCAAAAGAAGGTTTTGATGTGGTGATGTTTCCAGGAACTCACCTTCAGGCAATAGCTTAAGCCCGCGATCCTGGCGAAATTTGTTGTAGCGAGCATGAAGTGGGCCAAGGGTCTCCAGGTACTGGCCGCGGAATGTCGCGCACCCGGCAACGTCAGATGCCGGCAGGCCGGACAGGTACGGCGGTAGGCACTTGTCTGGCAACTCGGTTTCCGCGCAAGAAATGACCCTGACCCATGGGCACTTGGAGCGTACGATGGCAGGGAACATGATCACATTGTCGAGGACGACGACATCCGGGTTGATACGCTCTAGCGCCGATTCCAACCCCTGTTCGACCGCTTCCGCTGTCTCGACGATTGCGTTCCAAACCGGCTCTACATAGGTGGCCAGTTGGTCAGTTGGGTGCATGTTAAAATGCGGCAGATGATGGCTTAGGAATTCCTGCCAGTAGGTCTGGGTTTCTTCTTCTGTCAACTCTGACTGAACAGGGACAGCGAATTCGTCAAAACCGTAGTCTGCGAATACGCCACCAAAGCCGCCGTGGGTCAGGAAAACGGGGTGTGCACCCATAGCGCGAAGTTCCTGAGCGATCCCCACACAATTCAGTGCAGCCCCAAAACTAGCTTCGGGGAAAAACGCGATTACGGGTGCTTCCTTGCGGTTCATCATTCACTCACCGGATTGACCCGCGGGTTGCTTGGACTAGCGCCGGAGCACCACGATTAGCTACGCTGGGCCTTTGGTGCATTGAAAGCCGCAAATGCACCCTCATCTGATCCGCCGCAAGATCGAAATGACCCTGTTCGATGAAATCAAGTATACGCACGTGTTCATCGAGCGCCTGCCGCATCCGAAAGTCGATCATACCGAATGATCCGCCTGGCAGGTGGCGCAACCCATGATGGGCCATGAGAGCAGAAGCTAGATACTGGTTTCCGGACGATCGAGCGATGAGCTTGTGAAAGGCAAGATCCGCGTCTTGGAAATCCTGGCTATTGAAAGAGTTTTCCGACTGCGCCAGAAGCGCTTCGGTCTGGCTGCGGACCAGATCGGCGCGCTTGGTGTCCAACTTGAAACCGTCGGACAGAATGGCCTGCGGTTCCAGTATCAGACGAAATTCGTAGCTCTCTATTCGTCCGGAGCGGTCTCCCGGCATGCGCGTGAAAACCCAGGACTGACCTTCGGCTTTCTGAATCACACCTTGGGCCAGGAGGGCTTCGAGCCCACGCTGTGCAGCGCTGCGGGAAACCGAATATCTGCGGATCAGGTCTGTGACATTTATGGCACCGTCCAGGCGTCGGGCACCGCGATCTCGTAGGATGGCACCAGCGAGATCCACACCTGCTCCGATCGCATGTTGGTTGAGTATCGAATGCCCCTTTTCGGGTTCGCATTCTAGGACAAACCCGCCTTCTGCCGCTTTGCGTGCCATCCCCTCCTTTTCCAGCAGTCTCAATGCGGATCTAACCGGAGTGCGAGAGACACTGCACGAATCAGCAAGGGTTTTTTCCACCAGTCTGTCGCCCTGATGCAAATCGAGATCCATCGCAACATCCAGTATTTTTTGAGCAAGTTTCAAGTGTTTGCTTGGTGGCATAAGAAGACGGCTTTCGTCATACCTAATTAATATACAATAAAAACGGTATCTTAAATGGCTTGGCCGGGCCATACAAAAGTGATTCAAAAAATTGTTGAGTTTTATTTCATCAAAAAATACCGTGATTGCATCAAATATCTCGCCCCAGAAGCGAGCGCGGATGTCAAGGGAGGAAGACATGACCAACAAGTTCACCAATTCGTTCCGTTTGCCATTTGCTTGGCTCACCGCCGGGGCGGCCTGCGCACTCAGCGTTTTTGCCGGAGCGGCCCAAGCAGAAAAAATCGTGATCTCGAACTGGGACGGCTACATGCCGCCGGACCTGCTGGAGAATTTCACCAAGGAAACCGGTATCGAGGCCGAGCTCTCGGTGCATGGCACCAACGAAGAAATCATGGGCAAGGTCGTAGCCGGTGGAGGCAAGGGCTACGACGTTCTTTTCGTCTCGTCGCCTTTTGCCGAGGCGTTAAACAACCTGGGGCTGGTGGCTGCAATCGACCACGACAAGGTTCCGAATGCCTCCAACCTGTATGACGAAGCTAAAGAACTAGCCCATGATCCGGGCAACAACTATTCAATGCCATACGCTTGGGGCACGACGGGCTTATGCTACCGGTCAGACCTGATGGCAGAGCCAACTTCGTGGAACGATCTGCTCAAACCCTCTGACGACCTTAAAGGCAAAGTGACAATGCTCTCGACGGATCGCTGGCTGATGGGGGCTGCTGCGCTAGCTCTCGGAAAGTCGCTGAACGATACGTCGGATGAGACGTTGGCGGCTACAAAGGACCTGCTGGTTGCGGCGAAGCAGGATTTGCTGGCCTACGACGACGCAACTTTTTATCTGAAGTTGGTATCGGGCGAGGCAACGATGGTTCACGCCTGGGATGGCTGGTGTAACTACGGCATCGGTGAAAACGCGGACATCAAGTACACGATACCATCAGAAGGATCGGATCTGTGGGTAGATGCGCTAGTCATCACGGAGGCATCTGAAAACAAAGACGCGGCGCATGCCTTTTTGAACTATGTCTTGGGCGCGGACGTCGGTGTCTGGGTTGCCAGCAATATCCTTTACAAAACGCCGAACAAGGCTGCGATGGAGGCGCTGGACCCGTCCTTGATCGAAACCTTCCCGAACATGGGGATGTCGCCTGCAGACCTTACCAAGTACGAGCAGTTGCGCGATCTCGGCAATGGCCAGAAACCCTTTGCACGGACCGTGACCGAAATCATGGCCGCACAGTAAGTGATCAAATCCTGAGCAAAACCCGACCCGAACAAAGGGTCGGGCCGATACGACATCACTCCACAGATTGCCAAGTATATGCCCAATCGACTTAAATCGGTGATCTTGCTGGGGCCGGGCCTTGGCTGGCTTGCGCTTCTTATGGTGGTGCCGTGTGGTCTTATTTTTACCTATGCGTTCTTTGAACGCGGTATCTATGGCGGCATCGACCACGTCTTTACGATTGAAAATTTTGTGCGAGCCGCCGATCCTCTTTACCTCGGGATCTTCTTACGCTCGGCCAAGATTGCATTTCTGGCCACCATAATCGCGATCCTTATCGCCTATCCGGCTGCCTATGCCATCACGCTGGCGCCGCACCGTTGGCAGACCGGTTTGCTGATTTTGGTGATCCTGCCGTTCTGGTCCAACTACTTAATCCGCACTTACGCTTGGATCGTGATGCTGAACCGCGAGGGCTTAATCAATAATACTCTCCAGGGGGCAGGCTTGATCGATGAACCGCTGTCTCTGCTTTATAATAATTTCGCTGTGATCGTAGGGCTTGTCTACAACTACACCCCCTTTGTGGTTTTGGCGATCTATTCATCGCTGAACCGCATAAATGTCGAAACCATAGAAGCCTCGGAAGATCTTGGAGCGCCCGCTTGGGCTACTTTCTACCGGGTGATACTGCCACAGACCGTTCCCGGCATCGCGGCAGGTGGTGTCTTTGTTTTTGTGCTGTCGATCGGCAATTTCATAACGCCCGATTTGCTTGGTGGCGGGCGATTTCAGATGGTTGGAAACCTGATCTATGACCAGTTTCTGAGCGCCCGCGACTGGCCGTTCGGAGCAACGCTGTCGATGTTCCTGATTGCGATTATGATGGGGCTATTGTTCGCACAGGCGGTATTGGCCAATCGCGCAGCGGGACAGAGAGGGCAGGACTGATGCGGGGCCGATCTAACATGGGCCTAAAGCTGCACCTGGTTTTGTTTTACACCTTTCTCTATGTGCCGATCCTTGTGCTCATGGCGCTAAGCTTTAACCGGGCCGGACTTCCAACTATATGGACCGGGTTTTCGTTGGAATGGTACGGCAAGTTGTTTACCGCGGATCCAATACTGTCGGCAGCGCGCAACACGCTAATCGTGGCCTTAACCTCGACCGTTCTGGCGACAATAATCGGCACGCTTTTGGCGGTCGGTGTCGAGACACGGCGTAATTCTTCAGTTCTAGACGCGGTTCTGTTCGCACCGATGATCATCCCCGACATAGTTCTGGCCATCGCGCTCTTGTCCTTTTTCACCCTACTCAACATGACGCTGGGGCTTCATTCGATCATCCTCAGCCATGTCGTATTTAACATAGCCTTTGTTGTCGCCGTGGTGCGAACGCGGATGCGCAATTTCGACCATTCGATACTTGAGGCCAGTGCCGACCTTGGGGCCAGCGAATTCACCACCTTTCGTCGCATTCTGCTGCCCGCCATCGCGCCGGGGGTTATCGCCGGGGCGCTGTTGTCTTTTACCCTGTCTGTGGACGAATTCATTATTGCCTTCTTCACCGCAGGTGCTGGGCAATCCTCGACCACGTTGCCGATGCAGATTTACGCAATGATCCGATTTGGCGTTACGCCGGAAATCAACGCGATGGCTACCATCGTCATGTTCGTTTCGTTCACGCTGGTCTTCTTCGCGCAGCGTGCCGACAAAGAGGTTTTCAGCCGATGAGCCAAGGGATTCAACTCAGGAATATAACCAAGCGATACGGTTTGATGACTGCGATCGACAACGTTTCACTGAATATTCGCGATAACGAGTTCTTTGCACTTCTGGGCCCATCGGGCTGCGGCAAGACCACATTGTTGCGGACGCTGGCGGGGTTCGAAACACCACAGGAAGGACAGGTTATAGTTGCCGGGCAGGACGTGACAAACATACGCCCCAGCAGGCGGCCCCTGAACCTGATGTTCCAGTCATATGCCTTGTTTCCGCACATGAGCGTCGAAAAAAACATCGCCTATGGGTTAGAGATGGAGAGATTGCCCAAGGAAGAAATCGCCATGCGGGTGGCCGAGGTTCTGGAAAGCGCAAAGCTTTCAGGCTTTGCTGGACGCAAGCCGGATCAGCTTTCCGGTGGGCAGCGACAGCGGGTCGCTTTGGCGCGCGCGCTGGTCAAAAGGCCAAAGGTCCTGCTGTTAGATGAGCCCCTTTCGGCTCTGGACAAGAAGCTGCGAGAAGAGATGCAGTTGGAGCTCAAACGGTTGCAGCACGAGGTGGGGATTACATTTCTGATTGTGACTCATGACCAGGAAGAGGCTCTAGTCATGGCCGACCGGATCGCGGTCTTGAATGATGGCAAGCTGGCGCAGGTCGGTACTCCTCACGAGCTCTACGAACACCCCGGATCGCGCTTTGTTGCAGATTTTATCGGCGTGATGAACTTTCTGGATGGTAACGCCGTCGACGGCGGTGTCGATGTCGACGGGGCGGGGGTGCTGAGGGGCGTTTCCGAGCTGCGCGGTGCTGCCACGATTGCTGTGCGCCCGGAACGGGTCAGCCTGATGCAGACCGCCCCTCAAGATGGGCGCAACTGCCTTCCCGGCACTGTCGAAGAAGTCGCCTATCACGGGTCAGACCTGGGTGTGCATGTGCGCGTTCGCGGCGGGAGGAGCACCCTTTCCGCCCGCGTTCCCGCCAGCCAAGCCGACCGTGAAAATATTCAGCCGGGTCAAGATGTCCACTGCGTATGGGATGCAAAACATTCCCGCATCCTTCCCAACTGCTAAGCCAAATCTAACCGGAGAACTACAATGTCACAGAAAACCATCGCCTTCTTCCCCGAAGCTGCCTTTGGCCCTGCGCTGAATTCGGTTGGTATCGCGCAGGCCTGCGAAAAATTGGGCCACAAGGCAGTATTTCTAAGCGATCCCGGCTTTGTTGAGGTATACGAAGGTTATGGGTTCGAGGCACATCCAGTAGCCCTGTCCGAGCCGATGGAACCAGAGGCGATGGCGAAGTTCTGGGAAGATTTCATCAACGGTCACATCCCAAATTTTCGCAAAAGCCCGATTGACCAGATCGATAACTACGTCAAGGATTGCTGGGAGGCGATCGTCGACAGCGCAAAATGGGCGCAAAAAGATCTGCCCGAGGTACTGGCAAAAATCAAACCAGATATGATCTGCGTGGATAATGTCATTATGTTCCCAGCCATTAAGCAGTTCGGCGTACCGTGGGTGCGGATCATCTCATGTTCCGAAAACGAAATCCCTGACCCGATTGTGCCGCCGCATTTATCAGGCTGCCGGGTGGATGACCGCGAGGGCATGGCGGCCTATGAGGCTAAATTCCACGAGGTGATCAAGCCGATCCACGACGACTACAATGCGTTCCTGGCCAGATGCAACGGAGAGGCCTATCCGATTGGAGAGTTTTTCGAAGCGTCTCCCACAATGAACCTTCTGCTTTATCCCGAGCCTGCAAAGTACGAACGACAGAACCCGCTGGACCCAAACCGGTTCCAGTATCTTGAAGGTTGCGTACGCGAAGAAGAACCGTTTGAGGTGCCAACGTTTAAGTCCAAAAATGACAAACCACTTCTCTATGTATCTTTCGGGTCGCTTGGCGCAGGCGATACCGACCTGCTAAAGAGGATCATTTCGACCATTTCCAGGTTGCCTTACCGGGCGCTCGTAAATGTCGGGGATTACATGGATGAATACACAGACATTCCCGACAACGTGCACATACAGAGCTGGTATCCTCAGCCTTCGGTAATTCCGCAGGTTGACGCGGTGATACATCATGGCGGTAACAACTCGTTCACCGAGTGCCTATATTTCGGCAAAGCAGCAATCATTATGCCCTATGTCTGGGACGGCCACGATAACGCCACCCGTGTTCAGGAAACCGGCCACGGGTTCGGGTTTCACCGATACGATTGGACCGATGATGAATTGGCTATTGCCCTCGAAAAATGTATCAACGATCCAAGAATGCAGGCGAAGATGGCGGCAACCTCTGTTCACATGCAGTCACGGCATGGCCCGACCAAGGCAGCCGGCATTCTCGACGACATCCTGAAAGCCGCTGAATGAGCAGTGCCCCGCATCTTTCCGAAATCTCGACCCGCACCGACCTCACGGACTGGGGGCCACAGCCGGATATGATCGAAGGCCAGTCTCATTCATCGGGTATGCTGGTTCACAAGGGTCCTGACAACCGGCCGGAGATCGGCGCATGGGTCTGTACTCCAGGCCGCTGGCGCCTAACAATCCCGCGTGACGAGTTCTGCTATTTTGTGCAGGGCCGCGCGGTCTATCGGTCGGATGCAGGCGAAAGCATCGAAGTTACGCCCGGAACGGCCGTACTATTCCCCGCCGGTTGGGTAGGGGAGTGCACGGTCGAGGAAACATTGCGCAACACCTACTACCTAACGGATCGCGAACCTGAGTCATGACCACGCCACGTATGCAAAACCCGCTCCAGCAGACTGATCTTGTCGATTGGGGGGTAATCCCGACGATGATTGAAGGGCAATCCCGCACCTCGGGAAAGCTGATCCACAAGGGGCCTGATGGCCAGTCCGAATGCGGCCTTTGGGTCTGCACTCCCGGTATGTGGGAATGTCACGTCACTAAGGACGAGTTCTGCCACTTTCTGGAAGGCCGCTGTACCTATGTCCATGAAAGCGGAGAGGTAATTGAGATTACTCCCGATACGGCGGCCTTTTTCCCGCAGGACTGGAAAGGCGTTTGTACTGTCCACGAGACGGTCAAGAAAGTGTACATGATCCGCTAACGGCGCAATGCCCGTCAAACAAGGGGGCTGCCCAATGCGCGACCCGTTCAAATCCACCTACTACCTCAACCCCAAGCATGTGCCATTGGAGGGTGGTGGGACCACTCTGGTCAACCCGTCTACCTTGCAGCCAGTCGGTGTTTTTGGTGAGCCGTCGCCGCAGATCGTGAACCAGGTTCTGGACCGGGTCAATGCGGCGCAAAAGAAGTGGTCTGCGATGGACTGCAAATCTCGCGCGCGGGTATTGCACCAGATCGCCAACGACATCGAAAGCGGCGACATGACTGAGATCGCCCGCTTGATGACATTGGAAACGGGCAAACCTTACCCTGAATCGATTGGCGAGATTGCGAACATCCCGCCGGTTTTCCGCTACTATGCCGAGATGGCGCGCGATGACGCGGGCAAGATCGCCGGCACGATGCAAACTGGATCATTTCAGTATCAGACATACGAGCCCTACGGCGTGTCCGTGCATGTGGTTCCGTACAATTTCCCCCTCATTCTTGGCTGCTGGTCGATGGCCGCATCACTTGCGGCAGGTAACGGTGTAGTGTTGAAAGCCTCACCCGCAGGAACTTTGTGCACGATGGCGTTCATGGAGTTTTTTCGGGCGTTGCCCCAAGACCTGATTGCTTGCCTGCCGGGTGGTGCAGACGTGGGCAAACAGCTGATTGCCAGCCCCAAAACCCATGTGGTCGCTTTTACAGGGTCCGTGCCGACAGGTCGTGCAGTCGCAGTGGCCGCAGCAGAGAACCTAAAACCCGCAGTGATCGAGGCTGGGGGAAGCGATCCACTGATCGTTAGTAAACACGCCGACATCGCGGTCGCTGCTGCGGGGGCGGTTACCGCTGCATTTTTGCAGTCGGGCCAGGTTTGCACATCGTCGGAACGGATTTTTGTAGTGGATGACGTGTACGACGATTTTGTCGATGAATTCGTGACCCGAACCCGGAAACTGCGCATCGGCGACGGAATGGGGGTGGCGGAAATCGGACCTTTGGCCTCCAAGGAGGCACGCGACAAGGTCGAGCGGCTGGTGCGTGATGCAACTGAGAAAGGCGCGGTGGTTGAGGTAGGAGGCGGTACCCCGGATCACGCCGGGCCGGGTTGGTTTTTCGAACCAACGATCCTGACCGGCGTGACGACGGACATGGCGTTAACTCAGGAAGAGGTTTTTGGGCCAGTCGCCTCGGTCATTCGGGTGAGCGACTTTGACCAAGCGCTTGAACTGGCAAACGCGTCACAATTCGGTCTTGGCGGATGCCTGTTTACCGGCGACTTGGATGAGGCATTTCAAGGGGTGAATAAGCTACAGGTGGGGATGGTCTGGGTCAACAACCCGCTCGTGGACAACGATGCCTTGCCTTTTGGCGGCGTCAAGAATTCTGGGCTTGGGCGCACGCTGGGCCTTCAAGGCCTCGAGGCTTTCAGACGGCCCAAGATGGTCGTGATTGATCCGAAGGCGAAGGAGGCGGACTGGTGGTATCCATATCCCGACGACTGGTTCTATTCAGATGACGTACAGGGCGGGAGAAAGCACAGCGGCTAGGATGGTCGGTGCGACCTGATCGACTCTACAACTGAAGATGAGCTAACGGCAGGATTGTCCGCAATTCGGTCAAAGCCCAAATTTTTTCGAGCGTCCGCAATTGGTGTGAAGCTGCCGTTGAAAATGTACTTGAATTTAGGTCTTGCCCCCAGAGTGCACAAAAAGTTGCGTCGAAAACGGACGGAGCCGCCGCCGATCTAGCCGCGAAGCTGCACAATCTTGCTTTCCGCCTGGATGACGAAATCGGCCCATTTCTGCATTAGGATGCGGCGCTTTTCGAGCAGATCTGAACGCGCATAGGCCCGCTCGACCTTGTTGCCGATAGCGTGGGCTAGTGCCGTTTCCGCGACCTCGAAGCTGGCCGTTTCATTATCCTGAATCCACATCCTGAATGACGACCGGAAGCCGTGGATTCGACCCGCTTCATTAATGCGATTCAGAACCTTTGTCATGGCCACGTTGCTGATGCCTTTGTTTGTCCTCGGACTCGGGAACAGGAAGTCATTGCGGCGCAGTTCGCGGCATATCTCAACCACATTCATGGCCTCGGTCGATAGTGGGATGCGGAAATCCTGAACTTTGCCCCGCTGGCCCTTCATTCGCTCTTTCGGGACTGTCCACACATCACCGTCAATTTCTTCAAACTGGGCACCGTGGACCGGCATCCAGCGCGCCGCCGTCAGGATCGTAAAGCGCAAAGCCAGGTAAGACGGGTGTTCCTTGTCCAGCCGAGCATAAAGATCCGGGATCTCTTGCCATGGTGTCGCGGGCAGGGGCTTTTGAGCCCGTTCGACATAGCCAAGCATGTGCCGGGCCGCGTCACATATGAACGGCTCTGCATCGTAGCCCATAAGCTTTGCTTGCCTCAGAACCATGCGCGTCGGGTACATCGCCTTGTCTGCCGTTTCGTGCTTGGTGCGCCAGATCGGTTTAAGAGCGTCATGAATATCTCGCTGGTGCAGTGTGCTAATCCTGCGCTTTCCGATCTTAGGGATCACATGCAGGCGCAATGGGGAGAACCAGCGCCCTCTATCACCGTCGCCGCGCAGCCGCTCCTTGCGTCCCTCGAATACCACTTCGGCCATTTCTTCGAATGTCGGATCGTTCTGGCTATTCTCAGCTTCAAGGCGCTGGCGCTCTCGCTCCGCAATCGGATCTGAGCCAATAGCGAGAACACCGGCCCAATGCATCCTTAGCTTTCGAGCGTCAGCCAAAGACACCTCTGGAAAAGAACCTAGCCCCATTTCTCGCCGTCTGCCGCCGAACGAGAACCGGAATTTCCACTTCCCGCCGTTCTTGCCTTTGATGAACAACAGCCCGTCACCGTCTTGTAGCTTTGCACCGACGGGAGCGCTTTTTATTTTTACTGCAGATAGTTTTGCCATTCAGGCCCCCAACTAGGCCCCCATCTTGGGTGGGCTCATTTGCAACATGTGGCAACATAAACATGTTGCCCTCCACTCGCACCACAAGATCTTCTAAACTCACTGATGATAAGCAAAACATTGAACTGTGGGTTCGACAACTCTCATGCGCCGTTCTTACTCCAGCAATTTGAACATGAACGTTGTGGGTTCCAGGCGGTCTTCAAAGGGGTTGCGGCAGTAATTTGGGATTTCCCCGGCGCTCCGGAACCCAATGCTTTGGTACAAGATTCTGGAAGGGTCTGTGCTGCGCGTATCCAGAACCAATACGGATCTGCCGCGTTCGATCGCACGCCCCTCAAGCGCTGCCATCAGTTTTCGCCCAAGACCGCGCCTTCTTGCATCAGGGTGAACCAGCAACTTGGCTACATCCGCGCGATGCGGTTGGTTTGGCATCGCTGCAGGGACAAGCTGGACCGTACCCAAAACGCGGCCCCGGTCCAGAAACACAAACAGATCCAAAAGACCGGCCTGTAAGTCCGGCAGTATCCTGTCCAGCCAATACGCCCGCGCATCCTCGTGGGAAAAAGGGAGAATGAAGCCAATACTGGCCCCTGCATGAACGCAGGCGTGGAGAATCTCGCTGAGATAGGGCAGGGCGGCTTCAAAGCTGTTTTCGTCAAGCCGCTGTATCACAACAACACCAGAATATAACGCGCGCCTTTCAGTGCGCCTGTTTCAAACCGGGTCGGGCCAGACAGGTGATACCGCAGACAATCTCCTCCGGCCAGTTCATGTGTTGTTTCATCCAGCGTCAGGGAAAGGCCGCCGTCCAATACGACTAAATGGTGTTCTTGCCCCGGATTGGGGGGTGCGTCATAGGAAATCACGGTGTTCCGCGGCAAGTGACATTCAAGAACTTCACCGCTAAGCCCGGGTGCGGGCGGTGAAACCGAGCGCCGTGTGAAACCGGTTTCCGGATCGCGCCATTCGGCCTGTCGTTCGAACGGAATTTTGGGGTCGAAACTGTCTTCGACCATCATTAAAAGCCGGGACATGGGCAACCGGTAGGCCGCGCACAAACGCCCAAGGCTTTCCGCCGTCGGGCTGACATCGCCTTTTTCCAGGCGGGACAGGGTCGCCCGGCTAAGTCCGCTGCGGCTGGCCAGCTGGTCCAGGGACCAGCCCTGTCTTTTGCGCAGTTCACTCAGCTGGCTTGCAAGTCGGTTCGAGATATTATCCAGCATTTTTCAGAATCGAGAAGTTTTCCCTTATTTGGGAATATTGGCAGATTTTTAGCCTTAATCAACAGAAAAAGAGGCGCGTCTGACCGCGCCTCGTTCCCGCTCGAATGGAGCCAGCTTATTTCCAGCCGACCTCATTGAAGATCTTCTGCGCATCCGGAATGTTCTTGGCAACTTCGGACAGGTTGACACTATCAGCCTTGAACTCACCCAGAGCAGCGACCGGCTCAGCCAGAGCAACACCTTCAACGGCCGGGAATTCGTCATTGCCGGACGAGAAGTATTCCTGAGCCTGTTCGCTGGCAAGATATTCAAGAAACTTGATTGCGTTTTCCTTGTTCGGGGCGTGTGCCGCAACGCCCGCGCCAGAAAGGTTCATATGCGCGCCTTCGGCGTCCTGAGCGGGGAATTGCACGCCGATCATGTCAATCTGGTCGCTCAGGCCCTTCACGTCCTTTCGTAAGGCACGTGCGAAATAGTAGGAATTGGACACCGCGATTTCGCATTCACCCGAAACGATGCCGCGGAGTTGGTCCGTGTCACCACCCTGTGGGTCACGCGCCATGTTGGCAACGACACCTTCGGCCCATTTTTTGGCTTCTTCCGCGCCGTGGTTGGTAATGATAGAGGCCAGCAGGGTTTGGTTGTAGGTATTGCTGGACGAACGAATGCAGACTTGACCTTTGAATTCGGGTTTGGCCAGGTCCAGGTAAGTAGCCGGCGGGTTGGCGACGCCTTCCTTGTCAAAGAAGATGATGCGGGCGCGCTGCGAAAATCCATACCATTGATTGTCTTCGTCCTGAAGATTTGCCGGAATGCGGTCTTCCAGAACTTCGCTGTCCACGGTCTGCAGAATGCCTGCGTTCTTGGCGCGCGCAAGGCGTGATGTGTCAACTGTCAGCAGGATATCGGCCGGAGAATTTGCGCCTTCGGCTTCCATCCGAGCGATCAGTTCGTCTGCCTTGCCTTCGATGCGATTGATGGTGATCCCGGTGGCATCTTCAAAATCGGTGTAAAGACGCTCATCCGTGTCGTAGTGGCGCGAAGAATAAAGGTTCAGCTCGCCGTCAGCGGTGGCGGAGGTTGCAATCAGGGCCGTCAGAGCGGCAGCAACGCATGTAGAGGATTTCAGCATCATATTTCCCAACGATTGAAGTTGTAGCGGATCGTTATCCGACTGAATTGGTCAATTATACGATTCTCAGGAGGATGCAAGGAAATCTGACAAATTTACTCGGTCAAAATGGCGCAGCTTGTATCTTCGCACTCTTCATGACCATTCGAGCCGCTGGCCGTGAATAGATCAGTACCTCGTCGCCACGAATGATCTATTCGTGGTCCAGAACCTCAACTGAGAGAATGGTCGGCAAATGTCGGGCCACTTCGTTCCAGGTGTCCCCTTCATCACCGGTCGCAAAAACAGACCCACTGTTTGTTCCAAAATATACCCCTGCGGGATCTCGGCTGTCTCCGGCCATAGCCTGACGCAGTACCGTAAAATAGCAGCTTTCCTGCGGCAGCCCGTGCCGTTGATCTTGCCATGTCGCGCCGCCGTCAGTGGATTTCCAAACCGCTGCTGCTGCGTCGGGTGGATAGCGGCCGATGCTGTCGCCGTTCAGGGGTAAAGTCCAGATCGTGCCGGGATCTCGCGGATGAACGTGAATTGGAAACCCGAAAGTCGATGGAAGGCCCTCGGTAATATCCTCCCAACTGCGCCCCCCGTCGGCCGAGCGCCAGACCCCGTGGTGATTCTGTTGGTACAACAAGTCCGTGGTCTTCGGGGCCCTCACCATGTTGTGCACGCAATGGCCTGTCTCACCATCTCTTGGGGCCGCGGGATGATTGTGGTGATCACAGCTTTCCGCGTTGGACAGGCGGTTGCGCCGTTCCCAATTCTTGCCCCCGTCTTCTGACGCAAAGACCCCCGCCGCTGAGATGCCGACCCAGAGTTTTTGGCTTTCACCCGGGTCTGTCAGGATTGTGTGCAATACCAAACCGGCGCCCCCTGGATTCCAGTCCGGCGCTGAAGGATGGTTGGTAAGGCCTTCGACACTCTCCCACGTCCGCCCGTTGTCATGGCTGGTCAGCAAACGCGCTGGTTTGGCGCCTGCATACAACGTGCCGTGCCCGTAGCTCAGCGACCAGATTTGTGAAAATGCGTCGGTGAAAGGCATAGGTTCACCGGTCCAGCCGACCATCTTGGCGACAGCAGGGTCATTGCTGGCCCATTCGTCCCTCTGACCGGTGGTAAGCCTTGTCACTTCCCAAGTTTCTCCACCGTCTTCAGACCGCCAGATGCCCGCACCGTGCCAATCGCTGCCGCCACCCGCCCAAAGCAAGCCCGTTTCTGCGTCGCCGATCACATGGTTTATCGGCCAGCCATCGCAATGCGGGCCTGAAACTTTCCAATTCGACCTGTCGTGGTCGCTGGTGATGATGAATGTTCCTTTGGTCGTTCCGACCAATATGTCGACGCCTTGTCCTCTCATGGAATTCGCGCTCCGATCAAATGAGGCAAGCGTACCATGTTGTGGGGACTAATGCAGACAACAAAAAAACCGCGCTCAACGGCGCGGTTTCTTTTAGCGGTTCAATGCAGTTCTTAGCCCTGGCGAGCTTTGAACTTGCGCTGCGTCTTGTTGATCACGTAGACGCGGCCTTTGCGACGCACAACACGGCAGTCACGGTGCCGGTTCTTGAGCGAGCGGAGCGAGTTCTTGACCTTCATGGTCTGTCTCCAATCTGCGGCGCCTTCATCAGAGACGTGGCCAGCGCCTGGGTTAGCGGGTGCCCCGGGTCAGACCCGAAGCAGTGAAAACGATGGTGGGCGGTACAAGGATCGAACTTGTGACCCCTTCGATGTCAACGAAGTGCTCTACCGCTGAGCTAACCGCCCACTTACCTTTGCGAGATGTGCCCCATAACGAAATGGGGCGCGGAACCCCGCGCCGGTAGCGGGGTCTATAAAAGGAGTCGCAAAGGGGTTCAAGGGGTTTGGAAGAACTATTTTCCGGTCTATGTTGAGTGCGAACAAGGAGTCACCATGTCGAACGCAGCCTATATACTGGAATTGCCCGTCAAGCGTACGTCATGCGTGGTGTTTTCCTCTCCACACAGCGGGCGCGTCTACCCTGAGTCCCTGCTCAAGAAGACAGTGTTAAGCCCAAGCGTGATTCGATCCTCGGAGGATGCTTTTGTCGATCAGCTGTTTGCCCCGGCATCCGAATTTGGTGCGCCGCTGATATCGGCTGCAATGCCGCGCGCATACCTAGATCTGAATCGCAGTGCCGATGAACTGGATCCGGCCCTGATCGAAGGCGCGCGCAGACATGGTCACAACCCGCGTGTTGCGTCCGGGTTGGGTGTGATTCCGCGCGTCGTTGCCAACGGTCGGGCCATCTATCGCGGGAAACTGACGATGGACGAAGCGCGCCTGCGGATCGACACATGCTGGCGCCCGTATCACGCACGCCTGAAGTCCCTTTTGTCAGAATCGCACGAGGCATTTGGGCAGGCTATTTTGATCGATTGCCATTCGATGCCACATGAAGCCGTCGCCATGGCCAGCAATGCACAGTCCAAACGGCCGGAAATTGTTCTGGGCGACCGGTTTGGGGCATCAGCGACTGGTGAGGTCGTCGATCGAATCGAAGCTGCCTTTGAATCTGCCGGGTTGAATGTAGCGCGCAATGCCCCGTTTGCCGGTGCTTACGTGACCCAGACCTATGGTCGCCCCGTGCGTCATCAACATGCGGTTCAGATTGAAATCGACCGGTCGCTTTATATGAACGAAGACACCATTGAGCCCAGCGAAAATTTCGATGAATTCCGCGCCATACTGCGCGATGTGATCTCAGAGATTGCCTGCATCGGCGCCGAACCGGCCCGTCTGGCTGCCGAATAGCCCTAGCGCAACGCGCGCCCTTTCACGATCGCCTCAGATCCAAAACGTCGTCGGATTTCATCTGTGGCCCGCTCTGCCTGTGACCGCTTTGCCGCACCGGGGTCCAGCAGGTCGCCCGAAATATCGGCCTGGTGCTCGGGGCACAGATCCGACAATCCGCAACCAAGCAGGCGATATGGTCCCTGATCTCCGACCTGATCAAAAAGCCCACGCGCCGTTCGATAGATGCGGTCGGCGATCTGAGTCGCGTCGCGCAGGGAAACGCGCCGTGTGATGATCTTGTGATTGGCCTTCTTGAGTTTCAGTGTAACGACCCGTCCCGCCAACCCCTTGGCCTTGGCCCTGTCGGCCACTTTCTCGGACATACGCCACAAATGCCCGTCCAGAATGTCGATACTGGCCGTATCCTCGAAGAAAGTCGTTTCATTGCTGATTGATTTCATCGGCTCATTGCCGGAAACGCGGCGCTTGTCCTGCCCGCGCGCCAGGTGCCACAGCCGATAACCCATCGACCCGAACCGTGCGGTCAAAGCCTCCTGATCCCAACGCAACAAATCGGCAAAACTGCGAATACCAGCCCGATCCAGAGAGTCCTGGGCCGCAGGGCCAATGCCCCAGATCAGCCGCACGGGCTTGTTGTGCAGGAATTCTGCAGTCTCGGCCTTGCCGATCACTGAAAATCCGCGTGGTTTATCAAGGTCGGATGCAACCTTGGCCAGAAACTTGTTGTGACTTAGTCCGATTGACCCGGTCAGGCCCAGCTCATCTTTCATGCGCTTGACCAACCGCGCCAGCATCACCGCTGGTGGGGCGCCGTGCAGGCGATAGGTTCCAGACAGGTCCATAAAGGCTTCATCCAGCGACAATGGCTCCACAATCGGGGTCAGTTCATCCATCATCGACCGGATCTGACGTGACACGTCCGCATAAACCGACATGCGCGGTTTGATGACCACCGCGTCGGGGCACAGCTGCAATGCCTTGAACATCGGCATGGCCGATCGCACGCCCCGAATGCGTGCCACATAGCAGGCGGTGGACACGACCCCGCGTTTGCCGCCGCCAATGATAACCGGCTTATCTGCGAGTTCTGGATTGTCCCTTTTTTCGACCGAGGCATAGAAGGCATCGCAGTCCATGTGCGCGATGTTCAGCTCAAAAAGCTCCGGATGCGATTTGACGCGCGGGCTGCCGCAGGACGGGCACCTGCTTCCGGCTTCCATTTGTGTAAGGCAATCCTGACAGAGAGCAGGCATTTCAGTCACTTCCCGGCCCGGCGCGGGCTTGGTTCGCCCGAGCAATCCGCTAAATTCTAACGTGGTTCAGAACAAAGCAAAAGCGGCACATGGATTTCGACACGGCAAAAGGCGGTGCTGTTTTCTGAACCAGAATCGGTGGTGATTCAGCAAAACGACTTACGGAGTATTCCTCAAACGGGTTCCTGAGATCTTCGCCGCGTCGGCGCGAAGGCCATGATGTCCTTGCGGATTGCGCCATAGGAGAGATTTTTGAAGTGGTTGCGCATCCGGTAAACGCCACTGATTGCGGGACCTCTTGTCGGGCGTCGCGCAGTGATGGGAGACCTGGATTTTGCCAAAGAAGACCCCCCGCACTTGCGCGGGGGGAGGTAACGGACCTCAGGAAGAAATGGCCCGTTGGGGAGTATACCCCTACAGAATCGCGCAAAACTTACAATTACGACAGAGCTGAGAGCCTGCGTTGTGAACTTGTGTTTTTCATGTGTGTTTTCAGGCACAGGGACGATTTGGCGCGGCTGTCAACAAAATTGACCTAAGGTCAAGGCGTTGCGAGCCGATTTGGCTGTATCGGCTACGTCAATCATCCATGCCAGATTAGGTTCTGGTCAAAGAATTTAGCTCTGCCAAAACGGCCTCGGCTGCTGCTTTTGGGTCGTCAGCTTGATAAATCGGACGGCCAACCACGATATGATCGGCCCCGTCGCCGATGGCGCTGGCAGGTGTGGCCACGCGTTTCTGGTCGCCCAAAGCGGCCCCTGCAGGGCGGACACCAGGTGTGACTATCAGCCGACCTTCGGCCTGGGGCAGGGCGCGGATCAGGGCTGCTTCCTGCGGACTTGCAATGACCCCGTCGGCCCCGGCTTCCAGCGCGCGCGCGGCACGTTCAACGACCAGTTCCTGCACTGTTCCGTCTTTCAGCAAGCTGGCATCCAGGTCATCCCGGTTCAGCGAAGTCAGGATCGTTACCGCCAAAATCCTGAGGTCTTTGCCTGCCGCCCCTTCTTTGGCCGCACGAACCACGTGCGGATCGCCATGCACGGTCAGGAAATCCAGATCAAATTGCGCCAACCCGCGGACTGCGTTTTCCACCGTGTTGCCGATGTCGAACAGCTTCATGTCCAGAAAGATGCGTTTGCCGTGGTCCTGCTTCAGCTCATTGGCCAGGGCCAATCCGCCTCCGGTCAGCATTCCCAACCCGATCTTGTAGAACGAAACGCTGTCGCCCAGCCGCTCGGCCATGGCCAGCCCTTGCAGGGCATTTGGAACATCAAGGGCAACGATCAGGCGGTCATCGGACATGGGCAGGCTCCTATTTGGCAAACGTCTGCGTCCTAACGGGTTCGGTACGCTCTGTCCATGCATGATAACCGGGTGATGCAAATCACTTAGCGGATTCAACTCTGTGCTATGATCCTGCCAATTCGTGATAATGAATAGGGAACCGCGATATGAAGAAACTGATTTTGCTTGGGGCGGCCCTGGCGCTTTTCGCGTGTGATGAGGCGCCGCGCGTCAATACACCTGACACAGGCGCTGCCCCGGCCCCGACCAGTGATGATCTGCTGCTGGTGCGTGGATATCGATCAGAGGATGACTGGTGCCAGCTCACAGGCGAGACCGCATTTACCGTCGAATTTTTGGATCATACCGCCGATCTGGTGTCGTGCCCGACGGGCAGCGATGCGGCGCAATCGCTTTTGGACATGTACGAAGCCAGGCAAATGGCTGAGACCGGCGGCTACACGGTTTACTCAATACCGCGGGGATAAGGCCGAATATTGAAACCTGGCCCCTTGAAGCCGTGAAGACATTTCCCAAATTGAATGTGAGGCCCAGACCGAAGCGTGCCGCCAAGCGGGCGCATCACATTCAGGGCGCTTGAGAAAAGGAGAATAATATGGACTTGAATAAGTTCACCGAGCGGGCACGGGGATTCGTGCAGGCCGCGCAGACCATTGCGCTGCGCGAAGGGCATCAGAGGTTGGAGCCCACACATATACTCAAAGCATTGATGGATGATGATCAGGGGCTGGCAAGCAATCTGATCACGCGCGCGGGTGGCGCGCCAGGCCGTGTGGTCGAGGCGCTGGACACCGCAATGGGCAAGATTCCAAAAGTCAGCGGCGACGCGAACCAGATTTACATGGACGGCCAGACTGCCAAGGTGTTGGCCGAGGCCGAGAAGCTCGCCACCAAAGCAGGCGACAGCTTTGTGCCGGTTGAGCGTGTTCTGATGGCGCTGTGCATGGTGAAATCCAAGGCCAAAGAGGCGTTGGAAGCCGGTGCCGTATCCGCCCAAAAGCTGAATGAGGCAATCAACGATATCCGCAAGGGGCGCACCGCTGACACCGCGTCGGCTGAAGAGGGCTATGACGCGCTCAAGAAATACGCGCGCGACCTGACCGAGGCGGCCGCTGAGGGCAAGATCGACCCGATCATCGGGCGGGATGAGGAAATACGCCGCTCGATGCAGGTTCTGTCGCGTCGCACCAAGAACAACCCGGTTCTGATCGGGGAGCCCGGTGTCGGTAAAACCGCGATTGCCGAGGGCATGGCCCTGCGCATTATCAATGGTGATGTGCCGGAATCGCTGAAGGACAAGAAACTGCTGGCGCTCGACATGGGCGCGCTGATTGCCGGTGCGAAGTATCGCGGTGAGTTCGAGGAACGTCTCAAGGCGGTTCTGACCGAGGTGACCGAGGCCGCTGGTGAGATCATCCTGTTCATCGATGAGATGCACACGCTGGTCGGTGCGGGTAAATCCGAAGGCGCGATGGATGCCGCCAACCTGATCAAGCCCGCGCTTGCCCGGGGTGAGTTGCATTGTATCGGTGCGACCACGCTGGACGAATACCGCAAGTACGTCGAAAAAGACGCGGCCCTTGCGCGCCGGTTTCAGCCTGTGATGGTGCAGGAGCCGTCGGTCGAGGACACGATCAGCATTCTGCGCGGCATCAAGGAGAAATACGAGCTGCACCATGGCGTGCGCATCTCGGACTCGGCGCTGGTCTCGGCGGCGACTTTGTCGCATCGCTATATCACCGACCGCTTCCTGCCCGATAAGGCCATCGACCTTGTCGATGAGGCGGCGTCGCGTCTGCGGATGGAGGTGGATTCCAAGCCCGAGGAGCTCGATCAGCTGGATCGCCAGATTCTGCAGATGCAGATCGAGGAAGAGGCGCTGAAGCTTGAGGATGATGCGGCCTCCAAGGATCGTCTGGAAACCTTGCAAAAGGACCTGGCCGACCTGCAGGAGAAATCCGCTGAGATGACCGCCCAGTGGCAGGCAGAACGCGACAAGCTGGCAGGCGCGCGGGATCTGAAAGAACAACTCGACAAAGCGCGGGCTGACTTGGAGATCGCCAAGCGCGAAGGCAACCTCGCCAAAGCGGGTGAGCTGTCTTACGGCGTCATCCCCGAGCTTGAAAAGAAGTTGACCGAGGCCGAGAACGCCGAAAGCAGCGAGATGATGGCCGAGGAAACGGTGCGCCCAGAACAGATCGCTTCGGTGGTCGAGCGCTGGACCGGTATCCCGACCTCGAAAATGCTGGAGGGCGAGCGTGAGAAGCTGCTGCGGATGGAAGATGATCTGCATTCCCGCGTGATCGGTCAGGATGCGGCGGTCACTGCCGTGGCCAACGCCGTTCGCCGGGCCCGTGCCGGTCTGAATGACGAAGGCCGCCCACTGGGCTCGTTCCTGTTCCTCGGCCCGACCGGTGTGGGTAAGACCGAACTGACCAAGGCCGTGGCGAACTTCCTGTTCGACGATGACAACGCGATGGTGCGCATCGACATGTCCGAGTTCATGGAGAAACACGCGGTCGCCCGTCTGATCGGTGCCCCTCCGGGCTATGTCGGTTATGACGAAGGTGGTGTGCTGACCGAAGCCGTGCGGCGCAGGCCTTATCAGGTCGTGCTGTTCGATGAAGTCGAAAAAGCGCACCCGGATGTCTTCAACGTGTTGTTGCAGGTTCTGGACGATGGCGTCCTGACCGATGGTCAGGGCCGCACGGTAGACTTCAAGCAGACGCTGATTATCCTGACGTCGAACCTTGGGTCGCAGGCCCTGAGCCAGTTGCCCGAGGGCGCGGACAGCGCGCAGGCGCGGCGTGACGTGATGGATGCAGTCCGGGCGCATTTCCGACCCGAGTTCCTGAACCGTCTGGATGAGACCATCATCTTCGACCGCCTCAAGCGGGCCGATATGGATGGCATCGTCGATATCCAGATGGCGCGCCTGCAAAAACGTCTGGCTGCCCGCAAGATCGAGCTGGCTTTGGACGATGGTGCGAAGGAATGGCTGGCGAACGAAGGCTACGATCCGGTCTTCGGTGCGCGCCCGCTCAAGCGCGTGATCCAACGTGCACTGCAGAACCCGCTCGCCGAAGCCCTGCTGGCTGGTGAGATCAAGGATGGCGAGACTGTTCCGGTGACGGCAGGGGCCGATGGCCTGATCATCGGTGACCGGCTGGGAACGTCGGAACGGCCCCGCCCGGATGATGCCGTGGTGCACTGATCTGACATTTGAACTGATAAATAACCGCCATATTGGCGGTTATTTGTCTTTTTGACTAAAAGTCTGGTAAACCGCATATCGCTCACTCACGGCAATCACGCAGGGCAATCTCGGATAACCAGCATGCAACAGACAGAAATCCATGGCCCCGGCGGGGAGCCATCCAAGTTTCGCGGAGATATTGAAGGTCTTCGCGGCGTTGCTGTTCTGGCTGTATTGATTGATCATCTCGGCCTCGATCTTCTTCCTTACGGATTCCTGGGTGTCGATGTCTTTTTCGTGATTTCCGGATTTGTCATCGCCCGATCCGTCATCGATTGGGATTGGACGAAGTTCTGGCCCAATGCTTCTCATTTCTTTGCGCGCCGCTTCAAGCGGCTGGCGCCGGCTTTGTTTGTGTGTCTTCTGCTGTCCTCACTAGTGGGTTCGTTCTTTATTCAGGACATGGAGGACAACACAGAAACCGCATTTTGGGCGTCTGTCGGGCTTTCAAATTTTTTCTTTTATAATCAGAAATTTGACTATTTCGGCAGGTTGCTGGATCTCAACCTGTTCACACACACCTGGTCCCTTGGTGTTGAAGAACAATTCTACATACTCTTTCCACTTGCTGCGTGGTTGTCGCTGTCAGCAGCTTTGCCGCGCAGGGTGAACCTGATATCAATCACGGTATTGGCGGTGTTTTGCTTGGCGTCGCTTGGTGCGTACATGATGTATGCAAAGACGGATCCGGTGGGCACCTTTTACATGATCTACTTCCGGGCCTGGGAACTGGGACTGGGTGTGGCCATTGCCGTGCTGATCAGACATTGGCGACCGCAGCGTTTTAACTCTCTGATCGTTCCGGTTTGTCTGGGGCTGTTGCTGATCTTGTTTGCCTTACAGGTCGACCTGAATCGCAACTTTGCAACGGTCATTGCCGTTGTCTTGTCGGCGACCTTGTTGCTGTTCCCCGTCCGGACCGGAACCTTCTCGAAGGCGCTTTCGAATACGCCGCTTCGCTGGGTCGGTAAGATCTCATACTCGCTGTACCTGTGGCATTGGCCAGTTGCCGTTCTGGCCAAATGGACGATCGGGCTTACCGCGATCACTGCACCGTTTTTTGTTCTCGTGATGTTTGGGGCCGCTACGCTGTCCTACCGGTTTGTCGAGAATCCTCTGCGCCATTCCAAGTGGACCGCAGCCAGAATGCCGGGTTACCTGGTTGGGTCCTCCGCGCTGGTCACAACGTTGATTGCCATTTGGGTCTTGTCAGAAGATGTGAGCCGGAACCTGTACTCCGGCGTGTCTCCGGCGCTTGCTCAACGAGGTCCGGCGACCCTCGAGGCGCCGTTGAAGGCAAATGATGGTTCTGTCTGGCAGGGAAGGCCTTGTATTATCAGAGACGCAACCGAGGTCGGGAGGTCCATTCCAATTGAAGGCTGCGTCTTCGGTTCTTGGGAAACGGCTGAAAAGCGCATACTGGTAGTCGGAAACTCGTTCTCAGTCGCCTTTGGCGGTGCATTTCGAGAGATTTCGGAAACCGAAGACTGGGCGGTTCTGTTAACCTCCAGTTGGGGCGCACAGCCAGTGCCTGAGCTTGGTTACAATGGACCATGGAAAGAAGCCAATCAACACTATTGGGAAGACGCAGTGCCTGAATTGGTGCGTGAACTTCGTGCCGGGGATGTGGTTCTGATGCTTAGCGATCTTGGCGGGCTTTCGTACGGCTCAGGCGGGAAGGATGACGTGGTTCTGCAGCGTTACTTGGAAGGTATTCAGCGGTTTGCCCGTGAATTGAATGAACAAGATATCTCGCTCGCAATTGTTGGTCCTTTGCCTCTTGTCCGCGAGGCTCGGTGCACACCCGAGGTGGCAGTTGCCCAGTGGTTTGCGCCCAATGGCGGTCCATGCCACTACCTGACGCGCGAGCAAACTCTCAAACGGGTTGGCGGGGTCCGCACCGAACTGTCAACGCTTGAGGAAAACGAAACTGCGATCTTTGTGGACCTGTTCGACTTTTATTGCCCAGGGCCGGTTTGTAACTACTTTGGTGAGGATGGGATCGTACTCTACCGCGATGAGCATTCCCATTCGTCTCTGGAAGCCGCAACCAGTTCTGCCAGCTTGATGGTGGAGCATTTGAAAGAGAATATGCACTGACGTTTAAGTAAGTGTTTATCAGGCTATTCAAACAATCTTGTCTGAAATTCTGATCGGGTTTGGGCGGCGATCAAATTGCTCCGGCTGTCGCAATTGAGTTCAAACAAGCCATACCACGAGCTGATATTTATCCTAGTGGTTCTCAGGCGCGGGCAAGGTCTGGCCGATAGTGTAGCACTTTTCCAGCAGAGCCTTTCGCCGGGATTCCGACCCGGTCGACCCGTGAAGAATAACAAGCTTGCGTGGTGAAAACCCAAAATACCCAAAGGTACCCTGCATCCAGCTTGTTTCCAGCGCCTGAAGATACCCGGCGCTTTCCATTTCGTCGGATCGGGCCCCTGCCGGTACCAACAGTACTCCGGTGCGAGGCCTCTGGAGCGATTTCTCTGGATCATTCAATTGGTCATACGCCCACCCCCAGGTCCATACGCGATCAACCCAGCCTTTCATCATGGACGGCATTCCCCACCAAAACAGGGGAAAAGCCAGACAGATTGTGTCGGCGCGCGCAATTCGCGACTGCTCGGCAACAACGTCTGACAGCGCGTCGGAGGCCAGATTTCCTTCTACATCGGCCATGGACCAGCGCGGATCAAAACCTTCTGCATGCAGGTCGCCAAGCTCGGTGGTGTGACCGGCCGCTGTCGCACCTTCCATAAAACTCCGCGCCGCAGCGACGGTGAATGAGTTGGGATCTGGATGATCAAGAATTGTCAGGACATGCACATGCGAATCCTTCTATAGCTATCCGGTCTTCGAATGCACCCTGATTGCTCAAGGTAGGTTTAGGTCAAGACAAAACATGTTTGGTTCAGGCGGCTTCAATCGATTGGCTGCTTAGGTCTCGCTGAAGCAATTGCCCAAGCAGCAAGGGCTCACCATCGCGGCGAGCCCTTTATTGATCGTCCCGGTGTCGTCAGATCAGTGCAAAAATTCGTGCGGGTCCTCCTGTCCCGCCTGCATGTTTTGGCGCGCCTATGACGAGGGTCGCACCCGAAGCAGGTACCAGATCAAGCCCGGCAAGGCATTCAATTCCGAAACGTCCGGAAGGAAGCCAGGCGTAATGAGTTGCAAAGTCCGCCGACATCCCGTGGTCCAACGACAAAGTGTCTACCGCAATCGAGCGTGCGCCGGTCTCCTCCATCAGCATCTGCGCGGCTTCAACGTGAAAGCCTGGGTAATGCTGGGCCTCGCCGTCAAAATTGCGGAACTCATCGGTGGCTGTCTTGCCCGCCCAACCTGAATGCATTGCCACGCAGGCTCCGTCAGGAATGTCGCCGTTGGCTGCAATCCACGCTTTCAGATCGTCCGGGGTAAGCAGCGTGTCGGCATCTTCGGCGGCCCGTGCTGCGATGTCGACCACGCAGAGCGGGGCAACAAGATCCGTCACCGGTATTTCATCAACAGACAGGCCATCCGCGGAAAAATGCAGTGGGGCGTCGATATGCGTGCCGGTATGCTCGTTGATTGTAAGATTGAAAAGGTTAAACCCGTGTTCCCCAAAATTGAAAACCTGATCACCGGCAAAACCGGGGTCACCTCCCCAGGTTGGGAAATCAGCACTTAGTGTATGGGTCATATCTTCGACCTTGCCATGCCCAAGGGCCAGAGCGGCAGGCGCGGTCGCGCCCGTTGCGGCAATTGCCGCGCCAGAGGCTGCCGCGGCCTTGAAGAATCCCCGTCTTGACAGCATGCGGTCCTTGACCGCGTTAACTACGCAGATGTCACACATTAGTCCTCTCCCTTTCAGGCTGTCATTTCCATAGGCGACAATTTCGCATCTGACAGCATGATACAGACTGCGCGCTCGGCATTTGCTTTGTAAAGAGAAGGCTTTTCAACGGGCCGATCAAATTGCGCCCAGATGAAAGCGTTGTGGATCTTGGCCGCCCATCCACCCTGTAACACGGGTAACAGCTGCGTCAGCTTGCGAGAATGTCATCAGATTGGAGCGTATATAGCGGTGACAATGTGGTATGAGCGGGCGATCCCGAGCCCGGGAAATACGGATTATGGAGACCCAAATGGCGTATCGCTGGAGAAACACACTGACACATGCAGACGTCACCCCGAAGTCGGCGTTTCTGAACCGGCGGCAGGTCATGGCCGGTCTGGCCGGTGTCGGATTGACAGCGATGACAAAGCCTGCAGCTGCACAGAACACGCTTGAGCCCAACACGTGGGAAGAGATCACCTCATACAACAACTACTATGAGTTCGGCACGGGCAAGGATGACCCGGCAAAGTATGCCGCTTCGCTGAAAACCGAACCATGGAGCGTGAAGATAGATGGTCTGGTTGATCGCCCCGGCGAATACGACTTCAAGGAGATCATGTCAGAAATGACGGTAGAGGAGCGTATCTACCGTTTCCGTTGCGTCGAGGCGTGGTCAATGGTTATCCCCTGGAACGGGTTCGAGCTGGCTGATCTGCTGGCCATGGCAG
>NZ_JBQFJD010000002.1:0-207500 GCF_056536005.1 Ruegeria sp. AN11 | reverse complement strand
TGCCTAGGGGTGAAAGGCCAATCAAACTCGGAGATAGCTGGTTCTCTGCGAAATCTATTTAGGTAGAGCGTCATCCGAATACCCCGGGGGGTAGAGCACTGGATGGGTAATGGGGCCCCACAGGCTTACTGATCCTAACCAAACTCCGAATACCCGGGAGTACTAGATGGCAGACACACTGCGGATGCTAACGTCCGTAGTGGAGAGGGAAACAACCCTGACCTACAGCTAAGGCCCCCAATTCATGGCTAAGTGGGAAAGCAGGTGGGACGACCAAAACAACCAGGAGGTTGGCTTAGAAGCAGCCATCCTTTAAAGATAGCGTAACAGCTCACTGGTCTAAATAAGTTGTCCTGCGGCGAAGATGTAACGGGGCTCAAGCCATGAGCCGAAGCTTAGGATGCCGTAAGGCATGGTAGCAGAGCGTAGTGTGACATAGAACTCATCCGTATTTGCATCCACCTGTGAAATATCAGCGGGTGTAATGACGGATCGAGTTCTTTCGATGAAGCCGGCCTGTGAGGGATCCGGTGGAGAGATCACTAGTGAGAATGATGACATGAGTAGCGACAAAGAGTGTGAGAGACACTCTCGCCGAAAGTCCAAGGGTTCCTGCTTAAAGCTAATCTGAGCAGGGTAAGCCGGCCCCTAAGCCGAGGCCGAAAGGCGTAGGCGATGGGAACTAGGTTAATATTCCTAGGCCAGGAGGATGTGACGGATCACAGGTGTAGTTCAATCTTATCGGATTGATTGGGCTGCTGAGTGGTTCCTGGAAATAGCCCTCCATCAGACCGTACCCTAAACCGACACAGGTGGACTGGTAGAGCATACCAAGGCGCTTGAGAGAACGATGTTGAAGGAACTCGGCAAAATACCTCCGTAAGTTCGCGAGAAGGAGGCCCGGTTCCTAGGCAACTAGGGGCTGGGGGCACAAACCAGGGGGTGGCGACTGTTTATTAAAAACACAGGGCTCTGCGAAGTCGCAAGACGACGTATAGGGTCTGACGCCTGCCCGGTGCCTGAAGGTTAAAAGGAGAGGTGAGAGCCTTGAATTGAAGCCCAGGTAAACGGCGGCCGTAACTATAACGGTCCTAAGGTAGCGAAATTCCTTGTCGGGTAAGTTCCGACCTGCACGAATGGCGTAACGACTTCCCCGCTGTCTCCAACATCGACTCAGCGAAATTGAATTGCCTGTCAAGATGCAGGCTTCCCGCGGTTAGACGGAAAGACCCCGTGCACCTTTACTACAGCTTCGCACTGGCATCAGGATTGTGATGTGCAGGATAGGTGGTAGGCTTTGAAGCAGGAACGCAAGTACCTGTGGAGCCTCCCTTGAGATACCACCCTTCGCACTCTTGATGTCTAACCGCGGTCCGTTATCCGGATCCGGGACCCTGCGTGGCGGGTAGTTTGACTGGGGCGGTCGCCTCCTAAAGCGTAACGGAGGCGCGCGAAGGTTGGCTCAGAGCGGTCGGAAATCGCTCGTTGAGTGCAATGGCAGAAGCCAGCCTGACTGCAAGACTGACAAGTCGAGCAGAGTCGAAAGACGGCCATAGTGATCCGGTGGTCCCGAGTGGAAGGGCCATCGCTCAACGGATAAAAGGTACGCCGGGGATAACAGGCTGATACTGCCCAAGAGTCCATATCGACGGCAGTGTTTGGCACCTCGATGTCGGCTCATCTCATCCTGGGGCTGGAGCAGGTCCCAAGGGTACGGCTGTTCGCCGTTTAAAGAGGTACGTGAGCTGGGTTTAGAACGTCGTGAGACAGTTCGGTCCCTATCTGCCGTGGGTGTAGGAGACTTGAGAGGAGTTGCCCCTAGTACGAGAGGACCGGGGTGAACGATCCACTGGTGGACCAGTTGTCGTGCCAACGGCAGTGCTGGGTAGCTATGATCGGACAGGATAACCGCTGAAGGCATCTAAGCGGGAAGCCCCCCTCAAAACAAGGTCTCCCTGAGGGCCGTGGAAGACCACCACGTCAATAGGCCGGAGATGTAAGCGCAGTAATGCGTTCAGTTGACCGGTACTAATCGCCCGATAGGCTTGATTTGATCCAGTAATGGAAAGACAAAATCAAACCAGAAGCATACACCGACCTTGAGTTGGACAATGACGTGACAATCCGCAAAGCGGATTGCACGGTGTTGATTGACATAACAACTGTGCAGGAACGCGCATCCGCTTCGCGAATACGCTGCCTCCTGCGCGTCGCCTTTTTGCTTGGCAAAAAGAGCGACGGGGATTTTCCTCGGTTTGGTGGTCATAGCGCAAGTGAAACACCCGGTCCCATCCCGAACCCGGAAGTTAAGCACTGCCGCGCCAATGGTACTTGGGCTTAAGCCCCGGGAGAGTAGGTCACCGCCAAACCTAGCAAAATCCCCCTTCTCTCTGACGATGAAAAAACACTACCCGGTCTCAAGTAGCCGAATAGGCGGTAGGCCAACACAAGACCTCAAGTAGCGTAAGCGCTAGGTCATCAAAAGTGTCGCGGGATGGAGCAGCCCGGTAGCTCGTCAGGCTCATAACCTGAAGGTCGCAGGTTCAAATCCTGCTCCCGCAACCACTTTTACCGAACCAGCCGCCGCAAGGCGGCTTTTGTCGTTCTGGACCAACCCAATCATCGCTGCCGGGCACCCTCCAAATCAATCTGCACGCCATCCCGTTCATGTTGGATCGTAACACGTTCGATCAAGCCCCGGATAATCTCCAAGGCCCCCGTGCGGATCGCCGGGTCTGATAGTGCCTGTGCCAGATCGGCGACCTTTGAGCGATAGAGTTCCGACAGGTTCGGGTGTAGGCGCACCGGTGAGGGCACAGGCTCGGAGAGCTTTGCGTCAAGACCGGCGATCTGCGCTTCAAGCTCTTCGAGCCGCGTTTGAAGGCCGGGGGTACGAATGCCCTCTGCGATTGCATCATAGAACCCATTCAGTTTGCGCGCCGCTTTGTCCCGCTCGGATTGCAGACGGGTCCGGGCTGCCTCCGCTGTGCTGGCTTCTGCGTTGGCGGCTTCGCTGAAGGACTTGATAAAAGCGGCCACTGCGTCGGGCTGCATCAAACGTCGGCGCAGCAAATCCAACACGGCGTCTTCCAGTATATGGCGGCGAATGGATTGCCTGTGCGTGCAGGTGCCGAGTTTGCGGGCGGCAGAACAGGCGAGGTAGTCGCGCCCGACTGTCGCGAGCGGCCCTCCGCAGGTGCTGCAGAATACAAGACCTGTCAGAAGGTGCTTTTTGCGACGCTTCTCCCAAAACTTGGTTTCCTTGATGGCTTTGACGCGGGGATCAGCCTCGATCTCGCCTTGCCGCTTTTTGACCGCCTCCCAAAGCTCATCCCCGACGATCCGCAGCTCGGGGACCTCCGTGATGATCCATTTGGACGGATCGTTGAGACGGGAAACACGTCTGCCGGTCTCCGGGTCCTTGATGTAGCGCAGCCGGTTCCAAACAAGGCGGCCGATGTAGAGCTCATTGTTGAGAAGGCCCGTCCCACGCACTCGGTGCCCTCGAATGGCTGTGTCACGCCATAACTTGCCACGGGGACCGGGAATACCTTCGGCTTTCAGGCGGCGCGCGATGGCTTTGGGAGAATGCCCCTCGGAGAACTCTTGAAGCACCCGTCGGACAATCTCAGCTTCCGGTGCATTGATCATTCGTTCTCCCGTGACGGGTTGGCCGTCGGGCCCAAGACGCCGGACGACGTCGTAACCGTAGCTGTTGCCGCCGCCGGAACGGCCAAGCTCGACCCGCCCGCGCAGACCACGTCGAGTTTTGTCGGCCAGATCTTTGAGGAACAGTTGGTTCATGGTCCCCTTGAGACCCACATGCAACTCACTGATCTCGCCTTCGGTCAGAGTCATGATGCCGACCCCTGCAAAGCTCAGGCGTTTGAAAATCGCAGCGATGTCTGCCTGGTCCCGGCTCAACCGATCCAGCGCCTCTGCCAAGATCAGATCAACTCGTCCTTCCTGGGTTGCATTGAAGAGCGCTTGCAGCCCGGGACGCAACATGGACGCACCAGAGACCGCTCGATCCGAATAGGCGTCAACAATGGTCCAGCCCTCGCGTTCTGCCCGCTCCCGGCACAGTCGCATCTGGTCTTCGATCGATGCGTCTCGCTGCATCTGGCTGGAGAAACGGGCATAGATTGCGACTCGGGTCATCGACAGACCTTTTTCTTCTGGTTGATCAGATCCGCGTAGTCGCGGCCTGCTTCAATGGTTTGGGCGTGAATGTAGTGATGCTCCGCCGTTCCGAAGCTCGTATGAGCCAGTATTGGTCGGATCAGCTTTGCGTGTTCCGGAGAGGAACGCGCCAATGTCGTTGCGGCGGCATCCCGAAAGAAGTGCGGTGGAATACGGCGACCAGTCAGCTTCAGGGTCTGCTCCGCGATCCGGGGGCTCAGCGCATCTTGCTTTAATGGTGCGCCTGTCCTGCCGACCCACAAGACATCGTGTTGTTGTTGGCCACGCTCCATAAAAAAGGGACGGGCTTCATTGACATAACGACGCAAGAGCGGGTCAACGCATCTAGGAACATCAGCCTCCCATGGCTGCCCTGATTTGGTCAGATCCCCCGGGAGCGCGACGGTCATGGTGTCTGCTGTGACATACAGGGATGTGCCTATCCGAAGGCCGGCAAAGGCGCGTCGCCGCATCGGCATCAAGGCCAGCATGGCAATCATGGTGCCATCCCGCAGGTACATCATACGGCGTAGCTGTGTTGGGGCCGCTTCTGCATGACCCGTCGCTAGAGACATTCCCGACTTGAATAGAACCTCGCTGGACAACACACGCCCAAGTTTGCGATCCCGATCACCCCGTCCTGCGGTGCGCTTCAATCCCGCTTTCAATCTCCGCTGAGCGGACCAGTTCTGTGTCGGGTCAGCCGCGGAGAGGATACGCAAAACGCCGTCAATGAACATCAACCGGGTCATTGGCCGGGTGTGTGAGAGGTCCCGAAGCCAAGCGGACATGCGCGGCAGAGTCGCGCGTCGAGCCGGAGGCAGTGTGATCGCCTTCGCATCGCTTGTAATCAGCCATTGAAGCCATCGGGCATAGCGCAACTCCAAAGTCTTCAGCGAGGTCGCGCGCAGATGTGAGAGCGCGCCGCACTCGTCAAGCGGTCCACCTCCCGCCTGAAGGTTGAGCCACATCTCCCGGTCTTGCGCGGGCCATTCGTCGAGCGGCAGAACAAGGCTCATCATCGACGCCCTTTCTTAGATTCTATCAGGTCGGCAAAGGCACGTGTTGCCGACCGTGCCTCAAGACCGGAATACATGTTGATGGTGTGGCTGACCTCAGAATGCCCGAGCAACCGGCGCGCAACCTCGTAGCCGCCGGGATTAGCGTCGAGCCAGTTCATCACCGCGAAATGTCGAAACAGGTGGGCGTTCATCTCCAACCCCGTTTCCTTCCGGATCCGTTTGGAGACGCGCGCAGACAGAACGCCAGGATCAACCGAATGCTGACCATCTCTGCGGGGAAACAGCCAAGGCGTTCCAGCGGGGCAGAGTTCCGGACAGCGAGATTTGAGATGAACGGCGATCATGCGCAATACATCACGCGGGATCTCGAACTCGACAGGTCGCTCATTTTTTGTCTCGCCGTCTTCCAGAACCAGGTAGGCTCGGCCATCACCGGGACGGTGCAGGTGGCGTTCCAGGTGGATGTCAGCCAGGTTCTTCACGCGAACCGGGCAGACCAGCAAGATGGCGATGGCGAGCGCATCTTCGCGTGCCAGAGCCCAGCCATACGGCTTGGACGTGCCGCGTGGTCGCGCGAAAATCCGTTCAGGCAGGAGCAGCAGGCGCTGCTGATGCCGGTCCTCCTGCAACACCCGCAGCCGGCTTCGGTTTTTTTGGGTCATGCCATTCTGAGGCTTGACGGCCAGGCGCGCGGCAAGCCCGGCCAATGCATCGCGGGCGTCATCGGGTGCATTGAGTATCCGGGCCAGATTGCGGAGCAACGCGGCTATCTCGCTGATCATCTTTGTAGTCTGGTTGTTGGTACGCGTCAGCATCTGGCGCAAACCGCGTTCAGCCACCACCGGATCAATCAGGACGTCCAATCCGCCAATCTCCGCGATCGGGATACCAGAGTGAACGAGTTCGGAGGCAAACCGAACCAACTGTCTTTGGTATTGGGACAGGGTCGCGGATCGGAGTGCTCTGTTCTGACCGTCATCTGCCAAGGGGTCTGGATTGGACAGACGATGCATCAGCTTTGCAAGAGCAGTTTGGAATGGCGCCGGAAAATCAGTCGCTGGAAAGGTGATGACCTTCCGACGCGTTTCCAGAGGCAGGATGGCCTTGGGCCATGCAGAAATACGTCGGACCGCCAGGTTCCAGCCGTTGACCGCAGCCCGATATGCGACATCCGGTGATTTGCTGATCTCATTATGCGCAAGGGCTTCTCGATAGGCCGCGGCATGGTCTGAACATACGTTGGCAGGCTCAACGCCCTGCCGGTTTAGAAAGTGCACGAAGCGGCAGAGCGCGGGTTGCAATGTCTTGTCACCGGACGCCAGTACATTCGCCCAGAGCGCTTTCCAGGCAGGACGCAGATCTTCGATCCGGTTGAAGCGCCGCTCCACCAGCCCGAAGTGCGAGAGCGCAGCCCGCGCATCACTGACCGCGTTTTGCCAACTCTTTGGTGTGAGACCGAGTGTGGCTGGGGCGATTTTGGCCAAACGAGGTTGCAACCAGCGGCTATCGCAGGGCACATCCTCTGGCGGCAGCCCAAGGGCTTTGGCCACACGGCGCAGGCCGAAGATCAAGTCGCGGCGGCGTCCGTCCGACAGAGAGGTGTCGGAGTGCAGCTGTTCGATAAGGTCGGCAAACATCGGTGTGTCGGCTTTGACGAAGGCCAATGTCAATGGAACAGGAGTTTGGCTAGTCATCGGGTTTGCGTTCCTTTGGACATGTCAGGTCTCGGGTGGACGGGTGTGGACAGGAGGTCCGATTCGGGAAAAGCGTAGCACAGAAAGTTCGCAACTTACGGGGATGCCCTCTTCCCGAAATGACCGTAACACATTGACATTAATGAACATTAATTGTCGTGAGCTCCTACCAGCACTGTGCCTGCCGGTAGGCGGCATGAGCTGCCGGATCAATGCGGATGAGGCGTCCGCCAGGGCCCACCCGAATAACCTCAAGCAGGCCAGCCGCAATCGCACGGCGCACCGTCTTCTCCGAGCAATTGTCCAGTTCAGCGACGTCTTTCACCGTCAGAAGCTTGCGGGGTCGGTTCTTCTTGGCATTGATCTGTGGCATCCTGATGCGCCTCCTTTTGGTCAGACGCATCCCGGCCCAGTTCCCGTACTGCCTGGGCAGCCAGCAATCGGACCAACTGGCCTATCGCTGTCTCAACCTGCTGGTGCGCTTGGTCGTCAGAAAGGGGTTTGGCAGGAACGCGTGTCATGCCTTGACCATGACAACGCAGGCTTGCTCATTCTAAGTGTATTGATTGCCCGATTCCGGCGGGGCCCAACGCTCTTTCTCTTCGCGCTCAAGCCTGTCGCGAAAATCGTCAATATCCACGCGGATCGTCTCACCGCTCAGGATTTGCTCCGGTTCGGTTATGATCCTCACGGCAGCCTGGATAAAGTTTACGAGCGGGCCTTGCCGTTGTCCTCCGGGGCGACCGTCTGAATATGTCGTATAGGTCAGGGGGCGACCGGCATCTTTCCAGATATAGCAGCAACTCTCGACGATGTACTGACGGCGTTTGTCGCGCGAGAACCGCTTGTCTCGGGGCGACATCTCCGCAACCGCGCCGGGCGTCGCACAGATGCGCCGAATGTCATCTATGACGTCCTGAGTAAGTGTCGTTGCGGTCTCAAGCTTATCGAGCACTTGGGGAAGAAGGACTGCATCTTCTGGCGTCGATGCGAAATAAGTCGAAAGCGAGCCCAATGCGTTCCGGAGTTCTTGTGCAGTAATTGTGCCCCGTTTGGCTTCCCGCAGGAGTGTCTTGAGGTGCTTTTGACCTCGTTCAATCGCTTGCGAGCGCCGGACCTCGGTCAGGTTGATTGCGATGTCTTCATCGTTGTTGAGGCAATTCCCAAGAAGCACCGAGAGCTCGCGTACGAGCTTAGTTGGCAGGTCAAACCGTTCAGCCAAGCTCTCGATCATGTCATCAGAGAGAGCACCGCGTTCGCCATAACTGCCGAGCTTCCATGACATGGAACACTTTATCCCATCCATGTGCGGATAGACGGAAAAGTCACCATCACCATCTTCAACGTTGCCATGATCGTTCAGGCCACCGTCCAAGTTAGCGTTCATCTTATTCTCCGTTTGGCACACTTCAGGGTCAGGCCGCTCGTCCAAAAGCTTACGTTCATCAAGGCAGTACTGATTGCTCAGAAAGCGCTGGTTGAGACGAAGCGGCCCCTTCAAAGGTTGCACATAAACAAAAGAACAGGAAGAGAACAGCTTGCAAACAGGTTCTGTCTTTAATCGCTGATCCAAGACGCCCGCGCTTTCGATGGCCTACAGCGCTTCCAGACAGCTGCGGCCTCTAATGTTGGCGGCCGTGCGAAATACAAGGAACAAAAAAAGCAGATCAATACACTTGGTCAGCAAGAACGCAAAATCGGACGTTCCGAGTCGGGACGGGTCTCCTCGTCTCCGTTGCGCCCGGTTTATGCTTGCTGCTTTCCCTCGCAAACGATCAAAAAAAGCGGTGACCACGGTACGTTCACAACCGGCCTCCAATTGTGAACTATGGTTCGGGGACTACCCCATCCCGCACCGACGCGGCTCCTTCTGGCCCGGTGCAGAAACGCGACAACGGAACCCACCGGTCGACAGATGTCTCCAGACACTCGTCGGACCGGGGACCGCCGAGACCGTGCGCGGTCAAAGCGGGGCAGGTGAGAAGCCTGCGGGGAAGCGGCTGGCCACCGACAATAGGCATCGCGCGGATACGAACCTGAAAGTGAAGGGCCTTCTCCTGCATGACGGGGGGAAGGAGCGGGGGCCGGATATTGTCTGGCGCAAAGGCAGGGTGAAAGTTTGCCAAAAAATGAGATCTGCAGAAGCGCAGCTCTGGCGGGTTCTCTAGCACATAACCTCAAGTCTATAGCTGCTTTTGGTAACCAACTAATCGTTCCGACAAAATGTAGTGAACGACCATAATAAGCCCATTAGTACCGCCTCGGTGATTTTGCGAGCACGGTAGATACGGTGCGCGTCTTTTTACTTCTTGTGATCGCAATTGCGCCCAGCACTAAGGCACATGCAAAAGCTTGAGGAAAAGAGATGGCTTCGCCAAAAGCAAGAAGTCCCACGGCAAACATCGTGGGTAACTCGATACTTCCGACCACCGCAGTTTGGGTGGCTCCAATGACAGGCGAGCAAATCGTGTAGATAAGCTGGGGCACGAACGCGGTGACCAGTCCAATACCAGCAATGAGAAGCCAATCGGATTGTTCTTCAGGAAGAAGCTCTCCAACCTCAGCACAAAGGATAAGCGGTGCGAGGCCCAGTACAGACCCCAGAGAAACTGACGCGATACGTGCCAACGGCGCAATCCGTGACAACCTGTGTACCAGGACGCAAATTCCGAAGCCAAACCCAAATGGGGCGGCAAGGGATAGCAGCAGCGTTGGCAGATGCTCCGCAGGCACTGACGCGGGCGAACCAGCAATGACAGCCGCCACCACAATCAGACCAGCGGCCAATATGGCGCGTCGCGTGGGTGCATCGCCAAAAACAGCCCAGGCAGTAGCTAGGGTGAACACCGGATAGGTCATGTAGAGCACACCCACTGTCGATGCGGGCAACTTCTCCAGCGCCGTTACATATCCGATCCAACCAATCCCCATTACTGCTCCGGCTGAAAGGCCCCAAGTGATCTCTCGCCATTCTTTTCGGTGCAAGATGAGAACTGGAAGCAAAAGAACTGCCGCAACAATGTAGCGGTAGAATGCGACCACATACGGTGCAACTCCCTGTTCGGTTAGGCTGCGGCTGAAGTAGGGAACCAGGCCGAAACAGATTGAAGCAAAAAGAACACCAAAAACGGCAAATGCGTAAGGGATGGATGGTCGATTTCGCGCAGATGTCGTTGCCATAATCTGGAGCTACCACGCATTTGCATTTTCGTCTTTAAAGATTCTTCGAACGACAGCTTTGCCCACATAAATGCAGTAGAAGAGCGCATTGTGCACAACGCACCCGTCAGGTCGTTTGCAACAGTTGCTATCGCAGTCAAAATAAGTTGGAACACGAAACGCCGAACTTAGAGATGGCGATCACTTCCAAAAGGTTTTGTCTCCTTGGTCGTGCTACCAGAGTGTGCTACTTAGGTTGTTTGGCGCGGCTGACCCCAAGGTGTGACTCTTGCCCTTAGAAGTGAGTAGAGAAGAGGTCTTGGAAGAGCTGGAACGTATTGTTGGTTCGAGTGATTTCGCGGTCAGCGAACGCAACAGAATTTTTTTTGAACACCTCGTCAGAAGTGAAATCGACGGCAGGGGTAAAGAACTTCATGGCACTGCGTTGGCAATGGATGTGTTTGGACGAGGCGCAGACTTTGATCCCAACACTGATCCCGTTGTGCGAACTGAAGCGGTAAAACTGAGAAAGGCATTAAATTATTACTATTTGACCTCAGGTCGACAAAACAGGGTAGAAATATCGGTTCCAAAAGGTCGGTATCGACCCACCTTTCGCATTCGAGAATTTCAGGCAAGCGACGCGAGTTTGACTGATGAGCAAACGCCAAGGTTGCCCACGCTAGGCATTAGATCGTTCTCAGGGTCAGAGACTGCGCGTGCAATTTTTTTCCGCGATGGTTTGCCAGAAGAGATTGCATTGGAACTCGCCCGTTTCGGTTATGTCCGGGTACTTACAGGTTTTAGGGCCGAAAACTCGAAATTAGAAACCCAGGAAGAACATAATTCACTTGAGCGCTGCGACTATGTTCTGGGCGGAACGGTTCGCGAAGATGGCGAGTGTTTGCGCATAGTTGTTCAATTGAAACGTAGAGACACCGGTGACCTAGTTTGGTCGGAGCGCAAAGACATCTTTTTGAGCAACGCCAATATTTTCGAAGCTCAAGAAGACGTCGCAAAGCGCTGCGCCGTCTGTATTGCGGATGCATATGGGTTTGTTGCAACCGACGCTGCGAGAAACGCTCAAACGCGACCAGCTTCGGACTCAAACGTGTATGAAGCTCTGTTGGCGTTCCACACCCACCTTCGCGCAAATAAAGTCAGCAGCTTGGCGCGAATGTTGGAACTGTCGCAAGCCGCTGTCAGGGAGAACCCAACCAGTGGCTTGGCGCATGCACTTTTGGCGTTTGGATATGTTGAACAGGTAGGTGTCGGACAAAAACGACTGAAGTCCGTTGTCGAAGATGGCCGAACTCACGCAGATAAAGCACTGGCTTTTGAGCCAAATTGCCAGGAGGCTCTGATCGCAGCAGCCGTCTATGCCCAATTGGATGGAGATAAACCTAGTTTTCTGCAATTAATTGATGCCGCAATTCGCGCCAATCCGAATGGCAATCTTCTGCTCGCTGTGGCTGGAGGATGGATTGCATTAGTCGGCGACCCCAATAAAGGCGCGGAATTGGTACGACAAGCGACGGATGCGAATCCCATGTTGCCAACTTGGACCCAGATTACACTTTGCTTGGAAGACGTTGAGAAAGGAGACTTCAAGGCCGCTGTCGAAAAAGTACGCCAAATAGATGTGCGAGACTATTTCATCGATCGTTTGATTATTTCCGCGGTGCATAGCCTCGCCGGTGAAACAGGGCTGGCCAGAGCACAATTGCCTCAAATAAACGGAGACTTCACAATTGACGAATACATAAACGATCTACCCTTCGCACGCGGCCTGGTTGAAATGATCCGTGCAGGGTTGGAGCGCCTTTGAATCGGTAGATTCTGGCAAGTGACGGAAGGAGACAAAACTGCTGTTTTGATTTTCGCAAAGTCGCAGGCAAATGAAAAATTCGTTGTTCTTACTCGTACACAGCACGATTTTCGAAGGTTCAACCGTTTTTTTCTTCCTGAATCGTCCAACAATCTGCAGCCAATCGTGATATTTTTGGCGTCTCTTGCGTCCGGTTGAAGACGAGTCTCGTATTGCCCGGCAGAACCTTCGCAATCCTTTGAATCACCGCCGAAAAGAGTCCGGTTGGGTCCCAGTGAGTCTTTGAACACGCAGTACGTAGGCTTGCTGCTCAGCTGCATCTGAGTAAAAGAAAAACTCATGGTGCACGCAAGCAAACCGACCGTTGACCAGAAACTCTTCATAAATTTTTTGGTGTAGATCACTTAGGTCGTCAGTCTTTTGGTAGAACTTCAATATGTCTTTGGGCGTTATCGAAAGAACTATGTCCCAAGCTTGTGAATCAAGGTCTTTCATTTTCTTCTCCATTCAATGTGTTTACTGTCGCTACCCTAAAACACCGGGTGCCTCTTCTTGCGGCGACCCAGTTAAAGTCGAAAGCGGCTCACTGTTGTTTGCTCGCCCGGTTCGATGGGTTCTCGCGCCCGATGCCAATCATTATGGATTGTTCTCTTTTGACCTGGTCGACAGCGTCAGTAAGCAGGGACTTTTCTGCGCTGCTTGCTGCAATCAAGTAATCTGTGACTTCGGGCAGGACGTTATTCCACGTTGGACATGCCAATGCGAACTGAGCGAAGAAGTTTGCTGTGAATTTGAACAGCCGCTCTGCGCTTGTCGCATTGGATTCTCGGGCAGCCCAAAGTAAGGTTTCCCAAAGGCCGTTTTCGAAGGCGATCAGCGCCCGAGGAGTCTTGTCAACGTAAATCTGAACTTTGTGCTTTCTGGCAACTGAAAGCTCAGACGTACGTAAGACCAAATTGTGTGCCGCAGCCGTAGTCGCCGGGTATTGGTTTCGCAGCGTCGTTAGCAAATCAAATTGTGACATCTTTTCTCTCCACCTTTCCAGTTTGTGCAAAACGAAAATGTGAAGAGTTCACCGTTCTTTGGAGGTGTCCTACAGTAGTGCAACTGTTGTTGGATGGACGTCCGACTTCGTTGCGCGTTGCCTGACAGAAAAAAAGGATTTCGCACAAAACGTGGACTTGCGCATTTTGGGCTCGAAGTAGACGCTCGAAAAATTTGACTGAACAGTTGCTGACCTATCTTTGAGGAACAAAGGAGTTGCGTATGAAAAAATGGGCGTGTTTCGGGTTTGCGGTGTTGGCTTCGGCTTGCGCCACTACTACCCAGGCTCCTTTGGTCACCAATGCAATTGGTCAAACCGCTATTCAAATCAACACAAATGGGCTGACTTGCTACAACTCTGCCTGCTTGGAAATCACAAGAAGCAGTGTTCGAGTAGTCGGACACAAACGAGCGCGGATTCCCAAGGGCATTGATGTCAGCGATGGAACCGTCACACCTGACGAGTTCCAGCGAATGCGCCAAGCCGCAATGCTGGCAGGCGGACCTGGTTCTGGCAATCGGTAAGCAGAGAACAGTTTGAAGTGTGTTCAACGCTGAGTTCCAGGCATGATGCCCAGAACGCGGATCGACAGATAGAGCTATCCTGGCTGAGAGGCCAGATGCAACGCTTGTGGTTCCCCGGATTTCTTAGCCATAACGGCAGACCAATTCAATCGAGGAGGATCTCCAAAGCGGTTTCCATAGGGAACTGCGCGGTCCGATTGGTGAGTAAGTTTCCCTGCTTAGATATTCAGCGCTTTGGCCAAGACGGCGCATTAGATCGGCGATGCACAAGTTCGCGACAGCGGGCCCTCCCGTCCTAAAGACGAGAGGCCGACGTCACGGGGGAAGCGATAGCGCATGCGCCAGATGAGCAACCCTGGAACAATAGAGTTCGGACAGTTTGGCATTGATCTGAGGCATCGTGGTGCGCCTCCTTTTGGTTAGAGGCGTTCCGACCCATTTACTGAAGCACAGAAAATGGGTTCAGGGTCTCTACTTGCCAAGCTGAAGTGTGCTCTGCGGTCGCCAGGACAAATTTCCATCGTCTCCACGAAAGCAACGCAGCAACCGTTCTTCTTTTTGAGGAGCTGTAGAAGTTACGGTGTTGGTGCCGACCAATAGTATGAAGGCGTTCTCAGAGTACACGAGACCCTGATAGTAGCAGAACCGTTTTTCCGCGCCATCAGGAATGGGCGACGCGGTCGTCAATTGCGATTGTGCCGCAAGTTCGCCTGCGAGAAATGACATTGATATGCTCAGTAAAAACTTCTTCATTTAGACGCTCCTAAGTCATCGTTGGGATAAAGTGAGTTGGGTCTTCATGTCGCTCGCCCAGATCCAATTGGTCGAACAAAAGCCAAAGTCCGAGAACGGTATCGAATAGGTGATTGAGTTGTACCAAAATGGCAGAATCTCAAAAGATTACTCATCTGACGCAGCCCCTAAAACACGACGACCGATCTCAGAAACCACAACCAGTACTTCGGTTCGTGCGAATTGCGTACTCAGTTTCGCGTTCAATGAAGCAGATAAATTGTCAGCCTGCTTCCCTGAGATCGTGTCTCGCGGGTTCACAAACACAATGACCGAGTAGGTGCGGCCCGCTTTCAAAACAACAACGTCAACCAACGCGATATCTTCTGAGGCGAAGTGTTCTTCAGCAATTGCACGTGCATTTTCGACGATCTCTGCTCCGGCCGAGGCACCCACAAGTTCACCCAAACTGCTTTTGAAGTCGGACCAGTATGTGCCCGATGCGATGAGGCACAAACCGATAACAATGATTGAGTCCCCGACCGGTGCAATGAACGCCAATGGGCCAGATTGAAAAAGATAAACAAGCCCGAAGCCCAAGCCAGCAGTCCCGGTGATAACACCGTCAAAGGCCGCTGCCCGGGCTTCGAGCTTCAGTATGTCGCTATTTTTTCCTGTTTTTTTCCAACAGCGTAGGTGATTTAGCCAAAGCCCGACGCAGATCAGACAAATGGCAACCGTGTAAACACCAACGACCTCGTACTTCACGGGCGCAGGTACAGTACCACCGATATATGCCGCAATTTTCGCAACAGCATTAATGAGAGCGAATGCGACGAGGCCCAGAAGGGACAAGGACCTGAACGTGGTAAAAACTGCTTCATCGGCAGCATAGCCAAGCGGTCTTGCATCATCGGGTTGCGCAAATGACTGTTTACCTACGCGAACAGCTATAATAGCAGCAAAAAAGCCAACAAGAGAGAAAAGCCCATCGACAAGAAGCGCTTGTGAGTTCGACAGAACTGAAGCTACGACACCAGCGAAACCCATTGCAAGGTTGCCCACCATGCCAACTCGCAGGGCGGAGCTTTCGAAACTCATTGCCGTAGCCGACATTCTAGTTGCTTCCACTGGCTTGACTTGCTTTTTCCATATTTGAAGGAGCCAAGCCTTTATGTCCAGTTTCTGAAGGTCTGGCGCGATACCCCTCAGCAGCACGTAGTCCTGTGATACAGGTTGAGAATTTTGGCGGATAGACAGGTGCTTTTTTGTTGCCAGTTCCAGCGAAGTTTAGAAGATCTGTTCCGATAGGTAACTTGTCCGATTCAGCCGATGGACTCAAAACTACATTCTGATGTAACTCAGAAATTGCACTAGGGTGGGCTTTAGCAGGGGCGTCTGAATCCGCCGATGTGAGTTTTGGTAAACTTGTCATACATTGGTCCTGATGCACGAAACGCAGAAAATCCTCCGCAGCGAGCTCAATTTAGCAAGAGAAAAGCGATGAGTCGTTTTGCAAAAAACGGGCATTAACTATCAGTCGCCACTTGGCTCTGGCGCATTGCCGCGCCACCATTCTTTTTGAAGGAATCCCTAGGCCTTTTCGGGCAATGCGCACCGCTGATCGCCAGAACCAGACTGTTCTTACGGTTCTCCGGAGATGCGCGGGTGAATATAGTCCGGTTCGATCCCGTCTTTTTTCATCGCAATGCCGGTTAGAAACTGAAACATGGTTCGCCGAACAAGCCGCGCGGTTTGTTGGCCGCGGTTATCGTAGAAGGGGTTGAACTCAACGAAATCAACGCCGACGATGGTTTTTGTTGCCGCAAATTGGCGCAACATGGGGAAAAGGTCTTCGGGATGCGAACCGATGGGCGATGAGGAGCCTGTTCCGGGTGCATAGCTCATGTCAAAGGTGTCAATGTCGAAGGACACGTAAACAAGATCTATGTCTTCTAAGTCTTTGTATATTTTTTCAAAAGTCTCTTCGACGCCGTCTCTCCTGATCTCGTGGATGTGATAAACCTTCCCGCCTTCAGAGGCCACCTGATCCCACTCCTCTGGACCAAAGACCGGTGTAGACATGCCATACTGAATGACATGGCGCCCTTCGACCATACCTTCCTGAACAGCGCGATTCATAAAACTGCCTGAATGGTAATAGGCACCAAACTTGCCCATGCCAGCGTCTCGGTCGAGATGGACATCAAAATGCACGAAAGCAACGTTGTTCTTTCCGTAGACATCAACGATACCGCGGAAAGTGCCGTTGGGAACCGAGTGGTCCCCACCAACGATGAAGGGAATTGCGCCGACAGAAGCAATCTCCCGTGTCATACGACGTATTTCCTCTAAAGTCGCAGATTGATTGTACGCATTTAGTCCGGCATCGCCGTAGTCAACCGCATTTAAGATTGTGAATGGAGCGAGAAGGGTCTCGTATTCAACCCAGCTTAAAGGGAATTTGGGGTCACCGTAGCCGCCATAGTCGCGTGTAGTTCGCACCTCGGCCGGCGCCCACATATTGCCTGCGGAGTGCGGAAGCGCTCCAGTTGGTGCGCCGAATATCGCAACATCGATTTCGCCGGCCTGTAAGTCTTCGGGTGTAAGAGCGACGGGCAGCTTAAAGAACGTTTGGATACCCACAGGTTCCATTTGCAGCTGGTATCGTTGTACGTCCATTGGTCCTGCAGTACGTCCGGATGGTTCACGTTCTGCTCGCCAGATGTCCGTAGACTTGTCCTGTTTGATATTCATCTTTGTCGGGTCGTCTGGGACCTGGTGAGGCATCGGACCGATGTTTTCATTTGGCGAAGCTGCAGCAATGTCCTTGAGCATTTGCGCTGAAGTTTCAAAAGGAATGGCTCCAAGTACCGCGGTGAACACAGCTGTGGACAACAACTTGCAGTAATGCATCGTCTTTCCTTTCAAATTCAAAGCAGTCCGGTTCTGTCATTGGATTGCGTGTGATTTTGGCGGACAGGTAGCAAGGGTGCTACGTAATTAGTGCATTTGGAATCTATCTTTGCGGAATTAACCCTTGCCGAACACAGTGCCGCGCGTACAGATTAACTGCATGGGTATACAGCGTATTCTTCTGCATGAAGCCGAAGATATTTCGGAGTTTCTGTTCCAAGCAACTGGGATGATGCCTGGCTATACTCAATTCTCAGCAGGCCCCGCAAAACTTGAATACAAGGTTGTGGATCTAGACGGCGTCACTCTGCTTTGGGCTTCGGGGATTGCTCATTGCAGGTGGCAAGACCAGATGTCTGACGATGGTCGAGTGCATTTTGGGATAGTGCTGAACGCAAAAGGCGGCGTCAGATCGCTTGGTCACGAAATTGGTCCTAAAGACGCGATGCTGTTTCGCCCCGGCCAGGAAATGGACTATGTGTTTCTGGGGCCGGTTGAAACACTGGAAATAGGTGTATCCAAAGAAATTGCAGACAGTCTTGGCTGGACTTTTTCAGGAGCACCTTTGGCACGCATCCGTGGAACGCGATTGCAACAACTCGAGACTGTTTGTCGCCAAGCAAAAAAGATCACTGTGTCCAACGGTGAATATTTGAGGCCTGAACTAATGGCAGAAGTGCGTGGGATGGTTTTAGATGCTCTGGAGCGGGCGTTGTGCCCTTGGTTACCTAAAGGTACCAATTCGAGTTCGGAACTTAATGAATGCACGAAGCGATATTCGGTATTGAAGAACTTTGATCGCCTTCTTTTAGAGTTAGGCGATGGGTTGCCAGGCTTAAACTCCATTTCAAGGGAATTGGGCGTTGGGAGGCGCACGTTGTTCTATTCGCTACGTCAGTCGTTAGGTATTACGCCAAGGCGGTACATAGAAATACGACGCCTCGCAGAATTGCGAACCCGGTTGAAAAATACCGGCCCTGAAGAAAATACAGTTACTGAACTGGCAACCGAACTTGGGTTTGGGGATCTTGGGCGCATGGCCGGAAAGTATCGTCGACAGTTTGGAGAGAGCCCGAGCCAGACGTTGCGCTCCTAGTTTAACCAGCTCTGCCTAGGTCGCTTAAGCGTTTCGCTTGGAAGTTCTCCGAACAATGACCGGTATTTGCCTGCCATACGCCCCAATTCTGAAAAGCCATGATCGTTCGCCAGGTGGGTCACAGACGAGTTGTCCGGCTCGCTACGATACAAGCTTGCGCGAAGACCGTTCAAACGTACGACTTCTCGGAATCTCCTCGGTCCAATCCCATAAGCGTTTTGGAAAGCTTGAAAAATACTGCGCTTGGACACGCCAATTTCTTCAGCCAAAGCGTCAACACTGACACATAGGTTGTTGTCTTTGTCCTGCAGTAGTCTACGGGCATCGCGGAGCAAATCAGCCCGTGCTCCACGCGACAGAACATCACTGTCATGGTGTTTGGGCGACGCCCAAGGTTGAAGGGCAACTTCTAAAGCATCGATGAGTTTAGACCGAGTGTCCGCGAGAGAGCTAAAACACCAATCTCCAGAGTCGTCATTGAGAGCCGCAGAAAAGCCTTCCTGCGCAATCGACGCCAGGCTTCTTGCGACGTCTTCAGGCACATCAGTAATTTGACCACCACGGCAATTCCACCCGAGCTTTTTGGGAAGTTCTTCCGTGAACGTAATCTCCAGAGTTTTGTATCTGCCGTTTGTGAACAACTCCGCCGTTTCACCTGGCCTCAGTAGATGGGCGGTGGTGTTAGAAATGCCAGACTGGCCTATCCGAGGGCTGCCATTTGCTGAAACCATGATCGCAAATCGCCACTCACGCGCCAACATAGTGTCGGTCCAGAGATGTTTGCCTTCCCCTGATACTTGCAGGAGCCTGATGTCGCCAAAATCGATGCTACGGGCGCTCAGGATCGCGGGGCCAGAAGTGAATTGCATAAAGCGGGTGTCTGTATTGGTTTGCTCAAGATAGAAGTTTTCCAGTGCATCCTCATCTGCGAGATCAATTGAAAAACGATCGAATGCCAAAGCAGTTACCCCTCTATCAACAAACCCAAAGTCTCGGGGATGGGTATACAGGTCGAATGCCAATACCCGATCACGTAACTCATGCCGGGCGATTGCAAAGATGTGTGCTACTTGCACTTTTTGCACAGTCATCAATAGCCTGAGAAAATATCCTCTCCGTAGTCAAGTTAAATTTGGTCTTAAAATGAGAGGATTAGAAAGTGGCGCGTCGCATACCAGTATTGTTCAAATGGTCCGCTCTGCTCGCAGCAACACTAGCTGGAGTGGGATACGCACAAGACAATCCGGCACCAGATTTTTCCGCTGATCCTTTAGTTGATGGGTTCCCATCTTCGATGCAGCCGTGGAGAGATCCAAGCAATCCAAATGTTCAAATCCTCGATCCTGGCTGGAACAAATACTATCTGCGCAAGGATATGGTAGGTGATAACCCTCCGCGGGAACCCGGTCCAATTGATTTACAGCGCTACTACGTCGTGCCGACCAAGCACGCATTCCCCACGTATTTCGGTTTGCCGATCGCTTTGACAACCGAAGATCTGATTGCCGGAGAGGTTGACGTGGCTATTGTTGGGGCGCCGAGCCAGTTTAATCCAGCTGACGGCAACGGCTGGGCAGCGAATTATATGCGCGTAAACCACAACTATGATTTTGCCCAGTCGGGGCATGATATGTGGTTCAACAACCAGTACTTCGATATCCTGAACGTTGTGGACTATGGAAACGCCAACGCCCACCCATCTTTAATGATGCAGAACTTTGCGGATCAGGCTGGTGTGTTTAAGGAAATCCTCGATGGCGGTGCGATACCCTTCGTAATAGGTGGAGACCATGGCACCCAGGTCGCGTCACTAATGGCGCTGATTGATCACTACGGTCCGCAGAGTTTTACAACAGTCCATTTTGACGCCCATACCGACCTTGCACCGCCTGATGGGCGACTTGGAATGTTCACCCATGGGGGTGCAGCCCTCCGTTTCGCGCACGAGCAAGGGTGGACCACCGGAGATCAGATTTTCCACATCGGCCTTCGCGGTGCATACGAGAGCGTCGAGAGAATGGACTGGATGTTCAACAATCAGACCAACTACTACTTCATGCCGAAGTTTGAAAAAAATGGATTTGATGCAACTGTCGACGAACTGATCTCAGAACTCGAAGGACGCCGGCTGTATATCTCAATCGATATGGATGTTCTGGACGGATCGTTGGCGCCGGGTGTATCAAACCCTGAAATAGGTGGCTTTACCACGCTACAATTCATGCAGATTCTTCGAAAGCTGGCTCTTCAAAACGAGATACTGTTGATCGATTGGGTTGAGTATTCTCCGCTTTTGGACGACCGCCGTCGCTCCACAGGCAACGTTATAAGCCGTTTGCAGCGACATACCCTGGCCGCGATGGCCGCTCGCAAAGAGGGTATCACTGATCCAAACTATGTTCATCCTGCAATGCTCGAGGATAACAGCAAGTAAGGTAATGAACTGGGCGAATGATGTGTTGCATTCCAAAGAGTTGCCTTTTTCGGAAAAGGCGCCTTGAATTGAGGCGTCTTTTTTCGGTGCGGTAACACAGGTTCAGAAATGTCCATCAGTACTTCAGACCATCCCTCGGGAAGACCTGCCGGTAACGACAGTGGTACGCCGCACTCATTTCTCTTTCATCTCGTCAGAGAGCCGTTGTTTCAGTTTCTCGTCCTCGCAGCACTTTTGTTCATCGCGCAGGCGCTTTTTGCAAAGGACGATCGAGATCTGATCGTGGTGGATGCAGTGACGCAGGAATACCTTTTCGACCAAGAGTCGGAATTGCTTTTGCGCCCGCTAAGTGAAGCAGAAAAACAGGACCTAGTCAGAAACTTCGTTGAGGAAGAGATCCTGGTCCGAGAGGCAGTGAAGCGAGGTTTTTCTGACGGATCCCGTATTCGTGCATTACTTCTTCAAAACATGCGGTTTTTCATTGCCGGAGACTTGGCAGAGCCGACAGAAGCGGAACTCAAAGAATACTTTGACAGCAACCAAGAGAAGTTTCTGAGCCCTCCCAGTTATGACCTTGAACATGTGATGTTTAATTCGATCAGCGAAGTTCCACCTAACCTTCTGGAAGAGTTGAACGAAGGCGCAGATCCCACATCCCTCGGTGACGTCGACATCACCTTTGGAAATACACTGAGATACATGGACCAGAAACGCCTTGTGCAGGCGTTCGGCGGCGAAACGGCAAAAGAGGTTTTGGCGGCCATTGACAAGAACGACGATTGGCAAGGACCGTTCCCATCCCAGACTGGGACGATTCACTTCCTCAGGGTTCTCAAGGAAAACCCCGCTCAGTTGCCTGAGTTTGAGCAGGCTCAAGATTGGGTTGCCACCCGGTGGATGACGGACAAATCCCGTGAGTTGATGGAGAAAGAACTGGAATCTGTAGAAGGCGACTACAAGATCGAGATAGCTCCGCTGCAAAAGGCCAAAGACGTTGATTAGGTTATTCCTCATCTCTGCGTGGACTGCGACGCTAATAGCGCTACAAGGGATCGGTTCTCATGCGCATACACTCGGCTTGGATCGCGCGGAACTGATTGAAACGGCTCCCGGCGAATACAGACTAGTCTCAAAAGTACCTAGTAGATTGTCAGCTGCGATATTGTCACCGGATTTGCCTGAGCAGTGTGAGTTTGGGGGGAGCCCGAATGGTGAAAGGGGATCTTATTCGGTCACATTTACCTTCACCTGTGCCACCCCCATGACATCCGAAGATCACCTGGTGCTTCCGTGGAACCGCGAAGGGGCTCTGTTGACGGTTCGTTGGTTTGGTCAGGAACCTGTCACGCGTTTGGTTAAACGAGAGGGGACGACTATCGAAGTCAACCTGGACGAATGGCTGGCTGGTTCGGGATCTGCATCACGCGCGGCTAAGCGCTACACCGTTCTGGGAATTGAACACATATTGGAGGGTTTGGATCACTTGCTGTTCGTGCTGGCTTTGCTGTTTCTTGTAGAAGGCTGGTGGATGCTGATCAAAACAATAACTGCGTTTACAGTAGCTCATTCGATAACACTGGGTTTGGCCACGCTGGGATTTGTTTCGCTACCGTCTGCGCCTGTAGAGGCGGCAATTGCACTTTCGATCGTTTTCCTGGCGTCTGAGATCGTCTGGAAGTCCCGCGGTCGTTTTTCTATGGCGGCAAGAGCGCCTTGGGTTGTGGCATTTGCGTTTGGACTATTGCATGGGCTCGGATTTGCTGGAGCCTTGGCCGAAATCGGACTGCCGCCATCTGAGATTCCGATTGCGCTTCTTTTCTTCAACGTTGGCGTCGAGCTTGGTCAGTTAATCTTTGTTGCTGCAGCATTGGTCGTAGGATGGGGGTTCTTGCAAATACCCGCTGCACAACAATGGGAGACAAGCGCTCAATTGATCCTCGTCTATGGCATTGGAACAATCGCAACATACTGGATGATAGAGCGGACTTACTCAATTTTTGTTTAGGCAGTTTGAAGGCGTCTACTTGGCTTGAAAAAACTCATGGAGGGCCCGGTATTACTTCTTCCTCTTGTAATACGCGTAGTATTCCGATGATCGTTGTGGTGCTGGTGTCGATTGATCCTCTTAGGAAAGCGCCCAGTCCACCCTCTCCTATTTCACGTGGTCCGCCGGTTTCATATACTGGGTCCAAAGGTTCAAATTCTTCAGGAAATGCAGGGCAAAACGGGCGTTCGCTCAAAAAGCGTCCAGCGACTTCCAGCAGGATGGAACGCAGCGCTTCGACATCTTCAACGAACCCCTCAATGTCCCGCAAATGCTCAAGGGGTTGAACGGTTGCGTCTACTATTTCGTAGGTTACGCACTTTTCGCTAAACCGGGCCGTAGCTGAAGATGAAAAGTCGAAAATCCATCTGTCCATCGGTTTGCCGCGTACAAAGACGTTTTCGTTTGTCTTGGTGCATTCAAAGAACTGAGTATCCAGTTTTCCTCTTAGAGAGATAATTTCACCTTGTGCCTCAACAACAAACTCACTGAGATCGGTACGGGTTCCACATGTGTCTGAAATTGGTTCGTCAGCAAACAGGTCCGGTAAACGAGCTTGCAAATCACTAAAGTCAAGCACGGCTTCAATGCCAACTCGTGTTGGCGAAACCGCAGTCATAATGACATTGAGACCGTAATCAATTTCCGTTGTGCCGACGACCAGAGTGTCCTTAATGTCGAATTCGGCAACTTGTGCTGTTGAAGGGGATGCGAGACCGAAGCCGCCGATCAGAAACATCGTAAAACACACGTGCCTCATTGTTGCCCCTCGATAATGTCGCTCAATTCCATCACGTTGAGCAGTTTGACAAGTGTCGTCGCGTCTGTATCGATCAATCCCTGAATTTCGGCGCCGATGCCGCCTTCGCCAATTTCGAGCGCTTTGACGAGTGTGGCCTTCGGTGATACCGGCTCCAATTCCTTCGGGACTGTTAGGCAGATTGGGTTGCCGTCAAAATAGATCTCTGCCTGTTTGATGATTTCGGCGCGCGCAGTCTCAATGACACCGAATAATCTTGCGACAACCCCAGTAAACCCACGCGGGTCGAGTTCAAGCTCAACCACGGAAAACCTTACACATTGGTCTTCGACGAAGGCTTCCACTTTTGCCTTTGCATCAATTTCTTGTGTCAACCAAGGATTGCCCCGCTCTTGGCCCGGGGAGTTCTGATCGCAGGAAAAGAATCGTACAAACAAAGTTCCACGCAATTCGACGTGATCTTCAATCGCCTCTGTTTCTAAAATATTAACTGATACTTTTCGTGAGCAACTATCATCGTAGACCCCCGATGCTAGCTCTGGGAATCGTGCTTGGATTGCCCTCAAGTCCGCCACGACGTTCGCCCGCAAACGGGTTTCTGTCGCCGGGCTCAAACCTGCGAAAAACACAATATCAAACGATTCCTCGCCTATGGGCACCTTGCTAGATAGAAGGAGTTCGATGTCGCCTTTGTATTTGGTGGGATCAATTCCTTTACGATTTTCGGCGGCTGCAAGCAGTGCTTGAGGGGTCAATTCACTTGTTGGTTTTGGTCGGTCGCGCTCGCATGCGGCAAGAATGCCAAACAGCAGAGATATGGACAAAACTATCCGAAGGGAGCGCTTCACTCTGGCAAACATGAGCAAATATAACAATCGAAGACGTCCGATAGTGTATGCGAAAATCTGATATTAGAAAAATAGTGTAAATCCTATACGCAGTCGAGGAATTTCGAAGCTTTAGCAAATACTTGGGTCTGAAAAGCAAAGGCGATCAGAGCGACTTCATAGACTAGGTAACAGCGTGGCATGCCAACCTGAAAGCAAAAAACTGTTCAGAATAGGATGCCTGTAAAGATCACGGAACCCAGGCTTATTGCCCGGCACACTGCCGGTGTGGCGATTGACAAGCCGATTGTCTAGCCCCCTCGTTCGGCACCACTAAATTGAGGTTTCTCTAATAAGGTTTCAGGCACAGGTGGGCGCATGTTCAGAGCATGATGTGGCCGGATCTGGTTGTATTGTCTGAGCCAGACATTGATGGCGACCTGAGCTTGTTTGGTTGTGTGGAACCATTCGGCGTTGAGGACTTCGCGACGGAGTGTTCCGTTGAAGCGTTCGTTGTAGCCATTTTCCCACGGTGACCCTGGGTAGATCTGGATCGGTTGGATACCGACCCGTCGGAGCCACTCCTGAAGCGGTGCAGCGATGAACTCCGGGCCGTTGTCTGAACGAATAAACTCGGGCTTACCGTGTTTCATCAGCAGCCGGTGCAGAACGTCCAGAACGTCAGCTGCATTCATTCTGGGTCGCACTGCCACGCAGAGCGCCTCACGGGTGTACTCATCAAGCACAGTCAGCATCTTGTAGCTCCGCCCACTGCTCAGCTTGTCATGGACAAAATCAATCGCCCAGACATGGTTGGGATGCGTGGGCCTGAGCCGGATGACAGAGCTGCCCTTGTGATAGAGCCGCCTTCGTTTCTTATGCCGATGTGGCAGCTGCAAGCCTTCTTCGCCCCATAATCGTTCGATCTTCTTGTGATTGACCTGCCAGCCCTCTATCCGCAAAAGCGCTGTCACTTTCCGATAACCATATCGTCCGTATTGCTTGGCCAGCCGGATCATCGCCAGGCGCAGCGCATCATCACTAGTAGCCTTGGACCGATAGCGATGACTGGACCGCGCCACACCCAACACTGCGCAGGTTCGACGTTCCGATGTATCCAGCTTTTGGCGGGTGTGGATCACGGCCTGACGCAACCCATCAACCGTCAGGCCTTGGGCTTTAAATGATCCAGGCTCTCCTTCAGGATCAGCTTGTCGAGCTGAAGATCAGCCACGATCTTCTTAAGCCGCTCATTCTCTTTCTGAAGCGCTCGCATCTCTGACAACTGCGGCCGCCCCATGCCGCCAAACTTCTTGCGCCAGTAGTAATACGTCTTGTCTGAAATCCCCGCCTTCCGACAAGCGCTCACAACATCCAAACCATCATGCAAATGCACGTCGATCTCGCGCAAAAGCTTCAACGCATCTTCATCCGAATACCGCTTCCGAGCCATCCATCATCCCTTCCGTGACACCAAAATAGTGGCACAGTTTTACGGGGCTAAGACAGGCGGTAAGGGTCTCTACTTGCCAAGCTGAAGTGTGCTCTGCGGTCGCCAGGACAAATTTCCATCGTCTCCACGAAAGCAACGCAGCAACCGTTCTTCTTTTTGAGGAGCTGTAGAAGTTACGGTGTTGGTGCCGACCAATAGTATGAAGGCGTTCTCAGAGTACACGAGACCCTGATAGTAGCAGAACCGTTTTTCCGCGCCATCAGGAATGGGCGACGCGGTCGTCAATTGCGATTGTGCCGCAAGTTCGCCTGCGAGAAATGACATTGATATGCTCAGTAAAAACTTCTTCATTTAGACGCTCCTAAGTCATCGTTGGGATAAAGTGAGTTGGGTCTTCATGTCGCTCGCCCAGATCCAATTGGTCGAACAAAAGCCAAAGTCCGAGAACGGTATCGAATAGGTGATTGAGTTGTACCAAAATGGCAGAATCTCAAAAGATTACTCATCTGACGCAGCCCCTAAAACACGACGACCGATCTCAGAAACCACAACCAGTACTTCGGTTCGTGCGAATTGCGTACTCAGTTTCGCGTTCAATGAAGCAGATAAATTGTCAGCCTGCTTCCCTGAGATCGTGTCTCGCGGGTTTGCGGCTAGCACCAATTGATTGTCCTGAAACTATCACGGCGATGCAGCGGAAGACGGCTGACTCCGCTTAGCCAGCATTCGTTTCATATTTTGGCTTTTACCGCCCGCTTTGACCCAATAACGGTCATCAACTTACGGTTTGATAGTGTTCTATGACGCTTCAACTCTCGCCAGCGGTCCGGGTTCTTCCCGTATTGGAAGATGAATGAACCCTGCTAGCAAGCCAAGCGCGACTGCCGACCACCACATTGGCGTGTAGTCCTGGTTGAGGTCGTATATGCGGCCACCGAGCCACGCCCCCACGAAACTGCCGGTCTGGTGGCTCAGGAAAACAAGACCAGCCAACGTTGACAAAAATTTCAACCCTTGTGTTTGTGCGACCAGCCCCATGGTCAGCGGAACTGTCGACAACCAGAGCAGGCCCATCAACGCGGAAAAGACCAGAACGCTTGTCTCGCTAATTGGAAACAGAACGAAAAGGGTGATGACCAGGGATCGCGTAAAATAAATACCGCTGAGGACCTTCTTCTTTGAATACACCTGGCCGGACCAACCCGAGAGAAACGACCCGGCGATATTGAACAATCCAATAAGTGCCAGCGACCACGCACCAACCCAAGACGCAAGGCCGAGATCCACGACATAGGCTGGCAAGTGCGTTTGAATAAAAGCCACGTGAAATCCGCAAACAAAGAACCCGAAGAAAAGACAAACATAACTTCGGTCGGAAAAGGCCATTGATATGGCGGTTCCAAAATCGCCTGCACTGCTGCCAGCGGCGCTGGGAACGGAGACGCGAGAAATGAAAACGAGAAATGGCAGGATCAGTGCAAAGCTGAAAGCGATCAAAATCAGCGCGGTTTGCCATCCGACCCCGCCAATCATGGCGGTGGCTGATGGCGCGGCCACGAACATCCCCAGAGAGGCAGCGGCGGTGCCCAGACCAAGAATGAAGCTCCGCCGCTCCGGTGTTACAACTTTTCCCAGTGCTCCGATGACAATCGGAAAGGATGCCGCGCCCGTTCCAATCCCGACAAGGACACCCGTAAGGATAAACGGAATCGGATCAGTAACGAGGCCCCTGAAAAGGAAACCGATCCCAGCGCAAACAGCTCCGAAACCAATCACGCGCGCTGTTCCATAGCGATCTGCAAAAGCGCCTGCGACAGGTTGAGCGATCCCCCACATCAAAGCCTGAACAGCAACAGACAACGAAAAAACTTCGCGACCCCAACCAAGTTCGGAAGACATAGGTGCCAAGAACACACCAAATGTAGCGGAGAACCCGAAGCCAAGAAAGGCAACCATGCATCCTGCAAAAACTGCGGCGTTCAACTGGCTTTTTGTAGGGGAAGTGCTTTCCACGTCGGCTCCTGGCGAGCAGTAAGAGATCTCAACTGCGAAGCTGGCACGATCCGTGCTCGCAATCAATTGCGAGCCGTCAACGTGAACAGAGTTTTCGGATCTCTAAAGCTGTCGACGCGCGGCGAAAGACCGCTTTGTGCGCAGGGATTACACTGCACCTACGAGTTGCTAAACTCCGCGTTACGGACAAAGTTGTTACTTAGTCGAAACTCGCTAAATGGAACTAAAGTTACAAAGCCGCTTTTTTTTCCACGTTTCGATATTTTAAGTCGCCCAAACAGAGCCGGAGTCAGAGTAACGCCTCTGCCCGTTCGACCACCCAAACCATCGCGACCAGACTTGCACATGCCGCGACGGCGGCGCGGGAGCCAACCCAGATCCGCCCCGGCTGTTTGCGCAGAAACAGCACCAGCGGCCAGACCAATAGAACGATCATAACTTGCCCGGCCTCCACACCAACATTGAAGGCCAGCAAGCTGTGCCAAACGTTCGGTGCGTCGACGCGCAGGATCTGGTGCAGCATGAAGGAAAACCCAAATCCGTGCAACAAACCGATCCCTGTCGTGATTGCAAAGGCCTTCAGGTCACCGTGTCCCTTTTCCGGTGGCCAGACCGCCATCATGGCAGCGTAAATTATGGAAAGCGCAATCGCCAATTCAACAGTTGGGATGAACCATGCGCCACTGGGTGCGAAACCAAAAAAGCCAAGGATCAGCGTTACTGTATGGCCGAGGGTAAACCCCGTGACGCGCGCCAGCAGGCTATGAAGATTCAGAGCCCCGATGATCATGCAAAGCACGAATAGCACGTGATCGGGCCCTTCCAGAATGTGCCAAATACCTTCGACAAAGAAAGTCGAAGCCGCTGAGGTCGCTGATCCCGATACCTCGACCGGGTTATGCATCAGGCCCCTGGCACGGTAAGTCCGAACCTCCTGCCTGTTGTAGTCGAGGATCAGGTTCGCGGTGTCTTTCTGTCCCTCAAGTCCCGGATCAGAGGCATAGGACAGACTGTAGGTTCCCACTTGTCCTGTATTGAAGCGCAGATGCACGTCCACCATCACGGCACCCACATACGTCTCGTCGGTCGTGGGGAAAACATCGCCGGGTGCAAGTGCAGCCCGGGCTTCATCCAGCGTAGCAAATCCGGGCTCCTGCCCCAGCGGGTGCAACCTGATAGAAACGACATTTGCCTTTTGTTGCTGACCTTCGATTGACAACAACAGGCTGTCGGCAGCGATACGGGCCAAACCGCTTGAGTCACGACGCAAGGCGGCCTGATCCACGTAATGCATCAGCACGCCGTCTTCGATCTGATTGTATGTATAAGGTGCCGGAGCGGGCAGCCCATCGGCGCCTGTCGGTCCGACGAGTTCCGCGACCAGATATGGCATCGGCAAGCGCACGTAGACATCAAGACCATCTTCCGAGTGGGCAACATGATGAATACGGACATTCTGGTTCAGATTGAAATGCGCCTTGGCGCTTTCTGCACACAATGAGATCAAGGCTGACAGCAACGCAAAAATGAACAGCCGCACAGGTTTCACTATGTTAACCCCCTGCCTTTGCACTGATTATTGTCAACCCATCAAGCATCCATTGGTTGCCATGCCGCGAGACGTCGAGCACTCCGCGATAAAGGACCGCCTGCCTGTGAAAATGCCCCCAATGGCCGCCGCTGACACGGGCTGTCCAATTGGCGAGCGCCTGGTGTCGGTTCCTTGCATCACCGACCGCAAAGCTTTCGACGTTCAAATCAACAATTTCCTCTACGCGCGCCAGTGCGCCGGATGTTAACGTAACCGACAAACCTCGCTTCATCTCGGCTTGTACGTCATCGCGATTGCCCGCCTCAACGAATGGCTCAAGCGCTGCCGCAGTCTTGTCACTTTGCGTCTCAAGCATCGCAGTGCCAATGTTGCTCAGCAGTCCTTCCACAACCTGATGCGTGGCGATCTCATCCGGTTCCGTCGTCATCGCGAAGGGCATCGGGCTTTTTACGGGGTAGGCGACAATTGCGGCGGCCCCGAATGCACCGGTCAGGCTGATCAAAATTAAGCGCTGGCCCCCGGTACGTTTAGACGAAACCCAAGCACAAATGATACCCAGCAGACCCAGGCCAATGGCAAACAACGGCACCTGTGTCAGGCTCGCAGTTTTGACAACTACAGCGCTCGTTTTCGGGTCTGCCCAGGTCGTCAGGTGGTTATTCCAACTAACAACAGGATCGGACGCGTAAATCTGTGATGGTACCGCCCCGGCCGGATCGGTGAGGGTGATTGGTATGACGTCCAGATTGTCCGGGAACAATTCCCACGCCACATCAACACGATTGGGTAATGTCATGACCGGGTAGGACAGCACAACGCCCAGCAGCATCGTATTTCGGTTGGCTTCCGCCTCATCCGGAAGGACGCGCAAACCTTCGGCCCCAATCTGGATACGTGAGACCTGCACAGTATCAGGGTTCACTTGCTTGCCATCGATGGCGATCGGGTTTCTGTTCGCAAAAAACTGCGAAACCTCAGACTTAATGCCCGCGACCTGATCCGCCGTCAGTCGTTCTGTGTTTCCAAGGTTCAGATCTGCCCAACCTTCGAAGTCTTTCAAACGCAAGATGATCTCGTGCCGGACGACCCGCGGTTCCATGGCCAGAAACGACATCATCGGGGATTTGTGGTGACGGGTCAGATTGGGGTTTTCAAATGTGGTGAACCACGGGTCACTCCAATCCGGGATCATCGTCTCGGGCTGCGAAAGATAGCGATAGTCTGTAACCGGAACGCCCATATGTTCGGCCACCACGCCAATAGAAGCCAAAGGAATACCGTCAGCACTCAGCGGAGGGACAAACCTGATCCGTTCGGGCTTACCATTAAACGGATACTCCATATCCACGTAGATAACGTTGTCACTGCGCGGTCGCGGTCGATATTGCGCGCTGGCGGCTGTTTGCCGGGGTGTCCTGGGTCGCACATCGATCGTATTTGTTGAGCTGGTCAGTTCTTCTCCGTCCGCCCAAACCTGAAGGTTTTGCCCCGTCCGCTCGGCCAAAGACAAACCCGAGCCGTCATCTGGGACGACAAAGACCGGATAGTCACTCAGATCTATCTCGAGGATGACCCGCACATGGTCGGGCTCTACCGAAAGCTCGACGAAGTTTGGCGCGGTTTCGCCGCCGTAGGGTGAAACAAGATCAGCAACCGACTGGTTTGCGCTGAACATAAGGCCCGCGAGCATCGAGCTCAAAAAGACCCCAATGTTGCAAGCAGCGCCAGACTTAGAAATGAAACGCGACGGCAGCATAAATGCCATTCTGATCCACGTCATAGGCAAACTCCCCACCCGAACGGTTTATGGAATAGTCAATTCCGTAGAATTGATAGCCAAACCGCAGGGACGTGTTCTCCCAACCTTTCCAGTCGAAGCCTGCAAGAAGCAGGTATTGCAGGTCATCACCATTCACACCAAATCCGCTTAGTTCGGCGCGGCTGGCAAAGCTCCATTTGTCGTTGATTTCCACCGCATAGCGCAGCGCGATCATTGGCTCGAACCAGTCTTCGGTTCCGCCCAGCGTCATGCCCGGGCCAAGGCCGGAAATGTCGATCTCTTGCTTTAACCGGTTCCACTGAACACCGATTGCGGCGTCTGCCGCGTAGCGCCTGCCAGAGGCATTGACCCCGTTCGCAAATCGGTAAGCACCCTGAACATTGGCGAAGGTTTGCCGGACATCAACATCGACACCCACCCTTCCGCCGGGCAGGGTGCCGTCGCCGCCAAGCCTCACATAGTAGACCTCGGAGATGATCCCGAAATCTCCGTTCCAGCCTTCATAGCGCACCGAAGCGGCCCCTTGCAGCACATCCAGAACCTCACTCAGGCTCAAGTCCAGATCGACGCTTGTACCATCAATGGTCGAGGTGCCCGTGGTGCTGAGCGGGAGGAACAGATAAGGCGTGATCGAGTGCCGCCAACCACCTTCATCATTCTCTGATCTGGCAAGGGACTGAGCGCTTGCGGTTTCCGCAAAACCTACGATCAGCGCGACAGTCAAGATCAGTTTATTCGTGATATTTCGCATCGCAACGCCCCTTGCATTATTCAAAAAAACCGGCACGTGCTGCTCAGCACGTACCGGTCAAATTTGATTTTAGTTGTCGCCGGGATACGGGAACTCCTGCCCCAAGGCTTCCGAAGCTTCTTCGTAGATGGGTCTCAAGACATCGTCGACATCATCAAAACCACCCTTTGTAAAATCGGAAAATTCCATAACCTCCGGGGCCAAGCCCACCTGCTCGGCATAAGCTGTTTTGTCTGCCGGGTCCGGCGCGATCGCTGGAGCGGCAAGCGGCGGCGACCATGTTCGTTCTTCAGTGGCCGCCATTCGAACGGTGATATCGTCTTTAGTCACATTCCAGACCATGAAATCATCCGCCATGCTCAGGGGGCCGTCGTACGTGGATCGAATTCTCTCATACACGCCATTAGCCGTGTCGAAGTCGTTAAAGAAATGGTACGCGACAGCCATGCGAGGCTGGATATCGCTCATCACTTTGCCGAACGCTTCGGGCGCAGTGTGAACTTGTGTCCCGACTAACAAAGCCGACTCGGGCGTAAACTTCATCTTGGCGACGAGTTCTGGCACCGCAATGAAACACTCGTGGATCGCTAGATCGGCATTCTTTGCGTATTCCTTGAACCATGTGTTTGGATAGGTGTCCGAGCTGAATACGAATTTCAGGCCGTTCCATTCGAGCGCGTAACTGACTGCACCGTCGATCGAGTGAATGGCCGGGAAAGTGCGTATCTGGACTCCATTCTCGTCGTAGATAACCTCGTTTTCCAGTTGGTAGTCGAATTCGTTAACTTCCATCGAATACCCACGAAAATCAATGTTACCAGCGCGACCGGCCAGATCCCAGGTCAGCATCTTCTGCATATGATCCAAAGCATAGGCCGTGCCAAGTTCCTCGGCTGGCCCGCTCGGGCCCCAGACGCGCAACGGCACGTTTCGCCCCATCAATGCGCCGCCGATGAACAGGTCATGCAGCGCACCAAAGTGGTCGGTGTGCAGATGTCCGATAAACACTTTGTTGAGGTAGTTGTAGGGGATTTGCAGCGACGAAATCCGCTCGGCCGACCCCGAGCCAATATCGAACAGGAACTTGTCCCCGTTGCCCAATTCCACAAGGAAACACGCGGCAGCCTGCGCTGCCCGTGTTGTGGGCATTCCGGTCCCGCACGCGATGACCCGCATCTCATCTTCGGCCAGGTCTTCGGTGTTTGGATAGTACACATCCCGCGGACGATCACGCACCATCGTCGGAGAAACGTCTTCCGTTTCCTGCGCATATGCCGCCGAAGGTGTAACAACACCAATTAGTGCTTCCGTAAACGCTTGCGGAGAAACGGCCCAGGCGCCGAAAAGCACACCAATTGCGAAATGCTTACTCAATCTTCTGTAGTTCGAATGATAGGCCATATACCGTCCTCCAATCGCTTAGCAGCGAGGTAGGCGGGCGTAGCGCAAAGGCGCACATCATCCCGCTGTTATGCTTATCAAACTGACACTTAGTGACCACGAATGTAAGTGACTCACGGTGACTATTGGCGTGACTCACGTTCCGATAATTGCAAGAATAAGAATATGGTAAGGCGTTCCGAAGACATCCCGGATAATGACAAGCGTGCCGCCCTAAGCAGATTGCTTGCGGACGCGCACATGGATGGGTCCGAAAGACTTCAGGCCTTTTTGACCTACATTGTTGACGAAGAACTCGCCGGGCGAGGCGAAAAAATTCGTGGGAAAACAATAGCGCAAGACGTCTATGGCCGCGACACCTCAGAAGGGACCGATCCGGAAAACGTTGTTCGCGTGGACGCCAGACGGCTTCGTCAATTTTTGGAACTGCATTACGAGGGCATTGGAAAAGAAGACCCGGTACGCCTGCATATCGACAGCGGCGGGTACAGGCCACGGTTCGAAGCGGCCACCAGAGTGGGTTCGGCATCGCTTTCGACTGACACCAAACGTTTTGGCCTTCCTATCGGCGCGTTCGGTTTTGGGGCTGTTGTTGGCGCACTGATCGCAGTCAGTCTTGTTCCGGACAGAAAAGACCCCACTTCGGCAGAACTAAGCAATCCACCTGAGACGAACACGAACGCATTTTTACAGCGCGCCGCAATTTACGAAAAGTCCCCTGCCGCTTTGCAAGCCTTCAATCTGGCGCAACAAGCACGGACAATGATTTTTCCGATCTTCGACCGGCAGCGCCAGTTACTGGTTCTTTCTGTGTTTGAAGGTGTGATTGAGATGGACCCTGATTACTTTGGTGGCTACGCGGGTGCAGCACAGGCATTGGCGTCGCTCTCAGTGATTTCTCCACCATCAGACGCCAAAGCGGAATATGCCGATGCTGCCATGAAATTGGCAAACCAGGCCGTTAGCCTTGCGCCAGACCAAGCCTGGAGCCAGTCCGCCAAAAGCTGGGCCTATTTCGCCAATCGCGATTACGATGCTGCGTTACAACTCGGCAGGCGCGCCTCACAACTTGACCCGAATGATGGCGCAGTCCTCGACTTTTCTGGGGCTGTCGCTTTGTTTTCCGGCGAGTTCGAGGAAGCAATCGAAACAGCTGACCGGCTTTCCCTTATGAATTCCAGCAACCAAAGGTTTGCCAATCGCAACATTTCAGGCGCGACCTACTTTCATCTGGGTGAGTATGAAAAAACGGTTCAGCGCTTTGAAGAGGCCAAGCAACTTGGGGATCCGCTGAGTGCACCTTCTCTGGCTTATGTCACGGCTGCCTTGTCTGCGATGGGACGCGATCAAGCTGCCCAGGCAAAGTTGGCAGAGCTTGAGCGCGCTTGGCCAGGCGCACCAATTGGTGCGATGCTGAAAAGTATTCATAGAGACGACAAAAACGCCGAAGCCGTGTTGCATGAACTGCGAAAGCAGGGCTGGGTCAGTCCCGCCGAGCAGGAAGAAGTCCAGCAATGAGTTGTCTCATTGCGCGTGTGGCAGACTATACCGGCGCAAGCCTTCTGAGCAAAAGTCAGTCAGCATATTGTTCGGTGCGAACTGAAGGCTGGAAGTGATCAATGAACAGACAGTCAAAGGAGGGGCTGTCGCGTTACCGTTCGAATTTGAAAGGGTGTGTTGAATGTTCAGCTTTGGTCGGCCTCGCGCCTTTCAGGACCGCTTTGCGCGTTCCCTTGGCATCCCCCTATTGGTCGTTGCCGTATTGATTGCCACTGCATCTCAACCCCGCCTTACAAGCGCATGCACGGTGTGCATAACACTGCCGGACGCATCACTTGCTGATCATCTGATTTCGGCCGAAATCATTGTTTTGGCCGGACCTGCACAGGACAACCCATTCAGATTTGATCCGAAAAAGCTGATCAAAGGCACATCTGAGGATCTTGCAGGATCGCCTGAGATTCCGTTTCTCGTCGACAGTGCGACCCGGGCAACATTTCGCAATTACCCGGACAAGAGCATTCTCTTTACCTATGGAGCGGTGGACAGGGACGCGGCCGGGCGCGGATTCTCGCGCAGTTGGAAAAGGATATTCACTCTGAACCCGGACCGGGAACAGTTTCTGGCAAATCTCGAGGACGCGGCAAAATACTGGTCTTTCGGCAGCAAAAACGTTGCGGAGCGTGTTGAGTTCTTCGCCGGGTATCTAAACTCCGCGGATCCCGTCCTGCGTGACACGGCGTTGATCGAACTGGATCGCGCCCCGTATCCAGCGGTTCAAGCCCTGCGCCCAAAGGTTCCAACCAACCGGCTGATGGAGGAGCTTCGCAACATCAACCGCATAAGCTTTGTTCCGATTGCAATTCGTCTCTTGGGTTTGCAAAAGGACGATGCGGAGGCGGTCGGGATCGTACGGGCACGTTACCCGCGCGCCGTAAGCAGCCGCAGCGGTTACCTTTACGATTGGGCTCTTGCCGGTTTGGAGGTGGACGGATCGGTTGCGGTGCAAACCATCGACAATGCGCTTCAAAAGTCAGGACGGAAATTGCAAGACAGGCAGAGCCTGATACGCGCGTTGACTGACGCTGGCACAGCTTCTCCGAACCTCAGAGATTCGATCATCGACGTTTTTTCCAGAGCCCTGACCGACGACAGCGCGTTGGCATTGAACATCGCGATTGCGGCGCGCGACTGGCAGGAAAACCGTTTGGATCACCAACTTAAGGCAGTATTGGAAAATGAAGAACCTGATCCACTGACGCGGTTCGTCATTCAAACCAAGATTGCACCAACCGATTGAAAATAGACGCCTTCAGTATCCAAACGACAGTAAGCATGATGGTTTCGGCAAAACTCAGGCCTTCAAGGTTCACTTTGGTACTTCACCAAAGTAGCCTCCAAAGAATGCGACCATTGCCAGCAATACGCCGACCAGTATTGCGATGACCCAAAGTGCTCCGCTGCCCTTGGCAAAATATCCCATCGAAAGCAGGCCAACTACGAATATTCCAACCAAGAAATACAATATTGTATTGTCCACCTTATCCCCCCAAACGCTAAATCAATCGCGCAAACATCTATCTCGCTCGGAAGAAACTGATCCGACTGTGGTTCGAAAGGCCATGTTAAACGGCCTGTGGTGATTGTCGGATACCATTCAGCGTGGCGAACAAAACCGGGACGAGGATCATTGTGAGCATCGTGCCCACCGTCAATCCGCCCATGATCGTGACAGCAAGACCCACCCAAAACACGTCCGGCAGCAGCGGTATGACACCCAGAACCGTGGTTGCTGCGGCCAATACGACGGGGCGCAGTCTTGAGGCGCCGGCATTCAAACCTCGGTTCGGTGAAAGTAAGTCAGACGAGGGCAACACAGCTTCAGGCATGTTAAGTTCGCGCTGGCCTTGAGGCGGCGCTAAGACGGCTTAATACAAATTGACGGTATGCTTCTATAATTGCGCTTTGGCTTTTTCGCAAATGCAGAAAATGACCTTTTTCTGAAGGTTTTTCGCTGCCTGCAGAGGTACAAGTTTGCCGTTGGGCGCCGATGGCGGCCTGCGTTGACAAACTTCGTAAGGAGGAAGCCGCGGGGTTCAGGATCAGGTCATGGGGATAGAGTGCGGACCTTAGGCAATTGGTGAGCGCAGAGTTTGCTGTCAGTCCAACTTCGTTTTCATACCTCTCTACTCATCGACTGACCTTCTCTGCCTTATACGGGTCTAGGCTTTCCCTAAACTGTTCGATGAATTCCAAAGTCACCAGTGACGGTTGCTTTAAAATCGGGCGCACCAGCGAAAGGGTGTGCGGCAACAGTGGTTTGAATGGCCGATAGCTTAAGCCCCGAGATGTGTATTGGACGGCGTCAAGTTCACTCACGACAGATACGCCAACGCCTTTGACGGCCAACTCGCAGGCCGCCGTGAACTGCCTGACTTCAATATGGGAACTCAATTCGACATTGGCATTTTGAAACGCTTTCGAAAGCCGACCGAAAAAGTCGCTGTCGCGTCGCGTGTGGATGATTTTGCTATCTTCAAGGTCCGCAGGCGTAACTTCGGAGAGGTTTTCCAGGTCATGTCCGGTCGGGAATACGCAAACTGTCCGGACGTCGATATTTGTGCTTTCGACCGCCGGGTGACCATTAAAGCTGTCTGTGATTCCGAAATCATACTGCTCGCCGATCATCCATTCGAGAATGCGTTCTGGTCTGTCTGGTTCGATCGTCAGGGTGACACCAGGCCGATTTTCCAGAAATCTGGAGACGACATCGGGTAGGTGGCTGGTGGCAAATCCGGGCAGGCAAGCGACTCGGATGTGCCCTGCTTTGCGTTTTGTGATGTCCTGACTGACATCCGAGATTTGCCTCATAAGCTCGAGAACACGTTCGACGCTGGGCAAGAGGTAACGAACCTCCTGTGTTGGCACCAATCTGCCTTCCCGGCGATCAAAAAGTTGGAACCCAAGTGACTTTTCAAGATCCGACAGCAATCTGCTGACAGCAGGCTGGCTTACCCCTAAATCGTTTGCGGCCGCTGTGACAGAGCCATTGGTGGTCACTGCCATGAGGGCTTCCATTTGCCGGACTCTCAGAATTTGACTCATTTCCGATCCTAGTCTGCTGCCTTTGTGCATAACATTGTGTTATTTTTTTATCCAGCAGATAAAGCTTGAATTATATTTCTGTAACGCTAACGTCGTGAAATCGTCATGTGTGCCGTTTACGCGTAGCGGTCGGTATTCAACGAAGCATCGAACCTGATGCATGGGAGGAATCATGAATAAGAATCTGCTAGGCGCTCTTGCCTTAACAACTGCCTTGTCCCCGGTGGCGGCAATGTCGCAAACCGAAGTTCAGTTCTGGCATGCCTTCACCGGTCGACTGGGTGAACTTGTGAAAGCGCAGGTCGAGGAGTTCAACGCCAGCCAGGATGAGTTTGTCGTGGTCGAAAGCCACAAGGGCAACTACTCGGAAACCTTGAATGCGGGGATCGCCGCATTCCGTGCCGGCGAACAGCCGCATATCCTGATGGTGTTCGAAGTGGGCACGGCAACGATGATGTCGGCCGAAGGTGCAATCAAACCGGTCTATGAAGTTATGGCTGAAAGCGGCGCTTCCTTCGATCCCGACGCATATATTGGCGCGGTCAAAGGATACTACACGACAACTGACGGTGACATGCTGTCGTTGCCGTTCAACTCTTCCACGCCGGTTCTGTGGGTCAATCGCGACGCCATGGAAGCGGCCGGTGTCGACCCGGATACGGATCTGTCCACCTGGGAAAAAGTTGGCGACGTTCTCGAGCAGCTCAAGGCTGGTGGTGAAGACTGCCCGCTGGTGACTGCATGGCAAAGCTGGATCCATCTTGAGAACCTGTCAGCCTATCACGACGTTCCGTTCGCCTCGAAGGACAACGGTTTTGCCGGTCTGGATACCGAGCTGATGCTGAACGGCCCGGCGCAGGTCGCGCACCTGACGGCAATGGGCGACTGGGCCAAGGATGGCAAGTTCATCTACACCGGGCGCAGGAACGAAGGTGGGGCAAACTTCCGGGCTGGCGAATGCGCGTTGTTTACGGAAAGCTCGGCCGGTTACGCTGGCATCAGTTCCGAGGCTGAGTTCGATTTCGATGTGCGCCCGCTGCCCTATTGGGAAGCTGTCACGAGCGAGCCGCAGAACACCATTATCGGTGGCGCATCGCTTTGGGTGATGGAAGGTCATGACCCTGAAGAATACAAGGGCGTCGGCGAATTCCTGAGCTTCTTGTCGTCGTCCGACGTGCAGGCCGCCTGGCACCAGGACACCGGCTATCTTCCGATCACGGCTGAAGCTGGCGAAGCCACCCGCGCTGCGGGTTTCTATGACGAAAACCCGGGAACCGACATCGCGGTGATCCAGATGACTGCGAAGGAGCCGACCGCAAATTCGAAAGGTCTGCGTCTGGGGTCGTTCGACCAGATTCGCGGGATCATCGACGAAGAGCTTGAGGCTGTCTGGTCCGGTGAAAAGACCGCTCAGGAAGCGATGGACAGCGCAAAAGAACGCGGTGACGCGCTGCTGCGCCGGTTCGAATCCGCCAATCAATAAACCACAATCCGATGCGGGCTCTACAGAGCCCGCATTCTCTTTCTTCGGTGGACCATCAGGATGGAAAAACGCGTCACCTTTCGCGGCTGGCTGTTGCCATTGGCGCTGATCGCCCCTCAGGTCATCATTTCCGCTGTATTCTTTTTCTACCCTGCCGGTCAGGCCGTTTGGCAATCTCTGTTCATACCTGATCCGTTTGGGCTGTCGTCCCAGTTTGTGGGGCTCGGCAATTTTGAGTTCCTGTTGAGCGATAAGTTCTACCGCGCCTCTTTCGTGACAACAGCCGTGTTTTCGACGCTCGTCACGCTGTGTTCGATGATCCCGGCCTTGTTTCTGGCGGTCATCGCAGACCGCCTGATCAAGGGATCGGGTGTCTATCGGACGCTGCTGATCTGGCCCTATGCGGTCGCGCCTGCGGTGGCAGGTGTACTGTGGCTGTTTATGTTCAACACGCGCGTGGGTGTCGTATCGTGGTACCTCGGCCAGCTTGGTTATGACTGGAACCACGTTCTGAACGGCACCGAGGCCATGGGGCTTGTGGTCGTCGCCTCTGCCTGGGGGCGCATCAGCTATAACTTCCTGTTCTTTTTCGCAGCGTTGCAGTCGGTCCCAAGGTCGGTGATCGAGGCTGCCGCCATCGATGGCGCACGCTTCTGGCGCCGATTCTTCACGATCGTGCTGCCGCTTTTGTCACCAACCGCGTTCTTCCTGCTGGTGGTGAATGTCGTCTATGCCTTCTTTGAAACATTCGGCGTCATTCACACAATCACCGGCGGCGGGCCACAGCAGTCGACGACTATTCTGGTCTACAAAGTCTTTTCGGATGGGTTCGTCGGACAGGATCTTGGTTCGTCTTCGGCACAATCTGTCATTCTGCTGATCGTCGTGGGCCTGCTGACCGTCATCCAGTTCAAATACGTGGAAAAAAGGGTGCACTACTGATGGCAGCCCAACAACACGGAATGGTCGAAAAACGCGGCATGGGGAACTGGTTGACTCATGCCATGATGATCCTTGGCGTCTTGATCATCTTCTTCCCGATCTGGCTGGCATTTGTCGCCTCTACTGTCACCCAGCCTGAGATCGTGTCACCGCCCATGCCGTTGGTGCCGGGTGATCAGTTCTGGGAGAACTACAAGGCCGCGCTGTTTTCCGGCGTGAATGTCCCGGTTGCGACGATGCTGTTCAACAGCCTCGTGATGGCCATTGGGATCGCAGTGGGCAAAATCGTGATTTCACTGCTCTCTGCATTTGCGATTGTATATTTCCGCTTTCCCGGACGGACGACTTTCTTTTGGCTGATCTTCCTGACGCTTATGCTTCCGGTCGAGGTTCGTATCGTGCCGACCTTTGAGGTCGTCGCAGGGTTCGGAATGCTCAACAGCTACTATGGGTTGATCTTCCCCCTGATCGCGTCGGCGACGGCAACTTTCCTGTTCCGCCAGTTCTTTCTGACAATCCCGGATGAACTGGCTGAAGCCGCCCGCGTAGATGGGGCACGACCGATGCGGTTCTTCATCGATATCGTGGTGCCCATGAGCCGCACCAACATCGCGGCGCTGTTCGTGATCCTGTTTATCTATGGCTGGAACCAATACCTGTGGCCGCTGCTGATCACGACTGATCCAGAGATGAATACCATCGTGATGGGCATCAAGCAGATGTTCCCGTCCGGCGATGATGTGGCCGAATGGCCGGTCATCATGGCGACGTCCATTCTGGCGATGATACCGCCTGTTATCGTGGTGGTGTCGATGCAAAAGCTCTTTGTCCGCGGCCTTGTCGATAGCGAGAAGTAAGAAATGGCAACAGTATCCCTAGAGAATGTCAAAAAGAGCTTTGGCCCGACGGATGTGATCCACGGTATTGATGTCGATATCGCCGATGGTGAGTTCATCGTGATCGTCGGCCCCTCTGGCTGTGGTAAATCCACGCTGTTGCGGATGGTGGCGGGGCTGGAAACTGTCACGTCAGGAGAAATCCGGATCGGTGATGAACGGGCCAACGAAAAAGAGCCTATGGATCGGGACATTGCCATGGTGTTCCAGAACTATGCGCTCTATCCGCATATGTCGGTGCGTCAGAACATGGGTTATGGCCTGAAAATTGCCGGGTTGCCCAAAGATCAGATCGATCAAAAAGTGACTGACGCCGCAAAGCTGCTGCAGTTGGAACCCTTGCTGGACCGTAAGCCCAGACAGTTGTCAGGCGGACAGCGTCAGAGGGTGGCGATGGGGCGGGCCATCGTCCGCGAGCCGGCGGTTTTCCTGTTTGATGAGCCGCTCTCGAACCTTGACGCCAAGCTTCGAGTTCAGATGCGTCTTGAAATCCGCGAACTTCAGGAAAAACTCGGTATTACCTCACTTTACGTTACACATGACCAGGTCGAAGCCATGACAATGGCGGACAGAATGATCGTAATGAATGGAGGCATCGCCGAGCAAATAGGAACGCCGCTGGAGGTCTACGAGACCCCTAAGACGCTGTTCGCGGCGCAATTCATCGGCAGCCCGGCGATGAATGTTTTTGAAGCGCGGCGCGAAAACGGGACAATCCGGATCGGCGACATCGCGGTTGGCCCGTCTACAGGTCCAGATGCCGCCGTAAAGCTGGGCATAAGGCCAGAGCACCTGCTGCTGGATGAAAGCAGTCCGCTGGAAGCTGCGATTCAGATGGCGGAACCGCTTGGGGCAAATACGCTGTTGCACGGCCACCTTACGGGTTCTGGCGACACGATCACGATCAGCCTTCCGGGTGTTCACCCGATCGAGGGTCGTCATCCGAATATGCGGTTCTCGGTTGCACCAGAGAATATGCATTTGTTTGACCACGCAACGGGCAAAAGACTGGAAAACTAATGGTGTTCCCTCAGGTCGAAGCATTTCGCGGCGGCAAGGATTTGATCCGGGTCGTAGGTCATCGGGGTGCGCGGGGCGTTTTGCCTGAAAACAGCATGATCGGTTTTGACTTCACACTTTCCATTGGCGTCCCGCTTCTTGAGTTTGATGTCGTTCTTACGGCTGACGATGTCCCCGTCATCACACATAACCACCGGCTTCACGCGCCGACTTTTAGGGACGCCAGTGGCCGTTTCTTGGTAGGAGAAGAGCCAAAGGTTTCTTCGCTGACTGTCGAGCAGATCCAGCAATTCGACGTCGGACGGTTGAACGGGCAATCGGCTTATGGTCGTCGGTTCCCTGATCAGGCCCAACTGGACGGCATTCGCGTTCCCACGCTTTCGGACTTGCTGAAACTTGTTGGTGAACCGAGATACGGTGATGCCAATCTTATGCTGGAACTGAAATCTGACCCGGATTTGGCCCACGATTCATCTTACCGGCGGAAATTCGTAAAACGTGTGCTGCAGGAGCTTCGTACCATAGGCTTGGCATCGCGGGCTGTTTTGCACAGTTTCGATTGGAACTTGTTGGAAGAATGTCAGCGTCAGGCCCCTGATCTGCCGTCTTCCTACCTGACTCAGCTCCCGGAAAATGCCGACGATGTCGGTGAGGATTCCTCGAAAGCTGTTTGCCCGGATTTTCGGGGCCGTCGGGATGAAATTCCAAAACTGGTCAAACAGGCCGGGGGTGCGCTTTGGTGCCCCTATTTTGCGGATGTGACCGCAGAAAATGTGTCACTTGCGAAAGAACTGGGCCTTTGTGTTGCTGTGTGGACAGTCAATGACCCTGAAGAAATAAGCAGAATGATCGATCTGCGCGTGGACGCAATTGTGTCTGATTATCCGGGCCGGGTTCAAAGGCATCTCTCGGATTTAGGCATGAGATGGCATGTCGATACACCGGCACAACTTGACCTGACACAAACGTCATAGACACCTGGCAATTCTTAGATTTCAGAGAAACACAATTTGAATGGATTGGTTAGATCACCAGTTTAAATCGCCTTAGGGGCGAAACCCATATAGGCTGGGCAAACGAAACGAGCCTCAGCTTTGACCGTGCAACTTTTTAGTGAAGGCCTCGAAGCCCCCTTCATCGCGTCTCGTGCTACGGAGCGCTAGATCATACCCTGGGCTTGCCCATCATTGGGTGGAAAAGGGGCATCTTTTCTGCATTTTCAGATGATTAAGTTGGACCCAAAGCGGAAAATTTTGCAAGAAAAAGACGTGAATACAGCGCTCTAGATCAGTCTCTGAATGCGACATTCCGCCGCGCCCTTTGATTCAAGCAGGTATATCTATGGTAGTAACACTGCCGTGAGCATTTTCATCTTAGGCGAGCGAGATAGATATGACAGATCAATCCATCAGCAGCTCGAAAGACGCAGCCAAGCGTGAATGGCTGTCCTTCTTGTTTATTACGTTGGTGTTTCTGCCCGGAATTACAGTCCTGGGGGTCGGGGCTTACGGGTTCACCGTATGGATACTTCAAATCATTTACGGCCCGCCAACTGGATCTCTCTAAACCCAGAAAATGAACCGAGGAGCACGTTCTTATGTCTCTGAAGTCTACATTGTCATCCTTCTGGAATACGGTATCCCGACCCGCCACAACGATCAGTCTGGGCGTAATCAGTCTGGGTGGCTTTATTACCGGGATAATTTTCTGGGGCGGCTTCAATACCGCGATGGAGTTTACCAACACGGAAAAGTTCTGCGTTTCCTGCCACGAGATGCGTGACAATGTCTATGTAGAGCTTCAGTCCACGGTCCATTGGGAAAACCGAACCGGGGTCCGGGCCACATGTCCGGATTGTCATGTACCGCATGAGTGGACCAACAAGGTTGCCAGAAAAATGCAAGCGTCGAAGGAAGTCTGGGCGGCTGTATTCGGCACCATAAACACCCGCGAAAAGTTCGAGGCACGCCGCGCGGAATTGGCAAGACACGAATGGGCCCGGCTGGAGGCAAACAACTCGCTCGAATGTCGGAACTGTCATGATTACGACAGCATGGATTGGGACGCGATGTCGGCCGAAGCGCGGTTCTATATGAAACCGGCAGCCGCACTGAATACAGGCTGTATCGAGTGTCACAAGGGCATAGCTCATCACCTGCCTGACAATGTGGCCGTGGGCAGCCCGGCCATGGCCAAGCTTGAAAACAAAGCCAACTCAGGCAGCGTCTCGGTCGGCGAAGACTACTTCGCCATTCGTGACATCCCTGTTTATGACAGCGCCGAGGGTTCGGAGCCGGTGGGTAACTTGACACTCGGTGCTGCCGTCGAAGTTTTGGATGAAAGCGGGGACCGTGTTCAAGTCGCACTTAAGGCGTGGCGCAAGGATAAGGGGTTTGGGCGCGTCATATTTGATGAATTCGGGCACAATATTCGGGTTGCCGTTTTGTCTAAGGACACGGCTCAGAACGCCGAACTGGTCGAAGCTTCCGCACCTCAGACGGATGATGCGACGGGGCTCGACTGGGCGCCTGTCACGGTAACGCTTTGGTCGGACAAACAGGGATATGTGGATGAGATTGACGAACTTTGGACGGTGGCTGAGGAAAGCTACACCGCCAACTGCTCCACTTGCCACGCACAGCCGGACCCGGATCACTTCGGGACCAACTCCTGGCCTGCGCAGTTTAACGGTATGGTCGGGTTTACCAACATGGACGAAGCCCAGGCCAATTTGGTGCTGACCTACCTGCAAAAACATTCCGCTGACTATGGCGGCTCTCACTGAGGAGAAAACCATGTCAACGCGTCGTGATTTTCTGAAAGGCACAGGAGCAACAGGGTTGTCCGCACTATTGGGGCCCAGCCTGCTTCAACCAGCGACCGCTCGTGCAGAGCAACTGACATCTGCCGGTATCTGGAAAACATCAGGCTCACACTGGGGTGCGATCGAGGCCCTTGTCAAAGGTGGTCAGGTGACCGAGGTTCGCCCGCTTGCCGACGATCCGCACCCGACCGATATGGTGAACGGCATCCAGGGCCTGATTTATTCGCCGTCGCGCGTCCGCTACCCGATGGCCCGTGCAGAATGGCTGGATAACCGAAAGGACGCGGACCGGACCACACGGGGCGACAACCGCTTTGTTCGTCTGACCTGGGATGAGGCTTTGGACCTGTTCTTCGAGGAAATGGAGCGTGTTCAGACTACGCACGGACCTTCGGGGCTTTACGCTGGGGCGACGGGCTGGCGGCAGACCGGCCAGTTCCATTCCTGCATCAATCACATGAACCGTGCCGTTTCGATGTACGGCGGCTATGTGAAAAAGGCGGGCGACTATTCAACTGGCGCAGGCCAAACCATCCTTCCTTACGTGCTTGGGTCCACCGAAGTTTATTCGCAGGGAACCAGTTGGCCACTGATCCTGGATAACGCCAAGACCATCGTTTTCTGGGCGAATGACCCGCTGAAAAACCTGCAAGTCGGCTGGACCTGCGAAACACACGAACCATTTGAGTATTTTGACCAGTTGCGGGACAAAATCGCGGCAGGCGACATCCGGGCCATCAGCGTGGACCCGGTGCGAACCAAAACCCAAAAGCACATTGGGGCCGAGCAACTCTACATCAACCCGATGACAGATGTGGCTTTCATGCTGGCATTGGCGCACACGCTCTATACCGAAGGTTTGCACGACGAAGAGTTTCTGAATGTCTACACGCTCGGGTTCGAGCCATTCATGGCCTACGTCATGGGCGAGGCTGAAGATGGTGTCGAAAAGACGCCCGATTGGGCAGCGCCGATTTGCGGTGTCCCGGTTGATACGATCAAAGAATTTGCCCGATTGCTTGCATCGGACCGAACGCAGCTCGTCTTCGGTTGGTCCGTGCAGCGGCAACAGCATGGCGAACAGCCGTATTGGATGGGTGCGATCATCGCGGCCATGTTGGGCCAAATCGGACTGCCCGGGGGCGGCATCAGCTACTCTCATCACTATAGCGGTATTGGCGTGGCGCCATCGGGCGCCAGCATGCCCGGGGCTTTTCCTCTGAATTTGGATATTGGCGTTGATCCTGTGCGGTCCGACGACAATTTCCTGGGTGCCAGCAGTACAATTCCTGTCGCCAGATGGATCGACTGCCTGATGAACCCTAGTGGAACAGTCGAACACAACGGGCACACAGTTACGTATCCGGACATCCGAATGGCAATTTTCACCGGATGCAATCCGTTCCATCATCATCAGGACCACAACAAGATGCGCGTGGCTATCCAAAAGCTGGAGACCATTGTTGCGATTGACTATGCGTGGACCGCTACGTGCAGACACGCCGACTTGGTCCTGCCTGCCTGCACCCAATTTGAGCGGAACGACATAGACAGCTACGGCTCATATTCTCGTTCCGGCGTAATCGCCATGAAGAAGCTGGTCGATCCGCTGTTCCATTCCAAAACCGACTTTGAGATTTTTTCGCTGTTCTGCCAACGCTTCGGTCGCGAGCAAGAATACACCCGCGGCTGGGACGAAATGGAGTGGGTTGAGAGCCTTTATGAGACGACCCGAAGCGCAAACGAAGGTAGCTATGAGATGCCACCTTTCGAAGAGTTCTGGGAAAAGGGCATGGTTCGATTTGAACGGGGCGAACCTTGGGTCAGACACGCCGATTTCCGCGAAGACCCTGAAATAAATGCGCTTGGTACGCCTTCAGGATTTATCGAAATCTCCAGCCGGACAATCGGCAACTATGGCTATGACGATTGCGGAGAACACCCCAAGTGGATGGAAAAAGTCGAACGGTCTCATGGTGGGCCGGGGTCCGACAAGTTTCCGCTGTGGCTGCAATCCTGTCACCCGGATCAGCGCCTCCATTCGCAAATGTGCGAGAGCGACCCGTACCGCGCAACATATGCGGTAAAGGATCGAGAGCCTGTGTATGTAAACCCCGAAGACGCGGCCGACCGAGGAATTGAAGACGGCGATATCGTGCGGGTTTTCAATGATCGCGGTCAATTGTTGGCCGGCGCTGTTCTGAGCGATGACTATCCAAGAGGCGTAATCCGCATTCATGAAGGTGCCTGGTATGGACCGGTCGATGCCACACCCAACGCTCTCGACACGTATGGCGACCCAAACACGGTCACTTTGGATGTGGGCGCCTCGAAACTGTCACAAGCGACATCTGCAAATACCTGCATCGTAGAGATGGAGAAGTTTGAAGGAGAAGTTCCACCGGTAACAGCTTTTGGCGGACCCATCACCGTATGAAGGAAGTTTCTCCGGATCTGATGCGCTTTCTGTCGACGGGATTCGCGCGCGAACTTGACGTGGCAACCATCAAAGCATGCCATGGCGGGGTCGCTGACGAGCTTTTGAGTGATGTCGCTGGATCAGATCAACTGATCCGGGAAATGAAAAAGTGGTTTGACCCGCAGACCACCCAAAAAGAACTCGCAATCAGTTACGGAAGCGTATTTCTGGCCTGTGGCAGGGAAGCCGCCCCACTATATGCCTCTGCTTGGCAAGGGTCGGGGAACCTCATGTCTGCCCCACATTGCAGAATGCAATCATTGCTAAAGCAAGCCGGAACAGAAGTGGCCAATGGCTTCTCTGAACCGGCCGATCACCTGGCCATAATGCTCGAATATCTGGCGATGTGTTTGGAAGGACGCCCCGGCGCAATAGACGCCGCGCGATTTGCTGCTGAAGACATACTGCCCTGGTACAATGGCTTCTCGACAAGGGTCCAAGGGCATCATTTGTCGGCACCGTTTTACGTGTCGCTCGTTAGCCTCACCGAAGCGGTGGTTGAGGACTGCGCTTCATAGTCCATCCAATAATTCGACGGACTGCGTAGACCTCAAGGGCTTGGTCCAGGGGGCCACTTCCGTGAGGGCAGCAGAGTTGAAAAACCAAGAATTGGAATTTGAATATACATTATATTGTAGTATCCTTCTCCTCAATGGGCAAATATTGATGGGCGCCACGGGAGGGGATGGTGAAGTATTTTAAGTCGATGCTCGCAACGACGCTAACTGCAATGCTGTTGGTGTGTCCTAACCTGAGTGTTGCAAATCAAGTCTCGAAACGGATTGAAGCGTTGCTGGTGTCAAGCGACAACGCTGGTAGCGCACTTCCCAACAGCAAAAGCCTGAATGCGAAAATCCTAGTGCCGCGTTTTTACGAAGAACGGGGCTTTGCACCGGTATGGACACGCAATGAACTGGTTGACGAACTTTTTGAAGAGTTGGATGGGGCCATTGATCAGGGGTTCAGACCCGATGACTTCAAACTAGAGGAACTTCTAGCCGCTTTGAAAGCCTCACAGAGTAGGGATGCCTCGGATCAAGCTTACTTCGACATTCTGGCGACCGATGCCGCCGTGAAGCTTGTGCACCATCTGGTGTTTGGGAAAGTTGACCCAAACGCACTGGACGACGATTGGAACTTCTCAAAGCCGGTTATTCAACAAGATCCAGCCAAGGTGTTGAACCAGTTTCTTCAAGGGGAAGGCTTTAGCGCATTAGTTGAACGCATCGACATCGACAACGCCCAATATGCGATGCTTGTTGAAGCGCTGAGCAAATACAGATCCATCGCATCGCAAGGGGGCTGGACCAAAGTTCCCGAAGACACTGTTTTGAAGCCGGAAATGGTGGATCCGGCCGTTGCAAAACTACGCGAAAGGCTTGTGGCAGAGGGTTATGCAGGAGCTGGCGCATCGTCGAAAACCAGTCAAGATGGTGAAGATCCGGCTTGGGTTTACGATGATAACCTGGTCGAGTTGGTCAAGAACTTTCAAAGTCGCCACGGGTTGGAAGCAGACGGGGTTATTGGCGGCAAGACGTTCAATTCACTCAATAAACCCGTAGAAGACCGTGTAAACAAGCTGCGTCTCAGTCTGGAACGAGGCCGTTGGCTGATGCGGGAAATCGACGACGAGTTCGTGCTGGTGAACATTGCCGGCGCCCGCACATACATGGTCAAATCGGATGGTACGCTTTGGACCACCAGGTCGATTACGGGGTCAGCCTATAGAAAGACCCCGGTGTTCCGGGATGAAATCGAATACATGGAGTTCAACCCGACCTGGACCGTTCCCGCTTCGATTTTTCGCAAAGACAAGTTGTCTCGCATCCGCCAGGATCCGACCTATCTGTCGCGTAACAATTATGTGGTGCGGAACAAAGACGGGCAGACAATTCCTGCCAATACTGTGAATTGGGGGGCAAAGAACCCCGGCGTCACGCTGGTTCAGCAACCGGGCCCGGACAATGCGTTGGGTTTGGTCAAGTTCATGTTTCCCAACAAGTACGCGGTGTACTTGCATGACACCAACGACGCCAGTCTTTTTGACCGAAACGAAAGAAACCTCAGTTCCGGATGCGTTCGCCTTGAGTATCCATTCGAATTCGCAAGCCTTCTGATGGAAGGGGAGCCGGACTGGAGCCGACAAAAAATGCAGTCCATTCTGGATAGCGGAAAGACAACCCGCATCAACCTGCCCGAGCCGATGCCGGTTCTCCTGACTTATTGGACAGCGTGGGTTGAGGACGGGGTCGTTCACTTCCGCGAAGACCCATACGAACGGGATGCGCGCATCCTTGCGGCTTTGGACCGCTGAGTGCGCAAAGCGCGGCACAAGGAAACCTTGTTTTCGGGCCAAACTGCCAGAATGGTTGGAGATTTCCGTTTTCGAGGTAAACTGGCCTGTGTGAGCGGCGACAAGGGAACGCATGAGGACTTGGCTATTTAGAATATTCGGCATTGTCGTGTTCCTCGTTTTCGCAGCAATCGCCTTTGTCTGGTTGTTGCTGGCTGCGCCGTTGTTTTCAGACATGCGGCGCGGCCTTGTCGAACAAGTTCTTTCGGAACAGATCGGGCGACCACTTTTGGTCAACGACGATGTGAGCGTCGCGCTTGGACGTATCACGCACATCTATGTCGGCGGCGTGGTTATCCCCAGCCTGACAATGGCGGATACATCGCTTGCCGAGCTAAGTCGCCTGGAACTGGAACTGGATATTGCGGCTTTGGCCAACGGACGAATTCAGTTTGATAATCTCGTGGTGGACGGCCTTCAGGCAAATTTTCTTACATCGTCTGACGGCACGACAAGCTGGCAAAAGGGTCGAACGCCACCAAAGCCAAAACCCGCAAGCGCTCAGTCAGAGGACAATCAAGACGCTTTGGCCGAAGTCGAGGAGCCCGCCGAGAGTGACGCGGAAGGCAGCGGAATCCTCGCATTTCTCAGCGACAAGAACGTGAGTTTCAGTTCGATAGGGCTGACCATTGATGACCAAGTCTCGGGCTTTTCGTTTGTGTTTGACCTTCAGTCGCTCGGCCTCGAGCAGGTGGATGACGGACAAAGAACAAAGGTCTCAGGGGCAGGTGCCGTCAATGGCCAAAGTTTCAAGATAGAGGGCGATTATCCGCACGGTGCGCCGTTTACAACGCGCGCCAATTTCGGGGAGATGACGGTCAACTACGATGGCGAGCCATTGTCGGAGAGCGCAGGCGGAGGCTATCGCGCTGTTCTGCAGATGGACACTGGTGAATTCGGTGATTTTCTTGAAGTCATCGGGCTGGAGCGCGTTCTAGAGGGGAATGGCCAACTTGAAGCCGAGCTTGTGTCGCAGGACACTCTGAAAATCGAGAGCTTCGCAACCACGATAAGCCTTGCGGAGGGACAGCAGCTTTCGGCTGAGGGGTCCATTGAAGATCTCTACGCAGCCCAAGGCGTCGATCTGCTTTTTGATGCGCGGCTTCATCCCGAAGGACAGCCCCCGCAAGCAGCCAAAAGTATCCGGGAACTGAAGTTCACGGCCTTTGAAATGCACATGGTTGGATCGCTGGCGTCATTCGAGTTTGAAGAGCTTCTGTTTCAAACCAACGCATTTGACCAAGGACTGGACGTTATCGGGCCAGCCTCCATCGAACGCATTCGCCGTATGCCAGATGGTCGGCTTGCGATGTTGGGCATTACCTTGCAAGCCGGGCCAGTCGAGGATCCGGTTCTCAAGGCGGAAGGTGAAATCCTCGACCTGCTTCAGCTTCAGGATGTGACGTTTGAGGGAACCCTGAACGGACCTGCCAGATTGATTCTGCCAAATCTGGATGAAGATTTCGTAGACCAGTTTGGTGGTATCAACGCCGACTTCAGCCTGTCCAACAAGGGTGGGCCGGTTTCTCTCGACAGGTTCAACGCAACCACCTACGGCACAGATCTCTGGGCGCTCGATCTAGCGCTGTCTGTGAACGAGATCAAAGGGTTGGCAGGTCTCGATTTCGACGTTGAACTGGATGTGGGTGACGGGGCCGAGTTTCTGACCGCGCTCAATCTGGAACCTGTCCCAGTTGGAGCGCTCGCCATTGATGCAGAAACATCGAAACAGGGCGACGATTTCGATGCCTCGATCGAGTTTGAAGCCGGGTCGTCACACCTTCTGGCCGCATTGGGCGCAAAGTTCCCCGAGGGCGCTTCTGTCGTTCGTGGCAACGTTACAAGCGAAAGGCTCGATCTTGGCGACCTGAAGAACCTGACTGCGACGCTGAACCAACTTAAGAGCCTGGTAGGCGAGGCCGCGAAAGAAGTTGAAACCGACGTACAGCCCCTGGTTCTGCCGAAGGAAACGGATGTCCAGCCGTTGGTCTTGCCCAAGGAGAAAGGCAAGCCTGCTGATCTTCTGGATGTGCAGAGTGTGCTGCAAGAGGCTGATCTTGAGGTACAGATCGAATTCAAAGAGATTGTAGGCCAACAAGGGGTAACATCTGTTTCAAGCCAATTGTCCGCAAAGGAAGGGACGGTCGATTTTGGCCCGCTCCAGATGGCCTATGGTGGTGGAAACTTCAGCCTGCGGGCGGTGATGGACCTGATTGACTCACCTGATTGGCTTTCCCTGTCCGGTTCCACGTCAGGATGGGAATTCGGTGAGATCCTTGATGAACTGGGTATCGGAATCGATGCCTATGGGCGTTTGAGCGGCGAGTTCAACGTTTCGGGCAGTACGGCGTCTGGCAAAGCCTTCATCAATTCCATGCGCGGCGACGCCTTTTTGTCGATGTCGCAAGGCTATGTCAGCACCAGCCTGCTGGAACTGGCAGGGCTTGGTATTTTCCCGTGGCTGTTCTCCGAGGAGTTTCGTCAAGGGTACACCGACATCACCTGCGTGGTGGCACCGGTACGCATTGAAGCCGGGCAGGTAAGCTCGAACTCCATAGTGGTTGAGACGGGCTCGGTCCAATTGGTGGCCAGGGGGCAGGTGGACTGGTTGAACGATACAATCGCGATCAGGGCGGAGCCGCGCCGGGTTGGCAAACCTTTGTCCCGAAGCGCATGGCCGTTCGACGTGACCGGTCAGCTTTCGTCGCCAAAATTCAAACTGGATGTGGGTGGATCAAGAAGTGAAGCACCTGATGGTGCAGACGAAATGCCGGCGGACAGGCAACCTTGCGTTCCGGATATTTCCCAATTGGAATAGCTTGGCGTGGTCTTATTCGTTTAGCCGTTGCGGCTGTTCGGCCTGACACGCCAGAACGGCCTCGATGGCTTTTGCGGACCCACTCAAATCGAGTTCTACCTCGGCTCCGCTTTCACCAATGATCGTGACGCTTTGGCGCTTTCCGAATTCACCTACAAATGCAGGGTTATCGAAATAGGCGTAACCTCCGGGGACGCCATTCTTGAAAACACCGACCGCTTCGCCTTCGAACTTCGCGTCACCGAAATCGAACTTAACAATCCCCGTCGCCCCATCCTCGATCTGAACCCAGGCCGGATTGTAGGCTGCGAAAAAGCCACCACCCTGCTTGGGGGCGGCCCCTATTTCGACCGTCATATCGTTTTCAAAGGGTTTCCAGGCGAGACACCCGTTGCCTTTCTCAGGATCAATCAGGATTTTCCAGTCTCCGGACTCACCCCATTGTTCCATACCGGCAGCGAAAGCAAAGCTCCCACTAAGCACGAAAGCTGCGGACAGTGCCCACTTGATCATCTGAAACCTCAAATCGTTCTGAAGACTACATCTGTAACTCTACCTGTTGCGCGGCCCCGATCCAACTGCTCCAATAGTGGGCAAGGTCACTTGGTTTGTTCGGCTGTACTCGCGAGCTTTCCGTCCCATTCCTCTGTCGGAACTTTCGGTTCTGGCGGGTCGGCAATGTAGGACGGCGTCATTATCTGCGTTCCGTTTTCATTGAACACGTCGACAATGTTCTCATGAAGATCGGACAGTATCTTGGGCAGGCTCGATCCACGAGACGTGTACGCATTGATTTCATAGTTGATTGCGTAGTCGGCCAACTGGGTCCAAAGCACAAATGGTTCAGGGTTCTTTTTCAATCCTTGCGTGCGATGGGCTGCTTCCACAAGCATCGCCTTGATCTTCTTTGGCGGCTCTTCGTATCCAATTCCCACCGTCGTATGCACCAATATCCCGCGACCATCCACTTTTCGCGAGTAATTTATGACTTCGGAATTGAGAAGCTGCGCGTTTGGAATACTTATCATTTCGTTTTTGATGGATTTGATGAGAGTTTCCATCAGCTTTATTTCGGTGACGTCCCCGATCTTGTCGCCGACCTTAATGCGATCACCTACGTTTGTACTGCGCCTGTAGATAACGAACAGACCAGCCATCATGTTTGAAACAACGGTGTTCGAGCCAAGCGAAACCATGATGCCGGCCAGAATTGTCAGACCCTGAAAGGCACGGGAGTCAGATCCCGGTATATAGGGGTACGCAAACACAAGTGCGATCACGATGATCAATGCCCTGACCAACATGTTCGTGGGTGCAATCCAGTGATCTTCAAAGTCCTTGAGCTCGAACACGCCGCTCTCAAGGTTTTCAAAAAACAGGTCGATGCCGCGAATTGCCATCCGCGTCACAGCGGCAATGATCACAAGCATGATCAGGTTTGGGATGTACCCCACGATAGCCAACACGACACTGATGAGCGGCTCGCTGATGTATTTCAAAAGGATCTGGGCGATGCCCTGTGTTTCCGCAAAAGACAGCAGCACCAATGAAAGGTAATAGTAAAAGAAGAACAAAAACAGGACCCACATCAATATGTGGATCGAGTAAACGATGATCGAGGCAATTGCCCTGCTTCTCAAGATCGACTTGGTGGCTTCCTCGACGCCTTCTGCTCTCTTCTTCAGGTTATTTCTGATATATCTCAACAGCTTTCGCCGCTTTGCAAAAAACCCATAAGACGCAAGGGCAAAGATCACCGTCCAGGCAAATGCAGCCATCGCGCTGTCGACTCTGCCCTCATTGGACCTGGCATCCCGATATTGCAGGATCGCAGCCTCGATCGCCTCTGCTTGCAGCCCGGCCAGGACTTCAATCGCCATCTGTTCATGCTCGGCATCGGCTTGGGTGGTTATCGTAACCATCTGCCCGTCGGCGCGGATCAGCTTCCCGAATTCAGCGTCCGAAATCAGCAATTGGACAGTTGATTTGTTGGAAGCATCGGCGACCTGGGCTATCCGTTCTTCGATTTTTCTGGCTCGTTCCGTGGCAGGCAAAGCGCTTGAGCCTCGAACCACGAACAACTCCTCACCGTCGACAACGACCGGAGCTACGAATTCAGGATCTTCTCTTTCTTCCTGTGGGGTAAGTGCTTCTTCTGACTGGGCAAATGCGACACCACACACAAGTAGAAGGGACGCGAACCAAAGCGATACAGCTCTCATGACTTTGCTCCCTCTGCGGGTATCAGATGTACATCCCGTTGTGGGAAGGGGATCGAAATGCCCTCTTGGTCGAACTTCTCTTTCGCTTGCCCAGTGAGGTCCCAATAGACTGTCCAATAGTCTTCGGACTTGGACCATGGGCGACAGAAGATATTGACCGAACTGTCTCCCAGCTCTCCTACAAAAACCTCGGGTTCTGGCGTCTTCAGACATAGCTTGTGCTGCGCCACCAGATCTTTGAGAACCTCAATTGCCCGGGCCGCGTTGTCCGAATACGCGATGCCGAAAACCAGATCGACGCGACGTTCTTCCGACGCGCTTACGTTGGTTATCACGTCGCCCCAAATCTTGCTGTTCGGAACCACGATAATCTGGTTGTCGAATGTTCTGATTTTCGTTGAAACCACGGACATCTCGTCCACAAAGCCCGATGAACCGCCGACCTGTATATAGTCGCCAGTGTCGAACGGTTTGAGGACCATGATCATCAGGCCGCTTGCCAGGTTGCCCAACGTTTCTTGCAACGCAAAGCCCAGGATGAAGGACAAACCGCCCAGTATTGCAAACAGGGGTGTAACGTTAACGCCAAACAGCGCCAAAACGACCAATATGCCAAGGACAAAAACAGCCCAATAAACGGTTGTGGCCACGAACCTTTTCAGCATCCTCGAAATCGTCGGAATTTTGTTTAGCCCACGCTCGGTGACGCGTCGCACCATTCGGGCGATGAACATCATGGCCCAGACGGCCAGCAAGACGCCCAGACCAGCCATCAGCAGACCGATGCCCCCGTCCCAGGAAATCAGCCAGGCCCAGGCGTTCTGGAAAAGCGTTTGAAGATCAGTTGTTTTTAGCGCGCCGGCTTTCAGAGCGAGAATATAGTCGCTGTGCGGCGTCAGATCTTCGGCCTTCGCACCTTTCAATGCCCATGCCTCGAGCACCACGCGATAGTTGTCCAAAATTTCGGATCCGGTGTCATTCAAGGATGACAACTGCGATCTCAAGCCATCCTCCTGAGTTTCGCTTGCTGATCGGAGTTTCAGATTAACCTGAGCGATGTCCTCGAGTTGAGAGCGCACATATCCCTGCCAAGTGTTTGCGACCTCGCTAAGCTCCTCAGCGGTCAAGGGGACAAGCAGGACTTCCAAGTCATCCGCCGATATTGACTGATCGACGACCTCATCCAGAAGATTACTATCTTCAACTTCAACGGTTTCCGGCTTGGCCGTCGTTTCTTGCGCGCTGGCAGGAAACGTAGTTGAAATCGCTGCGAACCAAAGGAATAGCCAAATAAGCCCGGCTCCGAGTGGTCGTCTCATTTATCTGTCCCCTCCCTCTTTAACGGTTAAAAAGAGCACACAGAGACGCAAGAAATCTACACTCATGTTCGAAATCGAATATTTTGGTGTGATGAACTTGTTGCACGAGGGCCCTGTCGAACCAAAATGATGCAGCTCTGGAAAGCTCCACAAGATAGCACCATGTGACTTCAGTAGTGCTAGTTTTGGATGAGCTTCCTAGAAAGGCGTATCCGTTTGCTTTCAAACAGTAAAATTAACTGAAGATGAACGGGGCGTTTTCAGTGCGTTCAAAGCTGGTCAAGCATAGTCACCTTGAGGCTGTGAAGCTAAGTGAAATGCACGTGTTTTGAGGGGAGAAACAAAACGTTCAAAGAAGGCTGGATTGTTGGTAAGATACGGTCTTCGACCTCTGTCTCGAACTTCCAGGGGGCTAACTACAGGTTTGAACGTCAGAAGTTTCTCCGGGCCTCAATGGAAGCGAGTTCAACTGGCTAACAGAACGTTGGGCTATGAGGCTGAGCCGCGTGTCCGGTGCTATGTTTGAGTATTGAGTTTGTTGATAATGAGTAAAGTGGGCAATAAGAAACCTAAGTTCGAAAAGCTGCCCGAACGGATGTTCTGGGCTTGTCTGTTCATCACCGTTGTTTTTTCTTCGGTGCTTTTCGGGATAGTCGCGCAAAGAAAGAGCTGGCCGCCTGTTCCACAGCTCCGCTCAGTTTACAAAGTCCTGTTCGTGGACAAATCGCTGACACGAGAGGCGCGGGCATACCATAAACATCTTCAGCCGACGCGCAAACAAGGCAGCGGTGTTGTAATCAATCGTCAGCCGGGCCGTCAGGACACCATTCTGCTGATGGGTTTCTTTGACGGTGAGAACCAGGCCAGGCTTGTGAACCGTGACGGCAGCGTCATCCGCAAGTGGTCGTTGAATTACACTGAGCATTTTCCCGATGCCGACACACGCCCTTGCGGTCATCTCAACAACCCATTGATGACGGACGTTCATGGCGCATTGCTGACCGAGAAAGGCGAGCTTGTCTTCAGTTATGAGTATTGCGGAGCTGTCAAGCTGGACCGATGTTCCGGGGTTCTCTGGACACTCAACGAAAAAACCCACCACTCGATAGTTACATCGGAAAACGGAGGATACCTGACGCTTGGCCGGGACGAATGGATGGCATCTGAAGTCGTTGATCGCTTTCCACCCTTTTCGACCCCCGCAACAAACGAGACGATACTGGAAGACACCATCCTGAGACTCGATCAACAGGGTCAGGTCCTTGAGCGCATTTCGATACCAGGCATCATTATCGACAGCGGGCTGTCCGCGTTGCTGACTGCCAACGGACGGGAGATTAAGCCATCGCATGTGGCGCGTAATGAGTTGGTTCATGCCAACAAAATTGACGAGCTGCCTTTGGAATTGGCGGACAAGTTTCCATCGTTCAGCGCAGGAGATTGGGTGATCTCTATGCGGGGTCTCAATCTTGTGATGGTGGTTGATGCGACCACCCGGAAAGTAAAGTGGCACCAGACGGGTCCCTGGGTCCGGCAGCACGATCCCGAGTTCCGCTCGGACGGGAAAATTTCGATCTTCAACAACAACGCTTACCTAACGTCCTACACGCCAACCGAGAAAACCCGGCTGGATGCGCCCCGCGAGACCAATATCATGGCGATTGATCCGGTAAGCCGCGAAACGGAAGTCGTATTCGGAAGCAAACCGGGGCAGGAGATGTTGTCGGTCGTACGCGGGCAGCATGAAATTCTGGAAAACGGCGGTATACTGATCACCGAGTTTGACGCCGGGCGCGTTCTGGAAGTGGACAGAACAGGCAAGGTGATCTGGGAATATGTAAATGAATATGATGACGAATTTGTTGGTGAGATCACCAATTCGAAACTCTATCCACCGGACTATTTTGAAGTCGATTGGAAGGAATGCACATAATGAACCGGCTTAGCAAACACACGCTCGTAGGCCGCATCGCCCAGCCTATGTTGATTATCTGCACCGTCTTATTACTGCTGCCGAACCCGGCACAAGCCTATATCGGCCCCGGAGCAGGGTTGGGCGCGATAGCCGTTACGGTTGCTGTCATTCTGGGTGTGATTTTTCTGATCGTCGGTCTGGTCTGGTTCCCGCTCAAGCGGTGGGTCGGGGGGCGGAAGAAAAGGGCCGGTTCCGAAAACGCCTCCGCACCATGACGTCAGCGTTAGCTGTTTCTCTTTTGGCGGTTGCAGGGTTCATTCTGGCCCTGTGGCTAACAAACATTGCAGGCACGGCCCAAAACGTTGTGAGCACCTGCATGGCGGGTGTCACTGCACTGTTTGACAATCAGCTTTCGGACGACGCCAAGGAAAAAGCTGCAAGGCAGGCGGGGTTGAAGCTGTTGGCGGGTGGTCTGAATCTGACATGGCGCATCGCGCTGGCCCTGGCTGCGGCGGGTCTGCCGATTGCATCGGCGGATTGGGCGGGCGTTGTGGCAGGTGAAGCGGTACTTGGGCTCATGCTTCGCCTGGATTACATCGTTGTGGTATCGGTTGTTGCCTTTGCGGGCGTCAAGATTGTCAGCTGGCTACGTCGTGCCGATGCTTCGGAAGATACTGAAGGGGGTCAGTACTCGTCGATCGACCAGTTTGTGCATAATCTTGCATTTTCAGGCCCGGCGGTGCTGAAACTGGGCGCGCGGCTAGAAGATCGTCTGGTAAGGCGGTCTTCCACTTCTGATGGGCAGCGACCGGTATTCGTAACCTCTCTCGCTCGTGGCGGCACAACGGCAGTCCTTAACGCACTGCACGATGCGCCCGAAGTAGCTACGCACATGTACCGGGATATGCCATTTATTACGGCTCCTGTTATGTGGAACAAAATAGCCGGCGGTCAGCAGCGCGGCGTCCGGCGGCAGCAGCGCGCCCACGGCGACGGGATGGAGATCGACCTTGATAGCCCGGAAGCGTTCGAGGAAGTGCTTTGGAAAGCGTTCTGGCCAGAGCGCTACCGGGGGACTTCGATTCCACTTTGGGACGTTGATGACACAGACCCTCGGGCAGACCAGTTTTTGCGACAGCACATGAGCTGCATCATCAGAGCGCGGAACTGTCAGGCGGGTCCAAATGACGTGCCGAAAACGCGCTATTGCTCCAAGAATAACGCGAACATTGCCCGAATTCCCTATCTGCTCAAATCCTTCCCGGATTGCCGGATCGTGGTTCCGGTTCGGCGACCGGAATGCCATGCCGAGTCTCTGCTTCGCCAGCACAACAATTTCAGCAAGCTTCAGGCTCGGGACAGTTTCGTAACCCGATACATGGCCGATATCGGACATTTCGAGTTCGGGGATCTGCATAAACCCTTCTTGTTCAAGGACTTCGATCCGGTCGGCAAAGACACACATAGTCTGGACTATTGGCTGGACTACTGGATCTGCGCCTTCAAGGCGCTTCTGAAGCATAAGGATCAGTGCATTTTGTTGTTTCAGGACGACCTGCGCAGCGCCCCACAGGCAACCATGGAAACCTTGTATGACTTGCTTGGGCTGTCACCCGCCGCCCAAAGCTTTGAACAGTATTTTCATTCAAAACCCGACCTGGTCAGGACCGATAACTTGGAACTTTCGCGACTGCGAGATGCCCATGAAATCTATGCTGCTCTTAGGGATCACTCCATCACCACCGGATCGGCAGTTGCATCCAATCGAGCTTGAAGCAACTGGTCTAAGCACCAAGGGCTAACTAAGCAAATTCGAATTTTACCCGTTCCCGTAAGCTGGACCGCCATGCTTCAACTGGCGCTAGCATGAGAACCCAATGGGATCACGATGCTGCACCTCAGACCACCGAGTTCTTCCGACCTGCCCAGATCAAGACTGGCACCATATGCCGTGAGCAGATCCACTGCGATTGCCAGCCCCAAGCCGCTGCCGGTGACGGAGGTGTCGAGCCTCCCCCCGGAACGAAGCGCTTCGCGTCGGTCATTTTCGGGAATTCCCGGTCCGTCGTCTTCGATCCGAATTTCGATAAACTTGTCCTGCCGCGTCGTTGTCACCTGCACAATCTGCCGGCACCATTTCATTGAATTGTCCAGAAGGTTTCCTAGAACCTCTTCGATGTCCTGCTTGTCCATTCGAACCCACAGGCCGGGAATGGTCGCCACCTTTAATGTCTTCTGTTCACGCTCGGCCATCAGGGAAAACAGCTTTGCAAGCCGGTCGATGGAATTTGACAGGTCTGTACGGGAATGGGTCAGTTCCGCAGTGTTCATCGCGCGCATTCGCGCCAGAGAGCGGCCAAGTTGCGCATCGATCCGATCCAGAGATTCCTGTGCGGTTTTGATGTCCACCCCGGCCTCGGACAAACTATCCAGTTCATTCTGCAAAATCGCGGCCGGTGTCTTCAGCGCATGTGCAAGATCAGCCGCCTGCCTGCGGGACCCGGAGACGATGTCGCGGTTGCGTTGCAATAGCTGGTTGAGGTCCTGGACAAGCGGCGACACTTCCTCGGGGTAGTCTTCCGGTCTGAGGTCTTCGTCCATGTCCCAACGCTGGGCCACATCTGACCGCAGTTTGCGAAGCGGCCCAAGAATGGCCGACATCAGCAACAGCGAACCGGCGATGCCTATCAGGCCAACCAGCCCAAAAACCGGGATTAGGCTGCGTTGTGCGGCCCGGCGTTCCGCGATGAGCTTGTCGCGGTTTTCAGCGACGCTGATGCCCCAGATCGTGCCATCTTCATAGGCGATCTTCTGATATATGCCGCGGACCGCTTCATTCTCAGGCCCATCGGTGTTCCACAGCATAACTGTGTCGGGTGCATCTTGCGGCTCGGCGAGGGTTTCATCGAAAAGGGAAGCCGAGGAGTAAACTTCGCCTGCCTCGCTTGTCACCTGCCAGTATCGCCCGGAATATGGCGTACTGTATGCCGGATCGAAAATCAGATCACGCAGTGCTTCGGGATTGTCGGTGGTGACACTCAGTCCAACGATCAGTTGTGTGTGCCGGTCCCGAAGCGTTGTATCGAACTGCTGGGAAACCCGGGAATCGATGTAGGAAAAAACCGCCAGCGTGCCCACACCCACAGACATCGCTCCGGACAATATTCCGCCCAGCAATGCCCGTTGTCGCAGCGAAAGCATCAGGCAGAATCGATCATGTATCCGCGACCCCGAACCGTTGTGATCAGGTCCGGTCCCAGCTTCTTGCGCAGGCGCGTAATAAATACGGCAATTGTGTTGGAATCCCGATCCTTGTCATACTCATAGATATGTTCCGACAATTCAGTGCGCGAGATCAGGCGCCCGGGGTTATGGGCCAGATAGGTGAGGACGGCGATTTCCTGTGCGGTCAGATCAACCGGAATTCCGTCCACGGAGACACGCCCGTTTCTTGTGTCCAAAAGGACGCTTCCCATTTCGATGACCGGGTTCAGCTGTCCGCTCTGTCGCCGTAAAATCGCACGGACGCGAGCCGCCAGTTCGGGCATGTGAAAAGGCTTGGTCATATAGTCATCCGCACCTGCATCCAGACCGTCCACCCGCTCGCTCCAGCCGTCTCGGGCGGTCAGGATCAGAACAGGCGTCCTTATTCCGGCACTGCGCCAATCTCGCAAAACGGAAATCCCGTCACGTTCCGGAAGGCCGATGTCCAAAATGATCATGTCGTAGGGTTCAGTCGACCCCATATGCAGAGCATCAACCCCGCCATGGACTACATCGACGATCCGACCTTCGGCGCTCAGTAGTTTTTTGATCTGCTCGCACAGGCGCGGTTCATCTTCTGCAAGTAGGATTCTCATGATTTGAAACTACAGGCGAATTGATGAGGGATCATCAGTTATTTCTTGCCACCGCCATTGCCGTTGCCGCCGCCATTACCGCCGCCGTTGCCGCCGCCATTACCGCCGCCATTACCGCCGCCGTTGCCGCCGCCGTTGCCGCCGCCATTACCGCCGCCATTGCCGCCACCGTTGCCGCCGCCATTACCGCCACTGTTGCCACCGGCGTTTCCATTCCCGTTGCCACCAGCGTTTCCATTGCCGCCGCGATTGTTGCCGGAATTACCTCTGCTGTCGCTGTTGGCACTTTTGCTATTGGTATTCTGCACGCTTCCGCTACCGGAATTGGCCGAATTGCCGGGTTTCGCCCGCGCTGCATTTGTAATCTCGCGGCTGACGCGAGACCGGTTGGACACGACGACACCCGTCTGGGCGTCCACGATGACGCTGATGATCTTCCCGTCAGGTTTCTTGACCAGGATACGATAGTAAACCTTGTCGGATTCAAAGGCGCGGGCGTCGACGGGGGTTCCGCCGAAAACCTTTTCAACGCCTCTGATAACCCTCTTCAGGCGAATGGCACCACCTGATGTTGTGGCGTGCCGCAATTCGGATTGTTTAAGCTCGCGCACAGCAGCGTTGCCATCACCTGTCAAAAACCAGGTAATCAATCCCGCAGTTGCAAGCAGGTTCCCCAATCCTGAAAGTCTTAGCCGCACAAACATACTCAAACTCTACCGGCTTCAATGTGAACTGGTGATGAACCAGCAGTTAGGCGTGAGTTCAACCATAATATGGTCAAATGGGGTCAAATACATTTGCGTCCAACATAGAATGTTGACGCCTGAAGCAACACTGAGCCCGTGAGGTCCGTTATGAAAACCAAATTTTCCGGTCTGCTGAAAGCCTCCGCAGTCGCGATCTCCCTGATTGGGTCAACCGCGATCGTCGCGACGTTCACGTTTCCCGACATTGCTTATGCGAAAGAAGGAAAAGGTGGTGGAAATGGCGGCGGCAAAGGAGGAGGAAAAGGCGGCGGAAACGACGGCGGCAAAGGTGGCGGCAAGGGCAACGACAGCGCCGGAAAGGGGAACAAAGGTGCCGGAAAGGGTCAAGACGCCAAAGGCAAAGTGACTTCCAAAGGCGGCACCAAGAAGTCCGCCGGGAAGACAGGTGGCAGAAAGTCCGCTTCCGGAAGCGGGAAATCGAACACGTCAAAGAGCAGCAATTTCTCTCTGAAAGATTTGTTCACGGGCAAGAAATCCAGCGACCGAACAGAAAAAACCAAGCGGAAATCGCAGCGCGTGGCGCGGAGCACCGAGTCTACCGTGCAGGTTGCAAAATCCGTTCGGCCTCTGTCCCGCAAAAAAGACGAATCATGGGCTGAAATTCTGGGCGCACACCCCTCTGAACTGGGTGCGTTGAATGCTGCTCACGCCAGTGAGACCGCTCTGAAAAACGCCGCGCCCAACTCGCGTGTCGGTCGTATTGCAACATACCGCGATACGGTTCTGGAAGGAGACGAACTGCGCGACGACCTGCAAGATGCCCAAGATCTTCTGGACGGGCTGGAACCGCCTTCACGTCCCATAGGTGAAATCGAAGATGATCTCGAAGCGGCCGAAGCTGATGTGCGCGCGGATGAAGAGCGCGTGGCGGAATTGGAACAGGAACTTGCCGACGCCGGGGGTACAGACCCCCATATCGAAGCGCAGTTGGACGAGGCGAATGCCGAACTGCAGGAGTCCAGGGACACCGCTGCCGAGCTAGCAGCCGAACAGGAAGCTGCCAGCAATTACGACGACGCTGTTTCTGAAGTTGAGGACCTACAGGACCAGCTGGAGGATCAGACGCTTAGGGAACGTGAGGCGTTGGAGAATGCGGCCAACAAGCCGGTCACAGATGAAGTCGAAGCGGCGGTCAAGGCGTTGCTGGGGTTGTAAATCAGGAGTTTCGCGCTTTTCCGAATTCGGAGGCGCGAGAGGTCGGGCCAGCCAAATCATTTCCAACCCCTTGGCTGGCCCATCACCTACTGAACGCCAAGACATAACTCGGATCACATCTGAATATGCAAAGAAAAAGCCCGCTCTGGCGCAGAGCGGGCTTTAGCTTCGTATTGTTCCCGGGGAAGACGACACCCAAGGGAACCGAGAGATCGTCTGCGGTAACTCAGACGTCCCTCATCGCCTCAATCAGTCGCTTGTTATTCACAATATTGATGAGTGCGTTTTCAATAGGAGGGAAGCGACCGCTGCTCGAATCTTTGTTTTTCGACACGCCGCTGCAGACGACAGCGCTGGATGATTGCTTTGCCGCGGGGGGGGTGTGCATCGCAATCGCTGTGGTAGTTTTTTCCATGCATGTTCCCTTCCATAAAACCGGACGCATTTCTTTCCGCCCGACTTAGTGAACCCACTATGGTCGAAAACGGTTGAACACATAGAGAATACATTGTTCACTTTCAGTTAATGTTGTTGTCAGGTTGTAAACAAAGAACCTGAGGTAGTCCTTTTCGCTCGCAATTTTGTTGTGCGTAGACGGTTTTTTCGAGAAACTGAGTTCCCTTACGACTGTTACAACCCGCCCGTTAATTACTCGTGAGGGTAATTGAAACACGGTTCAGCGCGAGGTCGCCTATGGTGAAGCTATCATCGCCGACTGTATAGTCTCCGTTTCGATAGGGCTCCGACACAGGCGGAAAGTTCCGCCAGTGCTATTGCCAGCACGGTGCCTTGGACCGAGACTCTATTCTTGACGCGTTGCCCGACTGATCAAAACCGCAGGGACAGGCACGACATGCCGCCGTCCAGCTTGGCACAATCGGTGTTGTCGATCTGGATAACCTCATATCCCGCCTTGTCCAACATCTCTGCCGTGCGAGGAAAACCGGAGGCCATAAGAACAAGGTTGTTGAAACGGATAGCATTAGCGGCGGCTTCTTCACCATCGGCCACATGCAGGACTCTGTAGCCTTCGAAACAGCCTGACGCATCAAGGCGCCTGGTCGACAGGATCGTCTCGGCATCCATCAACGAACAATCCGTTTTGAAATGCAAGACGCCGGCCGGCGTGAAGACTTCGCGCAGGACGTGGCCCCATTCACTGGCGATCTCGGCCAGTTCTGCCACGCCTGCAGCATCTGTGCGGTCGGAGCGGCCGACAAGGATTTCCTGTCCGGTCACCAGAATATCGCCACCTTCGACGTGACCGGGGCCTTTGATTTCGCGGACATCGTCATAGCAGGTACGGATCGTTGATGCCATTTCAGCCACCTCACCCAGCCGCGACGGCGCGCCGGGTCGCATCAGGATGGCACCTTGCGGCAGGCACAGCGCAGTGTCTTCGACAAACTGGGCATCCGGGAATGCGTCGAGCGGCTCAAGCTCAATCAACTCGGCCCCGGTGCTGCGCAGGGCTTCGACATAAGATGAATGGGCAGCCAGCATACCGTCAAGGCTGGGATTGCCGATGTCCTCGGCGCGCAGACCGTCGGCAATGGTCGAGGCGGGCCGACGGGTGATGGCCCGGGTAAACTCAAAGGTCGGATTTCGCATTGGTCACTCCTGATCCGGATTGCGTCCGGCAATGTCAATTTCCAAAATGGAGGGGCAATTCTGTGCGCTGGCCGCTGTCAGAGCGGTCGCAATGGCACTCGGGTCTGGTGGTACGCGTGTGTAGGGTATGCCGAATGAGGCAGCCGCGGCGGAAAATTCAGGCGGGGTCGGGTCGCACCCGATCACCTTTACATCCACGGCTTCCATCGAGGTCTCGATTTCGCTGTAACCATGATTGTTCCACAGAACAAAGGTGATGCGCAGGTTTTCGTCCACTGCCGCCATGATCTCGGGCAGCGAAAACTGAGCACCGCCATCGCCAGCGATACAAAGGACATGGGCGTCCGGGGCGGCGATCGCAGCGCCGATGGCAGCAGGTATACCATAACCCAGCGCGCCATATCCGGTGGCCGCATTAAACCAGCCGCCGGGGCGGTCGTGGTCGTAGTAGAGGTTGCCCGCATAGATCGGCTGAGTGGAATCTCCAATCATCAGCGCGCCCGGCACTGCATTGCGCATTTCGTTCAGAATTTGGACCTGAGCACGATAGTTCGGACCTATCTCTTCATACGCGGCGGCGCGGGTCTTTTCGGCGCTGGCCACCCCTGCATTTTGGTTTGATTTGCCAGGCAGGGCTTTCAACAACGCGGTCATAGCTTCGTCAGCTCGGCCTTCTATAGCAATCGCGACATCGTGGCGAGCCAACTGGTGCGGACAAATGTCAACGCGTATAAGCCGGGACATGGCCGCCGTTTTCCCAGTTGCATACATATCATAATCGGTGGGGCCCAGTTCGGTCCCCAGAGCGAGGACGCAATCGGCATCTTCGATCAGTGCTTGGACGGACTTCAGGCTGGGGCTGGCCGGTACGGTTAGAGGATGGCCATGCATCAACCCGCGGGCATTCACGGTTTGCACGACCGGCGCATCGAGGCGTTCTGCCAGAGCCTGCAACTGCGATCCGGCCGATTTTGCTCCGCCGCCAGCAAGGATGACCACTTTCTTCGCCGCCGATAATTGGTCTGCCGCGTCTTGAATCCGAGTTGGGTCCAATGCCGGGCAGGCCTTGGCACTCGGGGCCACGGCGCTCTGCGCAGCGAGGCCTGCGACATCCAGCGGGATCTGGATGTGAGTTGGGCCGGGTCGACCCGTGGAGTAGGGGGCAAAAGTGCGGTCCAGAGCGGTGCCCAGGTCGTGAGCCTGCTCGACATGCTCGGAAACCAGCGCAACAGTTTTGGCCAGCGCGTGCTGATCGGGCAGTTCGTGAAGATGGCCAAGTCCCCGATTCAAGGTGCTGCGTTCGTTAACGCCTGAAACCACCAGCATTGGGACTGAGTCCGCCCGGGCCTGGGCCATTGGCGTCAGCGTGTTTGTCAGGCCAGGACCCGTGATCACAAAGGCAACGCCCGGTTTCCCCGAGACACGCGCATAGCCGTCAGCCATGAAGCCAGCGCCCTGTTCGTGTCGTGGTGTCACGTGACGGATGCCAGAGGCTGCAAGACCGCGATAAAGCTCGACCGTATGCACGCCGGGAATGCCAAAAACACAGGAGACACCCCTTTGCTTCAACTCGGCGACCAGCGCTTCGCCGACTGTTTGGTTGGTCATGCAACGCTCCGTTTCTTGCGGTTTGCGTGGGCGACGATGCGGTCCAGTGCGGTGACAAAACTGTCGTCGTCAATGGTGAGAGCAACCCGAACCCAGTCCCTGAGGCTTTCGCCAAAGGCAGAGCCGGGCATGACCGAAACACCATGCTCCAGCAGGTCCCAGGCATAGGCGTCGCCGTCCAATCCGCTGGCCGAGACGTTGACCAAGGCAAACATGCCGGCATCGGGCCGGTGGACGGTCAGCCCGGTTTCGGTGTGCAGACGGCTTTCCAGCAGTGCAGCACGCGCCGCGAAGCGCGAAGCCATACCGGCAGCCACCGATGACCCCTCGCGCACGGCCTTTTCGGTCATGTCAGCAATGAAGGGCTGGTTGCCAAATAGCATAGTTTCCGAGACTGGCAGCAGCGCGGTGCAAAACTCGGCCGGGCCCACACACCAGCCGCTGCGAAAACCGGGGGCGGCGTGTGATTTGGAGATCGAAGAGACTGCAATGACCCGGTCCGCCAGCGCTGTATCAGAGAGGGGAGATGCAAACTCTGCACCCTCAAAGATCAGATGCTCATAGACTTCGTCTGAGATTATCCAGAGATCGTGTTCTATTGCGAGTTCACCAATCTTCCGAACGTCCTCGGGCGTCAGGATGGCGCCTGTCGGGTTGTGCGGAGTCGTGAGAAGAATGGCGCTGCTGTGGGGCGTAATGTGCGCGGCAAGGTCTTCTGCCTGCAACCGAAATCCGTTTTCGGGGCGTAGCGGCACCGGCACCGGCTCGGCACCTGACGCTCGGATCACGCCCTCATAGGTGGCATACATTGGATCGCCCACCAGAACCTCGGTGCCAACTTCTGCGACGCCCTGCATGACAGTGAAAAGGGCGGTCTGGGTGCCGGGAAAGCAAAGGACGTTCTCTGGCAGAAACCGGCGTCCGCGGCTTGCGGTGTAGGCCTCGGCCAGGGCTGCGCAAAGTCCGGCTTCGCCGCGTCCGTTGGAATACCCTGTGCGACCCGATTGCAGCGCGGCCGCTGCCGCGTCGCACAGTTCAGTTGGGGTTGGAACATCTGGTTCGCCAATGGTCATTTCCACGATATCGGCCCCGGCCTCGACCATAGCGCGTGCTTTCAGATGCACTTCCCATTTCCCGCCGCCCAAACCGGCCAGCCGTTCGGTAATTGCTGTCAGCCTCATTGGCGCTCAATCTCCTGCGTTAGATCCAAATCAATGATGGCGGAAACGGATTGCAGCCCGATTTCGACCAGTTCGCCCGGCGCAAAAGCATCGGGAAGCGCGCCGCCCTCAAGCCAGAGGCCGTCAATAACCGCGTTGCAGGCGATGGCCAGTTGACGCAGGCGGGCGGGAGAGGGGGCGCGGCCCGCTTCTTTCATCGAAGCGGCGATCAGCCCCTCCAGTTGGTCGCGAAAATAGGCGTATGTGCGTTCGTGCGTCGCCTTCATCTGTGGGTCGCGCTGCACCTTGTTCAGAAAGCTGGCCCACAGCGCGATTGCCCTTGAGTCGACAACCGGGGCTGTCAAAGACGCCGTCACAAAAGCAATCAACCGGGCGCGTGCGCTGGCCGCCGCGCCGTTTGCCGGGGCAAAGGTTTGATCCGTCATTGTGTTCATGTGGTGCTCGTAAGCGGCGACGATCAGTTCCTCTTTGGAACTGAAGTAATGCCGGATCAGTCCCTGGGTGACATCTGCGCGCTCGGCGATTCCCCGCACCGTCGCCCCGCGCACGCCTTGTTCGGCCACCAGCTCAAGCGTGGCCAGAATCAGCGCCTCCTGCCGGGATTCAGCCGATTCCCGCCTGAATTTTTTGCGCTCTTCGCTCACGACAGTTCCTTTTTTCTGGCGGTTGTAATTATACACTTGCATAATTACTAGGTTCACGGCTTACTGCAATCAGAATTTTGGGGTCACGGAAAATGGACACTGCCACTGCATCAGTTCAGCTGACGGACACGCGCCGCGAGGCGGTCCGGGTCGAGGATTTGCACAAGTCCTTTGGAAATCTGGAGGTGCTGAAAGGCGTGGATCTGACCGCGCATCAAGGTGACGTCGTGGCGATCATCGGCGGCTCGGGGTCGGGCAAGTCGACCATGCTGCGCTGTATCAATTTTCTTGAGACGCCAAGCTCAGGCAAGATCGTGATTGGCGGTGAGGAAGTGGCGATGCGGGCTGATGGCAGCCCGGCCAGCCAGAAGCAAATTGAACGGATCCGAACCAAGCTGGCGATGGTGTTTCAACAGTTCAACCTGTGGACACATCGAACCCTTCTGGAAAACGTGATCGAGGTGCCGGTGCATGTCCTGAAGGTTCCGAAATCCGAGGCGATCGAACGCGCACACGAATTGTTGCGTCGGGTAGGGCTGGGCGGCAAGGAAGACACGTTTCCCGCCTACCTTTCTGGCGGGCAGCAGCAGAGGGCTGCAATTGCCCGGGCATTGGCGGTGGACCCTTCCGCCATGCTGTTTGATGAACCGACATCAGCGCTGGACCCTGAACTTGTGGGCGAAGTTCTGACAGTGATCCGCGACCTTGCCGCCGAAGGGCGCACCATGCTGCTGGTCACTCACGAAATGAAGTTCGCGCGCGAAGTCGCGAACCATGTCGTCTACCTTTATCAGGGCCGTATTGAAGAGCAGGGGAAGCCTGCCGAGATCTTTGGAAACCCGCAATCCGAACGACTGAAACAGTTCCTCAGTTCTGTCGGGTAGCACACAAAAAACCGAATAATATCAACAGGGAGAAACCTATGAAACTCAAAGCACTTCTGACCGCGGCCTCTGCCGTGGCCGTTCTGACTTCAGGCGCCGCTGCCGCTGAACAGGTCAAGATCGGCATCGCAGCCGAGCCTTATCCTCCGTTTGCCTCACCCGACAGTTCGGGCAATTGGGTCGGCTGGGAAATTGAGGTGATCGGTGCCGTCTGCGCTGCGGCGGAACTGGACTGCGTGATCACGCCTGTTGCGTGGGATGGCATCATCCCGTCGCTGACCGGCCAGCAGATCGACGCCATCATGGCTTCGATGTCGATCACCGAAGAGCGCCTTAAAACCATCGATTTCAGCGACCCCTACTACAACACCCCGGCGGTGATCGTGGCGGACAAGTCGATGGACATTGAACCGACCCCGGAGTCGCTGGCGGGCAAGATTGTCGGCATCCAGGCCTCGACCATTCATCAGGCTTACGCGCAGGAATACTTCAAGGACGCAGAGCTGAAGGTCTACCAAACGCAGGACGAGGCCAATCAGGACCTGTTCGCGGGCCGCATCGACGCGACCCAGGCGGACAGCATTGCCATGGCCGACTTCGTGAACTCGGACAATGGCAGCTGTTGCGAGATCAAGGGGGCCGTTGCGGATGACCCGGCGATCCTGGGCCGTGGTGTTGGTGCCGGTGTGCGCAAAGGCGATACCGAGCTATTGGAGGCGCTCAACAAAGGGATCGCGGCGATCCTGGCAGATGGAACCCACGAGAAAATCACCGCGGGCTATTTCACGACCAGCATCTACTAAGGCGCTGTTGTGACCGGACTGTTCGAGACACTGGGCCTCGGCGCCAGCGCCGAGTTGCTGTCGCTGTCAAGCTGGGGAGGCAACCTGCTGCGCGGGCTTGCCAATTCGCTGCAGATCGCCTTCGGCGCATTTGGGATGGGGCTGGTAATCGGGCTGTTCGGAGCCTATGGAAAGCTATACGGCGGGAAGGTCACACGCGACCTTCTCGCTATCTACACGACTGTGATCCGGGCGGTACCTGAGCTGGTGCTGATCCTGATCCTCTATTACGTCGGCAGTGATATCATCAACAAGATTTCTGAGGCGGTCGGCGGAGGCCGGGTTGAAATCAACGGTATCGCGGCAGGCATCTGGGTGTTGGGCGTGGTGCAGGGGGCCTATGCCACCGAAGTTCTGCGCGGTGCCATCAAGGCTGTTCCGGTGGGACAGATCGAAGCGGCAAAGTCTTACGGAATGCCAGCTTTCATGATCATGCGTCGGGTAACGATACCCGCGATGATGGGGTTTGCGGTGCCGGGGCTTGCCAATTTGTGGCTCATCGCGACCAAGGACACGGCGTTGCTGGCCGTTGTCGGATTTAGTGAATTGACCCTGGAAACAAGGCAGGCGGCAAGCAGCACCCGGGCCTATTTCACTTTCTTTCTGGCGGCGGGCTTCCTCTATCTTATGGTGACCCTGTTTTCGGGTGTGGTTTTTGCCCGAATTGAGAAATGGGCACGGCGCGGTCAACCTTCGCTGAAAGGGGACGCCGCATGACAACATTCAAAGCCCTGATGCAACCGCACCGCATCGTTATGATGCTTCTGTTTGCGGCATTGGTGATCTGGTGCGCGTTATCGCTGCGCTGGGACTGGATCCCAAAATATGCGCCCTTGGCACTGCAAGGTCTTTGGACCACGGTTTGGCTTCTGGTTGTTACAACTGTTCTGGGCTTTCTTTTGGCTGTGCCGCTTGGATTGGCGCAGGCGGTCGGGCCTTGGTATCTGGCCACTCCAGCTCGGGTATTCTGCACCATAATTCGCGGCACGCCGCTGCTGCTGCAGATTTGGTTGCTGTATTATGGGCTGGGCTCTCTGTTTCCCCAGTTTCCCTGGATCCGCGCATCGGAACTATGGCCGTACCTGCGCCAGGCGTGGCCCTATGCAGTGCTCGCGCTGACCTTGTCATTCGCGGGCTATGAGGGCGAAGTAATGCGCGGCGCATTTTCCGGGGTGGCGAAAGGGCAGCTTGAAGCCGCAAAGTCATTTGGCATGCCACGTTTCACCATGTTTCGTCGAATCTGGTTGCCGCAGGCAGTCCGCAACGTGTTGCCGACTTTGGGTGGCGAAACAATTTTGCAACTTAAGGCAACCCCACTGGTGGCGACCATAACAGTGGTCGAAATCTATGCAGTTTCTTCCCGGGTCCGGGCGGACACCTTTATCGTCTACGAACCACTGCTGCTGCTGGCGCTGGTTTATATGGCGATTGCGGGCCTGATTGCTCTGGCATTCCGGCGGTTCGAAGGGGTTTGAATCGCTTTGACGCTTTTCAGCCTAAACTCGACTTTAGGCTAGGTAAGTGTTTTGCCTGCTTCAGTTTTCTTGCCAAGTCTTGTCCGTTAAAGATCTGCCAAAGAAAACAACCGCTCACTTCCAGGCGGCTGCAAAGAACCGAACAATGGTCAACTCTTTGAAGAATGACGGTTGCTGACCCAGCGGCAACACGGCATTCGAGTAAGCGTTTGGACGCAGAGCGCATCAGGGGCTTTTGTGTTTCGCGACCATTGCCGTATTGACACAACAGCCATGGCAAATTTTCTGGATTTCAGGGTCCCACATGGAACATTACGTGGCATCTGCGCTAAGGTAAGGTGTTAATTCAGTTGCTATGGATATGATCAAAATGACTATTCGCACCCAAGCCGTCGCCCTTGTCCTTGCTGCGATGTACCCGGCAGCTTCAATGGCGAGTGATTCAGAAGTTTCCCGTGTCATGGCGCCGTTCCAAAAGCCAGCTGTACTCCCTGCATCAGGCGTCGACTGGACAGGTTTTTCCGTTGGTTTGGAACTTGGTTATGCCCCCGACGTGGAAGGCTCCAGCGGTCCGATCTACGGCGCGAAATTCGGCTGGGACTACGATTTCGGCAAGGTCATAATCGGGTATTTTCTGCAATACACCCGGACGAATCTGGACATTGACCCTGGTTTCGAACTGGGTTCGTACAAGCGTTTTGGCGCGCGCGGCGGCATCGACAGCGGCTTAAACATGTACTACGCCAGCGCCGGTTATGCTGAGCTCGACACGCACGCCAGTGGCAATATCAATCCAGGCGAAGGCGATGGTTATTTCGTGTCTCTTGGTTATGAACGTTTCATCCGCGAGGAGGTCACGCTCGGCGCCGAGTTGGTCTATTCTGAGTACTCGGATTTTGAACGTGACTTTAAAGACTTGGGTGTAACCACACTCTCGTTTTCCTTGAACTACAGGTTCTGAATCGGAACAGGCCACTGACCCGTATTCAATTATGCGGCCCGGGCAGCGCGGCAAGGGCGTCGCGTGGATTTCCCATTAGTTAGGCGCGGCACATGGTATCTGCATGATACCGATATGCTTTTCTTGCCACCCGTCGGAGTGTACCATTGGTCTTGCGCATGTTGCGCGAGTCCTTCGGAGCACTTGCGCCCCACGCGTTGTCTGCAAGGAGGCGTAGCAATTCGGTGCCAATCTATCCCACGCTAAAGACCGTATTCATTCATATTCCAAAAACTGCGGGATCGACGGTTTCAACAATTTTGCGCCGCCCGAACCTCCTGAATTTTACGAAACATGATCCTTCTCCTGCGATCGACAAGCACTCGTCTTTATTTGTGCATCTCGAGCAGTTGGGGCCGGAGGCGGCAGACTATTTCAAGTTCAGTTTTGTTCGGAATCCTTGGGACAGGTTGGTCTCGGCCTATCACTATATCATCGCGCGGCGTCAGGAACTGGAACTGGTGGCCAGTCACCCCAATTTCGAGAGCTTCCTGTCTTCATTCACGGAAGAACCTTCAAAGTACCTCGACATACCCTACTTCAAACCCCAATCCAGTTTTCTCGTAAATGACGACGGTGAAATGCCGTTGGATTTCCTGGGCCGCTTCGAAACCCTCGATAAAGACTTAAAAGTCGTGCTTCGGGAAATTGGCAGCAGGCGTATGTTCTTCAAGCATCGAAAGAAATCGAAAAGGCGAGATTACCGGGAATACTATTCCGATGAAAGCAGTAAAGCGGTTGGTGAGGTTTACATCCGCGACATTGAGAATTTCGGGTATGATTTCAACGACGGCCTGGTTCGCAAGAAGAACTTCTCTCTTCGAAAGTTGTAGCCCCAAGGGGTGACTGATGGTAAAATAGAGTTGGTTTCTACCCGGGCATTGAGTTCGCGCAAAGCGCACGAATCCTCCGCCTCGATGCCTTAATTTAGGCAGGTTCAAACCCGACCGTAGTCAACACGATCAAACAAATGGCTCGCGAGAGCCTTGCGTCTGGATCCCGCCGTCATGGGAGTGCCACGAGACCAAGATGGGTCCAAACTGGTGCCATTAATTCGCTAAGCCCTGGAAATTGGTTGGCTTCAAACGACCCTCTGCAAATCACTTTTGAAACAAATCCTTGCGCAACGTCGTAAGGGCTTCGGCGTCGATCTTGGCGTGAATAACAGTTGTTGCCCCGCTGGAAAATGCGCTGGTCAGGGCTGGCCCCAGATCCTCCGGCGACTCTATCCAGATTCCTTTGCCGCCACACAACTCAGCGAACCGGTCGAACCCGGGCGAGGCGATTTCGGCACCAAGCAGACGGCCTTCGAAAAACTCCTGTTGATAAGCTTTTTCCGCTCCCCATGCCTCGTTATCCAGGACCACGATCACTATCGGCAATCCATATGAGATTGCTGTCTGAATTTCGATCATCGTGTATCCGATCGCGCCGTCGCCCATGATTGCCACGACCGGTCGATCCGGGGCGGCGGCCTTGGCGCCAATTGCCGCCGGAAGACCAAAACCGACCAATCCGAAGTCCAGCGGTGTGATCAGGGACCTGGGTGCATAGTGGGCCAGCCGGTCCGCTGCCTGAAGACACGTGTTGCCGGTATCCAGCGTTACAATTGCATTCTCGGGCAGTACTTTCCGAATTTCCGCCAAGGCGCGTCTGGGGTGCATTGGCCGCGTGGCGATCCTGGCCTCTTCATCGCGTTCAGCACGCAAGGTTTTCATGTCGTCCTGAAAAGAAATACGCCATGGATCAGCGGCGGGCTTTGAACATTTTTCGGTCAATGCGACGGCCGTTTGGCAGGCGTCTGCCTGAACTGCGATCTCAGCCGGAAAATAGCGACCGACGGCGGACCCTTCGATATCGACATGGGCAATTCGGGTATCGGCCCCGACATAGTCATTGCTGTGAAAGGTCGAGTTGAACCCAAGCCGCGCGCCCAAAACGACCATAACGTCTGCCTCTTTGGTCAGGCGCGAGGCGACGCGATTGCCACGTGGCCCCGCCTGTCCGGCGAACCAGGGATGACCATGCCGCATGACATCCGCATGCCCGGTTGAAGCGACCACCGGAACCTCGAGCGTTTCGGCAAGCCTTGTCAGCGTGTCATCCTCGGCAGTGCACTTAAACCCGGCACCTGCGAAAATCACTGGGCGCTTTGCGCCGGACAGCAGTCTGGTTATCGCGGTCACATCCTCGGGTGCAGGCGGGCCGGGACGGGCTATTTTGACGGGCTCCGGCGCAATGGGCGGAACCTGGGCCGCGAAAAGATCGCGTGGGACATGCAAGACCACCGGCCCGCGTCTACCCGAACTTGCAAGTCGGATCGCATCTTCGAGCATTGGCGCCAGTCGGCTGGGATCGGTCACCATCACCGAACGCTTGCAGATCGGAGCAAACAACGCGACCTGGTCGACTTCCTGAAACGTATCCTTGGCCTGATCGGACCGGCTGATCGCCCCCGCTATGACGACAAGCGGTGAATAGGCCAGATGAGCTTCGGCTACGGCAGTTACAATATTGACCACGCCGGGGCCGGCCTGCGCGCCGAGGACGACCCCGGGTTTGCCCGTCATGCGCGCCCAGGCATCTGCCATGTGCCCAGCCGCGCGTTCATCCCGGGCGCCGACATAGGCGATATCGCCGCCGCGATACATTGCGTCGTAAAGTTCCAGCATCGAGCCGCCGAGTAATCCGAATACCGTGTCGATCCGGTTGGCCTTCAAAACGCGATAGACGGCCTCACCGCCATTGATCGTGGTCATCATTTACTCCTCGGATCGGGAGCGCAGGTTCTTTGGGTCGAAAAGCGCTTCGTCATGGACTGTAACGGGTATGTCCTGATTCAGAATCTGCACCGAAAGCCCACTTCGCGCCGTACCCCTGCGCACGAACAGCCAGCCCAGAGATTTTCCGATCGTGTAACCATATCCACCCGACGTTGTCAGGCCGACAACAACGCCATTATGCAAGACGGGTTCTCCGCCATGAATGTCGAAACGATCTGAGTGCAGTTCGCAATAAAGCAGTTCCCATTCCGGTACGTGGGCCAACAAGGCATTCCGCCCAATGAAATCGCGCCCTTCTGCACGAACGAAACGGTCCAAACCGACATCCAGCGGACCGACATCGGTGGTCAGTTCGCCCGACGCGCGATAGGCCTTCTCCATTCGCATGCCGTTGAAGGCGTAACTGCCAAGATCAATCAGGCCGTGCCCGGCACCTGCCGCGTGGAGCGCATCATACATCTCCGCGATCCGGTGCAGCGGCGCGTGAATCTCCCAACCCAACTCTCCAACAAAAGATACTCGCAGGGCATAGACTGGCACATCCGCCACGGTGATTTCCTGCCCCGACAACCAGGGGAAGGCGGCATTCGACAGATCCGCGTCGGTAAGTTCACGCAGGATTTTGCGCGAGTTCGGACCGGACAGGGCCAGCATCCCCCAGTCCGAAGTTCGGTTGATCATCCGCACGTCCTCGCCTGGCCGAATGTGCGATCGGATCCAATCAAAGTCCGGTTTGGCGCGGGCTATTGCGGAGCCTGTGAAATACCGATCCCGGGCAATGCGCCAGATCGTCATCTCGGTTTCGAACCGTCCATTGGGCGTTAACAGGTGGTTCAGGCTTATGCCTCCGTCGCGGGAGGGGATTGTGTTTGCAGACAACCTGTCCAGCAGATTGCAGGCATCCGGGCCTGAAATTTCGAACTGAGCAAATGCGCATAGATCAATTACGCCAGCAGACGCACGGGTTGCTTGCGCCTCGGTCATCGCGTTGGTGTGCCATGGCTGGTGCCCCCAGCCTACCTGCTCGACTTCACCCGGCATGCCAAAATACCGTGGGCGTTCCCACCCTGCGATCTCGCCGAAAACCGCGCCTTTGGCGGCCAACCGATCATACAGCGGATGTCGCTTGATCGGGCGAAGGGACGTGAACTGCTTGCCAGGGCAGGGCGTGTCATGGCGACGCATGAATTCATCTTTGGTGCGTTCGACGATAAAGGTGTCACTGGCAAAATCGCCGTAACGGCGCGGGTCCATCGTCCTTGTGTTGATCTGCGTTTCGCCGTGAACCATCCAGTCGGCCAGCACCTTGCCCGCACCGCCGCCCCACGCGAGGCCGATAGACGACCCACAGGACAGCCAGACATTCGGCGCACCCGAGGGCCCAACCAGCATCTCCCCGTCGGGTGTGTGTGTGATTGCACCCCGAACCACTCGCTTGATGCCCAGATCAGCAAGGACAGGCATTTTTTCAAAGGCGATCATCAAGAAGTCGCCAATCGAGTCGTAATCGGCCTCGAACAGTTCATTTTCGGCCTTCCAGGTCGCACCCTGCGGCATTGTCCAGACGGTCGGGCAAACATGGCCTTCGTATATTCCGATCAGGCCGGACTTCTGTTCCTGTCTGATATACCCGCCAAAGGCGTTGTCGCGCATAACCGGCAGTTCCGGGCGGTTTTCGAATTCAGGCACGGCATCAGTGACCAGATAGTGATGCAGGCACGAGACCGAGGGGATTTTCAAACCAAACCACTCGCCAACCTGATTGGCATAGCTGCCTGCGGCGATCACCACGTGTTCGGCCAGTACTTCACCATTTTCCGTGCGCAGCAGCCAAATGTCCCCTCGTCGGCTTGCGCCCAGAACCTGATTGCGGCGGTCAATTTTGGCCCCACGCGCGCGGGAAGCCGCTGCCAGCGCCTGGGTCACGCCGGACGGGTCGATATGTCCGTCTTCGAACGTCCGGACTGCCGCCTTGACGTTGTCGACCTTATAAAACGGATTGCCTTTTGCAACCTCATCCGGCCCGACCAGTTCCATCGGCAGATCGAGCATCTTGCCCACACCCATGATGGATTTCATCCAGTCAACCTCATCATCGGTTGTGGCAATGCGAAAACCGCCGACTTCATGCCAGCCGATGCTTTGGCCCGTCTCTTTTTCAACCTGCTTGTAGGTTGCGATCGAGGTCTTGTTGATCCATCCCGCGATACGGCTGCTCAAGGCGTGAGCGATCTGCCCCGCGGCGTGCCAGGTCGAGCCACTTGTCAATTCCGCTTTCTCGAACAGAATCGTATCTGTCCAGCCGTTTTCGGCCAACTGAAATTGCGCAGCGACCCCCATGATACCGCCGCCAATGATGGCGACACGGGTGGTGCGCGTCACGTCCGTCACGAAAATGCTTCCTTCGCGGGTTTCAAAGTGGCCTGCGCCGAAAACAGCACACAGGCGATTTCAACTTCAACAGGCAGCGTGCCATCCGCAGTCCAGGATTTCTCTTCGAAAGACCGCTGGATATCGTGCACAACTGCCAAGGCCACAGATCGGTTGAACCGATAACTCCAGGCCGACGACGTTATCTGCCCGATGGCGCGCCCGTTCAGATAGATCGGCTCATCGTGGATCGGTATCGCGGCCGGATCATCAAACAGCAGCGAAACGATCCGTTTTTTCGGCTCCAGCTCGAGCAGCGCATTTTCACCCACAAAACCAGAGCCAAAGGCGCAAAAGGCCGCAAGCCCGGCTTCGACGGGTGTGGTGCCGGGGGTCAGTTCGTGGCCAAAGACCCGAAAGCCGCTTTCAATCCGCAAAGAACCACTAGCAAAGAGACCAGCATGGGTCGCGCCGGCCCTCACCAGCGCCTCATGCGCGGCCATCGCCATTTCGGCAGGGATATAGAGTTCGAACCCTTCTTCGCCGGTAAAGCTCAGGCGGCCGACCCAGCTACCGGCGAGGCCGATTTCAGCGGGCCTGAATTGAAATCTCTTAAGATCGGGCAGGGGAGTGTTTGTGGTCGCTTGAAGAACATCGCAGGCCCTTTGTCCGGCGAGACCCAGGATGGCATATCCGCTTGTTACATCAGTAAACTCAACACGAAATACGCCCCGCGTTTCACGCATCCTTTTCAGGTTACGCACAACTTCACTTGCACCCGTGATCATCAGGAAGGTTTGCGGGCCGTGCCGCTGAACCGTCACGTCGCTCTCGATTCCGCCACGTTTGTTCAGGATTTGCGAGTACACAATCCGACCCTCGGCAACATCTATCTGCGCCGCACACAGCCGGTTCAGAAAGGCGCAGGCATCGGGGCCTTGGATCATGATCTTGCCGAACGCACTCTGGTCCAGAATGGCGGCACCCTGGCGGCAGGCGGCCACTTCGCGGCCGACCTGCTCGCGCCATGCGGGCACTCCGAAGGTCAGCGGCAAGTGGGCGGCTTCACCGCCGAAATGCACTGCACGTTCCCATCCGCCGCGGGATTCAAATCGTGCCCCTGCGGCCACCAGCCCCTCGTGAACAGGCGAGCGACGCTGCCCCCGCGCAGTCTCCATCGAGCGCCCGGGGTACGGATTGTCGTAGTGGCGTCCCAGAACTTCGGGAATGCGTGCCTCCAGCGCGCCCAGTACGTTCATCTCCGGGCTGAACCGCCGGATATCGGCTTCGCTTAGTTCCATCGTCGGCTCGCCGGCAATGATCCATTCGGCCATTGCCATGCCCGCGCCCCCGGCCAGCGCGATACCGGTGGAGTTCATCCCGCCGATCAGAAACAGGCCAGGAACATCCGAGCTTTCTCCCAACATGAACTGGCCGTCGAGGGTGAAACTCTCAGGACCGTTCAGCAGCATCCGCACTTCGGCACGCTCCAGCGCGGGAATGCGTCGCAGCGCGTTTTCCATCATTGGCATGAAATGATCCCAGTCTTCGTCCAGCAGGTCGAAGCTGAAATCAGCAGGCAGGCGATCCAGCGGCAGGCCCTTGGCATGGGGTTCGAATGAACCCACCAGAAGCCCTTCGACATCGTCGCGGGCGTACAGGAACGCATCCTGATCGTTGAGTGTCGGCAGATGTGCGCCCGGCCCAAGCGCCTGCACTTCGGGCAGCGGCTTGGTCAGCATGTAGAAATGCTCGCAGGCGTAAAGGGGCATATGCGCGCCGGCCATGGCCGCCACTTCGCGGGACCACAGTCCACATGCGATCACCACCTCCTCAGCTTCGATCAGGTGGTCACCGACTTCGACGGCTGCAATCCGACCGGCTTTTTTTTGCAGACCCGTTACCTTGGTGTCCTCGAATATTTGCACACCACGCGCCCGGGCCCCTTTCGACAACGCCAGCGCTACATCGGTTGGATTGACCCTGCCGTCGGCGGGTGACCAGACTGCCCCCAGGACGTCGTCCACTTTGATCAGAGGCCATAGGTCCTGCGCGCGGGCCGTATCGACCACTTCGGCCTCAAGCCCGAACGCACGGCCCAGTGAAACCTGACGTTTGATGTTGATCAGGCGATCATCATTTGTGGCCAGCGTCAGCGACCCGGTTTGAACCCAGCCCGTCGCTTGCCCGGTTTCACGTTCGAGCGCCCCATATAGGTCAATCGAATAGTTGATCAGCTTTGTCAGAGTGGCCGACGGGCGCAAGCGACGCACCAGACCCGCCGCATGCCATGTGGTGCCCGAGGTCAGTTTGGAACGTTCGAGCACGATTATGTCTTTGCGACCCTCACGGGCCAGATGGTAGGCGACCGAGCACCCGATCACGCCGCCGCCTATCACGATGGTGCGGGCATGGTGGGGCAGAGTCATGCAGTAGCCCCATGGATTGTTCTTGTTTCGAGCGCGCTGAAAGCGCCGTCAGTGCGATCGGTCATGGCTCTCTCCCGATCCGGCGGCGGCTCAGTCGAATGTCGAATTGCTGTCGCACATCGCGATCGACCGCATCCGGAACATGTGAGGGGAAGTGATTTGCAAGCAACTCACGCGCCTTGGCTTTCGCAACTTCACCGACTGGACGCGCGCCGTCTTCCTGCCAGTCAACCGGTGTGCGCCTGTCGCCAACATGAGGATAGAAATAGTCCGATTTCATTCGGTCGTAGGTATGAACCTCACCCAGGTAGTGACCCGGACCCCGACACACATCGGCGATCACCTGCGCTGCAATGTTGTCGGTCGTAACTTCGATCCCACGGATTGTTCGAAGCACATTGCCCAAAAGGTCGTTGTCGCTGACATAGCCTTCCAATGAAACGCCCAGAAGACTGGCATGACTGCCAGCGGCCTGCGTGACAATGTTCGATCCCGCATGTGCCGCCATGGCGACTGCCAGGCATTTCTCAGCCCCGTATTGGGAATCCAGTGTCTTGGCGTCGGTAATCCCGGCTATGGACGAAGTCGGCAAGTTGAAATGCCGCCCCATCTGCGCCGCACCGGCCATCAGGATCGCCTGTTCCCCTCCGCCACCAGACATCGACCCGGTGCGCAGGTCGGCGACCAAAGGTTTGGGTGCAAAAACCGCGCGAACCTGCGGATCGACCAGGCGGGCAAAAACCAATCCGGCGAGCGTTTCAGCCACGGCCTGTACAAGTGACCCGGCCAAAGTGGCCGGGCTTGTGGCCCCGGCCTGTCCCGCGCTGATCAATTGTACCGGAAAACCCGCAAGAATAGCGGCCTCGAGCACTTCACAAGCCTCTTCTGCGAAGCGCATGGGCGGCACAACATGACAGACCATGACAGTCAGGAACGGTCGCGCGCGAAAGGCGGCTTCGTCACCTGCGATCCTGTAACAAAGGCGGGCAATGGCCGGGACGTTTTCGGGTTCGGTAATCGAGACGGAAACATGCTTGGACGTGCCCATCAGGCAGGCATAGGCAGTGTTGAGGTCCATTGCCGCAGCAGGGTCAACGTCGCGCGCAACGACCGGACGGCTGAAATGATGGATGTTCTCCATCCTGTCGACCAGTCGGGCGGCATCATACAGGTCGGCCAGGGTTGAAGGGCGGTAGTGGCCCGTATCGATGTCGAAGACACCCGGCGCGGCGCCGCCGGTTGACATATGGACCCGCGTGCCTTCGATCCGCAGATCGTTTTCAGGAACTTGCCCGCAAAGGACGAAATTCCGCCTTGCCTGCTTGATCGACTTGCGCACAAGGGCGCGCGGAAACAACAATCGTCCGTCATCGCCCAGCGTCCCGCCCGCTGCCGTCACCTTGTCGACCATGGATGGGGTCGGCTGACTTAGTCCGAGGGTCTCAAGCAGCAGCAATGCGGCTTCCTCGGTCTGAGCGACTTCATTCGGGGACAGCGGTTTCAGGCACCCGCCAACCACACCCGGCCATACCGCAGGGCTGGCCTCGTCGCTGTTATCTTGTGTCAGACGGTCCTTGCGACCGCGCCGGCGCGTAGACATGGGCCTAATATCATGAGCTCAGCTTCATTCAAAGTCAGCCTACACAGCCATAGGGCTTGTTTACAAAAGCCGTTTTCTCAGCAATTGATGAGTAAAACTTACATTAGGGAAATTCGTGACCGCCTCTCTTCCCGCCCTTCGCGCCTTCGATGCAGCCGCCCGCCAGGGCAGTTTTCGAATTGCGGCCGAGAAATTGTCGGTCACACCCACGGCGATCAGCCATCACATTCGAGGGCTGGAAGAGCAGCTGGGCGTCAAGCTGTTTGAACGGGCCGGGCGCGAGGTCGCGTTGACCGAAGATGGCAGGCGTCTGGCGGCAGCAACGGCTCAGGCATTTGAAATTCTGGATGACGCGGTGCGCTCGGTTCGCCGCAGCTCCCGCAAAGTGGTCCGACTTGCTGCGGGGCCGATTTTCACCGCCCGCTGGCTGATGCCCCGGATCGGTGATTTTTGGGACGACCACCCCGAGATCGAGCTGGAGGTGGTTCCTTCTTATCAACCCGGCACGCTGAACAGAGCAAACATCGACATCGTGATCCGCTGGGAACGAATGGCCGAGATGCCCGAAAATGCGATCAAGCTGATCGAGCTTGCCCCCGTTGCCATAGCGTCGGAGGCATTTGTCCTGAAGCACGGCCCGGTGAATGAGCCCCAAGACCTGTTGCACTGTCCGCTGTTGCATCAAAGGAACCACTGGGGTTGGCTCGACTGGTTCCGGGCGATGAATGTCCCGGTTGATGGCCCTTTGCGTGGTCCGATCTTTGAAGATGCCAATGTTCTGCTGCGGGGTGCCGCAGAAGGGCAGGGCGCGATTGTCGGCTGGCTGCCCTTGATCGATCAGGATCTGGCCGAAGGTCGCGTCGTGCGTCTGTTTGATGAAAAAATAACACCCACTCATGGTTACTTCGTCGAGAGCACAGGACTTGGCCGATCGCGACGCGAGACCCGGGCCGCGATTGAATGGCTGCAGGTTCAAAGCCTGGGCTCGCAGGCTGATCTGCCCTGATCCCGCCAGTTGAGAAGCATCCTTCATGCCAGTGAAGCGTGAAGGGCGAATTTGGTTGAAATTGTTTCGACATCACCCTAATCACGGCCTCACCTCGGGGTGCGCGGAATGCCGCGCTGAGACGCCCATAGCGAACCCGTTGAACCTGAACCGGCTAGAACCGGCGGAGGGAAAGGTGACGGTTTCATCCACCCTTGCCCTCTCGCCGCAATGGAGGATGACATGAAACATCTGCTGATTGCTGCGGGAATTCTGAGCGCGACTTCGGCTATCGCCGCCGACAAACCTCAGCTGACCGTTTTTACTTATGACAGCTTCGTCTCGGATTGGGGTCCGGGTCCGCAGGTCAAGGAAGCATTCGAAGCGGTCTGCGACTGCGAACTGAACCTTGTTGGAGTGGAAGACGGTGCCGCCCTGTTGTCGCGCATCCGTCTGGAAGGTGAAAACTCGGATGCAGACGTCGTCTTGGGTCTGGACACAAACCTGATTGCGGCAGCAAAGGAAACCGGCCTGTTTGCGCCCAGTTCGGTCAGCGCCGAATACACTTTGCCCGTAGAATGGAACGATGACGTATTCGCGCCTTACGACTGGGGGTATTTCGCGTTTGTCCATAATGCCGACGCAGCAGCACCGGCCAATTTCCGTGAGCTGGCCGACGGTGATACCAAAATCATCATTCAGGATCCGCGTTCATCCACACCAGGGCTTGGCCTGTTGCTGTGGGTCAAAGCCGCCTATGGTGACGAAGCCCCCGAAATCTGGGCAGGACTGGCTGATAATATCGTGACCGTAACCAAGGGCTGGTCCGAGGCGTATGGACTGTTTCTTGAGGGTGAGGCTGACATGGTTCTCAGTTACACCACATCACCTGCCTATCACCTGATCGCTGAAGAAGATGCAAGCAAGGCGGCGGCGGCATTTGACGAAGGTCACTATATGCAGGTCGAAGTAGCCGGGAAACTGGCCGGAACCAATCAGCCTGAACTGGCGGACCAGTTTTTGCAGTTCATGGTTTCGGACGCTTTTCAGCAGATCATTCCGACAACCAACTGGATGTATCCGGCGGTAACGCCTGCGGCGGGCCTGCCCGAAGGGTTTGATACACTGACCGTACCGGAAAAATCTTTGCTGCTGGATTCTGATCAGGCGGCAGCCGTGCGGGACGAGGCGTTGGCGGAATGGCTGGGCGCGCTCAGCCAGTAAATCCGACGCCGGGTATTGGCGCGGCGACACTGATTGCCGTGCTTATTCTTGGTACGCTCGCCGCAGTTGCCCTGCGCGCCGACTCCGCAAGTGGGTTCGGACCGGCCGATTGGTCAGCCCTTCGGTTCACGCTGGTTCAGGCGGTGTTGTCCGCCATTTTCAGTGCAGGGCTTGCCGTTCCTGTCGCCCGCGCGCTGGCCCGGCGGCGTTTTCGCGGGCGGGCGGTTCTGATCGCGCTGCTGGGGGCGCCGTTCATTTTGCCGGTCATTGTCGCCATCATCGGCTTGCTGCAAGTTTTCGGCCGAGCGGGCTGGATTTCAGACGTTCTAGCGGTTTTTGGGCTACCGCCGATCCGTATCTACGGGCTGCATGGCGTGGTTCTGGCGCATGTCTTTTTCAATCTCCCCTTGGCCACGCGTCTGATCTTGCAGGGGTGGCAGGAGATTCCGTCCGAAAGGTTTCGATTGGCCGCCCAGTTGGGTTGCAACGGATGGGCCATGTTCCGGCTGATCGAAATGCCTATGCTGGCGCGTATCCTGCCCGGTGTTCTGGCCGTTGTTTTTGCCATTTGCCTGACTAGTTTTGCAGTTGCCCTGACTTTGGGTGGTGGACCACGCGCGACCACGATAGAACTCGCGATTTACCAGGCCTTTACCTATGATTTCAACTTGGGTCGCGCCGCGCTTCTGTCCGGGGTGCAGCTGGTTCTGACCGCGACTGCGGCCCTGGCAGCGCTCAGGTTCTCCAGGGGTGACGGGTTTGGTGCCGGGCTGGATCGTTCCATCCGACGCTGGGATGAAGGGACGCGGGCGTTTGATGCCTTCTGGATCAGCGCAGCGGCGGTCTTTCTCCTGCTGCCGTTGACCTCGGTCGTGATCTCCGGACTTTCGGGAGTGTTCGAGATATCGGTGCTGGTGTACCGGGCGGCCTTGATATCCGTTTTGGTCGCGGCAGCCAGCACCGTCGTTCTGCTGCTTCTGGCCTTGCCGATGGCGATGACGGTTGCAACCGGGCGATACGGGATCGTCGAACTCTGCGGTATTCTTGGATTGGCAGCGTCACCTCTGGTCATCGGCACCGGGCTGTTCATCCTGATCCGCCCACTTGCCAACCCTACTGTTCTGGCCCTGCCTGTAACGGCTCTGGTGAATGCCGTCATGGCGTTGCCCTTTGCCCTGAGGATACTTGTTCCATCGACGCGCGAGGTTGTTGCGCAATACGGTCGTCTGGCACTGTCACTGGATATGAGCAGATGGAGTTTTGTGACACGCATTCTGCTGCCCCGCCTGCGACCGCAAATAGGATTTGCCGCGGGTCTGGCGGCGGCGCTGTCCACGGGGGATCTGGGGGTCATCGCGCTATTTGCCGATGCACAAATTGCTACGCTTCCGCTTCAGATTTACCGGCTGATGGGAGCCTATCAGATGGAGGCAGCGGCCGGTGGCGCCCTGTTGCTGCTGGCGCTTTCGATGGGGGCATTCTGGCTTTTGGATCGAGGAGGGCGCTGGCATGCTGAAGCTTGATGGCTGTGCGATTTCAAATGGCGATTTCGTATTATGCGCGAACCTGCAAATCGAAACCGGATCACGGGTTGCGATCATTGGTCCTTCCGGTGCGGGAAAGTCGACCCTTTTAGAAGCGATCGCTGGGTTTCGCGATCTGGCCGCGGGGCAAATTTACTGGCGCGGCGGCGATATTACCGGATTACCGCCGGGGCAGCGCCCGCTGGCGATGCTGTTTCAGGATGGGAACTTGTTTCCTCATCTGACCGCTGGCCAGAACATCGCCCTGGGTTTGCATCCGAACGGCCGGTTGTCAGCCGATGAGCAGGCACAGGTGCATTCCGCGTTGGATCGTGTTGGCTTGCCCGATATGGCGGACCGGCGACCGGCACAATTGTCGGGCGGTCAACAAAGCCGTGTTGCCCTTGCCCGCGTGCTGGTACAACAGCGGCCTTTGCTTTTGCTGGACGAGCCGTTTGCCGCTCTGGGGCCGGCGCTCAAGGCGGAAATGCTGGATCTTGTCTCCGCCCTGACGACCGAGGCCGGAACGACAATGATGATGGTCAGCCATGATCCACAGGATGCAAGACGAATCGCAAGTCATTCGGTTCTGGTGGCGGATGGGCTGGCGCACCCGGTCACCGAGACATCCACACTTTTTGATAACCCGCCGCCTGCGCTGCGAGACTATCTTGGGTGACACGTCCGCCGTCAGTTGGCCCCGGCGACCAGATTCCACAGGAACAGATCCAAGGAGCGTGAAATCTTGTTGCGGTCAAAATTATCCGAAAAACTTCGCACAAGGATTGAATCGTGACCCTTGTGGATCTCGATCGTGAGCTGCTGTAGAAACGCCAAGGTGAGTTGGTCCGAACTGTTCATCTGATCTGACAAGTGGACGAAAATGCCATAGCGCTCTTCAGAATAGACCTGAGCGTCCGCACGGGCCTGACAATCCGGGTTTCTTTCAATGTAGGATTTCAATGCCAGCGTCACGATCTCAAGATCGCCAACCGAGTAATAGATTTGCCCGTCGCACAGCGCTTGCGCCAGTTTTTCATGGTTTGGGTAACTGCGGACAACATAGGCAGCGTCAGGATCTGTATCGGCCGCATCGGCGCCGACATATTTAGCAAGCGAACCCACATCCCACGTCAACCCAGCCACGGCATCCGGGCAATCGGTCAGGCGTTTTTTCTCATCGTCGCTGAGAACAACCTTGTCTACATCCGGATGCATTCTAACGATTTCCGAGAATGTCTCGCCGAAACCGTATTTTTCTGCAATCAGCCTAATAGAGCGCGGTGCCGTGGTGCCTTCCACGATCCCTGCGACCGGGCCGATACAGGGCCAGTGACCAGCCCACTGGTCACGCGTCGTCTCCGCCCTTCCGACACCAGACAGATAGACCGGCGGGGAAACAAGCACGCCGGGATAGGACAAACGCTCTTGGGTAATGGTGGCCGGATCGCAGAGAATGTTGATTTTGCCGCTTTGTAGGTCGGTGAACCGGTCCCGCGCCTCGACAGCCTTCCATTCAACGGTGAAATCGCGGGACTTCTGCAGTTCTTCAAGGACCGTGGCGCAGATATTGACCATGTAGCCGGTGAACACCTCACCCGACGCAAGAGGCGGCGTATCGCTGGTCAAACGTCCTTCGCGATCACGCACCGCGAGATACGAAAAAGGCGGGGCGTCCGTTCGCACGCCAACGATCAGGTCCGCTTCGGCCGTGACAGAAGAGGCAGTGCCTTGCCAGGCCAAAACCGCCAAGGCGAACGCCAAAACAGCAGGGCGTGTCATGAGCGACCATCCGATCTCTGGGGCTCGCGGATGCGGGTGCCGACAACTGACAGGATTTTCTTCATCGACCCGGTTTCAGCCAGTTCGGCGGCAATTGCGTAAAAGACCAGGAAAATGGAATAGGGAAGCGTTACCATGATTGCGATGTCCAGCAGGCCAAGGCCAGTCGCCGGGGGGACTATATTGAACAGGCTTGCGGCCAGATTTGCCACCATCAGAAGGAATGCCGATACCACCAGGGCGATACCAACTGTCACGAACCAGCGCATCCGGTCATGCTGATCCGCAACGAACAACAGGGCGCAGGCCGTCACGTAAGACAGCAAAAAGATGCGCGGCAACTGTTCGATTTCATCCTTCAGGAAATTCAGGCCTGTTGTGATCATCGCGCTGCCGTCACCGTCCAGCGCGTGTCGAACGACACCATCCGCGCCGATGCAGGTTATCGCACCATAGAGAACCGTGGCCAGGAAGGCGGGCCAGAAAGCAAGCTTGGCATAGTCCCAGAACGGAATCTGTATATCGTCACTGCGGGGCCAGCTGCCCTGATCCATCCTGAGATGCCGCAGCAGTATGGTAAGAAACGCCAGCAGGATAAGTGACGGGATCAGGGGGATCAGCATGGCGGCGCAGATTTCGCGCAATTCGGTCGCATCGCTTACGTTGCTGCTGAACATGGCCACCTGTTCAACCAGGACATAGCTGAAAACCGCCCCGAAAATACTTGCAAGCGTGATGTCGTGCAGGGATTGCGCGGTGTCTTCACCAGTCACTTTTTCGATGATCTGTGCCGTTGGCGTGTTCATCAGCGCTTCGGGCACTTTGCGCGACCTGATCGAATAAAGCGCAAACAGACACTGCATCGAGTCCGCCAGTTTTGCGGTTTCATCCTGCAGGCTCTGCAAGGTGTCTTTTTCCAGCTTGAAGTTAGCAATGCGGCCCAGAATGCTGGCGTACCGTGATCGCAGGTCGTCGATCCGCGCCAGAGGGGTATCTTCGTTGAACAATTGCCGGAAGGCCGAGCTTTGCGGCCCGATGATTGGCGGTTGCAGCAAATCGATACAGCGCAACGAGCTTTCGATGCTTTGCACCATTCCATCCATGATCGGGTCAACTTTGCTTGCCGCGATCTTCTCACGAAAAGCTTTCCACAGCGGCAGGGTCTCGCCATCCCCATAGCTGCCGTAATTCAGATCTTCGAGAGATTGCAGCACCCGAAAAATGTTTCTGGGTACACCGGCAAAGAAATAGGCGATGGCGCGGATTTTGCGCTCGATAACCTGAAAGGTGGGCGAAGCGGCCCCAAAGGTGATGGCGATGGCCAGCCAAAACGGCAGAGTACGCGGATCAACGGCAGGCCCCGTACCAGCCTCGGGGTTAACGATGGATCGGGCCACAACGTTGGACCCGCCTGTCGCAGCCGTCGCTTCCTTGCTGCCCATCACAAAGGTCGCGATCAGTTCCGGCGACATCAGCATCACGAAGTAGATGCCGACAAAGAACACCATATATATCGCCAGACCTCGGCGGTTTTCGGCCTTGGTGGTCAGTGCGGACATTCGGACGTTTTCAAGCTCTTTACGAGATGCCTGGTTGTTGGATTTCAGATTGTCCACGGCGTCAGAGGTTGTGTATTCCTTGTACGCCTCGAACAGCAGTATCAGCCCACCCAGACCGATGGCCCAAACAGCATAGTTGCCCATGTTTTCGGTTCCCCGACTCTGTTGCGTCAATCAAAGAGTTTCGCGTAACCGCACTACCAGCCGCATTTTTCATATTTGGGATTGCAGGAAGTATTGGCGTAGGCCGCAGACTCTTTGATCACCGCGTTCGCGGCAACCAATATCAAAATGATAACAACAAGATACCGCATCAGTTACTCCACAAAAAACTAAAAAACGGCTGCGCCGATCAAATGTTCATACTAAATATCTAAAAACATAACATAAAACTTGCAATTACGCAACCTGAGGGGGAGCGTTCCGCCCGATTACACCGATGCCGTCTCAAGCCGCTATGGTTGTCCGCGTTCAATGGCACAGGTTGTGGAAGTGCCAAAAAAGCCATCCAGGTAGCCGGGTGGCGAATCCGGCGTGATCCCATATGGCCATAAAAATGGTCAGGAAGTACCCGGAAACCAAACAATATCAACTGCCTTGGCCGGGCGCAGGCTTCCACTGAAAACCCACGCGAATAATCCCATGATCCGTGGTTCCGCTTTCTTTATGATCGTCATGGTTCAGGTGGTCATTCTGCACAAGCATCTCGTCAAAGGCCCAAAGGCGTTTCTTCGAATTATCGTAGAACTCCTGACTGAACATGATGTGGTCCAAGCTTTCGCGCTGTCCTTTGAACACATGCGTGTAATATACGTCGCGCGTCGAACGGTATTCCTGCATGGTTTGCGCGGTATAAAGCGCGTTGTCGGCTCCTCCCGAAGACAGAGGCGACAGGTAGGTTGGCTGTTCTGACAGAATATTGAGCGTGTTGCTTTCCTTGCCGTCATTCATGTCGCCGATCAGAACCACAGGGGTATCCGTTTTCTTTGTCAGGTTGGTTATGATCACGCGCAAAGCGGCCGCTTCGGCGGTTCTGCGCACGGTCGAGATAGCATAGCCCAGTGACGTGATATGCGGGCCGTGAACGTCCTTGTCATACCAACCCCGCTCGCGCCAGATCTGGGCCGGGCGGCGGGATTTGAAATGACAGACGAACACATGAATAACCGGTGTCCGAGGATCGGGGCGGACCTGAAAATGCATGACAGGGCGGGAAAAGCCATCCAGCGCCACGGAAATATCAGGTTGCTGCGGATCATCGCCTGTCGACTGCAAAACGCATTCCTCGGGAAAATCTTCGATCCATTCTGGTTGATCCACCAGAATGTCCGAACGCACAGCGGCGGCGCATACGATCTTCTTGTCATTGTGATCCTCGGGCACCAACAGTGTATGGGTTCCCGTCAAGGACGAGTTGTCCAGCGCCGCTTGCAGCGCGTCCTCGGCCCAAAGCTCCTGCACGCCGACCACGTCCGCATCAATTCTGCTCAGCGCCTTCGCGGTGAACGCTATCTTCTTTTCATAGGTGGCCTGATCCCATCCATCTGAGTCGCCATAGATGGCCTGACCAGGCAGGTGAAGGTTCAACAAATTGAAACTGGCAAATGAAATATCTCGCGCGGTCATTATTCCCTCCAAGGTATTTAGATAGAAATTTCTTTGGAACAGATCCCTCTCGAATACTCTTATTCCCGGGCAGTCGGGTCCTGGTGTCAACTCTGCGGCCAGCTGTCCGAAATTCGCAGGCTTCGGGTCAGTTGCACGGTTACATAGTATCAGAAGTTCTCCAATATTTTGCCAGAAACGCTTTTCTGTGGCAGATTTTATGGATTGGTTAAAAGGAGTTCACAGGATGGCTTTGTTTTTCTCCCGGCGCACTTACAACGCTTCAAAAAAGAAGTTCACGATAAAACCTGCCGCGAAAACCCGGTACGTCTCGATCTCACATACAAGTTCCGACGGGCGTATCCGGAAAGGAGGCATCATCAAGCAAAAGAAGTGGCTTGAGATGGTGCAGAAGGCAGGAGGTGACAAAGACGTCCTGATTTACGTTCACGGTTTCAACACGTCCCAGAAGGAAATGCTGGACCGGCTGGCCAAGATCGAAAAGGGTGTGAGATCACAAGGATACAAGGGTGCGGTCGTTGCGTTCGACTGGCCAAGCGACGGTTCTGTTCTCAGCTATGACAAGGATCGTTCCGACGCCAAGGCAGTGGCCCCTCATCTTGTGGGCGACGGAATACTGCCGTTGCTGGCCATGTCGCCGCGCCCAAAAGTTCATCTTATCGCGCATTCCATGGGGGCATTTGTTGTTTTGCGCGCCTTCTCTGATTTTGGTGACTCGGCGGGTTCTGGAAGCGGCAACTGGGGCGTCGATCAGGTCATGTTTGCATCGGCCGATGTGGATTCCGCCTGGCTGGAGAAAGGCGCGTGGGGGGGGCTGGTTCTTGGCAATCGCAGTAAACGCTTCACGAATTACTACAGCGGTCGGGACAAGGTGTTGGCACTGGCCGGCGGGCCAGTCCACGGCGGACGCGACCGCGCAGGCCATGTTGGGATGCCAACGCTCACTACCAAAGGCCATTGGGACATTTACTGCAATGAACAATACAAGCGCGACGTTCCGAAGCCAAAACGAACCAAAGTCTATTCCCATCGCTGGTGGTTCGACAGTAAGGGGTTTTTCAAAGACCTCACCCTGACCATTGGTGGCAAGGACGCCAAGTCCATGGCCACGCGCAAAAAAACCACCGGCCATGACCTGGCGTTACTGGCTTGAGTGAGCAGGGCATGCCAAATAGGCACATTCGCGATACAGTTTCTGCCGTCGCTGGTCGATAGAATGATGAACGACTCCTTACCAGTCCCCCGCTCATAACGTGAGTCTGTGCATCTGAATTTGTCAGTCATCAGTTTTGGGAAGGCGATCAAACCGGAGTACTTGATTGAGGCAAGCAACACCCTTGGATTTGCAGGAAGGTTCTGGAAACCTCCCTAGACCAATGTAGCCTGACCAATGCGGGCAAGATCGCGCAAAACGCCTAGTTCCGGTCTTCGTTTTCGTGAACGCGAGTCGGCAGTTCCTTGCTACTGATCACCGACTTGGCTTCCTTTCTGCTTGATCCTTTACCTTGTGGAATGCGGTACTGGGCTTTCGTGTTGAGTGTTTTTTCAAGGGGCGATCGAAATCCCACGACCGACACAGTCTGCCGCCTTGCCCAGAGTGCTCTTGAGAATTACGGCCCGCTTTCGACAGGCTTTCGTACGGTATTGCTTCGGATTTGAGACAACCAGATGTCGGGGAACGCGACGCAGACGCGCTTCGCAACCACGAATACGGTTATGTTGAGCAAACATGGCAGCTTCCATGCGCTTGGCAGTCCCTTGTCTGTTGTGAAGTCCCCAACTTTTTTCCTCCCATACCGGCGTATCTCGTTTCCTTTGTTAATCGGGATTGCACAGGTTTGCTTTCAAGCGAATGGCTGGAGATGGGGCAAAATAAGTCGCACCTCCTGCGAGTGTCAGTGTCAGGTTCGATTTGATCCTTTTTAGGAAATTTCCAAGCACCCCTATTTCCTGCTCGTCCAGCCCCGACAGAAAACAATCGCGAATGCTTTCGCCCGACGATTTCAATTCAGGCAAAAGCGCAAAGAATTTGTCGGTCGCAAGGAGGCGGTGCGCTCTCCGGTCGCCGGGGTCGGGGCGACGTTCGATCAGCCTATCAACAAGCTTTCCAGTTGCGGCTGTCTATAGTTCGAGCCTTTTTTCCAATCCCGTCTGGGTCAGTCCTTCATTCTGAGACAGTATCCTGATCGCGAACCATTTCAGGCGGGTCAAGTCATATGGTTTCAGTGTCTCATCAATCCGGAGTTGGATGAGATGAGCGATGTTGGAAAACATGGACCCGACAATATCGTCTTTCTTTCGTATCATGGGTGACATGTCAGCACGCAGGCATAATATCTGCTGGCAAATATTATGTGCTAACTTCTTATAGGGAATATGCGCCGTGCGGAGCTCGCTGCCGGTTTTTGAATGGCGTATGGTGGCTGGTTTACCAAAGTGAACTAAATTACAGGTTGTTGGCGCAATATCTTTGAGCATGGGATATTAGGTGCCATTGTCGGTGCCGCAGCATTGCTAGCCCGGCCGCGTCGTTCACGCCCTTAGAATCGATTATCGGCAACGGTTTTCTTGTGATAGGCCCAAAACCAGATTTACCGATTTGAATGCGGGCACCTTTGGCTCTGGTGGGGCTCTGTGTCACCGCGTTTTTTTTCGCTGTACATAGCGAATGGCGCAAAAGACCTAGCATCCGCTTCGCCACGGATAGAAAACACAGTCTGGGAACTCGGCGATTTCAGGATTTACCCTCAAAATTGTTGCGGGCATAAAAGGCGGCATTGCCGAAGGACCGGGGGAGCGCCTTCGACGATCCGGCTGATTTGCTCCGCCTCAACACGCATTTGGCTACCGAGGTAAATTCGCTCGCGCAAATGCTCAGAACTTGGGTCGCAAAAACTGGAAGTTTTCAGGATCCGAGGCCGGCGGCCAAAACAAAACCATCGCATAAACCGTGATCAAACCCGCCAAGATGAACTCCGTCGGTTCACAAGCCCGGTTCACCTGGGTTCTGGCCCGAAAGGTCAAACACAAAATCACATGCCTCGGCAAACTCATGACGTGGAGTTGTGGTGTTCAACCCGTGCAGTCAGAGCTCAGGTTTTCTGGGCGACATAGGTATAGTTGTTGCACGCTCCGAAGAATGTCTCCTCGTTACTGGCCCGGTGCTGCGCGGACAACCAGTCGGCGGCCTCACCTTCGCACATATCTCCATTGCGCACGACCAGCGGAATATAGCTATCGGCCAGGTTCAGAAAGAATGAACCATTTCGGGCTTTAGCGAGAACCTCGGACAGGAAATGCGTCAGTTTCAAGCCATGCCGCGCAATGACTGCGGGCATCCTGCGCAGGACCAGAGGATTGGCAACCACGGCATTAAGTATCATGTTGACGACTTCAATATTGCGCCGCATTTCCGGCTCCGAAGGTCAGGTAGGCGTAGTCGCCGTCGAAGACAGCGACCGCGCCGCCAGGGCGCACAACCCGGGCAGCTTCTGCGATCACCGCATCCGGATCGCTGACATGGCTGACAAGTGTGTGGGCGAGCACCACGTCATAGCTGTTATCAGGATCGGGCACGGCATGGGAACCGCCGTTCCGGAAATTGACCCGCCCTGCAAGGCCTTCTTCGGCGGCAAGGCAAGTCGCAGCCTCGACCAATTCCGGGCTGTAATCTATTCCAGTGATCTCAGTGACGAGCCCTTTACGTGCTGCCAACGCGCGGGCGGCTACCCCGGTGCCGCAGCCAAGATCAAGCAACGTCTTACAGAACCCGAGGTCGATGTGTTGTAGATATGCTTCGCGCATTCTGACAAAGACCGGGTCGCGTCCGCGAATTTCCAGCCGGTCGACAATTCTTGGAACCCTTCAGGGCCGAGACTTCCGATCGACTGGAAGATATCGTTGCCGCTCATAATGCTTTCATCAAAGTCGATTTCTCCAAAAATGCACCCCAAGGCTGATTTTGGCAGGCTTGGAAAAGACCGATTTCCCAGCGCCAGCCATGCCGGATCACGGCGTTCGGTTGGCCCGGATTAAGACACCGCCTTAATAGGTATGCGGCTTTGGGCTTCTGTACTGCTTGCCGTAGTGTTGACCGCCAATCACACTACAGTCGAGTAGGGCCAAATTGTCCTGCCAAGAAGGTGCCTTCCGTGAAGCTCGGAAGCTGAACGGAAATTGCGGGGTTTGCCTGCGTACAGTTCGGCCGGTGCATAAGATGTGAGCCGGGATGATGGGTGCAAACTAACTTGTTCAGATACGCAATATCCATTATTTGGCCAAACCAACACTCGACGAGCGCCACTCACTAGGCTTTCACATACGCGCGATCAAAAAGGGAACACCCAGCATGACAGAGTCAATCAAACTACTTCTTGAAGGCAACAAAGACTGGGTGAATCGCATCAAAGATGAAGACCCTGGCTTTTTTGAGCGATTGGCCGAAGGCCAGTCACCGGAATATTTGTGGATCGGATGTTCCGACAGCAGAGTGCCCGCTACAGAGATTACAAATTCTCTTCCCGGATCAATTTTTGTTCAGCGCAACATTGCAAATCTTGTGGTTCACACCGACTCCAACCTGCTGAGCGTTGCCTATTTTGCGGTTCACTATCTGAAAGTGAAACACATTATTGTCTGCGGGCACTACGGATGCGGCGGAATCAAAGCAGCAATGAGCAATGAATCGTATGGTTACTTGGACAATTGGCTTTTGCATCTAAAGGATGTCTATTCGCGCAATCGACCTATTCTGGATGGGATTGAATCGGAAGAAGAACGCTTGGACCGTTTCACCGAACTCAACGTCAAAGAACAGGTTTCGAATCTGGCAAAGCTGTCATTCATTCAAAAGGCGCGGGAAGGTGGTGAGTACCCCCGGCTGCATGGATGGGTTTATTCGGTTGGTGATGGGCTTATCAAAGACTTGAAGGTTAGCCCTGGAGCAATCGAAAGCCTCGAGCCAATTTACAAGTACAACAGTGACGCCTGAGTTTAGACACCCCGCAACTTCAACGTTCAGGCTGCAACAGCGGCGACCGATAGCCTGATCCTCGGCAACCAGGTTTTCACCGATCAGTATCATGACTTCGAAATCAAGGCGGGCACCGCAGGTCGCACCGCCATGCACGGATCTCGCGTCGGCCAGCGCGAAGACGGTTGGGGCGCAGCCTGTTTGACGCCCCCGCCCGAGCTACCTGGGCGGCAAAACAGGTGCGGTCTCAACCCCCACGCTTCCAGTAGGATAGGTTGCCGCAGCCGTTACTGTGCCTTAAAGCGCCGAAAACCCAACAACCCCATAAGCCCGCCGATCAGCAACAACCCGCTGGCGGGCAGGGGTACGGCGGATAAGCTGACATTCAGATTGTCTACCCAGAACTCAGAACACCATTCCTCACACCAGACCGTATCAGGCCCAACTTGGTCATAGTCGGTAAATCGAAGGGCGCTCGGAATGTTCAGCGACAGCTTCAGGCTGTCAATGTTCGCAAATGAGCTTGTGAAATTCAACACGCTCCACAGGGTAGGTCCGACCGACTGAGTAGCCACTACCGCGCCGTTTCTGATCCCGTCAAATGTTAGGTACGGAAGTGGGGCTGTGCCAGCATAAGCCCAGGCTGTGTGGGCTCGGTAGTCATCTACAGGGGCAGGTCCAGAGCCGGACTTGTTCAGCAGCGACCAGCCGCGAACGTCAATCTGATTGGGCGTAAAGGACGCGCCGTTAAGAGCGCTGATCGATGACGATAGAATCCCGCTGTCATCGTGCAAGGCGAGATGATTTCCGGTCAGGTAAACGGTGCTGTAATCATAGATGAACCCGTTTGAAGTTGCTTTGCTTCCGCCCGCACTTGGATAAGGCGGGTTATGGTCGAATGTGACGGTTAAAGCACTAGCCACGTTTGCAAGGCACACGGCGGCAGCCGCAAATATCATTTTCATGAAATTTCCCCCCTAATAATGCAATTAGCCTAGCCGGGTTTTCTCATTTCGCAACTTCTTGGGTGTGCTGTCTGAATCCGGGGGTTTTCGTTACTTGTAACAGAAACTCTGGATTTTCGAGAGGCGCAAAATCAACGCAAGTGTTTGATTTTATTTGTCGGAGTGAGAGGATTCGAACCTCCGATCCCTGCCTCCCGAAGGCGAGTTGCCTGGGTGAAAGTCAACAAAACAAAGGCATTGGAAGCCAGTCATTGCACTTAAGTGGCAGATAGCGCTGCAATAACGTTGCGGTTTCATTGCGAGCAAATCCTGCGACACATTCCCATTCTCACCGTCGCTATATCGAAGACATGTAGCGCGTGCTGCATCACTTCTGAGAGGATAGCGATGACCAAAAAACCATATGAAGATTCCCGGATGGCGAAGTATGTCGAACGGAGGGTGCTCGAACTGAAACCGACCAAGAGCCAAGCCGAGATCGCGGCGCAGGTGGGATACGTCAGCCCGAACATGATCACGATGATCAAGCAAGGTAGTTCCAAGGTGGCATTGGATCGCGTCCCGGCTTTGGCGAAAGCTTTGGAATGCGACGCCGCCTACCTTATGCGCCTCGCAATTGAGCAGTCGATTGGCCTGACTGCAGCCGAGGCAGTTGTCGAGGTGTTCGGAGAACCTGTCACGTCGAATGAACTTGGCTGGCTGAAAGCAATACGCAAGGCCTCGAACAACACCGATCCTCGGCTGACCAGTCGGTCAGAGACGGCGATCAAGACCATATTCGGGAGGTAGCTGCAATGTATGACCGGAAAGACGACCTGACATTAAATGAGCGTGCCTGGTTGCGGTTCCTCCGTGACGTTAGCAACGGAAGTGATCCTGAGCCTACCTTACGGCGAGTGCAGCTATTGAGGCGCCTTTGTCGACCTCACAAAGAAAAATGGAATGGGTTTTCGAGATTTCGGCGAGGAATGGCTGGTGAACCCTGCCTCGCCGGGTCCCTCGCAGATTGAACCGAGGTTACACAAGGTTGACAAAGGTTTACATTCGCCTTCCCGGGATCGACGGAATGTAAACCTTTCGACCTCAAAAACACCCCAAAATCAGGCCAAAGGTTTACACTAAGTTTACATTAAGTTGACAGATTTCACCCGAAATCCACTTTTTCAGACCAAAATGTAAACCTTTGAACCAGACAAACCCATAAAAACAACGGTTCTCGGGAAACACATATCCGAAGACAGGTCAGAAAAGCGCGCACAGCGACGAAACACAGGCATCTAACACCTGATACACAAACAAACACGGACGCTACTCAGGCCAGCGTAGAGAGCTCCTGAGAGAGAACTTTGTAGAGAGCAAACACACTAAAGCAGGCCAGGCGGTATTTCGAGCGTCTCCGGAGAGAAGAAACCGACGATTGCTCATACTACGGAAATAGCTACACCTAGAGAGAACACACCCTAAGAGAACGGACACACATAAGAGCACTCTAGAGAGAGAATGCCTCTATTGAGAGCGCATGTGCCTAGAGAGAACAGGTGAGAGTGTGTAGAGGGCTAATCGTAGGGAGGAGTGCTCAGGGGCGGCACCCAATTTGCGATTGTGTTTAGGAGACCTTCTGTATGCTCCGTTGCTTCTAAGTGCTCATTGGGAAGCTGGTAACTTGCGGTGAAGCGTATTGAAGGCTGCACTTTGATTGTATGTGCTGTTTTTCCTTTATAAGTTCGTATGACGACTTCAAGAGAGTAGCTTCATTGAACCCTTGAGGCGTCGTTCCGCATCTTCTGCAATCGCCTTAAGTCTTTCCTGCCGAGTTGGCTCATTAACAGCGTCGCTAACCGGTATGGGCCTGCTCTCGACAGGGCGATCCGACTCTTCATTGTTCGACCGGCTTGGAACGTTTTTCGGTGTAAGCGGATTCTTAGATTTTGCCATTGCCCCTAACTCCTAGCCTCATCGAAAATAGAGCCATGAGTGTTTTCTAGCAACCGACCGGAGATCAACGCCAGCAACACAGGCGCGTCGCCCTTTCGCACCAGTGACGCAGTCGTATATCTTGCAGTTCGTTACGCCCAACTGGGCGGCTCAAAAAAAACTGATCGGGGCCTGGAGTTGGACAAACTGTCAGTCATGCAAGCTTTTCGCCGTATCGTTGAACGCGGTAGCTTTGCCCGTGCGGCGGAAGACCTTGGTGTTTCTCCCGCGCTTCTCAGCAGAGAAATCAAGCTTCTAGAAGAAAGTCTGGGAACCGTCCTCCTCACCAGAACGACCCGATCCATGTCACTGACCGACACCGGCAGTCTCTATTACCAAGATGCAATTGGAATTCTCGACGCGGTCGAAAAAACGGAACAGACCATCAGGGAAGGTTCCAAAGCGATGCGTGGGCACCTTCGGGTGAATGCGTCAAGTTCCTTCGGCCAGACCGTTATCGCACCGATGCTTCCAGAGTTCTTGGAAACTTATCCAGATCTGCGATTTACTCTTTCGATGGACGACAAGGTGATCGATATGGTCGAGGGCGGGTTCGATCTATCGATACGTATCCGTGCTGCCATGCCGGATTCGGCACTTGTTGCCCGACGGATCGGCGTGATGCGGCAAAGAATATTTGCGTCTCCTGACTATTTGGAGCGATGTGGGACGCCGACCCAGCCGGCGGATCTGAAAAACCACGCAATCATCGGCTTTTTGCTTGCTGATCATTTGACGAGTTGGAAGCTCTCGGCCGCCGACGGCGTCACATCATTGGAACTTGATCCGCGTGTAAGGGTTGGCAACAGCCTCGTTTTGCGCGATCTGCTGATAGCGGGGCAGGGTATTGGAACTCTTCCCGAGTTCGTTTCTGATGCTCCTGAAGCCGGCGGGGCCTTGGTGAGAGTTCTTCCTGACCACGAACTGCCCGCGCCAGAAGTATTCGCCGTTACAGCATCTCGCTTGGGAATGGACGCCAAGGTCACAGCCTTTCTTGATCATCTACGCTTGGCTCTCAGGTCGTGACATTATTCAATACAGGTAAAGAGTGATGTCAAAGAGCGCGACTTAATTGGCGGCGCAACAAATTCCATTCTCTCAGGGAACAAGTCGCAGCCCTGAGAGGTATCCTATGTCACGTATTCTCGTTCTCTACTATTCAAGCTATGGCCACGTCCGCGCATTGGCCGATGCCGAAGCTGAAGGCGCCAGAAGTGTTCCCGGCTCCGAAGTTGACGTTCGACGTGTGCCCGAAACTGTCCCTGAAGAAGTCCGTCAGCAGGCCGGCTATGTCGTCGATGATACGCCTACTGCCTTGCCGACGGATCTGGAAAACTATGATGCAGTCATCATTGGAACACCGACCCGATTTGGCATGATGGCCGGCCAAATGAAGTCGTTCCTCGATCAGGCTGGCGGGCTTTGGGCCAGGAATGCTCTGGTTGGTAAAGTCGGGGCGGTCTTTGCATCTACGGGTTCGCAACATGGCGGGCACGAGGCGACCCTTCTGACAACGCAAGTCCCGCTTCAACACTTTGGGATGCTGATTGCCGGAATGCCCTACACATTTGCTGGCCAGACTACATCAGAAGAAATCATTGGCGGCGCACCATATGGTGCCGGAACGATCGCCGGTGCTGATGGCTCCCGCACGCCTACCGAAACTGACCTGGCAGGAGCGCGGTTCCAGGGCGCTCATGTTGCAATGATTACAGCGTGCCTCGCTGGATCAAACCTGCAAGCGGAAGCAGCGTAACCCGCGCGTCTCTGACGTCTCACTCAAATTCTCAAACGCCTCAGCCGGGGGACATACAATGTCACGCTCAACCGATATTCTTCTCACTTCACTCGCCCCAGCGATATGGGGAAGCACTTATCTGGTAACTACGGAAGCGCTCCCGGCTGGCTATCCGATTACCCTGGCCGCGTTACGAGCTCTGCCAGCTGGCTTGTTGTTGCTTGCAGTGACGCGCTGCGTTCCACCACGCGAATGGCTCGGTCGAACTTTCGTCTTAGGCAGCCTCAATTTCGCTCTGTTCTGGGTGCTCCTCTTCGTTGCTGCGTATCGTTTACCTGGTGGTGTGGCCGCCACCCTAGGATCGTTGCAAGCAATGATCGTGATTTTGATGGCGTGGGGATGGCTGGGAACCCCAATACGAATTGGTGCACTCGGTGCCGCCGCGACTGGCGTGATGGGTGTGTCTCTGCTGCTGATCGGACCAGAAGCACAACTTGATTGGATCGGTATAGCAGCGGGTTTGGGAGGAGCCGCGTCAATGGCTGCTGGCACTGTTCTCAGCCGGAAATGGCAACCTCCGGTCTCGGCGCTGAGTTACACAGCGTGGCAATTAACAGCCGGTGGTTTGATACTGCTGCCAGTCGCACTGTTACTTGAGCCGCCTCTACCTGCGCTCAGCGCAACAAGTGTCACCGGGCTGATTTGGCTTGGGTTGATTGGTGCGGCAGCTACTTATGCTCTTTGGTTCCGGGGTGTAGCGTGTCTGGAGCCCAGTGCAGTCTCGATGCTTGGGATGATGAGTCCTGTAACAGCTGTCGTGCTCGGCTGGGTATACTTGGGACAAACGCTTAGCCTCACTCAGTCTATCGGAGCAGCCATAGTTATCGGCTCTGTTGTGGTCGGCCAGAGCGTGAGTCGAAGGGACAATTCGGGTGTGAAAAAATGGAGACCAGCAACAACTGGATCTGTTTGATGGCTTTGAGTCGCAAACAATGGGCCCAATCACGCAAGTGGGCGAGGAATGGCTCAGCGCCTCGCTCAAAACCGTTCGTCAGACCCCTAGAATGTCGAAGTCCTAGGTTTCTCGACGCATGAATAAGGGGAAGGGTTCTGGCGCCGCCGCGTCGCGGTGGTTGGATCCTCCCATAAACACGCTACGTCAAATTTTTTTTGGTTGTCTGGGTTCCCTCGCTCACATCACAAAAATCAAGATACCTCTCTCTGAGTGTCACATTGTCAGCGAAATCAGAAATGCTGCCGGAGTACAGATGCGACCGCTTCGGTGGTTTCCTCTTGTCGTCCCCATTGAAGCGCGGGTGCAACTGCCCATGTCCGGATGAAGTGCACTTTTGAACGGTCGCTGCCCGGTAACAATATCTCGGCCAAAGCCTTCCCGCACCGCAGCAAACACGAAAAGCCTGATTAGAAAGGCGTTTGCGCCGTGTTCAGATTATCGCATTCTGCGCCAGCAATAGGTTGTTTTTTAACAGAATGGGCGGACTGCTGCCATTCGTCGCTCTCTCAACCAACGGCAGCTGTGCGCAGAAAGCAGACTTTGCAAACCTCGGCGGACGATCATAGCAAACGTTTGCTAAGACCATTTGGAGCAGCCGCTATTAGGAACTGGCTGGATATGCTATTGATCATGATTTGATGCTCTGATGTAATCTCGCGTCCGTTGCTGGTCGCTTTGATTGGGAAGAAAGGCGATGGTCACTGCCCGGAATTGGTTTTCGCGATATTGTAAAGCAGATCGACATGTCGATCTAACCATTCTTCGTCCAAGGCCTCGTGACGTATGAGCTTGCGGAAATAAGGTGCCGCGACTGCTAGTTCTATAAGCTGTTCAACCGGAACATCCGCGGCAATCTCACCGCGGTCTATTGCGGCTGCAAATACTGCTTCAACACTTGCGAACCTGTCTTTCATGAATTCCGTGATCACCAGCCGTGCTTCTTCATCTGTGGACGCAGCGGCGACCACCTGAGGCGCGATTTGGCCCCATGGTGTGTCATTCAAGGCCCCCATCAATACACCGAGTAACCAGCGCAGGTCAGATCGTAGCGGGCCATCGGTTTTGGGCGGTATGTTCGGCGGTGTTGCGATGCGCCGGAATGCTGCATCACGCAGACTACGCGCATCTGGCCAGTGCCTGTAAAGTGTACTGCGCGAAATGCCTGTTGCCTTTGAAACTGCGCCATGAGTTACGTGCAGCACGCCTTCATCCATCAGTATCTTTTGCGCAGCATCAAGCGCGGCCTGCCGTGTGGCGATCAGCCTAGGATCTTCTTTCAATCGCCCCTCCTATAGAACATCTTGTTGCGCTGTAGAACATTATGTTCTATAAGTATGGCCAGCTAAAAACTAAAGCTCAATACTCGATTCCGCGAACACGTCTTGTCAAAATGGGAGCGTATCAATGTTCAAAGTGGCAGCAACCCCGCTGGCGGTACTCTTATCGATGGGCGCGACAAACGCATTGTCCGAGAGTGGCACCTACGAGCTGGATCCTGGACATAGCCAGGTATTGTTCAGCTACGACCACATCGGTTTTTCAGAAACATTTGGAATGTTCTCAGGTTTTAGCGGTGAGATAGAGTTCAACGAAGATGATCCGTCATCATCATCTGTCTTAGTGTCTATGCCTGTAAAATCCATGATCACGGGCTGGGACGCCCGTCTGCAACACTTCATGTCCGATGACTTTTTTAGCGCGAGTGACAGTGACGTGGTCACATTCGCCTCGACCAGCATTGAAGTGACCGGAGACAATACCGCGAATATTTCTGGCGACCTGACCATGAATGGCATCACCAAACCTGTTGTTTTGGAAACAACGCTTAACAAGTCAGCTCCATACCCGTTTGGCCCAAAAGAGGGCACGCCGACCCTGGGCCTGGCAGCCACGGCGACCATCGTGCGGTCTGAATTCGGACTTGGGGCATTTGCGCCAGCGGTGAGCGACGAGATAGAGCTCTTGATCAATATCGAAGCGTTAAAGGCTGAATGATGTGTGCAAGGGCGCCGATACTGCGCTGAACGCTCATTCCTTGATTTTGGCGGATGGTCAACACGATGAATGAAATCCTGAGAGCATTGGCGGTTGCTGCAACGGCGGTGGCATTGACGTGCCCCTTGGCATCCGCACAAGAGCGTTCCTTGCCGGAGCGCACCTCACCCCGTCCTGAAACGACAAGCGGCGTACCGCATACTCAGATTGGTGTCGAAATTGATACCGACTTGGCCAAGCTATTGCTGGAGCGTGTTGCGCAACTCCCAGGGGTCACACTTGGCCCGACACGCATATCGCTTCCTGGCGCGATTGGTTTTCAGCTTGATCCCGACATGCTGCTGTCTCAACCGAACTCTATCGTGGGTGGGTTTGAGTTTGCGCATATGCATCCTGATGGCAGCTTGCACGCGTCGCTGCATCCGGCAACGGCGCGACGGGCAATTGAGGCTGGCTGGGCCGTAGCTCACCCTTGGGCCAAGCAACGTCCTGGGTGGAGCGGCTTTGTCATGATATATACACCGACCACACCAGAAGAGTTGGATGTCGTCATCGATCTGGTAGAAAGCTCGTACACCTTCATCACCGGCAACACCTTGGGCTAAGCTCGAATTGCGCGAAAGTGTGCGGGGACGCCTGTTTCCTGTCAGAGAGCAGTTTCAGCCACCTTGTTTCTCGCAGTGACTTTTTTCTTAAATTGTCGCCGTGGCGAAGCGCTCGATACCTTCAAGCCTTTCGCACCAATGGTAGCTGCCGTCCGCTTTTTAGATTTTGCAAAGCTCAGAGTCGAAGTTCCGCTTCGGGCTGCCATCGGTCACAGATGAGAAGAGCTACGGACTGACACTTTTAGAATTGATATTTCGAAGTGAACCTTAGTTAACAACGCGAAATGCGTTAATCATTCACCTTAATTCTAGGTTTCGCCAGCCAATAAGACATTTTGCTCGGCTGTGTGTTTCAACGCAACTTTGGGAACTTGCAGGCTTAGCAAAATACCCAGGCACAAGTTTTGGTCACAAAAATCTATTCGTCTGTTAATTTTGGTTCAGAGGAATTGGTTTAGCTAAAAGGATCACATCGACTGATGAAGCGGAAAATTGCTGCGATCCTAAGCCTCGATGTCGTCGATTATACCAAGCGCATGTCAGAGGATGCTGAGACCACGCTGAACACTCTACAACGCATTTTGGACGATGTGATCAGACCGTTGGTCCATGAAAACAAAGGACGAATATTCAAGCTGATGGGAGATGGTGCTTTGGTTGAGTTTGTTGCAGCCACAGACGCAATTAATGCTGCCAGCCAGATTTTCAATCAGATGAGAGATGAAGACGTAACACTTCGAGGAGGTCTCCACGTTGGCGACGTAATGCCAAATGGCACAGACTTGTTCGGAGAGGCCGTGAATGTTGCGTCGCGCCTTCAGTCCAGCGCGCATATTGGAAGTTGTCTCGTCAGCAAGACAGCTGCTGAAGTTGCGGGAACTTCGCTGGCGGTTGCTTTGCGACCAGAAAGCTCGATACGGTTGAAGGGAATTCCAAATCCAGTTGAAGCCTACTCTATTGATTTAGATGGTGACAAAAGACGCGCAAAGAACAAGCTGCTGGCTAGCTCTCAAGACGTCCGCTTTGCAAAATCAAAAGACGGTACAACGCTTGCCTGGACATCCACTGGAAGTGGTAGAAAGTTACTGGTCACACCAAACTGGCTTAGGCATCTGGAATACGATTGGACGATGAACACCATCGCCGGGTGGTTGCCGCTGCTTTCTGAAAATCACTGCCTTTATCGGTTTGATGGTAGAAACAATGGCTTGTCCCAGAGGGGCGTGCAGGATGTGTCTTTGAATCGGATCGTCGAAGATGTTGAGGCCGTACTGGACGCAGCCGGGATCGAAAAAGTTCCACTGTTTGGCATTTCTTTTGGGGCAACCATTGCCGCGGCTTTTGCCGCAAATAATCCTGACCGTGTTTCGGGGTTGGTTCTACTCGGTGGATTTGCACAAGGACTCGCGGTGCGTTCACAGCCCGGAATTGCCGCGCTTGGGCAAGCAATGATGGATATGAGTCTTGAAGGCTGGAACGATGAATACCCTTCTGCAAGAGACTTGATGGCGCAATCATTTGCTCCAACCGCAAGTCCGCATGACCAGCGCACTTATGCAGAATTTATGAAAGTGGCAATGGACCATCAGGATTGGCTCAAGATTGGACCACTGGTCGCAGGGGTCGACGTAACCGATCTACTTCTGCGGATCACCTGTCCGGCTCTGGTTATGCACGCTAATCGAGACAGGATGCACAGTGTTGAACAAGGTAGGATTTTCGCCTCCGGCATCCAGAAGGCGCGCTTTATTGGCCTTGAGACAGCAAACAATACGATGCCAGAGTATGATCCTGCCTGGCCTAAAGCCCTAGTGGAAATAGAGCGTTTTTTGAATTCAATTTGAGCAGTGTACGTTGTTCATCGCCAAAACTTTATTGTTCGAAGGTAAGAGGATGCCGTGCGCCCTTCGATTTTCGATACTGGAATTTAAAAACTCTAGGCTTCTCGTCATCGACCGCTTTGTCCTGATCTCGGAAATTGCAAAGTCTTGTTGCGAATGTCCGGTTTGGGCTGCCATCGGCCGAAAAAACAGGGCGCAGAGAAACGCGTAATTGAGGCCGCGGCGGTAGGACAAAAGAGTAAAGGTCGGCGTCAGCCGGTCATACCTGCCGCCCGTAGCCCATTGGTGAGAAGTTTAAAATCATCCGGTCGCCGCCACATAGACCGAAACCCGCGAGTAAGGCTATCTAACGTATCATCCTCAACCACAATACCTCGACTTGTGAACTCATCGTGACGTTCAGAAACAAATTCTTGCAATGCGTCAGAGGCGTCTCGCTCCCGTTTGAGCTGCGCGTAGGAGGCGGCGACAAATGCTGTGGCCAACGAGTTAAGCCGCGCTGCTCCCATTAGAAAACTAAGCGCTGCTTCAAAGTTGCCGTTGAAAAATTCGACCTGCCCCATAATCCAGTCGATGGCAGGCGGATGTAGCGGGTCCAGCGCCATCGCTTCCGAAACTACTTCGCGCGCCTTTTCGTGCAAGCCGAGCAATAGGAAAGCGTAGCCGCACCATGCCATCGACTCCGCCTCGTTTTCTATCATGGAAAGTGTCTTGTTGAATTGTGCCTCTGCCTCATCCCAAAGGCCAGCACAGAGATAGGAAAAACCAAGTTGGTCCTGAATGTAGACGTCCCGGTTATCCAGTGCCACGCCCTTTCGGGCAATTTTCAAAGTGTGGGCCGGTGCGTCAGCGTCCGCCAGCCCAAGCCACAAATCTATGACATATGTATCTGAAAGATACATATAAGATCGCGCGATGGTCGGATCGAGTGCGACCGCTCGTTCCAACAACGCTCTCGCCTTGGCCGTATCTCGTGCGTTCAGACCATCGCGTAGCGCCTTGCCCTTGAGCATCAGTTCATAGGCCTTCATCTGATCCGTTGGTTTCTGTGTCGAACGGTCGACGACATCGTGCTGGACCCTGCCCGGCAACACTGCGACGATATTTCGAGCCACTTCGTCTTGAACCGCCAGAACGTCTTCCAGTTCGTGGTCATATCGATCCGACCAGAGTTGAGTGCCCGTACCCGCGTCAGCGAGCTGTACCGAGATTCTCACGCGACTGCCGACCTTTCGCACGCTGCCTTCAACCAGGTAATCAGCGCCGAGAGCCTCCGCGATTTTGGCCGGATCTGTGTCCTGTGTCCGGAACCTGAAAGACGCATTTCTGGAAACAACCTTAAGCGTCCGAAAACGCGATAAACCCACAATAATGTCTTCCGCAATCCCGTCGCTGAAGAAGGCCTGCTCGGGGTCATCGCTCATGTTGTGCAGTGGCAAGACCGCAATAGTGGCTGTTCCTGACGATTCAGGCCGATCCGGTTTAGCGCATACAGCGCTTGACCCGCCAATGCGCCAAGCATGTACCGGTTCGGCAACGTTCTTTACTGTGTGCTGACCAGCATCCTCCCAAGCAACCGGTATACGATTTCCGACCACACGATATACGGCGTCCGACACCAACACACCGCCCGGTGGGGCAAGCTGCTCCAGTCTCGACGCCAGGTTCACACCGGAACCAAAAACATCTCCGTCGCGCATGATTATATCCCCAAGAGTAACGCCAATACGAAATTGGAGAGGGTCCTTACCTGCCGCTGATGCGTTTTGCCATTCAACCGCGCAGGAAACGGCGTCGACTGCGCTGTCGAAGCTGGCGAGCAGACCGTCACCCATCTGTTTGACGATGCGACCGTAATACCGACCGACAAGCGGAGCAGCAATATCGTCAATGTGCGCTGAAAGGACTTCGAGCGTGCCTTTCTCGTCCCGCTCCATCCGAGCGGTAAAGCCGACAAGGTCAGCAATCAGGATGGCCGCTAGCTTTCGCTCCACGTGTTGTCCTCCTTTCTGTTTAATACTGGTCGCTAAGTGTTTAGACCATGCGAAAATGAACAGGGTCGGTTTCTGACCTTGCTTGAAGTCGGTTTCAGCGTTGGGGAACTATGCCATTTGTCTGCGCGAAAGGCTTGGAGGACAAACAGCCGAGTTGTCCTCGCCTTGAGTTGCGCCATGTCCGCTTTGGGGCTGAAAATTCTACTCTCGGGGTTCGCGCAAAAAAAGGCCGCTCGAAAGCGGCCTGATAGATTAAACCTCGGTGGCTTCCGCGATGGCGAGTGCGTCTTCGATGTCTACACCCAGGTAACGCACTGTACTGTCCATCTTGGTGTGACCAAGCAATAGCTGCACGGCTCGCAAGTTACCTGTTCTACGATAAATCTGCGCCACTTTTGTGCGTCGCATTGAATGGGTCCCATACTGACTGGGATCAAGCCCAACCGAAGCGACCCATGACTGAACCAACCTCGCGTACTGACGAGTAGAAATATGCAGCCGATGCTGAAAACGCCCTGGCCACAAGTACTCGGATCTTTTCATTGCAGGTTGTTTCAGCCAATTCAAAAGCGAGTTTCTCGTACCACTACTAATTTCAAAACGAACGGGTATCTTTGTCTTGCTTTGGTTGACAGACGCGCGTTCCTTTACTTGTCCAGCGGCAAATACGTCTGCAACTTTCAGGCGAACAAGATCGCAACCACGGAGCTTACTATCTATTGCTAAATTGAAGAGTGCTAAGTTCCTATAATCTTCTGAAATTTCTAAGCGAACGCGTATTGCCCAGACATGCCTTGGCAAAAGCGGGCGCTTCTGGCCAATAACCCGACCTTTGTTCCACGCAGATCGGCCAACTCGAATGACGGGTAGATTTAAAGCTTGCATGACGAATACTCCACACCGCCACGCACCACCTCATCGCCCACACAGTGTCAGCGTCTATTGGTTACCATGCTTGGTCTCCGTCATGAAAAATCTGACTTTGTCGAAGCCTGACCGGCGCCACAAATATGCGATTTGGTATAGGGCGAATAGCAGAACTATGGATTCAATAGATCAGGATGGATAATCTTCGGCGTAGGGGAGAACGGAAGTGGAACGCCGCCTTACCACTATCTTGAGTATTGACGTCGTGGGTTACTCGCGGCTGATGGAACGCGATGAGGCAGCGACGCTGGCTGCACTAAAGTCGCATCGGCTGGAACTCATTGACCCCTTTGCGGCGAGTTTTGGCGGCAAGACAATCAAGCTAATGGGTGATGGTGCGCTGCTGGAGTTCGAAAGCACCGTACAGGCAATGAAATTTGCCGTTTCTGTTCAAAACGAAATGCTTTCTCGAATTTCGGACGTTCCAGAAAGCGAACGAATTGTGTTTCGGATCGGCATCAATATCGGAGATGTGATTGCCGAGGATGGAGACATTTATGGTGATGGCGTCAATGTCGCCGCTCGACTTGAAGGCTTGGCTGAGCCCGGAGGTATTTGCATTCACCGCAGCGTAAGGGACCAGGTGCAGGACAAGCTGGATCTGAATTTCGAGGATCTGGGTGAGACCGAAGTCAAGAACATAGAGAGACCAGTCCGAGCCTTCGAAGTCGTTCTGGATGACAAGGCCAAGGCTTTGGCTATTTCAGAGCCAGTTGTGCATACGAAACCACACATGTCCAAGTCGGCGCCAACTCTAATCGGTGCAGCATGCATCTGTTTGGTGCTGGTTGCGGTCATATGGTGGCGATCCAGAGATGTGGCACCCCTGACCGAACAAGAGGAGTTGGCGCTTGCCATCCCAGACGAACCGTCCATCGTCGTTTTGCCCTTTGAGAACCGCTCAACAGTTGAAGAGGTCGGCTATCTGGCAGAAGGTTTTGGAACAGCAATCACGACGCAGCTTTCGAAGTTTCCACAGCTATTTGTGATTGCTGGTTCTACTTCGATTACCTTTGCGGACAGCTTGGTCAAACCGCGAGAAATTGGTCGAGAGCTCGGTGTGCGATATGTTTTGTCAGGTAGCGTTCAGAGCGTTGGCGAGAATATTTCGATTAACTCAACACTGATAGAGACAGAGTCGGGGCACGCTCTATGGTCGGAACAATATGACGTTGGCGTCGAAGAATTGTTTTCCGCTCAGGCCGACCTTATTCGGGAAATCGCATCCACCCTGAAAATAGTAGTTGAGGAAGAAGAAATCGCGTCGCTTAGGAAACGGCCAACCGATGATCTAGAAGCGTATGAACTTTTTCTGAGGGCTGTCGCCAAAAGCAAGCTGCTGAATACTGCGAGTCGGAAAGAGGCAATAGAACTTCTGGAACGAGCAATAGTGCTCGATCCAGACTACCTTTCTGCCCATATTGAACTGAGCGGTCGCTATCTTAGCCTTTGGCGCTTTGGTGGGTCGGACGATCCAGAAACCGCGCTGAACAAAGCCCGCAGGCACGCACAGCGTGCGTTAGAACTGGATCAATCGGACTATCGCGTTCAACACCGCTTGGGCCAGCTACATTTGTTTGCAGACCACGATCATCAACTCGCGTACCAGGCATTTCAGCGGGCAATAAGGGAGAACCCCAATGATCCTGAGGTCCTATATGGTATGGGCTTTTTAAGGTCGCTTATGGGTGAGCCAGCCGAAGCGATTGAGTGGAACAACAAGGCAAAAAAGGTCAACCCACGTTATCCCGGCTGGTACAATTTTAACGCGGCCCTTTCTCAATTCCTAGTCAGAGATTACGAACAGGCAATTCTGCTGGCAAAAACCGGTGTCTCAACTTATCCAAAGTCGCTTCCTCCGCGCCGAATCTTGGTTGCAACCCTTGCTGAAATGGGACGTCTGGAAGATGCTCAGGTTGAAGCAAAGAAATTACTCGAAATCCGGCCGGACTTCCGTGTTTCTACACACAGAAACACACCCTTTATGCATACTGAGGACCAGGACCGGTATTTTGGTGCGATGGTTGCTGGTGGATTGCCCGAATAACAAGGTTTTCAAAACCCCGAATACTGGCTGTATGCGCGGTTTCCCCAAGCGTTCGCCTGCTTTGTCTCAAGGCATAGTTGATGCAAAGCTCGATTTTGAATGTCCGCTTTGGGCTGACTGCGGTCCTTTGGACTAAAAATGCGGACGGCTGCAAAGTCCGCATCGCGGGAATTGCAAAGTCTTATTACGAATGCCCGCTTAGGGCTGTCAACAGTCCTAGACACGGGAGGCAGCGAAGGTCGATGACGAGCCCTTTTTGACAAATACGAGGATGCTCTTGAATGTCAGCTTCTGCACAAGGCTGTTCGTGTTTTGAAATTCTGAAGAATGGCCAAAGCACTTTGCCAATCAGCATAAACTCGATACTTCTTCAGGGTGGAGGATATGAATGACAACGGTTGCAAGCTGGCTAGCTGGTCTCGGGCTGGATAAATATGCTCAAGATTTTCAGAAGGCGGAGATTGATTTCGATACCATATCGAACCTGCGAGAAGAGGACCTCGTTGAACTAGGTTTGCCGCTAGGCCCACGGCGCAAAATCTGGGCTGCGATTCAGCGGATTGAGATCAACCCACCCAGAACAACTGAAGACACTGAGAAAAATTCGAAAGCGCAAATAGCGTCCAGCTCATCCGCCGAAGGCGAGCGGCGTCAACTTACCATAATGTTTATCGACCTCGTCGGATCAACAGCTCTTTCCGCCCGGTTGGATGCGGAAGAAATGGCCGCTTGCATCAAAGCATACCAGAACGCTGTCGCCGGCGAAATCACGCGTATGAACGGACATGTGGCCAAATTTATGGGTGACGGCGTCATTGCGTATTTTGGTTGGCCGCAGGCGCATGAGGACGAAGCAGAACGCGCGGTGCGGGCGGGGCTTGCCGTGGTCCAGGCTGTGGCGCATTTAGAGGCAGGTGGGCAAAGCCTTGCCTGCCGGATCGGTATTGCCACAGGCCTCGTGGTAGTCGGTGAGTTGGTCGGCCATGGAACTGCGCTTGAACAAACGGTGGTTGGCGATGCGCCCAACCTAGCCGCGCGACTGGAAGCAGCGGCGGGTGCAGGAGAAATTTTCGTTGCGGAGGCAACACACAGACTTGCTGCCCCTTCCTTCCGAACAGAGTCGACAGGCCTTTTAAACATCAAGGGCATTGAGGAGCCAGTATCTGCATTTAAGGTGCTGGGTGAGCGCACCCGTGAAAGCCGCTTTGCGCTGCGCGCGGATGGCATGGCTCACCCGCTTGTGGGCAGAGATCAGGAACTGGCCCTCCTGTTGGAGCGCTGGCGAAACGCATGCAGCGGAGAAGGACAGGCGGTGCTTCTGGTGGGAGAAGCGGGTATCGGAAAGTCGCGCATCATGCGCGCTCTAGAAGGCAAAATCGCAGAAGAGCCACATACCCGTCTTCTCTATCAGTGCTCTCCATTCCATGGAGACAGTGCTTTCTGGCCGGTGACGCAACAGTTGCGGCGCGCAGCAGGGTTTTCGCGCGACGATACCGATGAAATCCGTTTGACCAAGCTTGAGGCGGTATTTGACCGTGCCGACATGCCGATTATTGCGGACCTAATGGGTCTTGATGCACGCGCCCGGTATGGCGCGCATGGTCTCGCGCCCGGACTGCTGCGTTCGCAAACGCTAGAGGTATTGTCCCGACAGGTGCAATTTCTTGCAAAGGCCAAGCCCGTCGCGTTTTTTCTGGAAGACGCACATTGGATCGATCCGACGACGCTGGAGTTGCTCGAGTTGACGATAGATGCGGTGGCAGACGCACCAGTGTTGATGGTTCTGACGTCACGGCCGGACAGTCAGCCGGACCTTGCAGCCCATCCGCATGTGACGCGGCTGGCGCTCAACCGGCTGGGTCGGGCCAGCGTGGACGCAATCGTCGAGCGACTGGGTGGCGCAGAATTGACGGCCGAAACCGTCGAGGCAATTATCCAACGCTCGGACGGTGTTCCATTGTTTGTCGAAGAGCTGACCAAAGCGGTTGTTGAAGGTGGAAAAACAGCGATCCCGGCATCGCTGCACGATTCACTCATGGCCCGGTTGGATCGCACGCCGGAAATAAAGGAAATAGCGCAATCCGCGGCATGTATTGGTCGTGAGTTTGACCTTGATCTTCTGATGATGGCCACAGAACGCGATGAAGTCGAACTGAAGCAGGGTTTGGAGGGACTTGCGAAGGCCGAACTGGTTTTCCGGCGCGGCGTGGGCGAGAACGAGCGGTATGTCTTTAAACACGCGCTGGTCCGCGATGCGGCTTACGAGAGCCTGCTTCTGTCCCGTCGGCGCAAAGTTCACGAGCGGCTGGTCTCAGCGCTGGAAAACGTAGCACCGCCCGAAATCGTCGCACGTCATGCTGAGGCTGCCGGAATGGCCGAGACAGCCATCTCTAATTACCGCAATGCTGGTGACCTAGCGGTCCGCCGTCCGGCTTACCGCGAGGGCGCAGCTCACTACTCGGCTGCGTTACGTCTGCTTGAGCAGAAGGGCAATAGTCCACGCGAGATGTTGTCAGTGGCGACAAAGCGGGGCGTAGCTTTGATCGGCGCAGACGGCTACTCTGCAAAGCCGACTGTTGAAGCGTTCAAACGGGCAAGCAGATTGTTGGTCGGCCTAGAAGACGCGCCGGAATGGCCCGTTGTACGATACGGAGAATGGGTTGGTCGATATGTGAGTGCCAGTCTGCCAGAGGCCGAATTATTAGGACTATCGGTGCTCAGGGACATGCCTGAGGAAGACCCCTATAACTTTAAAAGCATTGCGCATCGTATGGTCGCGACTTCTCAAACGATGATGGGCAGGTTTCGCGAAAGTTTACCGTACTACAACAAAGCTCTCAGCCAATATGATCCTGCGCGCGATGCAGATCAGGCCAGCCGGTTCGGAACAGATGCCAAAGCAGCCGCGAATGCATATATGGCTTTGACGCAATGGTTTCTTGGCAATATTGCAGGTGCCTACGAACACGCGGAAGCGGCGGCTGAGATCGCCAACGCACCTGATCACCCCGCCTTGAGCAAAGCATATTTATTTGGCCATCTCACTTACCTGAAATATCTGAACCGCGATCCGGATGCTCTTGATTGGTCAAACAAAACACTGGCCGTCAGCGATTTGGCAAAAATTGATATCTGGCGCAGAATTGGCCTTATCCCACGCGCGGCCATGTATGCCGAAAAGGGCGAATACGATGCGGCTCTGGCTGACGTCGCTGACTGCAAATCTGCTCTGATAAATGCGAACACATGGTTATTCATCGGTTGTGTCCTGCGTGCCGAGGCTCGTGCGTACATCGGTCTAGGCGCGATTGCCAAGGCGGAAAGCGCCCTGAACGAAATCGATCCCATGATGGAAAAAACCGGTCAGCGGTGGGATGAAGCCGACACAAGATGCGTACAGGCAGAGCTTGCACTTGCCCTGGGCGACGCTGGCAATGCAGAGCGGCGTTATCGCGAAGCAATTGTTGTTGCGCAAAATCAGTCGGCGCTCAGTTGGGAACGTCGTGCAGCCATTCCTTTAGCCAAGCTGTTGGCTGCGCGTGGTGCGCCAGAAGAAGCCTTGAACCTTTTGTCTGACGTTCAAGGCAAATTCACATCCGGTTTTGAAACGCCTGATAATTTCGCGGCTACAGAGATTTTGCATACGCTTGGCGCAGACTAATTTGACCTGACCGCGCTGAAGGAAGGCAACGGGTTCACTTTCGTCGCCCGCAGATATTTGCTGGTTCGCCTACGAGATATTTCGCAGACGTCGGCCGCATTTAAGACCACACGTTGCGTTTGTTCCTTTGCCGGCTTTCGCGGTGAGATTAAAGCGACCATATCTAAGCAGACACTGGAGTACATCTGGTGGTCGGCAGTTTTGTCCGCATGCCGGAAGTTGCAAAGTCCAGTATTGAAGGTCCACTTTGGGGCTGACTGCGGTCCTTTGGAGAAAAAGTGCGGATGTCTGCAAAGTCCCGCAGAGCCGACCTTCTGACGACTTGGTTGAACGTCTGCATCGAGCCCGTAGCGGCCATTGCTGAACCTCGGGCCAACTTCCGCTTGTCGGCAAGGAGGCAGAAACCATTGAATGACCTCTGCCTCATCACTTCATCTATTGAAGAACTCAGCGACAGCATCGGTTGACGCCTTCACGGCCTCTGGCTTGTAGTAGAAGTCCACATGGGAGAACTCATCAAACGCCAGTTCTTGGTGTTCGTTTGTCAGCTTCTCGACAAATTGGGTTGAGCAAGGGGCCGTGAAAGCCGAACTGCTATAGATGGTCAGGGACGGCTGCACGATCTTGTCGGCGTAGGCTTCTCCGATAGAAATCAGAGACTGCATGCCCTGATCGCCGATATGCAAGTTGGTATAGGTTGGAACCGCAACCGGCCCTTTTACACCGTCGCGACCGTAGTAGTCGTAGGATTCACCAGCCATCGGATTAACGCCCGATCCGACAAAGTCCTCTCGGGATTGTTCATCGTCAAGGCCAAAGGGAGCGACATAATCCGGTTCGCCTGTTTCATACATCTTCTGCATCGATGCGTTCGAGGCTGCGATCTGCTGGTTGACCATATCGCGGTCGGTCCATTGGAAACCATCAGCCGCCATCATGCCCGACACCATGGCGATTTTCTTGATCCGGTGATCGGTGACTGCTGCCGATGCGATGATCGAGCCACCTTGGCAAACGCCCAGACCGTAAATCTCGTCAACAAACGGAAGTGTGCCCAGGTAGGACACGGCGTCCCAGGTGTTTTCAATCAGCCGGAACATGTAGCGGGACTGCTTATGCTCCCCGGGCAGCGCTGGGGACGAGCCCATGCCGAGGTAGTCGAAACCGAGGTAGATGAAACCCCGTGCGGCCATTTCCGGCCCGTAAGTGGCCGGAATCTGATCTTTGACCTGCGGGAATGGGCTGGCCCCGACGATTGCTTTGTATGTCTTGGTCTCATCAAAGCCTTCAGGCAGGTAGAGATCGCCCGCCAAATCCACGCCAAAGGATTTGAAGGTGACTTCGTTTTTGCCAGCTGTGAGATTTTGGGTTGTCATAGTCTTGGTCCTTTCAGGGTCAGGCAGCTTTGCGTCTTGCTAAAGTAAATCGTTGTGTTTACTTATGGTGGAGAGATGGCGTTTGTAAACATACCTTTTTACTTTTTGAGGCAAAAATCGTGAAACGCACTGAAAAAAAACGAAAAGATATCATCGATGCAGCCATCGATGAGTTCCGTGAGCAGGGGTTTCTGGGGGCAAAGACCACTTCAATCGCCAAAAAGGCCAACGTATCGAGTCGCACGCTCTACAACCACTTCGAGAGCAAGGAGGCCCTTTTCGAGGCCATCTCACAGATCATGGTGGAGCAGAACCGGAGCATGGAGCCAGTGTCCTATGACCCGGATCGCGATTTCGTCGAACAATTGAAAGAAGCCTTGTGGCGTTATATTGGGGTGATCACTGATGAAACAGCCATCGGATTAAATCGAATGGTCATCTCAGAATTGATCCGTGACCTTGACCGGTCCCGGCAATTCTTCAGTGAAACCGCGACACATGACTACCCGATAACGAGGCTGATCAGCGAAGCCATGGACGCAGGTGTGATCCGAAAGGCTGATCCGGTTTTTGCGACCAACCAGCTTCTGGCGCTCGTCAAGAACTTCTTCTTCTGGCCAGAGTTCTTCCTTGGTGAGAACCCAACGCCGAAAGACGTATTGGACGATTGTGTCGCGATGTTTCTAAAGCACTACAAAGCAGACGTTTAATCGGGCATCGAGCCCAGAGTGACCAATGCTGCAATAAGCACTAAGGCCAGCTAAGCACCGACAGCCGACATCAATTGCAGTTTAAACTGAGATAGTGCGCAAGGTCATTGCACGCGCACCATTCCCAGCTAAATCTGATTACATCTCCACAACGACTTTTCCGACTGCAGCTCCATTTGTCAGGTGCGCATAAGCGGCACCGACATTCGTCCACCCAAACGTCTGTTCGTCAACAATCGGTTTGAGCCCGCCGGCGTCTGCCAGTTCCGCTAGTGTCCGCAAGATGTCCCCATGGGTTTGCCGTTCGACATCGTGCATCATCGGGATCAACATGAAAACGACATGCAGAGACAGACCTTTGAAATGCGCGGGCGTCAAATCAATCTCGACCATCGCAACCGTTGAAGCGACTTGGCCATTGAGTTTCGCCGCTTCGAACGAGTTCGTCATATTCGGTCCACCCACGCTGTCAAACACCACGTCGAAGCCTACACCATCGGTGTGCTCAGCCACGTAGTCCTCAACCTTTTGCGTTGTGAAGTCCAAGGGACGTGCACCGATACTCTCGATCAGGGCCATCTGATCTGCGCCACGACCTGTCGCCGAAACGGTGGCGCCGAGGTGTCGGGCGATCTGAACGGCGACATGACCAACACCACCGGCGCCGCCTTGGACGAGTACGGTTTGCCCTTGGCCAACATCGGCGCGCGTCAATCCTTCGTATGCGGTGATGCCAACGAGAGGCAGCGCTGCGGCTTCTCGCATGCTCAGCGTCTTGGGTTTGTGGGCAATCAGGCGGGCGTCCGCATTAATGTACTCTGCCAAAGAGCCCGGCAAGTCCATTAAGCCTCCGGCACAGCCATACACCTCATCGCCCATGGCAAAACCCGTCACACCTTCGCCAATTGCGACGACTGTGCCAGCAAAGTCCATGCCGAGCACCGCGGGTAGTGCGGGGGAAAGGGGTAGGTCAGCGCCCATGCTTCTGATCATTGTGTCGACGGTGTTGACGCTGGCAGCGGATACTTTGACGATCACCTGTCCAGAAGTCGCGACCGGGTCGGGCATATCTACAATCTCGAACGGCGCATCTGGCCCGTATGAGTTTAGAACCATTGCTTTCATTGGTTTGATCCTTTTTGTGACGTAGTGTCAGGGGCACGTTGCAACAACGCACGCCTGACGAGACCGATGTCTTGGGGAGAAAGTCAGTTGATGTCCTGCACCTGCATCACCAGATCGCCCCATTTGCGCTGGTTCTCGATGTCGTGCTCTAACCCTTGTTCATCCGCGATGGTGAAACGTTTGACCGCCGGGGTTTTGCTGGTGGCCTGATAGAGCCAATAAGCCTCGGCTTTCAGCGCCTCATCAATGGGTTTGTCGATTGATTCGTAGACCATCTTCTTGCAGGCATTGATCGACTCAGCTGGGAATTTTGCAATCCGTTCGGCCAGTGCGGTTACATATGGGCCAATTTCATCCGGCTCCAACGCCTTGTTGATGGTGCCCAAACGCTCTGCATCATCCGCGTCATAGTCCTGCGCGCTCAGGATGATCTCAAGTGCTTTGCCAAGACCGGTCTGGCGCGCCATGCGAGAGGCGCCACCGCCGCAGGGTAAGATGCCCATGCCGACCTCCATCTGCATGAACTTGTACTTTCCTCGCGCGGCAAAGCGCATGTCGAGCGCCAACGCCAATTCGTGTCCCCCACCGCGTGCAAACCCTTCCAGTTTTGCGATGGTGGCCTGCGGCACCTTGCTGATCCGTTCGCAAACCGATTGCAGGTCCAAAAGCTGTGCATCGTCACGAGATACCGCCTCGGTCGACATATCCTTGAGAAGCTCGGTGTCGTAGTGGCAGACCCAGATTTCCGGATTGGCGGATTGGAAGATTACGACCTTGGTTTCGCGGTCACGCTCCAGCCGCATTGCCAGGCTGTTGAGATCGGCCAGCATTTCCTGGCCTTGCACGTTCACGGAACCAAAGTTGAATGTCACGGTGGCGAGGCCGTTTTCAACGTCTACGTCAAAGGTCTGAAAGTTCTCGTATTTCATCAGGCAGTCCTTTCTTGGGCCTCCACGCGACATGCGTGAGGGGTGTCGAAGAGTTAAAGGTGGAAGTGTGTGGCGCTTTCGCGACGCGAGGGTTAGCCAGTCCGGCTAATCAAGTCCCTGATCGTGGTCATGACGTCGGCAATGTGATCTTTGTCCCGCGCTGCGGCATGCGGATTTGTGAAAGCACCAATATCATTGTCAAAATAGGCACCTGACGCATCGGCGAACCTCTCGCCTAGCGCCGCTTCAATCAGGATATCGGCGCCAATGCTCATGTCGTTGCCGGAAACGCCAAAGCCTTCTTTCACCATCTTTGAGGCCAAAAGTGATCCGGGATTTACAGCAACGATTACCGGTGTTTCGGCTCGCGACTTGGCCCAATCCTGGGTCCAGATGGTGATAGCCAATTTGCTTTGGGCATAAGCTTCCATATCCGCCAGCGGCACATTGCCTTGCATGGCTTTGATGTTTACCGGGGCTTGCGCTGCCGATGACAGGTTCACAACGCGACCGTCAGCGGTAATGATCGGCAGCAGCAATTCGGTCAGCAGATAAGGTGCGAGCGTGTTCACGACAAAACGGATGTCCTGCCCATTCTCAAGGACGGATTTCGAGGCTTTCAAAACACCTGCGTTGTTGATCAACACATCCAGTTTGTCATGCTTGGCCCGTACGCTTTCGGCCAGATCTCGCACCGCGGACAGATCGCTTAGATCGGCGACATAGGTTTCGACATCACCGCCGACTGTGGCAGCAGCACTCTCCAATTTAGATACGCTACGACCATGCAAGAGCAATTTGTGCCCGGCGGCTGCTAGCTTCTTTGCCGTGAGCAAGCCAATGCCGTCAGTTGAACCTGTAATGAGAATAGTCTTGGTCATTGGTCTGATCCTTTAAGAAAAGTCAGGCAGCAAAGTATCCGCCAAGTGTTCGAGGGTCGCCTCGATGGGCGCTTGATTGAACCTAAGGTTCAGTGCGACGTGATTGACCCCGAGCATTTCAATCTCGCGCAGATAGCTGCGAAGGAAGTCAGTGCCAGATTGAAACCCAAGATGGATCGGGCGAGGAGGGGCAGCTGGATCAGCAACGACATCGACGTAAAGCGATTGCATGACCGGCTTGTCTGATTGGCCCGCGGCCTTCACCCGTCGCCGGTAATCCGCGATGACCTGCCCCTGAGCTGCGGCGTTGCGCGGATAGGTCATCCAGCCGTCGCCGTTCTGTGCCACCCAATCGGGCGTTTGCTGGCTACCACCGGTAATGAGCATCGGCAGGCGGGCTCCATACGGTTTTGGCAATAGGTCAATCCCACCAGACAGCGTGCCCTGAGCGCTTTCATGCTTGGGATAGTCCGATCCAACCGCGCGGATGTAGTCAACGCTGTCGCGGAAACGTTCATCCCTGTCATCATAGCTCTGGTTCATCGCCGGGTACTCCTCGGGGCGGTCGCCCGAAGCTACACCCAACAACAACCGTCCACCCGACAGCACATCTGCGGTCGCCGCTGCCTTGGCCACATGTGCCGGGTGGCGCAATGGTAGAATTACACTCGACGTTCCAAGCGCAATCCGGTCTGTCACCGTTGCAAGAGCACCCAGATAAACAAAGGGATCGAAGACCTGTCCGGGATCACCAAAGCTTGGAACATTAAACGGCACGTCCCGCAGCCACAGTGCTGCAAACCCAAGTTTCTCTGCCCTCTGAGCCGCTTCCAGATGTTCCCGCAGCGTCGGTTCTGCGCCGACTGCGTATGCTTCAAGCGGTAACACAAGGCCTACGCTTAGACGCCCCGGGCGAAACATCCGGTTGTAGGCCACGTTGATTTGTGCAAACTCAGTCGGCTGCGTTTCATCCAACATGTTAGGACCCCCTTTTAATAGCGCACCAAAGTGCGGCTCTCGATGCTCTTGCGAATGGTAGTGACATTTGGATCCTCGACCATATCCAGCGCGCTATGCGCAATCGATGGAAGGCCGCGATTGTCGTAGATGTTAAAAATCGCGACTTCATCTGGTGTCATCTTGGATAGATAGACCCACTCATGTTCGGGGTTTCCCACTAGCCCCATGATTTGCCCTTTGCGTTCAGGGTAGATCAGGTCCAGCAGGATCCAGTCAGACGGATCAACCGATGTTGGGCGAACAAAGCCAAGCGGTGCTGAATTGATAGGATGACCCACAGGGCGCCACACATTGACAAAAGCATAGTGACCTTGCGCCCATTCCGCTGCGGTTTCGGCGCCCAACAGGTCGACAAGCCGCTGTTCGGCTCCGTCCTTGCTATAGTCACTGTGGACGTTGCGCGCGGGTTTGCGTGTCGCACCAGGATCATCTGTGCGGACGGTATGATCAAAAACCACAACTTCGCACACACTCAGCCTGTCCAATAGCATTGCTGTCAGTTCTGCATCGTATGTTGGTTTCCAAGCATCCCTGGCAAAGTCTTGGACTTGCGTTTTCAGCGGCATGAATTCGACAGCATCGGACGCAAATTTAACTGTGTTGGTCGTAGCGCGGGTATCTTCTAACGTAACGGCTGTGGAGGCCAGTTCGGGGGCAACCAGATTACCGGCAATCCCGCCTGCATCTAGTTCAAAGGCTTGCCGGTAAGGCTTGTGAACGTGGTAGTTGACTGTGGCTATCCGCGTCATTTGCGCCTCCTTCCTACGCTTTGTTGCATCAATGAAAGGGATTTAACGCCAATCTATTTGCATATAAACTGCCAATTCATGGATTGATAATACGGGTTTTCGATATAATGGGACTTGATACAGATGCACTGCGATTGTTTGTAGCAGCAGCGGAAATGCTGAACATAAGCGCTGCTGGGCGCGCACTGGGTATGGCTCCAGCGGTTTCGAGCGCAAAGCTCGCCAAGTTGGAGCAGAACCTGGCTTCCGAGCTTTTGCATCGCACAACGCGCAAAGTGTCACTGTCCGTCGAAGGTGCCGATTTCCTGCCTTTTGCCCGAGAGATCATCGCACAGGAGGAGGCGGCGCTTACGGCCTTGGGCAAGCAAACAGCCGCCATCCGAGGCACATTGCGCTTCGCTGCGCCTAGCACTTTTGCACAGCGATACATCGCACCGATCTTGCCTAAATTTCTTCAGCAACACCCCGACCTCACACTCGATTTACGTCTGTCAGATGTTCAGTTCGATCTTATCGAAGGGAGTTATGACTTAGCACTGAGGAACGCGCCGCTAGTGGACACCAGCCTGAAAGGTCGAAAACTGGCAGATGACCAGCGCGTTATATGTGCCGCGCCGGATTATCTCGACAAACACGGCATCCCCAAAACTCCCAGCGATCTAACAAACCACCACTTAATTGCTTTCCAAAATCGCCAACCACGCCCGCTTACAGGACCTGCCGGCAAGGATGCGGTTTTCGATCCCGCATCCGCCAAGGGTCAATTGATAATCGATGACGGCCAAAGCCAGGTCTGCGCAACGCTGGCCGGGGCCGGTATTTCTCTGAACGCTCTGTGGAGTGTGCATGAACACCTGAAATCAGGCCGGTTAACCCAAGTTCTGCCTAACTTTGTGGCCAAAGAAGATAATGTTCTTTGGCTTATCTATCCCAAGTCCAATGTATTATCCCCTAAAGTGCGGGTGTTCATGGATTTTCTGATCGCAGAGATTGGGGCAAAACCACCTTGGGAAACATGAGCGCAAAACAGGTCAAGTGCGCTTTCATACATCCTGAAGCCAAGGTCGGGAACAGGCGCTAAGCAGACGTGCCTTGTCCAATCACAAATGTCTGGTTTGTCCGCATAGCGGTCGCTCGCGATACTCAGGCGAACGTCTGCACCGAGCCCATTTGGACCAATGCTGCACGATGCCCCAATGACAGCAAAGCGCGGATAGGGACCTTTACAAAGTTTGAGGACCGGCCCAGTGCTGCCGTCCAGCGGACACCTTCGATGCTGCGGTGCGGCCCGTCAAACCTGCCGTTCGCTACCAGTACAATATAGGGTATCAGTCGAGCGAACAGTTCGCGGATTTTCTGGACCTTCAGCCCAACGCCTCACACGTGCGCAAACGGTCCCAACCGTGCCTTCCCAGCAGAGTCAAGCGCCGCATCGGAGCTTGACCGAAGCGGCCAATAGTCAAACTCGGGCACAGGGAGTTGTGAGAGGTTGAGCACACGATACTAAATTTTAGGTGAAGTCTGTTATCTGTCCCTAAAAATCCAGTTCTGTGTCGCAAAAAAGTATTTAGACAGGCAATTCCGACTTGGATTCGTCTATCTGCTCAATGTCAACCTCGGCCAGCGAAGAAATAACGCAATCCGCAGCCGTTAGTTCACTCTCGTGATCTTCATGAAGAAGACCTACGCAATAGAAACCACCATTCTTTGCCGCTTCGACACCGGAAGAGGAATCCTCGATCACGATACATTCATCCACATTAAGCCCCAGCCCGCTGGCGGCGGTGAGGAATATATCAGGGTTGGGTTTCCCTTTTTCGACATCGTCGCCTCCGATAACAACCGGAAAGGCATCCAACAAACCAGCTTTTTCAAGAACGGCTCGGACATTGGCGCTGCTGGAAGCGGCCGCCAGACCGTAACCCTCCGACTGGCATTGTCTTACGAGGTGCACAGCAGCATCGAAGACACGAAATTCGCCTCGCTCGATCATTTCAACATAATAGTCATTTTTTTTGTCTGCGGCGGTTCTGACTTCATTTTCCGAATGCCGGGTCATGACCGCTCGCGCCCCGTCATAACGAGGGCGCCCATCGACAAGCCGCCGGTATTCCGCCCTTCCAAACTCATACCCGTATTCTTCGAACATGCGTTTCCAAGCAGCAAAATGCGCCGGTACGGTGTCGACCAAAACACCATCGAGGTCAAAGATCAGTCCTTTGATCGGCATGCTGAATCTCCTGGTTCGAGCCTGTGCAAGAAACACGTAGCATGTAAGGAATTTTCTTCAATCGGCTGGCATGTGAATGTTTATCTGGCATAATTATTCACACTGCCAAGCTTACGTTACCGGACAATGTTGAAACAAATGATTGACGTTAAAAAACTTCCATTTGAAGAACGCGCCCAGTGCGCTGCCTATATGCGCGCAACTCACAACATGTCACAGGTAGAGATAGGGGCAATTCTTGGTGGCCTGTCTCAACCGCATGTATCGCGGTTACTGAAACACGCTGAACGCCAAAACTACTTGGTCATCGAACAACGCTTCGTCAAAGAACAATTCTCAGACGAGTGGATTGCCCAGATGGACGAATTGCTGGCACCTTCAGGGCTTAATTCTGATCTGAAACGATATTGCAACAGGAACAACCTCAGACCGCCTCGGCTTGGGGTGTTTGAAAGCGGCCCGGGGAACACCGAGGCTGCGCTGTCACAGCGCCGTACCAGATTTGGACGAACCGCATCCGGGCGATTGATAGAACTGATTGAGAAATCGAACGTCATCGGCGTTGCGTGGGGTCGAACAATCAAGTCCCTGGCAGAAGGGATTGCAGCCTCAAGGCAACCCATTGATAAGTCGCAAAAGACAGAGTTTGCAGCGGTTTGCGCAGAATTGATGTCACTGGCTCAGCATGGATACTCGGCCAGCCGGCTTGCCGGAACGTTTGATGAGTTATTTAACGAACAGCCGGAGGATAGCCCTCAGCTCACTGGTTTTCCAGCATACATACCCCGTCACTATGATGAGACCATGCGCCGTTCCATCTGGCAGTACATCTCTGACACCCCGGGATTTCACCGCGTGTTTTCGGGGCCTGACGCGCTAATTGATAAAATGGATATGCTGATTTCCAGCGTTGGGTCTTCAAGCACTCCAGTTCTGGGCAGTTTTGAAGAGCTGGTTCAGGCAGGCGGGTTAAGGGCTGATGATCTTCGGCAATTGGTTGTCGGGGACCTTGGCGGCATTTTGATCCCGAGAACCGAGATTTCACAGGCCAAGATGGATCTGATTGACGAACTGAACGGGCTGTGGACCGGGATCAAAACAGAACATATCAAGGCCATCGCAGATCGGGCATTTGACGATCCTGATCAAAGTGGTGTTGTGGTCGTCGCAATTCAGAAGGAGCGAGGTGATACGGTATTCGAACTGATCACCCGAGGGCTTGTTAACGAATTGCTCATCGATCATGCGGCGGCGGAACAACTGCACACGCGCGTTGCCGAGGCTCTTGAAGACTGACTGCATCACCTCGGCAAACCTTGACCGATACCTGCGAAAATTGCCTGGGCGTCACGCTGGCTGCGGCGCGACGACCACTTTCTCTCCTGCAATCAAAGTAACGGGATGCCCCATTACCTCGATAATTTCTTTAGTGCCGGACGGAGCGATGAGCTCAAACCGGCACTCGTCGTGGGAAATCGCGACCACGACGTCATTTCCTTTCCATTTCAGGTTGAACCGGATTCCGGACCATGCCTCGGGCAGCCAAGGTTTGAACGTCATCTTGCCGTGCTTGACCCGGAACCCGCCAAATCCACAAACAAGCGACTGCCAGGTACCACCGGCCGAAGCGATATGCATCCCGTCCTGCGTGTTACCCTGATTGTTGACCAGATCAACAAATGCAGAGCGTTCGAAATAGCGATGCGCCGAAGAAATGTCGCCGACTTCAATCCCCATGATCGAATGAATGGCGGGGCTAAGTGAAGACTTGTGCATCGTACGTTCCTCGTAAAACGCGTAGTTTGCCGCTTTGACCTCATCCGAGAACTCATCAGGTAAGAGATAGTTCAACATGATCACATCCGGTTGTTTGAGCAACATTGAACCATTCAGCGAAAAGTGATCATGCCCTTCGGGATAGACCGGCATACGGTTTTTGTCCCATTCCGTGATGGGAATGTCCTGAAGCTGAAAGTACCCTCCAAACTGCTCGATTAGATTACGAGACGGGTCAAAGGGAACGTAGATTTTTTCGGCGGCTTCAACCCACTGCTCTACTTCGTTCGCTGTCAGACCCAACCGGTTCAGAAGGTCTTCGTGGGTCAGAGTTGGGGTTTCGCTGAGTTCAGCAAAAACACGTGCGGATTGCTCCAGATGCCATTTCGCCATTCGGTTGGTGAACGTGTTGTTGTCGACATGCTCGTGAAACTCGTCCGGCCCAATAACGTTTGTCAGCTCATACCGGTCCTTGTCTTTGTTCCATTCCAGCCGACTGATCCAAAACCGACTGGTTTGATACAAAACCTCGGCACCGAAATCGCGAAGGAAATCCTTGTCTCCGGTCGCCGCAACATAACTGAGGATGCCATATGCCACGCATGCGGTGACGTGAATCTCTTCTTCTCCAGTCCAGATACGGTTCGCACCGTCCGCTGTCCATTTTGGCGTTGTCTCCACTCCGGTATCAGCAGATTCCCATGCGAACTGCGCGCCCTTAAGCCCATTCATTCGGGCGTTCTCAAGTGCGCCGTTCAACGTGTTGTAGCGGTATTTCAGAAGGGCTTTGGCCGTCTCCGGCTGCGTGAAAATGTAGAATGGCAGCAGGAAGATCTCGGTATCCCAGAAAACGTGCCCTTTATACCCCTCGCCTGACATGGACTTGGCGCCGATGTTCGCGCGCGGGTCGTTTTCGTTTGCGGCAATCAGCAGATGATAGATGTTGAAACGCATTGCGCGCGTTGCTTCTGGATCACCCGTCACCACACAATCACAGGCGTCCCATTTTTCGCGCCAGGCTGCGGCGCTTTCGCTCAGACAGGCGGAAAACCCCTTGGCATGCGCGGTCTCAAGGGAGGCTTCGCACTTGGCCGCCAATTCCGCGCCGTTCAGATCTCGCGATGTATAAATCGACACCAGCTTTTCGAAAGTCAGACTTTGCCCGTTGAGCGTCTCGACAGAAACGATTTGTGAAACCTGCTCATAGCCACGGTTTGCTACTTTGAACTCGCTGAAGGCAGGACAATCCAAGGCAGACGCCATGCCAATCGAAATGCCAGTGTCCAGTGTCAGAGCTTCGATATAGGACGCATCGCTGCTTGCATGTGACTGAGTGACCTTCAAGTGCCGGCTTTTGGCCCACTTCTCCCATTTGACTTCGGGGTGGAAGACGGGATTTCCCTGATAAGCTGGCAGGCGGTCCAGATTGTACCGTTGGGCATCCAGGGCGCTTTCGACAGTGATTTCGGACGAGTGGTTTTCTGGTGTGACGGTTAGGCGAATGCCGCAAATATGCTGATCGGAAAAACTGGCAAAGCGGATGCTGGTGATGCGAGTGCGACGGCCTTTGCTATCTTCAAACACCGTATCTCGGTGGAGAAATCCGGTCTGCAGATCCAACACGCGCTTGTGTTCGACCACTTTGCACGTTTGGACATCCAGAATTTCACCTTCGACACGGACCCGAAGCGGCAGCCAGGTAGGCACATTGACCTGATCGATCACCGTCGAGTCATGGTGATCGTAAACACCGGCCAGATAGGTGCCAGACAGCTCTCCTTTGTGGCCCTCTTCCAGCGACCCACGTGTGCCCTGATAGCCGTTGCCGACCGTAAAAATGGTCTCCTTGAAGTTCGCTTCATCCAGATTGAATTGGGTTTCTTCGATCAGCCAGTCGCGACTGCTCAGCATTGTCTGCATGTCAGGGCTCCATTCGGGTGATATTTCGGATAATTCAGTCGCCGTAGGTTTCGGCAATCTGACGTTCGGTTTCTTGCAGTGATCCGTAGACATCCAGCTCGCTGCTCGAGCAGCGCTGCGCTCCCGCACAGTTTCCGAACTGGCAGGCTTTGACGAAATCGCCAGTCTTGAGGTAGCCAAAAGCCAAGCCACCAGCAAAGCTGTCACCGCAGCCCGTGGTGTCGACCACATCCTCGACAAGCACTCGCTTAACCAGATGTTCCCGCATCCGGCCGGTTGCATCCTTGTGGTAGACGGCGCAGCCGTGTTGATCCAGCGTGACGTAGAGCGCCTTGACGCCCAGATCCAGGCAGTGTTGGGCGAACTTGGGCAACTGGTCCATCGTGAGTTCGCTTACTTCCTGCAACTCGTCAGAACCGTATTCTCCCTTGAACCAACTGCATTGAGCCTCCTCCAAATTCATCTTTAGAAGGTCGATATGCGGAAGCCAGCGATCTCGGTCGATCCAAAATTTATGATACCGTTCACCATGTGCTGAACACCCGCTGGTGGGACCATGTGCATCAAATACAACCAGACCATCGCTGTTGGCCTTGATGTAACGGATCGTTTCCAACGGAACCTCGAAATCCGTGATCGGAACGAAAACGAAAGCCTCGCAATCCATCAGGTCTTCGATGTCGTCGGGCAGGATCGGGTTCATGAAACCCGTTTGCTTTTCGTTGCGATGGTTCTGATCGACGTAGACCAGATCGATCACCGCGCCCTGATCGGCGTCGCCTGTAACATGGCTGACATCCAGATACGGAAACTCAGACAGCAAGTTGCGAACATTGTCGACGTCCGACCTGCGCACATGGCTGACGACGTTGATCCGCGAACCCGGACCGGCCAGCGAAGACATACAGACCGCTGTATAGACCGCGCAGCCAAATTTATTGAATTTCTCACCCTGATAGCTGGTGATATTGTCCCTTGGGATCGGGCCAAGGACTGCGACATTGATCTTGTCAGACATTTCGGTCCCTTGCTTTTATTCGCTGTATTGTCGACGGGCGTATGCGTGATTATAGCAGCTTCAGTTCTGATAGATCTGTTCGCTGGTATAGAACCCGCCGTCGATCACCGTGCTGTCGATCGTATCTTTTGACACTGCGAAGACAGGGGTGATAACCGTCCGGATTTCCGCGAAACCATTGTCGATCAGCGTATGCTCACCGATCAGTTCGCTGATTTCGGCATCCGGAGACTGCGCTATTTTCACGGCAATATCCGCCGCCTCATAGGCCAGAGGCTTGATTTGCTTCCAGATTTCCAGCGCCTGTATGTCATTGGCGACCATTTGGACATTCTTCAGATCAGCATCTGACCCGGCAACAAAGACCTGATCAGCTGATGCCAGATCCTCATCCGACAATGCTGCCAGGACTCCAAAGGCAAGCCCGCTGTTGTTGGCGATGAACGCATCGATGTCGTTGTCATATTCGACCAGTAGGTTCTCGGCAGTGTCTCTGGCCATATCGGGAGACCAGTCTACATGGCTTCGATCCGCAACAAGCTCGAGCCCAGGATGATCGGCAATCACTTTCAGCACACCGCTGCTGAGCGCTTCGGCATTGGCATCACCAGGCTGACCGCGAATCAGGGCGACCCGGCCTTTGACCTCACCGCGGGTATCATTCAGCCAGTCAACCATCGCTTCGGCCTGAAGCTGCCCGACAGCCCAACTGTCCTGCATGACCATGACGTCAAGCGGCCCGTCCTGCAGCATCGAGTCGTACCCGACCACTTTGACGCCTTGATCGTGGGCCAAATCAACAAGGGCACCAGCGGTTGCGGTGTTGACGGGTTGCAGGACCAGAACGTCCACCCCCGATTCCAGCATTTCCTCAACCTGCTGCAACTGACGCAATGGATCATTGCCGCTGCTATCAAAGATCACATCTGCGCCTTGGGATTCCGCGCGCGCAATAAATAGGGATTTGTCAGTCTGGTATCTGGCTTCCTGCATGGTCTTGAGCAGGAACCCGATTGTAGCGTTGTCCTGCGCTGCCGCGATCATTGGCAGCGATGCGGATAGAAGGCCGGCCAAACCCAAAGCTCTGAGGCCGTCTGTGCGTAAGGTTGCTAAAATGGACTGGACCATCGCTTACCTCCCAACTGTCATTCAAGTTTTCGGGGATTTTGGCTTTGCCCCCGGTGCGTGTGACCGGGGGCAGGCCAGCAACATTATTTTTTCTGCATCACATCGAACCAGACGGCGAGGATGATGATCAGGCCCTTGATGATCAACTGATAGAACGTGACCACACCAAGCAGGCTCATGCCGTTGTTCAGGACCCCGATCAGCAGGGCACCGATGATGGTTCCACTCACCTTGCCAGAACCACCCGCCAGACTGGTACCGCCGATAACAACGGCTGCAATCGCATCAAGCTCAAACATGGTTCCAAGGTTGGGTGAGGCACCGTTAAGGCGAGAGGCCAGGATGATACCAGCCAGCGCCGACAGAACCGAAATGACCGTATAGACAATCATCTTGGTGCGGACGACGTTGATGCCGGAAAGGCGAGCCGCATCCTCGTTTCCGCCAAGCGCATAGAGGCGGCGACCAAAGCGGGTGCTGTTCAGCGTATAGATCCCCGCAAACGCAATGACTGCAAAGATCGCAACAGGAACGGGGATCCCTTTGTAGCTGGTGAACACGTGGAAGGCCAAAGCAAACCCGCCGATCATTACGGCCCCGTTGACCAACAGTTCCTGCATATTCACTTCGACGCCATGCGCCTTGCTTTGCTGAACATCCCGGAAGATCGAATAAACAGCAAGCGCAGCACACAAGATCAGCACGATACTGGACATCATCGGCGGGATATAAGCACCACCAATCAATGGAAACACATTACTCGTTACCGGTACAGAACTGCCGTTGGTCAGGGTCAGAGCCAAACCGCGTGCAATGGTCAGCATTCCAAGGGTTATGATGAATGGTGGTATGTTGAACTTGGCTATCCAGAACCCGTTCCACAGACCTATTCCGACACCCACGATCAAAAGGGTTGCAGGCACCGCCAATATTGTCGGCACGCCCCATTGCATCATGAGCGTACAGACGACCGCTGATAACCCGACGACAGAGCCAACGGATAGGTCAATACCCGCAATCAGAATGACCATAGTCATGCCTACGGCAATGATCCCGATGATGGTAACCTGACGGGACAGGTTGCTAAGGTTCCTCGCGGTGAAAAACGCGTCGTCGGCAAAGCTGAGCCCGACGACAAGCACGATCAACGCAATTAGCGTCGCGTTGTCCTTTATGAAGTTTATCAGGTGGTTTTCCTTGGCGCCATTGACGCCAACACCTGCAACGTTGCTGTCAGCACTCATTTGCTTCCTCCCTTATGCGCTGCCGGTGGCATACGCCATGATTGCTTCTTTCTTCGCTTCGTCCCGTTCAAAGTTCGACACGATCTCGCCTTCGCACATCACCAGAATCCGGTCGCACATGCCCAAAACCTCGGGCAGTTCGGAAGAAATCATGATGACGGTGACACCCTGCTGGACCAGTTCGTTCAGCAGTTTGTAAATCTCGACCTTGGCGCCGATATCGATCCCGCGCGTAGGTTCATCCAGAATGAACACATCTGGGCGCGAGTTCAGCCACTTACCCAGAATGACCTTCTGCTGGTTACCGCCGCTAAGCGTACCGATTACTGTGTCAATCGAAGGTGTTTTGACACCAAGCTGGTCGACATATTCCTTAACGACTTTGCGCTCCTGCTGAGTGTTGATAATGCCCAGAACCTTTGAACTGATCGTCTCAAGCGAGGAAATCGTCGTGTTGAAGGAAATGGATTTGTCCAGAAACAGCCCCAAAGCCTTACGATCTTCGGTCAGCAGCGCGATGCCGGCATCAATTGCGTCCTTCGGCGATTTGATGTCCAGCTTTTGCCCGTTCAGCTTCACTTCACCGGTAGTCTGGTCCGGATAGGCACCGAATACACCGCCAACCAGTTCGGTCCGGCCAGCGCCCATTAGCCCGGAGATGCCCAATATCTCGCCTTTGCGGGCAACGAAGCTAGCGTTCTTGACCAGATAGCTGCCAGGCAGGTCGGGGTTTGTGACGGACAGATCGTTGACCTCCAAAGTCACCTCACCCGGTGTGAAATCGACCTTGGGGAACATATCTTTGATGTCGCGCCCGACCATTCGGGCGATGATCTGATCAAGCGTGATATCCGCGATAGGCGTGACTTCACCGATGGTCTGGCCATCGCGCAGAACCGCAATCCGGTCGGCGATCTGCTCGATCTCTTCCATCTTGTGCGAGATGTAGCACATGCAGACGCCATCGGCTTTCAGTTTGCGAATGATGCGGAAGAGATCCTTGACCTCTTTGTCCGTCAGCGCCGACGTCGGCTCGTCCAGCACCAGTATCTCGGCCTTGAGTGACAGAGCTTTGGCAATCTCGACCATCTGCTGTTTGCCCACGGTGATATTCTGCACCAGATCGGTCGGGCGAATGTCGTTGATGCCCAGTTCGGTCAACAGCTTTTGTGTTTCAGCAAATGTCTGGTTCCAGTTGATCCGGCCCTTGGCGTCAGTGAACTGGCGATCCAGAAAGATGTTTTCGGCAACCGACAAACCGGGGATCAGGTTGAGTTCCTGATAGATGATGCCAATGCCTGCTGCCTCGGCCTCTTTCGTATTCGCGAACCGGACTCTTTCACCGCGCAAAAAGATATCGCCCTCGTAAGTTGGATAGGGCCAAACCCCGCTAAGCACTTTCATGAGCGTGGATTTGCCCGCTCCGTTTTCTCCCATCAACGCCAAGAGTTCGCCCGAGCGGGCTTCGAAATTGACATTGTTCAGGGCGCGAACACCGGGAAAATCCTTGATGATACCCTGCATTTTCAGGACGACTTCAGACATGCTTTTTCCCATCACATTCAGAAAGGTATTTCGAACATTCCCCACCCTGACCGGCAATCCTGCCGCGAGGGGTTTAAGGAAGGAGGGCACCATGAAGCCGCGCGCGGGGAGTACACGCATAGTTAGCCAGATGGCGAAACGCCCTCCTTCAGGAAACAGTCCGGAGGATCAGTTCCCGTAGACTTCTTCTTTAGAGTAGAAACCGCCAGCGATGATCGTGTCATCGATGTTGTCCTGCGTCACAAGCGTGATGGGGGTCACGATTGTCGGTACGTCGGCGAAGCCGTTGTTGATAACCTTGTCCACTTCGACAAGATCGGCAGGCGCAGTTTCCGGATCTGCAGCCAAGGCAACCGCCACCGCTGCTGCAGTTTCAGCCAGAGGATCGATCTGCTTCCAGATTTCGACAGCCTGCTTGCCTTGCGCAACATATTGGATATTAGCCAGATCGGCATCAGATCCGGCTACAAACACTTTGTCCGATGACGCCAGCCCCTGTGCTTCCAGTGCCGCGATAACACCACGAGCCATGCCGCTGTTGTTGGCGATAAACGCGTCGATGCTGTTGCTGTTAGAGGTCAGCGTGTTTTCCGCAGTCGCCATGGCCTTCTCAGATGACCAACCTTCATGCGCCTGATTTGTTACCAGTTCCAACCCCGGGTTCGCTTCGACAATCTCCAACACACCGCTGCTCATCGCAATCGCGTTGGAGTCGCCGGGTTGACCTTGAATCAGGGCGATCTTGCCGGACACCTCTCCGTTCTTCTCCTGCAGCCATTCGACCATGGCTTCGCCTTGCAGGCGGCCCACGGCCCAGCTGTCTTGCATCACCATCGCATCCAGCGGCCCGTCCACGAGCATCGAGTCATACCCGACAACGCGCACACCTTCGCTGTTTGCCATGCTGACCATGCTACCGGCGGTACCGGTGTTCACAGGCTGCAAAACGATGACGTTCGCACCCTTGGCGAGCATATTTTCAAATTTCGCCAGCTGGGTCAGCTCGTCATTGTTCGCTGAATCAAAGATGACTTCGGCGCCCAGTTCCTCGGCTTTCGCAGTAAACGCGGCGCGGTCACGCTTGTAGCGCTCTTCCTGCATGGTTTTCAGCAGAAAGCCAATTTTGACATCGCCTGCATACGCTGTCCCGGCAGTTAGTGCGACAGCGGCGACAGAAAGCAAGGCGGCTCTACGGGTAATGGTCTGCAACAGGGACATATTTCCTCCAGTGTATGTTCCTTGGCTGCCGGGCAATTGGGTCGGCAACGCGAAATGCTTCGTAAATTGTGCTGGGTGCCGGCTAACCGGTGATAACAAGCGTCAATCCCAAAGCGATAACGCTAACATAACGCTGCAAAGTAAGGGGAGAATTTGTATATTTAGACAGCATAATTATTCACAACCCCGCTGAGAACACGGCGTCCAAAAGGATTTTACATATTTAACAAAACCATAATAGGTTGCCGCCCACTTATCGAAATCGTTGAAATCTCTTGGATAGGCCGCGACAGAGTTGTGCCGTAATTGCGAAGCGGGTTGCAAAGCCGCGAAATCGGCAATCAAACATCCTGATAAGTAGCCAGGCCGACAACGTCTGGTGTTTCCTCTGTTGGCGCGCTCCAGCGGACCAATACGCCAATTCATGCAACCGCTGTCGAATGGCCGCTAACCAAGAATGCGAATGGCTATTTCGCGAGAGTAGCGAAGGTCTGCTTTTCGCCCGACGTGCCGATCAAGCATGACCGCTTTGGGGCTGAGACCGGTCCTCAGCAACCGTTGAGCCTACGGCAGCTATGTCCGCAATGCGGTCATTGGCACTAAGCGCAGCGAATGTCTGCTTTCGCGTGTTGCCGATAACGCGCTCGCACCGCAACGAAAGTCCGGTTTCTGTCAAACTCTGACGTGTATCGAACGGCCCATATGCTGCCCTGATCGTAAGCTGTCATTCTGCTTCTGGCAATCTTCCGTCAGATTTCTGAAACGTTATTTCAGGAAACATCTGAGCAAGCCTTGTCTGGTCAAGGCGAAGTCCTAGAAGTCGCCTCTGGACACGAATAGGATGCATTCTGGCTGCCACAAGACTTTGAGGTTCAATGCTCCCATTGATATAGCGTCAGGGAACATCTTCATTGGGCAGAAAGTGCCTGCCCAATGATGCCTTCAATGTGGAAATGCTTCTAGAGGCGTGTAACCAAGGTCACGCATTCAGAAGCCCGTGTAACAGCGGTATAGAGCCAATTCCTCGCATATTTGTCGAAGATGTGACTTTCGTCCTCTATAATCACGTGGCCCCACTGGCTGCCTTGGGCTTTATGAACCGTCAACGCGTAGCCATATTTAAACTGCTGAGAATTTTTTCGTTCCTTGTCCGCCAATCTCCCTTCGTCGTCAGTAAAATACTCCGGATGCACCCGTACGCGGTAGTTTTCATGATCCGGGAAGTCGCACGATTTCAGTTCCAACGACAAAGTCCCCGAAAACCGGGAATTCTTCGGTTCTGAGACGACAGTGAACATGCCTCCATTGACGATACCAAGGCCATGGTCATTGTGCTGACACACAAGGCGGTCGCCAATCTCAGGCAGGTCGCTGGTGCGTCCCAAGGCCCTGCGGATTTCTTCGTTGTAGTGGGAACGAGTGACGTTCCTACCGGCAAGGAGCTGGTCCGCATCCAATATCTCATCGATCTCAAGACTCCCGTCCGGCACCACACGGCTGTTCCCATAGGCACCATACTTCAACGGTTTCCCTTCACGAATGTCTGTCGCCAGTTGTAAGACCGGGCTGTCCTTGGCCTGACGGTGGATTTCGGTCAGCATGGCGTCAGGCTTGGCGTTGGTGAAATAACCCTCGCCGGCCACCGGCGGCAGCTGGGCAGGATCACCAAGTGCGAGGACAGGAGTTCCGAATGACATCAGGTCACGCGCTAAGTCTAAGTCAACCATTGAGCACTCATCGATCACAATCAAGTCCGCATCCGCTGCTGCACTATCCGGATCGAGGTGGAAACTGAATTTACCATTCGATCCCTGAACAGCCTTGTAGATCAAACTGTGGATGGTGGAAGCGCCTTCACAGCCGTTTCGCTGCATCATCATAGCCGCTTTGCCAGTGAAGGCCGCGTAAACAACCCCTCCATTCAAACCGCTGGCCAGATGTCGCGCGATTGTCGTCTTGCCGGTGCCAGCATATCCGAAGAGCCGGAAGATCTTATTTGTCTTGGCATCGTTCTTCAGCCAGGAGCTAACGCAGTCAAGCGCTGAGAGCTGTTGGCCGGACATAGTGAAATTGATAGCATTCATGCGGTTAGGCCTTCTGCAGGTTTGGGGTTGAGAATTCTGGCCAACGGGCGAGGGTGGCCGAGCATATCTTGGGCGTCCTAGGAACGAACCAACCAGACGATTGATGGTCGGCTCTGCGTTCATGGAAATGAAGGTGTAATGCCCCCCTTGTGACAGGTTACTCTTCAGGAGGGATGTTCCGGAGAAAGTATTTAACTAGGGGGGCATTACATGCCCGGAGGGGTTTCTTGATCTCCGGAGGGTGTAACGCTCCCCTAATATTTAACTTCTTTTCTCTTACACTATATTTGACACAAGGGGGCCATTACACGGCCACCTCCACCTTCGGTGCAGCGTTGGTCTCTAATCTCGAGGCACTCTGGCGAGTACGACATGCATTCACACGCCTCCGGTTTGCCCGCCTATCGGCCTCGGCAATCGGATCGGCAAAGCCCGTTTCTGAAAGGGTTTTCGAGATGACCGTCTGGCGCGCCAGTTCACAATCTCCACGCTGTGTACATGTCGAGCAAATAGGATTGTCAGACGTGACTACTCCGGGCACACCAAAACAACTCTGGTAGAACTCCTTGCTTGTAGGCGTCTTGAGCTCAACGGTTCTAAGGAAGCCGTTGGCAACGTCTTCTCGTGCTTTGCGTTCAGCACATTCGACGGCCTTTTCCCCAAGGAAGTGACAATCAACGGCACGGAAATACTGGCGCTCGACCACGTGCTTGGCAACAAACCCGTCTACTGAATATACGCCGCGACTCACCAAATCGAGCATCTCTTTACGAAATTGACGCTGCGCCGGAAGGCCCCGGTCGGAAAAAAATGCGTACTGGGGTATGGCCTTCATCCGGTTCAATTCAAGGCCATGGCGGTCGTCACTCCAGAACGCCACTATCTTGGTCAGCCAGGCATCGCGTTTCTTCTCGCCAGGCCAAAGCTGATTTGGTTGTGGCGGATGTCGGTAACGGCGAGCGGCCGCGAACTTGAAAACGAACTCCAAGTAAGCGGGATAAGGCAGGCCGATCTGGTCTGCTTTCTGGCGAGCGATGTAGAGCTGGGTCAGATGAGCGTTCCGTTTGTGAAGGCTCAATTTGAAGCCGATCTTGATATCGGATGCAGCGATCACATCGATATTCTCACGATAGTAATCTTTGTATGCTTCGATATAGGCACGATGGAACTGTTTCGTGGCATCCATGGGGGTCAGAAAACGATACTCCGGCCATTTATTCGGCATCAGCTCAGCTTCGCGCGCGCGATACCTCGTAGGGATCAGGTTCAGAACGCGGTTGAGTTTGGTCAGCCGGATGTCGTGTGCAGGTTTGATCATTTAACACATCTCCTTCGGGCCGGGACCGACCTTGCGGTCGAAATCCCGGTCTTGTCTTTGTGCTTGAGTTGGGTGGGAGGTGGCTAGCGCCAGATCAGACGAGGTAGGTTTCTTCTGAACCTGCGTTCCAGCGTCCATCAGTCCAGTGACCCAGCTTCATGGCGGTGTCGCGCAACTTGCGAAATCGGCGACGAGCCTGCTCGATCATCCGATAGCTCTGCCGGTAATCCGGTGCCTCATAGTAACCTAAACGCAGACCTTCGATTTCGCGCATGAGATCACTGGCACGCTTATCGAGAAAGCGAGCCTGATCTTCACGAGAAAGCTGGCGCAGTGCGGTAAGCGGGGGCAAAGGCGGAATCTGCGGCGGAAACAACGGGGTTTCGGTAACCGATCCTGTTCCGTCGATGTTGGTGGGCGTTATATGAGTTAACTCCTGGTGTTCAAGCATCTGGAGCAATTCATTGGTCATACCCAGAAGGCAGCTGACAAGCTTCGGAGCATCCTTGTCGCCATTAAGCTCATCGGCCATCGTCTTCAGCAAGAAAAACACTGTGCCCTTGTCGATGAAATCGTGATTTTCTCCAGAGATATTCTTCTTGAGATCGATGGTGGGAACATTCAGTTTACCAACATCTATTGTTCCGCCAAGGCGGTTGGGTGCGGCGTCCATATAGGATTCCTTTCAACAGTGGGTTTTTGCGGGCGATCTTTTTAGCGCGCAATTTTTTTATAGCGCTGCGGCTGTCGACTTACGTCTTTTTGTGAAATTTTTTTTACCTTGAACTTTGTGACATGCCGAAGTGAACATCCGGTGGCGGGTGATCTGTCTTACAAAACGGTTCTCTGCCGCGTTCTAAGAATACGCTTCTACTTGAATTGATAATAATGAGGTAATGATCGCTACTGTTCACCTCTTCAACTCAGTCGGCCCGACCTTCCGTGCCGATTTGTTAATCGTGACGGCCAACATCGCGTGGACATATCTACTCCGCGCTTGGTTAAAAAAGGAGAGCTTCGACTACCGGCAACCGCTGGATCGAACTTGTTCTCTAAGAGTGTGCAGAAAACAGGACAGCTATCGTTGATGATGATCAGTAGCCGCGTAGTCAAGGCAGTGTGGACGGGCACTTCAGCCAAAGGATCATCTTAGTTACGCAGCCTTGTTTTAGTTGGGCGCAGAAGTCGGCGCGGGAAGCACGCTAGGGAGCGGCAGCCTGAACTTGTAGTCAGTCCCTGGGTTATCGAAATCACTATCGAAAATGGTGGGGCGCGGCACCATCCAAAATTTTCTTTCGAAATATATTAATAGCTTATGATTTTTCTCCGATCTACAACGCGCATCCGACGTTGTGCTTGCTATAGACTTCTTGATCACACGAAAAAGGAGCCTCCCGGCAATGCGCACGCAGATCAGGAATTCGGCACCCGAGTCCGAAACTTCGATGGCTGAACACCACCCTGACATTTGGGTTATGGATACAACCCTCCGGGTGGTCACGTAATGAGTAGTGACGAAGCGCTCCTCACAATCGAGGAATTCGCGGCCGCCTTACATCGCACGATCACCCCCAGAACGGTTCGGACCATGATCCACCAGGGCGAGATCAATGCGGTTCGCCTCGGCAAGCGATACTACATGACCCGCGAGGAATTGAAGAGGTTCACAACGACATGCCACGTAAACGCAAACCGGCCCGGCTCTTCCAACGCAAAGACGATGGCGCATGGGTCATCCTCGACGGAGGACAGCAGATCCGGACAGGCTTTGGTGATGGATTTCATGAGGCAGCGGAAGAAGTCCTGAGCAATTACATCGCCAGCAAAAAGCGGCAAGATGATCGCGTCCGCGACCCGAACGAGATCACCGTCGGCGAAATCTTGGTGCATTACGGCGAGGCCAAGGTAAAGGTGGTCCGCGACAGGGAACGTCTGCTCTACACGATACAGGCACTTTCGCCCTACTGGAGCGACCTCAAGGTGTCCCAGATCGACATCGACAGGTGTCGCGGCTACACGGCTTGGAGACGGTGCGCCGCATGGACCGTCCGGCGCGAGATGAACACCCTGAACGCCGCCGTCAAATACGCCTTGGCGTCGCGCAGGATCAGCCATGCACCGATTGTTACCCTGCCTGAGAAGGGAGTCGCCAATGACCGCTGGCTGACCGAGGAGGAGGTCCAGCGCTTGCTGGAGGCCTCTGCTTCTCACGTCCAGCGATTCATCAAGATAGCGCTATACACCGGGCGTCGGAAGACCGCGATCACACGGCTGAAGTGGGTGCCCTCCCTTGATAGCGGCTGGGTCGAGCTCGACAGTGGGGTGATCCATTTCCTTGGCAAGGCCGAGGCCGAGACCAAGAAGCGCAAGGGAATGATCAAGATGCCTGGCACGCTCCACGCAGAGATGAAGACCTGGACGCAGGAGGGGAGCCACGTGGTGTCGTTCAAGGGCGTGCCGATAGATCGGATCGACAAGGCATTCCGTGCTGCCGTCCAGCGAGCCGGTCTTAAGGACGTGACACCGCACACCCTGAAGCACACAGCGGTTACCTGGGCGTTCATGCGCGGCATGACGCTGGAGGACGCCACGGCCTATTTTGCGACCTCGCGCGAGACCCTGGAAAACGTCTATAGGTCGTACAGCCCAGATGCGCTGAAGAACGCAACGGAGATTATGGACTGGAAGATCTGAAAAAAACTGCGGTAATTGGTGGATGCCGGTTGCGAACGAACTGCGCACATCTAGCGAATGAAACGTTGCGGATATCGTTGCGGCCGATCCGCAGAAAACAACAAAGGCGCCCTTGGGCGCCTTGTTTTATTGGTCGGAGTGAGAGGATTCGAACCTCCGACCCCTGCCTCCCGAAGACAGTGCTCTACCAGGCTGAGCTACACTCCGACCGTGGCGGGTGATCTATACCCGGTGAACTGGATGCGCAAGAGGGATTCTAAGGTGGTCGTTCGGAAAAATACTCGAAAAAACCGGTAAAAAACTTCGTCTGAACAATTCACCTGTCGGACAGATAGCATCAGGTCAGTGGATCCGTGCGATACAGGCGAATCTTTGTTCCGCCATGGTCCACTATGGGTCCCGGTGGCAACAGCGGCAGCCGGGTTGCGCGGGCCAGCGACTGGCTGCTGGTTGCAATGCCGACTCTCCAGCCGGCAAATCGTGACATCAGCACTTTTCCCATGCTGCCATAAAGGGACCGCAACCGCTTTTCATCGCCGATCCTGCCGCCATAGGGCGGATTGACTATGACCAGTCCCGACGGTCCTTCAGGTGCTTTGATGACGCTGATTGCGCGGTGCTGAAACCGCGTAATCAGCGCGACGCCCGCGCGTGATGCGTTGGTGGATGCGGCCTCGACCGCCCCGGCGTTTCGATCTGATCCGTGGAACGTCGGAACAGAATCGTGCGGAGGAGCGGGCTGGCGCAGCTTTTCCCATTCGTCGGCGCGGAAAGTCGCAAGCTTTTCAAAGGCAAAGTGCCGCGACCGACCCGGTGCCAATCCCAAGGCCATTTCTGCTGCTTCGATGACAAAAGTGCCTGAGCCGCACATCGGGTCCAAAACGGGCTCTGTCCCGTCAAATCCGCATTCCCGCAGGAACATGGCCGCCATGGTTTCCCGCATGGGGGCCTTTGCAATCGCTGGTTTGTGGCCGCGCTTGTGCAGCGGATCGCCTGAACTGTCGATCGAGATTGTGCAAATGTCCCTTTCGATCCGCAGCAACACACGTATGTCCGCGTCCGAGGAGATCGGAGCCCCAAGAGTTTCCGAGATCGCTCTTTCGATGCGCTGTCGGGCCGCTCCGGCATGATAAATGCGTGACTTTCGGCTGGTAGCTTCAACCCGGACGGGGAGATCGGGCAGCAGGACGTCAGCCCAGGGAAATTTGCGGGCCCGTTTGTCGAGCTGCGCCAGGTGGATGGCCGGGAAGCTGCCGATCCGCACCAGAACTTTATTGGCGCCTCGAAGGACAAGATTGGCGCGCCATACCTCGGCCCAGTTGCCCCGGCAGCTGACGCCGCCCGGCACTTTGCGCGCGTCTGCGAATCCCTGTTCCAGCGCCTCGGCGCAAAGCGGCGCTTCAAGGCCCGGAGTGGCAACCAGAAAGATGTCCAGATCGTCGGAAGTGTTCATATCGGCTGCTTACACCGGAAGAACGGGCAGGGCGATATCCTATTTTTTGGACTTGTTCCGAAAAAACACAGGTTTGTTTCGGTATTGTGACCTGAGAACTTTAATTTAGGCGGTAACAGGTTTGCGTTTGTGGTATTCCCCGCGTAAAGGGACCGGGACCGAAGTTATGCTTACGGAATTCAACCGGTTTCTGGCGCTTTTGCGACAATAATCGTATGAATATCCGCGCTATCCTGTGCCAACCTGATTAAGGTCGGTGATAGCGGGCGCAAATAAGAGGCTTGGAAGAACGTAGCAACATGCAAACTTTCAAACTTAAAAAAGGGTTGGATCTGCCGATAGAGGGAGCGCCCGAACAGAAGATTCAGCCGGGGCCCGAGTTTTCGACGGTTGCCGTTCTGGGCAGGGACTTTGTGGGGCTGAAGCCCAAGATGCTGGTTCAGGAAGGTGAAGTAGTACAGCGCGGCGCGCCGCTGTTTTGCCATAAGGATGCGCCTGATGCGATGATGGTCGCACCGCTCAGCGGTAAGGTCATTGCCATCAATCGCGGCGCCCGGCGCGTGCTCCAAAGCGTCGTGATTGAGGTTTCGGATGTCAACGACACCGGCATCGATTTCTCGGGCACGGGTAACACGGACAGCGCCGAAGGTGTTGCGGCAAAGCTTTGCGCCGCAGGTCTTTGGACCGCATTCCGAACCCGCCCGTATTCGAAGATGCCTGAACCGGGCACCAGACCCGCAGCGATTTTCGTAACCGCAATGGACAGTGATCCGCTGGCAGCGGATGCAGCACTGATCATCGCCGATGCCGGTGATGCCTTTGCCGCCGGGCTCGGCGCGATTTCACACCTGACGGACGGCAAAACCTATCTGTGCCACAAGGATGGTGACACCTTGCCCGGCACCGAATTGCCCGGGGTTGAAGCGGCGGGTTTTTCCGGACCGCACCCCGCAGGCCTGGCCGGAACGCATATCCATTTCCTCGAGCCGCTGGCAGGGGACAAGCGTGTCTGGACGATCGGCTATCAGGATGTGATCGCCATTGGCCGTCTGATGCAGACCGGCCATTTGGACCCGAATATTGTAATTGCGCTGTCAGGTCCCGGGGCGCGTCAACCGCGCCTGATCCGCACGGTCATGGGCGCATCGACCGATGATCTGACCCGTGACGAGGTCAATGTTGACGGCAGCGCCCGGATCATTTCCGGGTCGATCCTGTCCGGTCAGCACGCCGAGGGTCCGACCGCCTATCTGGGCCGCTTTGCGCGTCAGATTTCAATCATTCGCGAAGACGCGGACCAGATCCCGATGGGCTGGATCCGACCGATGCCTTCGAAATTCGCGGTTCAGCCTGTGTTGGGCTCGGCCTTTGCCAAAAAGCTGTACGCGCTGACGTCGAACCTGAACGGCGGTCGCCGTGCCATGGTTCCTACCGGCACGTTCGAAGAGTTGATGCCGCAGGATTACCTGCCGACCCAATTGTTGCGTGCTCTGCTGGTGATGGATACGGACACCGCACAGGCGCTGGGTGCGCTGGAGCTGGACGAAGAGGATCTGGGCCTTGTGGGCTTTGCCTGTCCGGCGAAATATGAATATGGGCTGGCGCTGCGCGACTGCCTGACCAAGATTGAAAAGGAGGGCTGATCCGAATGGGTTTGCGCAACTTCTTTGACCGGATCGAGCCGAACTTTACCAAGGGCGGCAAGTACGAGAAGCTTTTCCCCATCTACGAGATGGTCGAAAGCTTCATCTACACTCCGAAAACAGTCACCTCCGTCGCCCCCCACGCGCGGTCTTATGTGGATATGAAGCGGATCATGACTTATGTCGTGATCGCGACGATCCCCTGTATCCTGTGGGGCATGTGGAATACGGGCTATCAGGCCAATTCCGCGATTGCGGCCCTTGGGCCGGACTCAGCCACGGGCTGGCGGATCGCCTTGTTGCAGATGTTTGGCATTTCACTGGACCCGTCCAGCCTGTTTGCCAACGTGATGCACGGATTGCTTTACTTCCTGCCGATCTACATCGTCACACTTGTCGCAGGCGGTATCTTCGAGGTCATCTTTGCCACCGTGCGCGGCCACGAGGTGAACGAAGGTTTCCTTGTCACTTCAATGCTTTACACGTTGATCATGCCGGCAACCACGCCCCTGTGGCAAGTGGCTTTGGGCATCATCTTCGGTGTCGTGATCGGCAAAGAGGTGTTTGGCGGCACTGGCAAGAACTTCCTCAACCCTGCGCTTGTAGGCCGTGCTTTCCTGTACTTCGCCTATCCGGCGCAGATGTCGGGCGATGCGGTGTGGACGCCGGTCGACGGCTTTTCGGGCGCAACAGCGTTGGGGGTAACAGCGGCTGAGGGCGTTCAGGCCCTTGCGGCTGAGGGCATCACCTGGTCCAGCGCGTTTCTCGGAACCATCCAGGGCAGCTTTGGCGAGACATCGACGTTGGCCTGTATCATCGGCCTTGCCTTCCTGCTGATGACCAAAATAGCCAATTATCGCCTGATCGTGGGCTGTTTGGCCGGGACGATCGCGTTTACATGGCTGTTGAACCTGATCGGTTCTGACACCAACCCGATGTTCGCGATGCCATGGTACTGGCACGTTGTGCTGGGCGGATACGCCTTTGGCCTGGCGTTCATGGTGACCGAACCCGTTTCGGCAAGCCACACCAATCTGGGCCGCTATATCTACGGTGCGCTGATCGGTGTCATGGTTGTTTTGATCCGCGTAGTGAACCCCGCTTTCCCCGAAGGCATGATGCTGGCCATCCTGTTCGGTAACGTCTTTGCACCGCTGATCGATCACTTCGTCGTTCAGGCCAACATCAAACGGAGGGCGCGTCGCCATGTCTGATACGCAACCCCAAGAACCCAAGGGGGCAATTGCCCGGTTCCTGGCGGCCTCGCCGGACTCGGTTGGCAAGACGATCTTTGTTGCCGTCGCCGTTTGTCTGGTAGCTTCGATGGTCGTTTCCGCTGCAGCCGTCAGTCTGCGTCCGGCACAGGAAGCGAACAAACTGAAGGACAAGCAGGTCAACGTTCTTCAGGTGGCAGGTGTTTACGAACCCGGCATCAACGTGACCGAGGCCTTCGCTGCGTTTGAGCCGCACGTTCTGGAACTGGCCACCGGCGAATTCGTCGATGACCAGTTTGACCCAGCAACGTTTGATGACCTTGCCGCCGCCAGCGATCCCGAATTGAGTGTTGCTCTGGATGACGATCCTGCTGGAATTGGGCGGAAGTCCAAGTTCCGAGTGATCTACCTGCTGCGGGATGATGCTGGTGAACTGGATAAGGTCATCCTGCCGCTGCACGGCTATGGCCTGTGGTCCACGCTCTATGGCTTTATCGCGCTGGAAAACAACGGCAACGATATTTTCGGCCTGCAGTTCTATCAGCACGGCGAAACTCCGGGCCTTGGCGCGGAAGTGGACAACCCGCGTTGGAAAGCGCTGTGGAATGGCAAGAAACTTCGCGATGACGCGGGCGATCTGCAAATCACCGTCGCCAAATCTCAGCCTGCCGCCGGGCCGGACTTTTATGTCGACGCGCTGGCCGGTGCCACGCTGACCTCTGTTGGCGTCGATAACCTGGTGAAATTCTGGATGGGCGATGCGGGCTACGCTCCGTTCCTGGCCAAACTGCAAGCAGGAGAGTTCTGATGTCTCAGACCAAGAAAGAGATGCTGGTCGACCCGCTTGTCGACAACAACCCGATTACCCTGCAGGTGCTGGGCATCTGTTCGGCGCTGGCGGTGACCTCTTCGCTGCAGGTATCCTTCGTGATGGCGCTGGCGGTGACGTTCGTGACCTCGTTCTCGTCCTTCTTTATCTCGTGCCTGCGCAACCAGATCCCGGGCTCGATCCGGATCATTGTTCAGATGGTGATCATCGCCTCGCTGGTGATCCTGGTGGATCAGGTTCTCAAGGCCTATGCCTTCGAGATTTCGAAAACGCTTTCGGTCTTCGTCGGTCTGATCATCACCAACTGTATCGTGATGGGCCGCGCCGAGGCGTTCGCTATGAAAAACCCGCCTGTCGCGTCCTTCATCGACGGCATGGGCAACGGAATGGGCTATGGTCTGATCCTGCTGCTGGTTGGTTTCATCCGCGAACTGTTCGGGAATGGGTCGCTGTTTGGCGTCACCATTCTGGAGACCGTCAACAATGGCGGCTGGTATGTGCCCAACGGCATGTTGCTGCTGCCGCCGTCCGCGTTCTTTATCATCGGTCTGATTATCTGGGCCTTCCGCACGTGGAAGCCGAACCAGGTCGAAGAACGTGAATACAAAATCCAGCAGGTAGAGGCGCACTGATGGAAGGGCTTATCTCTCTGGCCGTAAAGGCTATCTTTGTTGAAAACCTCGCGCTTAGTTTCTTCCTCGGCATGTGTACCTTCATCGCCGTTTCCAAGAAGATCTCGACCGCGCTGGGTTTGGGTATTTCGGTGATGGTCGTCCAGGCGATCACCGTGCCGACAAACAATCTGTTGCTCAGCTATCTGTTGAAACCGGGCGCCTTGGCCTGGGCCGGGTTCCCGGATGTGGACCTAACCTTCCTTGGGCTGATCTCGTACATCGGCGTGATTGCGGCGATGGTTCAGATCCTCGAGATGATTCTGGATAAGTACTTCCCGCCGCTTTACAACGCGCTGGGGATCTTCCTGCCGCTGATCACGGTGAACTGTGCCATCCTCGGTGGCTCGCTGTTCATGGTCGAGCGTGACTATAACTTTGCTGAGGCCGCCACCTATGGTCTGTCTTCCGGCTTTGGTTGGGCGCTGGCGATCACAGCGATGGCAGGCGTTCGTGAAAAGCTCAAATATTCGGATATTCCGGACGGTCTGCAGGGGTTGGGCATCACCTTCATCACCGCGGGACTGATGGCGATGGCCTTCATGTCCTTCTCTGGCGTGAAACTGTAAGGAGGGCGCAATGGAAACTTTTAGCCTAGGCGTAATCCTTTTCACGATGATCGTTCTGGCGCTTGTCGCCATCATTATGGCGGCACGCTCGCGGTTGGTGTCCACCGGCAACGTCAACATCACCATCAATGGCGAGAAAACCATCTCGGTTCCGGCGGGCGGCAAACTGCTGCAGACGCTTGCGGCCGAGAAATTGTTCGTTCCTTCCGCCTGTGGTGGTGGCGGAACCTGCGCGCAATGCCGTGTGCGGGTGCATTCGGGTGGTGGTTCGATCCTGCCGACTGAAGAAAGCCATATCACCAAGCGTGAAGCTGCTTGTGGTGACCGGCTGTCCTGTCAGGTCGCGGTCAAGCAGGACATGGACATCGAAGTTCCGGAAGAGGTCTTTGGCGTCAAGAAGTGGGAATGCACCGTTCGTTCGAATGACAACGTCGCCACCTTTATCAAAGCGCTGACTCTGGATTTGCCGGAAGGCGAGGACGTCAATTTCCGCGCTGGCGGCTACATCCAGATCGAGGCCCCCGCGCACCAACTGGCCTATACCGATTTCGACGTGCAGGACGAGTACCGCGAAGATTGGGACAAGTTCAATCTGTGGCAGTACAAATCCGTCGTGAACGAACCGATCGAGCGCGCCTATTCTATGGCCAACTATCCGGACGAAAAAGGCATGATAATGCTGAACGTCCGTGTCGCTTCACCGCCTCCGGGGTCCGACGGTATCCCACCGGGTCAGATGTCGTCTTACATCTTCAACCTGAAGCCGGGTGACAAGGTCACGATCTCGGGTCCGTTTGGTGAATTCTTCGCCCGCGAAACCGAGAAAGAGATGGTCTTCATCGGCGGTGGCGCCGGTATGGCGCCTATGCGCAGCCATATCTTCGATCAGCTCAAGCGCCTTGAGAATCGCAACCGCAAGATCACCTTCTGGTACGGTGCGCGTTCCAAGAAAGAGATGTTCTTTGTCGAGGATTTCGACCAATTGGCCAAGGAGTTCGACAATTTCGAATGGCATGTGGCCCTTTCGGATGCGCAGCCCGAAGACGATTGGAAAGGCTATACCGGCTTCATCCACAACGTCCTGTTCGAGGAATACCTCAAGAACCACCCGGCACCGGAAGACTGCGAGTTCTACATGTGCGGTCCGCCAATCATGAACCAGTCCGTCATCAACATGCTGCTGGATCTCGGAGTAGACCGCGAAGACATCATGCTGGACGACTTCGGCGGTTAAGAAGAAACCGGCGCAATTAGCGCCGGTTTTTTTGTCCCGCATTTTCAGTCGGCGGGAATTTTATAGTACTGCCGATACCATTCAACGAATTTGGCCAGACCGGTACGAATATCGGTCTGGGGTTTGTAACCGGTCAGGTTTTGCAACAAACTGGTGTCGGCCCAGGTCGCCGGAACATCTCCCATTTGCATCGGCATGTAGTTCCGGATCGCTTTCTTACCCAACGCGTCCTCGATAGCTTCGATGAAATCCATCAGACGGACTTTGTCCGAGTTGCCGATGTTGACGACACGGAAGGGCGCAACCGGTGACAGGCTGTCTCCCTCGGCGATCTCATCTTTGCTGTCAGGCCGCACAGGGGCGGCATCTATCAGCAGGCGAATGCCCCGTACCAGATCCTCGACATAGGTGAAGTCGCGATACATGTCGCCGTTGTTGTAAATGTCGATGGGACGGTCGTTCAGAATGGCATCGGTGAACTTGAAGTAAGCCAGATCAGGGCGGCCCCACGTGCCGTAAACTGTAAAGAACCGGAACATCGTGGTCGGCAGGCCCCACAGATGGGCATAGGAATGACCCATCGATTCATTGGCCTTCTTGGTCGCGGAATAGATGGTCAGTTGTCCGTCGGCCTTGTCGGTTTCCCGGAACGGCATGTCCTCATTCGCTCCGTAGACTGAAGACGTCGAAGCCATTAGAAGGTGCTCTACCTGATGGATCCGGGCAACCTCCATCACATTGAATGTCCCGACGATGTTGGATTCAACATAGCTGCGTGGCGCTTCAAGGCTGTAGCGCACGCCGGCCTGGCCAGCCAGGTGGATGATGACCTCGGGTTTGAAGTCGTCTGCGACCTGCATCAGGCGCTCGTGGTTTTCCAGCATGTCTTCGGTGACCGAAAAGCCCGGCGTTTGCAGCAACATCTGATGGCGACGCTGTTTAAGCGCCACGTCGTAGTAGTCGGTCATGCCGTCATAGCCATGCACCCGGAACCCTTCGGCCAAGAGGAGTTTTGACAGATGAAATCCGATAAACCCGGCAGTTCCCGTTACCAAAACTCGTTTCATGAAATCCCCAAATACCTTTCAAACCACATGGCCGCCTGCGATAAGATCGTCTTTGAACCTGCCAGGCTCAGATCTAACTTTAGCTTGTCATATCAAATGCCCGGCACCGACGGTCAAGTACTGAGTGGGCGGCCCGGGATTGTCGTTGCCAACGGGTCGGGTTAGGGAACGTAGAACATGGTTACGAGCTGGATCAAAGGGTTTATTGGCCGGGCACGGCCCGGTCGGGAAACATCCGTTCCCGGAATCGCTCCCGATGAACGGTTTGTCGTAGTTGGCGACATTCATGGCCGGCTGGACCTGCTTCAGGCCCTGCTGATGAGGGTTGAGGACGACTGCCCTTTGATCTTTGTCGGGGACTACATTGACCGGGGTGACTACAGTGCACAGGTCCTGCGACATCTGCAGCACTTCGACACAGCAGCAAACAGGCCAGTCGTGTGCCTCATGGGCAATCATGAAGACATGCTGCTGCGATTTCTGGACGAGCCCGGACGCTATGCACATCATTGGTTCCGGAATGGCGGATTCCAGACACTGGCTTCATTCGGGATTACCGAATTTGACCTTCACCCAACAAATGAAATTGCCGAAGCGGTTGCTGGCAAGTTGAAGCAGGTCATGGGCGCGGGCCTGCTGTCATGGCTACGGGACAGACCACTAATCTGGTCCAGCGGAAACGTAACTGTCGTCCATGCCGCGCTGGATCCCGACCTAACGGTGGATGACCAGCAGCGACAGGTCTGTTTGTGGGGGCACCCGATGTTTCCAAGACGACGCAGGGCAGATGGCCAATGGGTTGTGCACGGACACACAATCATAGACCGCCCAAGGGTCAACAATGGCGTTGTCTCGGTCGATACCGGGGCATTTGCAACGAACCGCCTGACAGCAGCTGAAATTTACAGAGGCGGCGTTCGCTTTGTTTCGACCTGATCTGCGCAACTCGGGACGCGGGCCAGTGAAAATGCGGCCCGCAACCCGGAAGGTCAATTGGTCAACCGACGATCATCTGCTTCATGCGCAGCGCTTCGTATTCCAGTTCCTTGAGACGGAAGTGAACAACGTCGCCAATCGTGATGACACCGCGCAGGTGGCCATCACTCAGAACCGGCATGTGGCGGAAACGTCCATCGGTCATTGTCTTCAGAACATCGTTCAGCAGGTCTTCGGGCGAACAGGTCTTGACGTCCTTGGTCATAAGATCTTCGACCGACTGCGGCAGAGTCTGACCGGGGGTATCCGCCATGCGCCGTACGATATCGCGTTCTGACAGAATGCCTTGCAGGGTTCCGTTCTGATCGGTCACGACCACTGCGCCGATTCTTTTTTCCTTCAGCAGTTCCACTACCGAATGAATCGTATCGGCGGGACGCACCGCAAACACCGCATCACCTTTACCCTCAAGCAGCTTGGCCACGGTCGTTTGCGTATGCGACAGGTTCGAATCCGCTGACTGGCTATAGGTCGCAGAACCAGATTTGTCGCCGCGTGTGGGGGGCTGATAAGAGCTTGGGGCCATGGGCAATCTCCTCTTTTTATCTGAGATGGCTGTCTTTTCACCTTACCGCAGCGAACCGACCTGTATAGGGTGCAAATGCCCTGATCCCGGAAAATTGCTGACAAACAAGGAATCCCGACCCGTTGACAGACCTTTATCTGACACCGCCGCTGGCTGCGCTGATCTTTTTCGCCGTCGTGGTGTGTGGTCACAATTTCCGAATGGCGTGGAAACAGCAGCAGGCGGGATGGCAAAAACGGGCCTGGCTGTTTGGTGTACCTGCCGGGGTCGGATTGCTGGTGCTGGGTTTTCTGCCGATGAAACTGTGATGTCGATTTGACTCTGTAATGGGGCGCTGGCATATGCCCGGCTAGGTTTTCCAGGGAGTTCCCCGATGCGCCATCTGCCTGTTCTGGCTTTAGTTCTGTTTGTTTCCGGCTGTTTGTTTGACAAGGAACCCGAAGTGGTCCGTCTGTCGGGCGAAACCATGGGAACAACATTCAACATCACCGCCATTGGCGAAGATGTGGATGAGGAAGCACTGGCCGCAGCCGTGCAGGAAACACTGGCCGCAGTGAACGCCAAGATGTCCAACTGGGATCCCAACTCAGAGGTTTCGACATTTTCAGCTTCGACCGACACTTCGCCCGTTCCGGTCTCGGACGAGTTCGCTCTGGTTTTGACCGCCGCTGACGATGTGCATGAAAGATCCGGCGGAACATTTGACGTGACTCTGGGCCCGCTGATCGAATTGTGGGGGTTTGGCCCGCGCAAGCCCGAGGACCCGGTGCCGTCGGATGCTGAGATTCAAGCCGCTCTGGAAGGTGTCGGGCAATCCCGGCTGCTGACCTTGGACCGTGACGCCGGAACGCTGGCCAAATCCGATCCGGCAGTGGGCATCAACCTGTCGGCTATCGCCAAAGGCTATGGGATCGACGCGGTGGCCGAAACCCTAAGCGAAGCGGGGATCGAGAACTACATGGTCGAGATCGGTGGCGATCTTGTAACCAAAGGCGAAAATGACAAGGGTGAGGTCTGGCGCATCGGGGTCGAAAAACCCGAAGCGGGCGGGCAAAACCTGCAACTGATCGTATCACTGAACGATCTGGGCATGGCGACCTCGGGCGATTACAAGAACTTCTTCGAACAGGACGGTGTGCGATATTCCCATATCATCGATCCCACGACCGGACGACCGATCACACATCGCACCACCTCGGTCACCGTACTGGCCGAAAATGCGATGATGGCGGATGCGTGGGCGACGGCAATGCTGGCGCTGGGGCAGGAGAAGGGGCTGGAACTGGCCGAAAAGCATAAACTTGCCGTGTTCTTCATCTCTCGGGATGTGACAGGCGGCGAAGATGCCTTTATTACTGTTCACAGTACCGCGTTCAAAGACGCTTTGGGCACCAACTGACAGGCAGGACCTGAGATGAGCACATTTATTCTGGCCTTCGTATTACTGCTGATCATCATGGTCGGGATGTCGCTTGGCGTCATGCTGATGGGCAAGACGATCAAAGGCAGCTGCGGCGGCCTGAATGCAATCTCGGGCGCGGACAAATGCGTTGTGTGCAAAAAAGACGTCGACCCCAACAGCCCGCTGCGGGACCAGTTGCAGTGCAAACGCGCCAAAAAAATGCTCGAACAGATGGAACGGCAAGCCTGATTGAAGTTTGGACTTCGCTCTTGGGCAGGAAATAGCTAAGCAGGTCCCGGATCAAAGGGGGGCATTGCATTGGCCGAAGCCAAAAATATCCTGTTCATCATGTTCGATCAGCTGCGCTGGGATTACCTCAGCTGTTACGGACATCCACACCTGCATACCCCGAATATCGACAAACTGGCCGCACGCGGTGTCCGGTTTGATCGCGCCTATATTCAGTCCCCGATCTGCGGAAGTTCGCGCATGTCGACCTATACCGGGCGCTATGTGCATTCCCATGGTGCCTCATGGAACAACATTCCCCTGAAAGTTGGTGAAATCACATTGGGCGATCACCTGCGCAAAGCGGGGATGGGGTGCTGGCTGGTCGGCAAGACACATATGGCTGCCGATGCCGAAGGGATGGCGCGCCTGGGACTGGAACCCGACAGCGTCATTGGCGCTCGCGTCGCGGAATGCGGATTTGACGTCTTCGAACGCGATGACGGGTTGCGCGCTGAAGGACCGGACGGGTTCTATGATCCGGACGGGGCAAAGAAATACAATAAATATCTCCGGGACAAAGGATACGACAGCGACAATCCCTGGCATGACTTTGCCAATTCCGGCCTGGATGCCGACGGCAACGTATTGTCAGGTTGGTTCCTTAAAAACTCATCCGAGCCGGCAAATATCGCGGAAGAAGACAGTGAAACGCCATACCTGACCACCCGTGGCATTGAGTTCATGGAAAGTCATGACGGGCCGTGGTGCTGTCACCTCAGCTACATCAAGCCGCACTGGCCTTACGTAGTGCCGGAGCCTTATGCCTCGATGTATGGACCCGAACATGTGCTGCCTGTGGTCCGGTCCGAGGCCGAGCGCGAAAATGCGCATCCAGTGCTCCGGGCCTTTATGGACACGAAAGTCGGGCAGGCCTTCTCGCGTCAGGAGGTCCGCGATGCCGTGATCCCGGCCTATATGGGGCTGATCAAACAGGCGGATGACCAGATGGGACGGTTGTTCGACTGGATGGAGGAAACCGGGCGGATGGACGACACGATGATCGTGCTGACCTCGGACCATGGGGATTTTCTGGGCGATCACTGGATGGGGGAAAAGACCTTCTTCCATGACGCCTCGACAAAGATGCCCCTGATCATCTACGACCCTTCCTCTCAGGCGGACGCCACGCGAGGCACCACATGCGACGCGCTGGTCGAGGCGATTGATCTGGCCCCGACCTTTCTTGAGGTGGCGGGCGGCGAAAAGGCCGGGCATATCCTGGAAGGGCATTCCCTGCTGCCTATCCTTCGCGGGCAAGCCGACAAAACGCCCCGCAGTGTCGCAGTCTGCGAATACGACTACTCCGCTTCTCCCATTGCGCAAAAACTGAATGCGTCTGTACGCGATGCCGTGATGTTCATGGTCGCCAACGAGAAATGGAAACTTGTCCATTGCGAAGGCGGGCACAGGCCGATCCTGTTCGATCTTGAAAACGATCCCGACGAACTGGACGACTTGGGTGACAGTGCGGACCACACGGACGTCATCGCCCAGATGTATGATCACCTGTTTGCCTGGGCGCGTCGCCCGTCACAGCGCACAACCCGGTCTGAAGAGCAGTTGATCGGAATGCGCAGCCGAAGCGGGGGCACAGGGATCATGATCGGTATTTACGACGAAAACGACACTCCGCTGGAACTGACGGTCAAATACCGCAACCGCAAGGCACATCCTTACAAGGATTATCTGAAGGACTGAATACGCGGGTTTCGCGCCAAAGTGACGAAGGGACCGATTAATTCTGCTTCACACACCGCAAAGACGGTTCACGCCCGGATGGGCAGCGGGTAGAAGACTGTCAAAGCAGTTTTCCGGAGAAACTTCATGGCCGCCCCCAAACCCGTTGTCCTGTGCATCCTAGATGGCTGGGGATTGTCCGAAGACACGCAGGCCAACGCACCTTATCTGGCGAAAACGCCGACCTTTGACGCGATCATGGAACGCGGCCCCCATGCGACGTTGATTACACATGGGCCGGATGTGGGTCTGCCCTGCGGGCAGATGGGAAATTCTGAGGTCGGGCACACGAACATTGGGGCCGGGCGAGTGGTTGCCATGGATCTGGGACAGATTGATCTGTCGATCGAGGATGGCAGTTTCTTTGAAAACAATGCCCTTCAGGCCTTCATCAGTAAGGTAAAGGCCTCGGGCGGGACGGCGCACTTGATGGGTATCGCTTCGGATGGCGGGGTACATGGCCATCTTGATCACATCATTGCTGCGGCCAAGGCCGTGACAGACGCAGGTGTACCTGTCGCGTTGCACGCCATCACAGACGGACGGGACGTTGCGCCAAAATCCGCATCTGGGTTCTTGGCCGAACTGGAAGAGCGCCTGCCGGTTGGGGCACGGATCGTGACTGTCAGCGGGCGGTATTATGCCATGGACCGCGACAATCGCTGGGAACGCGTTGCAGAAGCCTATGAGGCGATCATTAAGGGGCAGGGGCGTACCGCCGCCACCGTACATGGTGCTGTGGACCATGCGTATAACCAATCCGAAACGGATGAATTCATCACACCCACGGTTCTGAGCGGCTACACAGGTGTCCACGATGGCGATGGTATTTTCTGTCTAAATTTCCGCGCCGACCGTGCGCGGGAAATACTGCGCGCCATTGGCGAGCCGGGATTCGACGATTTCGACACCGGACCGCGCCCGGCCCTGTCAGCTTTGCTGGGAATGGTTGAATACTCCGACGGGCACAACGCCTACATGACCACCGTTTTCCCGAAACGCGCCATCGTCAACACGCTTGGGGAATGGGTTGCCAAACAGGGGTTGCGGCAGTTCCGCTTGGCGGAAACCGAAAAATATCCTCATGTGACGTTCTTTCTGAACGGCGGCAAGGAAACGCCCGAGGTTGGCGAAGACCGTTTCATGCCGAAATCGCCCAAGGTGGCAACCTATGATCTTCAGCCCGAGATGTCGTCAGCCGAGGTCACGGCCAAATTCGTCGAGGCCATCGAAGCCGGGTATGATCTGATCGTCACCAATTACGCCAACCCGGATATGGTCGGGCACACAGGCGATCTGAACGCCGCGATAAAGGCCTGCGAAGCCGTTGATCAAGGTCTGGCGCAGGTGGTTGCCGCGCTGTACAAAGCAGGCGGAGCCATGATCGTGACAGCCGATCACGGGAATTGCGAAGTCATGGTCGACCCTGAAACCGGTGGACCGCATACCGCTCATACATTGAACCGGGTGCCTGTAGCGCTGGTCGGTGGACCCGCAGGTGCCAAAATGCGCAATGGCCGGCTGTCGGACCTGGCACCAACGCTTCTAGCGCTGATGGGACTGGATCAACCCCCGGAAATGACCGGCCAGAGCCTTCTGTCATGACTTTACGGGCCGCGCTTCTTTCGGTCTTGCTGGCCTCGCCTGTTTGCGCCCAAACGGACCCGTCGGCAGCCGCGCTGGACGCAGCGCAGATGCTGGAAGAGGCCTCGATTGCGCTGGCCGAAGCCGACAGCGCCCGGGATCGGGTGCGCGCCCTGACCGAAACGGTGCAGGCTTATGAAGCCGGGCTAAGCGCCATGCGCGACGGCTTGCGAAAGGCCGCCACCCGAGAGGTGCAGCTGACAGAAGAACTGCGCGCGCGGGAAAAAGAAATCGCGCAGTTGCTAGGCGTGTTGCAAACCATCGAAACGACGACGCCGCCCGTTCTGATCCTGCATCCGTCCGGTCCTTTGGGGGCCGCGCGTACCGGCATGATGCTGGCCGAAGTCACGCCCGGCCTGAATGCACGTGCGCGGGCGCTTGCTCAGGACTTGCACGAGGTCCGGACACTACGCCAGCTGCAGCAAAACGCCGCCGAAACCCTGACCAAGGGTCTGACCGGAGTGCAGAATGCGCGCACCAAGCTTAGCGAGGCCATTGCCGATCGAACGGACCTGCCGCGCCGGTTTGTCGAAGACCCCATCAGCACGGCGATCCTGATTTCCTCGACGGAAACTCTGGATGGATTTGCCAGCGGTCTGGCCGAAATATCGGAAGGCGGTATTGCCGAAACCGACGCCGATATTTCGAACAGAAAAGGAAACCTTGCTTTGCCCGTTCAGGGTGTTCTGCTGCACAGTTCAGGGGAAACGGACGCCGCCGGGGTGAAGCGCCCCGGTATCGTGCTGGGCACCCGGCCGCGCGCGCTGGTCACGACACCCACCGCGGCGACGATCCGGTATCGTGGGCCGCTGCTGGACCTTGGCAACCTGATGATCCTGGAACCCCAGCCCGGATTGCTTTTTGTCTTTTCCGGGTTGCAAGAAGTCTTCGGTACACCCGGAGAAGTGATCACCGAAGGAACGCCGGTGGGGCTAATGCCTGGTGAAACGCCGGAAATCGGCGCTATTTTGTCAACTACAAGTGATGGCACTGGAACTGACCGGTCAGAAACGCTCTATATAGAGGTAAGACAGGATAATAGTCCGGTGGACCCGGAATCGTGGTTTCGGACCAACAAGGATGGATAAACAAACATGAAGAGATTTGTGATGGCCGGTCTGGCCGGAACTGTGGCAGGCATTATCGCAACCACTCAGATTGCAGGACCTTTGCTGGCGCAAGAGGCCGAAAGCAAGGCCAGCGTGTATGAGCAATTGGATCTGTTCGGGGACATTTTCGAACGTATCCGCGCCCAATATGTCGAAGAAGTCGAGCCGGAGGAGCTGATCGAGGCAGCCATTGACGGAATGCTGACCTCACTGGATCCGCATTCCAGCTACCTGTCGCCTGACGACGCCGAACAGATGCGCGTGCAGACACGCGGTGAATTCGGCGGGCTGGGGATTGAGGTCACACAAGAAGAAGGCTTCGTCAAAGTCGTCTCACCCATCGATGATACCCCCGCGGACGAGGCGGGAATCGAAGCCGGCGACTTCATCACCCACGTTGATGGTGAAAGCATTCTGGGCCTGACGCTGGACAAGGCGGTGGATCTGATGCGCGGGCCGGTCGGTTCGGAGATCGTGATCACGGTGGTGCGCGAAGGCGAGCAGGAACCGTTTGACGTCACCATTATCCGCGACACCATCAAGTTGACCGCCGTACGAGCACGGACCGAAGGCACCAGCGTCGTTCTGCGTGTGACCACATTCAATGATCAGACCTACCCCAATCTGGAAGCCGGATTGAAAGAGCAGATCGAAGAAGCCGGCGGGATCGAAAAGGTCAATGGCGTAGTGCTGGATTTGCGGAACAATCCGGGCGGCTTGCTGACACAGGCGATCAAGGTGTCGGACGCCTTTTTGAATGAAGGCGAAATCGTTTCGACCCGCGGCCGCGATCCAGGCGAAGGCGAAAGGTTCAATGCAACTGCTGGCGATCTGACCGAAGGCAAGCCGATCGTGGTTCTGATCAACGGCGGGTCAGCCTCGGCTTCGGAAATTGTGGCGGGGGCGCTTCAGGATCATCGCCGTGCGATTGTTGTTGGCACCAAGAGCTTTGGCAAAGGCTCGGTCCAGACAGTCATGCCATTGCGCGGCGACGGCGCAATGCGTCTGACCACTTCACGCTATTATACGCCTTCGGGCCGCTCGATTCAGGCGCTTGGCGTCAGCCCCGACATCATCGTAGAGCAACCGCGCCCAGCCCCAGAACCCGAAGAGGAAGAGGGCAATGCACGCACCCGGTCCGAGGCCGACTTGCGTGGCAGCCTGAACAACGACAGCCTGAGCGAGGATGAAATTCGCCAGATCGAAGAAGACCGGGCCCGTGCCGAAGCGACTGCCGAGTTGCGGGAAAAGGACTATCAGTTGGCCTACGCCATCGATATCCTGAAAGGCCTGTCGGCCTTCAACCCCAACAACGGGCCTTCGCAGTAACAAATAAATTGGGCCGCCGGTTTCGGCGGCCCTCGTTACCGGAACAGATCTTTCATCGGCTGCGATCAGCTTTCTATTTTGTGCAGCTTGCTTTCATCCAGCATCAGCGCAAGTACGATCCCGACGGACACGGAAATCGCTGCAAAGACAAATGCCATGTTCATGCCGGTATCGAATGCTCCGGCTATCGCGGTTTTGACCGTCGCAACTTCACTTTCGCCGAGCTTCTGCATGACTGCCTGTGCGGATTTGGTGGTCAGCGTTCCGCCATTGATTGCCTGAAGTTCAGCATCAGACAGTGTGACACCGGCCGCTGTCAGTTTGTCGCGCAGGCTGGCAAGGCTTGTGACATACATGATTGCCGTGGCGCAGGCGACGGCAATGGCCCCGTAGACCAGGTGGGTCATGAAGCTCAGCCCGCCGACGAGACCCGCCCGTTCGGGCTTTACCGCGCAGACTGCCGCCGTTCCCGACGGCCCGACAGTCAGCGTCGCCCCCAATCCGATGAAGGCCATGCCTGGCAGAATTTGGAAATAGCCAAGACCCTGCGGCAAGACGACAACAGTTACTGTGCCAATTGTCGCGATCAGGTAGCCCCAGAACATCAGCCGTTTTGGTCCGAAATCGTTGTACAGCGTTCCCGAAACAATGGATCCGACGGCAAGCAACACAGTCAGAGGCGCCAGCCCGAGCGCCGATTGAAACACGCTCCAGCCCAGAACTTTCTGCATGTATTGCGGGAAATACAGCAAACCCACAAAGGCCGCAGACACATTGAACATATTCAGGCCCAGCGTGATCAAAAACTCTCGATTCTGCATCAACTGAGGCAGCAGCAAAGGTTCCTTTACGCGTTTTTCGACACGTGGGAACAACAGGAACAGGACTGCGCTGACAAAGAACAGAAGAAGCAGCGGAACCGAAGTCCAGCCCCAATCCGCACCGACATCCAGGGCGTACAGCAGCAGCAAGACCGCGAACGACAGGATGCCCATCCCGGCAAAATCGATGTGTTCGCCTTGTTTGTGTTTGGTCTCACGTTCCATCAAGAACAGGGCTGTCGCCATCGAAATGCAAGAAAACACGACGTTGGCCAGAAAGAACAATCGCCAGTCACCAAGGTTGACGGCAAAGCCGCTGATCATCGGACCGAAGACATTGCCGCTGGTTACACCCGCAAGGATCAGCCCCATAACCAGAGCCCGATGCTCGGGCTTTGACACTTTGGTGGCGCCGAAGGCCAGTGTGCAGGGCCAGATACATCCGGCTCCGATGCCTTGCAGGGCCCGTGCTCCGATCAGGTAGTCCAGACCGGGGGCGACAAAGCATAGGATGGAAGAAAACAGGAAGATCGAAAGACCGATGATCATGATCTTTCGGTGCCCGTACATGTCGCCGAGCCGCCCGCCGGCGACCATGGTCATGGCGAAAAACAGGGCGTAGATGTTGAGCACCCACTGGGTGCTTGTAATGTCGGCATCAAAGCTGTTTTCGATGGCCGGGATCAGCATCAAAGCGCCGGTAAAATCAATTCCGATCCCAAATGCGGTCACCATAAGGGCGATGACCTTGATGATACTACTGCGGTCCATTGAGAAACCCAGGTTGCTCCGGATGTCCCGATAATGCATCAAGCCGGTCAAAAAAGATAGGAAAACAGCAGTTTAACGGTCCAGCCGGTACGACAGGCTGAACGCCCGGCCTATTCCGCGTTGCCGCAGATCCGTCGGAATGCGCGTTTCAGCATGTCCAGTTCGGCGCGCAAAAGCTCCACCTCAGCCCTCAGGTTATCCGCAGCGGGAGTGCCCGCGATCACCGTGATGTCGCCCAGTTTGTTCGTCGTTGCGGTGTCGACGATCACAAAACAGTGCACCCCTTCGGAAAGGGCAGAGATGGGCAACTGAATACTCAGATCCCAACCGCCATCCGCGCGTGAAACGCTGAACTTTTCCAGCGGTTCACCGAGATAGCGCACTTCGATCTTGGGTTCCGTTTCGGCCTGCAGATGGCCTTGCCAAAGCCCGTCTTCGAACCGTGTGCATGTGAGGGAGGGAAGGGTCATGCGGCAAGCACCTTACAAGTCAGCTCGGAAATGGCGGCAAAACGTCAAATCGCGCAAAACGATCCGATTCATCCCAGGATCGTCAAAGATCAGATCCAGCCAGATCTTTTCAACACGTTTCTCGTTCAAAGACAGATGCGCAAGGTCAAAGTCCATTGCGTTCGAGGTTCGGCTTTCGTCAAGTTTGCGCAACACCTGTTCCGTATTTGGGCCGTGCTGAATGTTGAGACGTGCGAAAATGCCTGCGTTCCGCTCGCATTCGATCAGCGTGTCGACACGCATCAGGTGTTGGCGCGTCAGGTCTTGCGCTGCGTCCGGTGGGAGCTCGACCGACAGGGACAGGAAAGAACCGGTGAACCCGAACACCTCGATCGCAAGGCTGAATGGGGCGAGGTCCTTGTCACGGCGATTGCGTATTTGGCGCATTCCGATTTCGGACTGCTCGCAATCATGAAACAGGGTTACCTGCCGGTCCATCGGCGCTTTTCGCGGGGCCGAGGCGACGCCGTGCCTGGACAGCGGCTCGCGCCACAAATCCGGACGCCAGGACCAGTCCGTGCCAAGCGGTTTGGGAAACTGCACCGAACCAATCAGTGGCCGGGCCAGCCGCCCGTCGGCCTGTTGGATCAACAGGTCAAGATGTGTCCGCAATTTGCGCGCCTCATCCCGTTGCCTGCGCAGCAATGGCTCAGGCGTTTCGGTCGCAGCCTTTGCGGCTTGGCGCCAATGCCCCAGAGACTTGCGATGCATATAGCGATCCAGAAAACTGCCCATGATCCTATCGTCCAAAGTTGTACCTGTTTAGTCAAAGACCAAGTGGCGGTTAAACCCGAATTACAGCATTTCAGCGCTTAATTTTCCGGAAATGTGATCTGCGGCGGGCTGGACAGAACCGCACCTTTCTGCCAAAGCCGCGCCCGTTCTTGCAATAGACCGGGGCAGTGCTTACCGTCTGATACCGGATCGCAGTGGAACATCCGTCAAACAGCGCACATCCGAATTTCTCAGGACAAGGGCGGTCATGGAACCCACTCTGTTTTCGTTTATCTGGAAATATTCAAAGAAACAGCAGCTTGTATTGTTGCTGCTGACCGTATTGTCGTTTCCCTTTCTCTATGCCTCGCTCGAGTTACCCAAACAGATCATAAACGATGCAATTGGGGCGCCCACCGACACGGTGACGATCTGGGGCCATACCGTGACGCAGATCCAATACCTTTGGATCCTGTGCTTTGCATTTCTGGCAACGGTGATTGCCAGCGGGTTGATGAAGATGCGCATCAACACGATGAAGGGCGTGCTGGCCGAGCGTATGCTGCGCCGCCTTCGCTTTTCTCTGATCCAGCGAACGATGCGGTTCCCGAAGTCCTATTTCGCCACCACCAGCCAGGGCGAATTGGTTTCGATGATCACCTCCGAGGCCGAACCGATGGGCGGGCTGATGGGCGACGCGATTGCCCAACCGGTGTTTCAATTCGGGCAGATGATGACAATCGTCACATTTCTGTTCATGCAAAGCGTCTGGTTCGGATTGGCCAGTGTCGCGCTGATCCCATTGCAGGCCTGGCTGATCCCGAAACTGCAACGCCAGATCAACCTGCTGAACAAGGACAGAATTCAACAGGTTCGACATCTAAGCTCGGAAATCGGTGAGAGTGCGGCGGGCATCAGTGATCTGCGCACCAATGGCGGCTGGCGTTATCGGCTGGCGCAGTTCAGCCATCGGCTGGGTATCTTGTTCGAGATCCGCTTCAAGATCTACAACAAGAAATTTTTCATGAAGTTTATCAACAACCTGATCACACAGATGACGCCGTTTCTGTTCTACTCTGTCGGCGGTTATCTTGCGATCACGGGAGAGGTGACAGTGGGCGCACTGGTCGCCGCACTTGGGGCCTACAAGGATCTGAGTGGCCCTTGGAAGGATCTGCTGACCTACTACAATCAGGTGCAGGACATGTCGCTGCGTTGGGAAATCGTGATAGAGCGTTTTGCCCCAGCCAACATGATCCCCGAGGAACTGTTTTCCGGAGAACCCGAAACCATCCCGCACCTGACCGGTGACATCGAGTTGCGGAACGTGACGGTCCGCGATGATGACGGCAAGACCATTCTTGAAGATATCGACCTGACAATCCCAAAGGGTGCCCGGGTGGCGATACAGTCGCCACAAGCGGCCGAGCGTGGTGCGCTGGCTCAACTGCTGACAAGAGAGCTGCTGCCGGTACAAGGCGACGTGATTATGGCGGGTCACAATCTCAATTCGCTGCATCAAACAGTGATTGCCGCCCGAATTGGGTATGCCTATTCACGCCCCTACCTGTTCGATGGAACACTGGGGGACAATCTGCTGATGCCCCTGCGGATCCGCCCGCAACATCAGTCGGACGCGATAAAGGCCCCTTCGCGTCGGCAGATCGAGGCCGTGCGGGCCGGAAACCCCCCCGATTCCCTGTCGGATGAATGGGTCGACCCCAGCCTGGCTGGGCTGGATAGTGCTGACGACATCCGCGACTGGTGGTTCCAGCTTGTCGAAGCTATGGGGATCGACGAGTTCATGTTCCGCCGTACTTTACGCTCCCGGTTCGACCCGGAACAGCATCCGGCTTTGGCAAAAGACGTTGTTGATCTGCGCGGGATCGTCGCCGAGCGTCTGCGCGATCGCGGGTTGGACCGATATGTCTTCAGATTCGACCCGGAACAGTTCAACCCCGCCGTTCCCTTGGGCGGCAACCTGCTGTTTGCGTCTCCGTCGCAGGATATCTCTCCGGAAACGCTTGCCGAAGATGATCGATTCCAGGCAATGCTCAGCGCGAACGCCCTGGACGATGACGCCATGAGCATTTCCAGTGCCGTGCTGGAAACGCTGACTCAGGCATTTGGTCGGGATGGCACGGATCACCCTCTGTTTTTGCGCCTTGGCCTGTCTCGCGACATGTTCCACAGCCTGCTGGACATCGAAGACCGTCGCAAAGCCAAGGGTGATGCCGCGATCAGTCAGAAAGAAAAAGCCCTGCTGATGACCGTGCCCTTCCTTCTTACGGCCGAGCAGATTGGTCCGAATTTTCCGGACGAGTACAAGAACAGAATTTTGACGATTCGAAAGACGCAGGCAGAAAGAATCCGGGAATCGATGCAGGGGATGTTCCTGCCAGTGTCGCCGGATCTCTACATTCCGCGTCTGACCGTGATCGAGAATGCGCTTTACGGACGCATTTCGATCATGGCCGGGGCCAAAAAAGACGAGATCGAAGATGTAGTTGCCGAAGTTATGAACGAAGCCGGGCTGCGCCGACGCGCCGCCGCGATCATTTACGATCTGCCGTCCGGATTGGGGGGAAACAACCTGCCGACCGTTTTTCAGGAGCGTGCCGCGTTTTCGCGGGCGGGCATCAAACGCCCCGACATTCTGGTGCTGGACAAGGTGCTGGCCAGCCACGATTCGGAAAGCCGACTGCGCACCCGCCTGAAACTGCGTGAGCTGCTGCCTGATTCAATCATGATCTTCATGGAAGATCATTTTGCCCATCCCGAAGCGTATGACCTGTTCGTCGAAATCAAGGACGGTCGTATTGACGGTGTTTCAAGAACACAAACAGAAGCGGAAGAAGGCGCTACGGCGGACCTGAGCCGGAAGCTCAAGATCATCTCCTCGACCGAGTTGTTCTCCAAGCTGGATGGCAGAAACCAACGTTTGCTGGCGTTTTCCGCACAATGGTACGAGGCCGCAGCCGGGCAGACCATCTTTGCCCGCGGCGAGGCACCTGACGCGGCCTACCTGTGTATTTCCGGTCAGGCCAATTTGGAATGGAACGACAGCAAGGGTCTCAAGCGGGTAATCTCGGTCATCGAGCCGGGACGATTGATCGGAGACCTTTCGATTATCACCAAAGACGCCAGACAATTCGATCTGGTTGCAACACAGGATTGTACCTTTCTCAGGATCGGCGCCGGAGAGCTGCGCGCCGTCGTGGAGAGCGACGTTAATGTCGCCGTACAACTTCTTGAAACCGTTGCCGGTTACCTGATGACAGTGTCCGATCGTGTTGCCGCCGCGCAAACCCCAGAGGACATATTCACCGATTCCGGCAGTTCCAGTGGAACCTAAAATCACGACACATACGGCATACGCAGCCCATGAGATGCTTGTCCGCGACGCACGTGACAGACCGGAACTGTGGCGGCTGACGGTTGGGCTGGTGATTGTTGGTGGTGTTGCAATTTTCCTGAACCTCACCCTGTCTTCCGTGATTTTCAGTCTCGGCTCAGCGCGGTGGGTTTCTGGCTTTCAGGCGGGGGCAACACCGTCTGCTTTGTTGATTCTGTTGTCGAGTTTCGGGTTCATCACATTGGGCGTCAAACTGGCTGCCGGGGCGATGCAAAACCGCCCGTTGCACGCCATCCTGGGTCCCCGCCGTCTGGGCGTTCGCCAGTTCTGGCGCGTACTTCTGGCATTGGGGCTGCTGGCCGCGTTGATCTTCATCCTGCCGCCATACAATCTGGGCGCACCGTTCAAACCCAATTTGGCTTTCGAAACGTGGCTGCTGCTGTTGCCGCTGTCTCTGACTGCGGTTTTGATACAAACCAGCGCCGAGGAAATCCTGTTTCGCGGCTACATTCAGCAATCACTGGCTGCGCGGTTTCGGTCACGCCTGATTTGGATGGGTCTGCCTGCCTTGTTGTTCGCGGCCGGTCACTACGCACCGGCCACATCCGGAGAGAACGCCCTTCTGATCGCAATCTGGGCCGGCGCTTTTGGCCTGATCAATGCCGATCTCACCGCGCGGTCGGGTACCCTTGGTCCTGCTATTGCGCTGCACTTTTTCAACAACGTTGTGGCGTTGCTGTTTTTCTCGATACCTGACAACCTCAGCGGTCTTGCCTTGTTCCTTCTGCCCTATGACATGTCCCAAACAGACGCGATACGACACTGGCTGTATGTGGATTTCGTGATGATGGTTGTTTGCTGGCTAACCGCACGGCTTGCGCTGAGGCGCTGATTGCATTTCCTGACGTAGCGCCTTATTTGACGTCAAAACCGCATCAGCAAGGTTCCGACATGAACTGGATCACAAACTACGTCCGCCCCCGGATCAACTCGATCTTCTCGCGCAGGGAAGTGCCCGAAAACCTGTGGCACAAGTGCGATGAGTGCGGAACCATGCTGTTTCACCGCGAACTGGCCGACAACCAGAATGTCTGCACGCAATGTGATCACCACATGGCAATCACGCCGCGAGAGCGGTTTAAGCATCTGTTTGATGGCGGTATTTTCACCGAGGTCGAAGTCCCCGCGCCGAAGGACGATCCACTGCATTTCCGGGATCAAAAGAAATATCCCGACCGCATGAAAGCGGCCCAGAAGAAGACCGGCGAGAAAGAGGCGATGCTTGTCGTGAGCGGTGAAATTGGCCGGACACCGGTTGTAGCTGCGGCGCAGGATTTTTCGTTCATGGGCGGATCGATGGGCATGTATGTCGGCAACGCCATCATCGCAGCCGCGCAGGAGGCCGTGAAACTCAAACGCCCGCTGATCCTGTTTTCGGCCGCCGGTGGCGCGCGAATGCAGGAAGGCATCCTGAGCCTCATGCAGATGCCCCGTACCACGGTCGCGGTGGAAATGCTGAAAGAGGCGAACCTGCCCTATATCGTGGTGCTGACCCACCCGACCACCGGCGGCGTTACCGCGTCTTATGCGATGCTGGGCGATGTGCATATCTCGGAGCCGAATGCGCTGATCTGCTTTGCCGGACCGCGCGTGATCGAACAGACCATCCGCGAGAAACTGCCCGAAGGATTCCAGCGCGCTGAATATCTGCTGGATCACGGGATGCTTGACCGTGTGACAAAACGCACCGAAATGCGCGATGAACTGATCACCATCACCCGAATGCTGATGGGCCTGCCGCCAGCCGTCAAAGGCGACCTTCCCGCACCAGAGCCGGAAGAAGCACCGGTCGAAGCTTCGACCGAGGGCGCAGGCGAGAAATGACGACCCCGACATCCGACGTCATCCTTGATCGGATGATGGCGCTGCATCCCAAGATCATCGATCTGACTCTGGATCGTGTGTGGCGCTTGCTGGCAGCTCTGGACCACCCGCAAAACCGATTGCCGCCGGTCATCCATATTGCCGGAACCAACGGCAAAGGTTCGACGCAAGCCATGATCCGCGCAGGGATCGAAGGGGCCGGGCTGACAGCTCACGCATACACATCCCCCCACCTGGCCCGCTTTCACGAGCGAATCCGACTGGCGGGAGAGCTGATCTCGGAGCCTGACCTTACGGCGGTTCTGGACGAGTGTTACGCCGCAAACAATGGTGAGAATATCACCTATTTCGAAATCACCACCTGTGCGGCCCTGCTGGCTTTCGCCCGCACGCAAGCTGACTATACGCTCCTTGAAGTCGGGCTGGGTGGCCGCCTGGATGCAACCAACGTCGTGGAACAGCCTGCGGTTACAGTCATCACGCCGGTTTCGATTGACCACGAACAGTTCCTTGGCGACACATTGGGCAAAATTGCAGCCGAAAAGGCCGGCATCATCAAGCCCGGAGTGACCTGTATCGTGGGCCCGCAAGAAGACGAGGCGCTCGAGGTCATTGAATACACCGCCTCGCGACTGGGTGCGCCACTGCTTGTTAATGGCCAACACTGGCACGTAAACGAAGAAAACGGACGCCTGATCTATCAGGACGAAACAGGATTGCGCGATCTGCCGCTTCCCAATCTGCTGGGCGCGCACCAAATTCAAAACGCGGGCGCAGCGCTGGCGGTTCTGCGCCATCTGCAAATGGGCGATGACGCCTATGAGGCCGCCGCGACCAAAGCCGAATGGCCAGCACGCATGCAGCGCCTGAAAACAGGGCCACTGACAGAACAGGCTCCGCTCGCTGAACTGTGGCTCGACGGGGGCCACAACGCTGCTGCTGGCGTGGCGTTGGCCGACGTTCTGGCGAAACTGCCCAAACGCCCGACACACATGATCTGCGGCATGCTGAACACCAAGGACGTCACTGGTTATCTGGCGCCGCTTGCCGATCAGGCCGAAAGCCTGACCGCCGTATCCATTCCCGGCGAGGCCAACACGCTCAGCGCTGACGACACTGCGGCTGCAGCCGCTAGGGTCGGCCTGCCAGCTTCAACAGCGGAAAACGTCGCGGCAGCCCTGACAGCAATCACGGACAAAGATCCACAAGCGCGTGTTCTGATCTGTGGCTCGCTCTATCTGGCGGGCAACATCCTGCGCGAAAACGGCTAGTTGTTTTTCTGTTTGGAAAACCTCGGAGCGCGCTGGGGCGAGGGGGCAGAGCCTCCTATTTCCCCCAGTCCTGATCCTGCATTTCCCGCAGGCGTGAGGCGGTGCGCTCGAATTCAAACGTTCCTTCACCTTCGACATACAACATCTCGGGCTCGGCCGCCGCCGAGCAGATCAGCCGGACCCGGGCCTCGTAAAGGGCGTCAATCAAAGTGACAAACCGCTTGGCTTCGTTGAAGTTGTTGCGGGACAGGCGCGGCACGTCTTCCAGAACCAACACTTTCACCGCCTCCGCAATGGCCAGATAGTCTGCCGGGCCCAGCATACGTCCGCACAAATCATAGAAGCTGGCCCTTGCTACGCCGTTGCGAAAGGCCGGAAGTTCAACGGCCCGGCCGTTCACCTTCAACACCAGTGGCTCCGCCGCGCCTCCCGAAAGGTCATTCCAAACCGCCCGGATATTCTGCCGGGCCTCGGGCCCGATCGGCGTAAAATACACCGGCTCACCCGCCAGACGGTTCTGACGATAATCGGTGGGCGAGATCAGCTCCCAGACTTCAAGCTGTTCCTTGATATGCGCGATGAATGGCAGAAACAGCTGCCGGTTCAGCCCGTTTTTGTACAGCTCATCCGGGTGCCTGTTCGACGTTGTGATTACGACCACCCCGCCTGCATGCAAAAGGTCGAACAGGCGGCCCACGATCATTGCGTCCGTTATGTCCGTGATCTGCATTTCGTCAAAGGCCAGCAACCGGACGGATTTGACAACTGCCTCGGCAACGGGTGCCAGAGCGTCTTCGACCCCTTCCTTTCGGGCCTTGTGCATACCCGCGTGAATTTCCTGCATAAAAGCATGGAAGTGTACGCGCCGTGCAGGAATGTCCTCCAGCGCATCCACAAACATGTCCATCAGCATGGACTTGCCGCGCCCGACGCCACCCCAAAGGTAAAGGCCTTTGGGGGCAGGGGGGGCTTTGCGGAAGAAACCGCGTTTGACAGGTTCGGCTAGGGTGGCGCGAATACGCTCGAACTGTGGCAGAACGGCCTCCTGCGCGTCATCCCTGATCAGGCTGCCATCGGCAATGCGGGCCTCGTAAAGCGAAATCAAATCCGTCATGTCTGAGCCATAGCGTCCGCTCTGCCCCTTGAAAAGCGGCCTTTTTCTCTCGGCTTCGTTTTTGACGGGCTTCGCTCTGAATAAATCTGTCAACGTGTTGCACGAGCGTCGGAACCAAGACAAAGTCCGCGCCAGACAGAAGCGTGGCTAAACAGGATTGCGGATATGTCACAGGCAGGAAACGTCTTATTCATAATCATCGACCAACTGCGTGCAGATTGCCTAACCGGCGCATTGGCGAACCATGTGGATCTGCCCAATTTGCGCGCGTTCATGAGCGATGCGGTCACCTTTACGCGCCACTTCTCGGTGACCAACCCGTGCGGCCCGTCTCGGGCTTCAATACTGACCGGTCAGTACGCGATGAACCACCGCTCTGTCCGCAACGGAACGCCACTGCGCCACGACATTCCCAATGTCGCGACCGAGATGCGCAAGGCCGGATATCTGCCCATGTTGTTCGGTTATACCGACACATCAGCCGATCCGCGCGTGTTTGATCCCAACGACCCGTCGCTCAAGTCTTATGAGTACCCGATGCAGGGGTTTCACGAGGTGGTCGAAATGCGGCTCGAGGAATCTTTTCCCTGGCAATCTCATCTGATGCAAAAGGGCTATTCATTCGACGATTACTGGGATGTCTACAAGCCCGTATCACCAACTGGCAGCACGCCGAAACTGAACGACCCCGCGTTGTACCGGGCCGAAGACAGTGACACGGCCTTTCTGACGGACGCTTTTCTGAATGGTATCGCCGCGTACCACAAACAGAGCTGGTTCGCCCATCTGACCTATATCCGGCCGCACCCGCCGCTTGTTGCACCTGCGCCGTATAATGACATGTACGATCCTGCCGAGTTGCCTTTTCCTGCCGGGTTCCCGGACCAGCAGGCCGAAGCGGCGCTGCACCCGTTTTTTGCCCCTTCGATGCAATCCCAAACGGCCACCGGCTTTGTAAAGGGCATGGGGGAAATTGAACCGACACAGGAAAACGTTCAAACCCTGCGTTCCGTCTATCTGGGTCTTGCGACCGAGGTCGATCATCACGTCGGCCGTGTAATCCAGTACCTGAAGGAAAGCGGGCAATATGAGAACACTTTGCTGGTGATCACCGCCGACCATGGCGAGATGCTGGGCGATCGGCATACCTGGGGCAAAATGACGGTGTTTGATGCCGCCTATCATACGCCCCTGATTATCAGGATGCCGGGGAATTCAGCCCGCGCGGGTTCGGTTGTCGATGTGCCGACGGAATCTGTGGACGTCACCCCAACCATTCTCGACTGGGTGGGCAAATCAGTTCCGAACTCGATGGACGGACGCTCGCTTGTGCCGCTGCTGAAGGGTGATGTTCCCGACGACTGGCGCAGGTATTCGTTCAGTGAGCTTGATTTTTCAGAACCTGAAAAGCCAACTCTGTGGCAGCAGCAATTGGGAACCGGCAACAGCGAATCGAATCTGAGCATTCTTCGGGAGGACCGGTTCACGCTGGTTGAGTTCGCCGCCGATCTACCTCCGATCCTTTTTGACCATGCCGGCAAGGGTGAGCTTGAGAATGTCGCGAACGATCCGGAATTCGCGTCGGATCTGGGCCGGCTTGGGCGTCAGATGCTACGGCACCGCATGCGCAATGCGGACCACACGCTTTCCCTTTATTCTCTGACCCCAGAGGGTGCCAAATCGAAAGAGCGCTATCCAGACTAGGGCAGTGCAGCGTGACCATGAGCCCAAGGCAGGCCCGGCCTGTTTTTGTCGCATCTCTGCCCCCTACACCTGCGGGGGTTCTGATGTTACGCCTGTTCCGTGGGGAGAACTGTCTTGGACACCACCGAACAGCATATGAAAGCAATGACTATGGCCGGTCTGAATCTGATCGGCCAGGCCCTTTCGATTTACGACAGCCAATTGCGGCTGGTTGTCAGCAACCGCCGCTTTCAGGAAATGTTCGATCTGCCCGACACCTTGGTCCGCCCCGGCGCCCTGTTTCACGACACCATTCAGTTCCTCGCCAGCCGAGGGGAATATGGCGACGACGGAAATGTGGACGAAATGGTGAAGGCCCGCGTCGAGCAGGCGCTGAATTTCGAACCGCATTACATGGAACGGGCGCGACCAAACGGACAGGTTATCTCGATCGAGGGGGCACCGTTGCCACAAGGCGGCTGGGTCGCAGTGTATACAGATATCACCAGCACAAAACGGGCTGAGAACCTGTTGCGCGCACGGTCCGAGGAACTGTCCGGACAGTTGCTGAGCCATGCCGAGGAATTGTCAGCCGCGAACCGAAAGCTGGCCGCAACCAACTCGGCACTGGAAGAGGCAAAGCGCCAACTGACCGAGATTGAGGCCCGCACCCGTTTGACGACGGAGATGATGCCGGCCCATATCGCTCATCTGAGACAGGACGGTATCTACGACTATTCAAACCGCCGCCTGAGTTCCGTCATGCCGGGCCGACCGTCTGAGATTGCAGGTCTGCACATCTCCGAGGCGCTAGGTCCTTCAGCGTTTGAACGGGTCGAACCCTATCTGGAACGCGCCTATGGCGGCGAAACTTCAGTTTTTGAGTTTACCGAGGATCAGGATTCTCGCCGGATACGGGTTTCTTTCACCCCGGACGGGGCAGGGGGCGTCTACATAATGTCCGTCGACGTGACCGAAGAAACGCAAGCCAGGGTCGCCTTGCAACAGGCGAGCCGCCGCGCAATGGCGGCGCAGATGACCAGCGGCATGGCACATGATTTTTCAAACCTGCTGACGATCATTCTGGGGATGCAGGCGCGGCTGAACAAAATGGGCCTGCCCGAAGAGGCGCAGGAACTTGTTTCGGCCACTCAACAAACAGCCCGCCGTGGAGGGCAATTGCTGAACCGGATCGCGGATATGACGGGAAACCGGACACCTCAACCCAAGGCGACCGACATGCGAGGGCTGCTGGAAGACCTTCGCATTCTTGCGTCGCCATCGTTGCCGCGGGGAGTGGGGCTGTCGGTGGTCAATACATTGCCGGACGAGGCGCTGATGCTCGACCCGGGTATGGTTCAGGATGCAATGCTCAATCTTGTCCTGAACGCGCGTGACGCATGCGGCAATTCCGGTCAGATCACCATCAGCGCCCATGCGATCGGAAGAATATGGGCCGAAATCACCGTATCCGACACCGGACCCGGGTTTTCACCCGAAGCTTTGGAAAAGGCTCTTAACCCGTTTTTCACGACCAAAGGCAGCGACGGGTCGGGGTTAGGCCTTCCCATGGTTTACGATACCGTCAAACTGGCTGGCGGAGACCTGAATTTGCGCAACACGCAATCAGGTGCATCCGTTGTCATGCGATTGCCCTACAGGCCCGCACCATCAGGCCGCGGCGGTCTTGTTCTACTTGTCGAGGATAACGACGAATTACGTTGCCAGTTCCGCGATCTGCTTGTTGACCTCGGCTATTCTGTGATCGAGGCCACGTCAGTTGATGAAGCGCTCGGTTTGATCTTGGATATTGACGATATTGCGCTGGTTCTGTCCGATATCCGGCTTGATGGACCGGCCACCGGGATTGATCTGCTTGAGCGGCTGAAACCTGGCCTTCCCTGTATTCTGATGACATCCTTGCCCTATTCCGACCCTCTGCATCGACAAGCGCTTGCTTTGGCGCCGGTGTTGCGTAAACCGTTCTCCCGGGCACAATTGTCTGCACTGATCCGAACCGAGGCCGCCTGATGAACCAACCATTGGTGACCATCCTTGATGACGAGCCCGAGATACGGCGCATATTGACGGATGCGTTGGAAGAGGCCGGGTTCCGCACACAAAGCTTTTCACGCGCCCGCGAATTCGAAGCCTCACTGAAACGGGTGACTCCGGATGTTTGCCTTGTTGATCTGTCGCTTCCGGATACAGACGGGCTGGCGTTGGTACACCGACTGGCGTTGGAACAGGGGGCCGCCGTAATTATCATTTCGGGCAGGGTGCAGGTACAGGATCGCGTCACCGGGCTGGAACTTGGGGCTGACGACTATATCACCAAACCTTTCGATCCTGCCGAAGTTGTCGCCCGAATCCGCGCAAGATTGCGCGCACCAAGAACCCAGTCCCCGCAGTCGGAAGTGGCATATTTCAATGGCTGGACCGCATATTTCGATCGCTATGTTCTTGTGGACGGAACCGGCTCGGAAACTCCGTTCAGCCATGCCGAAGGCGAGGTTCTGCGCCTGTTTCTGGAAAGCCCGAAACGGTTGATCAGTCGTGGGCAGATGCAGGAAACTTTAGGCGGTGCCGCGGGTGAGAGTTTCGACAGGGCGATGGATGTGCGAATTTCGCGTTTGCGCACCAAACTGGGCGAAGACCCAAAAAATCCGCGCCTTATCAAAACAATTTACGGTGCCGGGTACATTTTTTTGGGGGAAGTTGATTGGCAATGATTTGTTCGGCACACGATCTTCCCAACCGCGTCTGCTTGAGATTTTCGAATTTCATCTCTTTTTCAGATAGTTGGAGGATGTCCAATATTATCTTTGGGCCAGCTATGGATTCTTGCAACCGTCCCGCTTAACTAACACCAACCCGTCTTTCCTGAAAAGACAGGCGACGAGATCGTTTCCGACCTATCGAAGTATCGCGTCGGCAGCAGGTGTCGAAGGCAATTGAGGGCCTGGAGAGTAGAATGGTCAGAGATTTCTGGGAAAAATGGCGATCCGGCCACATAGGCCGATTGGTTGGCAGCAGTTTGCGCAGCCAGGGTTGGCTTTACGGCATCGCCATGGCCGCCATGGTTGTTGTTGCGGGGACAACTGCGGGCACCGCCTGGATGATGGAAAACATCGTCAACGCCATGACGACGCCGGAAGCGCGCTCAAAGGTCTATCTCGTCGCGCTGGCGATTTTGGGGCTGTTTTTCGCCAAAGCAGCTGCATCCTACATTCAGTCTGTTTTTCTGGCCCGCGCGGGCAACCGGATCATCGCCGTTCAGCAGGAACAGCTATATGCGAAACTGCTGAAACGAGGTGTTGGATTCTTTGCCGACACGGAATCCTCTGATCTTTTGATGATCGTGACACAGGGTGCTCTGGCTGCAAGGCGCCTGGTTGATGTCGTGGTCACGAGTTTTGTTCGCGATGCGCTGACCCTTGTTGGTCTGGTATTTGTGATGGTCTATCAACAACCGGTGTTGTCCGTGCTGTTCTTCGTTGTCGGACCAATCGCCCTGCTGGGCGTCAGAGTTCTGCTCAAGAGCGTGCGTTCGATCATGCGTTCTGAAATGAAATCTCTGGCAGAGATCATGAAAGTCCTTCAGGAAACCTCGGGGGGCATCAAGATCATCAAGGTTTTTGCGCTGGAAGACCACATGGCCGATCGCATGAACCGCGCGATCAGGGCCGTCGAAAACCGCGCCAACTCCATTTCGCGGCTGCAATCAATCGCCAGCCCATTGATGGAATTTCTGGCAGGTATAGCGATCGCGGCCATTCTGATCATCAGCACGATTGGTATCGCAGGAAGTGAGCCGACCACACCGGGGCAACTGATGTCTTTCATCACCGCTTTGCTGATGGCTTATGAACCGGCCAAACGACTTTCCAAGATGCGCGTGGTCATCGAGACGACATTGGTGCCAATCGGCATGATGTTCGAGTTGTTGGACCAGGAAGATCCGATGCGCGAAAGCATCGAACCCGTGCAGCTGCGTCCGGGGCCCGGCGAGGTTCGGTTGCATGACGTCACTTTTGGCTATCAGGGCTCCTTGCCTATTCTCAAGAATATGGACCTGACTTTTGAAGCGGGAAAAACCACTGCGCTGGTTGGGCAGTCTGGCGGTGGCAAGTCCACCATCTTTGGCCTGATCATGCGTTTTTATGATCCGGATCAGGGGCGCATCGAAATCGACGGACAAGATGTCATGGACGTGAGCTTCGCTTCGTTGCGGCGCAAAATCTCTTACGTCGGGCAAGACACGTTCCTGTTTTCGGCCAGCGTAATGGACAACCTTCGATACGCGCGTCCCGACGCAACGGTTGAAGAAGTCATGGAAGCCGCCCGAGCGGCACATGCCCACGACTTTATTACCGAATTGGCAAACGGATATGACACGCAGGTTGGCGAAAATGGCGCATTTCTGTCCGGTGGGCAGAAGCAAAGACTGGCAATTGCGCGTGCAATCCTGCGCCAGGCAGAAATTCTGTTGCTTGACGAGGCAACCAGCGCATTGGATGCGGAATCAGAAACTTATGTGAAAGAAGCGCTCGACAAACTGACCAAAAATGTCACCACGATCGTGATCGCCCATCGTCTGTCGACTGTTTTGGAGGCCGACAAGATTATGGTTGTTCAGGACGGAGAGGTGATCGAACAGGGTAATCTCGACAACCTAATGCAGCGTAACGGGGCATTCCGGCGTTTGTTTGACCAGCAGTTCAAGCAGCCTGCCTCCTGATCCACTTAGGTCAAGCCTCCGGGATTTGGAGTTAGGGTTCGGGTTATAGCATGCGTTATCCGGCGCGGCTAATAACGGGAAGCGCCGGTAGGTGCTATTCCCGCAATGCCCTGTCCTTGATTTTGACCACAGGCTGGACGAGATAGTCGAGGACTGACTTTCGACCGGCGAGAATATCCACTTCGGCAACCATGCCGGGGATGATCTCTATTTCTGCACCGTTGCCGTCCAGCATTGTGCCACCGGTTCGAATCTCGACCACAAATACCTCTTCGTCGTTTCGGTCGGATCGATTGATTGTATCCGCACCGATGCGGAAGATTTCGCCGTCCAGTCCGCCGTAGCGGGCAAAGTCATAGGCCGTTATCTTGACTTTCACTTTTTGTCCGGCGTGCAAAAAAGCAATGTCTTCAGGGCGGACATAGGCCTCGACCAGCAAGGAGTCGTCCAGCGGGACAATTTCGATCAACTCTTCGCCGCTTCGGGCCAACCCGCCAACCGTTGACCGGTGTATCCGGTTGACAATACCACGCACTGGGGCTCGGATCTGCGCCCGTGCCGCGCGGTCACGCAACGCAGGCAAGGCAGGTTGCAGCGCGGCAAGCTCTGCTGTCGCAAGCGCCAGATCGGTAAGGGCACTGCTGCGAAACCGACTGCGTGTCGCCCGGATGCGATCATCAATTTCGTCGAGACCGGATTTCAACCTGTTGGTCACCGCTTCGGCCCTGACCTTGCGCCCGTTCCATTCCGCCTCACTGCGACGCAAGGAAAGCAGCGTCGTCGCCGGCTCCATCTGTTGCTCGACCAATGGTTCCATAATCAACCGTTCCTCGGCCAGCACCTTGAGCGTTTCCTCGGCCGTAAACTGATCCACCAGTCCTTCTTCGTACTCGCGACGGCGTTGCTGGCGTTGGCGTTCAAGGATGGCGATCTCCGCCTGCAACTCAGACTGTCGCCCCTGAAACAGCGCCGTTTCAGATTGAATGACCGCTGGCGCGTCTTTCAACAACACAGGCTTGAACTCTAATTCGGTGCCGTCGATTTCCGCCTGCAGCCGCTGCGTCCGCGCCATCAAACCAAAGGCACGCTGCTGTTCCTGACCCAATTGGCTGGCTATTTGAGTGGTATCGAACTCCATCAGAAGGGTTCCCTTGTCTACCAGCTGACCTTCCTGAACATTCAGGGACCGCAGAACACCCGGTTCAGTAGCTTCGATCACCTGTAAATCGCCCGATGGGACAATGCGACCGTCCACGCGGGTTACATCGTCAAGCTCGGTCATATGCGCCCAGAAACCTGCCGCAACAAAAAAGGACAAAATTAGAAGCAACAAGGCAGACCCCCGCAGCGGGGAACGCCCCTGCATCTCACGGGCCAGTTTCGCAAGATCAGGATGCCGCGACATTCAGATGCCTCCCCTTGCGGTTTGCATATTGAGTCAGCAGATCTTTTGAGCCATCAGCCACAATCTTGCCGCTTTCGAGGACGATCACCCTGTCAACCAGGTCCAGCAAGCTTGTGCGATGTGTAATGACAACGACTGTGCTGTCACAAGTTGCCTGCTTCAGTCGCTTGATGACTTCTGCTTCCGTCCGGATATCCATGGCGCTGGTTGGCTCGCCCAACAGCAGGACCGGCGGGCGACCGACCAAGGCCCTTGCCAGCGCAATCGCCTGCCGTTGCCCGCCGGACAAACCTTCGCCGCGTTCAGCCAGTTTCAAATCGTAGCCGCCGGGATGACGCGCCACAAAATCTTCGACACCCGCAACCCGTCCGGCCTTCAGCAGATCTTCATCGTTGGGGCGGATCGACCCACTGGCGATATTTTCGCGAACGGTGCCGGAAAACAACCAAACATCCTGCAGAACAGACCCAATGTTTCGGCGCAGATCACCGGGGTCAATTTGTCGAATATCCGCTCCATCCAACGAAACCGAACCAGTCTTGGGTTCGTATAACCCCAGCAAAAGACGCGCAATTGTACTCTTGCCCGAACCGATCGGGCCAAGGATTGCTACTTTTTCGCCCGGAGCAACCGAAAAAGAAATGCCGTCCAAAGAGTCGTTTGTCTGGTCAGGATAGGCAAAATGCACGTTGTTGAAGGAAAAGCGACCTTCGAAACCTTTGCGACTGATCCAGCTTCGTCCTTGCGGTCGCTCACTTTCCGCCTGCATCAGAGAATCGAGATTGCGATATGCGCTGCGCGCCTGATTGATCCGCGTCAGGGTTTGCGCCAACTGCCCCAGAGGAGCCAGCGCACGTCCTGTCAGCATTACCGAAGCAACCAGTGCCCCCATGCTCGCTTCACCGTCCGCGATCAGAAAAACGCCGTAGAAGACTATCAACACCTGAGCGGCTTGTTGGGTAAACCCGGTCAAATTCAGCGCAAATTGCGTGACGGCACGACTGCGCATGCCGTGCGCGGATTGACGATCCATCGCCTGTTCCCAACGGGACCGCATTTGCCGCGCCGCTCCGGTTGTCTTTATGGTTTCAAGGCCGGAAAGAACTTCGACCAGAACCGATTGTTTGGATTGCCCATCAGCAAAACTGTTTTCCGCAAGACGGGACAAAACAGGCTGAACGATCAACCCGGTCACCAGAACGACAGGCACAGCAAGTGCGGGGATCAGGGCCAGCGGGCCACCGACCAAATAAATGACGAAAACAAACAGCCCAATGAATGGCAGATCCACCACCGCGACCAGCGTTGCCGATGTAAAGAACTCGCGGAGTGTTTCGAATTCCCGGACGGTGCTGGCCATGGCGCCAGATGACCCGGTCCGGGACTTCATACGAATGTTCAGCAAGTGGTCAAATACACGCCGCCCCATGAACAGATCAGCCTGCTTTCCCGCTGCATCAATAAACCCGGCTCGTAGCAGTTTGAGCACAAAGTCGAAAATCAGAGCTAGGCAAACGCCTGCGGTCAAGGCGATCAGGGACTCCGTCGCCTCGTTGGGCAGAACCCGGTCGTAAACGACCATGATGAACACGGATGTCGACAGCCCAAGCAGATTGGCAAGGGCGGCTGCCAGCGCCACCTGAATATATGACCAGCGGTTGGCGGCAAGGGCGGACCAGACCCAATGACCTTTCCAATCGTTGCTGATCGAACCAATTTCCTCCTGATGGATACCGCGCACCAGAATTGCATATCCGGTGTATGTTTCAGAAAGGCTGGCTTCTGGTATCTCTCCGATTTCGCGGCCCAGTTCCGGATCAAAGATCAGTAAATCGCCGTTGGATGCTCGCCCGTGCAAGACCACTGCACGCTCATTTTCCAAGAGAAGGATCGCCGGTACCAGATGATTGTTGAAAGCAGCCAGTTTCCGTTTGCCATACGCGGCCTGCATGTCCGCTCTGTTCAGGGCTGTAATGACATCCCGGATTGTCAGTTCACCTTCGCTGGATTGTGTCGCCTGGACCGCTGCCAATGTCAGTGGGCGGTCGAGATGCGCGGCGACGTGCAGGAGGCAGACCTCCATTGCCGTCAAAGAGTGGGGGCGTGTAACCGATTGCGCCTGCATCATGGTTGCCCAATCCTGTTGTTCAGAGTGACACCAAGAAGATCAAGAATATCCCCGGTTAGGCTGAGCGCCGCATAATTTGTCAGAAAGTAGTTCTGCTCTGCCAGGATCAGTCGTTCTTGCGCGTTCACATAATCCCTTTGTGCATCCAGAATCTCGATCAGAGTGCGTCGCCCGATGAAAAACTGTGCTTGTGCTGCCTTGATGCTGTCGGCGTTTGCCTGGGCGGCCTGGCGCGCTGCCTGCAGGCGTTCGGCGCCAGCTTTATGATCCGAACGAATGAACCCCAATTCCCGGGATTTTTCGCGGCTCAGGCTTTCCCGGGAAAACTCGACATCTCGGACCTGCGCTTCCGCAACCGCAATCGCCGCCCGGCGCGTCCCCGTACTGTCGATTTCGTAGTTAACTGCCAGATCGACACCGTAATTCGCATCTCGGCTATCGTCCCTGTTGGCAAAAGCGGCCAGTCTTTCATCCGGTTGGCGACAGGCCAGAGCGGCAGAAAGTTCTGCCTTCGCGGCCACAACAGCAGCATCTGCGCGGCGGATCTGAGGGCTTGCCTCCACGATCTGTGCGTCACTCCGTGACAGCAGCGGAGCGGGGATGGCCCGGGCCAACACTCCGGGCGCTGTTCCGTAGATTTCAACAAATCGCGCCTCGGCGCGCGCCGTGCGCGTTTTTGCATCCGCAAAGCGTGTTTGTGCGTCAGCCATGCGGGAACGCGCGGTCAGAACATCCCCCTTCGATCCTGCGCCGCTGGCCGCCCGTTGCGAAATCTGCTGGACAAGCTGTTGGTGTACCTCGACATTCCTGGCGGTCAGGTCTTGAATCTTCCGGCGGTCCAAAACTGTCACATATGTTTCAATCGCGGCCAGCGCCGTTGCCGAGGCCGTTTGCAGACGGTCCCCCTGACTTTCAAAAATCCGGGCGCGTGCCGCAGCCAAATCCCCCGCCGCCGCACCACCATCATATACCAGTTGCGAAACACGCAGATACGGTGAAAAATCAGCGGCATCCGAAACAACTCGTTCGGAGCGCGCGTTCAGACCCAAGAAGACCTGGGGCAGAAACGCGCCCTTCGCGGCATCCTGACCGGCATTTGCGGCCGCAAACCTGGCATCGCTTTTTGCCAGATGAGGACTGCTTTCGACAGCTAGACCGTGCGAGGAACCGCTTATGGTCAGGCGCGAGTTTTGCGCGTCACTGAGAGAAACGGCACCGTTTGTCCCGACGTCATTCAGGGTCAACACCGGGCGGAAATCGGTCGTGAGCGTTGTCGTTGCAGCGGGCGCACTGTTGCCAGCCGCATCATCCACCATAGCCGTCAGCGTAAAGGCGGTCCCATCCGCCAATGCCGCCAGATCGCCCGAAAGAACGGTAGCGGACCAAGTTCCCGAGGAAACAACGGCCGTAAAGGTCTGCCCGCCGAGCGTTACCGAAACCGTCTGGCCATCCTCAGCTGTGGTAGTTCCCGACACTGCTAGATCGCTGTTTCTTTCAATCACATCCAGAACTGCACCGGTCGGAACCGGATCAAGCGTGATTGACGGTGCGCTAAAGTCCGTTGTGAAGCCGTCTGAAGCGGAGCTGCTGTTTCCTGCCGCATCCGCAACCGAAGCGGTGACACTGTAGCTTTCATTGTCCTGCAACCCGGCTAAATCCAAGCTTGCGGCGGTATAGTTCCACCCTCCACCTGTTACAGTCGCTGTTCCGCTCACATCAACGGTTCCGTCAGCACGTGCGATCTGAACTGTGACCGTTGTTCCGTCCGGCGCATCTGATGTGCCCGACACGGTTAGATCCGTGCTCTGTTCGGCGGCATTCATGATCGCGCCGTCTGACAGGGCGGAGATCGTGATTGAAGGTGCCGTAAAGTCCGTGTCAAAGCTGCTCGTCGCTTGAACGGAGGGGTTACCTGCGGCGTCCGAGATGTCAGCGGTAACCGTCACAGTACCATTGTCGGACAACAACGAAAGATCTGAGGACGGTACAGTCACACTCCAACTGCCACTCTGGACCTGGCCGGACTACGTCTGCCCGTTCATCGAAACGGTCACCATTTGCCGGTCTTCGGCATCCGTCGCACCAGTTATGGTCAGATCCGTAGCTTGCTCCGAGGCATTCAGAACGGCACCAGAAGAAAAACTGTCGATGCTGAGCGTTGGGGCGGTGAAATCCGTCGAGACCGAGCTGCTGGCCTGTGGCGCGTCCAATCCGTGATTGTCGGAAACGTCAGCGGTGATGGTAAATCCCGAACCGTCCGCAAGCGCCTGCAAATCTACCGTGGGAACCGTAATTGTCCATGTATCTCCTGATACAGCGCCCAGATAGGTTTGACCGCCCAGGTTAACCGTTACCTGCTGTCCATCCGGAACATTTCCCGTTGTACCGCTGACAGTCAGATCCGACCCGGCCTCGACCGCGTTCAGAACGGAACCGGTGGGCAGTGGGGAGATTGAAATGGAAGGCCCGCTGAGATCCACGGGCAGGGTTGCCGTTGCCGGAGTGGCGAAATTACCCGAGGTGTCGCTGACCGTGGCACTGACCGAAACCGGGGTGCCGGTAGTCAGCCCCCCAAGATCGGCGCTGGGGACGGTAACGCTCCAACTGCCGCCAGATGTTGTGCCCGTGTAAACTTGGCCGTTGAACGTCACCAAAACACTCTGGCCATCGGCTGCCGTTGTCGTGCCGGTCAGAGCCAGATCGCTGTTCAGATCGACCAGTTCGATCGAACCGCCCGAAACCGGGTCAAGTGTGATGGTCGGAGCAGTGAAATCCGTGTCGATACTGTCCGCGGCCGGAACAGCCGGATTGCCTGCCTGGTCGGTCACGTCCGCCTGTATTATGATTGTCGCACCATCCTGCAGCGCGGCCAGATCAGAGGCGGGGACCGTTACGCTCCACGCCCCGTTGGCGACGATGCCGGTATACGACTGCCCGTTGAACGAAACAGTTACAAGCTGGCCGTTTTCAGCGTCTGTGGTTCCGCTCAGGATCAGATCGGTCGCCTGTTCAATGGCGTTCATCACGGCCCCGTCAGATACCCCGGTTATGGCAAGGGTCGGTGGTATGGTGTCAATTTCGAACTGAACCGATTCAGTTGACAACTCGGCGCCAGACGCATCGAGGCTTCGAATAGTGACTGAATTTACCCCTTGCGGCAGACTGGCCGCTTCGGCTTCGGTCAGCGAGATAACCCAGCTTCCGTCTGCATTCGGTGCAATGGTTTTCGTGATCGAACCGATGGTCACTTCAATAGTGTCCGCGTCTGCCGAGGCCAAAACTCCGGTGCCGAAGCTGCTGAGTGTCGTCGATTGGGCTCCCGCAAGGTTGAGGGTCGGGTAGCTGGGTGTCGGACTGGGGGTCGGGGTGGGCACGACTGCGGGGCTGTCATCTCCGCCGCCGCCACCACCGCCACCTGCGCCCGCAGCAGCGGCGCCAGCCAGACCTATCCCGCCCAATATTGCGCCAGCGCTGCCCATTCCACCTGCGGCTGCGCCACCGGCCTCTGCCGTAAGGCTGAACTGAGCGATTTCGGCAACGGCTTCCTCGGCGATCATGATTGCGCCGCTGTCCAGAACCTGAACGTTTTCGGCAGCCACGATCAGGGTACGACCATCGTTGAGTTTCAGCAAAACATCGCCGTTTTTCAACAGCTTTGCCGACTTCACTCCCGGAATGGTCTCCGCAAATTGAAAGGCATAAAGCTCTTCCACGGTGGCCTGTCCCAATGCCGGTAACGCCATAAGCACGGATCCGAGCCCCCCTGCGGCGCCCCGGCCTGCCCATTTGCGCAACCTCGCATCGATCCATTGGCGAATATGCTTCTTGCGATCCGTGTCAGGAGTGTTGAGTTCAGAATTCTTCGTCATCTTGTCCTCACAAGCAGTTGCCGCTTACGTCGGGAAGACGTTTGGCCTGGGCCAGGTTCCGTTCATCTGTCTTTCCTTTTGATGACTCACGTGGTCGGACCCGAAAATTTGAGTTAATCTGAATCCGAACTCCTCGTTTTCACCACAATTGCGCTTTGGTTTTGGTCTTTGCGTCAGAGCACCCTGTTGTCAAAGCCGGCATCGGCGTGGGGTGATCAGATATGAAGTTCAATTTCCAAGGCGTGGTAGAAACGGCGAGCACGGCGCTCGATTCAGGTATCGGCGATACGGCTTTAAAAACGTTTAACGGGACCACGTATCTGTACAGCGTGACCGGACCCGGCGGCGGTATTGCTGTCTGGACATTGGCAAACGGCGCGATTCCTCAACTTCAGGACACGCAATATTTCAGCGGCTCGATAACGTTTCAGGTCGGGCGCAGCGGGATGCCGGTGACACTTGGGGGGCAGGACCGGCTGATTCTGGACGTCGATTCCGCAAAGGGTCTGGTTGGATACGATCTGCTGGCTGACGGCTCCATCGGAACCTTGCGGGAAACAGGCACCCTGTCGGGCCAGTTGAATTTCTGGCAATTGCCCACGAGGACAGCGGCAGTATTGCGACCTATCATGTGAGCACGGACGGATCGCTGTCATTGGCAGGCATCACCCCCGGACAGGCCGATTCGATGCAAAGCCTGAAATCCGGATCCGGACATTTCGTGATCACTGCGGATGCGGCCAGCAATGTGATCTCCACCTACGAAATAGACGATACGACCGGAATCCTGACCACGGTGGATAACAGCGCCTCTCTGTCGACACTGGGCATTGCCACTCCGACAGCTATCGAAGTGGTGCAGGCGTACGGACTATCCTGGGTGTTGGTGGCGGGTTCGGGCAGCAACTCTCTCAGCGTCATGAAGTTGGGCGGTGACGGACGTTTGACACCGACGGACTATGTTCTTGATTCCTTGAACACGCGGTTTGAAACGGTTCAGGATCTGGCAGTCGTCGAAGCAAACGGGCGGGCCTTTGTTGTGGCCGGAGGTGGCGATGACGGGCTTACCCTGTTTACCCTGACACCCGACGGCCAGCTGATCTATCTGGATAGTTTCGCAGATACTCTGGCAAGCGGTTTGCAGAACGTCGAAACGATCAGCGTTGCCCGGTCGGGGACGAGTTACAGATCCTTGCTGCCTCGCAACAGGAATCCGGCCTGACGCAATTGACTGTTTCGATCGCCGATCTGGGGGTGGTCGACGAAGGGCTGGGCACCGTCAACGGAACAGCTCTGGGCGATATGCTGACCGGCAGCATCCTGAACTCGACCCTTCTGGGTGGGGCGGGAGACGACATTCTGATCGCTGGCACAGGCGCCACAACGATGACCGGAGGTTCCGGCGCCGATATCTTTGTCATGAACTACGGCAGCGACACGACCACGATTACTGACTTCCAGCCGGGTCTGGACCGGCTGGATCTGTTCGACTACCCGCTGATGCGAACCCCATCGCAACTGACTTTCACCGCGACAGCGCAAGGCGTGCAGATTGACTACATCAATGAAACCATTCTGGTTCACTCCGCAACTGGTGGCCCGTTGACCAGCGCCGACATCTTTGGAGCGGGGTTTGGCGGGCCTGACCATATCCCGGTCAATTTCGGCAATTTCGGCGGGCTCGTGCCTGAAGGCTCGGGTGGCGTGCTGGGGGACATCACAGTCGACACACAGACGGCCAATCCTGCGCTGGCGGACGCAGAAATCAGGTTTACTCTAAACGGCGGTGGCACGATCAGTGTTTTTGCCGATGAGAACGGGCAATTTGATCTGGGCCTGCCGTCCGGCACGTTCCCTGGTCAATTCGATGTTGTAAAAAGCTATTCGACCGCCAGCGACCAGATAACCGCACTGGATGCACTGCAGGTCCTGCGGATATCCGTGGGGCTTGATCCGACCTGGGGGCCCGCCACGCCTAAAAACCTGATCGCGGCCGACATAACACAGGACGGAACGGTAAACGCTCTGGATGCGCTGGCGGTATTGAAGGTCGCTGTTGGTCTACCGACCACACATCCTGCTGAATGGGTGTTTCTGGACTCCGCTGCGGATCTTTCCGGGATTACCCCGACCAACGTAAACTATGCAACGGGCACAAACGCTGTCGCCGTGGATGGACAGTTTTCGGGCGACATGACCTCGATCCTGCTCGGAAATCTGGAAGCGGCCTGAAACCCGGCGCGATGATGCGCCTGGTTACTCGCGGAACGCGCGATTGAAATAATCGGCCATCGGCTTGATCAGATAGGACAGCGGTGTACGTTCATCCGTCTTGATCATCGCCTCAACCGGCATACCGGGAAGCAGAGCTTGCCCGTTCAGTCGTTCAACTTCGCCGTCGTCTGGGGCAACTTCAGTCCGGTAGAATGTAAATCCAGTACTCTCGTCCATGAAGGTGTCGGCAGATACATTTATCACATGACCATTGATCTCAGGTGTCTCACGCTGATTGAACGCCGGGAAGCGCAGGGCGACCTCTTGTCCGACATACAATTGATCAACATGTAGCGCATCCACACGCGCGGCAACCAGCAGCGGTGTGTTCTGCGGCACGACATACATCATCGGCTCACCGGGCTGAATCACCGATTGCAGCGCAAAAACCTGACTGTCATAGACTGACCCCGAGACCGGCGAACGGATGTCCAGACGCGACAAACGCTCGGTCAAGGCCAGCCTGCGCTCCGACAGTTCAGACACCTGAGCCTGCACTTCACGTAACGCGGTGATCGCCTCCTCCCGCCGTGTGGCGGTGAGCTCGACGATCTGAATTTCCGTTGCTGCAATCTGGCCTTTCAGACGGGCCACCGATGCTTCAAGACGACCAATTTCACCGGTCAGGCTGGCATTTTCACGTTGAAGGGCCGACACCCGGCTGGCCTGCGTCAAACCGCGCTTGAGCAGGTTTTCCTGATCTTCCAACTCATTCTGGATCAGATCGACCTGAGTGCGCAGCGACACCAACTGGGCCTGTGTGCCTTCGATCTCACTTTCGATCTGGGTGATTTGTTTGCCCAGTTGCTCTTTCTGCTGGGCCATCGTATCGATCCGCGCCTCAAAAAGCCGCTGCTGGCCATCAATCAGATCTGAATCGATTTTTTCCTGTTGCTGAAGGGCGCTTAGACTGGATGCCAAACCGTCTGCGTTGCTTCCGTCGCGTTCCGCCTCCAGCCGCGATTTCCGCGCCAGAAGTTCGAAAAGCTGAGATTCGACAATGCTTTTTTCCGAGGACAAAAACGTATCATCCAGCCGCAGGAGTAAATCGCCCTCGGCGACGACATCGCCATCCCGCACAAAGATCTCGCCGACCACACCACCGTCGGGGTGTTCGACGACCTGGCGGTTGCTTTGAACTTCGATCACCCCTTGCGAGACGATTGCCCCCGCCAGTTCTGTCTGCACCGACCAGAGCCCCAGTCCGCCGACCAGGATGGTCAAGGCAGAGAAACCGACAAGCGCCGGAACCGTAATGCGCCACGCCGGACGTGGATGTTGTTCAAGATTCGCCGCCATCAGCTGCCTACCTGATTGAATTTTCGTTTGATGGCTTCGGCGTTTTGCACAGCCGCGCTCAAAATCTCGTCCCGACTGCCGAACTTCACAACTTGACCGCGTTCGACCACGGCCAGATCATCGCATTCCGAGATTGCCTGCGGACGATGTGTCATGATGATCGCCCCCTTACCTTCGGCCTTCAGGCCACGAACGGCGGCATTCAAAGCCTCGGTTCCGTCTGCGTCCAAGGCCGAGTTCGGTTCGTCCAGAATCAACAGGACCGGGTCCCCATATAGGGCGCGTGCCAAGGCAATGCGTTGTTTTTGGCCACCTGAAAGCTGGCTGTCATTGCCTTCCAGAAAGGTGTCGTACCCTTTTTCCAGTGTCAGGATCAGGTCATGCGCATTGGCTTTCTTCGCAGCATCAACGACTGCCTCGGGATCGGGGTTTTCGGACATCCGGGCGATGTTCTCGGCCACTGTTCCGTTGAACAGGGTAACCTGTTGCGGCAGATAGCCGATATGCTGCCCCAGATCGTCCGGATCATACTGATCCAGCGTCGCACCGCCCAACCTTATTTCGCCGCCGGCCGGTTGCCACAACCCCAGCAGGGCCTTGGCAAGTGTCGTTTTACCCGACCCGCTTTTGCCGATAACTCCCAACGCCTTGCCCGGTTCCAGGCGCAGCGTGACATTGCGCAGTGTCGGTGTATCGGCACCCGGCGGAATGACGGTCAGGCGCTTGGCCTCCAATTTCGCTTTTGGCACCGGCAACTTGGTGCGCGGCATCTCAGGCGGGGTGGTATCCAGAAATCGGTTCAACGAAACCCAGGCCGTCCGCGCCTGCTGGATCATCCCCCATTGGCCCACCGCCTGTTCCACGGGCGCCAATGCCCGGCCCAAAAGGATCGAGCCAGCAATCATCGCACCGGGCGACAATTCATTGCGCAGCACCAGCCAGGCCCCAAGCGCCAGCATCGCGGATTGCAAAAACAGCCGCAGCGATTTGGTCAGCGAAGTAAAGCTTCCAGTCCAGTCGCTGGCGGAAATGGTCTGTGACAATGCACTCGACCGTTGCCGCAACCACCGCTGGGTCACAGCCCTCTGCATTCCTTGCGATCGGACTACTTCCGCGGCTTGCCTGGCATGTTCGGAAAACGAGTTCGCCTGCGCCGATGCCCGCTGTGCTTCCGCTACTTTGTTCCGGGTCAGAACCTGGTTGAGCAGAGCAATGAATATCAGCAGCGAACCGCCACCAACGGCCAGCCATCCAAGCAAGGGGTGAAACAGGAAGATCGCGGCCAGAAACACCGGCGTCCAGGGGATGTCCATCACCGCCAGAAGAATGGGGGACGCGCAGAGTTTCTGGATGATTTCGAGATCCCGCAACGCTGTCGCCGGTGCGGATCTTGTTTTCGGATCAAGCGATCGCCGCAACGTGGCGTCGAACACCCGTTCGTCCAAAGCGGATTGGAACCGGGCCCCAAACCGGGCGACAATCCTGCCGCGTGCATAATCCAGCATGGCCATCAGGACATAAAGCAGTGCAACCAGCAGGAACAGAGCCGTCAGCGTCTCGACCGCGCGCGATCCCAAAACCCGGTCATAGACCTGCAACATGAACAATGGCCCGGTCAGCATCAGCAGATTGACAAAAACACTGAACAGAAACGCGAGTGCCAGGAACGTCGTTCCCTGATTGCGGGTATTGCGCAACTCGTGTCTGGGGGACGCAGACATCCTGAAATCCGGGTTCACAGTTCAAGCCTTTGCTTATTGCGGTACGCAGACGATCCCGTCTGCAGCGTCCGGCATCTTAGAACGTTGTCGCGGGGCATAAAATGCGCCGTGTCGAAGATCGGCAAAAAACCTCTGACCAAAGTCATTGCAACCCCCTGGATGACTGGCGAGTCAAAGCGACTGCCTCTTGAAAGCCACTATGACGGCCTACGCAGGACATGTCGAACCTATTGATACCAATTGCTGAATCTGCCGGGCATTTTCTTTTTGACACCTCAACCCATCGAATTTGTGATGATCCAATAGCTTTGGTCCCGCATGTTCATTCTCAATCAGTATGCATGGAAAATCTCCGGGGCTTTGCCCCACAATATTTTGCAGGTCGAGCAACAGGTGATCGTTTAGTTTTGTCACGAATCGTGCCGTTATCCGACGAACGAGAAATGGTCGGATGACCAAAACCATGATGACTCAGAATATCTGACGTCTTTGATTTCGAGAAGGAACACCGATGAAGACGCACGCGCAGGCTGTAGTGATCGGAGGCGGCCTTGTTGGTTGCTCTATCCTGTATCACCTGGCCAAGCTGGGCTGGAGGGACGTTGTCCTGCTGGAACGGGACGAACTGACCAGCGGATCGACCTGGCATGCGGCGGCAAATATTCACGGGCTGCACGATAACAACAACGTCACCCGCATCCAGCATTATACAATGAACCTGTATAAAGAGCTGGAAAAGGAAACTGGACAGGGTTGCGGCGTGTTCCAACCGGGCTCGCTGTATCTGGCGCAGACCGAGAACCGTGAACACCAGTTGCGTCTGCAGGAGGCCAAAGCGCGGTTCTACGGGCTGAACTTTCACGAAATCAGCCGCGAGCAGGCCAAGGAGTTGCACCCACTGGCGCAGTTCGATGACATCCGTTGCATCATGTACGAACCCGACGGCGGCAATGTTGACCCTTCGGGTGTGACCCACGCCTATGCCGCAGGGGCCCGCGCAATGGGCGCATCGATCGAGCGGTTTTGCCCGGTCATCGGGACGGAACAACAGCCCGACGGTTCGTGGATCGTGCGCACCGAAAAAGGCGACATCCATACTCAATGGGTGGTCAATGCCGGGGGCCTCTGGGGACGCGAAGTCGCGGCGTTGGCGGGGATCGAGCTGCCATTGCAGCCGACCGAACACCAGTATTTCGTGACCGAGGCGATTAGCGAGGTCGCGAGCCTGGGCCGACGTCTGCCCTCGATCGCCGACCGGGATGGCGAATACTACTTCCGCCAGGAAGGCAACGGCCTGCTGATCGGAGCTTATGAAAAAGACATGAAGTTCTGGGCAGAAAACGGTACGCCGCTGGACTTTGCCCATGACCTGTTCCCCGATGACCTGGACCGGATCATGGAGAATGTGATCCGCGCCACCGAGCGTGTGCCGGTGGCCGCCACGGCCGGGGTCAAGCGGGTGATCAATGGACCGATGATCTGGTCCCCGGACAGCAACGCGATCTGGGGGCCGGTCCCGGAGCTGCGGAACTATTTCTGCTGCACCGGCATTATCCCCGGCTTCTCGCAATCGGGCGGTCTGGGCTTGCTTGCGGCTCAGTGGATGATCGAGGGAGAGCCGCAATACGACATGTTTGCCTGGGATCTGGCCCGGTTCGGCGACTGGGCGGACAAGAAATTCACCAAGGCGCGGGTCGAGGACCAATATACCCACCGCTTCGCCATCCATTTCCCGAACGAGGAACGCAGTGCCGGGCGACCGGCCCGCGTGCGCCCGGCCTATGAGATGCAAAAGGACATGGGTTGTGTCTTTGGCCTGAACTGCGGCTGGGAACACCCGCTTTGGTTTGCAGATCAGCCCGGGGCGGTCGAAGCCAACGGTTTCACACGACAGAACTGGTGGGAACCGGTGGGCCGCGAGGTGAAGATGCTGCGCGAGAGCGTTGGGGTCATCGACATCTCGAACTTTGCAAACTACGTGATCAAGGGACCAGGCGCCCATGCGTGGCTGGACAAGCTGGTCGCCAACCGGGTGCCGACCCAGGTTGGCCGGTCCTGCCTGACACCACTGATCTCGGTGCGTGGCGGTGTGGCCGGAGACTTTACCATCACCAAGGTGGCTGACGACGATTACATGATGATCGGCTCGGGCATGGCTGAACGCTATCATCAGCGCTTCTTCAACATGATCGACCTGCCCGAGAGCACCACGTTCGAGGTGGCGACAGACCGGATCGCGGGTTTCAACGTCGCAGGGCCCAAATCGCGTGACCTTCTGCAGCGGTTGACCAATGCGGACCTGTCGAACGAGTCCTTCCGTTTCATGCGATCGGCCACGATCGAGGTGGCAGGCGTGTCCTGCCTCGCGATCCGTGTCAGCTTTACCGGTGACCTGGGGTGGGAGTTGCACTGCGCCGAAGAGGACCAGATCAGGCTCTACTCTGCGCTGCTTGAGGCGGCGAAGGATTGCAATGGCGGCCCGGTGGGCGGCCGTGCGCTTGGGTCGTTGCGGATCGAGAAGGGCTATGGCTCGTGGGGTCGCGAGTATTCACAGGAATATTGGCCGCAGGAGGTCGGGCTGGCGGGCCTGATCAAGCTGGACAAGGATTTCCTGCACAAGGACGCCTATCTGGCCATCAAGGATAACGCCGCCCGCGAAATTCTGTCGATCTTCGAGGTCGACGTAACCGATGCCGATGCGACAGGCGGCGAGCCGATCTTTACCCCGGACGGCACGCCAGTCGGTCGCGTGACCTCGGGCGCTTACGGCTATTCAGTCGGCAAATCCCTTGCCATCGGCTATGCCAACCCCGCTGTCGCCAAGCCCGGCGATACGGTCGATGTCTTCATTCTTGGGAAACCGCACAAGGCCAAAATCCTGGCTGAGCCGCCCTTTGACCCCGCAGGGCACCGCCTACGCGACACGGCCCCGGTTGTGGAAGAAGTCGGCGCATAACAAACAGTGCAGCTTGTTCCGGTCAGGTATTCAATTCAGCGGCAGCCTTCAAAAGCCAGTCCTGAAATAGCCTGACCGGAGGCGAGGCCGATTTTTCTTTGAGCTGTATGAAATAAGCCCATGGGCTTTCCAGCTCAAAGCTAAAGGGTTCAACCAAAAATCCCCTGTCGACATAGGGTCGCGCAAGCGAACGGGGTAGTGCTATGCACCCCAGAGACTTGACCGCCATCTCCATTGCCAGGTTCGAAATATTGGTGCGCAAGCCGTCCTTTTGGTTCAGATCCGATAATCCGAAATGCTGCGCAATACGCTCCCAATAGGCGGGGCGACCCAGAATGTGGATCAGTGACGCATCCTGCAATTGGGCGGGGACGGTCAGGGGTCTTCCATCGACCAAAAAATCAGGAGCACAGACCACGGCCAGCTTTTCAACCCAAAGACATCTGGCACCTTCCGCCACGTCTTCAGCATGATTGATCGTCAGAGAAATATCAGAAACATTTGCGCCGACATCTGTCCAGACGGTGCCATGGACCGTCAGATCGATATCCGGATGCACGGCGTTGAAGCCCCGGATTACATCCGGCAACCAGTTTTCCGCCAGGCTGACAGGGCAGGACACCACGACCCGCCGCTTGTGCGTGTTCAGAATGACGGATTGCGTGGCCACGTCGATTTCGTTCAGGGCATGGCGCACGGATGGCAGATAGGCCTCACCCACATCTGTCAGGGTCAATGACCGGGCATGGCGAACAAAAAGCGGACGATGCAAAAATTCCTCAAGCGAGCGCACGTGGTTGCTGACCGCCGACTGCGTGCAGTTCAGTTCCTGCGCCGCGCTGGTAAAGCTCAGATGGCGCGCTGCCGCCTCGAACGAGCGCAGGAAGGTGAGGTGGGGCAGATTCATCATGGCAACGGTATCTCAGATGGGACGCAGAACCAAAGTGAAGCGCATACTGTGCACCTTCTTGTCCGTCAGCGACGCCTGAACGGTCCTTTTTGGTCCCGCAAAGATTGGAAAGTGTCGCAAAAAATCAAGGGCCAATGCCCCCGATAGTTTTCGTTCTGCCAATCGTAAACCCTGCTAGAATTTTCGGGAAGTCAAAAGAAAACGCCCGCAGGACACCGTGACAGACACCTTTCAAGCCGTTGCCGATTTCACACTGGGGCGCCAACCGCAGGACATTCCGGACTCCACTCTCAATGCGGCGGCTCTGATGCTGCTCGACACTTTGGGCATCGCCATCGGCGCTGGCCCCATGAAGGCCGGGCAAATCGCAAGAGACTGCGCGGCAGCCCTATACGGTGCCGGTGAACAGGGGCTGAGCGCACGCATGTTGTTCGATGGCCGCAGGGTCAGCGTGGCCGGAGCCGCTTACGCAGCCGCGACCCAAACAGACAATCTGGACGGTCATGACGGGTATAACCCGACAAAGGGCCATATCGGGGTCGTCGTGGTTCCCGCCCTGGCGGCACTGGCGGAAACGGTGCCCGATTTCTCGGGGCCTCAAGCGCTGGCCGCCGTGACGATTGGGTATGAAGTTGCCGGACGGGCCGGGATTGCTCTGCATGATACGGTCAGCGACTATCATACGTCGGGCGCCTGGAACGCACTAGGCGTGGTGGCGGTTGCAGCCCGTCTTCGCGGCCTGAGCGCTGAACAGATGCGGCAGGCAATGGGCATCGCCGAATATCACGGTCCGCGCAGTCAGATGATGCGAGAGATCGCTAACCCGACCATGTTGCACGACGGCTCGGGCTGGGGGGCTTTGGTGGGTATTTCCTCGGCGGTTCTGGCAGAAAAGGGCTTTACCGGTGCGCCTGCCATCACCATTGAGGCGAAAGAGGCCGCCGCGCATTGGCAGGACCTGGGCCAGTTCTGGCAGATGGAACATCAGTATGTGAAACCCTATCCGATTTGCCGCTGGGCTCACGCTGCCATTGACGCAACCCGCGCATTGATGCGCGAAAACAACCTGAGCCATCAGGATATCGCGGCCATCCACGTGAACACCTTCAAGGAAAGCGCCTGCCTGTTCCGGGGCATGCCGGATGATACGTCCAAGGCGCAATACTCGCTGCCTTTTGCGGTCGCCACAATGGCGGCACATGGCCGGATCGGTGTCGAGCACATCACCGGCGCAGGTCTGTCCGACCCGCTGGTGGCCAGCATTGTCGAGCGCATCACGGTTGCGGAAACCGCACGCCACTCTGACCGCTTCCCGCAAAGCCGCACTGCCGATGTCAGCATAACTCTGACCGACGGACAGGTGCTGAACTCGGGTGACGTACACGCGCGGCGGCCCCGAAGCACCGATGGATCAGGACGAGGTTGTCGGAAAGTTCATGGAATTCGCCAGCCCGTCGCTGGGTACAGAACGGGCCGTCGCCATTCGGGACGCGGTTCTCGGGCTCAACCAAGCCGGATCAAAGTTCTCGGACCTTGGCGCACTGATCTACGACGCTGCCAACAGCACTTGAATACGGGCGAAGATCAAAGCCACTCGAACAACTGGCCTGGCAACGCATCGTGACGCGGAAGATTCAGGGCCCGCATAAGGCAGAACATCATCGCCTGATTGGACGTCACCACTGGTTTGCCCAGCTTTTCTTCGATCCGGTCAATTGCTTCCACGGATCGCATGTCCGTGCAGCTGAGAACAATTGCCTGCGCGTCGGGATGATCGGCCTGACAGGCCAGATCAAAAACCTCATCCGGAGTCAGTTCACCCTGACCAAAATTTCCCAGTTCGCTGCCTATGTCAGCGCAACGAACGGTTTCGATGCCGTTTTGAGACATGAAATCAATCGCCTGTGCATTGATTTCCCCCAGGTAGGGCGAGGAAAACCCGACTTTGGCAGCTCCCAGCGCTGTAATCGCCGCAATCAGTGACCCTGCGGCGGTCAGAGAAAGCGCGCCCGAACCGGATTTGATCTGCCGCGCAAGATCCGCGTCAAATGACGGGCCATGAGTCAGCGTGGCAGAAGTGCAACCGTATAATACCACGTCCGGCCGAACGCCCGCGATCATTCGCAGGTCGTGACTGATATCGGAGGCGCCAAGTCCTGCCATCTGGTCCGATCCCGGAATCTCGTCCACGTCGTACCCACCCATGCGCTGGAAATGGACGGTGGTGTCCGGCGGGCGCATCAATTCCATATCCGGCTCCAGATTGGTATTGGTGAAGGGCACAAGGACGCCGATTTTGGCTCGTCTTCGCGTTTCGCAAATCATGATATCACCTTTTTTAGCACCGCCAGGCATCGATCCATGACCGGTGCCTCGCATATGGTGGCGCGCAGGCAGTCGCTCAGCCCATAGCCGCCCATTCCGCGCATCAACAGATTTTCAGCACGCAGCGCCGCATCAGCACGCTGTGCTTCTTCGGCCGAGGCAAAACGCAGCAGGACGAAGTTGGTGTGGCTTTCGGGGACGCGCAGGCCCATGGCGCGGCATTGATCGGCGAAGCGGTCGCGAATGCCGGCGGTTCGGGCAATCACGTCCCGCATATGCGCCTGATCGCGCATCGCGGCGGTTGCGGCGGCTTGCGAGGCGATCGAGATATTGTTGGGATTCAGAAGCTTTCGTATCTCAGTCGCAATCGCCGGCGGGAAATACCCCCAGCCCACCCGAGCACCCGCAAGACCATAAACCTTGGAAAACGTCCGCATGACCACGGTATCGCCCCTGTCAGTCAGGGCAAAAATCCCGGCGGGGTCATTGGTTTCGTCAGAGAACTCGGCATAGGCCTGATCCACGACCAGCAGAACATCTGCGGGCAACCCGTCCCGCAGGCGCAGGATCTCGGAGTTCGGAATCAAGGTGCCCGTCGGGTTGCCGGGGTTGCAGACAAAAACGATCCGCGTCTTGGACGACATCGCAGCCAGAATGTCGTCAACGGATACAGTCAGGTCAATTTCGCGGGCCTTGACATAATCAGCCTGCACCTGCGCCGCAGCGGACGAGACGAACGCATATCCATAGTCCGTACCGAGAACCCGATCGCCAGGTCCGGCATAGGCCCGGATCAGGCAACCAATCAGTTCCATCGAGCCGGCACCGCATAACACTCGCGCCGGATCCAGCCGATGCACATCGGCAATAGCGGCGCGCAGTTCCGGCCACTCCGGATCGGGGTAGAGTGGCAAATCACTCATTGCAGCCTGTCCCGCCGCGATGGCAGCGGGGCTTGCAGGAAAGGCACTTTCGTTCTGGGCCAGCGAGATGGTGTCCGCGCCGCCGAGATCGGCCAGCGCATACGCCGCCATCGCGCCGACATGGGAAACCGGGCGGATCATGACACAACGCCGTAGGATTTGGCGCCGTCCTCGCTGATCAGGCCGCGTTTCAGATCCAGCGCAAGTGCCTGTGCGTCGCGTTTGGAGGGATCTCCGAAACCACCTCCGCCGGGGGTTTCGAAAATCAGATAGTCGCCGCCTTCGACCCGCAACTCGCCCTTGCCGGGAATGTCGCCTTCTCCGTCGCGGAAACGGATGCGCCCGGGTGCGCCTGGCCGTCCGCCCATACGCCCCAGGGCGGGGAACTTCAGCCGTTCGACCGAGAGGAATACGATGAAGGGTGCACCGTTGGCCGAGGTCATCTCGATCCGTTGACCCAATCCGCCGCGATACGTGCCTGCGCCGCCGGAATCGGGGCGAAGTTCGCGCCGCCAGATGGTGACGGGCGCCACGCTTTCAGTGATCTCGACCTGTGATCCGAATACGCCCGAAGGGTAAGCAGTGGCCGACAGGCCATCCGCGTGTGGCCGAGCGCCGGTGCCGCCATTATGTACCGGTTCAACCGCAAACTCGCGCCCACCGTCACGGGCCACTTCGGGGGCATGGCGCATTGGCAGGTCGAACATGCACGAGGCACCTTCGGCCGGCACTGCAGTGGGAAGCGCCTGATGCAGACACCCCAGCACCAGATCAGGCGTCACCTGTCCCAGCGTATGCCGCATGGCGACCGGCACCGGGCGCTGTGCATTCAGGATACAGCCCTTTGGTCCGTCCACGGTGAACGGTTCCAACGACCCGGCATTGTTGGGGATGTCAGAGCCGACGATGCAACGCAGTGCGAACACTGTATAGGCGGTGGCATAGTTGAGCGGCACGTTGATACCCTTGCGCGAACAACCCGAGGTGCCGGTGAAATCAACATGCATGCCCGATTTGCTTACGGTCAGTGTCGCGTGCAGTTCCAGTTCGTTCTCATAGCCGTCCATCTTCAACGCGTTCCTGTAGACGCCTTCCGGCACTTCGGCGATCGCCTCAAGCGTACCGCGGCGCGAGGTGTCGATGATGTAGCTTCCCAGCCTGTCCAGATCGTCGATGCCGAACTCGTCCATCATGTCGACCAACCGGGTCACACCCGCCTCGCAGCAGGCGATCAGCGCGTAGATGTCACCCTCATTTGCAATTGGCTCGCGGCTGTTGGCGCGGACGATGTCGAGCAGCAGCGCGTTCGGCACGCCTTCTTCGACCAGTTTGCAGGGCGGGATCAGCAGACCTTCGTCATAGATGTCCGAACCCTCTGGCCCCATGCCGAGGCCACCCAGATCGACCAGATGCGAGGTGCACGAGGTAAAGCCCAGGACCTTGCCGTTCTTGAACGCAGGCATCATCAGCAGAAAATCGTTCAGATGCCCCGAGGCGAGCCAGGGATCATTGGTCATATAGATGTCGCCGGGCTTCATATTCTGCACCGGGAAACGTTCGCGCAGATGCATCACCGCTTCGGCCATGGTGTTGATATGGCCCGGTGTGCCGGTGACGGCCTGCGCCAACATCCGGCCATGAACGTCGAATATCCCGGCAGAAATGTCGCCGCATTCCCGTACTATAGGTGAGAACGCTGCACGGATCAGGGTCTGGCCCTGTTCCTCGACCACTGCCAGCAGACGGTTCCACATCACTTGCAGGCGGGCGGGAGAATGATCGGCAGTCATCATGCGCCTCCTTTTTGGTCCTGGATCAGGACAAGGTTTCCAATGGCGTCCACATGCGCCGAGAAATCAGCCGAGACCAATGTTGTGGTCTGCGGTTCGATGATCAGTGCCGGGCCATGTATCCGGTCGCCGGGTCTCAGGCTGTCGCGGGGGACAAAGCTTGCCTGCTTTTTCTGTCCGTCAACATCACAGGTGATGGGGCGCGTCTCGGAAGGTGTGATCGTGGTCAGATCAGGTGTTGTCGGAATATCCGGCAACTCGGCATCCGGCGTGGCAACGCGCACGGCCCAGTTCAGAATCTCGATCTGCATCCCCGGCACCGGGCGCGAGAACTGCTTGCGGTATTCCGTTTCGAACGCCGTTATCAGCGGGCTGATATCATCCGCCGTTAAGGCACGGTCGGGCAGGGGAATCTCGATCTCGTGACCCTGACCGTTGTAGCGCATAAAGGCAGTGCGTTGCGTCTCGGTAAGCGCATCGCCTGCACCTTGTGCAACAACGCCGCTGGCCTCGGCAATCATGTAGGCGAACAGGGTGTTGATCCCATCAAAATCCAGCGTTTCCAGCAGCGAATAACGCGAGCGCACGATTTCGAAACTGACTGGTGCGAACAGGAAACCCACCGCCGAGCCGACGCCCGGATTGGGCGGGATCACGATCCGGCTGACCCCGGCCGAACGCGCCACACGGCTGGCGTGCAGCGGCCCGTTACCACCAAAGGCGATCATGGTGCGAGAACCGAGGTCTTTGCCCGATTCCACGGCATGCATCCGGCCAGCGCTGGCCATGCTTTCATCGACGATCCGGCTGACCCCATCGGCCGATCCCGTCGCATCAGTGTCCAGGCGTGATCCGATCACACGGGTCAGGGCCTCTTTTGAGGCTTCGGGATCGAGCTGGATATATCCTTCTGCAAAGGTGTCCGGCACGATGTAACCCAGCGTGATATCACTGTCGGTTACGGTTGGTTCTGTGCCGCCCCGACCAAACGCTACGGGACCGGGTTCCGACCCTGCTGATTTCGGGCCAACGGTTAACCGACCCAGACGATCGACACCGGCGATAGAACCACCGCCCGCGCCAATCTCGATCATTTCGATCACCGGAATGCGCACGGGCATACCCGATCCCTTGATGAACCGTGCTGCGCGCGCGATTTCGAACTGGCGTGAGGTTTGGGGCCGGGCGTTATCAATCAGGCACAGCTTGGCGGTTGTGCCGCCCACATCAAAGGACAGAACATCGCAAATCCCAGCCCGCGCCGCGATGCGCGCGGCAAGGATGGCACCGCCCGCTGGTCCGCTTTCCACCAGTCGGATCGGAAACCGGGCGGCGGTTCGTACCGTGCACATGCCCCCCTGCAGTCATCATCAGGATCGGGCAGGTCACGCCTTCGGCCTCGAACCGGGCGACGAACCGCCTTAGATAGCTTTCCATCAGCGGCTGGATATATGCATTGGCAACCGTGGTGCAGAGACGGTCGAATTCACGCGCCTCGGGGCTGACATCGGACGAGATCGAAACCGTCAGACCGGGGCGTTTCTCGGCTAGCGCATCGCGCAGGCGCCGCTCATGGTCGGGATTGGCATAAGCATGCATCAGGCAGATCGCGACCGCCTCGGCACCGCTGGCGTCTAGATCGGCCAACAATGCATCAATCGCGTCATCCTCCAGAGGGATCAGCACACTGCCATCCGCCGCCATCCTTTCACGAACGGTCAGCGCCCGTTCGCGCGGCACCAGCAGATCGGGCTTTTCCAGATTGATGTCATATTGCGAGTACCGCCGCTCGTACGCGATCTCAAGGATGTCCCGGAACCCTTCGGTCGTCACCGTCGCCACAACAGCGCCGCGCCGCTCAATCAGTGCATTGGTTGCAAGGGTGGTCCCGTGAATGAACCCTGTTACTTCATTCAGGTCGTGCCCGGACTGTGCCATTACGCGCACCGCGCCCTCCATCGCGCCATCTGCCGGGTTCTGGTGCGTGGTCAGCGTTTTTGTCGAAGCCAGTATCGTCTCTTCACCGGATACCAGAACCGTATCGGTAAATGTGCCGCCAATATCGATGGCCAGACGCAGTCTTTGAAATGTCATGAAGTTTTCCGGATATGATCGTCACAGCGCAGATGAGCCCGGGCAGATGCCCGCGCTTCAGGCTGACGCGACCAGATCGCAACCGGTCGCGCGACGGTCCAGAGGGTTCAAGATGTGACTCGCTCTCATGCGATTGATCTTGCCGTCGCGCCAATGCTTCGACAAGCCGATTTGCGACAGAAGTTCTCGTTAGCGACATGCACTTGCTCGCTCGGCCGATAGTCGTGCGACAGAATTTTGTTTTGAAGCGGACCCCGTGGCCCCAGCAAAGGACTACTGAAAACCAAATAGCCAGCAACCTACACGCCACTTGGACCGGGATTCGTGCCCATTATTTTATGGCTCAGCCTGCAGAATATCATGAACCCATTGCGCAATGCCCAACAACCGCGCGTCGGCACCGCATGGTGCGATCAACTGAAATCCCAACGGCAGGCCGCTTGGATCAGCCCCGAACGGTACGGCGCAGGACGGGACCTGCAACAGGTTCCACATTCGGGAAAACAGTGGATCGCCGGTGGCTTCCAACCCCTTAGGTGCAGGTCCCGGAGCCGATGGCACCAGCAAGGCATCAATATCCCGGAACAACTGGTTCAGAACGACAGACGCGCTGTCGCGGATTGTCAGCGCCTGCCGGTAGTCCGTATCACGCACCCCAAGGCCGTTCTCGATCAGCGAATGGAATTGCGGGCTGATCGCGGACTCGCCCGCGCTGTATTCGACAGCGCGCAACCGGGCGGCCTCATAACTCATGACGGTGTTTTGGGCGTCGGAAAGTCCGGAAAACACCTGCGGGCAGGCGACCTCTGCTGTGTCGGCTCCGGCCGCCGCAATTGCAGCCAGCGCACGAGTACATGTATCGCGCATTTCGACCGTGCCATCCATCCAGTGTGGGCCACGCATCAGCCCGATACGCGGCAGGTTGTCTTGGAAGTCTGGCGGCGGCGGCACATGGGTTCCCCGCAAGACAGAATCCGCCAACAAAAGATCACGGGGTTTCGGGCCAGCACGCCCAGGGTATCCAGGCTTTGCGACAAACCCATGACTCCGTCCAGCGGATAGCCACCGATAGTTGGCCGAAACCCATATACCCCGCAATAGGCCGCTGGCCGGATCAGGGAAGCCGCCGTTTGCGAACCAAAGGCCAGCGGCACCATGAAGTCGGCCACCGCTGCGGCTGAGCCTGACGAAGATCCGCCGGGTGTATGCAAGGTGTTGTGGGGGTTTGCCGTCTTGCCCGGGCGAAAATAGGCGAACTCAGTCGTCACCGTCTTGCCGACTGCAATCGCGCCCGCATCTATCAATGTCTGAACGCAGGCCGCATTACGCGTTGGCTGCCGCCCGGCAAACAAGTCACTGCCCCATCCTGTTGGCATGTCTTCGGTATCAATGATGTCTTTAATCGCGAAAGGCACCCCAAACAGCGGCCCGTTGACAGGCAGAGCGTCGGCTCGGATCGCCCGCTCCATGGCATGCTCAGCATCGAGGTATTCGAAGGCGCCAATTTCAGGCTCTCTGCGTGCCATGCGATGCAAATGGGCGGCCATTACTTCGGACGGTTTGGCTTGGCCCGCCCGGATCAGCGCGGCAAGCTCAAACGCCCCAAGCTCATTCAGTTCTGTCATGAAGACAGCGCCCGCAAGGCAGCCGCAAAAGGATCGACCGGCATGTCATAAATCCCACCGCCTAAGCGCCCAGCCTGTCCCAGCCGATCCAGAATGCCAAGGCTGACCACCGGACCTGCCCCTTGCGCAACCGCCCCTCTGGCGGTCGAGCCCAGACGGATATCAAAAGCATTGAAATACGGGTGCGCGCCCACGGACAAGCCGGATGTACGGGTCCTGGCATCGCCAGGCAAAAAGGCACCCAAACCCTTTAACTGCTCAGGGCTGTGTTCGATGGCCATGGCGCCCAGCCCAAACGCGTCGACCACAGCGCTGTCACCGATGGCGCCGGGCACGCTCGGCCGGTAGATCGACATCGAACTTACCTGATGGCGGAGCGGCCGGAATGGTGAACCAACGCCCGGGCAGGCCAGATACCTGTATGCCGACGTCGCGCCCGTTTCCGCCGGCCGCGGTCACAAAACTGGACCCTTCGACCCCTTCGGCCAGCTTCATCATGATCTTGGTTGCGGCCATCCAAAGGTTCAGAAACAAGGACGGTGAGGTCGCCATGAATTCCAGCGCATCCGCGTCATCAATGCCCTTCGGACCGCGGTCTTTCAACTCCTCGACAAGGGCAGCCGTGCTGACGGGGGTTCGCCCGTGACAATCATCACCACCCACCAGACCAATGACCGCCAGAGGCACAAGTGCAATGCCCTCGGCGATGCCGTTTTGCAGGATGTCCAGAAATCGCGTGTTCAGCCAGCGGATATGATCCAGCACTGCCTGGGATCGGAGACCCAGCCGCATGGACGGGCGCGCGCCACCGTTGATCGGGGTGAATACCCGCGTCTGTCCCCGCCACGCATCGTAAATCGTGTGAAGGGGCATATTTGCGGAGACAACGGCAGCCAGTGGTGTGACCACGTCATGGTCTTGCGCTGGTTGCAACAGGATTTCCTGTGCCATGATCATCGCTTCGGCCTGATCGAAATCCCGGGCCAACCCTTCCCAGACTGCCGCGACACAGGCGGAATTCAGGATCGGTACAGTGATTTGTTCCGGCGCAGAGAACGCCGGACCAGCATGCAACAACACGTTTTCGGCCAACCCGACTGCTTCGGAGGCCGTGTTGAAACGGTTCCAGACCGGTTGCGTCACCATCGCCCGGTCAAACGCCAGCTGGTCGGCGGGGTGCTGAGTCATGAGACCTCCGGCGGGATGATCCAGGTTTCCGAAAAATAGAGGAACGCGGTCGTAGTCTCGAACCCGGCCTGAACCCGTGTCCCCAATTTTCCCGGCAATGCACGCCCATTTACAATGATCTGCGCGAATTTCGCCGGGATCAGAAGCGAGAACATGTTCTGTTCACCCGATGCCACCTCATGCGGGGACAACTCCAATGCGCGGGGTGGTTCAAGCTTCTCCCAGACCAGTTCAACCGTCAGGGTTCCGCCCACGATGGTTTCAGAGTAACGATGGCTCATCGGGTCACCCGAGCTGCGAACCACCTGCGCGCCGATTTCCGGAAGGGTTTCAAAAGCTGGCGCGTTGGCAAAGGCTGCAAGTTTGCTGATGAAGTTCTTTTTCAGAAAAGCGGTCAGATCGGGATTGTCGCTGAGGATGACATTCGGCGCATCCGAAGTGCCTTCGACCTGAGACGGGGTGCCGTACAGCAGCAGAACCTGCCCCTGTCCCACAGGCGACCAGGCAACACGGAAAAACAGGGCCATCGCGCTAAATTTCCCGTCGTCATCTTTCAACAGGATTCCGGGATTTTCCCCGGTCCAGTCAACCACGCCCGGTGTGATCGGTTCATTCAGTGGCATCAGGCATCCTCCTGCGGCGTGACCCGGTTTCTGAAAAGGCCAGAAAGGCGGTGCTCATCCTGCGGCCAAAGAACTGACGTTCCGCCACTTGGCCGGGCAGGGTTGTGCCGTTGATCTTGATCTCCGCCTTGCCCGCCTCAAGGAAAACGGAATACATCTCGTGTTCCTTGGTCGCCGAGTTCTCTTTGGTCACCTCGACCGGCAGCGGCGGGCCCATATCCCGCCAGATCATCTCGAGTGTCACGCCAGACCCGCGCAGGGTCTCCGAATACCGGGATTTCAGGTCTCCGGGACGTTTTTCAACGCTGTCACAGTCCAGCCATGTCATCGCGGACAGCCCGGCCTTGCCTACGAATGTCGGCATTTTCGTCACCCAGCCATCAACGATCCAACGCATCATACGCTGATTATCTGTCATGATCAGGTTGGGCACCCTAGGCCAGCCGAGTGCGTCATCCGGCGCACCTAGCACGATGGCCGCATGACCCCGTCCGTACGGCGATACAACCACGCGGAAGAAAAGCGCCAGAGTGTCAAAGCTCTCCTTACCCGGATCCCGCTTCAGGTAGATGCCCGGGTTTTCCCCCGACCACTCGACCTGCCCCGGATTGTGCGGTATGCGCGTCATGTCCAATCCCCTTTTCCTGTCGCCTTGCCCTTAACCGTCAAGTCCAGCCAGATTCGTAAACCTTCAGTTCCTTCACGATAAAGTCGCGTCTCTGTTTGCCGGTCAGGTGATCGCCCGATTTCAGGATTTCGGCGACCTTGAAGCTGACTTCTTTCTGCAGGGCACCGTCGTCGCGGCCTTCCTGCTGCGGGATCTTCAACACCGTGTCACCGGCGTAGGTTGGGATCACCCTGCCGGTGAAATGGTCGGTCGGCTGTGCGGGGCGCTCGCCTTTTTGCAGCGCCCGGATCGCATTGCGTACCATCCGCCGCGCCTTGGCGACCCCACGGTCGGTAAACGACAGGTTTTCGCGGGCATGGATATTGATCGGGCCCTGACTGACCCAGGCGTCGTAGTCGCCTGGATCGCGTTGGCGCGTTTCATATGGGCGGTCGGGACCCTGTCCGTAGAAATCCGTCTTGCCGAACCCGACCTCGTCACGATTGGTCAGCCCTCGCGGGTCATCATTGAACTCGGGGGCGCGAAAGTGCCGCCAGGCGATGACCATCGTATTGGTGTCGTCAATCGGTGTGATCCAGCGCGTCAGCCCGCCGCGACCGAAATAGCGCGACCGGTCCGGCACCGGAAAATGCCCGCCATTCTGAGTGAAACTGGGCAGCATGTGGTCGTGCACGCGCACCCAGATATAGTCCCCGTCCCGGCGCACGTTGGTATAGAAATCACCGGTGGCGCAGTCGTGAAACTCAATCATCGGCATATGCGCGAACGCTTCGGTGAACTGCACGCGGGCGGCCAGCGTGTGCAGGTACACGACATGGAACGGATCCCAAGCATTCTCCATCACCTGGAGCCAGTTGCACGGAGATTTGATCAGATAGGGAACAAGCTCGTCTCCTTCATCATCGAACGTGTCCATGACTGGGAATGGCGGCATTTCGTTCTTTGGACCCAGATAAGCAAAGGCAAGCCCCTTGTATTCGATCACCGGATAAGCCCCCAGACAGGCCTTTTTCCTGACCTGGCTGGCAGGGGGTTCGCAGGGCGTTTCCAGAACCGTGCCATCCAGACCGTATTTCCAGCCATGATAGGAACATCGGATTCCACCCTCTTCGACGATACCGAATTCCAGGCTCATGTTGCGGTGGCAGCAGTGCAGATGAGTCAGGCCCAGCTTGCCTTCCTTCTTTTCCCGGAACAGGACAAGAACTTCGCCCAGTATGCGCAGTCGATAGGGCAGATCGCCAATCTGATCCGTCATCGCGACCGGCATCCAGAACCGCCGCAGATACTCGCCGCAAGGTGTGCCGGGGCCGACTTCGGTCAGTTCCGGATCATGCTCAAGTGACCATACCTGTTGCTGGTCATGACCTCGGAAATCACCCTCGGGAACTGCGAACAAGGTGTCGTCGGCTGGATTGCTCATGTCATTGCTCCATACTTTCCGGGTCACAAAGGGTTGTTTCCGTCGGTTCCGGGAAGGGGTCGGGAACCGGGGAAGATCCGGTCCAGATCGATTTGCTTTGCAGGAAGTCCTTGACGGCATCCGGCCCCAATTCCCGGCCATATCCCGACAGTTTGAACCCGCCGATGGGACTTACCGGATCGACGCTTCGATAATGGTTGATGTAAACCGTGCCTGCATGAATGGCGCCGGCAACGCGCGCGCCCTTGTCCGGATCAGAGGTCCAGACTCCGCCCGCCAGGCCGTAGTCGGTGTCGTTGGCCAATTCGATGGCCTCGTCTTCAGTTGCGAAGGTGGTGATCGCAAGGACCGGACCAAAACCTCCTCACGCCAGAGCTGCATGTCCGGTGTCACTTCGGCGAAAATCGTTGGTCCGATATAAAAACCGGGATACCCGGCCCCTGTCTCGGTACCATCAAGAAGGCAAATCGCGCCATCGGCCTTCGCCTGCCGGATCATGGCCGCAACCTTGGTCCAATGCGGTTCGTTCGCCAACGGTCCGATCTGCGTCTCTGTTTTCATCGGGTCACCAGGCCGAAGGATGCGGGCGCGTTCCAGAAGGCGATTGGTAAAGGCGGCGGTAACCGTTTCCTCCAGAATCAGACGGGACCCGGCGACACAGGTCTGACCATTCGACAGAAAGATTCCCGACATGACGCCGTTGACCGCATTTTCCAGGTCGACATCGGCAAACACGACCTGCGGGGACTTGCCACCCAGTTCCAGGGTCGTTGGAACAACTCCGGCCGCTGCCGCCTCGGCAACCTTGCGCCCGCCGATATCAGAGCCGGTGAAGGTCACTTTGCGGGTCAGCGGGTGGCGCACCAGCGCCTCACCAGCCTCATGCCCGTGACCTGTCACGACGTTCAATACACCAGAAGGCAAGCCGCATTCACACGCCAGTCGCGCAAATTCCAGCGTCGAGGCCGACGCCATCTCGGATGGTTTCACCACCACCGTATTCCCTGCGGCTAGTGCGGGGCCAGTTTCCACGCCAAGATCATCAGCGGTGAATTCCACGGTGTGATCGCGGCGACCACCCCGTAAGGCATCCAATGGCCGGTGCTTTCCACACCAGACACCCCGTTCGATTGCGGCGCGGGCGAAAGCTGGCGTGCCTGATCGGCAAAATACCTGTACCAGCCGTGCAAGCCGGAAAACTGTCCACGGACTTCGGCGATGCGTTTGCCGTTGTCACGGATTTCGGGCTCGACAAGCTCTTCCCAGCGACTCTGCAGCCCATCCGCTAGACCATCTAGGATATCCGCGCGCTGCGAAGATGTTGCATTGGCCCAGGCCCGGTTCGAAACGCCTTGTCCGCATCACGAACAGCCTGATCAACCTCGTCAGACCCGCAACACGCAAACCGACACCATTCCTGACCCGTCGCAGGGTCAACACTCGGCAATGTCTCACCATGCCAGTTCAGGAATGAACCCGAGATGAAAGGGCCGTATGTTTTCAAGCCGCTATCGCCCATTTACCAACTCCCGAGCCGCCATTTCAGGTTTCCGCAGACTTGAGATTGTGCACCTGTTGCCAAGACGGATCAGGCTCGCTGCACACATTCTCGGGATTTGATGGCCGTTGGTTGAAATGCATGAACTCATTGCAGGCGGATCCTATTCAGCTTCAATTCATAATATTTTTGAAATCGAAAAGCAAAAACTTACTTACTTTGTGATGGTGTAATCTAGAAAATGAACGGCAAGAGCATGCGACGCAGGGTAGCCCCCAGCAGGAAAAGACCCGTTCTGCGGCCAATTGAGGCGCCGTGCGGCCCGAGATTTTAGCTGGCCTCAATAGAGTAGTGTTCGTTATTAGGCTCGGCGATTGGCCGCTCGCAGCCAATGAAATAAGTGCCGGACGCTAGTTTTTCGAACCTAAACACCAACAGGTTGGATACCGTCTGCGATCAGGGTCGTGGCCGACACCAGATGCTGTCGCGCGTCGCCTGATCGCACCAAACGTTCGCGGCCATACCTGGCGACTTTTGGGGGGTTTACCCAGACGTGTTCTTACGACCTCGGGCCATATGGCGCTGGCCGGGGGCCGGGGGCACTTCGGGGGGGCCCGCAAAACACTGCGCCATGCCCATCCATTCCGTGGCAACCGGGCCGGTCACTTGCAGGGCGGTGTCGGCGATATTACGGGTTTGGGTGACGACCTGGCAAAACTCTGTGGCGCGGCCCTCGATCCGCCCGGCCTCATTGGGTTCCCCCCATTCCCAGACTTCACCGGAAGGGGCGGTCAGGTTTAGATAGGGCATCGTACCGGGCAAATCCAAGCTGCGGTTCTTGTAGGTCCAGCCAAAAGTGTTCACACCCAGAACGACGATATTCTTGATGTAGTCGTGATCCTGCCGCGCGACACCGAACAGATCGTAAAGCGCCTGCGCGTGCGACCAGGTTTCCATCAGCCGGGCAGAAATGGACGATCGCACGGACATATCCGGCCCGACCCACGGCACCCGAGCCTTGGGATCGGCCTGCGCAAAGCGGTCGCACATACCAGTGGTGTAGAACATCCATTCATCCAGCAACGCGTGCCCCGATAAGCCCTCGAGGTATTTCGCCTCAAACCCGGCAAGATCACCGCTGCTGAAGTGGGCGATGGCGTCAGTGTTGAAAGGCGCGAAAGCCTCGGGTTTGCTCAGCGACAGGTCTGCACCGATGTTCCAGACATGCAGATGGCCCAGGATCCGGTTGGCGGTCCAACCCTTGAACAGGGTGGCGCGGGCCAGATCTTCCTCGCTCCGGTCCTTCAGAAGATCGTAAAGCGACTGACTCTCGACCTGAACGGCCTGCGGTTGATCAAACATCTTCTCCCTCCTCGGCGGGTTCAATGATCAGGATCACCTCATCGGCGGCAATCTGTCCTCCGGCACTGGCCTGAACTTCGGTCACGGTACCGTCGATTTCCGCTTCGATCGCGTGCTGCATTTTCATCGCTTCCAGAACCGCCAAACGATCGCCCTTGGCGACGGTGTCGCCCACGACCACATTGATTTCCAGCAGAGCACCATGCATCGGTGCCGCCACACGGCCTCCGCCGCGTGCCTCCTCGGCCAAAGCCGGAAATTCGAGCTCGTTGCGCAGGGCGAACGTACGGCCCTGATGGTCCAGATGAATATGGCCACGTTCGGTGACAAGCATACCGACCGGGACAATGCGTCCGTTCACCCGCAAGCGGGCTTCGGTGCCTTCTTGACGCTCGATGGTGATAGCGGCGTGGGTTTTACCACAGGTCACGTGATAGCGGCTTTCAGTGGCGGTCACCGTTACGTCGCGGGTCTTGCCTTCGTTGACATAACGATAGTCGGTTTCCAGATGCCCAGTTGAGCTGAAGTTGGCCAGTTCCGGGTTGATACCCAGCGTGGCCGCCATACTCCGGTGGCGCGAGTCGTCGTACTGCAGAACGGCCGCAATCATTGCTTCGGTTTCGGACAACACCGGTGGCGTCATTTCTTCTGCGCCGAACTCCTCGGCGATGAAGGCAGTGGTAGCTTGGCCCTTGGCGAAGGTTTCCTTGTCTAGAATTGCCGACAGGAAGCCCTTGTTGGTCTTGATGCCGAATAGTCGTGTTTTGGCCAGTGCCGCGCTCAGCCTCGCGGTGGCGGTTTCACGGTCCGGCCCCAGGCGATGACCTTGGCGATCATCGGGTCATAATAGGGCGAGACGACGCTACCGGTCTGGATGCCGCTGTCGATCCTGATGCCTTCGCCGCGATGGGGTTGCCAAAGGTCCACATGACCCGTCATCGGCAGGAAGTCCTGCGCCGGGTCTTCGGCATAAAGACGCGCCTCGATCGCATGGCCATTCAACTGCACATCATCCTGGACCAACGGCAGGGGTTCGCCCTGTGCGATGCTGATTTGCAGCGCCACCAGATCGAGACCGGTGATCATCTCGGTCACCGGATGTTCCACCTGAAGGCGGGTATTCATTTCCGGAAATAGAACTTGCCCGAGGTGTCCAACAGGAACTCCACCGTGCCCGCGCCCAGAT
>NZ_JBQFJD010000001.1:3442500-4043792 GCF_056536005.1 Ruegeria sp. AN11 | reverse complement strand
CCAGCCTGTGCGGCCGAACTGCGCGGCCATAAGGGTATCTATGACGCGATGGTCGAAGCGGTCGAACAAAAGGGCCGCCCTTTTCTGGGTATCTGCGTCGGTATGCAGCTGATGGCCTCGAAAGGCCATGAATACCGTGAAACCGATGGTTTGGATTGGATCGCGGGCGACGTGGTTCGGATCGAGCCGTCAGACCATGCGTTGAAAGTACCACATATGGGCTGGAACGATCTGGTTCTGGAAAGCAGACACCCGGTGTTTGAAGGGGTGAAATCAGGTGATCACGCCTATTTCGTGCACTCCTACCATTTCCGCGTGACGGACCCGGCGCAGAGGTTAGCCTATGTGGATTACGGTTAAGAGGTCACGGCCGTGATTGGCCGTGACACGATGGTCGGGATGCAGTTCCACCCTGAGAAAAGTCAGGATGTCGGCCTGCGTATGATCGGAAATTTCCTGACCTGGGCTCCGTGACGGCCTATTGCACGCGTGTCCAGGTTTGCCCACGGCAGATCAGGCCACCGGCAACGCAACCTTTCACGGTCAGTTGGTTCTGGCTGTCCAGCGTCATTTTCGAGTTGTAGGTCTTGTCGCGGTCCGGCGCCCAGATCTTGCCGTTGTCATAGGCCCCGCCACCTTCCGGAACCATGTCCCAGATAATCTGTTTGCCCAAATTCTCGTAGTCCAGCTGCTCATCGCCGTTGGCGTCAAACGCCGTGTCGATGGTGCCGCAGACGGCACTGCCGCACGATCCGATGGAAACATGCAGATACCCGCCGGTGTCACCGGGCTGGGTCTTCCAGATGCCATCAACCGGATCGGCCGCATAAGCGCTGCTTGCCAAGGCGGCAAACCCTGCGGCCAGAACGAATTTCTTCATGATATCCTCCCTGTTTTGCAGGCAGTCTGGCGCGCCGGTCGCCATCGGGCAAGATTGACTTTGCGTCGCGTTGCATCCCCTGCCCTGTGTGTGCGATATCCCGCGCGGATAACATTGATATAGGGCCGCCCGACATGATCCTCTACCCCGCCATCGACCTAAAAGACGGCCAGGCCGTGCGCCTGCTGCGCGGTGAAATGGACAAGGCCACGGTGTTCAACGAAGACCCTGCCGCGCAAGCCCGCGCCTTCGTCGAAGCGGGTTGCGAGTGGCTGCATCTGGTCGATCTGAATGGCGCCTTTGCAGGGGAACCCGTCAATGCCGCTCCGGTCGAGGCGATTTTGAAAGCCTGTGATGTGCCCGCCCAACTGGGTGGCGGCATCCGTGACATGGCAACAATCGAAACATGGCTCGACAAGGGGCTCGCGCGCGTCATTCTGGGCACTGTCGCCGTCGAGAACCCCGATCTGGTGCGTCAAGCGGCACAAGAGTTCCCCGGCCATGTAGCCGTCGGTATTGACGCACGCAATGGCATGGTCGCCACCAAGGGCTGGGCCGAAGAAACCGATGTGCAGGTCACGGATCTGGCCCGAAGCTTCGAGGATGCGGGTGTTGCCGCGATCATCTACACCGACATCAACCGCGACGGAGCGATGCAGGGCCCCAATATCGAGGCCACTGCGGCACTGGCCCGCGCCGTGTCGATCCCGGTCATCGCATCGGGCGGAGTTAGCTCGCTGGACGACCTGATCGCCTTGCGTGATTGCGGGGTCGAACTTAACGGCGCAATCTCCGGCCGGGCGCTTTATGACGGCGCGATCGATCTGAACGAGGCCATTCGCGCCCTGAGCTGACTACTGGGCGGCGACCGATGTAAGCTTGGCCAGCGCCCCGCGCATCTTCTCGATGACCGGGGATTTCTCGACCGCATCTAGTTCGTCCATGGTCTCTTTCGGGTCTTCATAGGCCAGCCAGACCTGCCCGTTCTCGTCCTCGTAGGCCTGCACTTTTAGCGGCAGAAACAGACCTGCGCGCGGGTCGGCCTGCATGGCAGGTGTGCCCAGCGCTGGATTGCCGAAGATCAGCACCTGATTTGCCGGGATGGTCATGCCCACCCTCTCGGCGCCCGCTGCGTGATCGACACGCGCAAAGACCGTGGCACCCGCGTTGCCAACTGCGGCCTCGAGCGCGTCCATCGCCTCGGACACGGATTTGGCTGTCTCTACTTTGATGATATCGTCAGCCATCGCGGCGACAGCTCCTGTGAATATGAATGTGGTCGTCAAAAAGAGGTTACGCATCTCATTGATCTCCGGATGAAATAAGGACCAGTTTTCACAGGTTCGAGAGATGTGGCAATCACAAGTCTGGCATCGGCGGGGCTTTGCCGGTAGAGGTGCGCCAACAAAGGACATGCCATGCTCAAAACACGGATAATTCCCTGCCTTGATGTTGCCGATGGCCGCGTGGTTAAGGGTGTCAATTTCGTCGGCTTGCGCGACGCGGGCGACCCGGTGGAATCAGCCAAGGCCTATGATGCCGCCGGCGCGGACGAAATCTGCTTTCTGGATATTCACGCCACCCATGAAAACCGGGGCACCATGTTCGATGTGGTGCAGCGCACGGCGGAACAGTGTTTTGTTCCGCTGACGGTGGGCGGTGGTGTCCGCACCAGGGAAGATGTCCGCGCGCTGCTGCTGGCAGGTGCCGACAAGGTCAGTTTCAACTCGGCCGCCGTGGCGAACCCGGATGTTGTGGCCGAGGCCGCCGATCAGTTCGGCAGCCAGTGCATCGTGGTCGCTATCGATGCCAAAACCGTCAGCCCCGGCAAGTGGGAGATCTTTACCCACGGGGGACGCAAACCAACCGGCATTGACGCGGTCGAGTTTGCAAGAACCGTGGTCGCCAAGGGCGCGGGGGAAATCCTGCTGACTTCGATGGATCGTGACGGCACCAAATCCGGGTTCAACCTGCCCCTGACCCGCGCGATCTCGGACGCGGTGGATGTACCGGTGATCGCATCGGGCGGGGTCGGAAATCTGGATCATCTGGTCGAAGGCGTGACCGAAGGCGGTGCCAGCGCGGTATTGGCGGCTTCGATCTTCCATTTCGGAGAATACACCATCCGCGAGGCCAAGGAACACATGGCCGCCGCAGGCATCCCGATGAGGCTGACATGAGTATTCTGCACGAACTGGCCGCAACCATCGAAGCGCGCAAGGGAACCGACCCCGAGTTGAGCTGGACCGCCAAACTGCTTGCCAAGGGCCCAGAAAAGTGTGCCGAGAAGTTCGGCGAAGAAGCCGTCGAGGCCATCATCGAAGCCATCAAGGGTGATCGCGCCGGGCTGACGTCCGAGGCGGCTGATGTGCTGTATCACCTGCTGGTGATGCTGGCCGCCCGTGATGTGGCGCTGGATGACGTTCTGAACGAGCTTGCCCAGCGTCAGGGCATCGGCGGCATTGCCGAAAAAGCGGCGCGTCCCAAGGGCTAAGCGTGGGTTTCGTGCGCTGCTCCTGCCCGCTATAGTGCTGTGTCAGGGTGCCACGGATCAGGGAACGCGCGCGATGATCAGAGCATTGGTTTTTGTGGCGACGCTTGCCATCCTGGCGGCCTGTTCTGCGCCGCCCCGTTCCACCGGGGACGAGGTTCAACGGCTGGCAGCGAAAATCCAAAGCCTCGGACCCGATATCGACCCCGCAGAAGCGCAGCGCGCGGCGCGGGTCGCCTACAGCTACACCGCGCAGTTGGTCGAGGAATATGAGATCACCGACCCGCCGCTGATCCATAACGCAAAGGTCAATAAGGGCCTGCGTCCGCGCGGATTGTGCTGGCACTGGGCCGAAGACATTGAACGGCGCCTAAAACAGGAAGAGTTCGAAACACTGACCCTGCACCGCGCCATCGCCAATGCCGACAATCCGTTCCGAATCGACCACTCGACCGCCATTATCAGCCGACGGGGAGAAACCATGTACGAAGGGATCGTACTGGACCCGTGGCGGTATGGTGGAGTGCTGTACTGGGGACCTTTGGTCGAGGACACACGTTACGAGTGGGTTCCGCGCGATCAGGTTCTGGAAAAGCGGCGACTGGAACAGGTTGCCCGGCTGAAAACGGCAGGCGGCGGCTGACGGTCACAGCTTTGAGGATATGATCCCGGTGGCAAACCCGCCCATGCGCAATTCCCCGAAAAGCCGCTGATACTCGATCTTCGGGCATCGGTTCATGACCACATCAACACCTTCGGCCTGTGCGACTGCTGCCGCGCCTTCATGTGCGACACCGATCTGCATCCAGACTGTCCTGAGCTTTGGAAAAGCCTGCAAAGCTTCGTCCACAATCGGTGGCACGGCTTCGGATCGGCGAAATATGTCCACCATGTCGACAGGTTCGGAAATATCCGACAGCGACGCATGAACAGTCTGACCGAACAATTGCTTCCCAACATGTCCCGGATTGACCGGAATGACCCGGTATCCTTTCAGCGAAAGGTAACGCGCCACGTAATAACTGGGCCGCACCGGGTTCATCGACACCCCAACGACCGCCACAACTTTGGTGCGTTGCAGGATGCCTTTCAGGAACTCATCGAAATAATCTGCCATGAGGGCACCCTAATCGCTGCGTTCAAAAGAAAAAAGCGCCCAGGTCGAACCTGAGCGCCAGTTGTTGGAACGAGGGACAGTGAAATGACCCGCGGCAGTTCCGTTCCGCGGTCACTGTGACATTTAGGCATGAGTTCGGCAAAAAAAAGAGGGCGCGCGCACTTTTGTGATGACAGATCAAAAAAACGCGAAGTTTCGCCTGTCACTTGTACAGAACCGATGGCCAGTGCTCCTCGGCCATGCGGATATTCAGCGCCATGTCTTCCTGCCACACTTTCTCGATCGCGAGCGAATGCACCAAATAAAGCCTGCCATCCACGACCCTCCACGCCATCGGGTCGGTGCTGGACAGAAGGCCCAAGGCCATAGCATAGGCGCAGTATCCGCCAAACTGAGGCGCAAAGGCGCGCGGATCACGCTCGAACCGCTCCTGGTTCTCGGCTGATGCGAAATGCCATTCGACGCCTTTCCACATCAACGAATGCTCGGCATGGCCCAGCACCGGCGCGTCATCCACGAAATAGGACACGGGATCATAGCCCGCCATTGCCGCACCATCTGTGGCAAAATAGACGGGCGCATCCTGCGCCTGGACGGCAGGTGCGAACATGATAGCGGCCATAGCGCCAATGAAGAAACGTCGGGTCAGCATCGTCGGTCTGAGTTGTTAGAATTCGAGACCGTCAAAATGCAACTTTTTCAGCGCCATGAAACCCCCCTTGACGCGGTTGTGAACACCCGTGTCGCCGAAGAAACAAGTCAGTCGAAGATATCTTCGATCACATCCCAGGCTTCATCCAGCACGCGCGAGAACACACCTTTTTTCCGTTTCTTGTATTTGTATTTCGGCGTTCGGGCCTTGGACTTGGCCGGACGCACTTGCCTTTCTTCAGTCAGCTTTCGTTTGGGCAACATCTTGAGGTCGTGCAGGGGGGCGCCACAACTGGAACAGCTGAGCTCGTGACGTTGTTTTCCCTGCAGAACCAGCGCGGCACGCGTGCCGCAGTAACAGCAAGTGGCAATTTTCGACGGGCTGGGAATGACGCTCTCCTGTTATTTGTGCCTCGATGCATATAGGGCAATCGCCGCCGCATTTGAGACGTTGAGCGACCCGAAACCGCCGGCTGCGTCAATTTTCACCAGATGATCGACGGTTTCCTTGGTTTTCTGCCGCAGACCGGGACCTTCGGCACCCAACACCAGTGCAACCGGTCGGTCCAGCTTGCCCGCCAACGTGGTTTCGATGGTCTGATCCGCCTCGCCGTCCAGCCCCAGCACCAGAAACCCCATATTCTGCAGCTCGACGATTGCGTCCGCCAGATTGCGCACCCGCAGATAGGGCTGACGTTCGAGCGCGCCGCTGGCGGTTTTCGCCAGCGCTCCGGTTTCCGGCGCCGAATGGTGGCGTGTGCCGACAACGGCGCTTGCACCCAGCACCTCAGCCGAGCGCAGAATCGCCCCGACGTTGTGCGGGTCGGTGACCCGGTCCAGCAGAATGACGCGCGGGTGTTCACGACCGATGCAGTTTTCCGCCAGCCCACCCCAGTCCAGCGGCTTGACCTCAAGCGCCGCGCCCTGATGCACCGACCCCGGATCGATCGGAGCGGTGAATTTGCGTGGATCAACCAGCTCGGCTTCAATTCCTGAAAATTCAATGGCTTCCGCCAGCTTGGCCTGCGCGTTCAGAGTCACGATCAGACGCAATTTCTGACGCTTCGGGTTCATGAGCGCGTCACGGACGGCGTGCAGTCCGAACAACCAGACAGTCTCGGACGCGGCTGCTTTGCGCGCCTGTTCCTTTTCGACGACCCATTTGGGTTTCTTCATTTTAAGGGCCTCCGGGCCGGGAATTCGGTTTCCTGCGCCAAAGCGGAATTTTCCTGTTGACGCTCCTTTAAGGCGCTAGTAATCACGCCTCCACGTCAGGTGCAACGCCTGACAGTGGGCGACAGGCCGCAAGGTGTGGCAGGGGACTGTAACTCCCTCGCGGAGACGCACGCCTGGTTCGATTCCAGGGTCGCCCACCACTTCTTCAAGCAACTCAAATTTAGATCATTGTGTGCGGCAAACGTCCAGACGCGGTTCGTCGGCGTTAACCGGCTATTAGCGGTGTCAGTCGTGCGGCGGGTTTCTGGAGGCCTGAATTTCCTGCGCACGTTCAGACCAGGTTGATCGAATGTAGGCTAAGATATCCCAGATATCATCGTCGGATATTACTTCCTCAAACCCGGGCATTCCACTTGCGAAGTCGCTGATTCCGCGTACCGCCAAAGCTTTTTCTCCACCTAATTGGGTGTATTCAAAAAGAAGTAGGTTATCGTGATGCCGGTGTGCCCCGTCTCATCATGGGGAGGCGCGGGCAAGACACCGTTTTCGTCTGGCGTTTGCCAGTTCGGTTGTCCTTCGAGGTTTGCACCGTGACAGGACGCGCAATGTTCAGCGTAAAGGGCCTGACCGCTGGCCAAGTCCCGGCCATCCAGTTCGTGACCTGCGATTGCCCCGGTTGCAACGCTAAAGGCTGCGATGATCAGAACGCGTTTCATGCAACCTCGACCCAGGTTTTCATGCCCGACGCCTGATGGCCCAGCATGTGACAGTGCATCAGCCATTTGCCGGGGTTGTCGAACACGCAAACGATTTCTCGCGTTTCACCCGGATCAATCAGCGTTGTATCCCGGAAAGCACCTAAATTGCCGTCGGCTTCGACCTCGAAAAAGTGATGCCCGTGCAGATGGATACCATGGGGAAAGCGGGTATCGTTCACTAGTTGGATGCGCGCAGTCTGTCCGCGTTGGAAGCTGTGGAAAGGGGTGTCCGCAAGGCCGGACTGTCCGTTGAACGCCCAGATGCCCTCTTCCATCAGCCCCTGCATCATTCTTTGGCTCATGGCCCCGCCCTCCATGGTCAAGGTCAGGGAAACGGCATTGTCCAAGTCGGGCTGCACCGTCGCGTTTGGCGGCAGCGCGGATATCTCTGATGGTTGTCGCGCCGTGTTCTCGCCTTCAACCGGGATTTCGCCCAGCAGGTAAGGATCATCCCGGGTCGGAAATATAAAAGCGATTGTTTCAGCGGAAGTGACATCCGCTATGATATCAACCCGTTGGGCCGGGGCCAAAACCAGGTCAGAAACCTCTTGCGGATCGGAAAGCGGCATACCGTCCAATGCAACAGTCTTGCCGTCAATGCCTTCAAGTTCAATCGGGAAAATCCTGTCAGTCGCGACGTTGATCAACCTCAAGCGCACACGGTCACCAAGACGAACGGACGCGTCCGGTTCGAAAAGCACACGGGCATAGTTGCCAAGCCGACCCTGATGCGCCTGATCGTGCATGTTCTCAAAGCCATCGGCGAGTGTGCCGTCTTCGGTCAGGCGCCAGTCATCAATCATGACGATCACGTCATGGTCCACATCAGGCGGGGATTGCTCCTCGACGATCAGGGGGCCGTAAAGCCCCCTTGCAACCTGTTCCCAGGACCGGTTATGCGAGTGATACCAGAAGGTTCCGGCGTCCGGCGCGCGAAAGCGATAGGTGAACTCTGCACCCGTTTCGACAACGTCCTGTGTCAAGCCCGGCACGCCGTCCATCGCATTGTCGGTCCGCAACCCGTGCCAATGGACCGCCGAGCCGTCGTCTATCTGGTTGAGAAAACGGATGTCGAAAACCTCGTCCTGACGGACGCGAAGGACCGGACCGGGCGTGCTGCCGTTGAAGCCAAGCATCGGCGTTGCCGGATCGCCTTCCGGCAGGATTTGCGCAGAGACTGGCTGTGCAATCAGGTTCAATGGAGCCGCCGCGATGACGACGCCGGGAACCAATGCCATTGCACTTGTCGTGATCAGGAATTCTCTTCGGTTCATCTTAAACCTCAATTCGGAAGGGTCAGGACGCTGGTAAGGGTAGCTGTTGCCGCGAACACGACCAGTATGACCGCAGTTTCTATTTCGATGGAGCGTGCCAAATGACGCGCTGCGTCGTGATCACCTGCCTGCATGGCGGGAACAAACCGAAACTTGTTGGCGGCTGCCATCACAAGCACCAACGCCACCAGCCCCAGTTTGATGAGAAGCGCCTGCCCGTAGCCCGAAACAAAAAGGCTTCGAAGATCACCCAACAGAAGCCAGGACATCAGCAAGCCCGCCAAAATCAACGCAGGGACAATGACCGAGGCGGCTTGCCCGAAACGATCCCCCAGCGCTGCTGCCTCGTCCAAGCGTTCGGGCTGTAACGACAAGCGCCGTAACGGACCAAGAATGCCGATCCAGAACGCAAGGCAAAGCAAATGCAAAAGCAGCAGAAGCCTTACGCCGCTTTGTTCCAGGCCGGGCACATGCCCAATCTGTGCAAACGACCACAGCGCCAGCACACCGCCACCAAGGGATATCCATTGACCGGCAAATGGCACGAACAACCCGACAAGGATCATGGTCGCGCCGACCAGTCGATAGACCAGAACATCACCGACCGGTGTTTGCCACAAAAGCCTCAGCATCTCGGGATCGCTCATCCCATCAGCGCCGCCGGTTAGGGCGGCCCCGCGCAGCATGAACCCAATGACAGACGCGACTATCGCAAGCCCAGCCAAGAACGCAGTATGGACGCGCATCCGGCCGCTCAGCGACGAGAGGAGATCAGCAAAGGCGGCGCGCATGATCACCAGCCCGCTGGATCCTGCAATGCCAACATACAGCAGGAGTTTTGACAGGATCGCAGCAATGCCCCAGACGTCCGGCATCCTCAGTCAACCGTAAAGGAAAACTCGCCCTGCATCGCATGGCCGTCCACGCCCAGACCGCGCCATTCTATGCGATAGGCGCCTGTCCCCATATCCTGAAGCGGGAGGGTGAAGAGACGATCAAAACTGGTCTGGTTCCCAATGTCGAGTGGGACCGAATGAATATCCTGATGGGTCATCTCCACTCGGGTCAGACGGATGTCGTCCGCAAAGTTGAAACTGATTTCAGACGGGACTTCCGCAATCGTCGCGCCGTTTTCTGGCGTCGTCGTGTCCATGCGGGAATGCGCAAGCGCAACCGTGGCAAGCGCGGCAAGCAGAGCAAGGATCGTGAGCGTCTTCATAGAGTGTTCCTCAGTTAATTCCGTTGGCGCGCTGGATTTCGCGGATATAGGCGACAACCATGGCAACGTCGCCACGGGTTAAGCCTTCGACCGGCGGCATATCTCCGAACGACCAGTGATGGCTTCTTACACCTGTCGCAACTGCGCGCTGAAAGGATTCGTCGGCGTGATGGCTGGGTTCATAGATAACATGGATCAGTGGAGGTCCGGCACCTTCAATTCCGACAGCATTGGTGCCGTGGCACGCGGCGCAAGCCTCATCGAAGAAGCGCTGTCCAATGGCAGCGTTGCCCTCGATCGGGGCATTTGAATGGCCACCATGGCATCCCCTTCTACAGGGGACGACGGAGTGGCAATTTCGGACGTACCGGGCCGCAGCATAATGTAGGCAGCAGCGACCGCCACGGCACACGCTCCGATAACGAGATACTTTCGGTTCATGGTTCTTCCTGACTTTATGAAACAGAATATTGACCGCGCTGAGCGGCGGCCAAGCAAAAACACCAGGCGCGTACACCTAGCGTCGAAGTGCCGTTTCAGAAGTTAGGTGGTCTGTCCGGATGTTCCGGCTCACGCAGCGCAGAAAGTTCGCTTACCTGCCAATTCAATACCTGTTCGAACTGGTCTGGTGATGCATCCGACGTCTCGGAGGCAAGTAACATCAGGTTGCAGAGGAAAGGATTGCATCCATCATGGTCTGCGCCGTCCGTTTCGTGATGGCCGGTCGGCGACAAACGATCCAAGTGCGGAGATCGCTCCAAAGACTGAACCTCGTCACAATGTCCATCGTTGCAATGCAGCGGCATGTCGTGGGCAACACTTGCGAACCCGGTCAATAAGACCAGAATTGCTGCCAGGAACACCGATAATATCCGCTGCAAAATCATTTCGGCGGAAACCTATTACGCAAATCGGAACAAAACAATACAGGAATAGACCTTGGCGCAGGCATACACGGGGTCATCAATTGGCCTGTCTCGCCGACAAAGTGGTTGGTGGCAAATGGGAAACCAAAGCGGTTCTGTCACCCCACCGCGCGATCACGGTAGAATTTGCGCCGAAATGCCGCGAAAGGGGCAATTGCCAAACGTTTGCTCGTTGAGTTTGCGACATTTTCCCTATTCTTTCGGTCGCAGGGCCCGGCGCACGGGGATGCCTCCAGCAACGGTTTCGCCTCCAACAAATGTCTGTAAGACCGCCCGGTTGCCAGAATCGCGGTCTTGGGTGATCCTTCAAGAAATTGAAGGATCGCAATATGTTTAGATATCTAATATTTGCGCTCGGTATTTGCGCATCTACGACCTTGTTCGCACAAGAGGCATCTGATGACGCTGCTGCGACGGAAAACGCCTCGGCCACTTCGTCCGATCTTCTGACTGATGCTGAGTTGCAGACCCTGGTCGCTCCGGTCGCTCTTTATCCTGATACGCTGCTGATACAGATTTTGGTCGCGGCGACGCAGCCGTTGGAGATCGTGAAGGCCGAACGGTATTTGCTGGACAACGCCGACCGAGACGCCTCCGAGCTTGGTCCGGAAATTGAAGCCATGGGCTGGGATCCTTCGGTCAGTGTGTTGGCGACAGCGTTTCCCGAAGTCGTCGGTCAGATGGCCACCCATGTCGATTGGACCGAGACGGTGGGAACGGCCATGCTGGCGCAGTCCGATGATGTGCTGGATGCGGTTCAAGTCATGCGGGACCAGGCGATTGACAGCGGAGCGCTTGTGTCCGGGCCCGCGCAAACTGTCGAGGTGACGGAAGAAGACACGGTTGTCATTACACCGACAGAGCCGGAAACCGTATACGTCCCGCAGTATAACCCTGAGACCGTCTATACGGGACCGTCGGTGGGGGACGTTGCAGGCGCGGCCCTGCTGACATTTGGCACCGTCGCCCTGATCGACGAGATTTTTGACGACGACGACGATTGGTATGGCTATTGGGGGTGCCGGAACTGCGGTGGCTGGGGCGGTGGCCCGATTTACAGAAACCCGAACATCGACATTGACGTCGATGGAAACGTCAACATCGGCAACAACATTGATCTGGGCAACCGCACGGATATCGGATGGAAACCCGATCCTGGCCGTCAGCAGCAAGCCCGAGACAAAATCGCCAATCACAAAAGACCAGAAGGGGGTCGCGGCAATTTGCCGGTCAACCGCCCCGAGGGTCGCACGGATGAATTGCGGTCAAAACTGAGCCGCGAGTCCGGCGCCGCGGACATCAGCCGCGACCGTGCGGCGGCTGCCGTTGCGGCTGGCGCAGGTGCAGGGGCCGTGGCCGGTGGTGCTCTGGCAAATCGGAGCGGTGGGAAAAAACCGTTGCCGCAGATAAACCGGGGCAACGTCGACCGGGACAAGGCCGCTGCAAAACAACAGGCCGTTGATCGGACCAAACGACCCGATGCGGCGAAACGGCCTGTCGCACAAAAACCGCAGACAGCCAGAAAACCGCAGGCGAAGAAGGCCGCAACGGCGCAGCGCAAACCCAGTGCGTCCAGGGGGCAAGCGATGAAGAAAAAGGCGTCCGGAAGCAGAACTCACAGCGCGTCCAAGCGAGGGCACGCCGCCAAAGGCAAGCGGAGACGGTAAGATGCGTATATCGGTATTTTCAGTTGTTTTGCTCGCTGCGACCGCAGGCGTCGCGCTTTCTGACGGCGCCCGGTTTGATACTCCGCAAAGCGCGCTGGACGCGTTCGCAGATGCTCTGAAAGCAAATGATCAGAGTAAGTTGCTTGAAATTTTCGGACCTGAAGCCGAAGATTTGGTCGGATCGGGAGATCCGGCAGAAGACCAGCAAAGAAGGCAGGAAGTTCTTGGCATGTACGCCGAAGGGTACCGCTTTCAGCCCGAGGATGATGGGGTTGTTCTTCTGCTGGGTGAAGACAGTTGGCCTTTCCCGATTCCAATCCTGCGCGGGGAAGACGGCTGGCGTTTTGACCTGGAGGCCGGGATCGAAGAACTTTCGGCCCGGGAAATCGGCTTGAATGAGCTGGAAGTGATTGATTTGCTGGAGGCTTATGTCGACCTACAGGCGGCATTCCGGCTGGTGGATCACAACGGTGACGGCGTCATGGAATTTGCGCAGACGATCATTTCCGACCCGGGCGAGCGAAACGGACTTTTCTGGCCCGAAGACGACAGCTTTGTCGGCGCGGCACTTGCCCGAGCCGCCGCCTCGGGGTGGAGCGACGGTGAGACCGACTATGAGGCGGAACCATTCCTCGGCTATTACTTCACCATCCTTCACGAACAGGGGGCGAATGCGGCTGGCGGAGCCTACTCGTACTTTGTCGGGGATCGCTTCGTGGCCGGACATGCCTTGCTTGCAGTGCCTTCGGATTACGGAGAAACAGGCATCCATTCCTTCATGGTCGGTGAAAACGGTATCGTTTACGAGGCCGATTTCGGCCCCGAGACCCTCGATGCCACTGCCGATATCAACATCTACGATCCCGGCCCGGACTGGTCGCCGGTTGAGTAGCCGCCGATCTCCGGCGCACTTCCCGCCGCAGCAAAGCGATTGGTAAGTGATGGTCGCCCAAAGTGGGCGACCATGCCGACCGGATGGCGTCAAGCGACGAGCCTGCTCCAACTGGACCATATCGAACAAACGGGAAAGGATCGCGCACTTCAGCGCTGTCCCGCGAAACCAATGTATCGTTGCCTTCGTCCCGCCCGCCTTACTTGCAGATCGGCAACTCCAATGGAGGCTGCTTGGGCAAAGAATCCCTCCATTGGTTTATGATGGGTTGGAGGCTGCGCTTGGGCCAGAACTTCGGAGCACCGATTGCCTGTAGACAGGCGGCGTTCCAGTAAACCCCCGCCCCAGATAACGATTTGCCCTTTTTGACCGCCTTTGCGACGGCGTTAATGTCTTTGCCTTCCGGATAGATGTAGAGGGTTGTCGGGTTCCCTTCCACCAGGGCCAGAATCTCTTTCGAGGCGGATTGCGACCATGTCGTGCACCCGTTGCTGCGGCCCCCGGCATAGTTCACGAGCCTTCCGTATGGGACATAGCCGTCATCATCCGCATGAGAGCTTTGCGGATTTTTGAACCGGCATTGCCACTTCAGGAAAACGGCAGGATGTCCGCCAATTGCGCGCTCCCGTGCGTTGCTCGTTTCGCCTTCGCCATCAAACAAAAGAAACGTCCGATAGAACGGTTTCGTCTGACCGGAATGACTGTAATAGCCTTTGAATGATGTTCGTGTCTCGGCGGTCACGTAGGATCCGCCAGCGGTTAGTTTCGACCCCTCAGCGTTGCTGAAATTCTTCGCGCATTGCCGACCGTTCGAGAAATTGGCGCGTTGCAGTTTGCGCCCATTCCCGTAGCCGGACGAGACGGCCTGGAAAGATCTCCGAGACTCGCAGATGACATAAAACCGACGTCCCGGATTGCCGTTTCGCGCGGTACTGGGCCGGGTTGCATCCTTTGCAAGGTAGCAAGGGTTTCTGACCACGCCCTGCCGCACTTTTTCCTGATACAAATCCCGCGCCCTTTTCAGGACGATCGGAGCTATTTGGCCATCGCCCGTGCCCACATGCTTTTGCAACCAGGCGGGGATATCCGATGACAGTGCATTAACTCGATCAGGCAGCGAACCTGCCGAGACGGCAATTGTCATGAACGTGACTGCAAGACGGAGCGATATCGGTTTCAACGGAAAACCTCCTGCCAGAATGTCCTCGTGACCAACTTACCACAATTTTAGCGTGCAGGGATGTCTGTCGAAGGAACGACGGAGGGCGCCTGTTGCTGCAAATCCCACTTTTGCAATAAGGGGTCTCTTGGCAGTTCATTTTCCAAAACACTGAGGTTCATGCGTTGACGGCTACTGATCTGGAAGTGCCCGTCTAGAATTAAGTGCCGATTTCGTAGTTATGGCTTCACAGGCTTCGGAAACCGCCTTGGCGGCGCGGCTTGGCGAAAAGGGCGACAGAGTGACTTTGAGGCTGACCAAACTGCCTTGCCGCAATTTGAATGACATTCGAACCTGGCAAGTAGTTCTCTAATTAACCGTACGTCCTGAAAGCCAGTCGTTTAGTTGAGACGGTTTGCGGTGGCACTTCTTGCCACGTCGACCACACGGTCATCTCCAGACTGAATACAGCTGACCGGAACTTCGCCTCCCAGCTCACTTTTGGGCGAGGTCATCCACAACGCGCATTGCCACGGGGTCATTTCAACGGGCAGCGCCTTCAAAACATCTTCCATCAACGGAAACGGAGTACCATCTTCGGCAAACTGAAAAGATGGATACGCGTCAATACCTTCATATGGAACGGAGAAAACCTTTCCGCTTCGCTTCCAGATGTCGCCAATCCGCGTGACCAGCCGCGAGCCTGTCTTCCACTGCGCGTGTACCGCGCCCATGTCGAGCAAAGGGAACTTGCGGGAAAACTCATCCTTGCGGATGTCGCTGACAATACAGAACTGTTCTTCGAATTTGGCCAAGTACATCTGATTACACACAACACTAACAAATTCACACACGACAACACTGCCAGAACATCGCCCTCGCGAAAGTAAAATAGTTCACTTTCAAAAGTGCGTACTGATCTAAAGTCGCGCGAAGAAAGTTAAGCTACTGTAATTATTTCAACTTTCAGACAGATAAACCCTCAACCCGAAGACCAGAAAACCATATTGGCCTTTCCGTTTACCTGGCATGCGGGCAACAATTCCTGTGAGAGCAGCAAATTGATTACAGTTAAGGGTGAAATTACACGGATCGGAACCACTCAGGTGCTGTGGGCTACTTCCCGCCTGCGTCGGAAACCATTATCCCGATGGCAAACAGGGCAATGGCTCACCAGGGTCAGGATGTATTTTTTCCTGCGATGGGAGGTTCACGGTTCGAAAACCGAGCCGCGACATGAGCGACCTGAATTGGCTGACCATTGAGCAGATGGCCAAGCTCGCTCCTTATTTCCGGAAGTCACAGGGCAAGCCTCGGGTAGATGCCAAAAGCGTGTTTGCCGAGATTATCTTCATCAATGGCGGCGGTTTGGGATGGCGGGACGATCCGGAATCCGACGGTCTGCAAAAGACCCATTGCAGCCGGTGGAAGCATTGGAACAAGACGGTGTTTTCGCCCGGAGGATGGCCGTTCTTGCCGCCGAGCACAGCAAAGAGAAGGCCGTCAAGATCGATAGGAACAGACGAACATCATGCGTTCAGCTGAGCCTGCGCAAGTATCTCAGGTCACTCCGCGCCGCGACGAGCATGGTCGCGCAATAAAGGTTAGTCGCCGGATCGGGAGAACCAAAGGCGGCTTGAATACCAAGCTTGATGCCATTTGCGACAGCTATAGGCGCCCGCTCAACCTGTTCGTTGCCGACGGGGCAGATCAGCGATCAAATCGGTGCTCGGGTCCTGATCAGTTGCCCACCAAATGTGGACCGTTTGCTCGGAGATCGCCACCACGACGACGACAGGTTCCGAGATATGTTGAAAGACACAGGTATATCCACTGGCCTCCATTTTTTATCATGCAGGGAATTGTCGCGACAGGTAACGGTAAAAATCCCATATGGTTCCTTCATAGTCGCTTGGCGCGAGATGGCCGGACGGCGCGTGGCGCGAACTGAGCGCCGATTGCATTTTCTCCAGCTTCTCGCGATCCTCGCGATTTACCTCGTGCCATAACTTGATGCGTTCTTCCAACTCATCCTGGGTCAGCTCGTCGCCATAGGTCGACATCGTCCATCGCACCCGGATGCAATCCACGGACAAAGGTTTGATGGACAAAGAAACTAGCAATGTCGCGGCCTGGCTGGCCACCTGAGCGGGGAAGACATTGAACAAGGTTGAGCGGCGGCGTTCGTCATCGCTCAGCCCTGGCGCGCCCAAGCCACGGGATTCTGCGCTTGATGGGTAGTTGGCACAATAAGCCGTGAACGTGTCGTCGGATAAGGCCTTTCGGCTTAAACCCGTCGGCGTGTAGGGATGCAGCGTTTCCGGATGCACGACCGAGAGGTGGTACGCTTCCATGAAATTCTCGACAAGGCACTTCCAGTTCGTGTGCCAGTCTTCTTCAAACGTTGCAACATGGCGCATCCTGTCCGTCTGATAGTTGCCAAGCAGAACTTCCAGTTGCTCAAGGCGCGGCGCCAGCGGCTCTGCATCATCGTCCAGATTGACATAGACAAAGCCGTTCCACTGCTCACAGCGAAATTCCGGTAAGGCGCAACTGCCCTTTTTGACGCCTTTGTCTCGCATGCGCGGCGCGTTCAAAAGCTCACCGTCTCGCGCATAGCTCCACGCATGGTAGCTGCAGACAAACTTACGGGTTGAACCAGACCCTTCGGCAATCGGCATGCCCCGATGGCGGCACAGGTTCGACAAGATTCTGACTTGCTCGTCATCCCCGCGAACGACCAGCAGGGGTTCGTCGAAAAGCTGCGCTGTAAAGTAGTCCCCGGCACTTGGGATTTCGTCGGCACGGCCAAGGCAATGCCACTCCTTGCTCAGGAATGTTTTCACCTCGAAATCAAAGAACTCGGGATCCGTGTAAAACCATCCGGGCAAGCACTGCGCTTGCGACTCTGGCAGGGCCGCGACCTGATGGAGCATTCCCACCATCTCAGCAACCCGCTGCTTTCGAACCATTTGCATTTTACTGCGCGGCCTCCTGTCCGAAGACGCGGTTGAACCCGGCCGTCTTCTCGGCCAGATACTGCGTGAAGTCGTAGATCGGTCGTTCGAGGTAAGAGAGATGTCCGGCCCGCGCCGCGCCGGAGTTCAGACCCTTGAACACTTTTTCCGTACAGCCGCGGTCTTCGTCATTCACGTCATCCAGCAGCTTCTTCAGTGTCGCGATATATTCATCCGCCTTCGGGTCCGCCATGAATTCGGGTGACAAACCGCCGCCATAGACAATCGAGACCTGGCCCGTGCCTTTTGGGTGCAACGAAAGATACCAGAAGTATCCCGGCGTCAGAGTAATCAGGTGACTTGGGTAAAGCGTCAGCAGAGCGGTGGTCTTGCGCCAATCGCCCTCAAGGCGCGTGTTGTCCGGATGGGCGTTGCCCATCGGCAGCGACGCCTCTTTGGTGATCCAGTGATAATTGAAGTGCTTCAGCCCAGGCGGGCAATCCATCTCCTCCAGTTTGGAATGGCCCCCAACTGTCTGGGCGTGACACACAGGCAGGTGGTAGCTCTCCATGAAGTTCTCTGCCAGAACCTTCCAGTTCGTGTCCCAGACATGGGTCTCGCGGAAGCACTCGACATAGTTCTCCATTCCGTACTGGGACACCATCTCTTCCAGTTCGGACAGTTGCTGGGCCACCGGGGCTGAATCCGGGTTCAGGGTCACGTAAATCCAGCCCAGCCATTCCTCGCAGCGGATTTTGGGGAGCTTGTAGCTTTCTTTGCAAAAACCCGTCGTCTCTTTCATGAACGGTGCGCCGCGCAGGTTGCCTTCCAGATCGTAGGTCCAGGCATGATACGGGCAGACCAGAACGCGGGCGTTCCCTTCGCCTTCCACGATCGTCGACATGCGGTGCAAACAAACATTCGAAAACGCTTTCAGCTCTTCGGACTTGCCCCGAAGCACGACGATGGGTTGTTCCGCGACTTCAAGGGCAATGTAGTCACCGGGATTTGCCAATCGGCTGGAACGTCCAACGCAGACCCAGTCCTTGCCAAAAACATTGTCCAACTCACTGCGCAGGAAATCCTGACTTGTGTAGACAGAAGGAGGCATGGCAACCGCGTCTTCCATCGGCCGATGAGCGGCATTCAACAATTCAGTAACTGCCTGGTCTAACGACATGGGTGGCTCCTCAATCATGCGGTGACCCCGATTTGCAGGCTAAGACAGCCTGTCATCCTCGGACGATTTCATGTTGCACTCGAACTGAAAAATATAAAAACTTAAAAAAGATGGCCTTTAAGAAGGTAAAATATGGTTCGCTTCACTTTGCGCCAATGCACCTATTTTCGAACCGTCGCCGAATACGGCGGCATTGCACAGGCCGCGCGTGTGCTGAACATTTCGCAGCCTTCGGTCGCGCAGGCGATACAAAAGCTTGAAGATGTCACCGGGTTGGTCCTGTTCAATCGCCACCATGCTCGGGGCTTGTCGCTCACGCTTCAGGGGCGCCTGTTTCTGGAACATGTCAAGGAACTTGAAGCGCAGGCTGAACGTGTCGGCACTCAGGCAAAGGCACTGCTTTCGGAAACGGCGGGCGAACTTCGGCTGGGCGCATTTCGGACCCTTTCACCCTTTTTCCTTCCGACGCTCATTCGAAAATTCCAACACACTTATCCGGATGTCCGGGTGTTTCAACAAGAGTATGGTCTGGCTGAACTTGGTGATGCGCTGCGAAACGGAGAGATTGATCTGGCTCTGACATACGACAGGGGCTGGTCACTGGATGGGCTGGAGATCGTCAGACTGGCCGCTTTGCAGCCGAAAGTTATTATTTCTTCGAACCATCCGCTGGCACAAAATGAAGAGGTTCGACTATCTGACTTGCGCGATATTCCATATGTCATGTTCGACGGGCCAGGCAGCCGGACCTATTTCGAAGATTTGCTGAGAGAGGCGGCCCTCTATCCAGACATAGCCTATGCGTCGAATTCTCTTGAAACCGTGCGCAGTGCCGTAGCTGAGGAGTTCGGATTTTCGTTTTTGATAATGCTGCCCGAGTCGACGACGACATATAGCGGAGGCACGATAAAAGCGCTGCAGTTGGTCGAAACCCTGCGTCCCCTAAACGTTGTACTTGCGTATCACAGAGATCTTCAGAGCAAGTTCATCATGGGTTTTAAGGCACTTGCGAGTGAGCACTTTGGTGGCCGTTCTGAGGACCAAACTGAATGAGAAAAGTGTTGTAACCTCCAGCTGGGTGTCAGGCCCTTTGGCACAGTGGGTATAAGCCTCCGCAACTGAACTGGTCCACCGCTATGTTTAGAATACGGAGGACCAAGAACGGCAAACCAGCGGTTGAAGCCCGAAGAGATTACCTTGAAGTTGCAGCAGGTTGAGGTGTTGATGGCGCCAGGTATGACCTGCCTGGATGCGATCAGACAGATCGGCGTCGTTGAACAGACTTGCCTCAACCACTTGCCGGAGAGGGATTCGATCAGTGTTGCAGCCCGATCATCGTTACTTGCTGCCATTGGTGTGTTCATAATGAAAAAGAAAGACGGGAAAACCACTGAAACCCGCCTCGCTCCTTTTCATCAGATCACACAGTTTTCTAACCACACGGTTCAAACGCGACCACCTGTTTCTCTTGTTCTTTCAGTTCCAGCACCCACTGACGAAACTGTCTTTTTGCTAACGGCGTGATCTGTCTGGACACCATATTGGCCGCGCGCGGCGCCTTTGCGAACTCGGCTACCGATCCTGACCAACCAGCCGCTCCGGCGCCAGCTTTCAACGGTGCCCACTGAACGAGGTACCGCTCACCATCGAGCAACCCTGCTCACTGATGGAACGGCCGCAATCGTGACCAAGTCGCTGGCCTGACCGTCAAGCGCATTCATATCGGCGCGCTTCTCGCCTAGCGCACGCAATGCCTCGTCCTCTGAAGCAAAGGCTGCCACATGGGCTGGTGTGCGGCCTTGCGAGTCCCTCGCGGTGACATTTGTCCCCGCTGCCACGAGCTGCCGGAACATTTCGTCATCATCGGTATGAGCGGCTGCGAAGAGACCGATGAGCGATCTTTCCCAGCTCTTCGTTACACAACCTTTGCAAACCTTAGCAAACCTTAACATGTCAGATGTCTTTGAAGACACTTTGGTGTAACCGCAAGACAAACCGGTTCAGTGGTTCATATGCGACCCATACTTGAATAGTGCACCCGGACATCGTGGGCCTTTACGAATGACATGGATGATGCCGCTAGGAGCGCGGTGGTCATCGACACGCCCTACCCCGCGTAGCTTCGGAAATATGTGTCTAATGCGGTTGAGATACTCTTGGTCGAGCCAGGGCAAATGCCACATGGCCAATCCTCCTGCCACATTTAAGCACGATGTGGCATAGAATGGAATTGACCACGCAAAAGATCAGTCAGCCGGCAAAGCTGTTGTCCGACAGAAACACGTAGATGACCGCATGGAGCCCATTTTTCCAATGCCGCGCCGCGCACTAATGTCCGGTACTGGGCATCTAATCAATCGTCAGGCGACAAGGCCCAGCTCTTTGTCGGTGGCTGTAACCGCATACTTTTCCCTCGGGGGCATGGGCCTTGACTGCCGGGCGGTTCGAAGGTGAAACTTGAAACGCTGCGGCCGTTAGGCAAGGCACCGTTTCCGGCCCCGAGCGCGTAGTCGTAGTAAAGCTTGACGATCTCTTCTTCGGTCACCTGCGCTGTTTCTGGATGCGCCATGCATGCATCACGCCACGCTCGTACCCGGTCATAGTCTTTGCCAACGGGTAGTGTGAACCCTTCGTAGTAGTCAAGGAACCAAAACCGCTTGAACATTGGGGTAAAAACAGCCTCTGCCAAACCGAAGTCCTCGAACAAGAATGGGCCAGTCGGATTATGATGAGCTAGGAAATCATCAAGGTCTCGATAGAGCGCGAGAAGTTTATTCAAATGCTCATCTCGGCGCGCCTGATCCTGATTCATGACAAAGAGATAGCCCGCCATTGTGAAGGGTCCTTCGCGGGAAATCAGCATAGACTCGATGGCGTGCTCGGCAGGATTACCGCGGCGCAAAGGTGTCCCTGGTAGTGTCTCATCAAGATAGCGCAGGATCACGAGACTTTCCTTCAATATGCGGCCGTCGCTGGTTTCCAGCACGGGCAAGGCTGTCGTCCCTCTGGTCTTGGCTAGCAATTCTGGATCTCGTGGCTTGGTGATGTCTACTACATGAAACTCTACGGCATCCGTCAGTCCGCGCAGCGCCAGTAGGATTTCCAGTCGCTGCGAAAAGGGACAGACGGGGATATGATAGACGATGTGTTTCCCAGTCATGGCATCAATCCAACGGCGGGCCAGTGAAGGCCATGTTGTGCCGTTTGGCGCTCTCTTCGATAGCAGGCATGTCCTCGGGAATACGGCACTGACCGGCTGCCATGTCGGAAAAGAAACCTTCGAATCCGCCCGGTGTCAGGATCACGAGATGGCGGCTAGGTTCGTCGTCTGTCACCTTGAAGGTATGCTCCTTGCCTCGTGGGATGAATACGCTTTCGCCGGCCCCTGCGGTAAACTCTTTGCCTTCCAACCAGAACTTGCATGCGCCGGTGAGGATCACGAAGGTTTCGTCTTCGTTGTGATGCACATGGCGCGGAGGTCCGCTACCCGCAGGGGACCAGCTGTCGACGATGGACATATCGCCGCCTGTCTGTTCTGGGCCGAGGATGGTTTTGTATTTTACGCCGAGCCATTCGATGGCTCCGTCGATTTGGGCCATGTCCTTCATCGTTTCTCTCCATTAGCATCGGATTGAAACGAAAGCGCTTCCGTTGACAGAAGCCTATCCGAAAGCCAACCTATCAGGCAAACCGCAATATCTAATATAGGATATCGGTCAGGTGAATTTTGCTACATTGGACCTCAATCTTTTGCGCGTGTTGGACGCCCTCTTTAGCGAAGGCTCAACTGTCAAGGCGGCCGACAAGCTCGGCATGTCGCAATCCGCAGTCTCCGGAGCATTGTCGCGTCTTCGTCATGCTTTGGACGACCCCCTTTTTGTCCGGCAGGGAAACCGTTTGGTCGCTACCGATTATGCGTCCAGGATTGAATCCAGTTTGCGCGAAGAACTCGAACGTCTTGCGGCTCTGCTAGCTCCGCCAGCTACCTTTGATCCGCGAACCGCTGAAGGCACTTTCCGGATCGCCGCCAGCGATTTTTTCGCGGAACTCCTGATGCCACCCTTAGGAGATCTCCTGCAAAAGTCAGCGCCCAATCTACGAGCGCAGCTGGTTGATCTGGTTCCGAATGACTATGTGGCCAGTCTTGAACGACGCAACGCTGACATAGCACTGATCCCAGATTTGCTCCTGCCGGACTGGGTCAATCGGGAGCCACTCTTCCATTCGCCGTTCCACGTGATAGCTCGCAAGGGAAATCCAAAGCTTGAGGAGCTTCAGAAAGGAACGCAGATGCACATGGATACGTTCTGCGCACTCCACCACGTCTTGTTTTCCCCAGAAGGGAATCTGGCTGCGATGGGCGATGCTGCCCTTAATCGCGTCGGAAAACAGCGACAGGTTGCTATGACAGTGCCCGTCTTTAGTGGCGTTTGCCGTGCGGTTAGCGAAAGCGACCTCATCGCGCTTGTACCCGCGCAGCTTGCAAAGAAAGTGGCCAAGACATTCGAACTGAACGTGTTCGAACCTCCGATGCATATTGAACCGGCGTTGATCATCGGCATCTGGCACAAGCGTTTTGACAACGCCCCGATGGCGGCGTGGATGCGTAGCCAAGTCTTCGAATTAATGAAGGGTTTGGAATTTGACGGTTAGTCAAACTGTTCTAAGCAGCGCCCGTATGGCAGATACAAGTTGACGTTTCGAATAACAGAATCGAAATAGGTTCTATCAGCCAATGCAGATACTAGCTCATGCCCGGCGAGCGATAGCTTTGTCCGCAAGTTAGACATTCGTTGCCATTGAGCGAATGACTGCCCCGATCCCAATACAGTCGAGCAGCAAACTTGCCTATCCACTTCGCAATCTGTCATCGACTTCCGACAAATCACGCCGAGCGCGCTGTTCGAGGGCCCTTGCGCCATTTCTTGTGGCGGCTTGGATTGCTCGCGTCAGCCAGCCGCGTTCTGTAGCTCGAAGACCTGCGTTCTTACCGGGCAACGTGTGCGCAAGCAGTCGACAAATTTCCGGCTCCCAGTTACGCTCTTGGCTTCGCTCAACGAATGACAGAGCGTCATGTAGCAAATCCTGTGCGGTGCTCTGCTCTCCTTCAGACATCAAGAGTTCGGCGCAAAGTGATTGGAAAAACGGAAGCCATGGGTTGCGGGCCGTCAGAGACAGTCTGTCGATAGCTGCGCGGACGACATCCGATCCTTTTTTACCGGACCAGCCAAGTATCACGTCGGCATAAGCAGCCCACAATTCACTCTCCTGCTCTTCGGCTAACGATTTCAGGTGCTGTCCGTAATGCTTTGCCGTCTCAGCGTCTGCGCGCATTGCTGCCGACATTGCGCATGCAAACATCAGGGCGTACGCAAGGCTGCTTGCATGCCCAATCTTGCGTGCGTGGGCTACCGCTTCAACACCAAGTCGCTCTGCTTCTGCACATTCTCCTCGCAACGAAAAGATAATTGCCAGAATGGACAGCCCAGCAACGCGGGGATCATAGCCATAGTCCAATGCGACTTTCTGATGCCGATCCAGGTCGTACATCGCAAGGAGCTTCTGAGCATGCGTATCCGCCTCGGCCAATCTGCCCAAATAGAGAGAGCACCAAGCGACGACCCGGTGACCTTGCAAAAGCCCTGCCTCGTCTTCCAGTTCCTCCGCAAGCGCCAGCAGCTCTTGGGCTAAAGCGAGCGCACTACCATATTCCGCCCTAGACACATGTATCAGATACTCACCGTAGTTAACTGGCAGTAAACCTCTGCGATCGCGAAGTTTTTCGCAAAGAGCCCTTGCCTTCGCGTAGATCTCATATGTCTCTTTTGCACTCCAGCCATTGACGACAAGTATTAGAGGTGCGAGCGCCATGACAAGCTCAAGCTCTCTTCTGTCCCGTTCGTCAGACTGAGGGAGCATATTGAGTGCTGCGAGACCTTCGCGAAAATGCTTAATCGCTTCATGATCCGCCGACCGTTGCTGCATCAGGCGTCCAGCATGGAACCACAGATGCACCGCTTCATCAAAGCGCCTGGCCTCAAAGAGGTGACGCGCAATTGCCTCAGCTGGGAACCTGCTGTCTCCACTTAGGCCGATCAACGCATCAGCGATTTTACCATGCAACTTTTCGCGCTCGCGCTTCAACAGGCTAGCTAGCGCTGCGTCTTGAACCAGAGCGTGAGTGAACATGTATTCAACTTTACCTCCGTGGTCCTCGCGCGCAAAGATAGCGGCATCTACCAACTTGGAAATGTTTTGCTCAATGTCGGCAGGGTCTGTGTCCAAAACGTTGGCCAGAAGATCTCGTGGAACCCGGCGCCCCAACATTGCGCCAACTTGAGCAAGACGTTTGGCTTGGCCTAAACCGTCAAGGCGAGTGGATAAGGACTCGTCTAGCGTTTCAGGTATCGTTGAAATGCCGTTCCTCTCACCTCCGTCGCGCAAAGCCCGACAGAACTCTTCGAGGAACAGAGGTACCCCTCAGCCCTGGTTACAATTTCTTCGGTGCGGTCTCGGGAGCTTGGTTCCCTGAGTAGTTTTTCGCGAACAATTTCTCTGCTTGCTCTGCGTCCCAACCGGTTCAGTGAAATTGCTGTCACATTATGCTGTCTAACCCATTCGGGATCAAATCCAGGGCGCGAGGTGACGACCACAAGTATTGGCAATTGGCGTGTGCGAGCAATCAGTTGAGTCAGCAATTTTAACGAACTGGGATCAGACCAATGCGCATCTTCAAAAATCAGGCAGGCATATCCGTTTTTGCTGGTCGGCACAGCCAATCCAACAAAGCCGCAATGAAATTTCGGCGCTTCTGTGTTGGCTGACCGCTAACCATGGGGGTATCTTCGATCGACAGGTAGTCTTCGACGCTTTTGGCGGCCTCGCTGCCGAGCAAGGAATCAACGTGGCCCGACAGCTTCGATAGTCGGGTTTTCTTTGAATCGTTGTCCAAAACTTCGGCGGTCGTTTCGAGCAACGTGATGAAAGGATAAAGCGCACTAGTGCTGTGTTGCTCCTAGCACTGTGTAATCACTGACGTAGAATTGCTTTGCATCAGTCGATCGTGAAGATGCGCGGCTAGGCGAGACTTTCCGATGCCGGGTTCTCCACTCAGAAGGATTGTCTGCCCCTCACCCTCGCAGACACTTTGCCACCGAGATTGCAGCAGGGCGATTTCAGCGCCTCGACCTACAATTTTGGTCAGGCCACGTTCGCTGCGCGCTTCGATACGGCTTTTGGCATTGGTTCGGCCCAATACACGAAACACCCGAAGCGGGTGATCAATTCCTTTCAGCTTTTGTTCGCCGATGGCTTCGGTGTTCACAAAACCCTCGGCCAGTAGACGTACTGCACCACTAACATAAATCTCGTCTGCCTCGGCCAATTGTTCGAGTCGCGATGCGACAATTGGCGCTTCACCAACAATTGAATGCTTCTCCCGCGTGCGGCCCGCTCCCATTTCACCCGCCACGACTCGACCGGTGTGAATCCCTATGCGCACCTGCAAGGCGTCGCCTTCAGGCAACGGAATGCTACGCGCTGCATGCCTAAGTGCGAGAGCAGCTTCGACTGCACGAAGTGCGTCATCTTCATGCGCGTTTGGATACCCAAAGTAAGCCATCAGCCCATCGCCAAGATACTTGGCGACATGGCCACCTTGCCGTTCGATAGCTTGCGCGCTGGCCATGTGAAACGAGGCCAACAAATCGCGCAAATCTTCGGTCGACATTTTCTGAGCCAAGCGCGTTGAATCAACTAGATCGGAAAACAATACTGTGACACGCCGGTTTTCTGGCTTTTCATCAGTATGGGTGTTCTCGACATGTGCGAATGCTGCAGCTGCCCGAAGGAGCTTCTTTCGGTGCCCGAGAGGCATTTTAAGCAAGCGCAAATCTTCATCGCGAAGATCCCGGAGTGTTTCGAGCTCCACAGCCTCATCCCGGAAAACATCGATATACTCTTCGAGTCCAATCTCCTTCAGAAATCGGTCGATCGACATGCCGATGTGTTTGGTAGGTCCCACCCCTCCAGACTAGCAGGCATATAAAAGATTGTCGCGATTTGTATTTTCTAAAGGTCTTCTTTGTCCGCAAAGCAGACGCCCAACGAGCTCTTTCTGATGGCTGCTTCTTACCTCACCAACGCGTATCCTACGCTCAATTTCGATTGGTTGTTAAGGCAATGCGACCGGGTTTTCATCGAGTGTCCGGAGGTAAGAAATCAAGTCTGCGCGATCCTGATCAAACCAAACTCCATCTAAGTCCATCTTTGTTCCCGGAATGTATTCTCGTGGACGCCCAAGAAGCGAGTTGAGATTGTCGTAGTCCCAGACACCTGAAGTCGCTGAGAAAGCCGTCGAGTACTCGTAGCCATCGTACGAGCCAATGGTGCGCCCGAGAACTCCCCAAAGTGGCGGACCTTCATTGGCTTGAAATTGCCCATGGTTCTCCAAGCTGTGACAGGCTTTGCAGGCACCTGCCAGAGTTTCTCCTCGGCCCCTATCGGCATTACCAATCAAGTGCTTCACACTAGGGATACTGGCACTTGTAGGTACGCCAGCATCCAATAGCATGGTCACGATTTCGTCGTGCCCACGCAACGAGGCGAAATGCAGTGCTGTCCCAAGCCAAGGATCCACGACAGTTGGATCAGCGCCGGCTTCCAAAAGCAATCGAACAACTTCTGTGTGTCCGTTGCTTGATGCAGCATGGATTGGGTATGCAAAAGTTTTTTCTTACTCCGCATTGGGAAGAGAGTAGTTTGGGTCGGCCCCAGCCTCCAACAGGGCCGCGACCACGTCGGTACGACCGAACCGAGATGCGACTACGAGTGGTGACGAACCTTCAAAACGAGCGCCTGTGGTGCTCGGCAGATCCACCGGCACTCCTTTTTCGATTTCTGACATAACTTTTGCGACATCGCCTTTTCGAGCCATCAAGTGGATCATTTCAGCGGAACCTGTCGACATGGTGGCGCATAGCGCAGCCACGCCCGCGAGGAATGTTTTACAAGTTCTGTTCATTGCGGCATCCCCCCGGTTGTGGGAGCCTTAATACCACAACTAGTCGTCAATTTCATTTCTTGCAAAGAGTGGCCGCTTTGTCCGCAAAGCCGACGTTCATGCTTGGCGCATCGGGCGACCGCTCTGAGCCCGAAGCGGTCACTAAAATGCGACAAACAAAGCATTCCGTTTCTTTTGCTTTAAGCAATTGCTGCAATGCGGCATAGTGGTGGTGCATGTGCGATAAAGTCTCATGGAGCTTCGGTTGTGCCTAAGAAAAAAATAGATATCGCTCTTCAGGGTGGTGGATCGCATGGCGCTTTCACTTGGGGCGTTCTGGATCGATTGCTGCAGCTTGAAGATCTTGAAATAGTAGGCATTTCTGGCACCAGTGCCGGGGCAATGAATGCCGTCGCCCTGGCACAGGGCCTAACACAGGCTGGGCCTGAGGGTGCTCGCAACTTGCTTAGGCACTATTGGACACAGGTGAGTCGGGCCAGCAGGGCGAGTCCATACAAACGAACTTTGTGGAACAGGTTACGAGGCGATTGGAGCCTGGAGCATTCTCCCGGCTTCATCATTTCCCAGTTTACACGTCAAATGGCGTCACCGTACCAGTTCAATCCGCTCAACATTAATCCCTTACGGGACATTGTGCGGAACTGTTTTGATTTTGAAGCCATCAATTCAGCAGAAGGGCCGCGCATCTTTCTGTCCGCTACAAATGTGCGGACTGGGCGCCCTAAAGTCTTTCGCCAACCCGATCTAAGTGCAGATGCGGTCATGGCGTCGGCCTGCCTTCCACATGTCTTCAAAGCTGTGGAAATTGACGGAGAAGCGTATTGGGATGGCGGTTACATGGGTAATCCACCGCTCTTCCCCTTGGTGGACGAGACCGAGGCGCGAGACATTGTCATTGTTCAAATTAATCCGTTCGAACGCGCGGAAATTCCCACAACGCCCTATGAGATCGAAAATCGCCTTAATGAAATTACGTTCAACGCCAGCTTGATGAAAGAATTACGCTCTCTAGGGTTCCTTTGGGAGATTATAGAACACGACAATCTGGATCGCGCGGCTTACCGCGATGGGCGCTTGCACAGGATCCATGCATCCGGGGCTATGTGTGACCTCGGCGTGTCCAGCAAGATGAACGCAGAGATGGCCTTTCTGGACTACCTTTTCGAAATCGGGCGTAAAACTGCTGACGCGTGGGTGAACTCAGAGTGGCCAGACGTTGGAAAGACCTCAACATGGCGGCCTAGAGAGATTTTTGAAGAAAGCCTCCAGCCGGCGCATCTGGCCGAAGGTACCGATCGGGAGGCCAAGAAATGATGGATATAGCCTCTGTTCTACTCTCGCTCTTTTTGCTCATGTACTTTGCGTTCCGCGGTGTCACGCTGCTGATATTGGCGCCGCTCCTTGCTTTGCTGGCAGCTGCTTTGACGGGCGCATTGCCGCTGCTGGCCAGCTTCACGCAGATATTCATGACGAATACAGGCGATTTCATCATTTCGTTTTTTCCTCTGTTCTTTCTTGGTGCAATCTTCGGCAAGCTAATGGACGACAGCGGCTCGGCGCGTTCGATCGCACATTGGGTGATCTCCAAGCTTGGCACTGACAAAGCCATTCTGGCGGTCGTCTTGTGCTGTGGCGTACTAACCTACGGTGGGGTTTCGCTCTTCGTGGTGGCATTCGCGATCTATCCGATCGCAGCCGCTCTCTTCCGTGACGCGGATATTCCCAAACGGCTTATTCCCGGAGCGCTCGCGCTTGGCGCGTTCACTTTCACGATGTCGGCTCTACCTGGCACCCCTGCGATCCAGAACGCCATCCCGATGCCATTCTTCGGAACCACGGCTTTCGCCGCACCGGGTCTTGGGATCATCGCGGCCGCCATCATGGCTGGTCTAGGAATGGCGTGGCTCAACCGCCGCGCGTCCCGTGCAGAAGCTGCCGGTGAAGGATATGGACAACACGATGAGGTGCTTCCCGAACTGGACAGTGAGATGCGCACGCGATCCAGGGCGAAGGCTTCGACTTGAACGAAATTGAACCAAGCAATACACCTCAAACGATTGAACCGAGCTTCGCGCTGGCCATCACCCCGGTAGTGCTTGTGGTCGTGGTTAATTTCCTCTTCATCCAGGTAGCCGTTCCGCGTTTTGATGCCAGTTATCTTGCCGAACCGTTGTTTGGTCAGACAACCATTGAGGCTGTACGTGGCGTTTGGTCAATCATTGTCGCACTTACCACTTCGATCCTGTTTCTGCTCGCAGCAAATTGGACCCGTCTGGTAAGCGTCAAAACAAGCCTCAACAAGGGAGCTGATGCGGCCGTATTGCCGATCTTCAACACAGCCAGTCTCGTGGGTTTTGGCGCCGTTATAGCGGCACTACCGGTTTTTCAGGCGATCACAAATGCCATGCTGGGCTTGAGTGAGGGCAATCCACTTATTGCCGTGGCGGTTTCTGTTACGACGCTCTCAGCGATCACGGGTTCTGCCTCTGGCGGTATGAGTATCGCTCTTGATGCATTAGGTTCACAATTTGTCGAACTTGCCGCCGCAACCAATACCTCGTTGGAAGCCATGCATCGCGTAACATCTGTCGCTTCGGGCGCTCTCGACGCATTGCCCCATAACGGTGCGGTGATCACGGTGCTCGGTATTTGTGGACTGACCCATCGAGAAGCATATGGTGATATATTCGTAGTTGCTGTTCTGGTGCCGATGATTGCATTGATTGCAATCATCCTGCTTGGGTCACTTTTCGGCGGGTTTTAAAGCCTGATAAGATCAGAAAACTCGGCGCAGCGCCGTCGTCGGATGGAGAGAGATCGCCACCCATCCGAACGCCTTTTACGTAGCCTAAGGTAGGTTCGAAACGAACATTTGGATAATAAATGCATTAGCAATATCGACAAAGAAAGCTGAAACCAACGGAAGCACAATGAAGGCAAGCGGAGATGGGCCGTACTTGTGCGTCACAGCAGTCATGTTTGCGATAGCCGTTGGCGTAGCTCCGAGAGCGAAACCCGCGAAACCAGCCGACATCACGCCAGCAAAGTAGTTTCGCCCCATCGTTCGATAGACAACGAAAATGATAAAAACAGCAGCAGCGGCAGCTTGAAGCGTCATAGTAACGGCTAAAACCCCAGCCGAACCCGCCAAAGTCCAAAGTTGCATACTCATCAGCGACATTGAAAGAAACACCGCTAGCGAGAAGTCTTGCAATAGTTGCAAAGAAGCGGTTCCCGTTGGTGTTTTGATCTTTGGGAAAACTCTGGGCGTCAGGTTTGCAAGTAAAATACCAGAAAGAAGGCATGGCACGAAGAGTGGCAAGTTTGCTCCGGTCAGCTCCAGCGATTCATCTGCAATGTAACCAATCACAATTGCAACATGTGTCCAAAGAATGGCTCTCATCATTCCAGGATTTGTTGGACCACCGGTTGGATCGTTTGAAGCAACCACTCCACTACCTTCTTCGTTGGAATTGGTAGCCGCAGTTTTTTCCTTCGCACTTGGTTCTAGTTGGTCACGGGCGATCAAGTAGCTGGCGATTGGACCACCTATCAGGCTCGCCATGATCAATCCGATCGTCGCCGCTGCTATACCGAGTTCCGCTGCGCCCGCTACAGCATATTGCTCTTCTACCACTGGGCCCCACGCTATCGCGGTACCGTGACCACCAATTAGAGATGTAGTTCCCATCATCACACCAGCTTGGGATGGCAACCCAAATAGTGAAGCCCCAACAACGCCTATTCCGTTTTGGACAAACATGTACCCAATGGTCAGTACAAGCATAAGGCCCAGAAGCGGTCCGCCTTTAATTAGGTCCGAAAACCTGGCATTAAGCCCAATTGTGGTGAAGAAATAGATCAGCAAAGAGTCGCGCGAAGCCAAATCATAAACTACTTCTCGACCTGTCGCAGTCACCACGCCTAGCGTCACAAGTGCAGCCAGCAAGCCCCCTGAAACCGGCTCGGGGATTGAGTACTTGCGTAAAAACTCAAACTGCTCTGTGAGCCTGGAACCGAGAAAGTACACGACGATGCCCAGTGTCACAGCAATAAAACTATCAACCACTATCGGTTCTGCCATGAACAGCCTCCTAACTTCGCTGCGCGACTAACCCCACCTTTTGCAGCGGCATCGCGTCCTTCGAAAACTACGACAACTCTCGCTTTGGTTTGCTGCACTCAACCTTGGAGGTGGCAAAGCTCTACCTGCAGCCTTTTCAGTTCTGTCTCATAGCACTATTTAGAGATCTTCTTATTCTTCGCCATTCCCAACACCTCTTTGCCACAAGTAGCTTTTTTTCTTAGCACACTTGGAGTGAGTTCGTTCGCCGCAAAGGACTTGGGGACAAAACAAACCAACAACCTACGCGTCCAGAATTTCCGGCGCCTCTATTACCGGCCACCAGACATGCGTGGCGAGCCATTCATAATCAGCCCCACCGGCACCGTTCATTCCAGTTGATTGCTTGTGTGCAGAAATAAGTTTTTGGCTGAAACGATGCCCCCCTCGGACGAACTTTTTGAGTTCGCGATGCACGGTCCAGTTTAGAGCCAATCCCAACTCAGTGATTTGAAACCCATCGTCAACACGCTGCAAGTTCGGGTCAGCTAAGAGCTTTAACTGTCGTCTTACGCTGGTCTGAGGCAGGTTTGTGTATTTGGCTAAACCGCGCGTTGTCCAAGGTTGAGGGTGAATAACAAGTGCTTGATGCACCCTCTGCATAGGGGGAGGATACTTGAAATGATCAAACGTAACTTGCCAGCGGCGCCAAAGACGCAACCGATTGCGCTCAGTTTCACTCATCGACATAGTCAAATACTTTAATGGTTGTAGTTCAACTGGCAAGTCGACTTAAGCAAGGTTCCCGTTAGCGACATGAAGCCTCTGTGGTTTACCGTGGCGGACGATCGCTCCAAAGTGTCCCCGACTTAAAACGCTGATAGCCGTAGTCGAACAGCGCTCGCATGTAGTCTGGATCGAAAGGTTCAGCCAGCGGGTAGTCGAAATCTGTTCCGATCCAAGTAGCTTGGTAATCTGCGCCTCTCTGCAGGCTTAGTTTGTACGCAATCGTGAGATCATCTACGCCTTGTGCTTTGATAAGTGTAGAAAGCGATCGTGCGGACACTTGGAAGACCCCCGGTTTTATTACTCTTAGTTCTGGCTCAACTTTGCCGTTTCGGATCGCATATAGTTTGCCTCCGCGAGCATATTTTCTTGGGATATCCCATCCTGGAACGTAAGCGGTTTGAGAATAGACACCACCATCAACATGAAGTTCATCCCTAACACCATCCTGAGTTTCGACGTCGATTAAAACGGGAGGGAAAACGCCTGGTATTGCGGCTGAAGCTAACAGCACATCTACGAAAACCTTTTTGCATTTGGTGCCCCGCTGTTTGCGATCGCGCCTAAGTCCCAAAGCACAGGCCTTTGCGCGTCCAAGCTGACCGATTGAACCAACAAGCGTCGGCCACGACGATGTTCGTTAGCTACCTTGGCTAGGAAGTCGTCAGTAATGTAACTTTCGATGAGTTGCCTTAATGGGTCAGAACTCTTCACAGAAGCACCACTCAGAATCCCAGTAATGAACCTTCCTTTGAAAATTCGGGACGGTGGCAGCCCACCGTACAGGTTCTTGAGTTCATCGTCATAATCGCTTCCTAAAAAGGCGAAGGGCGCAGCCAACGCGCCCGTAGAAACCCCTGTAACTGCCATAAACTCTGGACGAGTACCGGCTTCGCTCCATGCGGAAAGAATACCAGCGGCGAAGGCTCCATCTTCGCCCCCACCAGATAGTGTCAGTGTGTAGTCTGAAGTAACCCCCGATGCTTGTCGCTGGCGTAGCGAGGTTTCTAGAAGCGCACTGATATTTGTCGGAGCAACATCAGCCCAATAGCGAGCACCTTCGATACCTGGAACTTGTGGGTCCTGGAGATCCGTAGCGCTTACTGGAGTCCTCGAAATATTTGAGCAAGCCACTTGGAAAAGTAAAAGGAAGACAAAGAGTTTTTTCCAATACATGCGTCCCGTCTCCCCCGCGACTAACTGACTTGGGATAGGCTAGGACAAACGCCCAAATCATCAAAATGGACCATTTTTTTTAATCTCAGTTCTAACCTTTGGGGCACATTGTTTGTTCCCAACTCATTGGTCGCCTTCAAACAAATACCAGAAATAAGAAACTTGATTTTCATAGTATTAGCGTTTCTCGGACGGCGCCATTTCTGTACTGGTTGGTAGGACATCAGTGTGAGACGTCTGCTCAGCACGCGAAACAGGGTCAACTGACCATACCCTTTGTCCCAAATACAAAGCAAAACAAAACATGACCGCAAAATTCACCCAATAGAGCGCAATGTCACCGAAGAAGGTTGTAGCGACATTCGCGATCAGAGGACCGGTGATGGATCCTAAAGTCCAAACCAAAAGCATAGTCACCGCCGCCGAAGACACAAAGACCGGAACCGTTCTGTCTAACGCGTGCGCTACAAGCAAAGAATAAAGGGTGAGCAAGCTACCACCCAGTAACACCAGTATGATGGAAAGGATTAGGAAACCGACTGAGTTGTAATCGAATGAATTGACGTTGTGGTCATAGTCCACATCGACGAGAATCCCCATAGCAAATAGAACTAGTGTTGCAGTGGTCGATGCGATCAAAATTACTATCCGGCGATCCATCTTGTCGGATAGCCGACCAAGCGGAAACTGAAAAGAACGCGCCCGAGATAGATTAAAGCGACCATAATGGCCACGTTGATAATCTCGATCCCGAGCTGAGCAGCGCTGTAGGGAACTACGCTCAACAGCGTTGTAGATACCATACCAATAGCAAAAACACCCACAGCCGCGGCTGGTGCATCTTTGAACAAACCGCGCACCCGAATGGGTACCGGTGTGTCATTGTTGGGTGGCGTTGATCGAGTAGTCGAGATAACCGCAATTGAAAGGCAGTAAAACAAAGCGACGTAGACGAATGCCTCTCGAATATCCCCAGGCACTACAAAGACTAAGAACTGACTGAATACCGCGACTATGCCTACGACAATCGAATAGACTGCGAGGACACTCCCACGGGTCTTTTCCGCTGCGGTCTCATTCAACCAAGTGTCGCCAATTGAAAACAGCCCTGCAGTCGCCAAACCGCTAAGGAAACGCAAGAAGACAAGAAATGGCGTACTGGTGGAAACCGAAAACAGTATGGCCACAGCGATCGCGATAGCTGCGCCAAAAGCAAATGCACGGATATGGCCAAAATCAACGATGGATCTGGCAACGACAAAGCAGCCGACTAAGAATCCCGCCGAATATGCCGACGCCGCCACGGAAGCAGCTTCTTGAGATGCCCCAATTTCAGAAAACGCAAGTGGAACCAAAGTACCAGATCCAGCAGTAGCCAATTGCACAGCAGCCATTGCTATGAAGAGAGACTGAAGATTGAGAACTTGTTTTCTAATTGCCAACACACCCTACCTTCAAGTTTTTGCTACTTCTCACATCTACTCAAGTAGACGCGCAGTATCTCCCTGAATTATGCGCCGCACCCCAAAAAACAGTAGCTCTGAGTTCTACTGAAATCGTAAACCGCTTGACACCATAGTGGCAGGTCAGGGTTTCGCGACGGCAGCATTCTTGTTGAATTTTAGCTTACGCTTTGTAATCCAACAATAAAATGTTTCCAATTCATGGTATTTTCGCTGAGCCATTTTGGCTCACCCAAATTTGTGAAAGTCTACTGTTGCAGGCAGAGTTGGTTCAAACGAACTCTTCTCTCGCGAAGTTTCTTGTGACCATCGCAAATGCCCGACAAGCGAGCAGCTTCGAATAAGAAGGTGAAAAATATGCATCTGAACTTCTTAGGGATACTGGCGGCTGTTTTATTTTGTGCTTTTCCCATCGTAGCTGTAGCACAAGATACCTCCGCGGCGATAAGACCAGCAAAAGTCTTCACTGTTCTTAAAGCCTCATCTGATTTTGAAAGAATTTATCCCGCTATCGTCTACCCTTCGAGGGAAGTTGAACTCTCTTTTCGAGTCAGTGGACGAATAATAGAATTACCAATTAGGGCCTCTAGCAATGTGGTGCAGGAAGGCGTTGTTGCGCAGCTAGACACACGAGACTTCGAAGTCGAGGTAGCAAGACTTAATAGCCAACTAGAAGAGGCAGAGGCGAATCTAATTGTACTGAGGTCAGGCGCACGCCCTGAAGAAATTACAGCTTTGGAAGCCTCGGTACAGGCCGCTAAAGCTCAACGAGATCAAGCTCGCGAAGAATACATCCGCTCAGCTCAGCTTTTGGAGAGGGGTGTAATCCCTACTGCCCAATACCAGCAACGTGAAGCTGCCTTTCGTCTGGCAGAGGCCGAACTGGTGTCGCGAGAAGAGCAGCTGACAATTGGTCGAGTCGGTGGGAGGCCCGAAGAGATAATTGCAGCGGAAGCGTCGATCCGTGGCCTAAAAACACAGGTTCAATCGGCAAAAAACGATCTTTCTGATGCTACGCTTCGAGCGCCGTTCGATGGAACGATTGCCAAGCGCAACGTGGACAACTTCCGTAATGTTCAAGCCGGTGAAACCATCGCCTTAATCCAAGATCTTTCGACCGTGGATGTAAGTTATGACTTGCCCGGCACTGACATAATCGCAATGTCGTCAATTGGCTTCGACAATGTTGTTAGTATGGTTACGTTTGACTCGTTGCCGGGCGTAGAATTGAACGCAGACCTTGTCGAGTTTTCAACGCAAGCAGACGCAGCGACACAAACCTATCGTGGTCGTCTATCAGTAACCCCGCCTGAAGACTTGGTTGTACTGCCTGGGATGGTAGCGCGCGTGATTATTAGGGCGGACGGGCAAAGCGACACGCATGTTGTGGTTCCACTTTCAGCATTAGCGGCAAGCCCCGACGGTTCCCCTTATGTCTGGCTGTTGGATGGATCCAGCAACACCGTTAAGCGCCAACCAGTTGAATTGGGAGAAATATCTGACGACTTCGTGGTCGTAAAAGATGGCCTTGAAGAAGGACACATGGTTGTAACCGCAGGCTTGAGCGAACTGCTGGATGACATGGTAGTTCGCCCGATTTCAAAAGTTGGTGAGTAGCAAATGGATCTCGCTAGGTTTGCAATTGAGAAGCGCCTAATTTCGGCGTTGGTGACTATTCTCATCTTGGTCGCTGGCTATTTTGCATACTTAACTCTTCCTCGTTTCGAAGATCCTGAGTTTATCATCAGGCAAGCTCAGGTCATAACACCTTATCCGGGTGCCACTGCAGAAGAAGTCGCAGAAGAAGTCACCGAGGTGATTGAGAATGCTCTACAAGAGCTCCTAGGGGTAAAAGAGGTGAAGTCAGTTTCATCACCCGGACTCAGCACTGTGACGGTCGAATTTACAATCCCCACAACTCCTGATTTTCCGTCACTTCACGCAAGATTTGCCCAATTGCGCGCAAAGATACTTGACGCTCAAACTAGCCTGCCGCCGAACTCACTCCAATCGCAAGTCTACGATGACTTCGGCGATGTGTATGCCTTGTATTTCGCGATTGTTGGTGATGGCTATTCTATAGCCGAGCTCCACGAGTACGCGAAGGAGCTCCAGAGGGAGTTGGTTGCCGTCAGCGGTGTTTCCAAGGTGGTCTTAAGTGGTGAACAGAATGAAGCAATCTTTGTAGAATACGCACCAGCAAGGTTAATAGAACTTGGAATATCACCACAAAAAATTGGGCAAGTTCTGGAGGGGCAAAACCTCGTAGCGCCGGCGGGTTCCATCAAGTCCAACTCGCGTCGCATAGAGATACGGCCGTCGGCGGCAGTCGACTCAATTGACGCTATCAAAGACCTAGTCGTTTCTGTGCCGAGTAGCGGTGCATCATTTCGACTTTCAGATATCGCAACCGTGTCCCGCGGTTACGTTGAACCCGCAAGCCCCCTACTTTTTCGGGACGGCCAACCTGCAATTGGAATTGGAATATCCAATAGCCTGGGCGGAAACGTTGTGAACATGGGCGAAGCAGTGAAGCAACGGATAAACGAGTTGGAGAACCTTAGGCCAATCGGAATCCAGATTTTGCCAATCTCTGATCAGTCTGCTTCGGTAAAAGAATCGATCAACGACTTTGTCATGAACGTGGTTCTGGCGCTCATCATCGTTGTAGGCATATTGCTTATTTTCATGGGGTTAAGATCCGGAATACTGATGGGAGGTATTCTGTTGGTCACAGTTGCAGGCACGCTTGCCGGTATGCAGCTATTGGGGCTGGACATGCAAAGGATTTCACTAGGCGCGCTAATCATTGCACTCGGCATGCTGGTTGATAACGCTATTGTCGTTGTCGAAGGTACGTTGGTCCGAGTTCAACGCGGCGAAGCCACCAGCAACGCTGCTATCACTGTCGTAAATCAAACCAAATGGCCGCTACTCGGAGGAACAGTTGTAGGACTCTTGGCGTTTTCTCCAATTGGCTTTTCACCGGACAACACGGGCGAATACGCCGGGAGCCTCTTCTGGACTATTACGATTTCCTTGCTCTTTTCGTGGTTGATAGCGATATGGCTCACACCCTATTTTTGTACTCTGCTACTGAAACCAACCTCGGAAACACCGCCTGCAGAGAATGCTATTCTCCGTGCATATCGTTCGCTCCTCGCTTATGCGATCCAATACCGGCACCTTACGGTGGGCCTTATTGTTGCGCTCTTTTTCTCTGCAATCGCAGGGTTTGCGTTAGTACCGCCGGGTTTCTTTCCCAACAGCACCAGGGCGCAATTTGTGGTGGATTACTTTTTGCCAGAGGGAACCGACATTGAACAAACCAGTCAGGACATGCGAGAGATTGAAGCGCATCTCTTAACTCTACCTGGTGTCACGTCCACAAATCTTTCCGTGGGCAGCGGGCATTTACGCTTCATGTTGGTATACGACAGTGAAGACCAGAACCCCGCCTATGGTCAAATTTTGGTGGACGTGGAGGATTATCGGCGGATCGATGCATTGCAGCCGGAAATTCAGTCTTGGATCAACCAAAAGTACGCTGACTCATATGCAAAAGTTTGGAAGTTTGTATTGGGTCCTGGAGGTGGATCGAAAATCGAAGTCGAATTTTCTGGACCCGATCCCGTTGTGCTTCGCGAACTCGCCGAAAAGGCAAAACTGATATTTGCTGAAAACGGAGCCATCGCGATAAAAGACGACTGGCGCGAACAAAAACAGGTAATTCGACCAGTTATTGACACAGAAAACGCCCGAAGGCTGGGTCTCACCCAAGCGGAGATATCTAGGGCAGTTTACTGGCATCAAGTAGGGGCGCCTATAGGGATTTATCGCGAAGGCGACAACTTATTGGACATAGTAATGCGCCCATTCGAAGCAGACCGAAACAATATTAGTGACCTAAAAAACATCCAAGTTTACAGCGATGTAGCCGGAGGATACATTCCGATATCTCAAGTTGTAGACCGATTTGACCTTGTTTTCGAAGCTGGGAACCTTAGGCGCATCGACCGCAAGCTTGCAATCACCGCACAAGCCGATAACGCACCAGAAGTACTCTCAGGCGACCTTTTCGCTCAAATCCGACCATTCGTAGAGGCAATCCATTTGCCGAGTGGGTATTCTCTTGAATGGAGGGGTGAGTACGGGGACTCGCAAAGTGCAAACGACGGTTTGGCTTCGACTATGCCGCTTGGGTTCGGAGCGATGATTGTCGTAGTTTTCTTCTTGTTTAATGCAGTCCGTCAGCCACTGATCATATGGTTGACAGTACCTCTGGCTCTCATTGGAGTCGTCTGGGGGCTCGCGGCAACCAGAACGCCACTCGAATTTATGGCAATACTGGGTATTTTGTCTCTAACGGGGATGCTAATCAAAAACGCTATCGTCCTTATTGACGAAACCGATACTCAGATTGCTGGTGGAAAACCTCGATTGCAGGCTGTTGTCGACTCAGCTGTTCTACGCGTCCGCCCAGTGGCACTGGGAGTACTTACTACTGTACTTGGAGTAATGCCTTTGCTGTGGGATCCATTTTTTGAGTCGCTCGCAGTGGTGATTATCTGCGGTTTGAGTTTTGCGACCGTTCTTACGCTGATAGTAGTGCCGACTCTGTACTCAATATTCTTTAGAATAAATGAGGACGAAACAGCGGCTTAGTAACTAACCTTCAGATCCTCATCTCCGCAAGACATATCACGCTTTCGCCATGTTCCAGGTTTTAAGTACGTGCTTTTGCATTGACCTTCTGATTTGGATCGACCTTCTATTCGCGCGTCCTTGCCAGACCTGTAGAAATCTAGGTCTCCAAGTGCGGAAACTAACTTTTTCGCAATCCTCTAGCATTCTTGGTTCAGAACAGAGATTCTGTTGGAACATTGCGAACAGTAAGTTTGCCTGACCAAACCTCTGCTCGTTCGGCGTTTGCCGAAAGACATTTTTTCTGAGCCGTTCTCGTAGATTTCCAAAATCTGCTTTCTGTGCATTTCTGACGTTCTGCGGCCGGAAGGCTGCTCACCTGCGAATTGGAGCTTTGTCCGCAAGGCGGAATTGCATACATTGGATTAATTGTCCGGATTGGGCTGCGACCGGTCAATTATGATTGCTGCGGAGAACGGCAGCCCTGAGCCCAAACCTGCCAGCCTTCGACACATTTCGAATTGCTGGTTTGGGCTTTAGGCAATGCGAAACAGACATAAAGGCGCCGTTTGCGTATCAGAGCAAAGAGATCGCGTTGATCACTGTTTCACGGTTCTGAACCGCGCCGGTTTGCAAATACTCCATTGCTCTGAGCGCAGCTTCATGGGCTTGGAGGGATGACCCGCCGACGCAATCCTCCACAACGCGGCAGAAGTAGTCTGATTGGTGGCCATCAACGAACGTGTAGTGCACACAGACATCGGTCAGCCCCCCGCATAGTATCAGAGTATTTACCTTCAGGCCGCGCAGCAGAATTTCGAAATCGGTTCCAAAAAACGCTGAGTAACGCCGCTTTGGAACCAAATAGTCACCAGTGCGATATCCCATCTCTTCCTTGGCAACCTCTGTCCGTGGATCACCTTCGAGACAGTGTATGTCCTCATCGCCATCTAGCTCCCGGCCGAAGTCGATCTGGTCGGAACGATGAACTTCCTGAATGAAGATGACGGGCACATTGTTTTGATGTGCGGCCTCAACCAAATCGCGCGCAGCGATCATTCGTTCCTTATAACCTGGCATATTGTCGATTGAGCGGACTGCGCTGTTATCAATGAACGTGCTCTTCTGAATGTCGATCACGATCAGGGCGGGTCGACCCTCGATCAGTTTCTTTGCATTTTTGTGTTTGGTTGTCATCTTCGACCTCAGTTTTATCAGGTCGTCCTGACTAAGCGCCGTTCCTGGCCGGGTCGTCCCGGCGGGCAGATCAATTTTGCCTAAATGTGCTAGGGCGCTTGGTCAAGGGTGTGGGTATATTTGCATTGGGATGAATACCAGAAGTTCACACCCAAACCGGCATTGTCGGCTTTGTCCGCAGAGCCGACCCTCTGTCGATTTGGTTGAGCGTCCGCTTCGAGCCCAATGCAGACACGTTTCTATCAAACATCATCTGTCACGAAGGGCGGAAAGCCGACATTCCCCCGGCTCTGAGTAAACGCCCTGTTTTGTCTAGTGCAGCCATATTCGGGCGGATGAAGTGACGGCTAGCATTGGGAAAACGGGGGTGGCCCACTCACCTGCCACCCCCTTCGTTAGGAACGAAAATGCACCCCGAACAGAAAAAACAGAAGTCCTTCGCTAAAGATTGACCCTTAGCCGCAATCCAAAGACCAGCGGGTCGTTCGGATTCGATCCAGGGTTGTTGAGATATTGCACGTCTGCTGTCAGAGCCAGATTGTCGGCCAGATCCAGACGATAAAACGCTTCAATGGTCGTTTGGTTGGGCAAGCCCGGAGTCGTGAGGTCGGCAACTGTGGCGGCTAAGCCGAAGAGGTCGTCATAGGTGCCCGGTCGCCACATCAGACCTGCATTGACCGCACGCTCTGCCAGCGCGCCGCCGCCATTGGACCATCCCAGTCGCCCAAAGATCATCAGCTGATTTTCGAAAGTATGGTTAGCGGAAACCGTCCCGCCATATGTCTCGGGTACGCCGGCCTTTTGGCGCTCATCCGTGTGAAACATCCCAAGATGCACGTTGGTTAGGAACCGCTTCGACCGCTGCGGTGTCCAGCCGATCTCGGCATACTTGTAGAACTCAGACCCTCCGGGGAACCATTCTACATCGGTGAGAGACCCATTGGCATCACTGACCAAACCCAGCGCATAGAACTGGTCGGTCAGATAACCCCCTGCCGCGATGCCAAAACCCGGGTCAGGGATTGGCAGAACCGGGCTGAACAAGATCGAGTAATTCGAGAACGTCGTTCTCGGGTTAACGTAGCCGAGAATGTCGGAGTAATCGCCCGGGTCGATCCGTCCCACGGCAACCCCTCCACGTCCGCCTGCGAAGGCTTGCTGCCAGTAGGCAACCGACAAGGTCGTGTCCGTGTCGCTGAATGTGACGGCAGTGGCTCCTTGATATCCAATTTGCGCAGCCATGGCGGAGGGTGCAATCGGCTGACCCAGCCGGTGTCGGTTCTCAAGGATAAAGACCAGACTACCGGGGTTTTCACCGCCCCGGTCTGCCAGTTCCCACGTCCCAATCATCCTGAGCTGACCCGACGCGGCCGCGTCCTGCCCGGTCAGGCTGTGCGAGCTGCGTTGGTAGAGGGCCTGGTAGTCAAAGCTAAGCGCCAGTCCGGTGTTCTCCCGAAAACGCCCCAATGCTGTTTCGGTTGGATCAAGACTGCGATCCAGCCCGGGCCAGCGCGAGTCCTCCAGCCTGCGCAGCCTGTCCTGCTCCTGTTGGGCACTGGCCGAGCCCGGTCCGCCCAGCGAGGTCTGAGCGGCAGCTTCAAGACCGGACTGTGCGACTGGTTCTTCGGCCACCGCGATGTTGCCTGAGATTGTGAAGACCGCTGCCACCACGATCATTAAAACCGGTGACAGGTTATTGCTCGGACCCTGAGGAAATGACATTCTCACTGACAGGTCACTTCATATCATCCTGCGCTTTGATCTCCGGCACACGGGCGAGGGCCTCGGCCATGTCGGCGCTGTTCATCAACTCGATCATCTGATAGTCGTCCAGCAGCCCGTCGCCGAGACGGCTGACATGGAAGGCCTGGATAAAGGTGGGATCGTCCGGCAGGGAAACCGTGATGTAGTTCTTCCCGTTTCCAAGCCCCCAGTAGTAGCTCAGAAGTTCGCCCCCGAGCGCCTCGATCCCGCCTTTGACCGTGGCAGCGCGGTCCCCCGGATTGGCGATCTGCATCTCCCAGGCCGCACTGTTGGACGTGCCGATGAACAAAAAGGTGCGCATGTCTTTCGTGTCTTCGGCCGCCACCGCTGCTGCGGAATGGCAGAAGGCCACAGAGAGTAGGAACTTGTTCATTTTGCTACCTGAATTTCTTGCATATCTTTTGAAAGAGGCAGCTTCGCCGCCCCTGACCGTTCCATGGTGTTACTGCTCGGGGGCTCCGGGGATGGTCTCCTCCAATGCGGCAGGGCGATTTGGGAATTCGGAATGCTCGTCCTCGGGGGTCTCGATGTCGGCATGCCAGGAGAATTCCTTGTCTCCAAGGTCCAATTTGACGTCGTCTCCTGCGATGACAGGGTAGCGGATCGGCTGTCCGGGCCTCAGGTCGGTATTGGCGACGCCGTCATCAATGATGATCTGCCCGCTGACCAGCACGTAGGGGATGCCCTTTGTGAAGGATCCGTTCATGCCCTTCTTCATCGAAGACGTCTCGGTGATCGTATCGGGGTTGAAGATCGTGATGTCCGCGATCATGCCCTCCTGCATACGGCCGCGTTCCTGCATCGCCCCAAGGCCCACTTTGGAGAAGTATTTGGCCGGGATGTAGGAAGCGTTGTTGACCAACTCCATCAGCGGAATGCCCTGCTCGCGCGCTTCGCGGAACACGATGCCATAGGTGCCCGCGTTGCGCGGGTGACCGCCATATTCTTTGAAGTCTGCTTCGATTGGCAACGGCTCCCCGTCAACGGTAAACCCGACAATGTCGTTGGCGATGGCAATATCCTTCATGTGGATCCAACGCTTGAGGTCCGCTTCGGGACGGACCGTGATGAAGATCGGCTTGCTTGGATCCTCTTTCTGCTGGCGAAAGAATTCTTCATCCGTCTCGTAAAGCTCACCGGTGCTGGTATCGAAGATGTCGCGTGTCGGCACAATATTGTTAGCCTCGATTTTGTCCGGCAGCAGTTGCGGGGTCGCGATATTCGGGTTTCCGGTGATGGCCGGATAGTACTCGGCAAAGATGTTCATTCCCTGCTGCTGAAGGCGGCGCGCCAGCTCATAGATCTCTTCCCAGCCCTGGTTCTGGATATGAGACAGGATCAGCGCCCCGTCCAAAGCAACCGCATTGGCAATCACTTCGTTTGCGCCCAGCGAGTAATAAAGCGGCAGGCTTTCGGTTGGGCCAAACCGCGTATGAGCCCCAAAGTAACGATTGTACTTCTTCGCCAGCTTCTGAAGCGCGAAAATCTCCTTCGGGTAGGTGTTATAGCCCATATAGCCGACCGTGGTGTTCACGGTGATCGCTCCGGCGCGAAGGCCCTTGTCATACATGGCCATGACCTGAGCCAGCTGGTTCTTTGAAGGGACATCCAGCGCCCAGCTGGCATGCCCGTCCTCTTCCTCGGCTGCGCCGCGGGATTTGAGGATGTAGGTCGGGTCGGATGCCAGTTCGACAGGAACCATGTCCATGATCACACGGCGGATTTCCTCGTGCCCCATGCCGGAGCCGTAGTTCAGAAAGGAGTTCCCCTCATACTTGTCGTAGAACAGGTCGGCGTCAGCCACGCCGCTTTCGGTGTCGAGAATCGTGGTGGTCCCATCATGGGCCATCATCTTCTGGTCGAACCCACCGAATGAATGCGAGTGTGTGTTGATGAAACCCGGCGCGACGACGTGGTCGGACACGTCGATCTCTCTTTTGCCGGAGATTGCATCCTCGGTGATCGCCGTGATCCTGTCGCCTGTCACGCAGACATTGCGCACCGCATCGAAATTGGTTTCCGGGTCCATGACCCGCCCATTCAGGATGGCAACGTCGCAGTCCTGGGCGAACGCCGCAGAGCCGCAGAGCGCCAAAAGTGAAGCAAGGGTCAGATGTTTCATCTGTGGTCCTTTCAAGGTTGTGTTCTTCGAAAGAAAACGCGGGTCGGGCGAGGGAGCCCGCCCCGCGCTCTCCTCAGTCGAGCGTGTTCTTGTAGATCGCGCCGTCTTTCATGATGACGCGAATGCTCGGGACATCCTGTCCGCGCGGTTCGGCATCGAACCAGGAATCGACAGCGCCGATGGCCGAGATGTCTTCGAGTGGGTTCCCGTCGACGATGAGAATATCGGCATAAGCGCCTTCCTCAATCACGCCGAGCTTGCCTTCGGGATACGGATTGCCCCGCCCGGTCAGCGCCGCCAGTTCGCCGCCGTTCGAAGTCATCATCTGCAATGCCCAGAGGTTGCCGAACTCCCGCGCGACAAAGGCCTTCGTGAAGTCCATCGACTGCCGGTAGGGAACGCCGGTTAACAAAACATAATCGGAATCAAACACCATCTTCGGCTTGTATTTTCTTACAAGATCCATCAACTGCTTGCTGTTTTCCCGCAACCAAAGGAACTTCGCCGTTGGCGGAAAGGTCGGGTCCTGGTGCATCGGATGTTCCAGCGCCTCGGGAGCCAGTGCCGTCAGGTTGGGCGAAAAGAACGCCTCTTTCTCGACCAGTTTCTGCATCGTCGGTTCGGTAATGGTCAGGCCGTGATCCACCACTTTGACGCCAAGATCGAGCGCACGCGACAGATCGCTGTCCATGAAGACATGCATGGCGACATATGAGTCCATATCCCCAGCAACCTCGACCGCAGCGGAAATCTCGTCGTTTGTGAAAGCAGACTGATAGATCGGGTCCTTAATCGATGTCACGCCACCGCTGACCATGATCTTGAGATAGTTCGCCCCTAGAGCGAAATTCCTGCGCGCGCCCTGAAGCACCTCCGCCGGCCCGTCCACCAGTCTGGTGATCTCCAGACGTTCAAGATTGCTTTCGTTCTTGCGTTGACCCGCGATACCCCAGTCGCCATGTCCGCCTGTCTGGCTAAGGCATGCGCCGGAGGAATAAATTCGTGGGCCAGGTAGTGATCCTTCATCGATTACCGCCCGCAGTCCACCATGAGCGCCGCACATATCGCGGACGGTCGTGAAGCCCATCGCCAACATTTCCTGCGCGAACGCAGCGGCGCGTGCGCCGATCTCTTCCCATGTGGTGTCCTGAAGTCCGGGGATGGTGCCGTTCTTGTACATGTTCACATGCACATGGCTGTCGATCAGACCGGGCATGAGTGTACGACCATCACCGTCAATGACGGTAACGTTCACTTCTTTGGTCTCGATGCCGCGTTCTGTCTGGACGGTGAAGGAGTAGCCATCGATTCCACCGACTGGATCGGGCAACCGCTTGGATCCCCCAGTGCGCACATCGACTTCCCACTTCCCGCCTTCAGGGATGTCAGCGTCAATCTTGTGAATTTTGTTCTTGACGACGAGCACGTCGACGTCCTTCAGCCCGTCATTCACACCATCAAACACCATGACGTTTTTGAAGAGTGTAACTGGGGGGATATCAACTGCGGCCTCCTGTGCAAAAGCCGCGCTCGTTGCGAGAGCGACTGCGCCGGCCATCATTGTGGATTTGCCAAGGTATTTCATTTGCTTCCGTTCCATCGAGAGTCAGGGATGCGCGGGATGCCGAGGTAGGAACATCCCGCGCGACACTCAGTCGAGAGTGTTCTTGTAGATCACGCCGTCTTTCATGATGACCTTCAGGTTGGTGTCTGGCTCGGCCAGCAGCAGGATGTCCTCCAGCGGGTTGCCATCGACCAGCAGGAGATCTGCATAGGCACCTTCCTCGACCACGCCGAGCGGGCCATCCTGATACGGATTGTTCAGGCCGGTCAGACGGTTCATCCGCGCGCCGTTCGATGTAGCCATGCGAAGGATGTCGAACGGCTTGAAGTTGGCCTCGTGCAGGTACTTGAACTCGTCGCTCATCTTCTTGTCCTGCTCGAGCGTCTGGTCCCAGTTGTTGATGAGATCCGTGCCCAGTGTGTAGAGATCGATCATGCCCGGAGTGGTCTGGATCACCTCGATCATATTCGCGGCGGCGTCGCGTACGCTCTTCCACTTCTTGAAGGATGCCGGCGTGTAAAAGGCTTCCGCCTGTTCGGTCGTCACTGAGTAGACCGGTGCCACCGCTGTCGCGAACATGATCTGCTTATCGACCATGATCTCGGCGGCTTCCCTAGTCAGGAACGGGATGTGCTCAACGGTCTTGGCGCCATTGTCGATGCAATTGCGGATCGCCTGTTCTGTGAACACATGACAGGTAACGTACGTTCCCCATTGCTCGGCGGTCTTGACCGCCATCTGGATTTCGTCGGCCTGGTACTGAAGCGAGTGCAGCGGGTCGAATTCGGAGGTGACCCCGCCGCTGACCATGATCTTGATCTGCGTTGCCCCCCGGCGCAGGTTCTCGCGCACGGCCATGCGGATCTGCTCCGGGCCGTCCGCGATGAAGCTCATGTCTGTGTCGACCCAATGCGATGGCCCCTGACCCGACAGGGTTGGATGACGGTCGTTCAGCTTGCGGAAATCGGCGTGGCCCGAAGTTTGGGTGATGAAGGCTTCCGAGGAATAGATCCGCGGGCCGGGCGCCATGCCGCTGTCGATGATCCGGGCGATGGACTTGGCCGGGCCACCGAGGTCTCGAACAGTGGTGAACCCATTCATCAGGATGCGCTCGGACCGGATCGCGGCAACTCCGCCAAGATGGAAGGGCGTGATGTTTTGGCGCAACCCGTCGCTGAGCGGGTTGAATACCAACAGATGCACATGCTGGTCGTGCATCCCGGGCATCAGCGTGCGTCCGCCGCCGTCGATGATCTGGGCATTGGCCACGGCCAAAGGTTCGGTCGAGACCTCGGCGATCAGGTTGTCGATCACCAGCACATTGGCGTTCTCGATCCGCGCCTCGTTCACGCCATCAAAGACATGCACGTTGGTGAAGAGGATCGGAAAACTCTCCTCCTGTGCGACGGCGTGCGTGGGTGACAGAAGACCAGCGGCAAGGATTGCAGCCGTCAGAACGTGAGCCAGTTTTGGGACCATGAAGGCGTTCCTTTTGACGAATCACAGATGTCGCTTTTTTTTTGCGTGATTTTAGGGAACGCTCGGATTATTGCCTGACACCTTGTCAGGCGCTGGAAATTAGTTTTGGCAAACTGCAAGGTTTGAAAAGTTTTCGGTAGGACTCTCTGGCGCCTCCGTACTAGTTTTGAGGAACAGGAGGCGCGATGACGGGCGGACGTACCAAGAAATCGGACAAAGCATTGCCGCTTGTCAGAGCGTCGGTTGCGGGTCCGGTTGTCGCCGCCCTTCGCAAGGTGAGCATCGAACCGGCGTTTGTGCTCGATCCACTGGGGCTGTACGAAGCGCAGGTGATGGACCGTCAGAATTTCGTGCCACACGACACGGTCTACCGGATTTTTCAGGCGGTGGCCGACGCCACATCTCCGGAGTTTTGCGCCCAGGTCGGCCAGTCCGTCGATCTTGTTCGGTTTCTTCCGCTTGGCGACATGCTGGCGGAGGCGCTTACACTCGGGGATTTCTTCACAAGGTTCACGCAAGCCGTTTCTAAGGAATCCAATGCGGTCACGCAGTCACTCTTCGTTGAAGAAGAGCATGCGTATTTCAGTGCCAAACGGAACTTTTCTGTCTCGGCTTCACCGGGTCAGGCCGATGCGTTTCTGGCCAGCATCTGGATATCCCTGTTGCACCGGGTTCTGGACTTCAGATGGGACCCCCACCAGATCGTTCTGCGGGTCTGCGAACCGGACGCCCTTCCCAAGCAGTTTCATGGCGTCCGGGCAATCGAGTGCGGACCACAGGGGTTTTCGATCAGGTTTCCCTCAAGCTGGCTAAGCTTTCGGCTGACACAGGAAGCTTTGGAAAACCCACCAGACTTCAGGATTAAAGACAATGACCTGGCAGCCCCGCTGGACTTTCTCGCGGGACTGGAAGGCCTGATAAAGGTTCATCTGGCTGAACCGGGATTTGGTGTCGACGAGTTGGCCGACCTCTGCGGCTTTCATCGCGAAACGCTCAACAACCGGCTTAAGCCCTATGGCCTGACGGCCTCCCGGGTGATCGCCCGTATCAAGCAGGAAGAAGCTGAAAGCCTACTTGCGGAGGACAACTCGTCCGTTGGCGATACAGCGCTGAGGCTTGGGTACGTCGACCCCACTGCTTTCTCACGGGCGTTTCGGAAATGGACCGGCATGTCCCCGGCAGCCTTCAGACGATCAAACAGGGACGCTTAGCTATGGTCCTGAACATCGTCATCGGTCTGCTATCGGCGTTCTTTCTGTTCGCGTCATCGATCAAGATTTTCGGCTGGCAACAGAAGATTTTCCAAATCCAATTGGAAATGTTCGAAAGCTACGGGCTCAACCGGCGGATCATGTTTCTGGTCGGCTGTGCTGAGCTGTTCGGGGCCATAGCCATCTGGTTTCAATCGTCCTGGGTCGGCCCGCTTGGTGCGCTCGCCCTGCTGGGCACGTCTGTCGGCGCGATCTTCTGCCATCTCGTGTTCGACACGTGGAAACAAGGAGTTCCCGCGATGATAACAGCATCGCTATCAGCCATAGTTCTGAGCAATGGGTACGCTGGACTTCTAGACGTTCTTTGAGCTCAAAGGCCCTCCCATTCGTGATGACTTGACGTACAATGAAGTCCGGAAACGGCTGGTTGCCGTCGTTGCGTTCTACCGCGTCAGTGACCGGAAAGTCCGCACAGCCTTCATTCCGCCACCTACGACCAACGACCGCTTTGCCAAAAAGAAAGCAAAGTCGATATCCCCCGGCAACCCGCTGAGGGCCGCCGAGGGTTTTGTTTATGAGGGTGGTCTTCGGTTGACGACATAGTCAGCCAACCACTGCCAATAGGCTTCAGCGTCAGGAAACCCCTGAGCCCGAGCCGCCAGATCTTCCGCTGCCTTACGGGTGCAACCACCATCGAACTCGGCGATAGCAGCCCGTTCCTCGAACGCGTCGATGTCTGGGAAACTCATACCGGAAGCCGTATCTGATCGACGATCGACCGGCGCTGCTCGTCACTGATACCCGCCGAGTAAATCCCGTAGGTGATCCCGTTCTCTGACCGTGCCGACTTGTGCCCGACCAGAGAGGCTGTTAAGTGCTCAGGGACACCCGTTCGCTCGCACTGGGTAATGAACCATTTGCGGGTCGAGTGAAAAACCAATCCTGGTCGTTCCAGACCCAGTCGCCGTCGCAGTCGCGCGAAGCCCTTAGTGACATGAGCCACGGTCAGGTCGGGGAACAGAGGACCAGATGATGGTAGCTGCCGGAACATCTCATCCAGCACCGGGTGAACCGGGACCAGCCGCTCCGCCGCGTCGGTCTTCAGAAGTCGCAGTTGGTTAGGTCGAACATGAACGAAGCAACCGAGGTTGCCCTTGGTCACGAGGTCTTCTCGGAGCAGCCCGACCGCTTCCCCCGCTCGCATCCCTGACAGTAGACAGGTCAGCAGAACCGGATGCAGGTCGCGGTCTTTGGCTCCCAGCAGCCGCACGACTTCATCGTCAGTCGGCACCGCATAGGGTTGAGGACGCACTTTCCGATCGAACGGCACCGTCCGGAACGGGTTGACCTCCAGATGCCCCTCATAGACCACCCAGTCGAGGAAGTGATTGACCTGCGACCAGATCCGCCGCTGGGTTCTGGCTGTTATGGTCACCGACCCCCGAGACGAATACGCGACCAGTTGGTCCAGGGTCAGCCCTCGGGTCCTCTCTGACTTACCGATCATCGGAGACAGTTGGGCTATCGCTGACAGAAACTCTCGCCCCTCCGCCCGCGTCAGGCTGCAAACCGATCGGTCGCCGTACCGGCTCGTGAACAACCCGACGGAGTATCGGACCGATTTGAACCCGCTGGGTCGCAGTTCATCACAACGCCGGGAGAGATAGGCGCGGCTCAGGTCCCGGATCACTACCTTTACCGGTGCGGCTGGTCGGGTGAAGGCAGGACCGTCCAGAACTGTCCCGGAGCCCTCCAGAGTGGCCCGGAGACGCACGAGAGACGACTCTGGCTGGTCGAGCCAATCAGGACCGTCAGCGGTGCTCTCTGTGGCAGACAGGGCGTCCTCTGCCTGGCCACGGACTTGCTCCACCAGTGTCTCGAAGCGCGCATTGACTTCAGCGGCACGGACGCGGGCGGTGTTGCGATCCCCGGTCTTGAGGCTCTGCTTCAGCGCCTGAGCGCCCAGCGCGAGAGCCACGTCAACGGGATAGTTGCGTCTGAACAACCACGTATGGCCCTTCAGATAGGCATAGCGAATGTGAGCAGACATGAGTCTCCTCCTTTCAGTGTTGATTGTTAGGGATTGCCGTTAGGCGTCAGGGACGAGCCGGACGATCATCTCCCGATCTGGTTCGCCGTAGGCACCAGCCAGTGGGCCGGTCACAGCAAAGCCGGTCACGCAGTCTTCAAACACCTCGTCCACGCGGAACAGGTGTTCAGGGACGTCATCGAAGGCCCGGACAACCACGACGTCACCGGGGGTCAACTCCAGCTCAGTCATCGTCGGACCTCCACGTCCAGAGGACCGCCAGCAGAACCAGCGCCGAGACAGCGGGATGAGACCGAGACACCACCCAGAGCATCGTCGTCAGGACAGCCTTGGGCGGTGGGTGCAAAAGAAAACCCCCGACGAGAACGCCGAGGGCAGACAGGTACTTCATGGATCAAACTCCTGCAGTTGCTTCTTTATTTAGATGCAGGAGGTTCCTCGGTTTTGACGGGCGCGGACATTCAGGTTTCTAGTGGGAATGGCCGAGTTGCGGACACAACCGCCACTCGCCAAGTGTGCTTGCGTCCATGTGAAAAAGTATGACGAACTCGACAAATTAGAAGTTTGATATGCATCAACGCGCTGCACGTCACTGACCAATAGTATCAACACCCAGCACAAATTTAATGCGAGTAGTCGGTTCTTGGAGCCACTCCGCAAGGAGAACGCGCGAAGGGAGAAGATGCGACGGCGACAGCTGCTAATGGGGATGACCGCGTCGGGCTTTGTGGGCTTGTCCGGCTGCGAGGCGATGGGCGAGCATTCTCAACAACCTAATGCAGAGCAAAGTTTTTTGCTCAATAAATACTATCTCGACGGAGTGACCGAGTTAGGAGGCTATTTCATTGGGTATTTCGCTGCACTTAAGTTTGGGCAGCTTTCTCTGTGTTACGGTGACACCCTTCACTCATCGGAGTTTCGGGGCCTGAGGCCGGGTCCGAGTCGCATTTGTGGCTCCAGTCCCGTTCCAAGTGCAGAGGCAGTGACTTGGCGTCATTCCGAATTGGGTGTCGACGGCTTGTGGCGCCCTTTGTCCCCGCCAATAAAGAGTCAACTTCTCGCTACAGCAGAGGGACAGGTTGGCTGGAGCTGCCTGCAACCGAGCTCAAGGGTAAAACTGAAAACCTCGGACGGTTCGGAGCTGCAAGCACTTGGCTGCTGCGAGTACCTGAGCATGACAATTCCGCCGTGGCGACTTGGCATGAAGGAATTGGTCTGGGGCAGGTTCGTTTCCGAGAAGAACTCCGTTGTATGGTTGAAGTGGAGCGGCGAGCATCAAAGGCGTCTGCTCTTCTGGAATGGTGTTCGTGCAGCGCCTCAAAGCATTGCGCATGATCAGGTCGTGTCCAACGATTTCTCAGTGGCTATTTCATCCGACACAACACTGCGAGCCGGACATCTAGGTTCAGAGATTCTCTCGAAAGTGCCAGTCGTAAAGAAGCTTGCTCCCGTCGCATTGCTCAATGTTCACGAGCACAAAAGACTTGCTCGCGGCACTTTAGAAGCGCGTGGTGGCCAATATGATAAAGGATGGATAATCCATGAAACAGTTGTCTGGCCTGATTGATCGGGTGATGTGGGGGAAGCTGGTATATGGTGTTTTGTTCTGCGTGATCATACCCGCCTATATAGCTTTCTGGGCTACTCGCCTCGAATTCCTTTCATTGCCAGCTGTCCCAGATGCCCCAAGCGTGGGTCTGATCCTTTTAGGGCTCGGCATAACGTTCATGGTCTCGGGGATTACAGCATTATGGGTGCATGGGGGTGGCTTGCCGATGAATGCCTACCCGCCCTCGCGTTTTGTTAGGCAAGGGATTTATAGATGGATGAGCGAGCCAATCTACATTGGCTTTGTTTTGGGCTGCTTCGGCGTTTCAATTGCCCTGAACTCCCCGGCGGGTCTCTGGGTTGTTTCACCTGTCGTTGGCCTAGCATGTGCTGCTCTGGTGTACGGGTATGAAAGGCCGGACTTGGTTCGTCGGTTCGGCGGGCAGTATGCACCGCCCTGGTTACGTCTGCCTCCGTCTGATATGGAAACGCCGACGCTTCAGGATATCGTTTCCGTTGTTGTACTGGTCTTCGGCCCTTGGTTAATCTTGTACGAGACGGTTGAGCTCATTGGCGTCGTACCACCGGTACTGCACTCAACCCTCCCTTTTGAAGAAGGCCTGCCAGTCTGGGGGTTTTCGACTGTAGTCTACATGACAATTTATCCTCTCGTTGTTCTAGCTCCACTGGTCGCTCAGCAACGAGATCATTTGCACGATTTCGCGCTCGGAGGACTAATTGCGACCGCGATCATCATCCCTTTCTACTTAACAATACCTATCATCGCGGAGTTCCGCGAAGTCTCCGCTGATGCTGCATTCAGCAAGCTTTTGTTGTGGCAGCAGCAGTTCGATCGGCCGGTGACCGCTCTGCCTGCATTTCATATAGTTTGGCTACTGCTGGCAATTCGTCTGTATGGCCAAGCCTACCCGAGTGCTCGATTCCTATTCTGGACGGTTGGGATTCTTATCTTCGCTAGTTGCTGGACGACAGGTATGCACGCGTTGCTAGACTTGTTTGCAGGCATGGCGGTGTATGCAGTTGTTTCTAAGCGGAATGAGATTTGGAAATACGTACTGCACGGATCTGAGCTGGTGGCAAACTCTTGGAAGGAGTGGCGTTTCGGACAAACTAGGGTCATAAATCACGGTCTATATGCGGGTTTAGCTGCGTCCGTTGGTTTTCTAATCGTTGGCTTCATAAGCGGTCCGAGCATGTTTTGGACGATTGCAATCATAGGTATTTCAACACTTTTGGGTGCCGGAATCTGGGGGCAGATACTTGTTGGCTCCCAAAAGCTTCTGCGTCCATTCGGCTACTATGGCGGTGTTCTGGGGGCCGCAGTTAGTTTGGCTTTCGCCAGCCTAGTATTAAGTCAGGAGGTCCTGCCAATCGCAGCAGCCCTGTCCGTCGCGGCGCCCTGGGTTCAGGCAATCGGTCGCTTTCGCTGTCTGATCCAGGGCTGCTGCCACGGGGCTCCGACATTCGAAGGAAACGGCATTCATTATCGGCATAAGCGATCGCGCGTCCTGCAAATCGCAGGGCTGGGTGGAAAGCCTCTCTACCCAACACCTGTGTTCTCAATGGTGAGTAACCTAGTGGTCGGATTGTTGACCCTGCGATTGCTCCTTATAGATGCACCGGCCACATTCATTGTCGGAACCTATCTCATGCTTAACGGCCTCGCGCGGTTCGTCGAGGAGGCTTACCGAGGTGAGCCCCAAACACAGGTGTTTGGCGGTCTAAAGGTTTATCAGTGGACAGCTCTTTGCAGTTTTCTGGTGGGAACAGCGTTCACCATGTTCCCTAGTGCAGCGGTAGGGACTCAGCATTTCGGGTTCACACCGATTGTTTGGTTAGGATCTGTAGCTCTGGGCGCATTGGTGACCATTGCGATGGGTGTTGATTGGCCAGAGTCCAGTCGGCGCTTCTCCCGGCTGATTTGAGCAATTCCATTACCGATTGGCACTAGGACAGTTTCGCGCATCAGGACTGTTGAAGCGGAATTGCGTGGCTTAACGACTTCTTCAGCGGTCGAGAATGCCCCATGCTCACTCGTCCTTCGTCCTCATGCTGCCCGTCGCTTCGCTCAGCAGAATGCCCCCGAAACCGCCCCAGTTTCGGCCACCGGTTGGAAAAGCCGATAACAATCATCGGTTGGCAAGGATTCCTACCACCCCAGCCAGTTCATCGGAACATGGAACGAGACTAGGCACTTGGGGCCAAACCCTCCGAGAAATGCCCCCGTTTATGCCCCAGTGGTTTCGGGTGATACGGGTGTTGAGGGTGGGACCCCAGAGGTCGTTGAAGGCCCATACCACGGCCCCTCAAACAAGCCAAACTTTTAAAAGCTTAAGAAATTGCATATAATCTGCTGCATTGTACCAATCGATGGTCTCGTTCACGGGGCGTGTCATGGGGGGGCCAAAAGGAAATAATTCTCACGAGAATGCCGGCGAATGGCATGCTTCAATGTCGGTCGCCTTGGCGCTTGGGCTTGGTTTCTTCGTTCTCACTTCAGTTGCAGGCGTATTGGGTGTGGGGCTGCTTGTTGGCTATCGAAATACCTCAGAGCTGCTGACCCAGAAGGCTCAACTTATTATTGGCACACAACGACAACAGGTCGAGCGTTATCTGTCTGCAGCTGCAGATCAAATCGACTTCATTGCGGGCAGGATTTCCTCGGGGGAAGTTGAACCGGAGGGTTCTGAAGAGTTCGTTAGCCTTTTGCTTGGCGCGGTTTCAGCTACCCCCCAGATTCTTCGGATACAGTTTATCGACAGACAGCAAATCCTGACAGGGGTTGAACGTATTGAAGACGAGACACTACCCATATTCGTAAAGCTTGGAGACGATATCGACCTGCGCCACCTCATCGACAAAGTAATCGAAACTGGAGAAGCTAACTGGGGTAAAATACTCTGGCGTGATGAGTATGGCCAATCTGTGTTGAGTTACCAAAGGCCGATCATTCAGAAAGGTAAGATTGTCGGCGTCCTGTCAGCTTGGGTTTCGGTAACAAAAATGTCTGAATTTTTGGCCGACCAGGAAATGGAATTCGGAGCGAACGTCTTTATTCTGTACGGTCGAAACGCTGTTTTGGCTCATCCACTTATGGCGTTTGGTTATGCCGGTTTGAACCGCGCTGCACCACTTCCTCAACAAGACCGTTTTTCCGATCCAATTGTTTCGGCAATGTGGCAATTAAATGATCACTTTAGCGTCGCGAGGTACTTTCTGACCAGTGCAAACACCCGGTTCGTCGCCTACGCCGATTGGGAATATGTTATATTCTTTGAAGAGTTGTCCGACTATGGTGCTCAGCCGCTAACCGTAGCCACTTACTTTGAAGCCCACGACATTATTGCGGAGGCGGCTCGACTAAAGTGGGCGATTATACTCTGTCTTATTATGGCGGTTGTTTCGGCGGGGGTGGCGGCTTGGATTGGTCAGGAAATTGCCAAGCCAGTGCGCCGACTGTCCGACAGTGCAAAGCGGGTTCACGATCTTGATATTTCGAATGTCGATGAAATCGAAGGATCTTTCTTCCGAGAATTGGATGAGGCAGCACGTTCATATAATTTCATGCTTGAGGGACTGCGCTGGTTTGAACTCTACGTGCCGAAACGTTTAGTCCGCCAACTGATGCGCCGAAACGCTGGGAAGCAGATCAGCTCATCCCACCGAGACGTAGTCATTATGTTTACGGATATTGTTGAGTTTACGACATTGTCCGAACATCTAACAGCTCCTCAAACGGCATTGTTCCTAAATAATCACTTTGCAGGGCTTGCTGACTGTATCCAAAATAACAGCGGTACCATTGACAAGTTCATCGGAGACTCCGTAATGGCGATTTGGGGTGCTCTGGAACATCAAGATGATGCGGCAGATCTGGCTTGCCAAACAGCGATTGAGATCGAAAAGTGGATTACGAAATATAATCAACAAGAACGAGTAGATGCAGGCTTAGCATACTCAGTTAGACTGCGCATAGGAATCCACATCGGTCGTGTAGTTGTTGGGAATATCGGCAGTGAGGGGAGGCTCAGCTATACTGTGGTTGGAGATGCTGTGAATGTCGCGCAACGGCTAGAAGAAGCCGGAAGAGTTTTGGGCAATACTCTAGGTGAAGTGAATACTCTTGTTTCCAGCTCTGTTCGAAGCGCGTTGGTCAAGCCAATAGAATTTAAGCGCATAGGCGCACACAAGCTTCGAGGTAGAGAGGAATTGGTCGAAATATATTCGCTAACACCAAACTGCTCACGAGCCTAAAGTTCGATAGCATAGAAAAACTGAAAACACGCCATAGAAAACATGGGGCGAATGCTGACAAAGTTTTTCAGAGCAAGCAGGAAAGTTCGATTTCGAAGCTGGCGCATTAATGAATAGACTGACAGTCAGCTTTGCTCGCTGCCCGGTCATTAATTTGACGACGCCCGTTATTCACTTCAGCAAGATAAGCAAAACTATGTCTCGGCAAACCGCTGATCCGTGGTATGGGCCTTCAACGACCTCTGGGGTCCCACCCTCAACACTCGTAACACCCGAAACCACTGGGGCATAAACGGGGGCATTTCTCGGAGGGTTTAGCCCCAAGTGCCTAGTCTCGTTCCATGTTCTGATGACCTGGCTGGGGTGGTAGGAATCCTTGCCCACCGATGAAACCTATGGGCTTGTCAGCGAAGCCCGAGAAACTGGGGCGGTTTCGGGAGCATTTAGAGGGTCAGCATGGGGCATTCTCGACCGCTGGAGTACCCGTTCACTGCCGCTAGAGTGACCACTAACTGGCGCTGACGGCGTCCGTAGGACTGGTTCAGGGGGCTGACGGGTGGTCGCTGGCGGTTGGGGGGGACGTTCAGGTTTAGTGCAGCGAATGACTGTTCTGAGCTGATAGTGTTGAAAAACTCGATGCCGCTATATTTGCCTCAAAATCTTAGAACAAATTCCTTCCAACTTGGCACTCAGAAGATAATGTTTGAAAAAGTGAGATTTGGCGGAAAAATGTTTCCCCAATTTGGCCTAATCGGTTCGGACACGAAGTTTTTCAACACTATCAGCCCTAAGCCGACACCATCAGGTCACCCACAAGCAGACGCCTGAACCGCTTTGTCGTTGCGGCGAAGCCAACGTTTCAATTCAATTTGACTTGTGTCAATGCGGTACCGTTCTCAGCCGAGTTCTTTTTTGTTCCACGAAGAAACTTCAGCGAGGGGTGGTTGCAGGGCAATGCTGAATCTCAGATCAATTGCGGCAAAGCGGTCAACGTCAGCACTGAGTGCGCTTGCCTGCCTACTTTTTGAACCCGCTGGGTCGCAGTTCATTACTGCGCCGGGCAAGATAGGCGCGGCTCTGGTCCCGGATCATCACCTTTACCGGTGCGGCTGGTCGGGTGAAGGCAGGACCGTCCAGAACTATGCATCTGTCCTTATGTGAAACAAGTTGGGTTCTTTTGAAATGCTCTGCCCCCAGGGGAAGGTGCGGTCAGAGTAACTTTTCTTCATGCAGAAATCTCTATACGTGCCACAAGGTCTGTACGTATTGCAAAGCTTCGTTGGTCCGTTTCTGTCGGACCGTTTGGCGAACGAAGCTACCGTTCGCGTCAATAGCGCGACATGCGTTGGGCTATTTCCTGAACAGTGTTGCCTTCTCAGATTAGAATGCGAACCGCCGATCCAATCTCTAGGACCCGAGAGGCGCGGCAAAAGAGCCCTGATACTTCAAGAGATTTGAAGATGGTGAAGGTAGCAAGTCAATTCTAAAGATCTATTACACAAATCCGGGTCCCGCGGCCGTGCACTTTATGCCCAAGTCACTTCGATCTCCGCGACATCACAAGCATCACTCGATCTCGATTATGAAGCCGGAATTCCTGAGGTAAGTCGACGTGTCATCCCAGCGGATCGCTGGCGGGCGGCTGTCCCGGCTGCGCGCGAAGCTTATGTATCGGGCGTAGTTCGCGTTCGAGCCGGAATTGTTGGGTTGACCGGGATGCCAAGGGGTGTAGGTCGCAGGTTCGCCTGTCACCCAGGCCCATCCAACGCTCGGCTCCGAGCTGCCCGGGATTTGGTAAAGACCTATCATCGGCCCCTCCCACTGGCCAACCCCTTCGGAAAGTTGATGCCACGAAAGAAAGCGCGGGTCAGACGAGAAGAGTTCGTAGACGAACCGGTTTTCCTCGGCATCACCAAGCGTCACAAGGTGGCCGCCTGCTCGCTGAGCTGCGTTAGCGGCGTTCTGCCAAAAGCCGCCCTTGGCGAGCACCGCGATGTAGAGATGGCCAGCGTGATATCCGAACCTGACCACCGACGCGTCCAAGGCCTTAAGCGCGCGCTCAAGGCGCGGCTCGATACCGGCTGGCAGATCGGTGGGATCAAAGCGCTGCGCGGTGTCACGAAACATCGTTTCCATGGATTTAGCGTCCGGTAGTCGGTCCAAAAGCGCCCGGTCAATTCTGTCGCCGGGGTTGAGCCCATAGGCGAGACGTGCCGAAGCCACGGCAGCACGAGTGCGCGGCCCGATTGTGCCGTCCGGTGGTCCTACATCGTGACCGGCATAATTCAAAGCTTTCTGGACAAGTATGCGTTGGTCCTTGTCCAATTCTGCCCGTCCGTTTGCATCGTACCTTGCCGCCAGCCAAGATCCGCGACGAACAGGCTTGGCTGCACCGGTGTCTTTCAGGGCCAAGAGACTGCGCCGTGCCGCGACGACAAGCGGGTTCTCCTCTGTTGTTTCGAAACTCTCCAAGAAAGAAGACCATGCCTCTTCGGTGTTGTCCGCTTGCGCTGCGACGAATGCCTCGGCAATCCGCAGCATTTCGATGCTGGTTGTAGACGCACCATTGGTTGATGGCACGGCCGCCGGCACAAGGAAGATGTCTTGGCCCGGCAACGAACCATAGGTGAAGGGCTCCTGATAGCCATCAGTCAAGTCGAACACTGTGTCGCGGACCTTGCGGAACATCTTGCCCAACTCCAAACCCGGTTCTTCGATATGGCTCAGAAGCGCCTCGGCGTAGGGGCTGTTCCGGCCCTCGCCGTCAAGTGCCAGGGTGCCGCCGCGCGCTGCGTATCCCACCAGCACACCGCCCGGATCGATTCGCCCAAGTCCACGCCCTATGGAACGCGTCGCTGAAGTGCGGGTCATGTCGGCAAGAAATGGGTTGTTGCGGCAGGCATCAATGAGAATGACCTTGAGCCCCTGAACGTCCGCGACCGCGTTCACGATGGCGTCGAGCCGAATCGCTTCGAACTCCACATCGCGGTCGCTGCGCAACTCCGCGTTCACCGGGATCAGGTAGTTGGTGTTGTCGATCTCAATCCCGTGGCCGGCGAAATAAACCACCACCATCTCGGCACCCTCGGTCACCTCGGCGAAATCGCGTAATGTCAGGCGCATTTCGCGGTAGTCGAGGTCCTGCCCGCGGGTGACTTCAAATCCGATGCGCTCGAGCGCCGCAGACAGGTCTTCCGCGTCGTTGGCTGGATTCGGAAGGTTAGAGACATGCCAGTACTGGGAATTCCCGATTACCAGCGCGACGCGCTTTCCTGACGCGACAGCTGGGCCACAGAAACTCAATAAAACTGTCACCAAAAGCATGATGACTATGCAACGATTTAACGCCATCAGCAAACCTTCGAATCCCCTCGCGCTTGAGGATAGCACAGAAAGCAATTTCCGCGGCTGACCGCTTGGGCTCAGATTAGTCGTTCGCTAAGGTTTGCTCTAACCTCTGCTTTGGCACTACCGTTCAGGCAAGTGTCAACGCACGGTAGCGGTCGTCAGCGGATCAGCTTGATCGAGTACAGCCTAAAACGGCTAGTTGTTAAGTTTTTGGTGTCAAACCGAAGCTGACCGCGGCTTCAGAGCACAACGTCAACTTCCAAAAACGGTTACCCGCGCTCGAATTCAATAGTAGCGGTTCACTTGGCGTTGAATCTGGGTGCAATGACGCAAGATACGCACAACCGGGTGTATCATGGTTACTGCGTGTTCGGTGCGAGTGTGCCAGGTATTTGAAGCCTTACGAAGCATTACGACCTCCCATTGGTGACGTACGTTAACCCGGGTGAACGAAAGGTTCTGTGAACTGGGACACAGAGCGCCATTACAAGTTTCCGCCCCCCCAACCCGCCAGCACCAGCGACCCCCGTCAGCACCCGGAACGACTAGCCAGCGGTCCTGCCCTACGGACGCCGTCAGCACCAGTGACCACCCGTCAGCCCCCGAAACCACTCGTCAGCGGTCGTCTCAGCGCCAGCGGCCTCTCCAGCGGTCAGAAATGCCCCATGCTGACCCTCTAAATGCCCCCGAAACCGCCCCAGTTTCTCGGGCTCCGCTGAAAAGCCCATAGGTTTCATCGGTGGGCAAGGAGTCCTTCCACCCCAGCCAGTTCATCGGAACATGGAACGACGAGAGGCACTTGGGGCTAAACCCTCCAAGAAATGCCCCCGTTTATGCCCCGGTGGTTTCGGGTTTTACGGGTGTTGAGGGTGGGCCCTCAGAGGTCGTTGAAGGCCCATGCCACAGGTCATAGCAGGTCGTAATCGACACCGTTCGCCCAGAAGTCCCAGTCGTCGCGCTTGTTATCCGCCGCCGACCCCTCAATCAGGTGCTCAGGACGTACGCAGCGCTCATTATGACAGCGATGGCGAACCACCGTCGCCTCATCGATCACCGCCCGGTTACCCACATTGGATTGAGCCAGACGACCGCCGGTTCTATGTGATCGATGCAAATCACCCGGGCCACGCTTCCGGACCGGACCATGAGGATTTCCAGTCCTTCATGACGCGCTTCTACGAATACATGAACAAACCTGAGAACATAGCGCGCCTTTACAATGCGCTGATGGCTAGACAGAAGTCGAATGGTTTAACCCTCGGTCGCTGAATATGGCTGCCGTATTCATAAGCCAATTTTAATAGTTCTTATAGCAACTTGTTCCTGATCTGCCAGGTGACGGGCAACTCAGCGGGGGGCACAGTGTCCGGCCGCCTCACAATGATGGCTCCCATTAACATTTGCCTAGGAGCCATTTTCGTTACTCTTGTTTCTTTTGATGAAGCTCCAAAGCCATTTCGTCCAGAATACCGAAGGCCACCGGATAAAAATTCTCGAACAGATCGATTACTGCAGATTCCTCTGCGGGATGATGTTGGCCGTCGGCGTCAGTCAGCCGCCCCATCCGAAACACGACCTCAGTGCCTTCTTCTGCCGGGACCAACTCGTAGGTTTCCAGGTTTGTCAGACCCTCGATGGATGAATTGTGGAGGATATCAGTCACGTATTCGAACGGATTCCAATCGACGATCAGCATCTGAAAATGAGCGGCTTCATGAATGCAGTGCAGGCGGACGCCAGCTGACGTTCGAGACGCATCCCCTTCCCGATAGGCATCCTTCAACATCATCCAGCGCATCTTGAGCTGGGGATCTGTGAGCATTTCCCAGGCCACTACCGGAGGCGCCTTCAGTAAGTGCCGGGTTGTGAAAACGGCATCCTCGTCTGTAACGCGGACGGGCCCGGCGATCTCCCGGTATTGTCGCCAAGCAGCAGCAAGATCATAGACCCGCATGGGTACGTCACCAAAGTGCTCGAACTGAGCGCTATACTGCATAAGTTCAGACTTGATGCCCATTGCCTGAAATGCGTCTTCCGAGAATAGGGCGTAACTGCGGATACCAGTATCATCCTTCACATCGGTCTTCGCCATGCGATGCACAAGTATGACGTCAGCACCGGAGATATCTTTCACCGGCCCGATCGAAAGTTCTTCAAATTTTCCGTGATGCGCAAGGATCTTCAGATCGAGATCGGCTACATTGCGACAAGCATTGCAGGGACAAGTCGTGTTCTGCACAATATTCCGACGGCGTTCGGCGAACCCCCGATAAAGGCTTTCGCATATATTCAGGAAAGTCTCGCCGGAGGGGAACGGCCCACTCGAATAAGCGAGAACGGCGTCACCTTCGAGACCCCCCAACTTCATTGGGTCCTTCAGTTCTATTACAATTGCCTCAAGCAACGAACGGATGATTGGGTTGGCATGTTCCAACTCTGACCGGGTCAGATACCCAGTATAACCAGTAATATCGGCGATTAGCAGGTAACCGGCCTGAACAGACATCCGAGCTTTCCCATTTGCACTCCGTCCCTTGACTGTAGCTTCCGCCATAGTACCGGACAAGCGCGTCTGCCTTCGTCCGACATATCAGATGGACGCTTCTCCATCAGGGGTTTGATCTACGCCCTCCGATTCTCCATCAGCATCATCGTCCTCCCGGCCGTCGGCATAAATGCTTCCGTCGTTGGAAGTGCCAAGTGTGGCTTTTACCGGTTCTTCATCGGGATTGGAGGCGCTGACGTCAGACATTGTTTCACATAAGGACCGATGCATAGTTCCCGGGGGAAGCCCTATAAAGGCTGAAGGCAACCAAAGCTGCCAATGCGCATATTGGTCCCGCTATTTCCAAAAACGCTCGGATAGATGTTGGCGAGACATTGCCAAGGGAGAAATACCGGCAGAGGCTCCTCTCGGTCGGAAACAGCTTCCATTTACTTAAACTTACCATGTTCAACTCATACGCTAACAACGCCTGAGAATTAGCACGCACGGTCCAAACAGCGAAAAGCTATCGCAATTTTCAGATATTTTTTGATGCATTGGGCAAAATGGGTGTGCAGTGGTGCCAGGTAATTTGCATTGTCAACGAACCTACAGCCAATCGGTTCTTCAAAGGTTTCTTGCAAGTCTTTCGTCTGGCATCGGCATTTGAAGTAGTGATCAGCCCCACTTGTGTGGTCCAAGTTGATCGTTAGTGCGTGGCCGGCCTTTGGTCCAATTGAACGATGGTTGCCGGGGCCGGCGGTTTATGTCCCAGAGCACTGTGCGGGCGTTTTGTGTTGTAGTGTTTCCTCCATTCTTCGATCAAAATCTGCGCTTCTTTTAGATTGTAGAAGACTTCTCCATTCAGGAACTCATCTCTGTACCGCGCATTGAAACTTTCACAGTAACCGTTCTCCCATGGGCTGCCTGGCTCGATGTATGCGGTCTTTGCTCCAACTGCATTGATCCAGTCTTGCACCGCCACGGCAATGAACTCAGGGCCATTGTCGGAGCGAATGTAGCTTGGCACACCGCGCATGATGAACAGGTCACTCAGCACGTCGATGACATCGCTGGAGTTCAGCTTGCGGTCCACACGGATCGCCAAGCACTCCCGGCTGTACTCATCGATGACGTTGAGCGTGCGGAATGCCTTCCGGGATGCCGAAGCCTACTGGCAGTGGTTGGCTGACTATGTCGTCAACCGAAGACCACCTTCATAGACAGAGCCCTCGGCGGCCCATAGCGGGTTGCCGGGGGATCACTGCTTTGCTTTCTTTTTCCAAAGTGGACGTTGGTCATAGGTGGCGGAAGGAACGTAATGCGAACCCAGGTAACAGGGTCTAATAAATAGCCAAGTCCCTGATCAATTGTGGTCAGTTAACCAAGTTCACTAGTCATCGGCCCTTCAAATCTCAAGTTTTTTTACGGAGAGATTCAAGCGCTGACTTTAGGATTTCTGAGTTCTCAGACCGTTCTTCTGACGTCATTAAGTTCGGGTCGAAAACCAATCGAAAGTTTGGCTTTTCATGAGAGACTTTTTCTAGGTGGGGTCTCGATCTTTTTTGACCCAGGACGCGGTAGGTCATAACGGGTTGAGCCACGCCCTTGACTTGGATTGCACCGACCTCTTCGGTTTCTATTTCGTGGTTTACGTGCGCCCTGGTTTCGTAAGAGATGTAAATCTCTCCTTCCTCTGCCTGATGCTCTAGCCTTGAGGCTACGTTCACGGCACCACCAATGATGGTGTAATCCATACGGTCGTCACTTCCGAAATTTCCAACCGTGCAGAAGCCTGTATTGATGCCAATACGGCATTGTAGTTGTTGTCTTATTCCTTGCCTCCTCCATTCAGCCTGCAACTCAGCCAACTTGTCTCGCATCGCAATTGCCATTCTCACGCAAGCCAAAGCATCTTCGCGCACTCCTTTACTCTCCGGGTCACCAAAGAAGACAAGGATCGCGTCACCGATAAACTTGTCTATCGTCGCGCCGTAGCTCAAAGCGACTGCTGCCATTTCGGTCAGGTAACTGTTCAGAAGTTCCGTTAAGTCTTCAGACTCCATCTGATCCGTAAGTTCCGTGAATCCAGCCACATCCGAGAAGAACACACTCAGCTTTTTTCGTTTGCTGGCGAGTTTGACTTCCTGGCGCCCGGAAAAGATCGATTTGTAAACTTGCGGTGATAAGTACTTAGCAAGCTTCCCAGACAACGCTTCAAGCTCTTGGTTTTTTCGGTTTACCTCTTCGGCCGCAATGCGCTGCTTTTCAGCCAATGCATTCAGTTCCCGCTCATTACGATCACTCAACCGCATCATTCGTCGTGTCGTCCGAAGCAGTTTCCTGTATTCTTCAACGAGGTTCTTTATTGAGTTTCGCGTCTCTTCATTTGGGAATTGTCCGCTGCTCAAAGTTGCTTCCGCGACTTCCAACGCTTCTCTCTCCTTGGCAAAAAGATCGTCGATAGTCATTGATCAGACAACTTTTTTAGCGAAAACTTGGCGTGTTTAAGATCTTCTCCGAACTCCTCGCCAAGCTCTTCCATGGTTTCGTCTTCAGGATCATGAAACCAGTAAACTTCGACTTTCTTTCCCATTTCTGCAGCGGAATCCAAAAGCTCCATTATCATCATGATGGCTTTAGCGCTGGAGGAGTTGAAATAGATAAGTTCAAAGTCAAAACGACAGGCGGTATTTGAACCTTCGGAAAGCCAGTTTTTTAGGGAATCAAACAATGGATTGAAAAAGGTCGTAACATCCTCTGGATAGGATTCTCCAATAAGCCTGAGGTGACCAGCATCAAAATCAAATGCCACGGCCGGAGTGCGGTTTGTCGCCGGGATTTTAATGTTCTGCATTCTACCCTCTTAAACCGTGGCTTTGAGCGCGAAGAATGCGTGCTGGTCATCAACTCGCATAAAATCGAACTCGATTGGCTTTGACGCTCGACGCGCAATTTCAATTAACCCGATACCCGCACTGTTGCTGACACTATCGGCTTCGGCTCGTAGTTGGTCCTTGTATGCGACCTTTAGCTCTTCTCGGTTCATATCGCGGAGCTCTGATAGCCGGTTCCGCATAGTGTCGACATCGTTCAACAGGATCAGGTTTCCCGCGTGAACGACATAGCTGCCAGCTTCGTTTCCGATGGTCAGTATGCCGTAACTTATGTCCAGTACCGCTGTTTCACCGTCAGCAGGCAACTTTTCAACGGAATATCTGATGATATTCTGCATCTGCTCTACAAAAACTGCGAATACACTGCGAAGCGTTTTGGTGTCCGCATCTTCAGATACCAACTTCTGCTTTAACGCATCGCCGACGCCGCTAAGAATGCTCTCGGTTACATAACCGCTGTAGGCGAAAACAACGCCCTGTTTTCGCAGGTTAGCACGTAGTTCGTAGACTTCGCTGGCAAGCATCTGTTCTCCTTGATCATGCTTGGACGGCACCAAGTTCAATCCTGGTCTTGATATCATAAGATACACATTTATGCATTTTTAGGGTATCAATTGTGCAGGCTTATCAGCGGGGAGGTTAGCATGATTAGGCTAATATGTGTGGTCGCCCTTATACTTTCGTCAGGACCGGCTGTAGCGGCCGACATTCCGACCGAGGTGAAAGCAAAGCTCCAATCCGCCATGATTGCGCATGTCGATGGCGTGATGGTCGATGGTGCTTACACTTATCTGGATACAACAACCAATGCGATTGAAACTGTATACCCTGCAAATGTTCACCCCATGGTTATTCCGGCAGGAAGCGATTACTTCGTCTGCTCTGAAATGATAACCGAAGGTGGCGACACCGTGACCGCAGACTTTCTGGTGCGGGAAATTTCCGGGGACTACAAGGTTGTTCAGATGATCGTCAATAATCGTGGTGCTCTTCAGGCCGCTATGAAGAACATCGGGAACTAGATGCCAAACACTGTAGAGGCGTTTAGTGCGTAGTCTCAGGGCCTTCTTAAGTCGCCGCATCTTCCTAAAGCACATTCTCGCGACCCTCTTGATCGGGGGTGTATTTAATGCCGTGGTGCTTCTTTTTTATTATGACTTCAAAAGACAAGCTCAAACGGACCAGGTCGCAGCGGAAATGGCAACGATTGCAAACCGTATTGCGAGGCCGCTGGCTGAGTTGGTTGAAGCACGAAACTTTACACAAGCGACGAGCCTGCTGGCCGTCTATTCTGGTTTTCCTTATGTAATTTGCGCCGAACAAAAGCTGGAGGAAAGCTCCAAAACCTTGGCCTCCTGGCCTGCCATAGGTTGTGACAGGATAAAAAAAACCGGTTTGGATATCGTCGTTTCCGTCCCGACAGCAGCAGGGTCGACAATGATGTTGGCACGAATTGATCAGGAGATTCTGAACAATGAGTTGCAGACTGAAGTTGGAGTTGTGGTTCTTTTGGGAATTCTCGGAGGCCTTGCGCTGATCTTAGCAGGTGCTGCTGCATTTTTATGGCTTATCAACAGACCTCTCGGTCAAATGTTGAAAGCTATTGAAAAGTTCGAACTATACGATGATCCACAGAGGGTCCCGTACCAATCAGAAGATGAGATTGGTAAAGTTGTTCAAAGCTACAACTCAATGCTGGAGCGGGAGGTCGAACGCGTCAACGCGATACGTGAAGCGCACCATCAGATCGTCGACAGTGTAAACTATGCCACGCGAATTCAGCAGGGGTTGTTGCCTACTGCAAGTCAGTGTCAGAGCGCCTTCGCCGATTTTGCGGTCAAATGGGAGCCTCGCGACTTGGTCGGTGGGGACATCTACTGGATCAGGTCGGAAGGACAGATTTCGACGCTTGCCGTAATTGACTGTACGGGTCACGGTGTACCAGGAGGCTTCATGACCATGCTGGCGATCGCTACTCTCGAGCGGCTTTACTATGAAAACGACAGGCTCAGCCCCGCTTCGGCCTTATCGAAACTGAGCGATTTAACTCGCACCCTCCTAAACCAGGACACTGAAAACTCGACTTCAAACGACGGTATGGACGCAGCAATTTGCCAGATCGACTCAAGCAAAGGGATAGCCAAGTTCGCAGGGGCACACATGTCTTTGTTGGTTAAGTCGGTGGCCAACGTTGATCGCATCCGAGGCGATAAACAAAGTATTGGTTATGCGGACACCCCAAGAGGGCCAAAATTTATCGAGCACGTAATCCACTTAGATCAAATTGTTGATCTGATTATCTCTACCGATGGCCTGATCGACCAATTGGGTGGCGAAAAGCGCTTAGCCTTTGGAGTTCAAAGATTAATGTCGATAGTTAAGCAAGACAGTTGGTCGAACTCGGAAGAGCTTTTGGCGGCCATCGAAGATGCTTTCCAAGATTACAGAAAGAATGAAGAGCGCATGGATGATTTGACGGTGATTGCTTTTCGTCCGTTGCAAGATACAAGTTAGGGTGCTTTTTATGAGGTGAGCAAGGTAGCTGCTTATGGGAAAAAACTGTGGTCTGCCCAAGTTCTGACGAAAAAGGATAGCTTGGCCTGCAGGTGAGAGAGGAAAAGTCGGTTTTTTTTAGTGTAAGCCGCCAGCACCAGCGACCCCCGTCAGCCCCCCGGCACGACTCGTCAGCGGTCGTCTCAGCGCCAGTGAGCGGTCTCGTAAGCTGGGCCGTCAGCGGCCTCTCCAGCGGTCAGAAATGCCCCGTGCTGACCCGCTGACGCTCCATTCCGCCCGTCGCTTCGCTCAGCAAAATGCCCCGTGCTCACCCTCGAAATGCCCCCGCAACCGCCCCAGTTTCTCGGGCTAGTGGGAAAAGCCGATAACAATCATCGGTCGGCAAGGATTCCTACCACCCCAGCCAGGTCATCGGAACATCGAGACGTAGACACCCGTGGCACCCGTTTGCTACGGAAAATGCCCCCGTTTATGCCCCAGTGGTTTCGGGTGTTCTGCCTCCCCCTGTCTCTTCCTCTTTCCTGACCTCTAGCAGGGGTTCTATGGGGGTGGGGAATAGGTATAAGTAATGAATAGAAACCGGAGGATAGAGAGACCCGAGTATCCTCCTTCCTGATCCATAATACACAGAGGGAGGAGGAGGTTATGGGGGAGATAGAGAACCCATGGCACTCGCGGCCCATCGACGTTCACCGCTGGTCAGACCATCCAGAGGTGGCAGAGTTGATCGACCGCATCTGGGACGGCTACCTGCCGAGTGATAAGACCTCCGGACCGAAGCAGCTATGAAAGAGCTTTGATTTGTTTGTATTTTATGACTTCGAAACGACCGGAACGAGTCCTGCATTCGATCAGCCATTGCAGTTCGCAGCAATCTTGACAGATGAATACCTTCAACCAATTGACCGCGTAAACATCAGGTGTCGCTTGGCTCCGCATATCTTGCCTGCTCCGTGGGCGCTGGCAGTAACCGGCATAAATCCCGCATCGTTAAACGATCTAGAACTTCCAACTCTCTTCGAGTTTATGCAGACCATCGCAGACTTGATTGCCCGATGGAGGCCAGCGACGTGGGTCGGATATAACTCAATTGCGTTTGACGAGGAAATGATGCGTCAGGCGTTTTACCAAAACCTGCACCCGCAAATTTATCTTACCCAAAGTGCTGGCAACGATCGCATGGACATTCTGAAACTTGTCTACGCGGTGTCAGCGTTGGCTCCAGAAGCCCTCGAATGGCCTCAAAATGACCGAGGGCAAACCTCGTTTAAACTCGATCAACTGGCACCGGCAAACGGCTTTGAACAGCACGATGCACATGATGCTCTGGGCGATGTCGAAGCTACTATTTTTATCACCAACCTCATCCGCCAAAAGGCTCCTGCGATATGGGAGCAAGGGCTCAGAAACAGAACAAAGCAAAACATCAACTCTATGCTTGAGAGCGGTCGCCCATTGGGACTCGTTGAGCGGTTCAGTGGTCCTCCCAGAACCTACTTTGGCGCGTTTTCCGGTCGAAACCCCCAGAACACCAATACAGTCGGTTTTATGGATTTATTCGCAGTAGACCCTGCTGCACTTGCGGATTCAAACGATGAAACTATAGCCAACGCAGTTTCGCAAAGTCCCAAATTGATCCGCTCGATTAAAGTAAACGGCTATCCCGCCTTGTTCGAGGTCGCAGATCTGACAGATGAAGTGGTGAATCGCGCTAGAGCTCTGTCTGAGATGAGAGAATTTCATCAAAGGGTCGGTTCGGCTCTTGCAGCTCGGTTCGCAGATCGTCCCGAACCAGAGTATGTCGAGGAACAAATTTATAGCGGTTTTGCCTCTGAAAGCGATCAGCAATGGCTGAGGCAATTTCAAACCGCAAATTGGGCTAGCCGGATGGAAATCCTTTCCAAGTTAGAAGATCAAAGATTCTTCCAGTTGGGGCGCCGGATTGTCTTTGCAAATCAACCGAACCTGCTCAAAGAAGAATTGCGTGATCGGATTGCCAATGAATTGATCGGACGCTGGCACGCAGAGAATGCACCGTGGACCACTTTTGCCGCAGTAGATCGCCAGATAGAGGAAATTGAGCAGGTCGGTGAATTAGGTGATCAACGTCTGAGAGAACTAAGGGCTTATTACGATGAACGTCGGAGGTAATTCTCTACTCGCCAAACGGCACCACCTCTCGCCCAGTTCTCCGTTCATGTTCCGTCAGCCGTTGAAGACACCCCTCGGACCGGGTCGTCTGCCGCCAGATGACGTAGTCTTTGACGTGGTCGGCGTTCGGGTCGGGTTGTTCGTCCAGCCCGTAGAACTTGTTCGATGTTGGTAACGGAGCACCGGCCACTTCTTCTGAAGCCCGGGCCATCACCCGCTTCAGTTCGCCCACTCGGGTGTAATCGACAATAAAACTGTCATGCACGGATAGGACTGGAACGGCCAGATCGCAGAAGTGCCGATGGACACGCTCCGCTATCTGACTATCAAGGTTCATCAACTGAATACCTTGATCCGCGAACAGAAAGTCCCTGATGTGAGGGGTCTTCTCCAGGAAGCCAGCCAGTAGTGCATCCAGTTGCTCGTTCGTCAGTGTCTTGCCTGCGTGGCCGGTTGGAAAGCCATCACGAAACGCCCGGAAGGCGGCATCCCTGGAACCGGCATTGATTGCTGTCAGTACAAGCCGCTTGATAAATTGACGCTGCAGCACTGAAGGCAGCCATGCACCCAGTATGTCGGGCAATTCATAGGGATCGCCATCAAGTTCTTTTCCTGCTCGAAGGCTGAGCAACGAGACATGGAGACTGCGGAAGTCCACTTCGACGACGGGCGTATCATTGATGAAGATCTTCGACCTCCAGTCACTATTGATCTGCTGCCACCAACCACCATGAAAGCGCCCATTCAGGTTGAAGTCAGAGCGGCTGAATATCCTGCGGGTGAACTTATGATGATGATCGGTGGTGACATCATCGACCCTTGGTTCATCCAAAACAGGGATATCAATGAAAGCGTCAGCGATTACTTGGTTGTAGCGCTCAAGCTCAGCCCGCATTCTGATGATCTCGTCGGTATCCTCGTACTCGACCAGTGCCTCTGCTTTGTCGCCTCTGAGGATGATGATTTCTTCACCTTCGACCCGACCAACGTCATCTCGTCGGAATGCCACTTCGGCGAACCATCCCTGCAGGACCTCGGAGGCTCGTATCCTTGTTGTTCTGTTCCCCCGAGCCAGAGGACCCGAGTAGCTGCCCTTGGCAACATCCAATAGTCCTGCCTCAATCAGGGTGTGAATGATCGGGATGATCTTCTTGGATATATGGATCGCGTTATAGCGAGAAGACGTGTCCCAGTAGTTCGAGGACATGGAGACGCCGATAGACAATTCCGGGTCTTCCAGCCAAGCAACATAAAGGTCTAGAACCAGCACCCGCAGTTGATGTCTGAATGCAGTCTTCGGCTTCGGTCCGGAGGTCTGATCGCTCGGCAGATAGTCGTCCCAGATGCGGTCGATCAACTCTGCCACCTCTGGATGGTCCGACCAGCGGTGAACGTCGATGGGCCGCGAGTGCCATGGGTTCTCTATCTCCCCCATAACCTCCTCCTCCCTCTGTGTATTATGGATCAGGAAGGAGGATACTCGGGTCTCTCTATCCTCCGGTTTCTATTCATTACTTATACCTATTCCCCACCCCCATAGAACCCCTGCTAGAGGTCAGGAAAGAGGAAGAGACAGGGGGAGGCAGAACACCCGAAACCACTGGGGCATAAACGGGGGCATTTTCCGTAGCAAACGGCTGCCACGGGTGTCTACGTCTCGATGTTCCGATGACCTGGCTGGGGTGGTAGGAATCCTTGCCGACCGATGAAACCTATCAACTTTTCCAGCCGGCGGCCGAAACTGGGGCGGTTTCGGGGGCATTTAGAGGGTCAGCATGGGGCATTTCTGACCGCTGGAGAGGCAGTTTACTAGTGCCGACAGATGCGCTGGCGAGACCACCGGATCGACCGTCCACTGGCGCTGAGACGACCGCTGACGAGTCGTTCCGGGGTGCTGACGGGGGTCGCTGGCATTGATGAAGTGGCTGACCGTTGGCGCGGAAGCGGACGTTCGAGCGGACAACGGCGAATGACCGTATCGAGCCCGAAGCGGTAATTGTATTTGCAACAGTTGCCCACTTCTGAGCTCATGAGAATCATGCAGATCAAGCGCCGCAAGGCCCGAGGGGTCTCCAAACGTGATGTCGAATGAAATTCGCTTCTTCGTGCCGACCGCCATACGAGCGTTCGTCAACGGCGTCGTTCAACGCATCGAAGTTGCCGCAGGTGTGTCGATCAAGCAAATGATCGATCTTAACCCGACAATTTCCGAACGCGTTTCAGCTGGAGAGGAATATGATCTGGGCATGACCAATCCAGGCTACGCAAAGGCATTGATTGCGGCGGGTTATGCGGAAGTTGGAAGTCATCGTGCCTTTGGCCGCGTCCCGCTTGCGGTTGCTCAAAGGCCAGGGCGACAGGATCGAGTGAAGGAAAATGTCGAGGATCTCAAAGCCCTTTTTCGTGAGGCTGAAAGCATTGCTTTCACTGGGGTCGGCACAAGCGGCCGCACTTATCTTAAGGCGTTGGAAAGGATCGGTCTAACAGATGCTGTCTTTCCCAAAAGCAAGGCCATGGGTGGCGGTGAACCCGTTGCATCTGTCGCAGCCGGTGAAGCAGAACTCGCGGTCGCCCCCCTCACGACGATCCTTTCCTCCCCGGATATCGTTCTGGCAGCCGTGTTTCCCGAAGAACTTGGAACGCATATCGACATATCGGTTTTCCTCGGCATCAAAGCCCACCCAGGTGCATCACAGGCACTCTCTTTTCTGACGTCAAGTGAGCTGGATGACGAGCTTGCAGCGGCAGGCATATTTCGATTTGCATTAGATTGACATGACGACGACGAACCAGAACTGCTGGGCCTTTCGCGACGGCCGCAAAGTCCGCTGAGAGCCCAAAGCGGACCTCAGTTTTGAAAGAAATATCAGTTCAGCACTGCCGCAATCACATCGATTTTGTGATGCGCGTTCTGCTTTACTGAAGGGCTTTCCGAAAAGTAGCTGTAAGCCTTTCATTCAGCGCGTGGTGCGGTTTGCCTGATGAGCCATAATGAAGCTCGGCAAAGGCAGCAATATCATTGAAAATTACGACTGAGCCACCGTCATTGCCCGGATAAACCAGCAACTTTTGGCAAAATGCATCAAGGCCGATTGCCGGGAACTCGGCCATCGCTACGCCACCGGGCCCAGGTCCGCCGAAGAGCAAAAGAACCGCTTCAGGCAGTTCAACACCCTGCGTCGCAGCTTCCGCTCTAAAGTCAATTTCACCGAACCAGACAGTATCGTCTTGCGCCATTACGATGTTGGTGAGGTTTTCGACCGCTTCGGCAACACTGAGTGCGGACGTCAACTCGATGACACCATAGTCCCTGCTGAGACCATCTATTGGTGCCGCATCGCCGCCGGCGGCTCGCGTTACTTCTGCTAGTCTTTGCGAGAACGTATCGAGTGCGGACTTGTCGCTGAGCCCATGGCGGACTTGAAGAAAATCTGAACCTGTATGAGCAACTTTAGCAGTACTATCCTGTGCAAAAGACAGAACGCGGAATGGTAAGTCGAGCCCCGCTCGTATGTTTTCTTTCAAAATGGGTGTGTTGATTTCAGGGTCCGAGAATATCTGAACACGCGAAGGCGGCATCTCTACGCCCTCAGCAGCCGCAAGCCGGGCGTGGTCAATCGAGGCAATGGAGGCCAATCCAGCATCCTCGATGGCGATCTCAATCGATGTAAAATTTTTGTCCACCGCTTCTTGCACGGATGACGCCTGCGCCATCATCGCGGTAACAAATATTAGAGATATTCCCGCGAACGGGCGATGCGCGGTTCGAATTACAGTCATAACAACCTCAAGTGATTTCATCTTTTCTTCGCAACGAAAGAAAGGCCAACGTACCGAAAACCAATTCGGCCAAAAGATAGAACAATAGAACGAACCCTGGCATGCCATCCACTATGATGCTCAGCGCGCGCCCGGCAGCAAGCCCCACCATAAACAGAAAAAGTACCCAGAGCGCGGGGCGCTGCAACTCCGGTTTTCCTGCTGCAATCAGCCAAAAAACGGCGTTTGCTAGATACAGCCCCATTATGGCGCGGAACACATGCGTTTGGTTCGTTCCTTCCACTGGGAAGCCGAGTAGGTATGTTACAGATGCAGACGGTACGAGGCCGTAAGATAGTGCGATCGGCACGAGGCCAAGTGCTGCTAGGAGCAGCAGTGTACGGTCAGCCATTTTCGCCTTCCTATTGCTCTGGTGTGTACCAGATAGGGGACGTATATGCCCGCTCCTGATGCGAACGCGGAACATCAGCGTCCATCTTCATGCCATAGAACTTCTCGTCATGTGCCTGCCATGTTGGCGTTGGAATTTCGAGCACCCGCGCATAGTAATACGCTGGAAGAGCAGGATCAAAGTCGGGGTCAGTCCACACACCTCGTAGTTCGGCGGCTCCGATGGAGTTCGTGTAGGTCGCGTTAGCCTCGTCCACTGTAGAGCCGACAGGTCGCCGGGCGCGTCCGTCCTCACCGATTTCGCGTCCATCCGATACAGCAACATCATAGATGCGTTCTTGCCTTGCTCCTTCTGCGTCAATCCAGCCTTTGATGATCTGCACGCGATCCAGATTGGCCGCGCTCACATCCTTAAGTGCGCCGAGCATAAACACAGGAGAGGTAGCCTCGCCTTTTGACGGAAGATCTCCCCCCATGGGAACTCCGCGGGAATAACCGATGTCGACGACATTTGGACGGAATACATCTTCGCCTTCGAAATCCCATCCCCCAAAGAAACGGACTGCTATCCGGGTGCCGGTAGTGGCATATACTTCCTTTGCCTGCATGGCATCGAAGATGGCCGAACGCGTATTCTCCCGCGCCCAAACCCCTGCGAGACCGGAAGCGAGAGCCTCATATTCGAATGTAGACAGCGTTTCGTCACCATTAAATGATTGGATCACGTAATGCTTCCACCGATCGGGTGAAGGTTCAGACGATGGCATCTTCCCCCAGAAGTTATCATCCCGTGTCGTGGACACTGCGGTATGCGCGTCGGTAGCTCCAATCTGGCCAAATTTGAATGGATTGATGCCAAGTTTCTGTTTTTGTTGCATGCCGACCTGCAACGCTGACCGCGCATACTCATAAGGCAGCATCTCAGGCATTTTTGGTTTAAATCCGCCGATATCGCCTTTGTCCCAGGTGCCGTAGTCGGCGAACTCATCATCCGGTGACAACGCAGGGTGAGCCTCTCCATCGCCTTTGATTTGCGTTACTTCGATTATAGGCTCCCACCGCATACGTGTTTCCGCATACTTCGCATCAATCGGTTCTCCGTTCAAACGCTCAGTGGCAAACATCAGACCATTGGACAGGTTGCCATTGTGCGGGATCGCCATGACCGAGCCTCCCGTCAGGTCTTCGTAACTTTGCATGTAGGCCCACAAATCTTCCGGATCGGGGCTGTCATACGCGGAAAACGGCGTCACTTGGCTGGCTTTTCGCCCGTCCTCTTTGAAGAGCACGACACGGTGAAGGTTGGATGGCGTTTCCCGATTATTGATAGACGTCCACTCAAACCCAATGAACGCTGTGAAATTTCCCGGGTCATTATACTGATCCGCGAGTTCGATCTGCCGGTCCCAAATAGTACGATCGAGTTTGGGATTGTCGATAATGTCGCGGTTCTGTGCCACACCGTCATTGCCCCAAAGCTGAAAAGCCGCGTAGCCTTCACCGGCTTGCACGAGGTCATACAGGCGCTGTCCGTACTCAGTCGCGAGCAGATCTCTGTTTGCCTCCGCTAGCATCACTGGCAACCCAAGGTTTTCAGCATGATCAGATACCACTAGAAAATCGAGGGGGCGGTCAATGCGCAGTCTCTGACCTGACGAAGTGATCACTTCTTCACCCATTGCAAACCGATAGGCATCAACCGGCGTGAGTGTATTTCCAATCATTCCGGCATCTGTCGAAAACATCGTATGAAGGTGGGTGTCGCCCCAATAAAGGCCCTCTGCGAGGCCACGATTTTTGACTGTACGTTCGATGAACGGTGAATAGTTTTGTGGTGGTCCCGAAACGTCTTCTTCCGCGGGCCCAATATCTTGACAAAGCGCAAAACTCGGAGAAACGGTAATTGCCAGAAGGGCTAGTGTAATTTGTCTGAACATCCTGATCCCCCAAAACGTTTCATTAGGCAAACTCTGAAAAAGCCTACCCGTAATGCGACGCTGGGATCAACAGATCAAAGGTCTCGCTCGCTATCCAAAAGTATATGTTTTCGGATGTCTGAATTGTCCGCAAAGTGGTCGTTAATGGCAAGTACGGCGGATGACCGCGTTGAGCCCGAAGCCGACCCGCTTCCCTACACTGGTTTTATTGCGGTGACGACGAAACTCGGCATAGGAACAGCGAGTTTCCCACCGGACTCAAACTTCGAGATAGCTGCGGCGATGTCGGCCTTGATTGCACTCCGCACGGTTTCGGATTGCTGGTCCATTATTATCGGAGTTCGCACGCTGAACTGTAGAAACTCCTCCCAGAAACCATCGGCAGAGTCTGAGTGGAAAACAGAAGGCACAGGAATGATCTCCACATCGGAGAAGCCTGCTGCGACGACGGATGCTCGGCATGTTTCGTGGTCCGAGAAAGAAAACGCGTCCGGGGACGGAGGAACCTTCGTCATGTCTGCATGCTTCATGATGGCACCGAATACGCAAGTGAAAAGCGGAGACTCATTCGGCTGCGACCATTGGCTGAAGGCATAACGTCCTCCAGGTCGCAGAACGCGGTAGGCTTCACCGAAGGCCAATTTTGGATCGGTAAAGTGAAAGACCCCAAAGTTGCAGATTACCGCATCGTATGAGCCGTCAGGCTCTTCAAGCGCTAGAGCGTCGCCCTGACGAAACTCCAGGTGCGGAAACCGCTGTCGTGCGACCTCGACCATGCTCGGCGCAAAGTCGATGCCTTTGGCAGTTGCGCCGATAGCGTCAGCCGCTCCGGCAGCAAACCCGGGACCTGTGCAAATGTCGAGGATCTGAAGGCCAACTCGCGCTCGCACTCCGGACAAAAGCGCAGGTATAGCCTGCGTCGTGACGCGAGCGGTCAACCCTTCATACATAACGGCCCGCTTGTCCCAGCCCTCAAGTTCCTGTCTTCTGAACTCCTCGAACGACATTGCCTCCTCCCAGGTCTACTTTGATGGTCAATTCAAATGTACCATATCTTTCGTCAACGATTGCCCGTAGCGAGAAGGGTGATGTCAACTTTGTCCGCATAGCAGTCAATCAGGCCATCTTCGGCGAATGACCGCAAAGAGCCAATATTGGTGAAAAACTCGAGATTTCGGCCCACTCGCTTTTTCGCCTACTTCCATCGCGTCAGCAATATTGACGCCACTTGCCCAGCGCAGGCCATGACAGCCTCGCACATCGCGGAACCAATGCTTTGGCCGACCCCCTGGCCAAAAACTTCAACCGCCTCTCAATGGGTAATTTTTTCAACGGTTTTGGCCAAAACTGGAGTTTTTCAACAATATCAGTCCAAATTCGACATTGGGGATGCGTGCGGAATTGGCCCCAAAGAGGCGGAGAGCGGTCACTTTCTGCATGTGCGCACTGACTTCAACACTGATCTGGATGCGGACATTCAGATTGCAATTACTTTGGACACGTTTCTGAAATGCCGCATGAGTTTTTTTGGCTCGAACGTACACTTCATACAGGCTGACACGAAGGTCGGGTTTTCTCCCCGTTGAAGCTTGAAAAGCTGTATTCCAGAGCACCTGCCATCAACGGTCGCCACCTAAATCCAGGCATTCGCACCAAGTCGGGCTTCAGCGGCATTAAAACCTCCCGCCCTTACAGTGCACTACCGACCAAAGCGACTCTGCCGAAGGAGGCTTCTGGAAAAGTGATAAGATAGACCGACAGAGAGTGTGGCGTTAAGCTTCTGAATGTGCCGATCTACTTTGGCCAATTATGAGTGTTTTCGAGGGTGTTATTGGATGGTGCAGACTGACAGACCTCGCGCGGCCGAAACGCGTCGGCTTGCGGTTGTAGCATTTGCGGACGTTGCAGGGTTTTCGCGTCTTGTTGCAGAAAACGATATTCGCGCAGGCAATCAATGGAAATCGCTCAAAGAACATGTTTTGCTGCCCTTGCTGAAACGACATGGCGGAAGGCTAATTGAAACCGCCGGAGATGCAATCCTTGTCGAGTTTACAAGTGTTGTTGCGGCCCTAGAGTGGGCGGTGGATGCACAGAATACCCCGCAACTCAAGGCTGGTATGGATGCGGGCAGTGAAAGCAATTTGCAATTGCGCATTGCAGTAAATGTCGAAGATGTCCTGGTGCAAGATGGGAACATACTGGGCGACGGCGTAAATATCGCATCGCGCATTCATGATGCAGCGGCCCCCGGTCAAATCATAGCTACAGGCATCGTCCGGGAATTGGCTGCCAACAAAGCCAATGTCAGCTTCAAAGATCTCGGGACGCCCCGGCTGAAGAATATCAAACGCATTGTGCACGTGTTTCAGGTGATTCCTTCAGAAGCAGCGTCCGAAGAAGAGACGCGGTTGCACCAACCTTTTATCGAGTGGACTTCCCGCCCCACCGTTGCGGTTCTGCCGTTTCGCGCGTCATCGGGCCATGAAATGGAGGAGTATTTTGGGTCTGGCATCACCGAAGACATCATCAATGGTCTGTCGCGCAGCCACGCCTTTCACGTCATTGCGCGCGCTTCGACTTTGCGATTTGCAAAACGTTTGATGGACTTGCAGGAAGTCGCCTCGCTGCTAGGGGTCAACTACGTGATGGATGGCAGCGTGCGTCGCCAAGGCGATCGGCTTAGGATAACGGCGGAACTGGTCGACGTCGCCTTGAACCGATCGATCTGGTCCGAGACGTTCGACGGAAGCGCCGATGACCTGTTCGACTTCCAAGACACCATCGTGGCAGCAGTTGTTGGATCTTTTGAACCGCGCCTGAAAGCGCATGGTATCAAGCGCGTTCGAAATCGCTCTACGGAAAGCCTCGACGCATATGACTGCGTTCTCAAGGCGGCCTCGGAACTGTACCGGTTCACTGAAGATGGGTACCGGAATTCCGGAACTGCGTTGCGACGGGCGATCGAACTCGATCCCACATATGCGCAGGCCTATGCCTATTCAGCATGGCGCCTGAACTACCTGTTTGGCGAAGGGCGCTCGGACGATCCTGAGCGGGACAAAAAACTGGCCATTGAACATGCTCAGTATTCAATCGTACTTGATCCCGAAGACTCGTTTTGTCAGGTCGTGGCAGGTCATTTGACAAGTCTGCTCAAAGGAAAACCGCATCAAGCGCTGTCCATGTTCGATTTGGCTTTGTCGCTGGATCAAAACAACGCTTTGGGTTGGGCGTGGAGTGGGGTTACTCTGTCCTACCTCGGCCGCGGTGAGGACGCGATACACAGGTTTCAAAATGCCTTTAAGCTCAGTCCTTTTGACAATCTAAATTTTACATGGTGGACCGGCGCCGGAATTGCGGAGTTTGTGTCTGAGAATTATGCCGAATCCATTTCTTGGCTGGAAAAGGCTCGGCAAGTAAATCCGCGATTCATTGCGACGTTGAGGATTTTGGCCGCAAGTCTCGCGATGAATGGGGAAGAAGATAAAGCACGAGAAGTCGGTAATGAGTTATTGAGGCTCGACGAAAAATTCTCGGTCGATCATTTTGTTTCATGGTATCCTTTCGTTCATAGCGAACACAAACGGGCTTTAAAAAGCGGGCTCTTGATCGCGGGCTTGCCGCGCTGACTGATTGTTTCACGGGCAATTTTTTTCCGTATCAATTTCTAGGGAGACTTCAGATGACATCGAACATGAATACAGGAAATGGCATGGGACGCGGTATGGGCATGGGCATGGGGCGCGGCATGGGTATGGGACGCGGCATGGGTATGGGCATGGGAACCGGCATGGGCATGGGCATGGGGCGCGGCATGGGCATGGGCATGGGGCGCGGCATGGGTATGGGACGCGGCATGGGTATGGGCATGGGAACCGGCATGGGTATGGGCATGGGGGCCGGTATGGGTACCGATCCTGTTATGGGTGAAATCCCGGTCGGCGCGGATGGGGGCATCGGGTTCGTCCGCAGCTACTACGCAACACCCATTGAACTCGCTCTCTTACCCTGGGCGCTGAACTTCACTCCCGACAATGCGGGCAACCCATCTTTTCCGCTGGACTACATCATCAGCCCGTATCAACCGGACCGACCCTGGCTGGAGTGGACAACGCAGGACTGGGACCCGGCTTTGCGTTTCTGGGCACTGCCGTTCGACAAGCATCTGACGGAATGGTTGCGTGCGGCAGACCGGTCCGAGCCGGCCACGCTTGCCGCTCTTGAGTTTGCTGGGCAGGCGGACAAGTGGAACCCACTTGTTGGGTTTAATCCGGAACCGGGGGGAGAAGACTGGTTGGAAGATGATGATTTGAAGTGGAGGCCGTCGGGGAATTCACAGGCGGAGAAAAACGAAGCGTTTTCGATCATAAAAGGCGAGTTGGAAGCGTTGAAGCACTACATGGAGGATGACCGGCAGAGCTACCTCGTGGAATCAGATATCCAAGCGGATGGGTTGCCCGACTATCTGGTCCATTTCCTTGGCATCAATTCCTTCGACCATCCTTATACGTTGCAACTGATCGACATAGGTCTCGCGCTGGGGAACGTGGCCTACATGTCCTACAAAGCGCATTACAAACGGGTGCGACCTTCGATCCTGCGTCCCGGCCTTACCGTTCCTTTCGGCCCTCCTGCGCATCCGGCCTTTCCCAGTGGCCATTCCTTCCTTGCGCATTTAATCTCATTGCTCCTGTGTGAAATTCCTGGCATCGCAGCGCGTTACGGCGTCCAGCCTGCAGGCACGACTAAGGGAGATGGTCATCTGTTGAGGAAACCTGAGAGGAGCGATCTGACTGAACGCAAAGTGATCCACTCGCCTATTTTTACGATCGCGCAACGCATCGCTGTAAATCGTGAGCGGATCGGGGTGCATTATCCCTCCGACAGCTACGCCAGCCGCCACTTGGCGGCGGCGATCTGGGAACTCCTCATGAAACCGCTCGGTGATGCAGAACGGATTGATTGTCCGACACTTGACGCGATTATTTCGCATGCGACCAGCGAATGGCCAGATTCGTGGGCTCCGCCTGTAGGCCCCTAAGGCAACAGGGAAGCTATAACAACATCAGACCAAGGTTGTTGTCGCCCGCCACCAGATCGGTCAGCGCTCGTGGTTGTCTTGGTGGATTTGCTTGGTCCGGGATCTCTGCGGCCAACAACGCCTGCGGGTCCGAGTTGGCCAAATCGTCGTCGCAACTGCTCTCAAGGAGGCAGATGAATGTCGTGCCTTCACTTGCTTGTCCCATCGCTACGTTGATGTCGTCGTGAATCCCAACCACTTCAGTTGATTCTGGGTCCAAGTTTGGAACGGGAGGAAGTGGAACAACAAGCATCCAATTGATGCTGTTCGTGAGATCCCAATGTGGCTCGGTCATATCGCCGGTTACAATGCCGAGCCACATCCTCAAGCGAACTTCTCCTGAAGCCACGCGCCCGCGGTTTCCGAGCACAAAGCCTTGTGCTGGGTCAACCATCCACGCACGTTCCCCGGTCCAGTCGAGAGACACGGGCGCGTAGCTGCCTGGCCCGTAGTGCAAGGTGCCACCGAGCACGTCGTCTTCCTCTGGTCTGCCGTCCCGCAGATAGACATCAACGGGTGCAGCGCGGCCCGGGCCGTTTGTTGTTTGCTTGACCTCTTCAACAAACATGCCTTGCGCTTCAAAGGACCACCGCACGACTTTATGCGATATCCCGCCCGACCACGTATCCCCGGCTGTCAGCGCGGGTGTGGTGTCGAGTGTACCCGGTGCCGGTGCTGGAATGCCGACGGCTGTGTTCATTAACAGGCTCGCGTCTTCCATCGCTAGCTCGAGCATCTCCGCTTTCGACGGGGATTGCGCAAAGGATGCTATCGCACGGACCAGAAGGAAGAGCGTCATAAAGGAAGCACGATAGCGGATGTAGCGGTCTGGTTTGCCGTCCTGAACCGTGTCGCCCCCAAGTGCGAGATATAGCCGGAAGACAGTAGAGGACAGAATCTGTTCGCTCAGATACCCTTTAAGGGTATCGCAGCTGGTTGGAGGTGCGGCAATCACTGAGCGATTGAGGGCTCCATACCACGCCCAACCCAGTAGCGGGGACCGGTCATGTCTTCGTGTTGTGAAAACAAAGGGGTATGTGATTCCCCGGAACTGTGGGCCGAGACCGTCTGACGGACCACCCAGCCGAGAAAAGGGATCATACCAAACCGCCGCCAGCGCATCTCCCGCACTGTGCGCGAAATCGAATTCCAGTTTGCCGAGACGCGCGGCAATCAGATAGTGCCCCATTTCGTGCAGCATCCAGCGCCCACTGGATGCAATTCCAAGTGGCTCAAGTGGCAGAAATCGTTTGTCCGGATGTGTCGACCCTGTGGCGGCGGGGTTCTCTGGCCGTGCCCAACGGTTAAGATTGGCCAATGCCAGCCGGATTTGTACTTTTGGCTGAACACCTTGTGAGGCCTCAGCACAATCGAATGCAACCTGTGCATTGACCGTTTTGCCGTCCCGCCCTGGGCCCGGAAAAATTCCGTATCGATAGAAAATCTCGACCTTCTTTTGTGCGCGCACCGCGTAAAGAGCCGGCGGCAACCCGACTGCTTCCATGAAGTGAAAGAAATCGAGGCTGTGGCAATAGGTCATGATCGCAGAAAAGTCGTTGCGGCGTGGCGCAGGGTCCTCTCCGCCTGGAAGCGGGACAGTTTTCACGCCGGGGCCGTCCTCTTTGTCTGCAATCACGTAGTCCGGGCAGCGGCGGACTTCAAAACCGTCATCTTCCAGCTCCATTTCCACTTCAGGCCCGATGTCGCGGGCGACACGGTACGCCTCAAGGACCTTGTCTTCGCGCGAGGGACGTCTCAGCGTGTACTTGTAAAGCTGACCATCTGCCTCAATCCAACCTGGCGGTGTTTTTACGAAAACCTCCGCGGCCCCCGGGTCCGCGCCATGAGAAACCAGCGGGCCGACCTCGGTAGATATGGGTGTGTCTTCAGGTTTCAGAGGCAACGAAAGCTCAAAATCGGAAACGATCTGATAGCTTTGAGGAATTGGATAGCCCGGTCGCACATTGTATTGCGTTGAGTTCTGAGGGGCGGAATTGGCTTTCGAAGACAAGGCAAATCGAAATACCTGGGTCTCGCTTGTCCCGACTGGAACTGCTGGTATGAGAAGTTGTTCCGCGTTCATTGTATTTTCGTCAACAAACGCATCTTTGGCACTTAATGCCGTGAGTTCACCCAAGATCGACTGAAATGAGCCTACATCGCTACGAGCCAGAAGTGCCTGAATGTATGCTTCTTCGTCAGGGTCACCATTCATCAAAAGTTCGCTGGCGCTGATATAGCCTTCAGCAGGACGCTCGACCGTGACAGAGCGGACAGTTACGCGGAAACCGCCATCGTAGGACGTCACCGACATGGGAACGCGCACTCCGAATGAGTAAGACGCCACCTTGTCCACAACGGAATAGGTTTCTGCGGCTGTCATGATCACTGTGGCTGGCAGCTCGCCGTTTTCTTGCCGCGACAGGTTCCACGACGCAAGTGTCGGCGGATTGGCACCGACTGCTGAGCCAATGGCAGGCCAGATGTCGAGCCAGCTAATGAGACCGGGCTGGGGCGTGGGGGGCACAGGACCAAGCGCATCATGCCAGCTCGTCGGCATCAACGGAGTTACAACTGGTTTTTCTTCCGTAGGGTCAGATGACTTCCAGTCAGAGTCCAGCAGATCGCGAATTGCTTCGACGTATCGAGCCGCGACGGTTTTCAGCGCAGCTTCCAAGTCGTCTTCACCTGTTATAATCGCAATGTATGGCACATTTTTGTGCGCGATCAGTCGCGACGGATGACCTGATCCCGGATACCCATCTTCTTCGCGTAGCCAGTTTGGAGGCCAAAAATCCTTTTGATACTCGTCGGGCGGCCATTTGAGAGATGTAATCGTCAATGTGGGTATCCTGTCGGCATCGGCAAAAAAGCGGCGTTGAAATTGTAAAAAGGTTAACACAAGAATTGCGTTCTGAACACTGGAACGGGGGCAAGACGAGGAAGCAACAGCCGAGACACCCGCCGTGAACGTCGGCTTGGTCTGCAAACCGGTCGTAGCCAAGATTTGGGAGAGCGACCGCTTTCGGTGAGCGCGGTCGTTCCTGGTCGAAAGTCCGAGTTTTCCGGGTTGAACGTCCGCTCAAAGCCGCTAACCGGTCATCTGAGCAAATCAGTCAGGTGATTGCTTCGAGCCCAATGCAGACATCTTCGAGAACGGCCGCATGACATTGGAGCACCAGTTGTGAAAGTACTGCGTAACGGAAACTGATATGCAGACAGATGTCGACCTGCTACATTTCCATGTACCGGAGGACTAAATGGAGCGACGTTTGTCGGCGATATTTGCCGCTGACATGGTGGGCTATAGTCGGCTCATCGAGGCCGACGAAGAAGGCACGCTCAGTCGTCAAAAATGCCATCGCGTTGAGTTGATCGACGTAAAGATTGACGCGCATCACGGCCGCATCGTCAAGCTAACAGGCGACGGCATGATTGCAGAGTTTCCGAGCGTCGTCGAGGCCGTGCAATGCGCGGTTTCGATTCAGCAGGAAATGGAAGCCCGAGAGGCCGACGTCCCCGAAGACCGCAAGATACGCTACCGTGTTGCGGTCAATCTTGGCGATGTGATTTTGGAAGATGGCGATGTCTACGGTGACGGTGTGAACATTGCCGCCCGCCTTGAGGCCTTGGCTCCGCCCGGTGGAGTGATAGTCTCCGGGACAGCATACGACCATCTGAAGTCCAACATCGAAGTCGGGTACGAGGACATCGGCGAACAGCAGCTCAAAAACATCTCGCGCCCCGTGCGGGCCTATCGTGTGGAGCTTTCCGGCGCCGCCGACCTTGCTAAATCCGAACTGGCCACTCAGTCCGGCCGGAAACCATCGATCGCCGTTCTTCCTTTTGCCAATCTGTCCACAGACCCAGAGCAGGAGTTTTTCGCCGATGGTCTGACTGAGGATATTCTGACGGCGCTAAGTCGATACCATGAGCTTTTCATAATTTCGCGAAACTCGACTTTCGTCTACAAGGGCCAAGCCGTGAATGTACCCGAAGTGGCGACAAAGCTTGGTGCCCGCTATGTAGTCGAAGGTAGCGTCCGTAAAGCCGGCAATCGTGTTCGTGTGTCAGTCCAGTTGATCGACACGGTGAGAGATGCGCATATCTGGGCAGACCGCTACGATCGGATTTTGGACGACATTTTCGAGATTCAAGACGAGATCACCGCTTCGATCGTGTCGACGCTGCCCGGCCGAATTGAACAAGCAGAGCACGAGCAACTCAGGCAAAAAAAACCATCCAGTCTGGCCGCCTACGAATGCGTTCTAGCAGCCAAAGTCCTGCATCATAGAAGCGAGAGCGCGGCCAACGCCAAGGCACAAGATCTCATTTCCCGCGCTGTTGAGCTTGAGCCGACCTATGCCCATGCGCATGCTTGGAAGGGCTGCATTCTTGGTCAGGCCTGGGGTTACGGATGGTGCGAGGACAAAGACGAAACGATTTCTATCGCTGCCCAATCCGTGAAACGCGCCGCCGGCCTTGACGACAATGATGCTGACGTTCATCGGTTACTGGCCGGTTTGAACATTCTCACAGGAGACATGGCAAAGGCGCTGCGCCACCAGGAACGCGCAGTTGCTCTCAATCCGAACTATGATCTTGTGGTCGTGCAAATGGGTGAAGTCCTGACTTGGCTCGGACGCGCGGAGGAAGGCATTGACTGGATCAAGCGCGCCATGCGGTTGAACCCACACCATCCCCCGAGGTTCTGGAGCCATCTCGGACGTGCCTATTTCACCGCTCGGCGATACGGCGAGGCAATAGATGCCTTCAAGCAGATGTCATCACCCGACATCGTCCTACATGGGTTCCTTGCGGCGGCTCACGCCCACCTGGGGGAGGCTGAAGCAGCAAAGGAGCATGTCGCGAAGATTCAAGAATTGGATCCTGCCTTCGACTTGCAGGCATTCCTTGAGACGATGCATTACGACGATCCGGATGATCTTGAGCACCTCCACAACGGGCTTGCTAAAGCCGGATTGGGCGTCTGCTAAATCCCTCCAATGCACGGCCACGCCCTGACGTGCAAGAGATCCAAGTTCATCCCGATCTCGCGCCGCGAGGATGACCTGCAGACCGACTGGGCATTCGCCGAATTTTCGCTACCGCAACTGAGAGCATTCATCTTGGCATTCTACGTTTGCATTTGCTGCGATTGCGTAAGTCCGAAAATCCGCAACTCTGCCGTTCACAAGATTTCAGCGAACGACCGCTGCAGTTCAATGCAGACCTTCAGACGAAATTCCTCGGAATGACCACCAACAATGACCGCTATCAGTTCCTAAACCGTCATCTGACTGAAAGACTCAGATGACCGCCTTGAGCCCAAAGCCGACATCAGGTAAGGTGAATACCCCCGTCGATCACGACAGTTTGCCCAGTAATTGTATGGCTCTTACAAAACAACAGTGCTTGCTGTGCAACGTCGTCAATTGAGGTTGTTTTCCCAAGAAACGACCGATCTCGCCACATTGCAACATACTCTTTGGTAGCCCCGCCAGACATTTGCGTCCCTTCCATCAAACCAGGAGATACGCAGTTCACCGTGATATCGGGTGCCAAGGCTGCAGACAGAAACCTTGTGAGAGGTACGACAGCAGCTTTGCTAGGCGCATAGGCTACTGCAGCACCCCAATCCCCATGCCCAATTGTAGATGAAATGTTTACAACTCTACCCCAAGTGGACGCTCGCAGATGAGGAGCGGCTGCTCTGGTAAGAAAATATGGACCGCTAAAGTTTGTCGTTAGCATTTCCGTCCAAATCTCCGGGGTGAGGGCTTCCAGATCACCAGTTGGCAAGTTGAGCCCGCCAGAGGCCATGCCGGCATTGTTCACCAGAATGTCCAGCCCGCCGAACTCGCTGACTATCCTGCCAATACAGGCATGCACTGAAGAAGGCTCGGTGAGGTCAAACTGTTCTGCGCGAGCCGTGCCGCCTTGGCTTTTGATGTCCGCGCAGACTGCTTCCGCGCGGTCCGATCCACTGCGGTATCCGACAACCACTTTGCTGCCGTTGCGAGCGAGGAGCCTACAGATCTTCGAGCCAAGCCCACCGCTGCCGCCACTAACAAAGGCGACGCTTCCAACGATTTCCAACCTTCGATCCTCCATCAATGACACTACCACTAATAGTCGGACGCCATTCTCTCTGGCAAAATCAAGTAACGCAAATGGGTTGGTTTAGCTGCGGATGAAATACTGCAGTGTCCTCAATTCGAACCCGGGGCTCTGCTAGCACAGTGTTCGGTTCTGAAGTAGGTGCTCATTAAGGTAAAAAGCGAACGCTGCCCCGTTGCCAGACATGTCGGCACTTAAGGATCGAGGAAGCCAGTGATTTATTCGGAATTCGCTGCGCAGTCTGCAAGGGCATCGGTCGCATGGTGTTCCCTTCAGAACCTTTTCAAACAGATTCAGGCTATTGGAGGTCTTCTTCGTTCAGCTCTCGAACCTCGTCATCGGAGCGTTCCGCGCCGAGCCACCAAAGAATCAACTCGAGACACAGTGCAAGAATGACAGGACCGAGGAATACCCCAACGACTCCCCAAAAAAGTAGCCCGCCGATAGCGCCAAGAAAAACCAGAATTGCCGGCAAGTCCGCTCCGCGCGATACAACAAGTGCTTTTACGAGGTTGTCGGAAAGCCCAACCGCGACAAGCCCCCAGAGAACCATAAAGGTCGCCATGACCGACTGATCATTCATCCAAAGCCAGATCGAAAGTGGTGCCCAAATCAGGATCGGGCCGACTTGCAGAAGGCCAAGCATAAAGGTTGCGAACGCCAGGAGTGGCCAATGTGGCGCGCCGACGAGCCAGTATGCGAAAGCAGCTACACAGGCCTGTACAGCCGCTGATCCAAGAACACCAAGCACGGTATAGCGGATCGTTAGGATCGAGCGAGCACCAAGGTCGGCGACCCGCGTTCCTCCAAGTTTTAGTGCCGCCTTGCCTGCGAGCAGGCTGAGATACTGCGAGTTATGTAGAATTACCCCCGCAAGGATCAGGCCCAGCAAAAACTCCAAAACAAAATAACCGATTAACCGACCTTCGAACACAATTGTCGAGAGAAGCAAACGCAGATCATCGCCAATCAAAGTGCGCAACGCCTCCAAGTCATCTCGTATTCCTATCCAAAGATCGCGCCAAGTTGCGGAGATACCGGCGGGAAGATCAACGCCAATCCATTCAAGGCTGTCTCTGTTTGCGGCGGCAATCGCTAATTCTGGCAAAATCCCTACAACGGAGCGAAAAAGTAACAACATCGGGACAAGTACGATGAGTATCAACCCGACGACAGTAAGGCCAGTCGCCAGTGCACGTCTTTGTCCAAGTTGGTTTGTAAGCTGCGCATGAAAGGGCAAAATGGCGACCGAAATAAAAAGGGCCCATAACAATGCAGGAAGGAATGGGCTGAGCGTCAGCACCCCTAACAGGAATATTAGCGCAAGCCCCCCAAGTGGGAGAGCCTTTTGAACTATATCTCGCATGTCTGCGAGCATTTCGACCTCACTACGACCAATGAAACGCGCAGTACACTATGGCCATCATTTGGCTAGTGGCCACTATTTTTTTGAAGGAAGTAACTTGCGTGAAGATGCTATTAGAGTCTCAGAATTTGCGAAAGCGCAGAGCGGAGACAAAAGCATCATTGTCATTTCCCGCATGGCAGCCGTTCTTCAGATCTGATCGAATGATCGCGTCGAGCCCAAATCGGAGGTCCATCTTCAACTCTGGCTCTTCGGAGAAGCGCAGAACCGCGAGTATCCCAAGGAACAGGTTAGTTATCCGAGCAGTGCCCTGCCTGCCCTTCAGTATGCATTCTTCAGTTACAAACCGATTGACCTGCATACATTCCAAGCCCAGCGCCGGCTGCCGTAGCCAAGGCATTGCCTGTCCCGCCGCCGAAGCGATTTCCAACTATTCCACCAATCGCAGCTCCACCTAAAACACCTCCGGCGCAACGAGCATCATGTTGGACTTGTGCCTGAGTTGGCGTTGCCGGTACTCCGCATGCGGTCAAGAAAATTGAGCTTCCGAGCAAGCTGGCTATCAGTGCCTTCTTCATCAGGATTTCCTCGTGATTTACCAAGTCTATTAGCTTTTTAGGTGGTCCGTGGCTGGCTATTACACAAGGCATAAACCGCTGTATGAACAAACGTTAACCTAATCTCAATAAAGGTTGCTAAAGACAAAGCTTCTGACGGCCTGTGATAAAACTCAATTCGTTTATTCGCTTTGGCTTGTCAAATTGTAGCATTTTGTTTCGCTTTACCCGGCGCAAATGCCTTGCACTGCCCAAGCATAGTTATTCTGTCTGTGAACACTGCGGTGTTCAATGCAAAGGGCTGGTTTGTCCGCAACTCGGTCAGTCGCCCAGTTTCGATAAACGTCCGTTGTTCATGAAAGCTGCCGTCGGAGCCTAGCATCGTTATTAGGTATTAAACCTAGGTCGGGTTGCCCGTTAAAGTTGGGACATTTTCACAGCCTAATTCCAACAAATACCAACATTTACTATCATCAATCTTATTAGAAGAATGCGTATCAACGGAAACGATGGCAAGAAATTTTGGGTTCACATCCATCAACAAATAAACAGGGGATAAATCAGGGGATACACAAGCTATCGCTCTGAAAAACGTTAAATTACAGCATTTTATCTTGTGTTATGGTGCCCCCACACGGACTCGAACCGCGGACCTACTGATTACAAATCAGTTGCTCTACCAGCTGAGCTATAGGGGCGCTGGCGTTCGATTACTCTCTCCGGAAAGGGACTGCAACCCACAATTATTGCCCGCATGGAAATCTTTCCCAGAACGTTTTGATAACTGTGCCACTGTTCCCCGTTGCGAATTTGACTGTGGTTGCTGCAGGCTGTAACCCGACAAGGCACCATGAGGACGCAAGGGCTGAAACAGAAAGATGCAGGTTGTCATTCACGCAGGCGGAGCTTTTGCGGACGATGGTCGGCTGCTGAACTCATTGCAGGCGAATTTGAACATCCTGTCTGCGCATGGGGTGTCTCTGGTTGGACCACGGCGCTATCGACAGGTTTTTCGGCCTGTGTTCAACGCGATAGGATCGCATCCGGTTTCCACTGATGAGCTTGTCCGGCTTATGGAAATACTGCCGGATGACGAAAACACTCAGCGAACAATATTCACCAGCCCGGATTTCATCGGTGAGCCGGTCGAGGCCATAAAGGATGGACAGTTCTATCCTGCGGCCGGGCAACGCATGGCCATCCTGGAACACGCCTTCCCCAATGATCAGGTCGAGTTGTTTTTCGGGCTGATCAATCCCGCAAGCTTCATTCCGAAAACCCTAGCGGCACTTCCGCAAGACCGTCGCGATCAGATCCTCCGGGACACCGATCTGAGCTGCCTGAGTTGGCTCAGCACGATAGAAGATATTCGCGATCTTGCACCCGGGGTCGGCATAACGCTTTGGTGCAACGAGGATACGCCTCTGATCTGGGGGGATGTGCTGCGCGCGATGGCCGGGCTAGACGACGATGTGGTGATGCAGGATGAATATGCCTTCCTCTCTTCCCTGCTGACGGAACCCGGCAAGCGCGAGGTTCTGGCGCTGATCCGTCAGGACCCTCAACCCGACAAGCATGTTCTGCGCGAGGAACTGGCCGGGATCTTTGAAACACACGCATTGCCTGAAGAGGTTGAAGAGGAGTTGGAATTGCCCGGCTGGAGCGCAGATATAGTCGAAGCGTTTTCCGAGCTTTACGAACAGGACCTAGCCCGAATTCAATCCATGCCGGGCATTCGCTTTCTGAAACCCTGATGGTCGGCCGAGGGTAGCAGTCATCCGGTATGGGGTGCTACCGCCGCGGGTGAACCTCGTATTGGGTTTGATGAATTGCGTTAGCAAGGATTGAAGACCCACACTGCGCCTGAACGCTGCGACAGCCCGAAATTCGCTGGCTTCCCCCTAAGACCCGAGCAGAATGGCAGCACAGAACCCCGTGGTTCTGAGCCTAGCTCATACCCAAAGCTTCTTTGTACATTTCAAGAACCGCCTCTTCCTCGGCGATGTCGTCCTTGTCCCGTTTGCGCAGCGCGATTACCTTGCGCATGACCCTGGTGTCGTAGCCGCGCGCCTTGGCTTCTGCCATCACCTCTTTTTGCTGTTCGGCAATGTCTTTTTTTTCGGCATCGAGGCGCTCGAACCGTTCGATGAACTGGCGCAATTCACCCGCCGTCACACGGTAGTTGGCGGTGGCCTGATCTTCGGTCATGTCTTCCATTTACGTCTCTCCCAGAGGCTGCGGTCTGATGCTGTAACATCGGGCAATATGCCGGATACATCGGTGCCGTCCGGGCCGCAAGCACCCAATAGCGGGCCAGGCTTGTGCCATCCGGCCTGATCCGCTAAGCGCAGCTTGAGAAAAAGGCAATATGTGGAAACCCATGTTCGAACACATCACATGGAGCGGTGCCGCTCTTTCGCTGGCGGGGCTGGCCGGGCTGGTCTGGTGCATTCTGCGCGTGATGAAGGCGCGCAAGGCCGGTCTTTCGGATGATGAATTGCGCGCGGCTGTTCAAAGCGTTCTGCCGTGGAACCTCGCCTCATTGTTTTTATCGGTGATCGGGCTGATGCTGGTCATCCTCGGCATCTCGTTCGGATGACCAACTAAGCTCAGACTGGCAGGTTGTCGAAGCGCGCTTCCATGGCGTCTTCGCACAGCGACGCATCCAGACGCTTCAGGCGGGACGGCACATGCAGCCCCCGCTGATGCAGACGGTCAATCATTTTGCTGACGGAGGGCTGAAGGGCCAGTCGTGTTTCAAGGCATGCACCCTGCAATTGACGCTCCAGTTGTTCAGCTTCTGAGTAGAGATTCTGTTTCGACATTTCCATCCTCCCAAATGGTGCCAGTCTTGCAGATATGCGTAGTAAGTAACGGTATTGCGACTTTCAGAACATTTCCACCCAAGGTTGCGGATTCCCGCCGGTTCCCGGGGAAGATTTCGCCACTTTGCGCGCACTGCATGAATTTTATGCGGTTCCGAGTCAGAATGCCTTGACCGACATCAACAAGGAATTGATGATTGCATCACATTCCGAATTTACTATATGATATGTGATACGTTTAATGGGGGTGTGCATGACACCAGTAGTGAAAGCCTTTTTCGATCCGGATACATTCACCGTATCCTATGTCGTGCAAGAGCCCGAAGGCACTGCGTGCGCAATTATCGACAGCGTGCTGGATTTTGACCATGCATCGGGGCGGACCGGCACGGGTTCGGCAGACCGGATCATCGAATACGTCAGGTCCGGCGGACTGAAAGTCGAATGGATTCTGGAAAGCCATGTGCATGCGGATCACCTGTCGGCCGCGCCCTATCTGCAGCAGGAGTTGGGCGGAAAGATCGGGATAGGCGCCCAGATCGTCACGGTGCAGGACACGTTCGGCAAGGTGTTCAATGAAGGTACGGAATTCCAACGCGACGGCAGTCAGTTCGACGCTCTGTTCTCGGAAAATGACAGCTTTCACATCGGCCAGATGCGGGGCGACGTTCTGCATACGCCCGGGCACACCCCGGCTTGCATGACCTATGTGATCGGTGACGCGGCTTTTGTCGGGGACACCCTGTTCATGCCCGATTTCGGAACCGCACGTTGCGATTTTCCGGGCGGCTCCTCCGAAATGCTGTATGCCTCGATCCAGAAAATCCTGTCCTTGCCGGATGAAACCCGGATTTTCGTCGGGCACGACTACAAGGCACCCGGACGCGATGAGTTTGCCTGGGAAACGACGGTGGGCGAGCAAAAGGCGCTGAACGTACATATCGGACAGGGACGCAGCATCGAAGAATTCGTGGAAATGCGGGATGCGCGGGATGCGACACTGGCGATGCCCCGGCTGATCCTGCCATCGCTACAGGTCAATATGCGGGCCGGGCAGATGCCGCCTGCGGACGAAAAAGGCGACGTGTTTCTGAAGCTGCCCCTCAACAAGCTTTGACGCGTACAGGCGCTTAGAAGAAGGCAAAACAACATGAATGCAGACTGGATATGGGGCCTCGCCGGAGGCCTTCTGATCGGGCTTGGCGCAGCGGTTTATCTGTTGGGAAACGGCCGCATCATGGGCGCCAGCGGTATCCTTGGCGGGTTGGTGGATCGCAGCGGCAGAATGACCGAGCGTTTGGCGTTCATCGCCGGTGTTGTCGCCATACCGGCATTGCTTCGCCCCTTGATGAATCCGCAAGCTGAAACCCATCTGGCCGGAAACATCGCGGTTGTGATAGCCGCCGGCCTTCTGGTTGGCGTCGGCACCCGGATCGCGAACGGCTGCACCTCCGGGCACGGTGTGTGCGGCATCTCGCGATTTTCTGCGCGTGGAATCGTTGCCACGATTGTCTACATCGCCGCGGGCGGGCTGACGATTGCCCTGCTGCGGCACGTCTGGGGGGTGATCTGATGCGCGTTCTGATTTCTCTGATTGCCGGATCCCTTTTCGGCGCGGGTCTTCTGATCTCGGGCATGACGGACACCACCAAGGTGCAAGGCTGGCTGGACGTGTTCGGCAATTGGGATCCGACCCTGGCCTTTGTGATGGGAGGTGCAATTCTGCCTATGTTGGTTGCCTGGCAGCTGACGACCAACCGCGCACCTCTGGTGGGTGGGCAGTTTCCGACCGCACCGTCATCGGAACTGGATCGCCGTCTGATCATTGGATCGGTTCTGTTCGGGGCCGGCTGGGGGCTGGCCGGATTGTGCCCGGGCCCGGCCATTGCGTCGCTCAGCTACGGCGGGGTTGGCGGCGTTGTGTTTATGGTCGCAATGATCACGGGAATGTTGATGGCTCCAACCCTTGGTTCGCAACTGGACAGAACCGCAAACCCGGCCTAAGCAATCAGAATGGAGATTCGACCAATCACCCCCCGCTATGCCGTCTCGCCACAAATCACGGTCGAGGATGTGCCAGCTATCGCTGCGGCTGGATTTGCTAAAGTCATCTGCAACAGGCCCAACATCGAAGTTCCGGCGAACATGCAGTCTGACGCCATCGGACAGGCAGTTCGCGATGCAGGGATGGAATACGAGGTTTTGGAACTGACACACCAGACCATGACCCCCGAGAACGCGGCGCTTCAACGTGAACTGGCGGAAAGCTGCAGCGGGCCGGTTCTGGCCTATTGCGCATCAGGCACGCGATGCTCGGTGGTCTGGGCGCTGGGACAATGTGATCGGATGAGCACGGATGACATCCTGTCCGCTACAACCAATGCAGGTTACATGCTGGACAACCTGCGTCCGGCATTGGATCACATGCGCAAGGAAAAAAGCTGATCAGAAATTATGGCCCGGGTCGGTTTCCGGCCCGGTCAATCCAGCAAGCTGGGATATCTCGGCGGCCATTTGGTCCGTGTCCTCAAAATTCAGTTCCGCATCGGCTGATGTCAGCAAACGCGTGTCTCTTGGCAAGGAGGCCTCAACCGCATCGACTTGTGCGGTTGGATCTTTGGGGATCGACTGTTTTTCGTCGGGCTTGCTTTCCAGAAATGCCAACGCTGCCGCATCGGCGGGAACAGGTGTAATTCCTTGCTCATTCAGCCGAACAGCGCGCATTCCCCCACATTGACCCAGACGACCGACAGCGACGGGGCTTTTGTCAATCGTCAGGAGCCTGGTACGGTCCAGCCTTGCGCCGGTCAGGGGAACAACATCGCCCACCTTTAGTTCCGACAATCCCGTCAGGGGCAGCGACATCCGGCAGATCACAGAATTCAGTTCAACCCGCAAAACGCCAGTCGCCTGATCCAGTCGGGGCCCTGTTTGCTGAATGGCCGCGTCACCGGTTTCCGCAACCTGTGCTGGCTCGGGTTGCAGAAAGCACATCTGACCTTGCCGCGCCCCTCCGCCCAGCTCCACAGTCAGGTCGAAAAGGCGGTATCTGTCTTCCACCAACGCCAGTGACAAGGCCCGTGTATCCGGCAGGCGGGAAGCAAACTCAAACCCCGACAGGCTCGCCTGATCGGACGCCAAGGCGACCAGATCGACGGACCGAGCCAGCGTATCTTCGATCAGAGGTGCCACCATGGCCGCATCTGTTTCAGTGAAAGGGCGCGGCTGAGGTTCACCCGGCAGCACCTCACCGAAGGCTTGCGCCTGCACGATCGCGGACACAGCGCCGGGGTTCAGACAAACGGCAGCCATGACCCCATTGTCCGCCCGAAACAACAGCAAAAGCCAGTCTTTCCCTATCAGGTCAGCCAACCCGTCCTGCGGGCAGGTCGTCTGTTTTGCGCCGATTACAGTTAGTGGTAGGTTCCATTGTTCGCCCGCCGCCCTGGCCAGTGCCAGTCGGAGGGCCCGCAGCACCGGTCGGGGCGTGTCGTCGGGTTCGGTCGGCCTGATTGCAAGCTTACGCGCCAAAGCCGCATTGACGGGTTGTGTCATCGCCCTGTTCGCCACCTTATTCCGAATTCCAGGTTCAGGTGTAACCCAGCCAAAGTTACGAATGTCTTTAGACGGCCGTTATTGCGCAGCCTGCCGGTAGGCCAGCGGCAGGCTGACCCGGAACGCCGCCCCGCCCTGCCCCGCGAGATAGTTGATCTCGCCGCCCAGCCGCTGCACGATCTCGCGGCAGATCGCCAGACCCAACCCCGCCCCCTGGGCCTTTTCGACCCCTACGCGGGCAAATTTCTCGAACACAACCGAACGCGCTTCGGGGGGGATGCCAGTGCCATTGTCCACGAAGTCAATCACCACCTGACCGCCAATGTCATGAGCGGAAATCGTCAGTTCCGGATCGGTCGCGTCGCAGTATTTCTGAGCGTTCGAAATCAGGTTGATGAACACCTGGGCGAGGCGGTCCAGATCCGTGTGCAGCGGAATCCGTTCAGCACCACGCACCCGCCGCACACTCAGAGTCTTTTCGGTTCCCGCAAGCGCGCTGGCGACCGCTCGATCCAGGACCGAGCGCAGCGTGTCGTCCCCCATATTCAGACTGACCTTGCCACTTTCAAGAACACTCAGATCCAGCAGATCGTCCAGCAAACGCGTCAAACGCAACGCCTCGTCATGAATGATCGCGGCATATCGGGTCTGTTCCTCGCGCTTCAGCCCGTCCGTGTCACGCATGATCTCGGAAAAAGCCCGGATCGAGGTCATTGGCGTACGCAATTCGTGGCTGACCTGACTGAGGAACGTGTCCTTTTGCTCGGAAATCTGCGTCAGCTTCGTGTTGGCTTCGCGCAGTTTCCGCGCCGTGCGGCTGAGTTCTGCGGACTTCTCCTCAAGCTTGCTAGAATATTCCAGCAGTTCCGCGGATTCGTCCGCGACCGCCAACAGATCTTCGACGGAAACCGATGCACCGCCAACGATCTGTCCGATCATGGCATGGGCTGTAGCGGCACCAACCGAACCGCTCAACTCGCGTTCCAGCCGTTCCAGAAACCCCGGCGTCGGTTCAGGCAGATCGGCGCGCCCGCCCTGTTGTCTGGCCTCGGACTGAAAGAACTCCTGCGCGGGACCCGCACCCAGAATCCGCTGGGTCATGATCATCAGATCTTCGCTTTGAGCGACCGAACCGGTCCAGCCACCCGGCGCGACAGAGTGATCAAAGACATTGACGAACTGCGCACCCTGCAGGCGTTCAAGCGGGCTGGGAAAGCTCAGCAGCGAGGCGATACAGAAGGCAACGGTGTTCAGCGACATGGACCACAGGACGGAATGCACCATCGGGTCGATCCCCTCGATCCCGAACAGCGCCTGTGGCCGCAGCCAGCCCCAACCGAACAGCCCGTTCTGCACAACGCTGTCAGGCATTATGGCGCCGCCCATTCCCGGCAGAAGCAGGGTGTAGATCCACAGGACGAACCCAACGCTGAGCCCGGCAAGTGCTCCGGTTCGAGTGGCACCGCGCCAGAACAGGCCGCCGACCATTGCCGGCAGAATCTGGGATACACCCGCAAAAGCAATCAGACCGATCGAGGCCAAAGCCGCCCCGCCCCCCGACAGCCGGTAGTAAAAGTAGCCCAGCGCCATCAGGGCTGCGATGGACACCCGGCGGGACATCAACACCACGTTGCGCACGTCACCCGAAACCGAACCGGAACCTTCCTGCGTGCTCAGCCAGATTGGCATGACGATATGGTTAGATACCATGGTCGACAGCGCCATCGCAGTCACGATCACCATAGACGTGGCCGAGGAGAACCCGCCGATAAAGGACAGCATCGCCAGCCAGTCATTGCCCTGCGACAGCGGCACGGTCAGAACGAACAGGTCCGGGTTCGAGCCTTCGGGCAACAGATCCAGCCCCACAACGGCAATCGGAACGACAAACAGACTCATCAGCAGCAGATACAGCGGAAATGCCCATGCAGCGGTTCGCAGATGACTTTCGTCATCGTTTTCCACCACCATGACCTGGAACATGCGCGGCAGACAGACAAAGGCAGCGGCGGACAGGAAAACAAAAGTGGTCCATCGGCCCGCATCCACGTTCCATCGACCGATATCCGACGCGTCGATACGCTCCATCATCGGGGAGATCCCACCCGCAACGCCCCAGACCACAAACGCACCGACGGCAAGCAGGGCGAACAGTTTTACCACGGATTCCAGAGCGATGGCCGTCACCACACCGTGGTGTCGCTCGTTCGCGTCCAGGTTGCGTGTGCCGAACAGGATTGCAAAAACGGCAAGACCTGCCGCGACCCAGAATACACTGGAACCTTCGCGATAGAGGCCCGAAGGGTCTGCTTCGGCAAAAATGGAAAAGGACAGGGTTATCGACTGCAATTGCAGCGCGATGTAGGGCGTACCGCCCAGTACCGCCAGAATTGTCACGCAGATGGCCAGCGTGTTCGACTTGCCGTAGCGGGATGAGATCAGGTCCGCGATCGAAGTCACGCGCTGGCTGCGTCCGACCCGGACCAATTTGCGCAGGCCCCACCACCAACCGATCATCACCAAAGTCGGCCCCAGATAAATGGTCACGAATTCCAGCCCCGAACGGGCTGCGTTTCCGACCGCACCGTAGAAGGTCCAGGCGGTGCAGTAGATCGACAGGGACAGTGTATATATCAGCGGTGAACGCAGCCATTTGCCCTTGCCCGCTGCCGCCATTCTGTCGGCAGCGAACGCAACGCCAAACAGCAACACGACATAGCCCAGGCAGACCAGGATCAGGACGTTCAGCGTTGCCATTGATCCGTATCCGCCTCGGTTTCGTCGCGCCGGGACAAACGCCTGGCCGCATAGCCAAATCCCACACTGGCCAGAATAAGCAGCCCCCAGCAGGCAAAGATGTAATAGATGGCCGAGGACAATGGAACACCGGCCCCGGCGCTATCTACCGAGGGCCATAACAGCGGGATTGCAACAAGGGCGCCACCCAGAACGGGCAGCAACCGGGCCGCATCCATCAACCTGCGCCGACGATAGCCTTGACGTTCAAGAAACAGCGAAGACCGCCCTGCTGGCGGCTGATGGTCTTCGCTCTGGCTCATGTCCGGGTGGCCTGTGCGTGCAGGTCCCGCACCGCTGTCAGAACTTCGGCATTGGAAAACGGCTTGGTCATGAACCGGCTGACCCCGGCATTTTCAGCCATCTCGCGGTCACGGGACTGGCCCCGCGCAGTCAGCATCAGGACCGGCAGAGCTTTCATCTCGTCCAGCTCGCGTAAATCCCGCAGGATGTCCATGCCGTTTTTACCCGGCAACATCACGTCCAGTATCACCAGATCAGGGTTTGCCCCCTGAATCACTTCAACCGCATTCGTACCCTCGGCATGGGTTTCGACCTGCCAGCCTTCACGCGTCAGCAAAAACCGAATGGCCTCAGCAATGTTCGGCTCATCCTCAATCAACAGAACCTTACGGCTCATATTTGCAATTCCTCCCCGAGACCGGCCACGCGCCTGGCGACCTGTCACATTCAGATTAAGCGCTATGTTACGAAACTGTCAAAAACCTTCACTCAGAATCGACGGTTCGCGGCGCGACCCGCACTCCGGGTTTGGACACACGCGGCAGCCGGGACCGGCGCGGACACTTGCATTACTTGTGTCTCCGGCAAACTCGACCGGTTGCACCAGCATGACAGACCGGTAATCCGGCCCGTCCTCGTGACCCGATATGCTATGCGGCCAGGCCACCGCATGACACTCGAATTCTGCCGCTGTTCTGCCAAGTTGCAGAACACGCCTGCGGATCGGCACCAATGGCCGGTTCAACGCCTGATACAACGGCCACAGCGGGCAGGCTTCGCCGTATCGCGGCAAGGCAAACCCTTGTACCGGCTTGAAGAAAAGGATGCTTCCCGAGGCGTCGCAGATCACGAGGCCTGTCGGGCGGGTCAGCGTGTCCTTGGGCAAAAAGGCCAGCCTGCGCAATACCGTGGCGTGGTCGACCGAAAACCGGGCCGCAAGTTTCAGCGGATCTGTTCCTGTATCAGCCAGGGCTGCCTTCAGTGGCTCAAGCGGCAGGGCCTGTGCGTCCCGTGCATAAAGCCCCAGAAGATCGCGCGTGACGGCCCTGGCGGCACCAGAATCAAGCGCGTTGAGGTCTATTTCGCCGGTCGCTCCGTTCTCTTCGATCATTGGGAAATGGTGCGCATGATCCGAAAAGAACGCCTCGGCCTCTTCCAGCGGCACACCCCGGCGATCGTTTACCGAGTCGTTGTCATCCAGATAAGCCACCAACGCCTTTGAACTGTCGGCCAGACGCTCTGCATCCTGATGCAGATTTCGATGAAATCGGTCCTGCCACTCGGCCTCGATATCCCGGGTGTCGACCAGAATGGCTGCCGTGGATCGAATCGCTGCTGCCGTTGACAGAACCTCGTGCATGGATGCGGCCAGGTGCGGGTCATGCGTCAGGCGATCGGACAGTGTTTCGACTGTGCGTTCAAGCGACACGACCCGCCGATGCATCTGTGCCAGCACCTTCGCCCACCCAGGAAAGCGTCCGGCAAATTCTTCCAGCCCGTCAATTTCGGCGGAATGGCCGACCGATTCCGCCGCAGCCTCACGCAGAGCCGAAATCAGCGTGGCCTCGATACCTTGCGTCAGTACCGAAGGTTCCACCATCAAAACTGACGCTATATCGACCAAAAGCTTACCGCCGATCCGGCGTCGATTGTGTTCGATCAGATTCAGGTAAGAGGCCGAAATGCCGACCTGCCGGGCAAGTTCGGACTGGCGCATACCAGCAATCTGCCGACGTTCCCTGATACGGCTTCCTGTCAATACACCCCGAATTGCAGCACCCTCCCTTCGGTTGCCGCTACTGTATATCCCAGATTTGTTTTCAGATAAAATTATTAATAAAAGAAGTTTAGGGCATTATTTTCAAGCAGTCTTTACACAATTGACAAGCTATACCGCACGATGCGTTTCGTTTAGTATTCACCAACAGGCATCCCCGTTCGATCTATTTCTTCATACCACTTCATTTTCACCACAAATCCCGGCACGATACAGAAATGAGCGACCCTGCATTCGAATACGCGCCGATCGGCCTTGTCGAGTTGGAAAACCGGATCATCCGGCGATGCAATCTGCAATTCGCGCGCACCTTTGGCGGCGAAGAAGCGGAATATCGCAACATGCCTCTGCTGCATCTCTACCCGTCCGTGGCCGACTGGGAGCGCATTGGCGCGCGCAGTCTGCAGGTGATGCGCGATACGGGCTACTACACGGATGAACGCGTCATGCGTCGGCGCAATGGCGATCTGTTCTGGTGCCGGGCGCGCGGACGCTCGCTGACGCCTGATGACCCGTTTCGACATGGAATCTGGAGCTTTTCTGACATCTCCGAAGAACGGCCACTGGTCGAACTGACCGCGCGGGAACGCGAAGTGGCCATCCTGTCGTGCCGGGGGCTATCCGCCAAGGAGATCGGCGGCGAACTGGGCCTGAGCTATCGCACCATCGAGGCCTACCGCGCGCGGCTTCTGGAGAAGTTCGGCGCCCGGAAACTGCCTGAGCTTGTCGCCAAATTGTCGGGGATGCCATTATGAGCGCCTCACCCCCTCACGTTTCCGAGTAAAACCCCAATTTAGCAGGGCGAGACGGCACTTTTCATGACCGTGCGCTTGGCTTATAACGCTGCCTAATCAGACCAAAGCCCGCACGAAACAGACGGGCCAAAGGGGAACCGTCGAGGACACTCATGACAGATACCAAGCACGAAGCGGATGTGGCGTTCATCAAGGCATTGGCCGAACTGTTGCGCGAAAATGACCTGACCGAATTGCAGGTCAAGCGCGAGTATGGCGAGGAAGACAGCCTGAACGTACGCGTCAGCCGCATGTCGCAGGCCGTGCCTGCCCCGGTTCAGATGACCGTTCCGGCCGCTGCACCGGTCGCTGCCGCCCCCGTTGCTGCTGCGGCTCCGGCCCCTGCGGAAGCGCCCGCCGCTGCCGAAGATCCCGCCAGCCACCCCGGCGCCGTGACGTCGCCCATGGTTGGCACTGTCTACATGCAGGCCGAACCCGGTGCACCCTCTTTCATCTCTGTCGGGGCATCCGTGTCTGAAGGCGACACGTTGCTGATTGTCGAGGCGATGAAGACCATGAACCACATCCACGCCCCCAAGTCGGGTACAGTCAAACGTATTCTGGTCGGCGATGGCGACGCTGTGGAATTCGGCACCCCTCTGGTCATCATCGAGTAAGGCGGGCCCATGTTCGACAAGATCCTGATTGCCAACCGAGGCGAGATCGCCCTACGCGTGATCCGTGCCGCGCGCGAGATGGGGATTAAGACGGTCGCCGTGCATTCTACCGCTGACAGCGACGCCATGCATGTGCGTATGGCGGACGAATCGGTGTGTATCGGCCCTCCGCCCAGCCCGCAAAGCTACCTGTCGATGCCTGCGATCATATCGGCCTGTGAAATCACCGGCGCGCAGGCCATTCACCCCGGCTATGGCTTCCTGTCCGAGAATGCCGAGTTCGTGCAGATCGTCGAGGACCACGGCATTACCTTCATCGGCCCCACTGCGGAACATATCCGCATCATGGGCGACAAGATCACCGCCAAGGATACGATGAAAGCCCTGGGCGTGCCCTGCGTTCCGGGATCGGATGGCGGAGTGCCTGATCTGGCCACAGCCAAGCAGATCGGCGAGGAATTCGGCTATCCCGTCATCATCAAGGCCACCGCCGGTGGCGGCGGGCGCGGCATGAAAGTCGCGATGAATGCCGACGAGATGGAAAGCGCATTCATGACCGCGCGCGCCGAGGGCAAGGCCGCCTTTGGCAACGACGAGGTCTATATCGAGAAATACCTGACCACGCCGCGCCACATCGAGATTCAGGTGTTCGGCGATGGCAAAGGCAAGGCCGTACATCTGGGCGAGCGCGATTGTTCGCTGCAGCGTCGCCACCAGAAGGTGTTTGAAGAGGCCCCCGGCCCCTGCATCACCCCGGAAGAACGCGCCAAGATCGGCAAGGTCTGCGCAGATGCGGTGGCCAAGATTAACTACATCGGCGCCGGGACCATCGAGTTTCTCTATGAGAAAGGCGAGTTCTATTTCATCGAGATGAACACCCGCCTGCAGGTAGAACATCCCGTCACCGAAGGTATCTTTGGCGTCGATCTGGTGCGCGAGCAAATCCGCGTCGCCGCAGGTGAGCCGATGTCCTTCGGCCAGGACGATCTGGAGATCAACGGTCACGCCATCGAAGTTCGGATCAACGCTGAAAAACTGCCCAACTTCTCGCCCTGCCCGGGCAAGATCACAGCGTACCACGCGCCGGGCGGACTGGGCGTCCGGATGGATTCGGCGCTTTACGACGGGTATTCGATCCCGCCCTATTACGACTCTCTGATTGCCAAGCTGATCGTGCAAGGCCGTGACCGGGCCGAAGCGCTGGCGCGGCTGGAACGAGCGCTGGGTGAATTGATCGTCGACGGTATCGACACCACGGTTCCCCTGTTCCACGCGCTTTTGCAGGAATCCGACATTCACAGCGGTGACTACAACATTCACTGGCTGGAGCGTTGGCTTGCGCAAAACATGGCCCAGTAAGACAGCGGCATTGGGTGGTCACACCCACCCAATGCCCGGCCAAAAATCATGAGCCTGTCTCCTGAACTTCTGCTGCACGGGTATTCCATCGGTATCTTTCCGATGGCCGAGCACCGGGACGCGGCTGAACTGTTCTGGGTTGATCCCAAACTGCGCGGAGTGTTTCCGCTGGATGGGTTTCACATTTCCCGAAGCCTGGCCCGTCGCATACGAAACGCGGACTATTCTGTTTCAATCGATCGTGATTTCGCCGGGGTTGTCGATGGATGCGCAGACCGCGCGGACACCTGGATAAACGCCGAACTGCGCGATCTATATCTGCAGCTTCATCGCTCGGGCCATGCCCATTCGCTGGAAGTATACGCCCAAGACAGATTGGTCGGAGGCGTCTATGGCGTGGCCCTCGGTGCCGCGTTTTTTGGCGAAAGCATGTTTTCGTACCATACCGATGCGTCGAAGATCGCCCTGGCCTATTTGGTGGACCGATTAAGTCAGACCGGATTTCAATTGTTCGATACGCAGTTTCTGACAGCGCACCTAGCCTCGCTTGGCGCAATTGAAATCCCGCGCGCGCGCTACCAGCAGGCTCTGGAAAGGGCGGTCAATGCCAGCGCTCATTTTTCCGCCGAAATCTCTCAAACCCCTCAGGGGGTCATACAGCGGATTACCCAAACGTCATAACGGGAATGGTCCAGCGCGTTCAGCGCGGGCGAGGTTGCAATCATCCAGCCGTCAAACAATTGCTCGGTCTTGCCCTGTTCCCAGATTGTCAGGAAGGCAAACGCATCGCCGGTGGGGTTTTCAATCGGATACCTACAATCGCCCAAAGCGACATCCAGCCCAAAGATGGTCTGCGTCTCGCCGCTTTGCAACTCGACATCAACGGTCTGGCCACTGACCTTGTCCAGACCACGCAGCATGGCACCCGACCCAGACGCCACTTTTTGCTGGGCCATTGCGCCGGTTGAGGAAAGGATAAGCGCCAAAAGCGCGGCGCGCATCATTCGCTGCCGTCTCCGGCCACAAACTTGACCAGCAGTGAGATCAGACTGACGGCACCCTGCGTATCCTCGACCACGTCTCCCGGTTCAAAAAAGAAGGGCGAACCGCCGGGCATGACTTCAACAAAGTTCCCGCCGAGCAACCCCTCGGAAGAGATCACGATGGCACTGTCATCCGGCACCAGGACACCATCCGCAATCGTGAAGGTTGTATCGGCACGATAGGTATCGGCGTTCAGTTCAACACCCGTTACAGTCCCGATCTTCACCCCCGCCAAGCGCACGTCTGTTCCGACCCCCACACCTTCCAGGGATCGGAAGGATGCGCCCAGTTCATAGCCTGTGCGGTTTTGCGACAGGCCGGTGGATTGGCTGGCATAAACGCCAAATGCGACGGCGCATGCCAGTACAACACCGCCGACCAAGACTTCGGTCATGTTATGGGTAGACATCGCTCGCCTCGCCTATTCCGGGCTCCAGGCCTCATAGTCGGATCGCTCGACCGGTTCGGCCCGGCGCAACGATCCGGCAGGCATGTATGCCAAAGCTGTTCCCGTCAGGTTTTCCTGATGCGGTTTTTCCCAGGACTTGTGCGCAAGCGGTTTGTCGGTGGGCGGCTCATCCCAGGTACGGTGCAGCCAACCGTGCCAATCCGGATCGATCCGGCTGGCCTCGACCTCGCCATTGAAGATGACCCAGCGCTTGCTGTCATCGGCATTGCGGTAAAAAACATTGCCTTCGTTGTCTTCGCCAACCTTGATGCCATTGCGCGAGGTGAAAATCCGTGTGTTCAGGGTCGCCCCATTCCACCAGGTCACCGCCCGCAATAGAGTGTTCAGTATTCCCATCGGTTGCCTCCGGCATTTAAGTCAAGGAAGGTATGGACCAAAGGCCGGGCAAGGTCCAGTACCACGCAACGCAACTGCGTCATTCCGGCAAAACCGCGGTTACTTCTATTTCGACCCTGTATTTGGGGTCGATCAGGCCACACTCGATCATCGTCGCTGCCGGAGGGTGCTCTCCGAATATTTCGGCCAGGATTGGCCAGCACGGCGCAAATTCCATCCGGTCCGGCAGCATATAGGTGACCCGAACCACGTCGGCGAAACCCGCTCCGGCCTCGGCCAGTGCCTTTTCGATGATACCCAACGCGGACCGGCATTGTTCGGCTACCGTATCGCCCTGCCCGACCGTGCCCGCGACATGAACAAGCCCACCGGCCACAACCGCGCGGCAATATCCGACCTTGGCCTCAAACTCGCCGCCCGAGGAAATACGCTTGATCACACTGCTCTCCTTAAGAAGGTTCATCCGGGGGTGATTTTGCGAGGCTCCGCCTCGCGCTCCGGGATATTTGCGGCCAGGTGAACACGGGATCCTTTATTCATCTGGCTAAAAATATCCCGGGGGAATCGCGGCCCGCCGCGATGGGGGCAGCGCCCCCCTCGAAAGGCCGAACCAACCGATTTTTTGAAACCGCGTCCGATCAACCCGCAGAGGCGGATTCCTGTCCGGCATCGGCATAGATGAACAGAGGCTGAGCGTCTGACATCACGGCCTCTTCGTTGACCACCACTTCGGTCACGTTTTTCATCCCCGGCAGGTCGAACATGGTATCCAGCAGGATGTCTTCGAGGATCGAGCGCAAACCACGCGCGCCGGTCTTGCGTTCGATGGCCTTCTTGGCGATTGCCTGCAATGCGTCATCGGTAAAGGCCAGTTCGGCATCTTCCAGCTCGAACAGACGCTGATATTGCTTGACCAAGGCGTTCTTGGGCTTGGTTAGGATGGTAACCAACGCGTCCTCATCCAGATCTTCCAGCGTGGCCAGAACCGGCAGACGGCCGACAAATTCCGGGATCAGGCCGAATTTCAGCAGGTCTTCCGGCTCAAGATCCTTGAAAATCTCGCCGACACCACGCTCGTCATTCTCGCGGACGTCTGCGCCGAAACCCATGGCCGAACCCTTGCCGCGCTGCGCGATGATCTTGTCGAGCCCGGCAAACGCACCACCGCAGATGAACAGGATATTCGTGGTATCCACCTGCAGGAACTCCTGCTGCGGATGCTTGCGACCACCTTGCGGCGGAACACTGGCCACGGTGCCTTCCATCAGTTTCAGCAGCGCTTGCTGGACGCCCTCGCCCGAGACATCGCGGGTGATCGATGGGTTTTCAGACTTGCGCGTGATCTTGTCGACTTCGTCGATATAGACAATGCCGCGCTGCGCACGCTCGACGTTGTATTCGCTGGCCTGAAGCAGCTTGAGGATGATGTTTTCGACATCCTCACCCACATATCCGGCCTCGGTCAGCGTCGTCGCATCCGCCATGGTAAATGGCACATCCAGAATCCGTGCCAGCGTTTGCGCCAGCAGGGTCTTGCCGCAACCGGTGGGGCCGATAAGCAGGATGTTCGATTTCGCCAGTTCGATATCATTGCCCGCCTTCTGGGCATGGTTCAGCCGTTTGTAGTGGTTGTGCACGGCAACCGACAGAACCCGTTTGGCAGTGGCCTGACCGATGACATAATCGTCCAGCACCTCACAGATATCCTTGGGCGTTGGCACGCCATCCGAAGACTTCAGGCCACTGGCCTTGGTTTCCTCGCGAATAATATCCATGCACAGCTCGACGCATTCGTCGCAAATGAACACGGTCGGGCCGGCAATCAGTTTGCGCACCTCATGCTGGCTCTTGCCGCAGAAACTGCAGTAGAGCGTGTTCTTGCCGTCACCGCCTGAATTCGTCGCCATGTTTTACCTTTCGGGCTCCATCCCAGCGACCCCCTCGAGCCGCGCTTGCCGCCTTTTGACGCAGCTTAGGCCAGCGCCGGGGCCGCTACAATCTCAAAATCGCACCTCGCGCAGTGTGCGCGAGGTTTTGAACTCAGGCCTCTTCTCCGCCCATCTTGGCGCGGTTTTCGACGATCTCGTCGATATGGCCCCAGTCCATGGCTTCTTCCGGGCTCATGAAATTGTCACGATCCAGCGCTTTTTCAACCGCCTTTTTGGTCTGTCCGGTATGACGCACGTAGATATCATACAGGCGATCCTTGAGCTTTTGCGTCTCGGCCGCATGGATCATGATGTCGCTGGCCTGACCCTGGTAACCGCCGCTGGGCTGATGCACCATAATCCGGCTGTTGGGCAGCGAAAAGCGCATGCCTTTCTCACCCCCAGCCAGCAGAACAGAACCCATCGAGGCCGCCTGACCGATCACCAATGTCGAACATTTCGGCTTGATGTACTGCATTGTGTCGTAAATCGACAAACCGCTGGTGACGACGCCGCCGGGCGAGTTGATGTAGATCGAGATTTCCTTGTTCGGGTTTTCCGCCTCAAGATGCAGCAGTTGCGCCACGATCAGGTGGCTCATGCCATCGTGTATCGGACCGTTGATGAAAATGATCCGCTCTTTCAGGAGGCGCGAGAAGATGTCGTATGCGCGCTCGCCCCGGCTGGTCTGTTCGACGACCATCGGGACAAGAGTGTTCATATATGTATCTACGGGATCGAACATTCGGAACCTGCCTGCTTTGCTATGGATCGGGACACTACCCGAAGAAAAGTTACATGAGTCTTAGTATCGGCACAGAGGGGCCGCAAGGGGTCGGCTGACATCGGTCAGGTATTCTTGCTTTTGGAATTGTCGAGTGGCATTTGAGGGCGCCCGCGGTTTGGATCGGTGTCCGGAAAATCATCGAAATGCGGTTTGGCTTCGGTGGCTTATGTCTTTCATCACGGTATTTTGATGCGTGCATATTGTGATGCATGATCAATAACTGTATCTACACAGCCCATATTGATCGTCTGTAATTGGTTAACACCTGCCCCTTTATCGGGCCAAGAAGGATCGGAAAAATGGCACTGCCTCAGCTCGCACAGGACATGAACCCTGAAGACCTAGACCGTATGGTGACCAGCGCCACAGAAGCGTCCAACTTTCTAAAAGCTATCAGTCACGAGGGTCGCCTCATGATCCTGTGCCATCTGGTGTCCGGAGAGAAATCTGTGACCGAGCTGGAGACGTTGCTGTCTGCCCGTCAGGCCGCTGTATCGCAACAACTTTCCCGTTTGCGGTTGGAAGGCCTTGTGACGCCCCGCCGGGAAGGCAAAGCCATTTATTACCGCCTGGCAGATGATCGCCCGCGCCGGATACTGGAAGTGGTTTACGAGCTGTTCTGCGCTGGGAAACACGCCTGACAACTGTTCCACTACGGACAACGGGCAGACCGAATAACTCAATGGTCACATACTGAACAACCGCCGAAGGTCCTCCGCATATTGCGTCGGCGGCAGCAGTGCACCCTATATATAGTTGCGCACCTCAAAAAGGTCATGTAGGATGTTACCCACAGGTGCATAGACGCGGCATTGCTTATCCTGACACAAATGCGGGGTTCTTTTGCTCAAGCAAAAGAACCCCGCTCTCGTTGGCAGGTGAGTAGTGGCAGCCTGTATGAACCCGGGGTTCGAAAAAGGAAAAGGCGTCAGGTGCGCAGACGCGGTCTTTGCATGTATCCTTGCGGACACCCCTGACGCCTTGCCGGTCCGATCTGTCCAGAAAGACATCACGATCCGGTTGCCCGGCCCCCGAAAGGACCAAAGCCGCTACGTCACGCTCAATGTCGCGGCGCAGCACGCACGAACCGTCTGAGAGGCTGACCATCTGATCCGGACATAAAGCCCAACTCAACCGATCCTCCACCGGTAAGCCATTGTGATCAAAACCAAATCCTAAGATCCGCCTTCATCACCGCGGCCCCCTTGGCCCTTGCGCCCCGCTTGGGTTCCTAAGAACCGCTGCGGTGATCAGACTGTTACATTCACACCCTCAACCGACAAGAAAATAGCACTGCAGCATGAAAATTAGACGGGGATAACCTGTTGGTATCCGCCGGGAAAGAGTTGTGGACAACTCTGAAATCCGCGATGCCGCGTGGGGTTGAGGGTGGATAAGTCCGGACATGAAACAGCGGCCCAATTTTGGGCGATTTCTGCAGGTGCGAAGGCCCCGCGCAGTGCCCTAGGCCGAAATTGCAGGGTTTGTACATTCATCGAACCCGCGATCTTTCGAATCGTACATACGGAGATTCGCCGATGCGCTGCACAATTTCCCACGCCCGCGCCCATCTGTGTGATCTGGTCACCCGCGCCCAGGATCCCCGCGAGGTGATCATCCGGACCCGCCACGGCAAACCGCTGGCTGCGTTGATCTCGATCACCGAGGCCAGCCGGATCTGGCACCTGCAGGAAGATGACGAAATCGGGTGGAAACACCTTCTGAGCGGCATCCGCGGAATGTGGTCCGGGGGCGGAACATTCCGGGGATGGAACCGGGGCCGGACGGCACCTATGTCACCGCGCGCGGGGCCGCGCTGAAGGTTCGCGAAATCCAGATGACCCGCGCCGAGGAACGCCGCATTCTTGCGCGGGGCGGTCTGGACCCTGTCGCGGGCGGCGAGCTTGCCGCCCGGCCTGTCCCCTCCTGGCGGAGACGCTGGTTCCGTTTTTGAGAAGCGTTCCGGCCCGGGCGGGATTACCTATTACGCGCTACCAACGACAGCCAGTACCCCCTACAGCCCGACCGGGCCGGAAACACTTCAGTTCACCTGACGTTCCAGAACAGTGCTGTAGGTCGTTCCGTTCCGCAGGCTACGGAAATCCGCATAGATCTTGCCATCCTCATAGCGGGCATCGATCAGGGCATTCACGCCAATCGTCGGATCGGCCGAGCTTTCAACGATGCCGATCTTGCCCGACCCGTCCAGACTGACCGAGCCGGTGGCGTCATAGAAAGTCCAGTCCTCGCTGGCCGCACGCCGCCATTTGCTGGGTCCCCAGAACACGTTGTCCTGCTGCTTTTCGATATGCAGCACCCATTCGGCATTGTTAAAGCGCGGCACGTCACCGGTGGCGGTGCGCGAGGGGGAAACCGTGGTGTAGCTGCCGGCCCAGGTGCCGCGCAGATCCGGTGTGGCATCTGCCAGCGCGGCGGTTCCAAGGGCGAGTGTGGTGGCCAGAGCAGCGGCTCCGGCGGTCATGTATCTGGTCATGGGCTCTCTCCTTCTCTCTGCCAAACAGATTGGGAGGGCGAAAGCGGGTTGCAACTTACCTGAGGGAAACTTCATGATCGGTTCATCCAACGTTCAGGCAACGCCCACGCGGATTGGGCGCGCGAACCCCTGCCCGCGCGCCCGATACCATGGCTTTAAACTGTTAAGTCAGTTCATCGTGATACTGCCGGTTATCGTGTTCACGAATGTCTTGGTTTCCGAGTCGGTCAGCGATGAAAACGTGCCGCTCCCCGAAGCGGTCCCCCATCCGCCAGTGCCACCCGACACGGTCCAGTCTCCGGTCAGTGCGCCATCCGCGCCGAGGCCCTTGGCGACCCAGCTCAGCACCGCCTTGTCCCCTGACGCGGTGTCGAACACGCAGTTGCCAGTGCCCGAGGCCGCGCCCGCATTGATCAGCAAAGCGCCAAAGCAGGCCCCTGTCGCCCCTTCCAGCGGATGGCCGGACGGGACCTCGAAACTGTCGTAATTTGTCTGCGTTTTCACCACCGCGTGGCCGTCAGAAATGCCGTAGACTTCGTTGGCATTCATACCCATCCCCTTGCCCGCGGAATCATAGGTTTCCGCGGATGCCGAGGCGGCGAACAGCCCGATGGCGAGCACAGAGATTGCGGTCGTCTGAAAGAACTTTTGCATTATACCCTCTCGTTTCTGAGGCCTGGGCGTTGCAAGTTTCCGGACAAGAAATGCGTCCACCTGAACGCGGTCCCCCGGAGAGACAATACCACATTCTGATCAGATGGTTGGGTATTAATCGCGCGTATGGCGCAGCGGGTGGTCGGTGGAACTGAGAGCAGCGGTTGGCCCGAGAGGGTGAGCGGCGTCCCGGAATTCGTCCAGTGGACGAATTCAGCCGCGAACGGGCGTGCCCCGGGGCGCAAACGCGCCGCCCGTTTTGCCGAAGGCAAACCTTCGGTTTGACGGGGGCGGGTCGGCGCGGCCCGGCGGTGCCACCGGGCGGGTGGGTTGATCCGAAGGCGCGAACATGCAAACAACTGTAGTAAATACAGAAAGCAGCCTTTTGGACTAAAAAACATTTAGATAAGGCTCAATAAATTGGCCGCGATGATCGACTTAAATGAATTCCAACCCTACAAGGATCTCTCACTGGAAACGACGGAACTAATTTCGTCCGAAAAACGAAAAGTTGTCGATTCAAACATTGAGTCTACTACCCGTGAAATCGCAGAGATTATGGCGGATCAAGCTGCGTCAAGTGTTAGCGCACTAGTCCAATTGGGTGGTGTCATTGAAGACATGCAAACAACTTACCACATGATCTCTAGGGATCCATGGAATAGTACTAGAGTATCGAGGGTTAAACATCTTGAGCTGAACTGGTTCCTATTCCAAAACCTTTGTTACAAATACAAAGAAAAGATTAAGCTATACTTTAATACATCAAAAACAGCCTGTCAGACATTGAACCTAGATCAACCAAACTGGCTGAAAGAGGAACTTCGCCGCACAGAAGGAGTTCTTCGAAAAGAGATACTAGATCGTGGCAACACTGTGCACAGCTGGAACGCGAGCAACAAAGATTTAGATTTCTTATCAATGGTTTCGGTTTTGCACGACATACATCAGACTGGAGAAAGTATCGACCTGCCTGATGGTTTTCTCGATGTGAAGGGCCACTACGAAGATGCACGATGGCTACTAAAAGAACGTGCGCAAGAGTTAATAAAGGCTGCAGAGTCTTCCCTTTGCGCCATCCTAGAGAGTTACTCCCCTGAACCAATTACTGTTGTAAGAAAAGCAAATGAAATTGTGGAGCAAGTAAACTTGCGAAACGTCACTCTGTCATACCAAAGCAAATAGTCGCAGTGACAGCGTATGCCCAATTTTGAAAACGGCTATTGCATTACCACCAATATTGGAATTCGAAATGGACAGCCTTAGCTATCCATCTTGAGCGCAGAAATAAACGCCTCCTGCGGGATATCGACCTTCCCGAACTGGCGCATCTTCTTCTTACCAGCCTTCTGCTTGTCCAGCAGTTTGCGTTTCCGCGTGGCGTCGCCTCCGTAGCATTTGGCGGTCACGTCCTTGCGCAGCGCCGAGAGGGTCTCGCGGGCGATGACCTTGCCTCCGATGGCGGCCTGGATCGGGATTTTGAACATGTGGCGCGGGATCAGGTCCTTGAGCTTTTCGCACATCGCCCGGCCCCGCATCTCGGCCCGGTCGCGGTGAACCATGGTCGACAGCGCATCGACCGGTTCGTCGTTCACGAGGATCGACATCTTGACCAGTGCATCCTCACGATAGCCGGTCATCTGGTAGTCGAAGCTGGCATAGCCCTTGGTCACCGATTTCAGGCGGTCGTAGAAGTCAAAGACGACCTCGTTCAGCGGCAGGTCATAGACGACCATGGCGCGGCTGCCCGCATAGGTCAGGTCCATCTGGATGCCACGGCGGTCCTGGCAGAGTTTCAGCACGTCGCCGAGGTATTCGTCGGGCACCAGAATGGTCGCCTTGATGCGCGGTTCTTCCAGGTGCTCGACCTTGGACAAGTCGGGCATGTCGGCGGGGTTGTGCAGCTCGATCATCTCACCGTCTTTCATGAAGACGTGGTAGATCACCGACGGCGCGGTGGTGATGAGATCGATATCATATTCGCGTTCGATGCGGTCGCGGATGACCTCGAGGTGCAAGAGGCCCAGGAAGCCGCAGCGGAAGCCAAAGCCCAGCGCGGCCGAGGTTTCCATTTCAAAGCTGAAACTGGCATCGTTCAGGGCCAGTTTGTCGATCGCGTCGCGCAGGTCCTCGAATTCGGCCGAGTCCACAGGAAAGAGGCCGCAGAAGACCACCGGCTGCGCGGGTTTGAAGCCCGGCAGGGCAACCTCGGTGCCATTGCGGTCATTGGTGATGGTGTCACCGACGCGGGTGTCGCGGACCTGCTTGATGGAGGCGGTGAGAAAGCCGATCTCGCCGGGGCCAAGGCTGTCGATCATCTGCATTTCGGGCCTGAACACGCCGACGCGGTCGACATGGTGCAGGGTGCCGTTCGACATGAACTTGACCCGCATACCCTTTTTCAACGTGCCGTCCATGATGCGGACCAGAACGATCACACCCAGATAGGCGTCGTACCACGAGTCGACCAGCATCGCCTTGAGCGGCGCGTCCAGAGTGCCCTTCGGCGCGGGCAACTGACGCACGATGGCTTCCAGCGTCTCGTGGATGCCCTGCCCGGTCTTGGCGCTGACCTGAATGGCGTCGGTCGCGTCGATGCCGATCACGTCCTCGATCTGTTCGGCCACGCGGTCACAGTCGGACGCGGGCAGGTCGATCTTGTTCAGCACCGGCACGATCTCATGATCGGCGTCGATGGCCTGATAGACGTTGGCCAGCGTCTGCGCCTCGACCCCCTGGGTCGAGTCCACGACCAGCAGCGACCCCTCGACCGCACGCATGGACCGCGAGACCTCATAGGCGAAGTCGACGTGGCCGGGGGTGTCGATCAGGTTCAACACGTATTGCTCGCCGTTGTCGGCGGTATAGTCGATGCGGACCGTGTTGGCCTTGATGGTGATGCCCCGCTCGCGCTCGATATCCATGCTGTCGAGCAACTGTTCCTTCATGTCGCGATCCTGCACCGTTCCGGTCTCCTGGATGAGCCGGTCGGCAAGGGTGGATTTGCCATGGTCGATATGCGCGACGATGGAGAAATTGCGGATATGAGCGAGGTCTGTCATGTTCCGCGTATTAGCGGGTTTTTTAAGGCGGTCAAGGTGGAGAACGACTGCAATCGGAACCTGAGCCAAGAAAGAATTGGAGCTTGGCAAACGAATGCCGACAATACTGTGCTCTGCGGTGGGTTGCAGTGAAACTGCCGTCACCTGCGTCGGCAATCGTGTCTTGCCTGAGGGACGATGCTGAAGGTTGGATTGGAAGACCTGCAGGTCTGGTGCGCGCAGAACTGATCCTGCCGAAGAAGGGGTTATCCGATGGAACATTCCGGTCGCCGGGGCCAGTGCATACTGCCGAGTATTCCAGACAATCGAAGGGTCAATTGAAGCTGTTCAAGAGTGGTTGGCGTTCCTGCCTTGACCGGTGCCGGGCTGAAGCCCGGCCTACGGGTGTGGCGGGGTTGACCCCAGTAATCACTTTTTCGCAACGCATGATTGATCCGAACCCCCGATTAATTCATACTCCGCCGCAGACCGAGAGGGGCGTCAGATCTCTCCGGGCAGGCAATAAAAACGAGGCTCGAGTATGAAACAGTTCCTCTTAATCGCATTCTGTGCGGCGTCGCTGACGGCGGTGGCTCCGGCCCCTTCGTATGCGGCCAAGATCAAACAGGCATGTCTGGCGTCCGACCGGGCGGCGGCGACGCGGGATCGGTGCAGCTGCATTCAGCATGTGGCCAATCAGGCATTGACGCGCAGCGACCAGAAGACCGTCGCCAAGTGGTTTACCGACCCACACAAGGCGCAGGAGTTGAAGATGTCGAAAACTGCGCGCGATGACGCGCTGTGGGATCGGTATCAGAACTTCGGCCAGATGGCGCAGGCGATCTGCAGCTAAGCCGGACGCAATCCTTGACCTGACGCCCGCTGCCCCTCAGAAAAGGCGCAGCGAAAGGATTTTGCATGGTTATGAAAGGGCTGAGCTTGCGCGGCCTCGAAGTGTTCGAGGCGCTGGCGCGGACGGGATCGGTGGCGCAGGCGGCCGAGATCACCGGGCTAAGCCAGCCGTCGGTCAGCCAGCAGTTGCGCAATCTGGAAAACGCGCTGGGGGCCGAGCTTGTGGATCATGGGCGGCGACCGATGCGGCTGACGCAGGCCGGGCGCAGCTTTCTGGCCCGGACCAGAGCCGTGCTGGCCGAATTGCAGATGGCGCAGAGCGAGCTTTCCGTAATGGACCTGGGGCATCTGGCCACGCTGTCCATCGGTCTGATCGACGATTTCGACAACGAACTGACCCCACGGCTGGCAACGTTGCTGGCCGACAGCCTGACCCGGTCGAAATTCAAGCTGATCACGCTGTCCAGCCTTGACCTGTTTCAGGCGCTTGAGGACCAGCGGCTGCATCTGGCGGTCTCGGCCCATAGCGGCGAGGTGCTGGAGGGCGTGGTCGAGTACCCTCTGGTCCGCGATCCGTTCATACTGGTGGCCCCAAAAGGCGCCGGAGGTGTGGAGGCCGCGCTGCGGGACTTGCCGTTCCTGCGGTATGCCCGCGAACAGTTGATCAGCCGCCAGATCGAGAGCCAGTTGGCGCGGCAGCAGGTCGAGTTCGAGGAACGGTTCGAGATCGGCTCGCATCTGGCGCTGATGGCGATGGTGGCGCGGGGCTTGGGCTGGGCGATCACCACACCGCTGGGCTATATGCGGGCGGCGCGGTTTCATGACGGGCTTGAAGTCTATCCGGCCCCGTTCGGAGAGTTTTCGCGCACCATCTCACTGTTCACCCGCACGGACTGGCCCGACGAGGTTCCGCGCGAGATTGCGGGCATGATTCAAAGGCTGATGCGGAGCCATATCCTTGACCCCGCGATCGAGCAGGTGCCGTGGCTCAGCGACCGGCTGAAGGTGATCGGCTAAGCCCTCAGATGGGCGTCCAGCCCTTCGACCGCCGCTTCAATCAGGTCAAGCGCACCGTCAAAATCACGGGTATAGTACGGATCGGGCACATGGTCGGCCCCGGTCTGGGGCGCGAAGTCGGTCAGCAGGCGGACAGGGGTTTGGTTCCCCGGTGGCCGCAAGGCCTCGATATCTTCGATGTTGCTGGCGTCCATACCGATGATCAGGTCGAACCGGTTGAAATCGGCCGCCAGGAACTGCCGCGCGCGCAGGTCGCTCAGGTCGATGCCCAGGGCGCGGGCAGCGGTCTGCATCGGGCCATAGGGCGGAGTGCCGATGTGCCAGCCCATGGTGCCGGCGCTGTCGGTTTCGTGTTGCGGGGCACGGGCGCGGAACACGCCCTCGGCCGCGGGTGAGCGGCAGATATTGCCGAGACAGACAAACAGGATACGGTGGGTCATGAGCCAAGGTTTAGCGCGCGGAGGAGACATGGGAAAGATCGTCATTCTGACCGGAGCCGGAATTTCAGCCGAAAGCGGGTTGAGCACGTTTCGCGATGAAGGCGGATTATGGGCGCAGCACCGCATCGAAGATGTGGCCACGCCCGAAGGTTTTGCCCGCGATCCCGCGCTGGTCCACGGGTTCTACAATGCCCGCAGAAAACAGGCCGCGCAGGTGCAGCCAAACGCGGCGCATGAAGCCTTGGCACGGCTGCAGCGGGATTGGCGCGGAGACGTGGTCATCGTGACCCAGAATGTTGACGGCTTGCATGAGGCGGGCGGTGCCAAAGGGGTCATCCATATGCATGGCACTCTGGCCGGCGCATTGTGCTCGGCCTGCAACCATCGCTGGCAGGCCCCGACGGAAATGGTAGTGGGCGAACGTTGTCCCGCCTGTGACCATCCAACCGCCCGCCCCGGTGTCGTCTGGTTTGGCGAGATGCCCTATTTCATGGACGACATCTATGATCATCTGGCCGACGCCGCGATCTTTGCCGCCATCGGCACATCGGGTCAGGTCTATCCTGCGGCGGCTTTTGTGCACGAGGCGCAAGCCGCCGGGGCGCGGACGATCGAGCTGAACCTTGAACCGTCCTCCGGAGCGTCCCATTTTGATGAGACGGTATTTGGCCCGGCCACACAGATCGTGCCCGGGTGGGTGGATCGGCTGCTGGATCGGACCTGATGCCATCCGTTACAATCGGGTTCAAGCGTATTGGAATAAGACCCGAAGACAGGAGACCCCGATGGAGGAACATCAGACCCGGAGCGGTGAAGTTCTGGAAGACGGCACATTTACAGGTCGGGACGCGCTTGGTGACAAGCTCGCCAATCTTTGGTGGACATTTCTGCTGCGTGGGCTGATGGCCGCCGCACTTGGGCTTGCGGCCCTGTTCTGGCCGGCCGGCAGCATTACGGTTCTGTTGCAACTGGTCGGTCTGTTGCTGATTCTCGATGGCGGGCTGACGTTGCTGGGGTTCGGGCGGCGCGGGTTGATTGGCGGGTTCGGCATCGGCGCCGTGCTGATTGGCCTTATCCTGCTGATATGGCCCGAAGGGACCGCCCGGCTTGCCTTCTTCCTGCTTGGGGCCTGGGCGTTGATTGTCGGGATCGGATCCGTCATGACGTGGCGACAGATGCACCAGATGGACCCGGCAGGGCCGACCCTGCGCAATTCCGGAATCATCGCCATTCTGATCGGTTTGGTTCTGATGTTCTGGCCCGGCAGCGGGTTGGTTGCGCTGGGATGGGCAATCGCGTTTTCTGCGCTGGCATTTGCCGCCGTAATGTTCTGGCTGACGGCCCGGTTCAAACGGGCCCATGACCGGATCGACATGCGTGTCGTCAACAGATAGCAAAAATACCCGGACCGCCAAAGGGCAACAGGCCGGGCTAAACCCGGCCTGACGCATGGATGACGGCCGCAGAGCGGCCTGAAGACAGGCGTTGGTTCAGTTGGAATGCGAGCCGTGGCCGCCCTGATCCTGACGCTCGAGATCGACCGGGACCTCGACCGTGACTTCACCGGCCTGCTCGAAGATCAGGGTGACAGGAACGGTTGCACCCTGCTCGAACGGCTGCTTCAGGCCCATGAACATCACGTGATCGCCGCCGCGTTTCAGCATGTGGACCTCGCCCGCGGGGATGGCAAAGCCTTCCTCGACATGCATCATCTTGGCGACGCCGTTTTCGTCTACCTCGTGGGTATGAAGCTCGACCCGTGCCGCCACATCCGACGTCACACCGATCAGACGGTCATCCTGACCGCTGTCATTCCGGATCATCATGAAAGCTGCGCCCGCCTTGGCCGATTTGCCCGAAGATCTGGCATAGGCGCCTTCGACCAGGATCAGGTCCTGGGCAAATGCGGTAGTGGCCATGGCTACGGTGGCGATGGTGGCGAACAGGGTGGATTTGAAGGACATTGTGCCTCTCCTTTGATTTGATCTGAAAACTGGTTTGGAATCAGATCAGAAAAGGAGGCGCGCGGGCCGGTTTGCGCGGCAGCGTCCGGGCGACGAGGTTTTCGGCCAACGGCAATGGGGCCGGTTGCGAAAGGCGCGGAGCAGCAGGCAACTCGGGTTGCGCCGCCGCCAACGCCCCCAGAAGGCTCAGGGCGTAGTCAGGGCAGTAATGCGGGGCTTTGGTGGGCTGGCCGTCTTCGTCCATGTAGACGACAACCGGGCCGGTTCCGGTGCACAGCACCATCTGACCAACGGCGCGGTCCATCCCCCGCGACACAGCCACCCCCTGCCCGGTCAGAATGACGAGCAGGGAAATGGCCAGAGCCAGATTTTGCTTGAATACGGATCTCATCTTATCCGCGATATACGCCCGCTTTCGCGCGCGTCACAAGGGCATTCGCCTGCGTCCTTTTCTCCGCGTCAGGTATCCACGCCGTTACGACGGACTTGGCTTTTGGTCAGGCTGGTGTGAAGATGGTTCACCCGTCTCTGCATCCGCGTGCAGGCCGCAAAGGTTCTGGCGCAAACGGTAGCCAACAGAGAGAAAAAGTAAAACGATTTTAACGACATATCCACAATCTCCACCGGAATTGCGAGTCAGACAATAGACTTGCCACCGATGGGCGTCTGTGAACAATTTCACGAAAGAGAATAAAACTATTTCTCTTTGAGGAACAGTTTGCAATCAGGCCAAGAAAAAGGCCCCGCACCGGGCGGGTGCAGGGCCAAAACTCTTGCTGTGAAAAAGATCAGGCCGAGGCTTGTGCCTTGGCGATTTCCTTTTTCACTTTCAGCGCGTTTGCCGACAGCTCATCGTCTTTGGCCTTGGCCAGGAACGCGTCCAGACCACCGCGGTGGTCAACCGAACGCAGAGCAGCAGCCGAGATGCGCAGCTTGACGCCACGGCCCAGTGTTTCGGACTGCAGAGTAACGTCGTTCAGGTTCGGCAGAAAGCGACGCTTGGTTTTGTTATTGGCGTGGCTGACATTGTTGCCAGTCATCGGGCCTTTTCCGGTCAGTTCGCAACGGCGCGACATGGTTTCTTCCTTTGTTTCTGGAGGCCGGGCTACTGCCTGCGGCCAAATCACAAGGGGCGCAACCCGAAGTCGCGCCCGAAAACTGGTTGAATGCGTGTAGTGGGAATCGGCGGAAGGGTCAAGACGGATGCTGCGAATTCTTTCCGACACCTTCGGAGGTAATCCGCGATGTCCGACCGGGACATCCGTTTCGGGCAATAATCGCAATCCTTGCTGCCCGGATCACGGGTTCAGAAGCAGGGGCTTGTTGTTGCGCAAGTGGCGCGCGACCAGCCGGGCCTGTTGCGGCCCGCGCGGAATGAAACGGGCGGGATCCGTCTCATGTGTCACGTCCGCCAGTTCCGGGAAAATGGCGAAAATCTCCTCGCGCGCCGCATCGCTGAGGGTCTTGAGCGCTTCGGGTCCGGTGAAAAGGCTTTCGGTGGGGGCGTCTTCGGCGAAGATGATCTCGTGCCGGTCAAAGAGCAGGTGAAAATACTCAACCTCAGCCAGCGTGTCATCAACATGGATACCCGGCAGTTGCGTCAGCTTGATCGCGGGGATTAGCACCTCGGGCGCGCCGAACATGCGCATCGCGATTTTCGACCGCACCACCATGCGGTGCTGCCGGGAGACCAACAGATCCTGCTGCGGCAACCCGCCGCCCAGGGCTCCGGCGTGGATCCGGACGGGCCGGAGTTTGGGGTTGGCGGCAAGAATCTTTGCGCCCATGCGGCGGCGACCGATCCAGCGAATGGGCTGCAGCCCGTGGCCGCCAGTGGGAATTCTGTCGCCCGTGCGCAGGTTCTGGATGGGCACGGGTCCGTGTTCGGTCTGAATTTCCGTGTCGCGGGTAAAGCAGGGAACACCGGCTCCGTTTTCGAAGGTGGAATAGGTGACGGTACTGCCCGACGGCAGGGTGAACGTGCCACTGGACAACGAATAGCCGGTCCCGGCCACAACCGTGATGGTGCCAAATGTGTTGTCGGTGATGACCGTGCCCGTAGGCAGGTTCAGCGTATCGGTTCCGCTGCCACCGCGTATATCGCCGGACACATTGGTGCTTTGGAAATCGAGCGTATCATTGCCGCCGCCCAGGCGGATGTTGGAAACGTCCGACCCACGGACGGTGACCGTGTCGCCTGCTCCGCCGGCCGCCAGCGTGCCGCCGATGGTGCTGCCCGTGATGGTGATGTCATCGCTTCCGGCATTGCCGCGCACATCACCCACGACCGTGCTGTTCGAGACGTTGATGACGTCATTGCCCTGCCGCCCACGGATATTGTCGATCGGTGAACCCTGCGGCGTGCCGTTCAGGGTGCCGTTGTTATTGGTGACGTCGATGTTGTCGGCACCGTTGGTGCCATTGATATTGGGCATGATCGACAGTTCCCGTTGATCTGTTCAGTCTGGCTCCTGCCCTGCGGCCTCAACATGTGCCACCTTGAGGGACGAGCGCCCGAGCGCCCGGATCCCGTTAAGTATTCATATCTAATACAACATCAGATGGAATCGCACCACCTTTGCCGGAATTCCGGCCCGGACCTAATGCCCGGATAGGGTGCCGAGCATACGATCCGCCGCTGCGGTGGGGCTGATATTGCCCGAACCGACCTCGGCGCTCAGCCGCTCCATCTCGGCGCGGATTTCGGGTGCGTCAAGCTGCGCCAGAAGGGCATGGCGCACCTCCTGATCGAACCAGAAGCGGGCCTGCGCAGCCCGGTTCGCGTGCCAATGACCGTTGTCGCGGCGCCATTGGGTGAGGGATTGCATCTCGTCCCAGGCCTGTTCCAGTCCATGTTCCTCGACCGCCGAGACGGTCATCGCTTTCGGAAAACCTTCGGGGTCCTGCGGACGTTTGCGCAGCAGGCGCAGCGCACCGGCATAATCGGCGCAGGTGCGGGTGGCGGTGGCCTTCAGGTCGCCGTCGGCCTTGTTGACCAGAATCATGTCGGCCATTTCCATGATGCCGCGCTTGACGCCCTGCAATTCGTCGCCGCCTGCGGGCGCAAGCAGCAGCAGGAACAGATCGGACATTTCCGAAACCACGGTCTCGGACTGGCCGACGCCCACGGTTTCGATCAGCACCACGTCAAAGCCGGCCGCTTCGCACAGGGCAATCGCCTCGCGCGTGCGGCGGGCAACACCGCCCAGGTGGCTTTGGCTGGGGGACGGGCGGATAAAAGCGTTCTTCTCGCGGCTCAGCCGTTCCATCCGGGTCTTGTCGCCCAGAATCGAGCCGCCCGAGCGGGCCGAACTGGGGTCGACCGCCAGAACCGCGACGCGCAGCCCCTGCTCCGTCAGCATCATGCCAAAGCTTTCGATGAAGGTGGATTTGCCGACACCCGGCGTCCCCGAAAGGCCGATGCGCAGCGATTGCCGATCCGCTGTTGCCAGATGGGATAGCAATTCGGCGGCCTGCGCCCGGTGATCGGCGCGGCGGCTTTCTACCAGCGTGATGGCGCGTGCCAGCGCGCGGCGGTCGCCCTGCAGAATTCTGTCCCCAAGCTCGGCGGTGTTCATGGATGGGTCCCTCGTCGAAATTTGCCCTAGATGACGGAGTGGGGCCGGGTTTGTCCAGTACCCGCGGCAGGGTTTCGGCGCACGCGTTCTGGACCTTGGCGGTGCCATTGGGGATAAGGCGGCATGACCCGACTGCCGATAGATGATGCCCTGCCCGATCTGATCTCAGCGCTGAAGGCGCGGGGCCGTGCCGTGTTGCAGGCCCCGCCCGGCGCGGGCAAAACCACCCGGGTGCCTCTGGCGATGCTCGACGCCGGTCTGTGCGATGGCAGGATCGTGATGCTGGAAACCCGGCGTCTGGCTGCGCGGGCGGCGGCCGAGCGCATGGCCGAAACCCTGGGAGAGCGCGCAGGCCAGACCGTGGGCTATCGGGTGCGCGGCGATGCCAAAGTCTCGAAAACGACCCGGATCGAGGTTGTGACCGAAGGTATTCTGACCCGGATGCTGCAGTCCGAACCCGACCTGCCGGGTATTGGCGCGGTGATTTTCGATGAATTCCACGAACGGTCCCTGAATGCTGATCTGGGTCTGGCCCTGTGTCTTGAGGTCACGGCTGCGCTGCGGGACGACCTGATCCTGCTGGCGATGTCGGCGACACTGGATGCAGAACCGGTGGGGCAGCTGATGGATGCCCCCCTGGTGACGTCAGAAGGGCGCAGCTACCCGGTTGAAACACGCTGGCTGGACCGGCCTTTGAGCGCGCAGGCACGACGGCTGGATGCGCTGGTCGATCTGGTCGTGCGGGCTGAGCGTGACAGCCGCCCGGCAGGCGGCGGGATGCTGGTGTTTCTGCCGGGCGAAGGTGAAATCCGGCGCGCCGAGTCGGCCTTGTCGGGGCGGTTGCCCGGCGACTGCGTGGTACGGCCCTTGTTCGGGACAATGCCCTTTGCCGCCCAGCGCGCCGCAATTGCGCCAGTTGATCAGGGGCGCAAGGTGGTGCTGGCAACATCAATTGCCGAAACCTCTCTGACCATCCCCGACATACGGGTGGTGGTCGACATGGGACAGGCGCGACGGGCGCGGTTCGATGCCGGATCGGGCATGTCCCGGCTGGTGACCGAACGGGTCACGCGGGCCGAGGCCACGCAACGCGCGGGCCGAGCCGGTCGTGTCGCCGAAGGCCTGTGCTATCGGCTGTGGTCGAAAGGCGAGGATGGCGCATTGGCCGCCTACCCGCCCGCCGAGATCGAGGCGGCGGACCTGACCGGTCTGGCGCTGGAACTGGCATTGTGGGGGGCCGAACCGGGCGATCTGGCATTTCTGACGCCACCACCCGAGGGGGCCATGTCCGAAGCGCGGGCACTGTTGGCGATGCTGGGTGCGCTGGATGCCCGTGGGCGGATCACTGATCACGGGCGGGCGCTTGCGGCGCTGCCCCTGCACCCTCGGTTGGGGCACATGCTGGTGCACGCGGGTGCTGACGCCGCGCCGCTGGCGGCGTTGATGGCCGAACGGGATCCGTTGAAGGGCGCGCCAGCCGATCTGTCCCTTCGGCTTGAAGCGTTACGAGATCCACGCGCGTTCCAACGCAATCGGGTCTGGCCGGTGAACATGAGTGTTGTGGAGCGCATCAAGGGCGAAACCAGGCGGTTGCGGGCGCAGTCCGGCGGGGCTGGTGAATTGTCCCCTGCGACCATGGCGGCGCTGGCCTATCCCGACCGCGTCGGTCAGCGGCGCAAGGGGAACGTACCACGCTATGTCCTTTCAGGCGGCAAGGGTGTTGTGCTGGACAATGGCGACACGCTGGCCGCCGCACCCTATCTGGTGGTGATCGATACGGACGGAAACCCGCGTGAGGCCCGCGTGCGAATGGCGGTGCAGATCACCGAGCGGGACATCCGCGACCTGTTCATCGATCAGATCGCATGGATCGACAGTTGCGACTGGTCCAGGCGCGAACGCAGGGTCGTGGCCCGCCAGCAGGAAAGGTTCGGGGCGATCGCTCTGGACGACAGGATCTGGAAGGACGTGCCCGCAGAACAGGTGGCGCGCGCCATGTTGGACGGTGTACGCGATCTGGGGTTGCGTCTGGACGGGGCCGCCGCCCGGCTTGCTTCCCGGGTGGAACTGGTCCGGGCCGGAGGGGTGGACCTGCCGGACTTCTCGGTCGAAGGGCTGCTGGCGGATCTGGAAAGCTGGTTGCTGCCGATGTTGGCGGGCGTGCGCAATGCAGAAGACTGGAAACGCTTCGATCTGTTGCCTGCCCTGCGGGGGCGACTGGACTGGACGCAGACGCAGGAGCTGGACCGCCGCGCACCAGGATCGTTCGAGACGCCGCTGGGTCGGAAAATTCCGATCGACTATGGCGGGGCGGTGCCCGAAATCTCGGTCCGGTTGCAGGAAATGTTCGGAGTGACGCGCCACCCGGTCATCGGGGATGAACCGTTGAAGATCACCCTGCTGTCGCCGGCACAGCGTCCGATCCAGATCACGCGCGATTTGCCGGGTTTCTGGGCGGGGTCCTATGCGGATGTGCGCAAGGATATGCGGGCGCAATATCCCAAACACCCCTGGCCGGAAGATCCGACTCAGGCCGACCCGACCCTTCGCGCCAACAGGCGCCACAAGTGAAGACAGCTCCCCGCGCGGGATTTTCAGTGAATTTTCGTGACCGCCACCGGGTGTGCGTGAGCACGCGGTAGAGTCGGAGCGGCAACACTTTCCGGAAATGAAAGCTCGTTGAAAACACTCCGTTAGGTTCCTAAATGATATCTGCCTAATGCAGGTTATGGAAACTGACGCGAACACATGAAAAACAAGCTACAAAAGCTCTGGAACGAGGTCGGCAAACCTCTGTTTCAGCGCCCGGAACGGGTGCAGTTTGCCGCGCTTTGCACACGCAGAACCGAAACCGGTGAGGATGTTCTGCTGATCACCAGCCGCGAAACCAAAAGGTGGGTCATTCCCAAGGGCTGGCCGATTGACGGCCTCGACGGGGCCGAGACCGCTTTGCAGGAAGCGTGGGAAGAGGCCGGCGTGCGGGCCACTTCTTTCGACAAAACACCGATCGGGCATTTCACCTATGACAAGATCCTGAAGGACGGCACATCCCAGGCGGTCCGGACAAATGTCTACCGCATACCGGTGACGGAACTGTCGGATCAATACCCCGAGGCGCATGAGCGTCAGCGGTGCTGGGTGTCGCCCAAAGTGGCCGCGGAACGTGTGAACGAGCCGGAATTGCGCGATTTGCTGCTGCATTTGTAACAGTAAAACGTAAAATTGATGACATGTCGGTTGCCCAACCTGCCGAAAACCGTTAGCGGCCTGCATCCAAATCCCTAACGGCCCAAACAGATGTCAGAATCGCAGACCAAATCCCGCTGGCGCGCACTGGACAGCGACCTTCACCGTATTTCACGGCTCGAGCATGCGAATGCGCATGTGGCGCGGCCGTTGCTGGCCCCGGGGATCGCGCTGGCCTTCATCGCGCTGGCCGGTTTGTCCGCAGCGGTACTGTTCGGTCAGGCCGATGGCAGTCTGATCGTGGTCGCGGCCGCAGGGTTCGGGGCCTATATGGCGATCAATATCGGCGCCAATGACGTGGCCAACAATATGGGCCCTGCGGTAGGTGCCAACGCTCTGACCATGGGCGGTGCGATCCTGATCGCCGCCGTGGCCGAAAGCGCCGGAGCTTTGTTGGCCGGCGGCGATGTGGTTTCGACCATCTCGAAAGGCATCATCGATCCGATGTCGGTGCAAAACAACAACGTCTTCATATGGGCGATGATGGCAGCGCTGATTTCATCGGCCATGTGGGTCAACCTGGCCACCTGGATCGGCGCGCCGGTGTCCACGACCCATTCGGTGGTCGGCGGCGTCATGGGCGCCGGAATTGCGGCGGCCGGGCTGAGCGCGGTGAGCTGGGGCACCATGGGCGCCATTGCCGCCAGCTGGGTCATTTCACCGGTGCTGGGTGGCGCAATCGCCGCCTGTTTCCTGGCGTTGATCAAGGCCAAGATCCAGTATCAGGACGACAAGATTGCCGCTGCCCGTTTTTGGGTTCCGATCCTCGTCGCGGTCATGGCGGGGGCATTTGCCACCTATCTGTCCGTCAAGGGCCTGAAGCGGATCGTGAAGATCGATCTGGAATACGCCCTGCTGATCGGTCTGGCCGCAGCCCTGCTGGTCTGGGCGGTTACCGTGCCTTGGGTGCGTCGAAAGTCCGAAGGTCTCGAGAACCGCACCCGGTCGCTGAAAACCCTGTTCGGGTTGCCTCTGGTGATTTCGGCCACGTTTCTGAGTTTTGCCCACGGTGCCAATGACGTCGCCAACGCGGTTGGCCCGCTTGCGGCGATTGTGCACGCGGCAGAGTTCGGAGATTTCTCGGCCAAGGTGTCCATTCCCACATGGGTGATGGTCATCGGGGCCTTCGGCATTTCGTTTGGCCTGTTCCTGTTCGGCCCCAAGCTGATCCGCATGGTCGGAAGCCAGATCACCAAACTGAACCCGATGCGCGCATTCTGCGTGGCCCTGTCGGCAGCCATTACGGTAATCTTCGCCAGTTGGCTGGGCCTGCCCGTCAGCTCGACCCACATTGCTGTGGGCGCGGTTTTCGGGGTTGGCTTCTACCGCGAGTGGCACTCGGACCGCCGACGGAAAGTTACCAACCGCCGGCGCTCGTCCGAGTTGCAGCTGGCACCTGAAGAGTACCAACGCCGCAAGCTGGTACGCCGGTCGCATTTCATGACCATTGTGGCGGCATGGGTTATTACAGTGCCTGCGGCAGCGGCAATGTCTGCGGTGATCTTCTGGGTGCTGACGGCGTTTTCCTGAGCTGTCTCAAGCCCGGATCCGGTCCGGTGTCAAAGGCTCGGCGGGGGCTCTTTCGATCAGGTACCGCACTTTTTCGCATAGCGGCGCCGAAGTGCCGGCTTCGTTGGCGATGCGAACGATCTCGCCCTGCAAACTGTCGATTTCCGTCGGCCTGCGTGCCGCCAGATCATAGGCCATGGATGTGCGTGCGCTGGGGTCAATGGTCAGCATCCGGGATGCAATCCGGGTAAAAAGCGGTGTTGGCAGGCGCAAAACATATGGCGTCATCCACGCCGGAAGCGGCGTGGTCGACGCGACGGGATGACCGGCGGCTTTCAGCACACGCAGTGCCTCACCCATCTGCTCGGCCATCAAACGCCGCCACGCCCGGTTCATGAGCTGTTCACGCAGGGTCAGGCCGGACAGGGCATTCAGGGCGTTGTTTAGATTGATGACCAGTTTGCCCCATTGCACCGCCTGAATATCGTCACTTTCAGACACCGGCAAATCCGCGCTGCCCAGCGTCTGGCCCAATGCGCCCGTTCCGCTTTCGACTATGATATCGCCGGAGGTCGCCCGGTGAAAACAGGCGGGTTCTGTCGGCACAACGTTGAATGGCACCATTCCGGCGCGCACATCGTACCCCGGCAAGGCTGCACGCAGGATGCGAGCGTTTTCCATACCATTTTGCCACGACAAAATCGGTGCGCTTGTCGGGGCAAAGCGGGCGATATCCGCCGCCAGATCCGCCGTGGCGCCCGTTTTGACCGACACAATCACGATCCCGGCCCGGGACAGGCAGGCCGGGTCTTCGCTCAGGGTAAATCTGTCCGGCGCGATGTGACGATGCAGGCCCGAGAAATCGGTCACCGTCAGGCCCTGCCCCCGGATCGGGTCCAGAATTCGGGCGCGACCCAGCAAGGTGACCTGATGCCCCGCATCAGCCAGTAACGCGCCGCAATAGCACCCGATGCTGCCGGCTCCGGCAATGACGATGTTCATGACGGCCCTCCTGCCGTTGGCGGGTCAGAAGGTTTGGTAGCACGAGCCGACGGGAAACGGCCAGTGTTTGCCTCTGGCGTGCAGTGCAAAATTAACCCTGTGTTAGCCAGGAGATCCTAGCGTGAGGCATCTGCTGATCAGGAGGTCTGCCATGGACGATTCGAACCCTTTCGAGGCCACACGCCCTTTGCCCACCGCCACGCGCCCGCTTTTGGGGCAAACCATTCTGGTTGTCGAGGACAGCCGTTATGCCTGCGATGCGATCCGGCTGATGTGTCTGCACAGCGGCGCGCGGATCCGGCGGGCGGACTGTCTGACATCTGCGCGGCGTCATCTGAAGATCTATCGCCCATCGGTCATTCTGGTGGACATGGGGCTGCCCGACGGGCCCGGGGCGGACCTGATTGCCGAACTTAACGAGGCCTCGCCCCGGATCGGCGTCATATTGGGTCTGTCCGGCGATGACTGTGCCGAGCAACTGGCAATGCAGGCCGGTGCAGACGGTTTTCTGAACAAGCCCCTGAACTCTCTGGCCTGTTTCCAGCGCACCATTCTGGAGTTGCTGCCCGAAGATCGCCGCCCCGGCGGACTGCATGCCATCCAGGATGAGGTCATACGCCCCGATCCGATGGCCTATCAGGACGACATGGCCCATATCGCCGACGTTCTGGCCGGGCCAAACGACCACCGGACACTGGACTATGCCGCGCAATTTCTGACCGGCGTGGCCCGCGATGCGGAAGACACGGTGCTGGCAGACGCCGCGCAAAAGCTGGCCGCGTCCCGGGCTGCGGGTGCGCCTGTGACCGCGCGGGCGGCGCAGGTGGCCGGTATCGTTCAGTCCCGCTTACAACAGCGGGAGGCGATCTGACATGGTCACGGCGTATTTCATCACGGCCACGCTGCTGTTTCTATGGGCCTACCGGCAGACGCGCACGGCGGCGCGAAGTATTCGAAACAACCGGCAGCATCTGGAAAACCCGCTTGACTGATCCGCTGGCTGAGCGGCTGATCGTCGTCCGGTCAGACCCCTGCGTGAGTGGTGAGGCCAGGATGCCGAGGGGAAAGGCAATTCACGCCTTGCGCCAAATGAGGTGGGTTCGTGTGGATTAAGGGATTGCATCACCGGTCAGCGCGTATCGATGCGCGGGGCCTATGGCGCGATCCCGGAAACGGCCCGTCAGGGCAACCGCCCGCGCAAGGCGGGCGTTACCGGATCACTCCTGCGGAATGAGGCGCAAGCCCAGTTCCATAAGCTGATCCGAGGTCGGATCGGACGGGGCGTCCATCATCAGATCCTCGGCGCGTTGGTTCATCGGGAACATCATGACCTCGCGGATGTTGGCCTCATCGGCCAGCAGCATAACGATCCGGTCGATACCGGCAGCACAGCCACCGTGCGGCGGCGCGCCGTAATGGAAGGCATTGAACAGGGCACCGAAGCGGGATTTGACTTCGTCCTCACCATAACCGGCCAGTTCAAAGGCCTTCAGCATGATTTCGGGTTTGTGGTTCCGGATCGCGCCCGAAACCAGTTCATAGCCGTTGCAGGCCAGATCGTACTGATAGCCGCGCACGTCCAACGGATTGCCGTTCAGCGCCTCCATCCCGCCTTGGGGCATCGAGAACGGGTTGTGCTCAAAATCGATCGCACCGGTTTCCTCGTCCTGCTCGTAGATCGGGAAATCCACGATCCAGGCAAAGGCAAAACGGTCCTTCTCGGTCAGGTTCAGTTCTTCGCCGATCACGTCGCGCCCTTTGCCTGCAACCTTTTCAAAGGCTTTCGGCTTGCCGCCCAGGAAGAAAGCCGCATCGCCGACACCCAGACCCAACTGCTGACGGATCGCCTCGGTCCGCTCGTGGCCGATGTTCTTGGCCAGCGGGCCGGCGGCCTCCATGCCTTCGCCCTGATCGCGCCAGAAGATGTAGCCCATACCGGGCAGACCTTCTTTCTGGGCAAAGGCGTTCATACGGTCACAGAACTTTCGGCTGCCACCATTCGGCGCAGGGATGGCGCGGATTTCGGTGCCTTCCTGCTCGAGCAGCTTCGCGAATATCGCGAAGCCAGATCCGCGGAAATGGTCGGAGACCACTTGCATTTTGATAGGATTGCGCAGGTCGGGCTTGTCGGTGCCGTACCACAGGGCCGAGTCCTTGTAGGAAATCTGCGGCCAGTCCTGATCGACCTTGCGACCACCGCCGAATTCTTCGAACACGCCGGTCAGAACGGGTTGGATGGTATCGAACACGTCCTGCTGCTCGACAAACGACATCTCGAGGTCGAGCTGGTAGAAATCGGTGGGCGAGCGGTCGGCGCGCGGGTCTTCGTCGCGAAAGCACGGCGCGATCTGGAAATACTTGTCAAAGCCCGACACCATGATCAGCTGCTTGAACTGCTGCGGGGCCTGCGGCAGGGCGTAGAACTTGCCCGGATGCAGGCGCGAGGGCACCAGGAAGTCGCGCGCGCCTTCGGGCGACGAGGCGGTGATGATTGGCGTCTGATACTCGCGGAAGCCCTGATCCCACATACGCTTGCGCATCGAGGCGACAACGTCCGAGCGCAGGGTCATGTTCTGCTGCATGGCCTCGCGGCGCAGGTCCAGATAGCGATAGCGCAGGCGGGTTTCCTCTGGGTATTCCTGATCGCCGAAAACCATCAGCGGCAGTTCTTCGGCGGCGCCCAGCACTTCGAGTTCGCGGACATATACCTCGATCTCGCCGGTCGGCAATTTCGGGTTCACTAGTTCGGCATCACGCGCCTTGACGGTGCCGTCGATGCGGATGCACCACTCGGAGCGCACCTTTTCTAGGGCCGTAAAGGCGGCGCTGTCGCCGTCGCACAGCACCTGGGTTACGCCGAAATGGTCGCGCAGATCGATGAACAGCACGCCGCCGTGATCTCGGACCCGATGCACCCAGCCGGACAGGCGGACGGTTTCACCGACATTGGCGGCGGTCAGAGCGGCGCAGGTGTGGCTGCGGTAGGCGTGCATGGATCATATCCCTTCGGGCGCAGAATTCGTCGCGCCGATACACCCCGTCGGGCTTGGAAAGTCAAGGCGGGTCGCGTCGTCAAAACGGCCTTTGCACGTTGCCCGAGTAGAAATAGATGCCCAGCCCGGCCGCGAAGATGATATTGCCCGCAATCGCGTGCAACAGCACCGCGTAGAAAAACGATCCGCGCTTGCGGTAGGCCCAGGTGAACAGCAGCCCGCCGCCTAAGGTCATGAGGGCGACAATCCAGCTCCAATACATCAGGTGCGCCAGTGAAAACAGCGCGGCATTGAGAAGATAGGCCGCGCGGCCGTCCGGCAGGATCCCGTGATAGCGGCGAAAGAACAGAGGCCGGAAAAGCAGCTCCTGCGGCAGGGCCGAGGCCAGCGGATACCCGAGCCAGATGAGGGCCAGAAACTCGGGCCGGTGGAGCAGCAGGTAGAACGCTGCGTCCTGCCGTGTCCACAACACCAGGATCGAGCAGAACAGGGCCATGGCGAAGATGAACACCAACAGTTCGGCCCAGGACCAGTTGTGCCAGTTCCAGCGTAGTTCGGCCCATGAAAAGCCGGGCGTGTTGTGCAACAGAACGATCCCGATTGCCGTGAAGATGAACAGCATCGGAAACATCCAGTTCGGCGGGAAAAGGACGGCAATCAGGACCGGGACCGCGACGAAGAACAATCCGAACTCCAGCCAGAGCCGGACACGGGTTGTCGGCGGAAGGGCCCATTCGCCAAACGCGCTCAATGCTGCACCAGTTCAGCCGGGATCAGGCCGCGAAGGGAATTGCCGACCCAGAGGTTCCGGGCGTTGCGCAGATCGGCCAGGGTAAGGACCGCCTGAGTGGCTTTTCCTGTTTCCAGAAGCTGCTGCCGCAGAATGCCCGGCAGAAGACCGCAGGTCAGTGCCGGTGTCAGGTGCTGGCCCCGCGAGGTTTCGATGAACAGGTTCGTTATGGTGCCCTCGCACAGCTCGTCCAGTTCGTTGAGGAAAATCAGCTCATCCGTTCCGGCAGGCAACGAGGCCCGGGCGATGTCATAGGTTTCGCGTTGCGTGGTCTTGTGCCGCAACCAGATATCCGACGAAGACAGCCGTGTTTCGGCCACGGCAATCCGCCAGACCGCAGGATTGTCGGCCAACACCCCGGTGGTCACCTCGAAACGGCCTGACACGTCCATCGTCAAACGACACCGGAGCGGGGTATCGCCCGTTATGGTCTGCAGCGCCGATTGTGCGTCGTCCGGGGAAAACGGCAGGTGCAGGGCGTTTGCTGTGCGCTGCATCCGGTTCAGATGAAGATCCAGCCGGATCATCCCCTGCCCCGGCCGGTAGGCCAGTGTTTCAATCAGGCGGAAGTCAGTCTCGGCTGGCGGGCAAAGCGGGCTTTCCATAGCGCTTCCTCATATTCGGACGGGGCGGTGCTGTCCCAGACGACGCCGCCGCCGACATTCAGCGTGGCAGCGCCGTTTTCCACCATCAGCGTACGGATCGCTACGTTGAATTCCGACCGTCCGTCCGGCGCTGCCCAGCCGATTGTGCCGCAATAAATGTCGCGCGGCCAGAGTTCGAGGTCGGACAAGATCTCCATCGCGCGGATTTTGGGCGCGCCGGTGATCGAGCCACAGGGAAAAAGTGCCGTGAGGATATCGGACAATTCCGCGCCCATATGAAGTTGCGCCTGCACCAGCGAGACCATCTGATGGACGGTGGCGTAGGTTTCGACCTTGAACAGTTCGGGCACCCGGACCGATCCGGGCAAGGCGACGCGGCTGATATCGTTGCGCAGCAGATCAACGATCATCAGGTTCTCGGCGCGGTTCTTGTCGTCGGTCGACAGGAATGCGCGGCGGCGGGCGTCTTCCGCCATGTCCTCGCTGCGAGGCTGAGTGCCTTTCATCGGGCGGGTTTCGATCCCGCGGTCGGCGTCGGTGCGGAAAAACAGCTCGGGCGAGCGGCTGAGCAGATCGGGCAGATCGTCTTGCTCGATCAACGCGCCATGGCCGACAGGCTGGCCTGCTGCAAGGGCCGCGTATAGCGCGGCGCTGTCGCCTTCGACCGTCAGATCGATCGGAAAGGTCAGATTGGCCTGATAGATATCCCCGGCCCCGATCGCGTCATGAACCTGTCGAAAGGCGCGGGTATACCGGGCCTCATCCCAGCGTGGCTGAAAACCGGTCACCCCGCCGGCGGCGGCGGGAAGATCACGTTGTGTGGGCGCGTCATAAACGCCAAAACACAGAAGCGGCAGGCGGCGATCTTCCGGCAGGCGGTCGTTAAGGCGCGGCTCTAAAACATATCCAAGCTCGTAACTGGCGTAGCCTGCCAGCCATGCACCGTCAGCGCGCGCCGAATCCAGCGCCGCCATCGCCTGGGGCACGTCCTCCGCCCTGTCCACGCGGATCACTCTGGCTGGTCGGTCGAAACTGGTTCCGGGTCCGGCTGGCCCCTGATCGAAACGAATTCGCACGTGCATCCTCAATTTACCGTGCTGCGCGGTATAGAGAATACGGCGGTAAGGGAAAGAGGGGAAAGCGGCAATTTCATCCCTGTTTTCGATCCCCCTTGAACCTTTTGGCGCGGTCCCTATAACGCAGGACAATTTGGGCACTCGGAGGGTGCCCTGACTCGCGGACAATCGAAGGAACCAGGCCATGCCCAGAAGAACCGACATCCAGTCGATCATGATCATCGGGGCCGGCCCCATTGTCATCGGACAGGCCTGCGAATTCGACTATTCGGGCGCACAGGCCTGCAAGGCGCTGCGGGAAGAAGGGTACCGGGTCATTCTGGTGAACTCGAACCCCGCTACGATCATGACCGATCCCGGTCTTGCAGATGCCACCTATATCGAACCGATCACGCCCGAAGTGGTTGCCAAGATCATCGAGAAAGAGCGCCCAGACGCTCTGCTGCCCACGATGGGCGGGCAGACCGGTCTGAACACCTCGCTGGCTTTGGAAGAGATGGGTGTGCTCGAGAAGTTCGGGGTTGAGATGATTGGCGCCAAGCGCAATGCCATCGAAATGGCCGAGGACCGCGCCCTGTTCCGCGAGGCGATGGACCGGCTGGGTCTTGAGAACCCCAAGGCAACCATCGTGACCGCACCCAAGCGCGAGAACGGCTCCACCGATCTGGATGCCGGCGTACAGATGGCGTTGGACGAACTGGAAGAAATCGGCCTGCCTGCGATCATCCGCCCCGCCTTTACACTGGGCGGAACCGGCGGTGGTGTTGCTTATAACCGCGAGGATTATATTCATTTTTGCCGCTCCGGCATGGATGCCTCGCCGGTGAACCAGATCCTCGTCGACGAAAGCCTGCTGGGCTGGAAGGAATACGAGATGGAGGTGGTGCGCGACGCCGCCGACAACGCCATCATCGTCTGTTCCATCGAAAACGTGGACCCGATGGGCGTGCACACCGGCGACTCGATCACCGTGGCCCCTGCCCTGACACTGACCGACAAGGAATACCAGATCATGCGCAACGGCTCGATCGCCGTTCTGCGTGAGATTGGCGTCGAAACAGGTGGGTCGAACGTGCAGTGGGCGATCAACCCTGAAGATGGCCGTATGGTCGTGATCGAGATGAACCCGCGCGTGTCGCGCTCCTCGGCGCTGGCCTCGAAAGCGACCGGTTTCCCGATTGCCAAGATCGCCGCCAAGCTTGCTGTGGGCTATACACTGGACGAACTGGACAACGACATCACCAAGGTCACGCCCGCGTCGTTCGAGCCAACAATCGACTATGTCGTCACCAAGATCCCGAAATTCGCCTTCGAGAAATTCCCGGGCAGCGAACCCTACCTGACCACCGCGATGAAGTCGGTGGGTGAGGCAATGTCCATCGGCCGCACCATCCACGAATCGATGCAGAAGGCGCTGGCGTCGATGGAATCGGGCCTGACCGGGTTTGACGAGATCGAAATTCCGGGGTTGAGCATCGGCCTGTGGGACGAGGGCGAAAGCGGTGACGACAAGGCGCACGTCATCAAGGCGATCAGTCAGCAGACGCCCGACCGCCTTCGCACCATCGCGCAGGCCATGCGTCACGGTCTGACCGATGACGAGATTTTCGGCGTTACCAAGTTTGACCCGTGGTTCCTGGCCCGTATCCGCGAGATCATCGAGGCCGAGCGCACGGTCCGCAAAGACGGCCTGCCGGTAACCGAGGACGGTATTCGCAAGCTGAAGATGCTGGGCTTCACCGATGCGCGACTGGGCAACCTGTCTGGCCGCGACGAAGCAAACGTCCGCCGCGCCCGCCGCAACCTGGGTGTGAATGCCGTGTTCAAACGCATCGACACCTGTGCCGCCGAATTCGAAGCACAGACGCCCTATATGTACTCGACCTACGAAGCCCCGATGATGGGTGAGGTTGAATGCGAGGCACGTCCGTCGGACCGCAAGAAGGTTGTCATCCTCGGTGGTGGTCCGAACCGGATCGGTCAGGGCATCGAGTTCGACTATTGCTGCTGTCACGCCTGTTTCGCGCTGACCGAGGCGGGGTATGAGACCATCATGGTCAACTGCAACCCCGAGACGGTCTCGACCGATTATGACACCTCGGACCGGTTGTATTTCGAGCCGCTGACCTTTGAACACGTGATGGAAATCCTGACGAAAGAACAGGAAAACGGCACGTTGCACGGTGTTATCGTTCAGTTCGGCGGCCAGACGCCGCTGAAACTGGCCAACGCGCTTGAGGCCGAAGGCATTCCGATCCTCGGCACCACGCCGGACGCCATCGACCTTGCCGAAGACCGCGAGCGGTTCCAGGCGCTGGTCAACGATCTGGGTTTGAAACAGCCCAATAACGGTATTGCCTCTACCGACGAGCAGGCGCTGGAAATTGCCGAAGACATCGGCTTCCCGCTGGTGATACGCCCCTCTTACGTGCTGGGTGGCCGCGCGATGGAAATCGTGCGCGATATGGACCAGCTGAAACGCTATATCAACGAGGCCGTGGTGGTTTCGGGTGACAGCCCGGTTCTGCTGGACAGCTATCTGGCCGGAGCGGTCGAACTGGATGTGGATGCGCTGTGCGATGGCACCGACGTACACGTAGCCGGTATCATGCAGCATATCGAAGAGGCAGGCGTGCACTCGGGTGACTCGGCCTGTTCGCTGCCGCCCTATTCGCTCTCGAAAGAGATCCTCGACCAGATCAAGGATCAGGCGTTCAAACTGGCCAAAGCTCTGAACGTCGTGGGCCTGATGAACGTGCAGTTCGCCATCAAGGATGATGAGATCTATTTGATCGAGGTGAACCCGCGCGCCAGCCGCACGGTGCCGTTTGTCGCCAAGGCGACCGACAGTGCGATTGCCTCGATCGCGGCGCGGGTGATGGCGGGTGAAAAGCTTTCGAACTTCCCGATGCGTCCGGCCTACAAGACCGTGGACGACACCAAGATCGCCGATCAGATGACACTGGCCGACCCGGACATGCCGTGGTTTTCGGTTAAAGAGGCGGTGCTGCCCTTTGCCCGCTTCCCCGGCGTCGACACGATCCTAGGCCCCGAAATGCGCTCGACCGGGGAAGTGATGGGCTGGGACCGCAGCTTCCCGCGCGCCTTCCTGAAGGCGCAGATGGGCGCCGGGATGGTCCTGCCGTCTTCGGGGCGCGCGTTCATCTCGATCAAGGACGCGGACAAGGGCTGGACGATGCTTGAAGCGGCGCAGGTGCTGGTGGCGCAGGGCTTTACACTTGTCGCGACCCGGGGCACGCAAAGCTGGCTGGCTGAACAGGGCGTGCCCTGCGACGTGGTCAACAAGGTTTATGAAGGCCGCCCGGACGTGGTCGACATGCTGAAAGACGGTCAGGTTCAGTTGCTGATGAACACCACCGAAGGCGCGCAGGCGGTCGAGGACAGTAAGGCCATCCGCTCGATCGCGCTTTATGACAAGATCCCGTATTTCACCACAGCCGCTGCCAGCCATGCTGCCGCTCTGGCGATCAAGGCGCAGGCCGAGGGTGATGTCGAGGTCAGGTCGCTGCAGGGCTGACACGGTTCAGCGTCATTTGAATGTTACTCGAAACCCTCGGAGCAATCCGGGGGTTTTTTCTGGCTCGGGCAGGTTGTTCACATAGTCGGGTAAGCAAAAGCAATCACGCCGGAGGTTACATCACCCGGCGTGTTCCCGCGCATTCCCTTAGGTCACCCAACCTTGATCTGCCCGCCTTGCATCGGCATTTTGTGCTGATCCAGACCAATCAGGACCGACCATGTATACGCCTGCCATCACCGGCTCCGGGGTTTTCACACCCGAAAATGTCATCACCAATGCCGAGCTTGTCGAAGCGTTCAACGCCTATGCCGACAAACAGAACGCCGCGAACGCGCAGGCCATCGCGGACGGGCGCATGGAGGCGATGCAGCATTCGTCGGAAGAGTTCATCCTGAAGGCATCAGGGATCGAAAACCGTTATGTGATGGACAAATCCGGCGTTCTGGATCCGGACGTGATGCACCCGCTTCTACGGCAGCGCGGCGATGATGAGCCGGGGATCATGACCGAAATGGCGGTGGATGCCTGCAAAAAGGCCATGACGCAGGCCGGTCTCACGGCGGATGACATTGATCTGGTGATCTGCGCTGCCTCGAACCACGAGCGCGCTTATCCTGCCATTGCGATCGAGATACAGCAGGCGCTCGGTATCTCGGGCTTCGGGTTTGACATGAATGTCGCCTGTTCCTCGGCCACGTTCGGGATTCAGGCGGCTGCGGATATGGTCCGGTCGGGGTCTGTCCGGGCGGCGCTGGTGGTCAACCCCGAGATCTGCTCGGGCCATCTGGAATGGCGCGACCGCGATTGCCACTTCATTTTCGGCGATGTTGCAACCGCCACGCTGATCGAGCGGCAGGAGGATGCCACGGGCGCCCATTTTGAGATTCTCTCGACCCGCTGCGCCACGGCATTTTCCAACAACATCCGCAACAACAACGGCTTTTTGCGCCGCACCCGACCGGCCGGGATGGAAGATCGGCGCGACATGCAGTTCATGCAGAACGGGCGCAAGGTGTTCAAGGAGGTGCTGCCGATGGTCAGCCAGCACATCACCGATCACATGGAGGCCGAGGGGCTAGGCAGTGACGATCTGAAACGGCTGTGGCTGCATCAGGCCAACAAGACCATGAACGATTTCATCGGCAAAAAGGTTCTGGGCCGCGTGCCCGATCCGGGTGAGCAGCCCAATATCCTGCAGGATTACGCTAACACCTCATCCGCCGGGTCGATCATTGCATTCTCGAAATACTCGGACGATCTGGAAGATGGCCAGATCGGCCTGATCTGTTCCTTCGGGGCCGGTTATTCGGTCGGGTCTGTGATTGTGAAGCGGCACGGCTGAGTTCACAATCATTCGGGCAAGCGTCTGTTCACGAAAATCGCATCTCGGACCCGAGTTCCGGCGATTCAGCTGACGCTTTCTTCTTCCAGATGCAGCTTCATTTCGATCAGCACCTGCTGCAACAGACTGGTTTCTCTCAGCAGCCGCTTTGCCTCGTTCACGGTGATGATACCGTCTTCGATGGCAGCCTGGTATTCGGTCATCAGCATCGCAAAACGCTGACTTAAGGCGATGACGTCCGAGTTCACGCCGCCGGTGCGCGGGGAGTCGGAATTCCGGCCGTCATACGACAAAGTAATGTTATTGAGATCGGCCAGCGCAGAGGTAACGTGGGGGAAGCCTGCCACCGTCTCAAGCCGCGCTACGGCGTCCACCGGCATGAACCGGTCGCTGTGTTCGGCGTTGTCTGAATAGTACCGCCCAAGTGTCGCTTTGGACTTGCCCGTTATCTTACAGGCAGATTCGATTCCCACATCTTTGACCAGTGCTTCGGTATGCTTTTTCAGATAGGCCCCGATATCTGCCATTGTTTTACCTTTGTTACCTGTAATCACCCTTCAGCCGACCGCATTTGGGGGAAAGGGTGGGGAAATTTCCCATATTCGATTCATAATTGAAATGTCATATATTGGCTATCCCTCAGATATGCGGGGATTTTGTGAGTGAGTGGCGGCATTTCAAGCCGGTAATGAGTGATCGCGGAGCTGATTCTTAGCTCCGCTCTGTTTAGGCCATATGTTGGCCGACGGCGTCGTTGTTGTGGGCGCGCGGGTTCCATCCCCAGAGAGCATCTGCTCGGCCCATGCAACCGCAACGGCGACGTCGCTTCCTTAATGCCATTGATGACTTGCCCCCTTGGTTCACCCGATTTAGACCCGGCCCATGGCAAAACTGTATTTCAACTATTCCACCATGAATGCGGGCAAATCGACCGTGTTGCTGCAGGCATCGCACAACTATCGCGAGCGGGGCATGGATACCTATCTGATGACCGCCGCGCTGGATGGACGGGCCGGTGTCGGTCGCATCGCTTCTCGCATCGGAATATCCGCCGAAGCGGATGTGTTCGCAACGGAAGACGACGTTTTTCAGATGATCCAAGATCGCCGGAACAAAGGCAAAATCGCCTGCGTCTTCGTCGATGAGGCGCAGTTTCTGACCGAGGATCAGGTATGGCAACTGGCCCGCGCGGTGGACGATCTGGATGTTCCCGTGCTGGCGTATGGGTTGCGGGTCGATTTTCTCGGAAAGCTGTTCCCGGGCTCGGCCGCCCTGCTAGCGCTGGCCGACGAGATGCGCGAGGTGCGCACCATCTGCAGATGCGGACGTAAGGCGACCATGGTGATCCGGCAGGACGAAAACGGCCAGGCCATCACCGAAGGCGCACAGGTGCAGATCGGCGGCAACGAAACCTATGTTTCGCTGTGCCGCAAACACTGGCGCCAGGCGGTGGGCGTCTAAACCGGGTTGAGCAACGGACGCCCCGCAACAAAGGCCGCGACATTGTCCAGCGCCATCTGCCCCATATCGGTACGCACCTCTTCGGTGGCCGTGCCCAGATGCGGCAACAATGTCACGTTTTCCATATCACGAAGGGCCTGAGGGACGATCGGTTCGAATTCGTATACGTCCAGACCCGCGCCCGCGATTCGGCCGTCTCGCAGGGCCACGATCAGGGCCGCCTCGTCCACGACCTCGCCCCGCGCGATGTTGATCAGCAGGCCGGACGGCTTCATCGCCTCAAGAACCTGCGTGTTGACCAGATGCCTCGTTTGCACGCCGCCGGGGACGGCAAGAACCAGGAAATCGACCGACGCTGCAAGGTCGCTCAGTTTGGGGATGTAGTCCGCGGGAAAATCGACGTCCTTTGGGCTGCGCGACTGATAGGCAACCTGCATACCGAACCCGAAATGACAGCGCCGTGCGATGGCCTGCCCGATACGGCCCATGCCCACGATGCCGACCCGCTTGCCGGTCACGTGGTGGCCCAGCATCTGGGTCGGGTGCCACCCCCGCCAGCCAGCCGATCGGACCAGCCGCTCACCCTCGCCCGCACGGCGAGCAGTGGACAGCAGAAGGGTCATGGCGATGTCAGCGGTGGCGTCCGTGACAGCGCCAGGCGTGTTGGTAACGGCGATACCTGCCGACCGTGCCGCATCCACGTCGATATGGTTGTAACCCACGCCGAAATTGGCCAGCAGCTTGCATCGCGGTGCGGGCACCTCACCGATGATCTGCGCCGAGAACTGATCGCCCAACGTCGGAACCACCAGATCGAACTCGGTCAAGGCACGATGCATTTCAGCGTGGTCAAGCGGCGTGGTTTCAGACCTGATCTGGACGTCGAACTCGGCACGGGCGCGGGCTTCGACGGCGGGTGTCATCGGTCGGGTGATCCAGAGCTTCATCAGTGCATCCGCCCGCCCAGCGGGACCTTGCCGTCAGGGCCGATAAGAACGATTTCGCCGTTTTCGTCCGGCAGCCCCAGCACCAGAACTTCGGACATGAAACGTCCGATCTGGCGCGGCGGAAAGTTGATCACGGCCATCACATGTTTGCCGACCAGCCCGGCCGGGTCGTAATGGGCCGTGATCTGAGCCGAGGTTTTGCGCTCGCCGATCTCGTCGCCGAAGTCGATCCACATCTTGATCGCGGGTTTGCGGGCTTCGGGATATGGTTCTGCGCGCACCACCTGACCCACGCGGATATCAACCTTCAGAAAGTCGTCGAAGGAAATCTCACTCACGCGACAGCTCCCTCGACCGGTTGGTTGCAGCGCCGACGGCGCGGTGCAGAAGATCCGGGAACCCGGTTTCCTCGTGCATCAGAACCTCAAGCGCGGCCTGCGTTGTCCCGTTGGGCGAGGTGACATTGATGCGCAGTTGTGCGGGGTCTTCCTCGGCGGCCATGGCCAGCGCACCGGCCCCGGCCACGGTGGATTTGGCCAGCTTCATCGCCAGTTCGTGCGGCAGGCCATGCGCCTCGCCCGCCTTGGCGAGCGCTTCGATCAGGTGAAAAACATAAGCTGGACCCGAACCGCTGAGGCCGGTTACGGCATCCATCTGGTCCTCACTCTGCAGCCGGACCGTCTGTCCGATGGCCGAGAGCAGGGATTCGGCCAGATCCGCATCGGCGTCTGTGGCGTTGGCGTTGCCGATCAGCGCGGTAATGCCCTGGCGGATCGCGGCGGGCGTGTTTGGCATGGCGCGGATGATCGGGGTACCCTGCCCCAGAACGTCCTCGAACGTGGCCAGCGAAGTTCCGGCTGCAACAGAGATGAACAGGCTGGTGCCACCGCCCAGCGCCTTGATCGCGGGCAGCGCGTCGCCCATCATCTGCGGTTTGACGGCAACAAGCACCACGGCGGGCGCTTCGGGCAACGGTGTGTTGATGTTCACGCCCTGCGCCTTGAGCCAGTCGGAAGGGTAAGGGTCGATAACCCAGACCGAAGATGCGGGAAGACCATGCTCAAGCCATCCGGCGAGCATGGCGGACCCCATCTTGCCACATCCCAAAAGCACAAGCCCTTGATCGGCGACGCGTGACATATCCATGATTGCCCCTCTCGTAATGTAACGATTCAGGGCAAAGCTTTACGCGCGGCCGTAGGCCTCTGCAATGGCGACCTGAATGGCCTCTTCCGGGGTACGGTTGCCCCACGTGACCAGTTGTATCGCCGGGTAATACCGCTCGGCGCTGAGTACGGCGGCGTTGATCATCGTATCGATCTGCTCGGCGCTGGCCATCTGGCCGCCCGCCAGCACCAGACCATAGCGGTAGACCATCAGTTTCTGGTTGGCCCAGTAGGTAAAGGCCCCAGCCCAGCACTGGTCGTTCATCTTGTTGAGCAGCTCGTAAAGCTGCATTTCCCGTTCGGCCGGCGGTTCCATTTCGAACGAACAGACCATCCGCAGTGTTTCGTCATAGTTGGACCAGGCCAGCGTGATCGAATAGGTCCGCCACTGGCCTTCGACGGCCATGGCAATCTGGTCATCGCCGATGCGGTCAAAATCCCAGTCGTGGTGTTCGGCCAGATGTTCAACAATATCAATCGGATGAAGGTCTTCTTCTAGAAACTGTTCGGAAAGGGCCATAATGCCACCTCGCTCCTTCTCTAGCATTTCGGGGCTGGCAGCGCCCCATTGCTAGTTGCCTGCTCTACAAGCCGGGCTTCCCCCTTGGGCCTGTACTAAATATGGTGCGATGTGGTTGATATTCTGACAACCCCCATTCTTGGGGATAACAGCAATAAGTTGTGGACAGCCTGCAACGGCATCCAAAATATTGGCACTTTGCCCAGCTTTTTCTTGATTTAATTCTGCGACGCGTCAAAATACACCGCATCGCACAACCCGTTAATTCGGATTGCGCGGCAGATAATTTTGTCGTGAAAACTTGGTCAACGCGGCGCGAACGGAACGTTACTTGTCCAGTTTCGCCTCAAGCGCTGCAATCCGCGCTTCGAGCGCCGCATTTTCTTCGCGCGCTTTCTGGGCCATGGCACGGACGGCATCGAATTCTTCGCGGGTGACGAAATCACGGTCGGCCAGCCAGCGGTCGATCATCGACTTCATCGCATTTTCGGCCTCTTCCCGCGCGCCCTGCGCCACGCCCATCGCGTTGGTCATCAGCTGGGATACGTCGTCCAGGATTTTGTTGCGGGTTTGCATGTCTCTAACTCCGGTTTCGCGGTTGGTCCCTATATGGGTAAAGAATGAGCCGGACTCAAGGTTGACTTGCCCTGCAAAGCCCGGGCAATGAGACGCACATGCAGGCTATTCTGAATTTTCCCGATCTGTCGCCCGAATTGTTCTCGATCTCGCTGTTCGGGATGGAGTTCGCGCTGCGATGGTACGCACTGGCTTACATCGCCGGCATTCTGATCGCGTGGCGGATGGCGCTGTCCGCGTTGCGTCGCCCTGCCCTGTGGCCCGGCGAGGTGCCGCCTCTGCGCAAGGAACAGCTGGAGGATCTGGTCACGTGGATCATCCTTGGCGTCATTCTGGGCGGACGGCTGGGGTTCGTGCTGTTTTATCAGCCCGGATACTACCTGTCGCATCCGCTGGATATCCTGAAAGTCTGGCAAGGCGGCATGGCCTTTCACGGCGGATTGCTGGGCGTGGTTGTCGCCGCATATCTTTATGCAAGGCGGCATAATATACCGGCGCTGTCTCTGGCCGATCTGATCGCCCACACCGTACCGCCGGGATTGTTGCTTGGGCGACTGGCAAATTTCATCAATGCGGAACTCTGGGGGCGGCCAAGCGATGCGCCATGGGCTGTGATCTTTCCCGGCATGGCCGCGCAGGACTGCCCCGGCGTTGTGGCGGGCATGTGCGCGCGCCACCCTTCACAATTGTATGAGGCTGCACTTGAAGGCATCCTGCTTGGCGCGCTTTTGCTGTGGCTGGCCTATCGGCGCGGGGCGTTCCGCAAACCCGGCCTGATCATGGGCGTGTTTCTGGCCGGATACGGCGCGTCGCGTTTTATAGTCGAGTTCTTCCGCCAGCCGGATGCGCAGTTTGTTTCTCCCGGCAACCCGTTGGGTCTTGCGTGGCATGTGGGCGGCTATGGGCTGACGATGGGACAGTTGTTGTCTTTGCCGATGATCGCTCTTGGCCTGTGGTTTGCCCTGCGTGCCCGGGCGGCGAAATGACCCTGACCGATCACCTGCTGGCACGGATCGGGCAGGACGGCCCGATGACGATTGCCGATTACATGAGCGAATGCCTGCTGCATCCTGATTTGGGATACTACACAACCCGCGACCCGCTGGGCGTGCAGGGCGATTTCATTACCGCACCCGAAATAAGCCAGATGTTCGGAGAAATGCTCGGCTTGTGCCTGGCGCAAAGCTGGCTGGATCAGGGAAGTCCGTCGCGGATTGCATTGGTTGAACTCGGTCCCGGTCGCGGAACCCTGATGGCCGATATCCTGCGCGCGACGCGGGAGGTTCCCGGCTTTCATGACGCGGCGCGGGTGCTGTTGCTGGAGGCATCACCCACACTGCGCGCCATGCAGGCGGAGACTCTGAAGGACTACGCACCCGTTTGGATCGACGCGATCGATGAATTGCCAAGCCTTCCCACTTATCTTGTAGCTAATGAGTTCTTTGATGCCCTGCCCATCCGGCAATTCCTGCGTGACGGCGAGGGTTGGCGCGAGCGTCTGATCGGCGCGGATCAGGGTGCGCTGCATTTTGGTCTGGGGCCATTGGGGTCGCAAATTGCCCTGCAAGACCGGCTTGAGGATACAATGGATGGCGATTTGGTCGAGCTTTGCGCAGCTGCGGCGCCTTATCTCACCGAAATTGCCGGTCGCATAGCGGCGTATGGAGGAGTTGGCCTGATCGTGGATTACGGCGACTGGCGATCGCTGGGCGACACGTTGCAGGCGCTGCGCGGGCATCAGCGGTCAGACGTGCTGACGGATCCGGGCCAGGCCGACCTGACGGCTCATGTTGATTTCGAACCCCTTGCAGCGGCCAGCCGGACAGCGGGCTGTGCCCACACGCGCCTGACCCCACAGGGCGTTTTCCTTGAGCGGCTGGGGATAACGGCACGCGCGCAAAGACTGGCTCAATCATTAACCGGTCCGGCGCTGGATTCGCTGGTCTCGGCACATCGCCGGTTGACGCATCCCGAGGAAATGGGAAACCTGTTCAAAGTGCTGGGCCTCTATCCGGCAAACGCTTCTCCACCACCGGGACTGGAACCATGACGCTCGAGATTCTGACATCTGATCTTCTGTCCCCTGTCCGCCATGGGTTTTTCAGCCGCCGCGGCGGGGCGTCATCCGGAATCTTCTCGGGGCTGAACTGCGGGTACGGGTCGTCTGACCAGACCGACGTCGTAACCGTGAACCGCAGCCGGGTGGCCGATGCGATGGCAGTTACCCCCGACGCGCTGATCAGTGTGCATCAGGTGCATTCCCCAACCGTCCTGACGGTCGATGCCCCGGTTACCGGTGAGAAGCCAAAGGCGGACGCGGTTGTGACTGCAATGCCCGGGCTGGCCCTGACGATCCTGACGGCCGACTGCCAGCCAGTGCTGTTTGCTGATCCAAACGCAAATGTGATCGGGGCCGCACATGCCGGGTGGCGCGGTGCCCTGGATGGTGTGCTGGAAGCCACGTTGGAGGCCATGGTGGCCCTAGGCGCGCGCCGCGAAGACACCATTGCGGTGATAGGCCCCACGATCTCGCAACGCGCATATGAGGTCGGGCCGGAGTTTTTGGATGACTTTGCCGCGGACTCGCCCGATAACATGCGGTTTTTCGTAAATGGGCAAGGCGATCGACTTCATTTCGATCTGCCCGCCTTTGGCCTGCACCGGCTGCGGGCGGCGGGTATCGGGCAGGCGGAATGGACACGGCATTGCACCTATTCCGACCCTGAAAGGTTCTATTCCTACCGCCGGTCGACACACGCCAAAGAGGCGGACTACGGGCGCCTGATTTCCGCGATCAGATTGTAGTTTTAGACAAGATTAAGGCAATTTTGCCGCTTTTCCGCCACATTTTTGGTGTTTATTCCAATCAGAATCGAACGGAAATTATTGTCCGCTGTCAAACAGTTATACGTTTTGACCTTTGATTGGCGCGGCAATGTTAACAAAGGGAACCGCTTACCTTCAATTTGTCCTCAATTGATCCCGGATCAGCCTTATCGGTGCCGCAAATCAGCGTCACAAATGGTTCACACAAGGGAAAACGGGCCTAAGCCCCAATAATTGAGCAGGACAAAGTTATGAAGACGAGATCACGCTTTCTAAGCGCTGTTTTCGCGGCGATCAGGGATCAAAACCCTGACATGCCATGGAAGCGAGTTTCCAGCAGATCTGTCAGAGTTGCACGCCGTCTGGCGGCGCGGCGCTGATCATGAAGGCCCGCGGAACCATGCTGCCGGTTCCAAGGGCTAATACGTGCAACGGGAGGGTGCTCCGGCCCGATGCACGAGCTGCCACGACCATACTGCGTGGCGCTGATACGGGGCGTGTGTGCGTGAACAATTTCAGTTTGCGTTTGTGTGAGTTTGTCTGGGGGGTCAATGTGTTGACCAAAGTTATGCGATATTGCGTCGCGACGCGCGGGAATTCCGACTGCCGTCCTGTGGTCTCTCGTTTCATTCAAGACAAAGAACAACACCGATCTGGTGGGTCTGCCCTAGGGTTCGGCCTGCATGACCGGTATTTAGAGGGGACGGAATAAATATGACTATTCCAAATTCATTGGCACGCGCCGCCAGAAATGCCGTCGAAACGTCGGCGATGCTGCGCGAAGCCCAACAACCGCCAGTAAAGGCAAAGGCGCAGCTGCGGCGCTACGAAGTCAGCACCTTGCTGAAAAACGGTGAAGTTTCGCAAACCCGCCACATCGCACCGGCGCTGCCCATGTTCGAGGACGCGTTCTGCGCTTTCACGCGCGGTTCGCTGGTCGATACCGAACGCGGACCGATTGCAATCGAAGATCTGATGCCGGGGGATACGGTCCTGACACAGGATGGCACCTCGGAAACCGTGCTGTGGAAAGGATCCGTCACGCTGATTCCAGGACGCGAAGATTCTCGCGGCCGGACGCGGCCATTGACCCGGATCATGGCCGACACGTTCGGGATGCAGAAGCCGATGTCCGGTGTCATCGCCGGACCAGCAGCCCGGCTGCTGGGCTGCCCGGCCCATTTGCGCCACCTGCATGGCGGCGCGCCGATTCTGGCACCGGTTCGGGAGTTCCAGGACGGAATGGGCGTTATCGAAACATTGCCGCCCACTCCGGTCGAACTGTTTCATATCTGCCTCAAACGGCATTCGGTGATAAGTGTTGATGGGTTGTCTTTTGAGTCTTATCATCCAGGTGTTAATGCTGTTCGGATGATCAGCCACTCTTTGCGGTCGATCTATTTGAACCTGTTTGCTCATATCGAGTCGCTCAACGATTTTGGCCCGCTGCTGATGCCGCGCGCCGGAGATGGAGAGGTGGACGCGATATCAGCGTGAAATGTTAACGATTACTGCATAGTGGGGGCATAATGCAGCTAATACTCAGTTGGATCTTATCTTTGGCGGTCGCCGCAATGCTGCCGCCGGTTACGGCACATCCAAAACGCGCGGGGGTTACGCCGTCCGGTTCATTCGTTCTTCCAGAACGTCGAAGGGCACGCCGGGCTCGTCTTTTGCGCCGCGGATGACAAGCGACGTCTTGACGCTGGCCACGTTCGGCGTGGTCAGCAAGTCGCCTGTCAGAAACTGCTGAAAGCTGCTGAGATCTGGCGCAACGCATTTCAGGATGAAATCGACTTCGCCGTTCAGCATGTGGCATTCGCGGACCAGTGGCCATTCCCGGCACCGATTTTCGAACGCGCTGAGTTCGGATTCGGCCTGGCTTTCGAGCCCGACCATGGCAAAGACCTGCACTTCGAACCCAAGTTCGCGGGCGTTGACGTCGGCGTGGTAGCCGTGGATCAGGCCTGATTCCTCGAGCGTGCGCACTCGGCGCAGACACGGCGGGGCCGATATTCCCACGCGTTTGGCCAGTTCTACATTGGTCATGCGACCGTCTGCCTGCAATTCCGCCAGAATTTTGCGGTCAATCTCATCCAGCCGTGTGGCGACCATGGAATGCTCCTGAATTTTCAGTTGTTATATCAGCGCCCAGCTAATGCGCAATATTATTTCACCGCCGCGCAATATTGTTTATTTGTAATGCAAAATTGATCGACAACGCCTGACCTGCCTGCCGTACAGGAACCGTCAGGAAGGGGCTTTAAGCCCGATCAAGCGGTCGCTATATCCACCCTCAACGGGCCGAGCGCCCACATCAGGCAGATCGAGTTGGGGGTACCATGGCCGACACAAAACACACCAAGGTTCTGATCATCGGGTCGGGACCGGCCGGATACACGGCCGGCGTTTATGCGAGCCGGGCAATGCTGGAGCCGATCCTGGTACAGGGGATCGAGCCCGGCGGCCAGCTGACCACCACAACCGATGTCGAGAACTATCCCGGCTTTACCGAGGTGCAGGGCCCCGATCTGATGATCAAGATGCAGGAACACGCAGCGGCGATGGGCTGCGAGATCATCGGCGACATCATCAGCGATCTGGATATCAGCAAGCGCCCGTTCACCGCGAAGGGTGACAGCGGCACGGTTTACACGGCAGACGCGGTCATTCTTGCCACTGGCGCCCGCGCCAAGTGGCTTGGCCTGCCCTCGGAAGACAAGTTCAAGGGCTTTGGCGTATCTGCCTGCGCCACCTGCGACGGGTTCTTCTATCGTGGACAGGAGATCGTGGTGATCGGTGGCGGCAATACCGCCGTCGAAGAGGCGCTGTTCCTGACCAACTTTGCAAGCAAGGTCACGCTGATTCACCGCCGGGATGAACTGCGGGCAGAAAAAATCCTGCAGGATCGCCTGTTCAAAAACGAAAAGATCGAGGCGCTGTGGTTCCATGAACTGGACGAGGTGATCGGAACCGATGCTCCGCTGGGCGTGGAAGGCGTGCGCGTGAAGAACGTGAAAACCGGCGAGATCACGGAAATTCCTTGCAAGGGCGTATTCGTGGCCATCGGCCACGCTCCGGCCAACGAACTGGTCAAGGACACGCTGGAAACCCATATGGGTGGCTATGTCGTGACCAAACCGGGGTCCAGCGAAACCTCGGTTCCCGGTGTTTTCGCTGCGGGTGACCTGACGGACCATATCTATCGCCAGGCCGTCACCAGCGCCGGAATGGGTTGCATGGCCGCACTGGACGCCGAGCGTTTCCTGGCCGAACAGGAATAAGCAATTGGCTGAATTCACCAGCGCCGCACGGTGAATTCAGTCCTTCGCCCGATGGCCGTCTTGACCGCCGCCCTACCCCGTATCAGACTTTGGGGCACGAAAGGCCGGATATGGGTGGCATCATTGAGTAACGTTCTGTGGCGCGGCGGATGGGCTACCCGTCTTCGGATCGGCAGCGGCCTTGTCCTGTTTACCTTTGCCTTCTTCCATTTCATCAACATTGGCCTGGGCCTGTTTCACACGGATTACCTGCATGGCATGCAGGATGGGCGTCAGGCTGTGACCCGGCACGATGCCGGGGCAATCCTTCTGTATGCGGCGCTGTTCACCCATGCCGGTCTGGCGCTTTATTCCATCGCCCAGCGCAGAACCCTGCGCATGCCGTTCAGCACCGGATTGCAGGTTGTTCTGGGGTTGCTGATCCCGCTGCAGCTGATCTCTCACATTGTTCATACACGGTATGCGCACGAGATTTTCGATGTGAATGACGAGATGGGCTATATCATCATCCTGATGTGGCCCAGCATCGCGATCTGGATGCAAAGCCTGTTGCTGTTGTTGGTCTGGATACATGGCTGTATCGGCCTGCATATGTGGCTGCGCCTGACCCGTTGGTGGTCACGGGCCGTGCCCTATCTGATTGGATTGGCCGTTTTCATCCCAACCTTTGCGCTTGCGGGGCTGCTGACCGAGGGGCGGCGGCTGTGGTTGGATTTCGCCGATGATGACCTTCGCGAGCAGTATATCGAGCACTACAACTGGCCCTCCCCCGAAGCTTTCCAAACCATGTTCGGTGTCAAGAACACCTCGCTAATGGTGTTCTGGGTGGCCCTTGGGGCGACGCTTCTGATCTATTTCGGGCGCAAGATGTGGCGGCGCAGGCATTCGGTGCGTGTCCGGTATGTGGACGGCCCCGAGGTAGTGGCAGAGAAAGGCATGACCCTGCTTGAGATTTCTCAGGCCAACGGCATCCCGCACACTGCATTGTGCGGCGGCAAGGGGCGTTGCACCACCTGCCGTGTAATTGTCGAGAAAGGGACCGACGATCTTCCGTCCCCCAGTGCAGTCGAGGCACGCAGTCTGAGCGCCGTAAACGCCCCGCAGGGCGCGCGCCTGGCCTGTCAGATTCGCCCGACCGAACCCGCAACCGTGTTCCGCATGTTCCGCCCTGAAGGCCGCCGCGGGCGCGCGCATGCCAGTCAGGGAAAAGAGCGCCAGCTTGCCGTGCTGTTTCTGGACATGCGCGGGTTCACCGCGCGCACGACCGGCCAATTGCCGTATGACATTGTGTTCCTTCTGAACCGGTTCTTTGACGCGATCGTGCCGCCCATCACTGCCCAGGGCGGTGTTGTCGACAAATACATGGGCGATGGGCTGCTGGCCGTGTTTGAAACACCGGATACCGCAAGCTCGGCCCGGGCCGGGCTGAAGGCGGCAGCCGAGATCAGCCAGGCGCTGCAGCAGTTCAACCGTCAGCTTGAGGGCGAAGGCGCACCGGGTGTCCGGATCGGCATGGGTCTGCATCTGGGCGATCTGGTTTTGGGCGAGATCGGCGCTGCCGGTTCGGCTTCTCGCACCATTATCGGGGATGCCGTGAACGTGGCCAGCCGGTTGGAAGCCGAAACCAAGGCACTGGGTGCGGAACTGCTGGTGTCCGAGACGCTTTTGCAGGCGGCGGAGTTTGATTACAGCGTTTCAGACATCCACTTTTTCGAGCTGCGCGGTGTGAGCCACCCGGTGCCGGCCCTGACCGTCAAGCGTGCATCGGAACTTGAGCTGAGCGTCGCGGCATAGGAACACATTCGCTGAATACGGCGGAATTGTTGCCAATTTGAAGAACCTCGATCGCAATTGCATTCCAAACATGGAAAATCCTTCCAATCCGGGAGAATTCGACGCATATCGTCCTTTGTTTCATGAAGGTATATGGACTCCGGGCCTGCATCGGGGCACATGCGCCGCGACGACAGGCAACACCACACTGTAATAAGAGTATTCTGATGACGATGTTAAGCAATCTGGCACCGATCCCTGAACTGTACGTATCCTATGACTCGGCCCAGAAACTGAAGGTCGAAGCCGCCGATCTGACAAGCTGGGACCTGAGCCCGCGCCAGATCTGCGATCTGGAGCTGCTGATGAATGGTGGGTTCAACCCGCTCAAGGGTTTCCTGTCCGAGGCCGACTACGACAACGTCGTGGAAAACATGCGCCTGGCTGACGGCACCCTGTGGCCGATGCCGATTACGCTGGATGTCAGCGAAGATTTTGCCGAGAACATCGAACTGGGTCAGGACATTGCCCTGCGCGATCAGGAAGGCGTCATTCTGGGCACCATGACCGTGACCGACCGTTGGACACCGGACAAGGCGCGTGAGGCCGAGAAAGTCTTTGGCGCGGACGACGACGCGCACCCGGCCGTGAACTATCTGCACAACGTGGCCGGCAAGGTATATCTGGGCGGCCCCGTGGTCGGCATTCAGCAACCGGTCCACTACGATTTCCGCGCCCGCCGCGACACCCCAAACGAGCTGCGCGCCTATTTCCGCAAGCTGGGCTGGCGCCGCATCGTGGCGTTCCAGACCCGCAACCCGCTGCACCGAGCGCATCAGGAACTGACCTTCCGCGCCGCCAAGGAGGCGCAGGCCAACCTGCTGATCCATCCGGTTGTCGGCATGACCAAGCCGGGTGATGTCGATCACTTTACCCGTGTCCGCTGCTACGAGGCGGTACTGGACAAGTATCCCGCATCCACCACATCGATGTCGCTGCTGAACCTGGCGATGCGCATGGCCGGCCCGCGCGAGGCGGTCTGGCACGGCCTGATCCGCGCCAACCACGGCTGCACCCATTTCATCGTGGGCCGCGACCATGCCGGCCCCGGCAAGAACAGCCAGGGCGAGGATTTCTATGGCCCCTACGACGCGCAGGATCTGTTCCGCCAGTTTCAGGACGAAATCGGCGTCGAGATGGTCGACTTCAAACACATGGTCTATGTTCAGGAGCGTGCTCAGTACGAGCCGAATGACGAGATCCTGGACAAGGACAAGGTCACGATCCTGAACATCTCGGGCACCGAACTGCGCCGCCGTCTGGCCGAAGGTCTGGAAATCCCCGAATGGTTCAGCTTCCCCGAAGTCGTTGCAGAACTGCGCAAGACCAAGCCGCCGCGCAGCCAGCAGGGCTTTACGGTGTTCTTCACCGGTTTCTCGGGCTCGGGCAAGTCCACTATCGCCAACGCGCTTATGGTCAAGCTGATGGAAATGGGCGGCCGCCCGGTGACTTTGCTGGACGGTGACATTGTGCGTAAGAACCTGTCATCGGAACTGGGCTTCTCGAAGGAACACCGGGATCTGAACATCCGCCGCATCGGCTATGTGGCGTCTGAAATCACCAAGAACGGTGGCATCGCCATCTGCGCGCCGATCGCGCCTTATGCCACAACCCGCCGCGCGGTTCGCGAAGAGATCGAACAATTCGGCGCGTTCTGCGAGGTTCACGTGGCCACCACGATCGAGGAATGCGAGCGTCGCGACCGCAAGGGCCTGTACAAGCTGGCGCGGGAAGGCAAGATCAAGGAGTTCACCGGCATCTCGGACCCTTACGACGTACCGCAGAACCCGGAACTGCGCGTTGAAACCGAGAATGTCGAGGTCGACAACTGCGCCCACCAGGTACTGCTGAAACTGGAAAGCATGGGCCTGATTGCCGCGACCTGAGCCGGTTTCAGAACCTGAACACGGAAGCCCCCGGTCTATGCCGGGGGTTATCTTCTCTCAACTTCCGGAATTCAGTTCCGCGCGAAGCGCCTCGACTGCGCGGCGCTCGAAGGCGCCAAATTCGGCGGCTTTGGCCTGAATGGCCTGCACATGCGGCAGACGGGCGGTGAAATCCTCTGGCGATGCATCCGCAATCGCCTGCTGAATTTCAGCCTTGGATTCGCACAGGATCATGCCCGAAGTGTCCATGAAGTCGTCGATATTCGGGCATCCCCAGTAGATCGGCACGGTCGAACACAGGATCGCATCGATCAGCTTTTCCGAGAAGTAGTTCCGTTCCCGGACGTTCTCGATAACCACCGAGTACCGGTATTGGGCCAGACCATCGGACTTGTTCTCAAACGGTTTGTAACCCCGGCCCATTACATCGACATCCGCGCCACTTTCCCGGACCCAGTCAATCAGTTCGTGCCGCAATTCATGCCCAACCTGATCCCGTTTGGCCGACGCGATGAGGGAACAGGAGCGTTTTTTTTCAGTTTTCAGATCCTGCCAGTCCGACACCTGCGTATCGCCGTAGGGCAGGAACACGGCGTTCGGGATGGTCTGCAGAAGGATGTCGTGAAAGGTGAACACCCGGAAAAAGCGGCGATGGGTCCAGCGCAGCATCCGGTCGTGCTTGGCGTGAATGGCCGAAGGTTCCCCCATCATCAACGAAATGCGCGCGCGTGTGCCGCGGCGCAGGCGCAGATGTACGGTAGAGTTGGGGTACATGATCAGGTGATCGGTGCGCTCGAGATCGCCGATGGTCTTGCCGGTCAGGCGCTCTGGGCAGCCCTCGGGCCAGATGAGATCGGACAGGGGAACTGCCCCCAGTTTCGGACCCAGACGGTGGCCGTATGGCAAAATGGCAATCGCGGGACGGGTCATTGCAATGTCTCTTGCAGGTCGACCTGACCACGCATCAGGACATGGCCGCGACCGGCAACCCTGATCCCGGTCATCGCGTCCGGGGGGCCAATTCGCGTGACAGTCGCCTGTCCGGGGCGGCCCATGTCGTGCCCCTGCTCGGCCACAAAGGTGTCCTTCGGCATCAGGCCGTATTTCCACAGGTAAGCCGCCATGGCGCCCGTGGCCGAGCCGGTGAACGGATCCTCTGGCGGGCTGGGTGGCGCCAGCAGCAGGCGCGAGAATGTGTCACCTTCAGACGTTGCACCCTTCAGCGTCACAAGGAAGGGTTCGGCCATATCTGAGCCCGAAAAACCTGCCTTCTCGGCCACCTTGCGCAGAGGCTCTTCGGACAGTTTTGCGGCCCGCAGGGCATCATGATCGCGCAACACGGTGATGCAGAACGGCAATCCGGTCGACACGAACTGGGGCGGGGAGATGATGGCGCTTTCCGAAAGGCCGATCGCGGCGGCAACAAGTTCCGCCGGCACGTGCTGGCCAAATTGGGGGGCAACCTGCGTCATCTCAATTTCATCGCCGCTCAAGCGGATCGATACGATCCCTGCCCCGGTTTCCAGCGTCAGGCAGTCACCTTCGAACAACCCGCGCGACCGCATGGCTGCTACGGTGGCGATGGTGGGATGCCCGGCAAATGGGATTTCGCGACTGGCCAGGAAGTAACGCACATGCACATCCGCGACTTCCGAAGGGCCGGTGAAGGTGCATTCCACAAGCGAGGTTTCGCGGACATAGGCCATGCACACTTCCTGCGACAGCACAGCACCACCGTGGACCACGGCACAACCGTTTCCGCCAAATGCCCGGTCGCTGAAGGCGTCTACCCAGTCAAAATCGAACCAGCTCATGCGTCACTTTCCCCGAACCATATGAATTACGGGCGCATCCGGCCCTTCCGGTTCGCATATGTCGCCGCTATGGCGGTCATTGTCACGCTAAAAACAGCCGGAGGCGGGGCCGTTCAGTGAACGGCCACCGGTGAAAAGTCATGTTCACGGGCCAGGACAAAAGCCAGTTTCCGGTCGGCGACCAGCGCCAATTGCTGTCCGTCGGAATCGTGAACCGCATAAAGCTGATCCAGATCACCAGCCTGCTCTCGCACTTCCAAGGGAAGATCGGCAACATCGACCGCTTTGACATACACGATCCGGTCGCCTTCGGTGTTAATCTCAATCGGTGTATTCATTGCTCTTACCCCTTCCTTATGTTGATCGTCTGTACCACGGTTTCCGGCACGGCGCGGGTCAGATCCACGTGCAGCAGACCGTTTTCCATGATCGCCTCGCCGACCTCGACCCCGTCTGCCAGCACAAACATGCGCTGAAACTGACGCGCCGCAATGCCTCGGTGCAAAAAGATACGCCCCTCGCTGTCGTCGCGTTGACGGCCCCGGATCACCAACTGGCGATCCTCGATGGTGATCGACAGATCTTCTTCCGCGAACCCAGCCACGGCCAGGGTGATGCGATACGAAAAATCCGATGTCTGTTCGATATTGTAGGGCGGGTATCCTTCGTTGCCAGCCTTTGCAGACCGTTCCAGAAGGCGTTCCAACTGCTCGAACCCCAAAAGATGCGGGTATGAGCCAAGAGTAAGTTTTGACACGTTTTCTCGTCCTTTTATGTCAAAGCGACGGGTAGTGCGGCCCCGTTGCGGCAACCGCGTGTAATAGAATATGGGAATATGCAGGGATGTCCACAAGGTCTGGCCCGATAAACCCTGACACACTATCTTGTGTGGAAAGCACCACAACTACGACTGAGTCGCCTATGAATGCGCCTACCGATCTTTCCATGAAAACTGATGAGGTTTTGCGGGTTGAACTTGAGGTGTTCCGACGTCAGCACCGCGATCTGGACGAAGCGATTGAGGCGCTGCAGGCAATGGGTACCTCGGACCAGCTGACCATCAAACGGCTGAAAAAGCAGAAACTGCGGCTGAAGGACATCATCCGGCTGATCGAGGACCGCCTGACCCCCGACATCATCGCCTGACGCATTGCCAGACAGGTGGATTTGGCTATAGTGCGCGCTCTTTGAAAAGCCGGGGAAAATGCGGATGGGTGAGATCAAGGTAGGCATCATAATGGGCAGCCAATCGGACTGGCCCACGATGAAGGAAGCCGCGGATATTCTGGACGAACTGGGTGTTGCCTACGAGGCGCGCATCGTGTCGGCCCATCGCACGCCGGATCGCCTGTGGGACTATGGCAAAACCGCTGTGTCGCGCGGCTTGCAGGTGATCATTGCGGGTGCCGGCGGGGCAGCGCATCTTCCGGGCATGATGGCTTCGAAGACACGGATTCCGGTGATCGGAGTGCCGGTTCAGACGCGGGCCCTGTCGGGTGTCGATTCCCTCTATTCCATCGTTCAGATGCCGAAAGGGTTTCCGGTGGCGACCATGGCCATCGGATCGGCGGGTGGTGCCAATGCCGGGTTGATGGCTGCTGGTATCCTGGCCTTGCAGGATGCCGAACTGGCCGGACGGCTGGATGCCTGGCGCGAGGCCCTGTCGGCCTCTATCCCCGAGGAGCCTGCCGATGACTGAAGCATTGCAAACCGGGGCTCGGATCGGAATTCTGGGCGGTGGCCAGCTGGGCCGGATGCTGTCGGTCGCAGCGGCCCGTCTGGGGTTTGTCACGCATATATTTGAGCCAGGCGCGAACCCGCCTGCTGGCCACGTCGCCGACCGCGTGACCACTGCCGCCTATGACGATGCCGACGCCCTGAGTGCCTTTGCCGAAGACGTGGATTTCATCACCTATGAGTTCGAGAACATCCCGACCGAGGCACTGGATCTGCTGGAAGCGCATCGCCCCATTCGCCCGGGCCGCGAAGCCCTGCGGGTCAGTCAGGACCGGCTGACCGAGAAGAGCTTTCTGCAGGGACTGGGCCTGAAAACGGCACCCTTTGCCGACATCACAGATCTGGACAGCCTGCGCGCAGCGATTGATGAGATCGGCACACCCGCCATTCTGAAAACCCGCCGGTTCGGTTATGACGGCAAAGGTCAAGCCCGGCTGCGCGCGCCCGACGACGCCGAATCCGCACTGGCCGATATGGCGGGGGCGCCTGCCATTTTGGAAGGCTTCGTGGATTTCTCGCACGAGGTGTCCGTCATCGCCGCCCGTGGTCTGGACGGTCAAGTTGCCTGTTTCGATCCCGGTGAAAACGTCCACCGTGACGGTATCCTGCATACAACGACCGTACCGGCGCGGCTGTCGCCCTCGCAGCGAACGGATGCCGTGCTGCTGGCGGCCAATATTCTGAACGCGCTGGATTATGTCGGGGTGATGGGCGTTGAACTGTTTGTCACGGCCGAGGGTCTTATCGTCAACGAAATCGCCCCGCGTGTTCACAACTCGGGACATTGGACCCAGAATGGATGCGCCGTGGATCAGTTCGAACAGCACATCCGCGCTGTCGCAGGGTGGCCTCTGGGGGATGGCCAGCGGCATTCCGACGTGGTCATGGAGAACCTGATCGGCGCCGATATGGACCGTGTGCCCGATCTGGCCCGCGAACGGGATGTGGCGCTGCATCTTTACGGCAAGGCCGACGTCAAGGCAGGCCGCAAGATGGGCCATTTCAACCGGGTCATCCGCTGAGGGGTATCGTGCCGGCGTGCGATGCCTCAGTCGAAGCTGTTCGTGAACTAGAGGAGACGCAGCGCGCTTATGCCACCAGGCGCGCCGCGATGTCCCCGGACATGTAGCTGACGCGCCCACCCGCCAGAGTGGCCGCGACACGGTTGGTGGCGGTTTCCAAGATCACCAGATCGGCCCGTTTGCCCGATGCAAGCGTGCCGCGATCCGTCAGACCCAGCACCTGCGCAGGCCCTGACGAGACCAGCGCCCAGGCCCCGGCCAGATCCAGCAGACCGCTTTTGGCCAGCATCAGGGCCGCGCGGCGCGGGCTGGGGTAATGGTAATCCGACGCCAGCGCGTCGCACAGGCCCATCGTGATCAGGTCAAGCGCGCTGGCATTGCCTTTGTGCGAGCCGCCCCGCACCACGTTCGGAGACCCCAGTATGACGTGATCACCGGCAGCACGGGCCGCCTCGGCGGCTTCCAGCGTTTCGGGAAACTCTGATATCCGGGCCCCACGCGCGCGCCAGTCTGCCCGGGCCCGGGCCGTGGCGTCGTCATGACTGCCCAACCGGACACCGCGATCGGACAGCGTGGCGCAAAGCTGTTCCAGCGCTGCCGGTACTTCCCCTGACCGGGCATGCATTTCTTGCAGCATTTCGAGATGCGCTTCAGGGCTGCGCCCGGCCTTGAGCGCCTGCCCGGTCAGACGCGGCGGTGTGCGCCCTTGCGCCAGGCGGTCATGCGGCAGATGATCATTGAACACCACATAAGGCACCTGCCACCGGGCAATACGCTCGGGCAGGTCCGCATAGTCGTCCAGCATGTGGGTTTCAAACCGCAACTGGGGCAACAGATCCGTCACGACGGTATCCCTGACCCCGGCAATCGCGTCAAAGACCTGGCCCGCAAATCCCGGGCCGCGCACGCCGCCCTCCCAGCTATGGAACTGGGCCAGCACGGCTGTGGTAATACCATTTGCGGCCAGTTCCGCCTCGGCCGACACCAGACCTTCGGCCATTTGCTTCATCGCTCCGCGACGCGGCGCAAGATGACGCTCAAACCCGTCCCCGTGCAGATCGACGATCCCCGGCAGGATGGTGTATCCCGACACATCGATCTGCCGTCCGGCCCCCGAGGACTGAATGATCCCGTCCGCCACGGCCAGTTCGGTTCGCGTCACTTCGTGACCTGACACAAGAACATCCGCCCGGGTGAAGGTCAGTTCAAGTGCGGTCATCGCGTCGGCTCCGACGGAGGTTCTGAACAGTCCTCTCCGATACAGATCTCGTCAATGACATCCATGACACCGTCCAGCCAGGTGATCTGCGGATCAAAGCGGCCAAACTCGATAAAATGCAGCGCCTGCGCCATGACCCGGGGGTTGTTCATCATGAAGGTATGGGTCACAGGCAATACGATGTGATCGGCCATGCCTGCGACACGGGTGGTTCGCACTGACACCTTTCCATCATCCCGCCCCTCGATCATCGACGAAAACAAAGGGTTCAGCGAGTTTTCTCCCGCGATTACGCCAAGATCGAATTCGACCGGCGGCAACTGGCCGGGAATACCCTCCGGTCCCGTTCCCAGCGCCAACCCGGCTGGACCGTTGAGCATACCGAAAACCTCCCATGAGCCAAGCTCATCAACCAGTTGGCTGCCCTGGTTTGGCGGGCCCAGCATGACCACGCGGCCCAGGTTGTCCGGTGTATTGTCCTGCAGCCAGTACCGCAGAAGAATCCCGCCCATCGAATGGGCCACGACATTTGCGGTCTCGTCCCCACAGGCGGCAAGGGCGTCCGGCACGGTCTGCCGGGCCAGTTCGGGTATGGGCAGATCCGTTGACGGGTAATCCGGACGCACGACTTTGTAGCCGTGGGCGCTAAACAATTGCTCCATCACCGAAAACGAAGCCTTGGTGCGCGCAAGCCCATGCAGCAAAACAACGCATTTCGCGCTGGCAAAAGATGGAGCGAGGCAAAGAAGCAATACGACCAGAAATCTCATAGCCGCCAGATAAGGCTTATAGTGGATCGTGAAAACCCCTAGCCGGTCTTCCGTCGCGATACGGCCATCGCAATGCCGCCCAGAACCGCGACGGTTCCAACAGCCAGACGCAGACCTGCCGTTTCCCCCAGCAGGGCAATGCCAGCCGCGATGGCGATGATCGGAACGCTCAGTTGCACCACGGCCGCGGTCGCAGGCAAAAGCTGCGGCAGAACCCGATACCACAGCGCATAACCCAGCCCCGAGGTTACGGCGCCGGACAAAATCGCCAGCGCATACCCCGCGGGTGCCATCTGCCAAACTCCGCCCAACAAAAACAGCGCAACGGCCGTGACCGGCAGGGCAACCACGAAATTGGCAGCTGTCCCTTGCAATGCGTCGGGCTCGGACCGGCCAGCCAGCGAATAAGCGGCCCAGCCCACACCCGCCGCTGTCATCAGCGCGGCGCCGGACAAGTCGACCTGAACAGCACCAGATGGCCACAACACATACCCAAGTCCGGCAAGCGCAATCCCCGCTCCGGCCACCTGGCGCGCGGTGGGACCCGAACCTGACACGGCGCCAAAGGCAAACATGGAAATCTGTACAACCCCGAACAGGATCAACGCCCCCAATCCCGCATCAAGCGTCAGGTACGCCATCGAAAACCCGATCATATAAATGGACAGTGACCCGGCCCCGATAACTCTGCGCTTGTGAAATACCGGCAGAGGCCCGCCTTGTTGCCGGACCAGCGCCACCAGCATCAAGGCCCCAGACAGAACCCGCACCACAGCAAATCCCGCCGGATCGGCGGCCCCGCTGTCGATTGCCAGCCGGTTCAGGATCGAGTTCGCCGCGAAGGCGCACATGGTCAGGGTGGTCAGCAGGAACAGTCTCATATCAACCGCATAGCCGGTTCGCCGCGAACTGGACAGTCCTTTCCGCAAACACCCGGCGCTTCATCTTTTCCCAAATACTCCCGCCGGAGGCATGGCCGCATCGCGGCCATCGAAACCGAAACGGGGCCGCCCGAAGACGACCCCGTTCCTTTGTACTGTGCGTCCCCGTGAAGCAGCCTGACCATAGGGCCTGGCACCTGTCGGGGTCGTCAGAATTCGCCGGAGCGAATTCGACGTCTTACATCATGCCGCCCATGCCGCCCATGTCGGGCATGCCGCCTGCGGCAGGTGCGTCTTTCTGCGGCTTGTCTGCAACCATCGCTTCGGTGGTGACCAGCAGACCGGCAACCGATGCCGCGTCTTCCAGAGCGGTACGGACAACTTTGGCCGGGTCGATCACGCCGAACGAGAACATGTCGCCATATTCTTCGGTCTGCGCGTTGAAGCCGAAGGCAGCGTCCGAGGATTCGCGAACTTTGCCTGCAACAACCGCACCGTCGACACCTGCGTTCTCGGCGATCTGGCGCAGCGGCGCTTCGATAGCCTTACGAACGATGTTGATGCCTGCGTCCTGATCAGCGTTTGCACCCTTCAGAGCTTCCAGTGCTTTACCGGCCTGAACCAGAGCAACACCACCGCCCACAACGACGCCTTCCTGAACGGCAGCGCGTGTTGCGTTCAGAGCATCGTCCACACGGTCCTTACGCTCTTTCACTTCAACTTCGGTCATGCCGCCGACGCGGATAACAGCAACACCGCCTGCCAGTTTGGCAACGCGCTCTTGCAGCTTCTCGCGGTCGTAATCCGACGAAGTTTCTTCGATCTGGGTGCGGATCTGGGCAACACGTGCTTCGATCTCGGCCTTCTCGCCAGCACCGTCGACGATGGTGGTTTCGTCTTTGGTGATTTCGATCTTCTTGGCGGTGCCCAGCATGTCCATGGTCACGGACTCGAGCTTCATGCCCAGATCTTCGCTGATGACCTGACCGCCGGTCAGGATTGCGATGTCCTGCAGCATGGCTTTGCGGCGATCGCCGAAGCCCGGTGCTTTGACAGCAGCAATTTTCAGACCGCCGCGCAGTTTGTTGACAACCAGAGTTGCCAGCGCTTCGCCTTCAACGTCCTCGGCAATGATCAGCAGCGGCTTTTGCGACTGGATCACCTGCTCGAGCAGCGGAACCATCGGCTGCAGCGAGGACAGTTTCTTTTCGTGCAGCAGGATCATGCAGTCGTCGAGTTCTGCGATCATCTTGTCTGCGTTGGTGACGAAGTAGGGCGACAGGTAGCCACGGTCGAACTGCATACCTTCGACAACGTCGGTCTCGGTTTCCAGACCTTTGTTTTCTTCGACGGTGATAACGCCTTCGTTGCCAACCTTCTGCATCGCGTCTGCGATCTGCTGACCGATTTCGGCTTCGCCGTTGGCCGAGATGGTGCCAACCTGAGCAACTTCTGCCGAGTCCTTGACTTCGCGGGAAGCGGCCTTGATGCCTTCAACAACCTTGGCGGTTGCCAGGTCGATGCCGCGCTTCAGGTCCATCGGGTTCAGGCCCGCTGCAACCTGCTTCAGACCTTCTTTGACGATGGCCTGTGCCAGAACGGTTGCGGTGGTGGTACCGTCGCCGGCTTCGTCATTGGTGCGGCTGGCGACTTCTTTCACCATCTGCGCGCCCATGTTTTCGAACTTGTCTTCCAGTTCGATTTCCTTGGCAACCGAAACACCGTCTTTGGTGATGCGCGGCGCGCCGAAGGATTTGTCCAGAACCACGTTGCGGCCTTTGGGGCCCAGGGTCACTTTAACCGCGTCAGCCAGGATGTTCACACCCTTCAGCATACGGTTGCGGGCATCGGTGTCGAACTTGACGTCCTTTGCAGCCATGTCGTTTCTCCTTGAGAAATATGTTGGAAATGAAGATCAGAGAAAGCGCACAGGCTTACTCGATGATCCCCATGATGTCGCTTTCTTTCATCATCAGCAGCTCTTCGCCGCCGACGTTGACCTCGGTGCCCGACCATTTGCCGAACAGGATCTTGTCGCCGGCTTTTACGGCCATTGCGATCAGTTCGCCGCTGTCCTTGCGTGCGCCTTCGCCGGTTGCAACGACTTCGCCTTCGCTGGGCTTTTCTTTTGCGCTGTCAGGAATGATCAGGCCGCCTGCTGTTTTCTCTTCGCTTTCAACGCGACGGACCAGCACACGGTCATGAAGCGGTTTCAATGCCATCTTTGCAGCTCCTTGGGCTCAAAGTTTGTTTATCCTCCCCTCACCTAACGGCGAGGCGTTAGCACTCGGGTCATCCGAGTGATAACGACGCATAGCTAGGGAGTTGGAAAGGCCGAGTCAACAAGATGTGAGAAACTTTTTGCGTCCGGGATTCCAGCGGGGCCGTTTCGGGCTTCAGTCCTGCTGTTCCCAGCTGTAGGCCCAGTGCTTCAGCCCCTCGGATCCACAGGCCGACAATTGGTAGACCCCCTTTTCGACTTTTTCGAACCAGCCATAGTGATTGTCGCGCATGATGCGCGTCGCCCCGGTAACTCCGGTTGCGCTGGCCACGTCAGATCCCTTGGTCGCGCCGCATTCCGCCAGATGGGCCGCACATTTCAGGGCGTCTTGGCGGTACCCGGTCACGATTCCGTGCCGCGTGGCCCCGCCCGCATTCGGGTCTCCTTGCAGCCGGTCGAATTCCCGCAACAACCGCGCGGCCCTTACCTTGTTCTTGCGAGGCGCGTACGGCCCCGGGTCGCAATGCACCTCGGCCCGGCCATCTTCCCGGACGGTAATCAGGCCCAAACCCAGCCTGCGGCATAAGGACAGATTATCCCTCAGCGCCCGCCTTGCGGTCCGGCCCTTCGGTTTGCGCACACCGACATAGACCTGATCGGTTACTTTCAGGCGCGCGATCGCCTGATGAAACAGGGCCAGCGAAAACCCCAGCTTCAGCTCGACAATGACCGGATCATCGCCGTCGCGCGCGGCAACGATATCGGCTGCGCCGACCTCGCCCTTGACAGTGTATCCCTGACGCTCAAGCAACGCCTTGATCGGCGGGTATAGGTCCTGTTCGCGCTTCATCTCACCATGCTAGGCTATTCGGCCGGGATTGCCAGACGTTGCCAGTCCCTTCAGCTTGCGCATCGCCGAAAGGAAAGGCAATGTCGCGCCCGGTAGGATGACCGTCAAAGCAGGGAAAACGATGCGCCTTCTTATATTTCTGTTGTGCCTGATCTTGCCTGCCAGCCTTCACGCCGCTTGCGAAGGCCGCGACCTGAGGGCGGACATGACACCCGAGATGGCGACCCGCCTTGAACACGCCTTGGACGGCATCCCCTTTCCCGAAGGCAACCACTGGGTTGCCGTGAGGGGCGACACGGTAATGCATCTGATCGGAACCCTGCACGTCAATGACCCGCGCATGTCCGCCGTGGTCGAGCGGTTGGAACCGCTCCTGAAAGACGCCGACGCCTTTTTCTTTGAAACCTCGCAGGCCGAGATGAAAGCGTTCGAGCAGGCTCTGGCCAAGGACCCCAGCCCTTTGCTGATCACATCGGGGCCGACTCTGATTGATCTGATGTCGGCCGAGGATTGGGCCGCCCTGTCAGCCACCTTGGCCAAACGCGGCATTCCCGCCTGGACCGCCGCCAAGTTGCGCCCCTGGTTTTTGAGCCTGACATTGGGCGTGCCATCCTGCGTCGCCCAGACCCCGGACGGAGACCGCGGCATGGATGCACGCCTGTCCGAACTCGCCGATACTCACGGTATCCCGCAGCATTCGCTGGAACAGGTCGAAGATGTCATTGCGATGTTCGAGAGCCATCCGATCGAAGAACAGGCCCAGTCACTGGCCCGGCTTGCCGGCGCGCTGGAGGCCAGCGAAGACCAGTTGGCCACGATGACCAACGCCTATCTGGAAGAAAAACATGCCGAAATCATCCAGCTTTCCTTGCTGCAGGGGTTCGACGCATCAGGTCTGACGCAGGAAGAATTTGATGCCGAATGGAAGGCGTTCGAGCAGCAATTGCTGATCCAGCGCAACGACAACTGGCTGAAGCACATTCTGGAACTGAAGAACCAAACGGCCGTCATCGCCGTGGGTGCGGGGCATCTGGCAGGTCAGCAGGGGTTGTTGCATCAATTACAGCTTGCGGGCTTCACGCTGACCCGCGCGCCCTTTTGATCTGACAGTCAGATTTGACGAACAGTCGCATCTGGCGCACAGCCGGGTGACAAGCCTGTCTGTCCACCCTATAAGGCCCGCAAAATCCCATTTCTGCAGGACACTGACATGACAATCCAGGTTTTCGGCCACAAGTCCCCCGACACTGACTCGACCGGCTCGCCCATTCTGTGGGCCTGGTATCTGAACGAAATCCAGGGCGAGAAAGCCGAGCCCGTGCTGCTGGGCGAACCCAATACCGAAGCCGCCTTCATGCTGCGCCACTGGGATCTGCCGAAACCGCGGATCATCGAAGACGTGAGTGAGGGCGCTCCGGTCGTCATCGTCGACACCAACAACCCCGCCGAGCTGCCTGCCGGTATCAACGGCGCCGATATCCGCGCCATCATCGACCACCACAAGCTGGTTGGCGGCCTGGAAACCAAAGGCCCGATCGACATTACCGTTCGCCCACTGGCCTGTACCGCAACCATTATGATCGACCTGATCGGGGATGACGCGGCCAAGATGCCTGACGCCATCAAAGGCGCGGCGCTGACCTGCATTCTGTCCGATACGCTGGAGTTCCGCTCGCCGACCACGACCCCACGCGATCGTGCGGTCGCGGAAAAGCTCGCCGCCGAACTTGAGTTGGATATCTCGGAATACGCTGCCGACATGTTCGCCGCGAAGTCGGACGTTTCGTCCTTTTCCGACGCGGAATTGATCCGCATGGACAGCAAAGAATACGAGGTCGACGGCACCAAATTCCGCGTCTCGGTTCTTGAAACCACCGCGCCCGGTGTGGTTCTGGACCGCAAGGACAGCCTGGCAGGCTCGATGGCGGATGTAGCCCGGGAAGATGGTGTGGATCAGGTTCTGCTGTTCGTTGTGGACATCCTGAACGAAGAAGCCACCCTGTTGGTTCCGAACGATCTGGTCAAATCCGTTGCCGAAAAAAGCTTTGGCGCCTCGGTCGACGGCGATGCCGTGGTTCTGCCCGGTATCATGAGCCGCAAGAAACAGATCATCCCGAACCTCAAGGTCTGACACCGAACTCTTTACAGAAAGTCAGGCGCCTTTATCGGGCGCCTGTTTTTTTTTGCGAGGCTCTGCCTCGCGCTCCGGGATATTTTTGGCCAGATGAAGTTTGGATCCCCTGCTTCATCTGGCTGAAAGTATCCTGGGGGAGACGCCCGAAGGGCGGCGGGGGCAAAGCCCCTACTGGCCAAACCGGTATTCCTCTGCCATAGGCTTTGATGACTTTCCCACCGCGTCAACAGGGGCCTGACATGACACAGATCATCCAATCGATTGCCGAGGTTTCCGACCGCTACAAAGCTCTGTTCGTTGACCTGTGGGGCTGCGTGCACAATGGCATTACAGCCTTCCCCGAAGCGGTTGCTGCGCTGCAAACTTACCGCGCGTCGGGTGGTTTGGTGGTTCTGGTCACAAACTCACCAAAACCCCGTGCCGGTGTGGCAGTGCAACTGACACAGTTCAACGTACCCGCCGACGCATATGACACCATCGCCACCAGTGGCGACTCGGCCCGGTCGGCCATGTTCCGAGGCACGGTTGGTCAGAAAGTCTATTTCATGGGCGAATGGGAGCGCGACGAAGGGTTCTTTGAACCACTCAAGCTGTTGCATCACCCAATCCAGATCGAACGGGTGCCGCTGGATGAAGCCGAAGGAATTGTTTGCTGCGGCCCGTTCGACCCCATGGCGGACCCGGCGGTCAACCGGGCCGATTTTCTGTACGCCAAACAAAAAGGGCTGAAGCTGCTCTGCGCAAACCCCGATATTGTCGTGGATCGTGGTGAAGTGCGGGAATGGTGTGCAGGGGCTCTGGCCCGCCTTTACACCGAAATGGGCGGTGAGAGCCTGTATTTTGGCAAGCCTCATCCGCCGATTTATGATTTGGCCCGGCGCAGGTTGCAGGAACTGGGCGCGGATATCGCTGATGCCGATATTCTGGCAATCGGTGACGGTCCACATACGGACATCGCCGGCGGCATAGGGGAAGGGATTGATTCCCTGTTCATATCCGGCGGTCTGGCTGCATCCGAGACAAAAACGTCATACCAGCCTGACCCGGATGCGCTAAACAGCTATATTGAAAAAGAAAAAATAAACCCAACCTATTCGATCGGCCGTCTGAGGTAATAAAATAAGGCTTGATTTTCTGCACTTGCGAAGTAATAAAGTTGCCAATCGATGGCTACGGGCGGTTTTTTATTTCTCCGCCAACTGCAAGTGAGGGCAACATGTTGGACAATCTTCCGCGCGGAACGATCTGTATCGAAGACATTGAAATGGGCATGAGCCGCCACCTGCGCAAAGTGGTGACGGACGAGGACATCGAGATGTTTGCCCAGGTGTCGACCGACCGGAACCCGGTTCATCTGGACGACGATTATGCCCGCGACACGATTTTCGAAGGGCGCATCGCGCATGGGATGCTGACGGCCGGCCTGATTTCGGCGGTAATCGGTGAGCAGCTGCCCGGTCACGGTACCGTATACATGGGCCAGTCGCTGAAGTTTCTGGCTCCGGTCCGCCCCGGCGACATGGTTTATGCCGAGGTCAAGGTCATCGACATCGACTTTTCGAAGCGGCGCGTCAAGCTGGACTGCCATTGTTCTGTCGAAGGCAAAAAGGTTTTGGTTGGCGAAGCCATGGTTCTGGCCCCCTCGCGGAAATTTGACTGAGGCGAACTCTGTCTGATCTGCTATCGGCAGGTCTTGAACCCGCCTCTCAGTCCCGCTAGGCAGACGCCATGCGCATCATCCGGGATTTTCAGTTTGTCGAGCCTCAGGACCGGGGCGCCAGCGTGGCGATCGGGAACTTTGACGGCGTTCATATCGGCCATCGGTCGGTCATCGAACTGGCGCGCAAGGCCGCGCCAGATGCGCCCTTGGGTGTCATGACGTTTGAGCCGCATCCACGCGAGTTTTTCGCGCCAGACAGCCCCCCTTTCCGCCTGATGCGCGGCAACAGCAGGGCGCATCGGCTGGAAAAACTTGGGGTGCAGAAGCTGTATGAGCTGCCCTTCAACAGTGCGCTGGCCGGCCTGACCCCCGAGGAATTCGCGCGCGATGTCATTTGCAAAGGCCTGGGTCTGGCGCATGTGGTGGTGGGGGCCGATTTCTGTTTTGGCAAGGGACGCAGCGGCACAGCCGATGACATGGTCCGGTTTGGCCGGGGCATGGGGTTTGGTGTCACCATCGCGCCGCTGAAGGAACGGTCCGAGCATGTGGTCTCATCCACCGCGATCCGACAGGCGCTGAGTGACGGACGCCCGCGCGACGCCGCCTCGATGCTGGGTCACTGGCATCGGATCGAAGGCGAGGTCATCGGCGGGGAACAACGCGGGCGCGAACTGGGTTTTCCGACGGCCAACATGTCCATCGAAGGGCTGCACCCGCCGAAATTCGGCGTCTACGCGGTGCTGGTTGACGTTCTGGATGGACCCAATCAGGGCAGCTATCGCGGTGCCGCATCTGTTGGGACACGCCCGATGTTCAATGGCGCAGTGCCGAATATCGAGACCTTTCTGTTCGACTTCTCGGGCGATCTTTACGGTGCCACATTGTCGGTGGGGCTGGTGGACTATCTGCGCCCGGAAATGACGTTTGAGGGGCTGGACGGGCTGGTCGCGCAGATGGATGCGGATTGTGCCCGTGCCCGCGAGGTTCTGGCGGGCCAATGAAACAAGACCCGATCGAACGCGGCGGCCTGTCGCATCGCTTTTGGGAGCGTAAGCCCCTGCGTCGCCTGAACCAGCGCGAATGGGAGGCCCTGTGTGATGGCTGCGGCAAATGCTGCCTGAACAAGCTGGAAGATGAAGACACGGGCGAGGTCGCCCTGACCTGCGTCGCCTGCCGCCTGCTGGACGACGAAAGCTGCCGCTGCACGCAATACGACATCCGCCATCAGTTCGTGCCGGAATGCATCGTGATGACCCCGGACAATATTGACGATCACGCCTATTGGCTGCCGCAGACCTGTGCCTACCGGCTGCTGTGGGAAGGCAAGCCCTTGTATGACTGGCACCCCTTGATATCGGGGACTCCGGACAGCGTTCATGCGGCCGGGGTTTCCGTTCAGGGGCGCACCGTTTCCGAATTCGAGACCCCTCTGGAAGAGTGGGAAGACCATATTATCGAGGAGCCCGTCTGATGTTTTTCGCCTCTGACAATTCCGGACCAGTCCATCCCGAAGTGCTGACCGCGCTGAGTGAAGCCAATCAGGGCTATCAGATGGCCTATGGCGCCGACACGCTGATGAACGAGGTACGCGACCGGATCCGAGGCGTCTTCGAGGCGCCGGGCGCGGCGGTATACCTGGTGGCGACAGGCACGGCTGCAAACTCGCTGGCGCTGGCGACACTGGCGAACCCTTGGGACACCGTCTTTTGCTCGCCCGTCGCCCACATTCACGAGGATGAGTGCAACGCGCCCGAGTTCTACAGCGGCGCCAAGCTGACGCTGGTGCCCGGCGGCGACAAGATGCAGCCAGAGGCATTGCGCAGCAGCATTCTGGGCGAGGAGACCCGCGGCGTACATGGTCCGCAGCGCGGCCCTGTATCGATCACTCAGGTGACCGAGCGCGGGTCTGTCTATTCGCTCGCCGAATTGCAGGGGCTGTGCGGTGTTGCACGGGAATTCGGTCTGCCGGTGCATCTGGACGGGGCACGGTTCGCCAATGCTCTGGTCGCGCTGAACTGTTCCCCTGCCGAAATGACGTGGAAAGCCGGGGTGGACGCCGTAAGCTTTGGCGGCACCAAGAACGGGCTAATGGGCGTCGAAGCGGTTGTTTTCTTTGACGAAAGCAAAGCATGGGAATTCGAATTGCGCCGCAAGCGGGGCGCGCATCTGTTTTCCAAACACCGCTATCTGTCGGCGCAGATGGCGGCCTATCTGCGGGACGATCTGTGGCTGCGCGCAGCCCGGCAGGCAAACGCGAATTGCGCAAGGCTGGCGGCAGGATTGCAGGCGGCCGGTGCGGATTTCCTGCACGAGCCGCAAGCCAATATCGTTTTCGCCCGTTTCCCGAGGCACCTGCATCGTCGCCTGCACGAAAAGGGCGCGGTCTATCACATGTGGGGTGATGAACTGGACGGGGCGGACGAAGACGAGATGCTGGCCTGCCGCCTTGTCTGCGACTGGTCCATCAGTGCGGAACAGATCGACCGGTTTCTGGCCCTTTTCTGACAGTTGTCGGGGGCGTCGCCCCCGCCGCAGAAAATTCAGACAGAAGAAGCCATCGGAATGCGGAAGAATTCCGACAGGCTGCGCGCCGTCTCTTTTGGATGGGAAATCGGCAGCATGTGCCCTGCCCCCGGGATGATTTCGGTGGTTGCCGCAGGCAGACGGCGTTGCAGGCTGTTGCATATTGCGGGTATGACCGGGTGCGTCAGCGATCCGCTGAGGATCCGGACCGGCATCTGGGCGCGTTCCAGTTTTTCCGGTTGCAACAGGCCCGCACCGTCCTCGTATAGGGCATTGTTGGAGGCCGGGACTACATGCACCCCGCGGATCATTGCGGCGCGGGTACGGTCCGGCAGATCCGCCCAGCGGGGGCTGTCCTGTGTGCTCCACATGCGGTTGAACAGGCGGGCTGCCTGCGATGCGTTGCCTGCGGCGAGCGCGGAGACAAACGGTTCTGCATCTCGCTCATGCTGATCGTAGAGGTTCGGGGCGTCCAGCTTTGCCAGGGCAAAAAAGACCGGCTCAATCAGAATAGCGCGGCGCACGAGGTCGGGGTGTTCGACCGCCAGGCGCAACGCGATCATCGCACCGAAGGAGTGGCCGATCACATCCATCGGTTTTTGCAGCTGGCTGGCCGCCAGTTCGGTCATCCGGTCAAAAAAGTCGCCCCGCCCGTCCCAATCGGGGCTGCGGCCGTGTGACAGCATGTCCGGCGCAATCAGGCTTGCCTGCGCGCTCAGCGCAGCTGCAAGGCCCGACCAGGCGCCGGAATGGGCAATGGTGCAGTGCAGGGCGAGCATCTGGTGCGCGCCCTTGCCCAGTGTTCGCACAAAGACTTCTTGCGGCAGGGTACGGCCTGTCATGCCTTCAGCGTCGACAGGTGCCGGTCCAGATCGTCCAGCCTGTCCTGCCCCCAGAACCTCTGGTCATCCGGGGTGATATAGAAGGGCGCGCCGAACACGCCGCGATCGACGGCCTCTTCAAGATTGGCGGCGTAGGTTTCCGCACCCACAAGCAGGCCGCTGTCGGCAAGTCCGGGATCAAACCCGGCCTTTGACAGGCAATCGCGTATCACACCATCCTGAGCGATGTCCTTTTCCTCGGCCCAGCAGGCGCGCAGGATCGAATGGCAAAGCTGCCCGACATCGCCGGAACCGTCCTGAACGGCGGCGATCACGGCGTAGGATGAGGGGGCCATATTCGTCGGCCAGTGCGCGGGTTGCAGGTTGAATTCCATTCCCAGATTTCTGGACTGGCGGAGCAATTCCTGGGCCCGGTATTCGATGCGAGAGATGTGCCGATCCTTCGGCGGAACCCCACCAGTGCGCGAGAACAGTGCGATAATGTCCAACGGCTTGTAGTTGATCGTCGCACCGTGCTTTGCCGCGATCTCCTCCAACCGGGTTCCGGCCAGATAGGAATAGGGCGAGAGTGTCGCAAAATAGTAGTCAATCTGGGTCATGTGCACTTTCTCCGCTGCGTTACCTTTGCGGGACGGTAAGGCCATGCTAAGCGGTGTCAACATCACGAATCTGTCACATTGCCATTGCTGCCCGGGGACCTCAGCCGATGCCGACACTTCACGAACCCAAGCTAATCGCTGGGAACGCCAACCTTCCGCTTGCCAAAACCATAGCCCGCCGCATGAGCCTTTACCGCGGCGTCGATCAGGGGCTGGTCGATGCGCGGGTCGAACGGTTCAACGATGGCGAGATCTTCGTCGAGGTGTTCGAGAATGTGCGCGGCGAGGACATGTTCATCATCCAGCCGACCTCGAACCCGGCCAATGACAACCTGATGGAGCTTCTGATCATCGCTGATGCCCTGCGTCGGTCGTCGGCCCAGCGGATCACTGCCGTGATCCCCTATTTCGGTTATGCCCGTCAGGACCGCCGCACAAAGGCGCGTACGCCGATCTCTGCCAAGCTGGTCGCCAACATGCTGACCGGTGCCGGAATCGAGCGGGTTCTGACCATGGACCTGCACGCGGCCCAGATTCAGGGCTTCTTCGATATCCCGGTGGACAACCTCTATGCCTCGCCGATCTTTGCCCTGGATGTGAAGCACCAGTTCAAAGACAGCCTGGATGAGATCATGGTGGTGTCGCCCGACGTCGGCGGCGTGGCCCGTGCGCGCGAACTGGCCAAACGGATCAACGCCCCCCTGTCGATCGTGGACAAACGCCGCGAGAAAGCCGGTGAAGTGGCCGAGATGACAGTAATCGGCGACGTCAAAGACAAGATCTGCCTGATCGTGGACGACATGTGCGACACTGCCGGTACGCTTTGCAAAGCGGCGCAGGTGCTGCTGGATAACGGCGCGAAAGAGGTTCACTCGTACATCACCCACGGCGTCATGAGCGGCCCGGCGGTCGAACGTGTGACCAACTCGGTCATGAAGTCGCTGGTTCTGACCGACACGATCCAGCCCACCGACGCAATCGCCAAGGCCAAGAACATCCGGATCGTCCCGACGGCACCGATCTTTACCCAGGCGATCCTAAACATCTGGAACGGCACAAGCGTTTCTTCGCTGTTCGAAGACAAGACACTGACACCAATCTACGAATCCCTGTATCAGATGAACTGAACGGAAAGGGGCGCCCGGAAAAGGCGCGCCATTCCTAATCACGCATCTCAGAACGGACAGCCTTTTCATGACTGACAACAAACGCGTCGTCCTTTCCAGTGACCATGCCGCCATCGAACTGCGCCGGGCAATCGCCGCACATATCGCAGACGCCGGGTGGGAGGTCGTGGATATCGGCCCGACCACTCCGGAGAGCACGCACTACCCCCTGCATGGCAAGGCCGCTGCCGAGCGCGTTGCTTCGGGCGATTGTGCGCTTGGCATCCTGTTGTGTGGCACCGGTCAGGGCATCATGATGGCGGCAAACAAGGTTCCTGGCATCCGCTGCGGTGTGTGTTCCGACACATTCTCAGCCCGGATGATCCGGCAGCACAATGATGCCAACATGCTGTCCATGGGCGCGCGCGTCATTGGCGAAGGTCAGGCGCTGGATATCGTGGACGCGTTTTTGGGGGCCGCGTTCGAAGGTGGCCGCCACGCAACACGCGTGGACATGATCGAAGGCACCGACGCGTAAGAAACGGGCTTCAGGTGAGCAGTTGACGACAAGAGCGCGGCTTCCGTTCTGAAGGAGCGCTCAGGATATATGCCAGTCATCCTCGTGCGGCACCTCGCCAATCGCGGTCCACGAGGCGCGGATGCGGGCAACGCGCGTATCCGACCAGGTGCGGAAGACGGCGCAGAACCCTTCGGGCGTAATGTTCTCGGCCTTGATTTCGGCGCGCAGCGCCGAGGACGTGTCCACATCCCACAGCGAAATGCCGATCTGTACCATCGGTGCCGAGCGAAACGGTTGGCTGAATGCAACGGTTGTCCGGCGTTCCCGCGCCCCCTCGCCTGTCCACATTTCACCGCCATTGGCAAAATCGGAAAACAACAGGGCCTCGCCTTGATCAATGCCAATCGGATGGGTTTGAAAAGTTTTCATTCTGTCGTCGTTGTTCTTGAATTCCCGCAACTTATTCCGGCATTCGGGCAAAAGCACGACAAAAAAACGGCCCCGCAAACGCGAGGCCGTTCTAATTCATAAGCGATCAAGCCCGCGTTACAGGCTCATATGCGTTCCAAGCGCTTCCATGTCGGCCAGCAGTTTGGCCGCGTCGTCGACGATGGTCTGATCGTCGCCACCTTTTGCCGCTTCGTGCGACTCGCGGGCCTCGGCGATCAGATCGTCGATATGCGCACGGGTCACTTCTGAAACCGGAATGGCCTTTTCGGCCAGAACCGACAAGCTGTCACCGTTGATCTGGGCAAACCCGCCGGTGACCAGATATTCGCTGGACCCTTCGGGCGCCTCAACCTTCAGCAGACCGGGGCGCAGTGTGGTGATGGTGGGGGCATGATCGGGCATTGCCGTCATGTCCCCGTCCGCGCCGGGAATCTGGACCGCCGTCACCGCGAGCGAAGCAAGGCTCCGCTCCGGGCTGACGAGGTCGAATTGCATCGTGTTTGCCATCAGGGTTTCTCCTTAGGCAGCCGCTGCAGCCATCTTCTCGGCCTTGGCGATCACGTCTTCGATGCCGCCGACCATCAGGAAGGCCGCTTCGGGCAGGTGATCGTATTCGCCGGCCACAACGGCCTTGAACGACGAGATGGTGACATCCAGAGGAACCTGAACACCAGGCGAACCGGTGAAGACTTCGGCCACGTCGAACGGCTGCGACAGGAAGCGTTCGATCTTACGGGCACGGGCCACGGTCAGCTTGTCCTCTTCCGACAGTTCGTCCATGCCGAGAATGGCGATGATGTCCTGCAGCGACTTGTAGCGCTGGAGGATCTGCTGAACGTCGGTCGCAACCTTGTAGTGCTCTTCGCCAACGATGGCCGGGTCGAGCAGACGCGAGGTCGAGTCGAGCGGGTCAACCGCAGGGTAGATACCCTTTTCCGAGATCGCACGGTTAAGAACGGTAGTCGCGTCCAGGTGCGCAAACGAAGTTGCCGGCGCGGGGTCGGTAAGGTCGTCCGCAGGCACGTAGATCGCCTGAACCGAGGTGATCGAACCAGCTTTGGTCGAGGTGATGCGTTCCTGCAGGGCACCCATGTCGGTCGCAAGTGTCGGCTGATAGCCCACCGCCGAAGGAATACGACCCAGCAGAGCCGAAACCTCGGAGCCCGCCTGCGTGAAGCGGAAGATGTTGTCGACGAAGAACAGAACGTCGGTACCGGACTGGTCGCGGAACTGCTCGGCCAGGGTCAGACCGGTCAGAGCAACACGCGCACGCGCTCCCGGAGGTTCGTTCATCTGACCGTAAACCAGGGCCACCTGCGATTCCGACAGGTTGTCCGGCTTGATAACGTTCGATTCGATCATCTCGTGGTACAGGTCGTTCCCTTCACGGGTCCGTTCACCAACACCCGCGAACACCGAGAAGCCCGAGTGCACTTTTGCGATGTTGTTGATCAGTTCCATGATCAAAACGGTTTTACCAACGCCGGCGCCGCCGAACAGGCCGATCTTACCGCCCTTTGCGTAGGGGGCCAGCAGGTCAACAACCTTGATGCCGGTGACCAGAACTTCGGATTCGGTCGACTGTTCCGCAAAGGTCGGTGCGGGCTGGTGGATCGCGCGGGCTTCTGTCGCCTCAACCGGGCCTTTTTCGTCGATCGGCTCGCCGACCACGTTTAGGATGCGGCCCAGAGTAGCGTTGCCGACGGGAACCGAGATCGGTGCGCCGGTGTCGGTCACTTCTTCGCCACGGACCAGACCTTCGGTCGCGTCCATCGCGATGGTGCGGACAGTGTTTTCACCCAGGTGCTGAGCAACTTCCAACACCAGGCGCTTGCCGTTGTTGGTGGTTTCCAGCGCGTTCAGAATTTCAGGCAGCTGATCGTCGAAGTGCACGTCGACGACGGCCCCGATGATCTGTGTGACTTTGCCTTTTGCATTCGCCATGTTTCGTCTCCGGTTTTCTTACAGCGCTTCGGCGCCGGAAATAATTTCAATCAGCTCGTTGGTGATTACGGCCTGACGCGAGCGGTTGAACTGGATCGTCAGCTTGTCGATCATTTCACCCGCGTTACGTGTCGCGTTGTCCATCGCGGACATCCGTGCACCCTGTTCGGACGCTCCGTTTTCGAGCAGAGCCGAGAAGATCGCGGTCGCAACCCCCTTGGGCAGCAAGTCAGCCAGGATGGCCTCTTCGCTGGGCTCGTAGTCGAAAATGGCACCGCTGTCGTCACCTGCCGCTTCGTCCTCGAACGAGGCGGGGATGACCTGCTGTGCCGTCGGGATCTGGGTCACAACGTTGACGAACTTCGAGTAGAAGATCGTGGCAACGTCGAACTCTCCCCCGTCGAAACGAGACAGGACGTCCTTGGCGATGTCTTGCGCGTTGGAATACCCCAGACGCTTGACCTCGCTCAGGTCGATATGTCCAACGAACAGATCGCCAAAATCACGCTTGAGCGCGTCGCGGCCTTTCTTGCCGACGGTCAGAACTTTGACCGTCTTGCCATTCAGGCGCAGCTCTTCCGCCTTTTGACGGGCCAGCTTGGCGATGTTCGAGTTGAAGCCGCCACACAGGCCGCGTTCAGCTGTCATCACAACCAGCAGATGGACATCATCACTGCCCGTACCACGGAGCAGCTTGGGGGCGCTGTCGCTGCCCCCGACCGAAGCCGCCAGCCCCGCCATCACGGCATTGAACCGCTCGGCATAGGGGCGCGAGGCTTCGGCAGATTCCTGGGCGCGGCGCAGTTTTGCTGCCGCGACCATCTGCATGGCCTTGGTGATCTTGCGGGTCGATTTGACCGACTCGATCCTGTTTTTAAGGTCCTTCAGACTAGGCATCGGAACCCCCTATCAAGCGAAGGTTGCGGCGTATTCGTCGATCGCTGCCTTGATCTTGTCGGACGCGTCGCCTTTGACCTTCGGATCTTCGTCGGTGATCCACTTCAGCAGGTCGGCGTGCTTGCCGCGCAGGTGCGCCAGAAGACCGGCCTCGTAGCGGCCAACATCCGAAACGTCGATCTTGTCGAGGTAGCCGTTGGTGCCTGCGAAGATGACGCAGACGATTTCCGCGTTGGTCAGCGGCGAGTACTGCGGCTGTTTCATCAGTTCGGTCAGACGCGCACCACGGTTCAGCAGCTGCTGAGTTGCGGCGTCAAGGTCGGAACCGAACTGCGCGAACGCAGCCATTTCGCGGTACTGAGCCAGCTCCAGCTTAACCGGACCGGCGACCGATTTCATCGCGTTGGTTTGGGCCGACGAGCCCACACGCGAAACCGACAGACCGGTGTTCACGGCAGGACGGATGCCCTGGTAGAACAATTCGGTTTCCAGGAAGATCTGGCCGTCGGTGATCGAGATCACGTTGGTCGGAATAAACGCCGAAACGTCACCACCCTGAGTTTCGATAACCGGCAGAGCGGTCAGCGAGCCTGCACCGAAGTCCTCGTTCAGCTTCGCCGAACGTTCCAGCAGGCGGGAGTGGAGGTAGAAAACGTCACCAGGATAGGCTTCACGTCCGGGCGGACGGCGCAGCAGCAGCGACATCTGACGATAGGACACGGCCTGTTTCGACAGGTCATCATAGATGATCAGCGCGTGGCGGCCGTTGTCACGGAAGTACTCGGCCATCGCGGTCGCGGCGTAAGGCGCCAGGAACTGCATCGGTGCCGGGTCGGACGCGGTTGCGGCCACAACGATCGAGTATTCGATGGCGCCGGATTCTTCCAGTTTCTTCACCAGCTGCGCAACGGTCGAACGCTTTTGGCCGATCGCAACGTAAACGCAATACAGCTTCTTCGACTCGTCGTCGCCTGCTGCGTCGTTGTAGACTTTCTGGTTCAGGATGGTGTCCAGAGCAACGGCGGTTTTGCCGGTCTGACGGTCACCAATGATCAGTTCCCGCTGGCCGCGGCCGATCGGGATCATCGCGTCAACCGATTTCAGACCGGTTGCCATCGGCTCGTGCACCGATTTACGCGGGATGATGCCCGGGGCTTTCACGTCTGCAACGCCGCGCTTGGAAGCGTTGATCGGGCCTTTGCCGTCCAGCGGGTTGCCCAGACCGTCAACAACGCGACCCAGCAGTTCGTCACCGATCGGAACGTCAACGATCGAGTTGGTGCGCTTGACGGTGTCACCTTCTTTGATGTCACGGTCGGAACCGAAGATAACGACACCGACGTTGTCGCTTTCCAGGTTCAGCGCCATGCCCATGATGCCACCGGGGAATTCGACCATCTCACCGGCTTGCACATTGTCCAGGCCGTATACACGGGCAATCCCGTCACCGACGCTCAGCACGCGGCCGATCTCGGCCACTTCGGCTTCCTGACCAAAATTCTTGATCTGGTCCTTCAGGATTGCAGAAATCTCTGCAGCTTGGATTCCCATTTATCCGACCTCTTTCATTGCATTCTGTAGGGAGTTCAGCTTCGAACGGATCGAACTGTCGATCATTTTCGAGCCCACTTTAACGACAAGACCGCCGATGAGGCTTTCATCAACGGTCGCATTGATTGTCACGGTCTTGCCCACACGCTCGGACAGCGTTTTGGACAGTTTTTCCATTTGCGTCTTGGTCAGCGCCTTGGCCGAGGCGACATCGGCGGTCACTTCGCCGCGCTCGTCCGCCAGCATATCGCGCAGAACCTGCACCAGCTGCGGCACAACGAACAGGCGACGCTTTTGCGCCATCAGGCCCAGCGTGTTCTGCAGGATGGAGTTCAGCCCCATCTTGGCGGCAATTGCGGTGATTGCGCCTTCCTGTTCGGCGCGGGAAACCAGAGGCGAGGCGATCAGGTCGCGCAAATCTGCGCTTTCGCCCAAAGCTGCTGCCAGATCATTGATGCCGGTTTCCAGACCTGCGAGGTCATTATTCTCTTTGGCAATCTCGAAGATTGCGGTGGCATAGCGCTCGGCGATGCCTGTGGAAATCGAAGCTGGTTCGGACACGTCCACCCTTCCGATATTTTGGGCCCCGAATTCGCGTGCGGCAGCTACCCCGGGGGCGTGAAGAAACCCCGTCCTTGTAGGGCGGGGATCAAAATCACCGGGGATGTAGCAGAGGTGTTCCAACCTCGCAATATAGTATAGTGATTACGATGTTATCCACAAATTGTTTGATTTCATATACTTACGCAAAGTGCGACCCTTTGGACACGTCTGAATGGGTGAAAAATGTTACCAAATTGCAGCTTTTGGCGATTCCTGTGGCCTATTTCCCTCAGATTTAGGCACCAGACATGGGTGTCCATCACCCGTTCTGTCAGGCCGGCTTGAGCAGGCCGTCCAGCGCTTTGATCGGGCGTTTGACCGCATCTTTGGTCACGGTGCCACTTGGCGGCCGGATAAGCTTGGTCGCCTCGACCATGAGAACGCCACCCGCCATAATTGTCGGCAGACGTTGCCCTGTCTTTTCGATCAGATTGCCGGATTTCAACCAGAACCGTCGATAGGATGGCGGCATGTAAAGAGCCGAGCAATGCGTTTCCGGGACGAAATGATGGGCCTTGAGCTGGGATTCCAGCTGCGATGCGGAATACGGGCGACCAAACCCGAACGGTGTCCGGTCGGACCGCGACCACAGACCCGCCCTGTTGGGCACGACAAACAGGATACGCCCCCCCGGCCCCAACACGCGCCAGCATTCCTCCAGCAACTGGGTCGGACGCTCAGAGGTTTCCAGACCGTGCATAACCACCAGCTTGTCCACGTGACCGGTTTCGATGGGCCAAAGCGTCTCTCCGGTTAGGACAGAGACGTTGGGCATTCCTGCAGGCCAGGGCATCACACCCTGTGGGCCGGGCATCAGCCCGATCACGCGCCGCGCATCCTTCAGATAGGGGCGCAGCAAGGGCACGGCGAATCCAAACCCGACAACAGTCTGCCCCTTGGCCTCGGGCCACAGCTCGACCATTCGACCACGGATCGCCGCCTGCGCGGCACGTCCCAAAGTGCTGCGGTAGTAGAAATTCCTCAGATCCTGCACATCAAGATGCATTGCGGACACCCGGTCAATCGGCTTAGCTGTCGGCAGTCTAGCAACGAAAGGGCAAAAGGCCATGCCTCTTGAGATCGTCACCATCCCATGCCTCAGCGACAATTACGCCTTTCTGGCGCATGATGCGGTCAGTGGCCAGACCGCATTGATCGATGCGCCTGAACCTGGACCGATCCTGGCCGCGCTTGACGCCCGCAACTGGAAACTGTCTCATGTCCTGCTGACCCATCACCACTGGGATCATGTGGATGGTCTGGCCGGAATCCTCGAACATCACTCTGCCAAAGTGATCGGAGCCGCCGCTGACGCCCACCGCCTGCCGCATCTGGATTTGCAGGTGCGCGAAGGCGATACTTTCGAAATCGGCGGCGAACCGGTTCATGTGCTGGACGTCTCGGGCCATACGATCGGACATATCGCGTTTTACATGCCGGAGAGCACGGCTGTGTTCACAGCAGACAGCCTGATGGCCTTGGGCTGCGGCCGTCTGTTCGAAGGCACACCTGCGCAAATGTGGGCTTCGCTTGGCAAACTGGCCGCCCTGCCCGACGAGACGATCGTCTGTTCCGGTCACGAATACACACAATCCAATGCAAAGTTCGCGATCACTGTCGATCCGGACAACGCGGCGCTGCAGCAGCGCATGCAGGATATCGACCGTGCAAGGGCTGCCGGCGAGCCAACCGTTCCGTCGACTCTGGCGCTTGAGAAGGCCACAAATCCGTTTCTGCGGGCCACGGATCCTGGGATCAAGACTCAACTGGGGATGGAAAATGCCGATCCTGTATCAGTATTTGCCGAAATTCGGGCTAGAAAAGACCGGTTTTAGGACCTATTTGCCCCACGTCACGGTCACGGTCACACGAAATGTGACTGTCAAGAGCAAGAAAACCCTTGAAGCCGCGCCACGATCAACCAAACTCTAATAGTATGAGGACATGGTTGGGATGGGGATCCGACCTTTAACGCGCCCCCTTCTGACCCAAGACAGAGGAGCACCCGCGTGCCTTCATTCTCGAGCACATTAGAACAAGCCATTCACGCGGCCCTGGCTGCGGCGAACGAACGGCGACATGAATTCGCAACGCTGGAGCATCTGCTGCTGGCGCTGCTGGAAGAACCCGATGCGGTGCGCGTGATGAAGGCGTGCAGCGTCGATCTGGATGAGTTGCGCAGTACCCTTGTCGAGTTCATCGACGAGGATCTGTCAAATCTGGTGACGGATATTGACGGATCCGAGGCGGTGCCGACTGCAGCCTTCCAGCGTGTCATCCAGCGCGCGGCGATTCACGTTCAAAGCTCTGGCCGGACCGAAGTCACCGGGGCCAACGTTCTGGTCGCCATCTTCGCCGAACGCGAAAGCAACGCGGCCTATTTCCTGCAGGAGCAGGACATGACCCGCTATGACGCGGTTAACTTCATCGCACATGGCGTGGCCAAGGATCCTGCGTATGGTGAAAACCGTCCCGTTTCCGGCGCGGATCAGGTTGAGGAAGAGGTTCAGTCTAGCGCGGGTGAAGGCGAACAAAAGGAAAGCGCGCTGGGCAAGTATTGCATCGATCTGAACGCCAAATCGCGGGCCGGAGATGTCGATCCGCTGATCGGGCGCGCAGATGAGGTCGAACGCTGCATCCAGGTGCTTTGCCGCCGCCGCAAGAACAACCCGCTGCTGGTGGGTGATCCGGGTGTGGGCAAAACTGCCATCGCCGAAGGTCTGGCTCATAAGATCGTCGCGGGTGAAGCGCCGGATGTTCTGGCCAACACCACGATCTACTCGCTCGACATGGGTGCGTTGCTGGCCGGAACCCGATACCGCGGTGATTTCGAGGAGCGTCTCAAGGCTGTCGTGACCGAGTTGGAAGACCATCCTGACGCGGTCTTGTTCATCGACGAGATTCACACCGTGATCGGTGCCGGCGCCACTTCAGGCGGCGCGATGGACGCGTCGAACCTGCTGAAACCTGCACTGCAGGGCGGCAAGCTGCGTACCATGGGCTCGACCACGTACAAGGAGTTCCGCCAGCATTTCGAGAAGGACCGCGCGCTGAGCCGCCGGTTCCAGAAAATCGACGTGAATGAGCCTTCGGTCGAGGACAGCGTGAAGATTTTGCGCGGTCTGAAACCCTATTTCGAAAAGCATCACGAGATCAAATACACCGCTGATGCGATCAAAACCGCTGTGGAACTGTCGGCGCGCTATATCAATGACCGCAAACTGCCCGACAAGGCGATCGACGTGATCGACGAGGCCGGTGCGGCCCAGCATCTGGTCGCGGAAAGCAAACGCCGCAAGACCATCGGTGTGAAAGAGATCGAAGCGGTGGTCGCCAAGATCGCCCGCATTCCGCCCAAGAACGTCACCAAGGATGATGCCGAGGTTCTCAAAGACCTGGAAGCTTCGCTGAAACGGGTGGTGTTTGGTCAGGACGTAGCCATCGAGGCGCTGTCCAGCGCGATCAAACTGGCACGCGCGGGTTTGCGTGAGCCTGAAAAGCCAATCGGCAATTACCTGTTCGCCGGCCCGACCGGTGTGGGTAAAACCGAGGTTGCGAAACAGCTGGCCGATACGCTGGGTGTGGAACTGCTGCGGTTCGACATGTCCGAATACATGGAGAAACACGCGGTTTCCCGTCTGATCGGTGCGCCTCCGGGGTATGTCGGGTTCGACCAGGGCGGTCTGTTGACCGACGGCGTCGACCAGCATCCACATTGCGTCCTGCTGCTGGACGAGATCGAGAAAGCGCACCCGGACGTGTTCAACATCCTGTTGCAGGTGATGGACCACGGTGAGCTGACCGATCACAACGGCCGCACGGTGAACTTCCGCAACGTGGTCTTGATCATGACCTCGAACGCGGGCGCGCAGGAACAGGCCAAGGCCGCCATCGGCTTTGCCCGTGATCGCCGCGAGGGCGAGGACACCGCCGCAATCGAGCGCATGTTCACGCCGGAATTCCGCAACCGTCTGGACGCGGTGATATCGTTCGCGCCGCTGCCGAAAGAGGTCATCCTGCAGGTGGTCGAGAAGTTCGTCCTGCAGCTTGAGGCGCAGCTTTTGGATCGCGGCGTCTCGATCGATCTGACCCCCAACGCAGCCGAATGGCTGGCCGACAAGGGTTATGACGACAAGATGGGTGCCCGCCCGTTGGGACGGGTTATTCAGGAGCACATCAAGAAACCACTGGCCGAGGAACTGCTGTTCGGAAAACTCGCCAAGGGCGGTGTGGTCCGCGTATCCGTCAAGGACGGCGAGCTGGATCTGGAAATCCTCGGCCCCGATCAGCCGCGTATTCCGGGCGACAAACCTCCGCTGCTGACGGCAGATTAACCCGAAGAATGAAACGACAGCCATCGCCTGCCATCCCAAATTGGCAGGCGATTTTCGTTCAAAGGACAGGAGACAGGGATGCGCAAAATCGGCGCTTTGATTTTTCCCGGGTTTGAGTTGCTGGATGTGTTCGGCCCGATGGAGATGTTCGGCTTGCTGACCGATGACTTCACCCTGGAGCTTGTGGCGGAAACCAGTGGGCCGGTTGAAAGCAATCAAAAACTGAAGGCTTTTGCCGACACGACGATCGACGCAGCGCAGGGCTATGACATTCTTTTTGTGCCGGGCGGAGCTGGCACCCGCAAGGAAGTCAACAACTCACGCTTGTTGGATTGGATTGCGGACAGTTCGGATAAGGCGGAATTCACCTTGAGCGTATGCACTGGCAGCGCCCTTCTTGCTAGGGCCGGGGTATTGGACAACCGGCGCGCCACGACCAACAAGGCGGCCTTTTCGTGGGTCTGCGCCCAAGGGCCCGACGTGGAGTGGGTTCCCCGGGCCAGATGGGTTGAAGACGGGCCATTCCTGACCTCATCCAGCGTTTCCGCCGGAATGGATATGGCCCTGGGCGCCATTGCCCTGATGCACGGAACGGATGTAGCCGAAAAGGTGTCGGTGTGGTGTGAGTATACCTGGCACAAGGACAAGACCCACGATCCGTTTGCCCGCGTGCATGGGCTGACGTGATGTAAAGGGATCAGCGCTCGGTCAGTTTCAGCTCGATCCGCCGGTTCTGGGCGCGGGCTTCGGGCGTATCTGACGGATTGACGGGCTGGAATTCACCAAAGCCGTTTGCGGCAAGCCGGTCTGGCGGGATGCCCAGCGCGTCGACCATGTAGCGAACAACGGACAAGGCGCGCCCCTGGCTGAGTTCCCAGTTGTCCTGATACCGCCCTGTTCCGGCCAGCGGCACGTTGTCGGTGTGCCCGTCCACCCGGATGACCCAATTCAATCCTTCAGGGATTTCCGCCGCCACGCTGCGCAGGATATTGGCCACCTTGGCGACCTCCAATTGCCCTTCCGGGGAAAGGACGGCCGAGCCGGTGTCGAACAGAACCTCGGACGAGAACACGAACCGGTCGCCTTCGATCCGTACGCCTTCCTGATCCCCAAGAACCTCGCGCAGGCGCCCGAAAAACTCGGACCGGTACCGTTGCAGATCTTCGGCCTGCGCCGCCAGTTGCTGGTTCTGACCCGACAGCGCTTCGGCTTCGGCCTCAAGCCGTATCCGCTCGGCCTCTTCCAGCAAGCGGCGACGGCGTTCTTCCGAGGCCGCCCGCGCCAGGGCGGCGTTCAGGTCCTGCCCCAGTGTCTGGATGCGGATATTGGCTGAAGCGTTACGCTCTTCGTAGTCATCCAGCAGGGCCTGCAACGATCCAAGCTGCCCGCGCAGTGCAGCCATCTGTTGATTCAAAAGCGCCGTTTGCCGCTGCGCTTCTGCAGAGATTTCTTTTTCATCCGCAATCGTGTTACGTGCCACCGCCAGCAATGTTGCACGCTCTTCTGCCAGTGTCTTCTGCGCCTCGGCATCCGCTTGCGCCTGGGTCTGCGCGGCCAGGGCGGCCTTGAGTTGCGCCTTCAATTCTTCCGGATCCAGATCGCCAAAGCGACGCTCCAGCTCGGCCTTGGCTGCCTGCGCCGCGGCGAGCAAGGTCAGAGTATCCTCGGCGTCCTTGCGCTGCGCCTCAAGTGCCAGGGTCATCGCCGTCAGCTCCGCATCGGCGTCCTGAAGACGGTTGCGCAGGTTTTCGGCGGCGGCGGCTTCGGCCAGTTTCGCGGCCTCTTCCGCGCTCAGTGTTTCTTCAAGTTCAGCGATCCGGCTGCTTTGGGTTGCCTCGCTCGCCTCTAGGTCGGCAACGAGCGCTTCCAGCGCTTCCCGGCGGGCGGCAGCCAAACGGGCAGCTTCGGCCTGCGCGTCGATTTCTGCCCGGCGCTGGGCAAGCGCAAGGTTCAGGGCCTCCTGTTCGCTCAGCAATTCCTCGCGCTGGGATTGAAGATCGGCAATCGCCCCGCGCGCCTCTTCCTGATCAACCAGCAGAGCCGCGACCTGAGCCTCGAAATCCGTGATCCGGGTCTGTGCCTGTGACAGGTCATCTTCGGCCTGCGTCAAGGTCGCGTTCAGCGCCCCCAGACGGGCCTGCAAACGGCTGTTTTCACGCTCTTCCAGCCCCAGTGCGCCTGCCAACGCGGCGACTTCGTCGGACAGGGCCGTCAGCTCATCCTCCTGCCCCGAAATAGTCTCGCGCAGGACGAATTGCACCACCATGAAGATGGTCAGAACGAAGGTCAGAACCATCAGCAGCCCGGTCATCGCATCCACAAAGCCGGGCCAGACCGAACCCTGGAAACGTTGACCTGTGCGGCGGGACAGAGCCATGGCTTACTCGCCTTCCGGTGTGCTGCGCACGGCGCCCTTGGGCAGGGTCAGCGCCCTGACCAGCAATTCGATATCCTTGCGCATCTCGTTCATGCTTTCCTGACGGCCAGCCGAAATTTCCTCGAGGATACGCAGCAGCTGCACGTCCATCGACCGCAGGCGCATCCGGCTTTCGGCGTCGATCCCGTCGCCGGCGCCATGTTCGCGCATGTGATCCAGCAGCGCGTCCTGACCAAGGGCCACGCGTTCCAAAGCAGATGTCACACCTTCGGTTTCAGACTGCCGCTGGTTCATGTCCCCGATGGTTCGAACCAGCTGACCCATCTTGGCCGAAAGGTCGGCGCGGTCAGCTTCCTGCGCGGAAAACAGATCCTGCAGCGCATTCATCTGTTCGGACATTGCATCCAGAACCGGCGTCAGAACCGCGATTTCTGCGCCGCCTTCTTCACTTGCCGCGAACCCGACGCGGGTGATCGATGACAGCCATTCCTCAAGCTCGCGATAGAACCGGTTTTGGCCGTGCCCGGCAAAGAGTTCCAGCAGGCCAACGATCAAGGAGCCAGCCAACCCAAGCAGCGAGGATCCAAATGCGACGCCCATACCCTGCAACTGCGCCTCGAGCCCGGTCATCAGCCGGTTGAACACCGCCAACCCTTCTTCGCCTTCCTGCGGGTTCAGGCTGCGGATGGTGTCGACTATGGCCGGAACGGTGGTGGCAAGGCCAAAGAATGTACCCAGAAGGCCAAGGTAAATTAGGACGTTGGTGATATAGCGTGTGATCTCACGCTCTTCCTCGACCCGTTCGGCGACGGAATCCAGAATTGACCGGGTTGAACTGGAACTGATCTGCGACCGCGCACCGCGTTCGCGCAGCAGCGAGGCCAGCGGTGCCAAAAGCTGCGGTGTCCGGGCATCCTCGCGCACAACACCGCCGACAAATGCCTCGATCCAGCGGACGGAGCCGATCAGCTGCCCCACCTGATAGAAACAGGCCAGAACGCCGATGACGAAAACAAGCAGAATGAACCCGTTCAGATAGGGGTTCGCCTGAAACACCGGCAGCACGTATGGCAGCGCCATGAACACACCCAGCCCTGACAGGCCAATCGCGATCAACATCATCACGATCTGTCGGATGGGATGCGAGAAATGGGGTCTCGCGCCCTGATGTGCCTGCGCCATGCGCGTCATTCCCGGTTTTTGCCTGCTCTGCGCTGAATCTAGCGAACTTCCGCCGGTGACGCCAAGGGTTTATGCGGTAATGCTGCGCACCCGTTGCGACAACCACTCAAGATCGGGATCGCGCAGACCGATCTCGGCCAAATGTTCGGTCGTATTGTACAGATATTCGGTGTTCGGACCGCGCCCGCCAACGGCATGGGCGATGATCTGAGCCTGTTCTTCCAAGGGCATGCCGCCGCAATACTGCACGTGGGCCTCGTCGATCACATAGGTCACGGCATTCACCACTGTACCGCAGTCCAGATGCACATCCAGCATCTTCTCGACATAGGCCGAGGAAATCAGCTCGCGCTCGCGCAGTTCGTGCAGGGTGCGTTCCTCGTGCCCCGTTTCGACCGCCAGTGCCAGACCCTTGCAATGGGCGGCGGTCTGCTCGTCCAGCGCCAGCACCAGACCCGGGTGGTCCTCGGTGCCGCGGTGGTGGATGGAACTCATGCAGAAAGAGCGAGCATATCCATGCAAGGTTGCGCGTTCGCTGCGCGCCACCGGAAACCCAGGATTCCACAGCAGCGATCCATATCCGAAAACCCACATCGTCATTACTCTGGTCCTTGCCCGTTTGCGCCTATAAACATCAAATCCGACGCAGGAAAAAGGGCCATTTGTCATGCGCCGTCTGATACGAGTACTCATATTTGTTGCCGTTGCCTGGAGTGCCTATTGGTTCATCGCCGGTTACGGGCTGCGCAGCGCGATCACCGCCTGGTTCGACAAGCAACAGGAACTGGACTGGCAGGCCGAATTTTCCGAAGTCGCAACAGCGGGTTATCCGACGCATCACGTAACCCGGCTGAACAACCCGGGGCTGGCCGATCCGGTCAACGGCACCGCCTGGAGCGCCGACTGGATCGAGTTCGAAAGCCCTGCGATCTGGCCCGGTCGGCAGGTGCTGCGGTTTGCGGATACGCCCCAACGGTTGTCCTATTTCGACCAGACGGCGACCGTTCAGGCAACGGATTTGCAGGCAGAACTGCAATTGCAGCCGGGTGTCGCACTTGTTCTGGAAAAGATGGCCCTGACTGCGGACAAGTGGATTGTCGCTGGCGAAGCTGCTGCGGTGGCCGGTGGTGAAACCCTTGATCTGCTTATGGAACAGTCCGGCCAGCCCGAAGCATACAAGGTCAGCGCCCGGATCGACGGCTTTCGTCCCGGCATGGATCTGCGCGACCTCATGCGGTCGGCCACATCGCTGCCGCAGGCATTTGAAACGCTGGCGATGGACATGACCGTCACCTTTGACAAGCCCTGGGACCGTTCTGCGCTTGAGGAAAGCAGGCCGCAGCCGGTAGCCATCGATCTGAGGCTGGCGGAAATCAGATGGGGTGAGTTGCGCCTGTTTGCTGCTGGCGAGCTGGATGTTGACGCGCAGGGCATTCCAACCGGCGAAATCGCCATCAAGGCGGAAAACTGGCGCGACATGATCGCCATGGCCAACGCCGCCGGTGCCTTGCCGGATCAGGCGGTTGATCCGGTCACGCGGGCGCTGAACTTTATGGCCGGTTTGGGCGGAAATCCGAATGCGCTGGACCTACAGCTCAATTTCCGCGACGGTTTCGTGGCACTGGGCCCCTTGCCCCTGGGACCTGCACCCCGGTTGATATTGCGGTGATGCCCGGCGATACCTTGGGCAGACACGAAACAGAATTCAGCGCTTACGGGAACGGTCAATGGGACTAAGAACACTCATTTCCAATCGGATTTCGAACTGGGCGCTGGGACACAAGAAGATCAGGCGCGAACTGCTGCGGCAGTTGTGGACAGATGACGTTCTGTTCTTTCGCAATTTCGACGATCACAGCCTGGTCTATTACCCTCATGATGTCATTGGAGAACACCTGACGAAATTCGGCGAATTCAGTCGCGAACCGGTGCGTGAACTGGCCGAATATCTGACCCGTTCGGGCCAGCCCCCGGAAGGCGGTTCCGTGCTGGAGGTCGGTGCAAATATCGGTACACACACAGTTTATTTCTTCAGGGATCTGCACTGCAACTCGGTCGTTGCAATCGAACCCGACCCCGAAAACCACGAATTGCTGTGCCGGAACGCTCAGATCAACGACCTGAACGATAAAGTGACCATTCTGCGCGTTGGCGCATCTGACAAAAGCAGGCAGTTGCCCTTCGTCACAAGTGAACTGAACCGGGGCGGTTCGAAAATCGGAGAGGCGCAGGACAATGCGATCATGGTGGATGTGACCACCGTTGATTCACTTCTCGAGACCCAAGCCCAATCGCTTCAGGATCTTCGTTTAATCTGGATCGACGTCGAAGGGCATGAATTGCAGGTCCTGCAAGGCGCACTGCGAACCCTGGGCGAAGTCAAACCCCCGGTCTATTTGGAATACACCCCCAAAAAGGATGCCTCCGAAAACGAAAAGCTGCGGGATATTCTGTTTGAGGCCTATGATCACGTCGTTGATTTTGCGAACGGTCAAACGGTTCTGACCCGGGACAGTTTCAATCACATCCACGCACAGACCGATCTGCTGGCAATGAACCTGAAATCGCAAGCGCGCCGGAACTAGCGGCAGAACGTACCGCTGCGGTACCGCGCCGTGTCCAGGTGGAAATGATCGCGGTGATACCTGTCCGAGTTTGGTCCCAGCACGGTTCCGAACGGGCCACAGGCACCGCGCCAAACCTTGATCAGCTGCTTTTGCGAGGGGTTTTTGCGCCAACCGTTCAAAACCGTCACAACCTCACCATCGGCCATTGTGAAACCCGAGATGTCGATGGCACGCCCCTTGCCGTGTTCCGAAATCCGGGCACCTTTTTGGCTGTTGCGCGTGCGGCAGGCGTAATGGGCCGCCACCTGCAACTCGACTACCGGACCACGTCTTTTGAAGGTGGGAATGACGGCTTTGTCGACCCATTTGTTGAGCGCGATCGCCGTGCCGCAATCCATCGTCGACGGGCGGCTGAGCGCGACACCCGAAACTGATGTGATCTGGACCGCATCCTTGATCCCGCAGGCCTTGATCTTGCCCGACACCCTGCCCACCGCTTTGCCCTGAATGGCGATGTCACCGCAAACTGACCCCTTGCGCAGTTTGCGTTTCTTCAGAAAAGCCTGTTGCTCCAACTCTTTGGGCCGCAGGTACGGCATCAGTGACGTGTCCGGTCCCAGCAGCGGCAGATCCGATGGTCGCGCAGCAGCAGCCAAAACCTGAGGCGATTCCGGACGTGTTTGGGGCCGCATCTCTGACAGCGCCGCAACGGATGCTGCCGCTTTGGAAATCACTGCGCCCCCAGCAAAGGCCGCCGGGCGCGTCAATGGAAACAGCGATTGTTCTGGTGGCGCAGCCGTGGTTGCGGTGGCGACCAACACCGCAGTTCCGACCAGTATGCGCCCCCAGATCTTTGTCATGAATGGGCCTTGCCACGTCCAAAGTCGGGCGCGTCCGTATCCTGACCCGCGTCGATGATGCCGCGTCGGATCGCGCGGGTGCGGGTGAAGTAATCGAACAGGTGCTCGCCATCCCCGGTGCGGATCGCACGTTGCAGGGCAAAAAGCTCTTCGGTAAAGCGCCCGAGAATTTCCAGCGTCGCGTCCTTGTTGGTCAGAAACACATCGCGCCACATGGTCGGATCAGACGCTGCAATCCGGGTGAAATCCCGGAAACCGGCTGCCGAGTACTTGATAACCTCGCTATCTGTGACCCGCCGCAGATCGTCCGCGACGCCCACCATCGTATAGGCAATCAGGTGCGGCGCATGAGAGGTCACGGCCAGAACCAGATCGTGATGGTCGGCATCCATTTCATCAACGTTCGAGCCCATCCCCTCCCACAGGGCACGCAGCCGGGTAACGGCTACAGGGTCAGCATCTTCCACCGGCACCAATAGGCACCAGCGATTGTCGAACAGTTCCGCAAACCCAGCTTCGGGACCTGAATGCTCGGTTCCGGCCAATGGGTGGGCGGGAATGAAATGCACGCCATCGGGAACGTGCGGTGACACGGCCTGAATAACGTGGCGCTTGACCGAACCGACATCCGTCACGGTGGCGCCCGGTTTCAGGACCGGTGCGATATCCTGCGCAACAGCTTCCATCGCACCAACAGGAACGCACAGCACCACCAGATCGGCCCCTTCAACGGCCTGGCGCGCCGTGTCGCACACGCGGTCGCACAACCCGATGCGCCGCGCCGTATCACGGGTGGCTTCGGACCTTGCATAGCCCGTCACTTCGCCGGCCAGACCGGCGCGCTTGATGGCCCAGAACATCGAGGAAGCGATCAGACCCAGCCCGATCAGCGCCACACGGTCATATATCTGGCTCATGCTGCGCCCCCTTTGAACGCGGTGATTGCTGCCACGACACGGCGGCAGGCCTCTTCATCGCCAACGGTGATCCGCAGCGCGTTCGGCAGGTTGTAGCCTGCAACCCGCCGAACAATCAAACCCTGGGTTTTCAGGTAGTCGTCGCAGGCCTCGGCTTCGGCCTGATCAGCAAAGCGCGCCAGGATGAAATTGGTGCAAGACCGGTCTGACGGAACGCCGATCTTCGCCAGCTCGCCCGACAACCAAACGCGCAGGCGGGCGTTCTCGGTCTGGCAAAACGTCATGTAATCGGTGTCCCGCACCGCCGCTTCTGCCGCGGCCAGCGCAGTCTGCGACAAGTTGAAGGGCTGGCGGACCCGGTTAAGCACATCGATGATCGGCTGCTGCGCGTACCCCCAGCCGACACGCAGCCCGCCCAGACCGTAGATCTTGGAAAAGGTCCGCGTCATGATCACATTTTCAAAACGGTCCACCAATGCCGCGCCGCCATCAAACCCATCGACAAACTCGGCGTAGGCGCCATCAACCACCATCAGGCAGCTTTCGGGCAGGTTTTCCGCCAATCTCGTCAGTTCGGCCTCGGAAATCATAGTCGAAGTCGGATTGCCTGGATTGGTGACAAAAACGATCCGTGTGCGTTCGGTGACCGCCGCCAGAATGGCATCCACATCGACCGTGCGATCCGTTTCAGCCACCATGACCGGGTCCGCGCCGACCATGCGAGCGATGATCGGGTACATGGAAAACCCATGCTCGGTATGGATCACCTCATCGCCCGGTCCCGCATAGGCCTGCGCCACGAACTGAAGAACTTCGTCGCTGCCGACGCCACAGATGATCCGCGCCGCATCCAGCCCGTTCCGCTCGCCGATTGCACTGCGCAGACTGGCATGATCCGTGCTGGGATAGCGATGCAGCATGGCAGCAGTTTCCCGAACGGCCTCAATCGCCTTTCGGCCCGGACCAAAGGGGTTTTCGTTGGAACTCAGCTTGATGACATCCGCCACGCCTTTGATATGCGACTGGCCGCCCTGATACAGCGCGATGTCCATGATGCCGGGTTGCGGGGTAATCTTGGTCATGAGGGGCTCCGTTATCCGAGCCCCTCATACCCGTCTCAACGGATTGAGAAAAGCGGCAATTCCCTTATGCCGCCCGGAAGCGGGCCGTTGCCGGATCAGCGTCGTAGAATGGTGCGAATTCTTCGGTCCGGTGCGACAGGTCATTAACACTGTCGATGATGAACTGAACCGTCTCTTCGGTCATCAGGTACGAGAAGTTCAGCCGCACCCAACCGGGTTTCTTCATCTCTTTCCCTGCGGACAATTCGGCATGCAAAACCTCGGATGTCGCGCGGTCTATACCCAGCAGTCGGTGCGCATAAGGCCCGGCGCAGGCACATCCGCCCCGAGCCTGAATGCCATAGACATCGCTCAGCATGCGGGTGAACAACTGCTGGTGCACTGGCTGGCCAGAATTGTCACGGACGAGAAACGAAAAGATGGGCAGGCGGTGCGAGTTGTCCACGCCCAGCAATGTCAGGTTTGGATTGCCACGCCAGCCGTCCAGCGCCATTTGATTGTAAAGCGCCTCGCGCTTTGCGATCTCCTCGGAGCCAACGACATCCTTGACGATGAAGGCCAGCGCGGCGCGGATATCTCCGATGACGTTTGGCGTTCCGGCCTCTTCCCGGGTGGCAAGATCTTCGCTGTAATCATGGCGCCAAGGCGACACGAAACTGACGGTTCCGCCACCGGGCCAGCTGGGGCAGGTGCGCTGAACCGCATGACTGTTCACGATCAGAACGCCCGACGCCCCCGGCCCGCCGGGAAATTTGTGTGGTGACACGACTATCGCATCCTTGCGCGCGTCCGCCGGCCCCATGTCCATCGGCAGATAAGGTCCGCCACCGGCATAGTCCCAGACCGACACAGCACCATGCTCTTTCAGCAACCGTGTGACCGGATCGGGATTGGTGATGATGCCCGTCACGTTTGATGCCGCCGAAAACGAACCAATCAACAGATCCGCATCCTGGTTTGCAACCAGCGCCTCTTTCAATGCATCCAGATCAAGGCCACCCTCCGGGGCTTCGGGAATTTCGATCACCCGCGCCTTGCTTTCCCGCCATGGCAGAATATTCGAATGATGTTCATACGGCCCGATCAGGACAACTGGCTGGTCAGCTTGCTCTATCCCTAGCAAACTGACCAGCCGGTTGAGACCCGCAGTGGCGCCCGACCCGGCAAAAATCACCGCGTCTTCTCCCCTTGCGCCAACAATGCGGGCGATCTCTGCGCGTGCTTCGCGGCGCAAACGTGTCATATAGGATCCGCAAAAAGAGGCCTCAGTATGGCTGTTGGCATAGAACGGCAACACATGCCCGGCCACAAAGTTTTCGACCTGCCGCAACGCACGGCCGGAGGCCACGTAATCCGCATAGACAAGCGGTACGCCCCGAAGCAGACCAGGGATCAGCACGTTCTCTCCGATCAGCCCTTCACGCAGGGATGAATCTTGAGCGGCGGTCTGAAGGTTTGCTCGAAATTCGGACAAGGTCATTGCATCTGCTCCATTCCTTTGGAACCAATGTGATTGAACTATGTTCTAAAAACTTCACCTATTTTTGCTTTATTTTCTCCTTTTTTGTGTCATATGATCAGGAATGACCTCAAAATTAGATCAATTGGACATACGCATTCTGAAAGAGCTGCAACGGGATGCTTCGTTGTCGCAACGCGAGTTGGCCGACCGGGTCGGCCTGTCGCAGAATGCGTGCTGGCGCCGCCTCAAGGCGTTGACCGACGATGGCGTGCTGCAAGGCTCCAGTGCCCGGATCGCGCGTGAAAAGCTGGGGCTCAGCCTAGTTGTCTTTGTCATGCTGCGCACCCGGCACCATTCAACGGAATGGCTGCAGGCTTTTCGCAGCCACGTCCTGACCATCCCTGAAGTGGTGGATTTCCACCGGATCGGCGGCGACTATGACTATCAACTCAAGGTGGTGACCCAGGACATGGCATCTTACGACAAGGTCTATCAGCGCCTGATCGAAAAGGTGGAACTGGACAGCGTGACTTCGTATTTCGCCATGGAAGCGATTGCCGAGGGGCGTCCGCTACCGCTCTGATCCGCACTTCATCTGGCCAAAAATATCCCGGGGGAAGCGCGGCCTGCCGCGATGGGGGCAGAGCCCCCAACAAAAAAGGGCCGCGCAGAACAGCGCGGCCTTTGAAACTTGGGATCGGCGAAGATCAGTTCTTCGCGTAGAATTCGACGACCAGGTTCGGCTCCATGACGACCGGGTATGGCACATCGCTCAGGCCCGGCGCGCGCACGAAGGTCGCGGTCATTTTCGAATGGTCGGCGTCGATGTAGTCAGGCACGTCACGCTCGGCCAGAGCAGCGGCTTCCAGAACAACGGCCAGTTGCTTGGACTTGTCACGCACTTCGATCACGTCGCCTTCCTTGACACGGTAGGACGGGATGTTGACGCGCTGGCCGTTTACCTTGACGTGGCCGTGGTTCACGAACTGACGTGCAGCAAACACGGTCGCCACGAACTTGGCGCGATAGACTACAGCGTCGAGGCGACGCTCCAGCAGGCCGATCAGGTTTTCACCGGTATCGCCTTTGACACGCTCGGCTTCGGCGTAGATGCGGCGGAACTGCTTCTCGGTCAGGTCGCCATAATAGCCTTTCAGCTTCTGCTTGGCGCGCAGCTGCAGACCGAAGTCCGACAGTTTGCCCTTGCGGCGCTGGCCGTGCTGGCCGGGGCCGTATTCACGACGGTTGACCGGGGATTTCGGACGACCCCAGATGTTTTCGCCCATCCGGCGGTCGATTTTGTACTTGGCAGACGTGCGTTTGGTCACGGCTGATCTCCTTCGTTCAGGTCGAGGCCCATTCAGGCCACTATGAAGGGCGTTGTCCTCTTGAGGTTTCCCCCATGACAGGCATCCCCTTGCGGGGGCCACCAACACCAATGAAGCAGCGCTTATATCCGTGAATTTCGGAGAGTCAACAGGTCTCGGGGCTTTGATTTTTTAACCCGCAGGGAAACAGCCGGCCTGTTGCACCAATAATGGGGAAGTTACCGAAGGCCGTTCCGTGCCGGAAATGCGATCACTGTGCTGTTGCTGTGATCGATGGCGTCAAATGGCAGGCTGATTTCCCAGATTTCGCTGACCCAGTAATCCTGATCCCGCTCGGGGAAATCCTGTTCAAAAACCAGCGTCGGCGCGTCTTCACCTTCGGGGACAATCAACTCCCCTCGATATTGCCGTGCACCGTTGGTCAGAACAACAGTGCCAAACACATCACCGGGTATCTCCGAAGAGGAATATACACTTTCAGCGACAACCCTGCTGCCGACGCTTTCTGCCTTGCCCAGCATCATCTCGGCAGCCACGTCCAGTCGACGTGCCACGCCGCGCCAGGACCATGCCGCACCTACCGTCAACGATTCCAGAGGCGCAGCCTCAAGCCCGTCGATTTCAGTTTGTGTCCACAAGATAGCTTTGCGACCGTTTTGTCCGGTTCTCATTTGCCCGCCCGACCTTTCAACAAACTACACGTTACCGATGCGTATTTATCTATTAAGAATTGGTCGGAAAAAAGACCGAATTGCAGCATTCACAGGAATGTTGTGCTTTTGCCATTTCAAAACGATACTTCCGGGCTTTTCAAAGAGTTTCAGCACACAGCCCACTGACATTCAGGGACACGATCACCCCCCTCTTTGGCCGCCTCATCCGGACGATTGTGACCAGAAAGTCGCAGAAAGCAGCAATGAAGCAATTCACTTTGAGGTTGCTCGAAAATGCAGGTACTCAGCCTGGAGAATACTGGTCGGAATCGACCTCCCAAGAGTGAATAAGTTTGTAAAATGAAAAAGTTATTGTTTGGTGCATTACTTGTTGTGAGTGCTTGTGCCGCCAATCCCGGACCATCCATCCCCGTAAAGCCCGGCCACGATCTTGCCTTTGCCCGCAGGGCAGTTCAGAGCTGTTCGGCCAATGCCGAGGCCGGCGGCACCAGCGCCGTTGTCGGTGGCTATGCAACCGGTGTCATTCTGGTGGGCGTCATCCTGGGCCCGGCGATTGTCGGGCTGAATCAGGATACCATTTATGAAAACGGCAAGATCGACGGCGTCGACCGCTGCCTGGCCAAGCACGGCTTTGAGCGCCGTGACCTGACGGATGGTGAAGTCTTCTGGCTGGGCGACAGTTACGGCACGGAACGCGAGAACCGGTTAAGTCACCTCATCGGCGGCGGCACCGTTGAAAGCTACAAACCGACTTTGAATTGATGGGTGCACTTGCCTGACGGCATCCGTGGCGGGGAACGTCTGCGCCTCGGCATGCGCGTGGCAAGTCATTGCAAGTACGGATATCCTGCCCGATCGGTACAGGATATCTGACCGGATTACAAAAGTTGTCATTGCGAAACCATTGCCCGCGAGACGGGTGGTCTCTTAGCGTTTGAACAGGGTCGCAGACCCAACAATTTCAAGCAGGAGATTACAATGAAAACTGGAATGATACTTGGAATTATCGGCGGTGTTATCGCCTTATTGGTCGGTGCGGTGGGCTACAGCGCCTCATCCGCCCTCGGCTCGTTGTCCAGCGGCATCGGGTACGAGCAGGGCGCATCATCCGCGCAGTTCTACAGCATCATGTCGCTGGTGTTGCCGGTCGCCGGCCTTCTGGGCGGAGGCATCGCCGGCAGGAACGCGCAGGTTGGAGCTGGCCTGATGGGCCTGTCCGCCGTCGGAATTTTATGGGCCTTCGGCCTGAGCTTTTTGTCAATCGTTCCCGCCGTCCTTCTTGGGCTCGGCGCTTTTCTGGTGCTTTCAGAAGGCGAAAGCAGTTCGCCTGAAAATAGCTGAGACACCTACCAAAACAGGCATGCCCAAATGGGCAAGCCTGACCGGATCATCCGTGCTTTTGCTGTTACCCGGAATTCGCAAAAGCGAACGTCCGGAGCTCACCACCCAAGAAAACTCAGTTGCCTCCAGCCTTCCAGCGGGCCCAGATTTCCGGCTCTCCGTTGAATGTGTTGATATCAACCTTGCCCTGGACCCCCGGGACCAGCCCGGTGCCAGTGTATTGCCAGAAACGCCAGATCGTATTCGGATAAACGTCGCGAGGGTGCCCGGCAACCGAACGCAACCAGAACTCGGTTTTGGGCAGGCGACTGATATTGGTGTCCTGATAAAAATCCACGGTGGTGTAGACGATCGGTCTGCGCCCGTAGTGACGCTCGAGAATATTCAGGAATTTCTCGGCCTCGGCCCGCACTGTTTTGCCATCGGGCCGCAAAGTGCAGGTCTTGGAATGTGGCGTCCATTCCATGTCGAGAACATGAGGCAGATCGGCGCCCTTGGGCACGTTGCGGATAAACCAGCGGGCCTGTTCGGCAGCAGGACGGCAAAAGTAATAATAGTGATAGGCGCCCCACGGCACACCCGCTGCCTGCGCGCCCTGCCGGTGTTCATTGAAGCGCGGATCCGCGAAATCGCCCCCTTCAGTGGCCTTGATGAACACAAAGCTGACCCCGGCAGAGCGGGCAGTGCGCCAATTGATCGAGTCCTGCCAGCGCGACACGTCCAGACCATGGACCGGGTAGCTTCCGGGGTGCCGCCCCTCCCACTCATGAGGATCCGCATCGCCAAAGCGAGGGTGAATAACCAATGGCGGTTTCGGGTCCGTTACCTCGAAGTGCTCGACCACCTGTGGTGGCGGAGGACGCCGCCCGCAAGATACAAGTGTCAGCCCGATAAGTGCCAATAATATCGCTAAACGCATTATTCTAACCTGCCTGAAATATCTGCTCGTATTGTTGGGCTCAGAATGACAAATCTGCATGATAAGACAACGCTACAATTGCATGACGGCGGAAACTTACCGCTTGCACACCTGGCACCTTGAGAAATTGACAATTCATGCTTGATCCCGGGCACCAAAACGCCTAAAGCAGCGCAATCCGGTGCCGCGTCATGCGACTCCGGTGTTTTGGTTTGTTTCGCAGCGTGACGTCCCGCTTTCTTCGGCCCGGACGCGATGCGGCAAGCCAGACCAAAGGAACATTCGACCTGACCTCTGGCGGGCTGTGCGCAGGACCCGGTGAAGACCAAGAGCTCTCAGGCCGTGCCCAAACTTCGTGGACCAACCACGAGCAGATAGGAGTACCTGCGATGGACCTGATCGCACAGCTTGAGGCGGAACAGATTGCCGCCCTGGGGAAAGACATCCCCGATTTCAAAGCCGGAGACACCATCCGTGTCGGCTTTAAAGTGACCGAAGGGTCGCGTACCCGTGTGCAGAACTACGAAGGCGTCTGCATCGCGCGCAAAGGTGGCAGCGGCATCGCCGGTTCGTTCACCGTTCGCAAGATTTCGTTTGGCGAAGGCGTGGAGCGTGTTTTCCCGCTGCATTCGACCAATATTGACAGCATCACCGTTGTCCGCCGTGGCCGCGTCCGTCGCGCCAAACTGTACTATCTGCGCTCGCGCCGTGGTAAGTCCGCGCGTATCGCAGAAGTCACCAACTACAAGCCCAAGGCTGGCGCCGAGGCGTAAGGAGCGGAAAGATGAAAAAAGACATCCATCCCGATTATCACGTCATCAACGTCAAAATGACCGATGGCACCGTGGTTCAGATGAAATCCACCTGGGGCGCCGAAGGCGACCAGCTGGCTCTGGAAATCGACCCCTCCTCGCACCCCGCGTGGACCGGTGGCTCGTCGCGCCTGATGGACGCCGGCGGCCGCGTGTCGAAGTTCAAGAAAAAATACGAAGGTCTGGGCTTCTAAGCCTTACCGGTTCCGAATGCAGAAGGCCGCCCATTGGGCGGCCTTTTTTGTGGAGCGCGTTGGGCTTTATCCGAACACGTAAAAGCACAACTTGTTGCCGTCCGGGTCCCGCACATATGCGCCGTAAAAGCGGTCGGGCACACGCTGGCCCGGCTCGCCCTCGTCCGTCGCGCCAAGGCTGATGGCCCTGTCATACATGGTGGTGACCGCATCTTTGGATTCGGCGACAAAGGCCAGCATGTTGCCATTTCCTGACGCGCAGGTTTCGCCGTCATAGGGTTCGCAAACCGCCAGCATGGGTGCAGTCGGATCGTTGCCGATGAACGCAATCCGACCGGCATCGATCAGAACCTTCGCGCCTTTGTCCGCGAAAAGCGCAGTATAGAACTCCTTGGCCTTGTCCATTTTGGAAACACCAATGGTAACATATCCGATCATTCAGGATGTCCTTTGCTGATTGCTAAGCTGTTTGCGACGCACTGTCCGTCAGGTGCCACAGGTATACAAGTCACGAAACCGGCATCGACTGACCTTGAAAGCCCACTGGGAAAGTGCAGGTCACGGCCTTCGCAACCACGCGCTGTTTTTGCCTGTCTGGCCCATCGTTTCTTTGGCAAATCTGAGAAACGGTGCAAGCCGCCCGTCTTGTTGCACGGCGTAATCCGCCCGGGCCGCGCTGTTTTCCGGTTTCCTCGCCAATAATAGGCCAATACACCGCTTGAGGTTCTTTCCTTCCCACCAAACACAACATATAGTGGCCACAAACAACGTGTGGGCAAACACGGCGGGACTTGGGAATACAAGCATGGCACATATCATTGTGGTCGGGAACGAAAAGGGCGGCGCAGGCAAATCGACCGTTTCGATGCATGTGGCGACGGCGCTGGCGCGGCTGGGGCACAAGGTCAGCACACTGGATCTGGACCTGCGGCAGCGCAGCCTTGGGCGTTACTTCGAAAACCGCCTGAACTTTCTCAGAAGTTCGGACCTGAGCCTGCCCAGCCCGCGTCATCACGACCTGCCCGAAATCGATGCGGCCACGCTGAAGCCGGGCGAGAATATCTATGACCACCGCCTGTCCGCCGCCGTTGCTGAACTGGAAAGCGACAGCGATTTCATCCTGATCGACTGCCCCGGCTCGCACACGCGCCTCAGCCAGGTGGCGCATTCGTTGGCCGACACGTTGATCACGCCGCTGAATGACAGCTTCATCGACTTCGACTTGTTGGCGCGGATCGACTCAAAGGGTGAAAAGATCCTCGGGCCGTCGGTCTATTCGGAAATGGTGTGGAATGCGCGTCAACTGCGGGCGCAGGCCGGGCTGAAACCCATCGACTGGGTTGTGGTCCGCAACCGGGTCGGCACACAGCGCATGGTCAACAAAGAAAAGATGCAGCGCGCGATAGAGATGCTGTCTCAGAGGATCGGTTTCCGGGTTGCATCCGGCTTTTCCGAACGGGTGATTTTCCGCGAGCTGTTTCCGCGCGGCCTGACCCTGCTGGACCTCAAGGATATCGGGGTCAAACAGCTGAACATCTCGAACATCGCCGCGCGACAAGAGCTGCGCGACATGATGAAGGAACTGAACCTGCCGGGGGTCGAGATCGACTTCTGACGGGGCACATCTTCACCGCTGCCTTGAACATCCTGATCATTTTGCCAGGGCGATCGCCTTGTTGACTTCGATGCCACGATTGATGGCAAGGTAGGTCGGAAAGGGCGATCGGCCTGAGAGATCGATGTCGCGTCTAAGCCAGTTATGTGTTTCCAAAAGATAGAGCGACTTCGACAACGCGCGGTCGGTGATCGTGTACAGATCTGACTTTATGGCCGAAAAGCGCTGGGGGGTTTGCGTCACGGCCAGAATTGGCACCGTCCAGCTTCGCCTCAGAAGGGCAAAGTCCTTTTCGTCGGGCACGGCCTTAACAATTCTGCTTGCAACCTCGGCCATTTCTTTACCGCTCTGCGTTAGCCGGAATTCGGGGCGCAGTGGATGACCGTGGCCGGGGTTTTTCTCAAGAAGCCTTAACTCGATCAGGTGCCCAAGGCTCTGGGTAAACGAACTGCGACTTGCCCCCGTCGCCGCAATCAACGGTGCCTGCCGCCCCGGAACGCCCGCGTGCAGCTTTGCCAGAATGCTCAGCGACCATGCCCGCGACGTAAGCTTGACAAGTGACTTTGTGTCCATAAAATATAGTTACTTTATTATTAGATAGTAGGAAAGACCGATGCTGCCAGTTTCTTTGGAAAACACGATCACGCTTGCGATCTCAGTCCGCGACCGTCACGCCAGCGCCAAATGGTACAGCGACATGCTTGGGTTTGAGCTGATCCATCACACTGACGAGGCCGGCTGGAGCGAAATGCAGACAAAGACCGACGGCGTAACCTTGGGGCTGGGCGAGCAGACCAAACCCGCGCCCGGTAACACCGTCCCTGTATTTGGAGTAAGCGACATCAAAACGGCAAGGGGCGCGCTGGAAACGGCCGGGGTCAAATTCGACGGCGACACAGAAACCATCGAGGGGATGGTCAGCACCGCCACATTCTACGACTTGGACGGCAACGCCATGATGTTGGCGCAGGACCTGACCGGACAAGGATGACATCTTACGACCGGCGCAATCCCACGGGCCGCCGTTATTCGGCGGCCCTGTAGACAGTAAACAGCTCTTTCGGCTCGGTCACACCGCGCAGCATGTAGCGGCCCAACGATACAAGCTCGTGACTGCAAGGCTCGGCGGCCCGGGCGACGTCGTCTGATATCAGGATTCGCTGCCCCAGAGACCGGTGCATGCCGGAGATACGGGCGGCCTGATTGACCGCAGGTCCGATCACAGTGAAATCCAGCCGGTTTTCCGCCCCGATATTGCCATAGAGGATTTCACCTGCGTGCAGCGCCAGGGTGTAACCAACTACGCGCAGACCCTCTGCCTGCCGCTGCGCGTTCCTTGCGGCCATTCGATCCTGCAACAGCGCTACGGCAGCCAGCGCGGCGCGCGCGTCTTCGTCGATTTCCCCGACATCGAACATGGCCATCAGCCCGTCGCCCATGAATTTCAGGATATTGCCACCGCATTCGTGCACGACCGCCACCACAACCGCCAGATAGTCATTCAGCATTTCGATGATTTCCGGGCCGGGCAATTGCTCGGACAGGCTGGTGAAATCTTCAAGATCGAAGTTCCAGATCACAGCGTCGATCTGCTGTAGCGAACCGCGGCGAATTTCCCCTGACAGCACCCGGCGCCCCGCGTCCCGGCCCAGATAGACGCGCATCAGATCCCTGGCCATCCGGCTATTGGACGCCGATTTGAGCGCAAGTCCCAGATGGGGCAAGACGGAATTAATCAGGTTCAGATCATGATCGCGGAACCCCTCGGGCGCGTCGCTGGTCCAGGACATCAGCACTCCGTCAACCGAAGTGTCCGGCTCTTTCAGGGCCTCGCGCATGGGACGCTCGAAGGATACACCTGTTGCGTAGTAATCCGTGGCGCCCTGCTCGCGCAGTTCATTGAGCAACGGAAAACGGCTGGGCGTGTTCTGATCAACCAGCCGTTCACGCAGGTTCTGCATGTCCTCTGTCATCAGTGCATAAAGCGGGCTTTGCTGCCATTGCGGGCTGGGTTCTTCGGAATACTCGAACTTCTGATAGTCTCCGCCATGCCGGTGATACCAGCTGTATCCTGTGCCGCCATACACCGGGTGCAGGGCGGATTGCGCCGCGTGAAACCGCATGAGGGGCACGCCCAGATCAACCAGTCGCGCGCAGTACCCGTCCAGCAACTCTTCTTTTCCGGCCCCTTCCAGCCCCCGGTCGACCAGCCATTCGATCAGAGAGTCCGCTTTTGCCGTTTCGGTGTCCGGGGCCGTCATATTCAAGTCCTGTATCAAGTCTCTTGATCATCTGGGGTAAGGGACGGCAAATTACCAGTGCTCAGACCATTCCCGCCAGCTTCCGAAGCATTTGCCGCAACAGGATAACCTCGTCATCGGAAAACGCATTGGCAAGCTTTGCGTCATATTGCTCGGCAATGTCGCGCAGTTCGCGATATACGCGCGTGCCGGCGTCCGTCAGCCTGAGATGCTCGACCCGTCGGTCCGTGTCGCTTTGGGTGCGCGCCAGGTAACGGCGCTGTTCCAGCCGCTGAACCGCCCGGCTGATCTTGGTCTTGTGCACCTTGGCCCTTTGGCCGATCTCCTTAGCGGTCATTTCCCCGAAGTTGCCAAGATGGAACAGCACGCGCCATTCGGTGCGCAGCATGCCGTGCCGCCCTTTGTAAATGCGCTGGAACTCAAGCGAAACCTCTTCCGCAGCCATGTTCAGAAGAAACGGCAGGAATTCCTGCAGATCAAAGTCATCTTTTTTGTGTGAATCGGGCTTTGCCATACTTGTTAGTTACAAAATCAACTATTACCCGACAAGCAGCAAATGGAGGAACACAGGATGAACCGTCCGACTGATCCACACAAACTGACCCAGGCCATCACTCCGGTCGGGACGCACGCGGGCTACATGCCCGGCTTTGGCAACGACTTCGAAACCGAGGCTTTGCTGGGTGCGCTGCCGCAGGGCATGAACAGCCCACAGAAATGCAACTATGGCCTTTATGGCGAACAGTTAAGCGGCACAGCTTTTACCGCCAACCCGCCCGAGCGGACCTGGTGTTATCGCATCCGCCCTTCGGTCAAGCATTCACACCGTTATGAAAAGATCGACCTGCCGCACTGGAAATCTGCACCCTGTGTTGATCCGGATGTGATCAGCCTGGGCCAGTATCGCTGGGACGCGGTCCCGCATTCTCAGGAGAAGCTGACCTGGCTGACCGGAATGCGCACCATGACGACAGCAGGCGACGTAAACACGCAAGTCGGAATGGCGAGCCATATCTATCTGGTCACCGAGTCCATGGTGGATGACTATTTCTATTCCGCCGATTCCGAATTGCTGGTCGTGCCGCAGGAAGGCCGTCTGCGTTTTGCGACCGAGTTGGGCATCATCGACCTGGAGCCGAAAGAGATCGCCATCCTGCCGCGCGGTCTGGTTTATCGGGTCGAAGTGCTGGAAGGCCCGGCGCGCGGCTTTGTCTGCGAAAATTACGGGCAGAAGTTCGAACTTCCCGGCCGCGGCCCCATCGGCGCGAACTGCATGGCCAATCCCCGCGATTTCAAGGCACCTGTTGCGGCTTTTGAAGATCGCGAGACGGCATCGACGGTGACCATCAAATGGTGCGGACAGTTCCACACGACAAAGATCGGGCACAGCCCGCTGGACGTCGTGGCCTGGCATGGAAACTACGCGCCCTACAAATACGATCTGCGCAATTACTGCCCTGTCGGCGCAATCCTATTCGACCATCCCGATCCGTCGATCTTTACCGTCCTGACCGCCCCGTCCGGGCAACTCGGCACGGCCAATATCGACTTTGTTCTGTTCCGCGAACGCTGGATGGTGATGGAGGATACGTTCCGCCCGCCCTGGTATCACAAGAACATCATGTCCGAACTGATGGGCAATATCTACGGTCAGTACGACGCCAAACCGCAGGGCTTTGTTCCGGGCGGCATGAGCTTGCACAACATGATGCTGCCACATGGACCCGACAAGGATGCCTTTGAAAAAGCATCGAATTCCAACCTGGGTCCGGACAAGCTGGACAACACCATGTCCTTCATGTTCGAAACGCGGTTCCCGCAGCATCTGACACCCTTCGCAGCCAACAAGGCGCCCTTGCAGGATGACTACATCGATTGCTGGACTTCGCTTGAGAAAAAGTTCGATGGAACGCCTGGAAAGAAGTAGTCAGCCATGAGCCTGGACATCTGGATCACCTATGTCGGAACCGTCCTGCTGTTGATGAGCACTCCGGGGCCGAGCCAGTTGCTGATGCTGTCAAACTCGGCGGCCAACGGCTTTTCTCGGGGTCTGTTCACGGCAGCGGGGGATCTGACGGCAAATCTGCTGCAAATGCTGGCGGCGGGTCTTGGGCTGGCGACGCTGATTGCCACATCGGGCATTGCACTGACCGTGATCAAATGGCTCGGCGTGGCGTATCTGGTTTTTCTTGGCGCACGATCCATCCTGCGGGCTGAACGCAAGACGCTTCAGAAAGCCGTCAGAACAAGCCGAAAATCAACTTGGGCGCAAGGGTTTATCACGTCTGCGGCAAACCCGAAGGCCGTAGTGATCTTTGCCGCCCTTTTCCCGTTGTTCATCGACGGCACCTACCCGTTCTGGCCGCAGTTTGCCGTTTTGTCGGCGACCCATCTGGTCATGGACGGCCTGTTCCTTTCGGCCTATGGCGGCAGCGCAAGCTGGCTGGCCAGACGGCTCAGTGGACAGGCGCGGCTTTGGCTTGATCGGGCGGGCGGCATTTTCATGATATTGGCGGCAATACTGCTTGGGTTGAAGTCCCTCCGCCCGACAGCATAACGGCGGCATCACGCCACAAGACACAAAAAAGGACAGACCATGCCTTTGAAAAAATCCTGGGTGGCTTCGGCCAATGACGCGACGCACCCGTTTCCGCTGAACAACCTGCCCTATGGGGTCTTTTCGACCGAGGGTGAAGAACCCCGTTGCGGCGTCGCCATCGGAGACATGATCCTGGACGTCACCTCTGCCGAGGCCGAAGGTCTGATCAACTTGGGTGACGAGCCGCTTTTCGATTTGCCCTTTTGGAACCCGGTGATGGAGGAAGGCCCGGCCGTCTGGGGCGCATTGCGCGATCGGCTGACCGCCCTGCTGGCCGACGGGTCGGACGAACAGGCAAAGGTCCAGCCACTGTTGGTGCGACAGGATGAGGCCGAGTTGCACATGCCCTTTGCGGTCAGCGAATACACCGATTTCTACGCGGGCCGGAATCACGCCTTCAACGTCGGGACAATGTTCCGTGGCCCCGAAAATGCGTTACCGCCGAACTGGCTGCATATCCCGATCGGTTATAACGGGCGCGCCTCATCCGTGGTGGTTTCGGGCACCGATATTCGCCGCCCTTGGGGGCAGCTCAAATCGCCCGATCAGGATCTACCGGCATTTTTGCCCAGCCGCCGGTTCGATATCGAGCTTGAAATGGGGGCAATTGTCGGCACTCCGTCCGATGGTCCGATCTCGGTTCAGACGGCAGATGACCACATTTTCGGCTATGTCCTGCTGAATGACTGGTCCGCGCGCGATATTCAGGCATGGGAATACCAGCCGCTGGGCCCGTTTCAGGCCAAGGCCACCGCGACTTCGATCAGCCCGTGGATCGTCACCAAGGCAGCGCTTGAACCCTTCCGGTGTGACACACCGGAGCGTGAGTTCGAATTGTTGGATCACCTCAAGGATTGCGGCCCGATGCTCTATGACATCGAGCTGGAGGTCACGATGGCGCCCGAAGGCAAGGCAGCCACCACCATCGCGCGAACGAACTACAACGAGATGTACTATTCCGCTGCGCAACAGTTGGCCCATCACTCCACATCGGGTTGTCCGATGAATGCAGGTGATCTGCTTGGGTCAGGGACGATTTCGGGCGAGACAAAAGCCGAACGTGGATCCTTGCTGGAACTCAGCTGGGGTGGGAAGGAACCACTTACGCTGGACGGCGGAGAGACACGCAGTTTCATCGAGGACGGTGACACACTGACTCTGAAAGGTGCGGCCAAAGGGGATGGGTATGTCATCGGGTTCGGTGATTGCGTCGGAACCGTTCTGCCGGCACTGTCTGACCCCTATAAGTCCTGAGTTTTTTTGGAGACTTCCGACGGTCCTGCAGGCAGGCATCGGCGGGGGTCTCCATTGCAAGACTGTGGTGCGTTTGTAGTCATCATGTCTTCCGCGTCATCATTGCCCGCCTCCCAGATCAAGGCCCTGAATGAAGGCACTGATCTCTTCAGTCATGTCCTGAAACCGTGACCGTTCGCTGACATAAAGATAGACCTGCCTTTTGTCTGCAAGGTCCGAAATGGGCCGGAAGGCCGTCGCCTCGGGGATGAACCGGGCAACGGTTTGCGGAAGAACCGTCACCCATCTGCCTGTGCGCACCATCGTTACAAGCGAGTGTGTGTTGTGGATGGTGACATCCGCACCTTCGATGGCCTGCACAAATCGCGGCGAGCGGATCAGGCCGCACAATGCGTTCCGGATAAACGGAGCCGATGCGACATCATCAATTGTCGGTGCGGCTTCAGCTTTGATCAACGGATGGTCCGACGCGCAAACCAATCCGAACAGGTCTTCGAACAGGGCAATCGCCCGGAACCCGTTCAGTGCGTGGTGGCCCGAGGCAATTCCGATATCAGCCTTGCCCTCGACCAGCGCATCAAGCACCTGCTGAGTATCCGTATCGCGCAGTTCGATCTTTAAGCCGGGAAACCGCTGCGTCATATGCGCCAGCGCCGCCGGGAAAACCAGCGCCGCAACCGACGGGACCGAAACGATCCGCAACAGGCCGTGTTCGGCATCCGCTGCCGCTTCGATGTTCTGCACGGTTTGATCGAATTGACGAACCTGTTTCAGTGCAAGCTCGAACACCTGCTGCCCCAAAGGTGAAAGACGGTTCTTGCGCTCGCCCTCGAACAGTTTTTTGCCGAGGTGTTCCTCAAATTGCTTCAATGTCATCGACACGGCGGATTGCGTCCGCCCAAGCCTGTCGGCGGCTTCATTCAGCTGACCGGTTTGGGCAACGGCGCAAAAACACCGCAAAGTTTCGATCTTGATTGCCATGGTTCAAGATTCCTGAAGTTTTCTTCATTTATTTGAGTTTGACTGATGTTGCTGCAAAAAGCCATCCTGTCAGAAATCCTGTTTTTCGACTCTGGGGCGCATTGTGACCAAACTGAACCTGATCGCCGGCGAATGGCTGGCGGGAGAAAGCGAAATTGAAAACCGCAACCCTTCGGACCTGAGCGATCTGGTCGGCATGTTCGCGCAGGCCAGCCCGGACCAGTTGGACGCGACACTGGATCAGGCGCGCGTTGCGCAGGCCGAATGGGAGGCCTATCTGCCGGAGCGCAAGCAAGCCGTTCTGATGAATATCGGGAATGAGCTGATGTCGCGCGCCGAAGAGTTGGGCACGCTGCTATCACGAGAGGAAGGCAAACCGCTTGCCGAGGGCAAGGGCGAGGTCTATCGCGCAGGCCAGTTCTTTACCTATTACGCCGCAGAATGCCTGCGTCAGATCGGTGAAAATGCAGACAGTGTCCGGCCGGGTGTCGAGATTGACGTACGCCGCGAAGCGGTTGGCGTCGTGGCCATCATCAGCCCGTGGAATTTCCCAACCGCGACCGCTTCGTGGAAGATCGCCCCGGCGCTGTGTTATGGCAACGCGGTTGTCTGGAAGCCCGCGAACATCACACCGGCCTCGGCTGTGGCCCTGACCGAAATCATTGAACGGCAGGACATCCCCAAGGGTCTGTTCAGCCTTGTCATGGGCTCAGGCCGATCCATTGGCCAACGGCTGGTGGAAAGCCCAAAGGTGAACGCAATCTCGTTCACCGGTTCGGTTCCGGTCGGAAAGGGCATCGCTGCTGCCGCCATCCAGAACCTGACCAAGGTGCAGATGGAGATGGGGTCCAAGAACGCTCTGGCGGTGATGGATGACGCTGATCTGGATCTGGCCGTCACACTGGCGCTTGGCGGCGCTTTTGGGGGCACCGGCCAGAAATGCACTGCGTCTTCGCGTCTGGTCGTTCATGCCGGTGTGCATGATGCGTTTGTCGAAAAGCTCGTGGCCGGTGCGAAGGCCATGAAGGTCGGCCATGCCCTGCAGGATGGGGTGCAGATGGGGCCGGTTGTCAGTCAGCAGCAGCTCAAGGAAAACCTGAGCTATGTGGAGCTTGGCAAATCCGAAGGCGCCGAGCTTGCCTGTGGTGGCCAGTTGCTCGATATGCCGCATGACGGGTTCTACATGTCCCCCGGCGTGTTCCTGAACACGACCAACGATTTGCGCATCAACCGAGAGGAAATGTTCGCGCCCCTGACCAGCGTCATCAAAGTCGGCAGCTATGACGAAGCGCTGAGCGTGGTGAACGACACCAATTTTGGCCTGACCTCGGGTATTGTGACCAAGTCGCTGGCCCGCGCCACACACTTCCGCCGCAATGCACGTACCGGTGTTGTCACGGTCAACCTGCCCACCGCCGGAACCGACTATCACGTGCCATTTGGCGGGCGCGGCGACAGCTCGTATGGCCCGCGTGAACAGGGCAAGGCGGCGGCCGAATTCTACACCACCGTCAAAACAGCCTATATCAGCGCGGGTCCCGTCTGATGCGGATTGACGGGCTGCAATACGCCAACTGGTCGGAAAAGATTTTTCGCCAACTGCGCGAAGGTGGTGTGGACGCGATCCACGTCACCATTTCGTATCACGAGAACTTTCGCGAAACGGTTCTGAACTTTGAAAAGTGGAACCGCTGGTTCGAGCAGTATCCGGACCTGATCATGAAAGGCCGTTGGGCCAGCGACATCGACACAGCCCGCGATACCGGCCGGACGGCAGTGTTCTTCGGATTTCAGAACCCCAGCCCCATCGAGGACGATATCGGGCTGGTGGAAATCCTGCATGACCTTGGTGCGCGGTTCATGCAACTGACGTACAACAACCAGTCTCTTCTGGCGACCGGCTGTTACGAGGCCGAAGACACCGGCATTACCCGCATGGGCAAACAGGTCATCAAAGAGATGAACCGCGTTGGCCTTGTGGTCGACATGAGCCATTCGGCAGACCGGTCGACTATCGAGGCCGCCGAACTGTCCGAGCGTCCCATTGCCATCACTCACGCCAATCCGCACGAATGGTCTCCGGCCCTGCGCAACAAGCGCGCGGAGGTTATTCGTGCGGTGACGGAAAATGGTGGGATGCTCGGCTTTTCGGTCTACCCTCATCACCTGAAAGACAAATCCGCATGCACGATTGAAAGTTTCTGTGAGATGATCGCGCGTACCGCCGACACATACGGCGTTCAGCATCTGGGGATCGGCACCGATCTGTGCCAGGACCAGCCCGACAGTGTGGTCGAATGGATGCGTGTAGGGCGCTGGACGAAAGAGATCGATTACGGCGAAGGCTCGGCCAGCAATCCCGGCTTTCCGCCGATGCCGGACTGGTTCCGCGACAATCGCGATTTCGGCAACATCGAGGCCGGATTGCGTACCGTCGGCATGAGCGAAGACGAAATTGCCGGTATCATGGGCGGTAACTGGTATCGGTTCTTTAATGAAAGCTTCGGACCTCAACACGCATGACACCCCCGGCCTCTCATATCGCGCGACGTGATCCTGCGAAGGTGATGCGCCTTTCCCGCCTGGGCTCGCTGCATCAATGTCGCCTCAGCTTCATGCGGCAACTGACGCGGCGCATGGCGGAGGAGGCCTGGGTTTTCTCTCGCCCGGTCTTTGAGATTGATGACAACGGTGTCGGCCATGCGGTTTATACCGCTTGCGGTCCCGAGCGCGCGTATTCTCTGGTCGCGTTTGCCCATGACCTGCCGCCCGAACAACGCTCGGACCGGGTGATTGCCGAGGCGTGGGATGCCACTTTCACACTGTTTGACGGGGTTCCGACGTCCGAGGATATCGCGCGACTGTCAAGGAATGTCCCGCTGCAAGAGGCGGGGCGCGTCAGCGAAAGCGAACTGTCCCTGTCGCGGGCCAACCGGTCCGTTCGCTTGTGGACCCATGTTGTCGACAGTCTTGCCGCCGGACAACAGCCCGAGCTGGAGCAGATTTACAAGGTCGGCTATCTGATGCGGACCACGGCGGTTTATGGTTCCGGCAAGTTCGGCGCGGCCGATCGCGAAATAACGGCAGATCGTTCCGAAGTTAGTGGCCCGTTCCAGATCGAGATGCTGTCAGTCTACCTGACCCGGGTTTTTGTGCGCGATCTGGTACAGCATATGGCGAATGTCAAAGGCAATGGACAGGCTGCGGTGCTTGACCCGCAAATCGCACGCTGGCTGGGCATCGGCAATTCCACAGGGTTGGGAATGGCGCCGTTTATCGTCAACCATCCGATCCTGTTCAACAACTGGATCATGGCACGGGAAGAGGCCATCGCCCGCGTGCGCGGCATCGAAACTGCATCCAGCGACGAAGTTCAAAAATTCCTGAACATCTTTGACCGCAGCATGCTGTCGACCTCATGGTGGCGGTCGGATCACCCGATACAGATTGAAAAACTGGCGACTCTGAACGCTGATCTGAAGGCCATCTCGGACTATCTGGAACAGGATGACCTGACGCAGAACCAACCCTGGGACCGGCTTGTGCGCTGGTCAGAGAACACGCTCAGCGAAGAAGGTCAGGAACTGGTCGTCTCGCTGATCATGGAACCCTACCCCGAGCTTGTGGATGGATTGGCAAGCTGCATGGCCGACAGCAACACGCAGGCGCATCTGATCGACGGCGCGATGACGGTGAAACAGGTCCGTTCGCTGATCCGCGAAAGCTTTGACTGGGCACTGGATGTTGATTGGACCAACCCGCAGAATTGCGCCCGGGCCTGGTATGTCTCGGAAGAAAAGCTGGAACCCAGATTGGGTGAGCGGTTCGAAGAGCCGATCTCGGACTATGAACAACCGCTGGCCCCAGCGCGGGATGCGGCGCTTGCCTGCCAGCAGCTAGCCAGTTGGCAGGACAACGCACCCATCGCTGAGTTTCTGCTGCAACACCCGGAACACCGGCATACGGTTCGACGGGCTCAGATGTCATGCATCGCACCCTACGGCGAAATCCGTGACAATACGATCAGTGCAGATGTTCTCCCCATCGACATGTTGCGTGCCAAACTCTCGTTTTTCGGGGCAACCCATTTCGATCCGCGGTCAGACCGATGGGTTCGCATCTGCATGTATTCCGGCGCGCCCTACCCCGAGGAATTGACGCCTCAAACGGCGGATCTGTGGGTTTACCCGGAGGCTGTGGAATGAGCTATTCCCTGAACGAGGTTGAGGCCACGGCCAAACGGGCCGCACGCGGCGCGGGCTACAGTTGGGGACTGGCCGAGGAAGCCGGCAAGGCAACGCGCTGGCTTTGCGCGCAGGGGTTGGACGGTATCGGAACTATGGCGCGGCTGCTGGAACAAGAAACGATCCGGTCAGGCGAACGCGGTCCGTGCCCACTGTCAAACGGCGCATATCTGTCCGACAGCGCGCATATTCTGAAGTCAGACCCTATAGTGTTGCGGCAAGTCGAATGCCCACTGCTTCTGGTGCCGTTTGCGGCCTATGCAGCACGTCGACTGGAGTCTTGTGTTGAAATCACCTGCGATGGCGCTGAGATTGTTACTGACGGAGCCGTTGTTTCAACCTCCGATGCGCTGCCCAATCGTGCCGATCGCGTTGAAATCCGTCCAAGCGGCGATTTGACCAGCATCGCGCCACAGCGATCCCGCGCCATCCCAGACCCAAGCGATTGGGAGACCCTGAACAGGTTTGCCCACCGCACCTACGCCCCCGCCACCGAAGCCTCCCGCCTTCTGGGTGCTGGTGCCGGGCTTTCCGACAATGACTGAAGAGAAACCCATGATCGAGACCCGCACCCTGACCCTCGCAGAAATCGAAGATCTGGCCTTTCGCGCGCTTGTCGCTGCGGGCACCACCGAGGCCAACGCCCGCCCGCTGGCAGTGGCCACCGCTGCAACCGAAGCGGATGGTGTTGCAAGCCACGGCCTCGCCTATATCCCGATTTATTGCGAGCATGTGCAGTGCGGCAAGGTGGATGGTCGGGCCGAGCCCGTTCTGACCCGCCCGCGCCCCGGTGTCATCAACGTCGACGCGGCGACGGGTTTTGCACATTCCGCCATCGATCTCGGGTTCGAGGCGCTGACAAAGGCTGCGCGCGAGCAGGGCGTGGCAGTGCTTGCAATCCGCAACAGCTATAACTGCGGTGTTCTGGGATATCATACATATCGGCTGGCGCAGGCCGGTCTGGTGGGTCTGGGCTTTACCAACGCCCCCGCTTCGATCGCACCATCCGGAGGATCGAAACCTGTGGTTGGCACCAACCCGTTCTCGGTTGCGGTTCCCGGCCCGGACGGGCAGCCATCGCTGCTGATTGATCAAAGCGCCAGCACCATCGCCAAAAGCGAAGTGATGAAACACGCGCGCGAAGGCAAGGCCATTCCTGTCGGCTGGGCGCTGGATCCCGATGGCAACCCGACAACCGACCCCAATGTCGGCCTCAAAGGCTCGATGGCGCCGTCCGGCGGCTACAAGGGCGTGGGCGTTGCATTGCTGACCGAGGTCATGGCCGCCGCGCTGACCGGAGCCACACTGGGCATCCATGCATCGCCGTTTTCGGGTACCGCCGGTGGCCCACCCAAGACCGGCCAGTTCTTTATTGCAATCGATCCCGCCGCCACATCCGGCGACAGTTTCGCCACTGGGATAGGCGCGCTGTTAGATGCAATCAGGGCGCAGTCGGGCGCCCATCTTCCGGGGGACGGTCGCGGCGCGAAGCGCGCTGCGTCACAGACCGATGGGGTGGCTGTCAATGTTGCCACCCTGGACAAAATCGAAACCTTCCTGAACTGAATCTGGCGGAACATGATCCACAGGTAATCGCACGGAATTGTTTGAGCTTTGCGAAAGGGTCAAATAAAGAACGTTCGTTTTGTATATGACGGACCGCAAATATGCTGACCCTGATCAGGAATGCCAATCTTATTACCCCCGAGCCCTTTGGGATCGGTCATCTTTTGGTCGCTGCCGGACAGATCGTTTATCTGGGCCGGGACCTGCCTGATCTGGGCGGGCCGTTGCAGGTTGACGTGTTGGATGCCGAAGGCGCGCCGGTTGTGCCCGGTCTGATCGACGGCCATGCCCACATCACGGGTGGGGGCGGCGAAACCGGACCTGCCAGCCGAGTGCCGCCGATGGTATTGTCCTCGTTCACGCGGGCGGGCGTCACCTCGGTCGTTGGGGTTTTGGGGACCGACGATCTGACCCGCAATACGCAGACACTGGTGCAGCAAGCCTACGGTCTTCGCGCAGAAGGACTTTCGGCCTGGTGCCACACGGGCGGCTATCACGTCCCGCTGACCACGCTGACCGGGTCCGCCCGTGGCGACATCGTGTTCCTTGACCCGGTCATCGGTGTCGGTGAACTGGCGATCAGCGATCATCGCTCCAGCCAGCCGACACTGGACGAGTTCCTGCGCATTGCCAGCGAGGCGCATGTTGCAGGGTTGATGACAGGCAAGGCCGGGATCGTTCATTGCCATATGGGGGATGGCGTGCGCGGGCTTTCGATGCTGGAACAGGCGATCGAGACCAGCGAAATTCCGGCCCGGGTCTTCAATCCGACCCATGTCAACCGCAACAAGCCGCTGTTCGAACAGGCCGTCGCCCTTGCCCGTCATGGCTGTTTCATTGATGCCACGGCCTTTCCCTGCGCGCATGTCGATCCAGGCATTTCCGCTGCCGAAGCCTATGTTCAGTTTCGTGATGCCGGCGGGCGGACAGACCGCTTCACCATCAGCTCCGATGGTGGCGGCTGCCTGCCCGCATTCGACCATGAGGGCAATCTGACCCGTTTTGGCGTTGGCCTGTCTGACACATTGCCCGAAACGCTGGCCGAGATGGTGGGCATGGGCGTACCTCTGGATGAGGCTCTGCGCCCGTTGACATCAAATGTCGCCGACCTGCTGAAATTGCATGGAAAAGGCCGGTTGAGCAACGGAAAAGACGCCGATCTGGTGGTTCTTGACGAAAACCTTGGCATACGGCATGTGATGGCGCGGGGGGAATGGCATGTCCGCAGCGCCCAGATAGCCCGGCGCGGCATGTATGAACAGATATAAGCGCCTGTGCGGCCCCGGCGGCTGCCCCGCTTCAGGACGAAGAAGGTAATCTTGACATGTGCCCTGCACCCGTTGATGCAGACACCCCTCGCGGGTTCATCATTCCGATTGGTGGCGGCGAAGACCGCGTGAAGGAAATGCAGATCCACCGCAAGTTCGTGGAGCTGTCAGGCGGCGCGGATGCCGACATCGTTGTGATCCCGACCGCCTCGATGCTGGAAGAAACGGGGCCGGACTATAACCGCATCTTTTCCGAGCTTGGCGCGGGTCAGGTCGAATTCCTGCCCATCTCGCGCCGCGCCGACTGTGACAACCCCGATTACGCCGGAATGCTGGACCGGGCGACCGGTATTTTCATGACTGGTGGCAACCAGTTGCGCCTGTCCGCGATTCTCGGCGGAACGCTGGTAGCGCAGAAAATCCGCCGCCGGAATGCGGCGGGCGTGCCGGTTGCCGGAACCTCTGCCGGGGCGTCGATCATGTCCGAGCATATGGTCGCCGGAGGCAGCAGCAACTCGGCCCCCGCCGAAGGCAACATCACGCTTGCACCGGGCATGGGCCTGACCAACGCGGTGATCATCGACCAGCATTTTACCCAGCGCAATCGGCTGGGGCGCCTTCTAACCGCCTCATCTTTCAACCCTTTTCTGATCGGCCTTGGAATTGACGAGGACACCGCCGCCTTTATTGGCCCCGACAACGTCCTGGAGGTTGTTGGCAGCGGCACGGTCACGGTCGTGGATGCCAGCCATCTGACGCATTCCTCGATGTGGGATGCACGCCGGGGCGAAGCACTGAGCCTTTTAGGTCTTCGGCTTGACGTTCTGGGCGAAGGGTGCCGTTATGACCTGATGGCTCGCCAGGCTTTTCCGCCAGATGAGCATATGGCGTTCTGCACCTTGCCCGATTTGTCCGGCGACGAGGACGCCTCCGGGGGGAAATGAACAATTAATAAACGAGGAGCCTTATGAAAATAATCTCTACCAATGTCTTCGTCGGTCCCAACGTCTGGGCAAGTTTTCCGGTTATTCGACACGTCATTGATCTGGGATTGTTGGAAGATTGGCCCTCGGCCCGAATAGGCCCCGAATTCATCGACGCGTTGGTCGCGGCCCTCCCCGGCCTTGCCGAGCATGGCTGTTCCTATCGCGAGCCCGGCGGCTTTATCCGCCGTCTGCGCGAGGATGAAGGCACCTGGCTGGGTCACGTGCTGGAACATTGCGCCATCGAGGTTCAGAACGTGGCCGGCACGGATGTGACATTTGGCCGGACGCGGGGCACGGGCGAACCCGGCCAGTACAATATGGTCTACGAATACCGCCAGCGCGACGTGGGACTTGATGCCGGGAAACTGGCCATGCGCCTGCTGATGCACCTGCTGCCGCAAAACCTCAAGGAAGCCCTGGACTATGATTTCGATCCCGATTTCGATTGGGACGACGAGTTGCGCAGCTTTGTTCTGCGTGCCCAACGCAAGGAATTCGGTCCCTCGACCGGGTCGTTGGTCAAGGCCGCCGAAGAACGTGACATTCCATGGATCCGCCTGAACGAAGGATCGCTGGTTCAGTTCGGGCATGGCAAGTATCAGCGACGCATTCAGGCGACCATCACGTCCGAGACCAAACATATCTCGGTCGAGATTTCCTGCGACAAGGAAGATACCCACAATCTGCTGAACGATCTGGGTCTGCCGGTGCCACAACAGCGCATGGTCTATTCGGCCCGCGAAGCCGCAAAAGCAGCTGGCCGGATCGGATTTCCGGTGGTGGTCAAACCGCTGAATGCCAATCACGGCCGCGGAGTATCGATCAATCTGAACTCGGAATCCGAGGTCGAGGCCGGTTTTGCCGAGGCCAAGGAACACTCGCGAAGCCGCGCCATTCTGGTTGAAAGCTTCATTACAGGATTTGATCACCGGATGCTGGTGGTCAACAACAAGCTGGTCGCCGTCGCCAAACGGGTTCCGGGTCATGTGATGGGGGATGGCAAGCATACGATTGCTGAACTGGTCGCCATCGTGAACCAGGACCCGCGCCGGGGCATCGGGCACGAAAAAGTGCTGACCATGCTGGAGATCGACAATCAGGCCAAACGCCTGATGGAAAACGCCGGAGTGACCGAAGAAACCGTTTTGCCGGAGGGCGAGGTTTTCTATTTGCGCTCTACCGCGAACCTGTCCACAGGCGGCACGGCCATCGACCTGACCGATGTGGTTCATCCCGACAACCGCGACATGGCTGAACGCGCCATCATGGCGGTTGGGCTGGATGTAGGCGGTGTCGATTTTCTGATCGACGACATCACCAAGTCCTACAAGGATATCGGCGGCGCGATTGTCGAGGTGAACGCAGCCCCCGGATTCCGGATGCACGTGGCTCCGTCCGAAGGCCAACCGCGCGATGTTGCCGGTCGGGTGATCGACATGCTGTTCCCGGTCGGGGACAAGACACGCATCCCCATTGCGGCAATCACGGGAACCAACGGGAAAACCACAACATCGCGGATGTTGAACCATATCATGAAAACCAGCGGCAAGACCGTTGGCATGACCTCGACCGACGGGGTCTATGTGGATGGCAAGCTGAGCGTCAAGGGCGACATGACCGGGCCCAAGTCGGCCCAGATCGTGCTGCGCGATCCGATGGTCGATTTCGCCGTGATGGAGACCGCGCGTGGCGGGCTGGTGCGTTCGGGCCTGGGCTATCAACGCTCGAACGTGGCCGCCTGTCTGAACGTATCCGCCGACCATCTGGGGCTGGGTGGCATCAACACGGTCGAAGAGCTTGCCGTGGTCAAACGCGTCGTGGTGGAAAGCGCCACGGATACGGCCGTTCTGAACGCCGACGACATCAACTGCCTGAAGATGGCGGATTATGCCGGGGCAAGTCAGATCTTCTATGTCACAACCAATCCCGGCCACAGTCTTGTGAAAGAACATATCAAGGAAGGCGGCAAGGCCATCGTGCTGGAAAAAGGCATGAACGGCGACATGCTGACCATATACGACAATGGCCTGCATATCCCCGTGCTCTGGTCGCACCTGATCCCGGCGACACTGGAAGGCAAGGCGATCTTCAACGTGCAGAACGCCATGTTTGCTGCCGCCATGGCCTATAGTTTTGGCGTTGATCTGGACAACATCCGCCACGGGCTGCGGACCTTTGACACCAGCTATTTCCAGGCACCGGGGCGGATGAACGTTTATGACGAACATCCGTTCAAGGTAATCCTGGATTATGGCCACAACCCCGCCGCCCTGAAGGCAATGGCGGCGCTGGCCGACCAGCTAGAGATCAAGGGCCGCAGGCTGTGCGTCGTATCGATGCCCGGTGACCGTCGTGACGAGGACGTCGAGGATGCGGGCGCGGCGCTGGCCGGTCATTTTGACCACTTCATCTGCAAGGCTGACGACCGCCGCCGCGGACGCGGGCATGACGAAATTCCTCAGATGCTGCGGCAGGCGTTGATTGCAGGCGGCACGCCGGATGAGGCGATCACAATCATCCCTGATGAGGTCGAAGCGGTGACGGCGGGTCTTGAAATGGCAGCTCCCGGCGATCTGCTGGTGATATTCGGCGACGACACCACCCGCTGCTGGAAACAGATCATCTACTTCAATTCGGATGGCGACGCACCTGAAGCTGAAGCAATCGGAAAGCCTGCCCCTGTTGAGACCTCTTTCGAGGACATATTCGACAGCGATCAGGCCCTGATCCGGGACGAGCGCGGCGTGCGTCTGGCCCGCGAAATCAGCGAAGACGCGGATTGAGCCGAGGGCACCGGAATGGACAGAATTGAAGAGCTTGAGACCGCGCTGACCATCCCCAGCGCGACCAGTGACGCGTTTCGGGTAGACGATGCGCGCCGGCTGACCGGGCCCGGGTTGCTCTGGGATCACCCGGGCGCAATCATGGACGTCTTTTTTGACCAGGAGCAGTCTTCGCGTGTCATTGAGCTGTGGCAGCATCATGCACGTCGTGTGCTGGATGCTCTCGGCTGGCACCAGGAAAAGCTGACATATCGGGTATTCACCGGCGGCGTGAACCTTGCGATTTCAGCGCCGATGGATCAGCTATATTCAGCGATCTTTGCGGTCCAGACCGCATGGCATTTCTGTGCCGCGGCGCTGGTCGGGGAAACACCCGGCGATTTCGACAAGATGATCGCCAACGTCCGCGACGTCATGGCCAAAGAGGCAAATCCGGCCCTGATCGCCCTGATCCAGGCGGCCTCGGCGCGGGGCGTCGATATCCTGTGTGACGACGACGAGATTTCGATCGGCCACGGGGTCGGAAGCCGGACCTGGGCTTGGAACGCTCTGCCTGCGCCTGATGAAGTCGAGTGGGACGCCTTGCACAACATCCCCGTCGCCTTCATCACCGGAACCAATGGCAAGACCACAACGACCCGGCTGCTTGAGGCGATCGCCCGGGCGGCGGGCAAGGTTGCCGGGCTGACCTCGACCGAGTTTGTCCGCGTCGGCGACGACATCCTCGACCGTGGTGATTATTCCGGCCCCGGCGGAGCGCGCATGCTGCTGCGCGACCGGCGGCTTGAAGTCGCCTGTCTGGAGGTTGCCCGTGGTGGAATCCTGCGCCGGGGTCTTCCAACCCATGCCGCCTCGGCTGCGGCTGTCACAAATGTCGCCAATGATCATCTGGGTCAGTATGGCGTCAACACGGTTCCGGAGTTGGCGCAGGCCAAGTTCGCCGTGCACCGCACCCTTAAGAAAGATGGCGTTCTGGCCCTGAACGCGGATGACGCGTATGTCCGGGATGAGGCACTGAACACGTCCTGCAGGATCTGGTGGTTCTCGCTGGACCAGAAAAACGCACTGATCCAACAATCCCGCGAGCAAGGACATTGTTGTGCCTTCCTGCGGGACGAGATGATTGTGTTCTTCGATGGCTTCTCGGAACAACCGGTGATTTCGGTTCACGATGTGCCGCTCGCCATGGGCGGGGCTGCCAGGTACAATATTCTCAACGCAATGACTGCGCTGTGTCTGGCCCGCGCACTCGATATCCCGATAAAGGCCATTCGCGCCGGATTGTCCGGGTTCAAGCCAGACGCCAAAGATAATCCTGGCCGGTGCAACGAGTTTTCACATAACGGCGCCCGTGTCTTTGTCGATTTTGCGCATAACCCACATTCGGTCGCAGCGGTGTGCGAGGCTTTGTCCGGACTTCCGGCAAAGCGCCGCTTCATACTGCTAAGCCATGCCGGGGACCGGTCCGATCAGGACATCATCGATGTCACGCAAACGGCCTTGCGGTTCCAGCCGGATGTGGTCGTCGCTGCCGAGCTTGAGGGCTATCTGCGGGGACGCAACCTTGGTGAGATTCCAAAGCTGATTAAGCAGGCGGCAATGGACAAGGGTCTTCGGGATGAGCAGATCCTGAGCGCGCCTTCCCCGACCGAGGCGAGCAGGACAATACTGGATCAGATCGAACCGGGCGATCTCGCCCTGTTGCTGGTCCTGTCCGAGCGCGAGCAAGTCTTAAAACTGCTGGAAAACTGAACCCCTACGCTGAATCCGAGAGCCTCGGGCGGTGAAATTCGAACACCGCCCTGCCCAGCCGATCCGATTGTCCTGCCAATAATTCTGTATTGACGCATGCCCGGGTCTGAGGCACTTAGCTAGTAGATGGTTCCCGAAGGAAGACCCGAGGGATGAAAAGGGAATACGGTGCGGCCCTGAAGGCCAAGTCCGTAACTGCCCCCGCAACTGTAAGCGGTGAGCGACGCCAAACACCCACTGGCCGAATAGGCCGGGAAGGAAGGCCAAGCAAGGACCCGCGAGTCAGGAGACCTGCCATCAGTGTTCAACCAACCCAGGGCGGGGCGCCCTGGAAGGAGGCTTAGATGGCACGTCAGTCACGTGTTTACATGATCAGCACCTTCTGTCCGCGCTTGGCAACAAGTGGAGCGGACCATGTCAGACGCCACTGATCATATTCTTCTGATCTGTTCGACATGCAACGGTGATTTGTCTGCGGACAAAATACGCTCTTCTTTGTCAGATGCGCTACCTTCCGGGTTTGCCATTCGCACGGTCGATTGCATGGCCGGGTGTGCGCAGCCGACAACTGTTGGGTTTCAGGCCGCCGGCAAAGCCCAATACCTGTTCGGTGACATCCGGACCCCGCATGACATCGCGGCCTTGGCCGAATTCGCGTTGCAATATCAGAACAGTGCCGATGGATGGACATGCGCGTCCGACAGGCCGAGCGCGCTTTTTGACAAAACCCTTTCCCGTTTGCCCCGAATGATTTTGGAGGAGCCTTCATGACGACCTCTGCATTTCTTGCCGTGCGTGACGTCGAATACTATGCGCTGAATGGTGATGTTCTGCTGCAAGCGGCGTCTTTTGAACTGGAAGAAGGCGCAATCCTTGCAATTGCCGGGCCGAACGGGGCCGGGAAGACGACGCTTCTGAACCTGTTGTGCGGCACGGCCGAACTGGTGCTGGGCGACGTTTTGATCAATGGGCGCAGCCTGAAACACATGCCCGCCAACGAGCGCGCCCGAATGATCGCTGTTGTCAGTCAGCACGAACTGCCGGATAGCAGACTGTCTTTGCGGGAATATGTGGCCTTGGGGCAAATCCCGATCCGGGCTGATCGGTCGAAAGAGGGCCACGCCGCCGAACTGGACAGGGTTTTGAACCTGACAGGTCTGAGTGATCTGGCGGACAAACGAATGGGCGTACTTTCCGGGGGTGAACGTCAACGTGCGCATATTGCGCGCGCTCTGGCACAGAACCCTTCGCTTTTGTTTCTGGACGAACCGACAAACCATCTGGACCCCGACGCCAAGGGGCGGATGCTGTCGCTGGTTGCCGAGTTGGGCATCACGGTGGTTATGATCGTCCACGACCTCGTCATGATCCCCGAATTCGCCACCCATGTGGCCATGATGAAATCCGCGCGGCTCACGGGCTTTGGTCCCGTGGCCGATGTGCTGACCTCGGACCAGGTTCGGGAAACCTTTGGCGTCGACTACCTGTACTTTCACCATGAGGGCCGCGTGATTCCGGCGCTGGATATCCGAAAAACCTCGGTCTCAAACTAACCCTAGGAGCATCTTTGAATGAAACAGATCTGGTCGGTGGTCCTGACCACAGCCCTGGCAGGCGGTGCGTCGGCACAAGAAATTGCCGTCGACAATTGCGGCAAGCCGCTGGTTTTTGAAACTGCGCCCGAGCGGATTGTCGTGCACGATATGAACATGACCGACATGACCTTTGCGCTGGGTCTGCAGGACAAGATCGTCGGGCTGACCGGCATCACCGGATGGTACAAGACCAGCCCGGAATTCGATACGCTGCGCGGCGACATTCCCGAGCTTGCGCCCAAATACCCAACGGTCGAGAACCTTGTGGCCGCCGAACCCGATATGTTCTTCGCGGGCTGGTATTACGGGATGAAGCCGGGCGGAGACGTGACCCCTGACACGCTGGAACCCTTTGGCATCAAGACCTTGATCCTGTCCGAAAGCTGCGTGCATCTGGACAAGGACCGCCCCGAAGCCAGCATGAACCTGCTGTTTGATGACGTTCTGCGCCTGGGCCAGGTCATGCAGGTCGAAGACAAGGCGAAGGAACTGGTTGATGGTTGGAAAGAAGAACTGACCGAGATCGAAACCCGGACCGCCGATCTGCCCAAACCGCGCGTTTTCCTGTTGGATGGTCCGGCTGATGCGCCCTTCACCGCGGGCAAGTTTGCCATTCCCGATGCGATGATTTCCGCAGCGGGCGGTGAAAACGTGACCCATGACATGGATACAAGCTGGGGCCGCACCTCGTGGGAAACGGTGGCGGCCGCCAACCCCGAATTTCTGGTGCTGCTGGATTACCAGACCGGCAACGGCGCCGAGGATACCTTCAAATTTCTGCAGGAGCATCCGGTGATGTCCCAGACCGATGCCGTCAAGAACGAGGCCTGGATTGGCCTGCGGTACGAGGAACTTACCCCCGGACCGGCAAATATCGAGGCGATCCTGAAAATGGCGCAGGCCATGCATCCGGATCTCAACTGATATGGGTCGACTTGGCCTGACACTTCTGCTGGGGGCGGTCGTTCTGGCCGCCCTTTTGCTGATCTCAACCATCTACGGCACCACATCCATTCCGGTTTCCGACACGTTCACCGCTGTCTTGCTGGGAACAGGTCTGAGTGACGGGGAAATGTCGCCGTTGCACCGGATCGTGTTTGATTTGCGCCTGCCGCGCGCCCTGTTCGCGGCCGTAATCGGCGCCGGGTTGGGCATCGTCGGCGTCGTCCTGCAAACCACAACCCGCAACGATCTTGCTGATCCTTTCCTGTTCGGCCTGTCCTCGGGTGCGGCGGCCGGCGCCGTGTTCGTGATCACCGTGACCGGCGACGTGCTGGGCTTTTGGACCCTGCCGTTGGCCGCGTTCTGCGGCGGGCTTGTGGCGTCGGGCATCGTGCTGGCGCTGGTTCACGGTTTACGCACAAGCGCGCCCGAAAAACTGATCCTGGCCGGGCTTGCGGTTTCGTTCCTGTTCTCGGCCATCACCAACTACCTGATTTTTGCAGGCGACAGCCGCGCCGCGCATTCCGTGATTTTCTGGATGCTGGGCGGTCTGGGCCTGGCCCGCTGGGAGACGTTTCCGCTGGTCTGCGCAGGCCTGCTTCTGATCCTGAGCTTTTCTCTCTACCGCAGCCGCTGGCTCGACGCGCTGCTGACCGGCGACCTTACTGCCTCTACCCTCGGCGTACCCGTGCGCGGACTGCGGTTTAGCATGTTCTTTGTTGCGGCGCTGGCAACGGCGGTGTTCGTCTCGGTCGCAGGTGTCATCGGTTTCGTCGGTCTGATGGTCCCTCACATCGCCCGCGGAATCGCGGGGCCGCTGCATGGCCATCTGCTGCCGACCGCAGCTCTCGTCGGCGCGGCATTGCTGACAGGCTCGGATATTATCAGCCGTTTGTTGCTGGCCCCGCAGGAATTGCCTGTCGGGATCGTGACAACCTCAATCGGATCGGCGTTCGTGTTCCTGCTCCTGTTCAGGACCAGAGCCCGCTGACCGGACCCTTTCCACCTTCCATCCAGGGCGCAAGCAGCGGCTGGTGCGAACCATTTATGTGCCGCGCTTCCTCTGTGCATCTCTGACAAGTGCGGCGAGGCGATAGAACCCATGTGCCATCTTGGTATAGGGCATCAGCAGGAAGAAGGTCAGAACCGACCCCAGATGGATGGCCAGAAGAGCGGGCATCACTGTGGTCGAGCCGAGCACGTAGAGGACAAGGCCGCTGAGGCCAACAAACCCCAGCAACAGGGTAAAGCCCATTTCTCCACCCCACGCGGAGGTGTCGCCAAGGTCACGATCCGATTTCTGCTTCAACATGACCATGCCGCCACAGCCGATGGTCAACAGGATACCGCCTGAGACGCCAAGCAGCTTGGGTAATGACCAGAATCCGTAGGATGCATGCAGGCCAAAGCCGTAATGCATCACTGTCGCCACCGAGGTTGAGGCAAAGCAAAGCAGGAACCCATACATGATCGCCTGATGCATGTGTCGGCGAGCATGGCTGAACCGGTCTTCATCTTCGAAATTGCAGCCTTCGCCATGGCCGGCGGCAAGATCCTGCATCGTCCCGGCGTGTTTGAACGCCGCTGTCAGATCGGCCCATTGGACTGACTTTCCGTCAACCGCACGCCAATGGCGGCGCAAGCTGATGGCGATGCTGAACAGCGGCAGCAGGAAGGCGGGCGTAAAGATCGCCACCATCGCATTGTGGGAAAGAACCGCATAGAAACCTTCGCCGCCAGAAGACCCGATTGCCCGGATCGCCCAAAACAGCGCGGCAAATCCGAGGACCAGCGCAAGCGCAATTGCCCCTCCTTGGGTGTGGAAGCGACGCGCCAAAGGCTGGGGCCAGGCGAAGCTTTCCCAACTGTCCCGGCGCACTTCGGCCAAAGCAGCAGGCAGGTTCAGATCAAACTCGTGCGGGGCGGTGTACTGGCAGGCATAATAGCATCCCCTGCAATTGTGACAGAGGTTGGCGAGTTGTGTGATGTCGCCATCCGAGAACGCGCGCTCGGCGTGCAATGACGGGAAAACCGAGCAGTAACCCTCGCAATACCGGCAGGCATTGCAAATCTCGGCCTGACGGCGGGCTTCCTGTATCAGTTCAGTTTGCATAAGCGGCGGCCTCACGTCCTGCGATACGTCCGAAAACCGTTCCAATGGTCATGCCGAATCCGGCCAGATACCCCTGCCCCAGGATCGAACCGGCCATGGTTTCCCCGGCTGCCCAAAGGTTCCTGATCTTGCCGTTAGGGGTCGAACACTGTGCCGTCTCGTCGACCTTGAGCCCCAGATAGGTGAAGGTCACACCGGTGCGCAGCGAATACCCATAGAACGGCGGTTCCGAAATTGGGCGAGCCCAGTTTGTCTTTGGTGGTGTCAGGCCGGATGTGGAAACCCCGTCCAGCTCGGTTGGATGGAAGCCGCTGCCGTCGCCACAGGCGGCATTGAATTCGGCGACCGTTGCCTTCAGCTTTCCGGCAGGCAGGTCCATTATTTCGGCCAGTTCATCCAGAGTATCAGCCTGAAGCGGCGGGAAAACAGACGGCATGAACAGGTTCAGCGATTTGGCGTCGATGATCACGTAGCCCACCTGTTCCGGCTGGGCCGCCACCAGACGACCCCAAATCGCGTAACGCTTGGGCCAGACATCCTCGCCCTCGTCATAGAACCGCTCGGCGTTCTTGTTCACGACGATGGAGAACGGCACGCAATCAAGACGGGTGACAATGCCACCGTCAAACTTGGGCGCGCGTCCGTCGATCGCAACGGCGTGGCATTGGGTCGGGTCGCCGACACTCTCGACACCTTGGTCCAGCAGATCGGCCAGCACCACACCGCGATTATAGGGCGTACCACGGACCAGGAAGTTCTGCGCCGCCGGTCCCCAGGCACGGGTCAGCCAATCGGTGTCGGCCTGAAACCCGCCCGAGGCAACAATGACCGCCTTGGGTGCGATGCGTTGGGACTGCCCCTCGTGGGTATAGTCGACCCATTCGACCCTGTCGCCATTCAGTTCCAGATGGGTGACGGCAGCCTCGTACAGCACTTCAACGCCCAGCCCTGCCGCTGTTCTGTAATACGCATTAACCAGAGACTTGCCACCACCCATGAAAAACGCATTTGTTCGCGCCAGCGACAGGGTCCCCGAAAGCGACGGCTGGAACCGGACCCCGTGTTCTTCCATCCAAGGCAGGCATTCCTCGGAAGTGCGGATCGCCAGCCGTGCGAGACGCTCGTCAGTTTGTCCGTCGGTCACCTTCAAAAGATCGGACAGGTATTCGTCCTCGCCATACGCTTCGACAAGCGGGCCCAATGGGCCCGAGTGCATGCAGCGAAAGTTGCGGGTGTGGCGCGAGTTTCCACCGCGATAGGGTTTCGGTGCTGCCTCCAGGATCAGGACACGGGCGCCCGCCTCGGCTGCCGTCATCGCGGCGCAGAGGGCGGCATTTCCCCCGCCGATCACTGCAATATCATAAGCTTCGGTTTGAGGGGCCATTTCCGGTTGTCCTATTGGCCTTGATCGCTGGTGCGATCTCGTTCCTGCAATGCGCGAATGCGCATGCGTTGCGCAGCCTGGATATGCGCTCGCATTTCCGTCTCGGCTGCCGCCCCGTCACGTGTTTTGAGGGCGGCCATGATACGGCGATGTTCGGCCACGGCAGCCTCAGCCCGATCGCTGTCCAGCAGTTGCGATGGGCCAAGGATCAACAAAGCCTTTTGCAAGGACAGCATGGATTTTGCCAGAAACCGGTTCTTGGCCGCATCCAGTAGCGTTGCGTGAAAAATCCGGTTGATCCGCGCCGCATCCGGACCTGTTCCCGCCTCGGCCAGACGCTCATTCAAAACCTCAAGCTCGTCCAGTTCCACGTCCGACGCGGCCCGCGCAGCAAGGCGCGCTGCAGTGCCTTCAAGCACGGCGCGCATCTCGTACAGTTCCATGACCTCGGCGTAATCCAGGCTGCGGACCGTCGCGCCCAATCGTGGGACATGCGTGACCAACCCGTCGGCCTCAAGTTGACGGATGGCTTCGCGGACCGGCGTTCGGCTGACGCCCAGCCGATCGGACAGCTCAATCTCCCGCAGTCGTTCACCAGGCAACAACGACCCTTCGCGGATCTCGTCCAGCAATCTCTGATAGGCAGAGCTGCCTTGCGGGCCGGGCTGTAATGGGTCGTCCTGAATAGTCATAACACTCACACTTGCATATTGCGTCCACTTGTATACATTTGGATACATAGTGAGTCAACAGCGTCGGAAACCAACCTTTGTCCACCCCAGGAAACCAGACTTCGCTCTTCGTGAAGCGGTCGATGACCCTTGGCCTCGCGGTGTTCGGCACTGCGATCTTCTGGGCGCTGGACCTGCCGCTGCCGTTTTTGTTCGGTCCAATGACCGCTTGCCTGATTGCGGCACTGGCTCACGCACCAATGGAAGGCTTTGGTCAGGTTTCTGTCGCAGCCCGGACCATTCTGGGTGTCGCTGTTGGTGCCTCGATCACGGCTGCCCTGTTCGCCGATCTGCCCAAGATGGCAGCATCGATCATGTTAATCCCCTTCTTCATCATTCTGATCGCGCTGGTCGGCGTTCCGTTCTTTCGCAAGGTGTGGGGGTTCGATGAGAAAACCGCATTCTACGCCGCAATGCCGGGCGGATTGCAGGACATGATCATCTTCGGGACCGAAGCCGGCGCCGATCCACGCACCCTGTCGCTGATTCACGGCACGCGCGTTCTAATTATTGTCACTTTGGCACCGCTGTTTCTGACAGTGTTCTACGATGCTGAACTGACCAACCCCATCGGGCAGCCCGCAAGCAATCTGCCGGTGCACGAAATTCTGCTCATGGTTCTGGCCGCTTTGGTCGGCTGGAAAGGCGGAGAGAGAATTGGCCTGTTCGGCGCATCCATCCTCGGGCCGATGATCCTGACCGCTGCTCTGTCCGTGGGGGATTTCATCCACTCCCGTCCTCCGCGTGAAGCTATTCTGGCTGCGCAGTTCTTCATCGGGTGCGGGATCGGAGTGAAATTCGTTGGCGTCACATGGGGCGAATTGCGCCGTGTCGTTGCCGCCGGTGTTGCCTATGTCGTTGTTCTTGCCATCTTGGCTGCGGGTTTTACGGCTGTTGTCACCACACTCGGGCTGGGTCGCCCTGTCGAGGCGTTCCTTGCTTTTGCGCCCGGAGGTCAGGCCGAGATGACTGTGCTGGCCATTGTTTCAGGCGCGGATTTGGGATTCGTGATCACTCATCACCTGACGCGGATTGTGCTGGTGATCATTGGGGCGCCCATCGCGGCCAATCTTATTTTGCGCTGGTCCAGACCTCGGGATTGATCATATGGATCGGAGCGCCTTCGGCAAAGGCGTTCACCTGATCAAAGATATCCGCAAATTGCAGGTCAAACTCATCTTCGGTCACAAAACCGATATGCGGCGTTGCGATCAGGTTGGGATGCGACAGCAACGGGTCGTCAGGATCGGTCAGCGGTTCGGTGTCAAACACGTCAATTGCCGCATTTCCGGGGCGGCCGTTATTGAGCGCCTTCAACAGCGCGCCGGGTTCGATCAGACCGGCCCGCGACGTGTTCACAAACAGCGAACCGGGCTGCATCGCCCGCAAGTCGGCTGCCGTGATGATACCGCGGGTTTCCGGTTTCAGGCGCACATGGATCGAAACGACATCGCTGCCGGAAAAAAACTCCTGTCGGCTGGATGCGACCGCCGCACCATCGGCGGCTGCGCGGGCGCGGCCATCTTCAGACGACCACCAAACAACGCTCATGCCAAACGCCTCGGCATAGCCCGCAACGGCCCGGGCAATACGCCCATAGCCATAAAGGCCCAGTTGTCGCCCGCGCAGTGTCTTGCCGACCCCGGCTTGCCAGCGCCCCGCCTTGACCGATTCCATTTGCGCCGGCAGGTTCCGCATTCCGGCCATGGTCAGCGCCCAGGTCAGTTCAGCAGCAGCGTAAGACGGCGTGCCCGCGTGCATGTTCGAACAGAACAGCACTATGTTGTCAGTACATGCCTGAACGTCCACATGCGGATAGACGCTGCGCTGGCTGATCAGGCGCAAGTTGGGAAGTTTCTCAAGCAACTCACGGGTTACCCTGGTGCGCTCCCGGAACAGGACCAGCGCTTCGGCGTCCTGCAGGCGCGCGGCCAGGGTATCCGTATCTTCGACGTGATCTGTCCAGACCGTGACCTCATGGTCGGCCAGCTTTGAAAAGCAGGGCAAGCCGCGCAATGTGTCGAACCAATCATCGAGAACATGGACTTTCACCGGCTTTCAATACCCCGCTCGGCTTCGAGCTTTCTTGGAGTTGGGACAAAATGCGCTGCCTCAAGCGCTGCCAATGCGTTGCGAACGCGCTCGCTCTGATCAAGCAGGTGATTGAACTGTTCATCGCAGCCCGCAATCGGTGCCGGATACTCGGTCATGTCCCGTCGCAGCGCGGCTTGCGCCAGTTTGAGTTCCTGTCGAGCAATGTCGAGGCATTCGGAATAGTGGTCCATCGTGACACCTCCTAACTGTATACCAAAGTATACCAATTTAGATTTACCCGATCAACTCCCATCCCACACACTGCTAGGAACATAGACATGACCATCCGCCAGTTTGCGTGCGGTGCGCACCAATCCAGCTGAGTTCAGGGCAAATCCGCCCTCGTTGGAGAAATCCACAAGGACGTCGATCTTGCCCGAAGCGTGCTCCAATACCACCTCAGCCGGACTGGTTTCCATTTGTTCGACTAGCCCGGCTGCAACCGTTTCCGGCGTCAATGCACAGGAGGCCATGCATTGCGCGCCCGTAACGGCCATTGTTGGATGAGTCTTCCAGGGCATGAAGTACCTGACCGCGATCGTACCCCCATCTTTCGCAGGGGCCAAGATACCAAACTTGGGCGTCACGGATTTCGACACATCGCCCATTCCCATCCTCTGACCCGCTTCGATCCGAATGGCCTCCATCCGTTCAAAGAACGCGCGGTTTGCGTCCAGTTCTTCTGCGTTTTCATATCCGGTCAAACCAAAATCGGCAGCCCGGGCGATGGCCATCGGCATCGCGACATCCATGCAGGTCAGTTCGATCCCCTGGACCGTATCACGCAGGTTACCGGTGGGCAGGAACGCGCCGGTGGATGATCCGACGACCCCCATGAAACCAAGCTGTATCGGCGCTGCGGATCCCGGGACACCGGCTATTTCAACGGCGCCATCATAGGTCAGATGGCCCGCCGGCGTTTGCACCTTTGCCACCACCCGCGCCCCGGTATTGACGGCGCGGATGCGGATTTCGGTTTCACCACCTTTCGGCGTGATCAATCCCATCTCAATCGCCGCCGGGCCGACCCCGGACAGAATATTCCCGCAGGTAGGTTTGAAATCGATCAGCCTTTCTTCAACCGACACCTGGGCAAAGAAATAGTCGACATCCGCCCAGTCATCGTCGCTGGCCGACAGCATAGCGACCTTGGTCGTAACTGCCGCGCCGCCGCCTATGCCGTCGATATTCAGCGGGTGCCCGGCACCGAGGGCGGCAATCAGAACCTCGGCCAGCAAATCCAGATTCTCGGGCAGGTCAGAACGCCGGAAATACGGGCCGCGCGAGGTGCCGCCGCGCATGAAGACAAATGGGATCGCTGTCTGGGGCATCGCGCGGCTCATTTCAGCGGCCATGGCAGATCAAGCATGTCCTGCAGCAGACCAGGCGGAAAGTCGCGGTTCAGAGCGCCCGCCATAAAGCACATGAAGCCGACACCGCAGGCGGTCAGGATCAAAGTCATCGGCCAGCTTGACCCGGCGCGCACACGTAGGAACGCGATCAGAAAGCCGATCAGGGCAAGGATAAAGCCCACAACCCATGTTGCCGCGATCAGGCTGGCAAACCAGGCCAGTGTGGACCACAGACCGTGTGGGGCGCTGGCGTCCTCACCCGCTACTTCTTTGTCCGCGAAAATCGCATCCCCCTCGGGCCGACGCATCATCTGGAGCAAAAGGATCACGCAGCAGAACAGTGAAACGCTGCCGATCACCAGCGGGATGATCTTGTCGGTCATGTTGTAGTCGGGGATCATGTTGGCATTGACCAGTGCAAAGATCAGATAGGCCATGATCACCAGCAGGAAGACCAGCGGCGCGCGCTTGGTGCCCGCCTGAACATCGCCCTCGGCCATGATCATCTTGGCCTGTCGGATGCCCAGAATGACCGAAACGACTGTGACCACGATCAGGACGATCACGATGGGGCTGAAAACATACTCCATGCCCTCACCTAAGCTCTTGCGGAAGCGGAACGAGGCGATCTGGAAAGCCTGATTGGTGAATTTCTCAACCGGGTTCGAAAGCACGAAACCGATCAGGAAGGCCGGGCGCGACCAGTCGAAGCGGCGCAGGAAAATGCCGATCAGACCTATAACGAACAGGGCCAGCAGGTCTTCGAAATTCTGACCGGACTGAAAGGCCGCAAAGCTGATCAGCATGAACAGGAACGGTGCAAGATAGGTAAAGCGGATCGTGGTCAGCTTTGCGATCCCGCCCGAGGCCGCTATGCAGAGGATCGTCCCCACAACATTGGCCAACGCCAGCAGCCAGACGATCGAATAGGTGATGTCGAGATTGTCTTTGAGCATGCTCGGACCGACCTCGATATCGCCGGATCCCAGCAGAGCAACCGCGCCGATGAAGATCGCCATGGAGCCGGAACCCGGAATACCGAACAACAAGGTCGGAACCAGACCGCCGCCCTCTTTTGCATTGTTCGAGCTTTCCGGGCCTATGACCCCGCGCACTTCGCCCTTGCCGAAGTTGCTTTTGTCCGGCGTCGATTGCACCGAATGACCATAGGCGATCCAGTCAACGACCGACCCTCCCAAACCGGGGATGATGCCGACAACCACACCGATGATCGAACAGCGGATCGACAGCCAGATATTGGCGAACCAATCCTTGACACCGTCCAGCCATCCGGCACCCAGCGAAGCCCCTTCGGCAATCGATCGGTCCTGCCGCAAGAGCGAGACAATCTCGGGTACCGCAAAGATACCCAAGCCGACGATGACCAGTTTCAGACCGTCGGTCAGATACGGGATGTCATAAGTCGCCATGCGCAGAGACCCGCCCGCGTCGGCCTCACCAATAGTTCCGACCATCAGGCCAAGTCCGGCCGCAGCAACGCCCTTTAGCGGTATGCGACCGGCCAGAATGGCAACCATAGACAGGCCGAGGATGGTAATCATCAACATTTCGGGCAGGCCAAAAGCCAGAACGATCGGTCGTGCAACCAGAATGAACATGGTCAGGAAGGTCGCCCCGACCAGACCACCAAACAGGGACGAGGCAAAGGCGGCGGAAAGCGCCCGCGCCGCTTCGCCCTTCTTGGCCATCGGAAAACCATCGAGCACCGTCGCCTGAGATGCGGAACTGCCGGGTATTCCCATCAGAACCGACGCAAAAGTGTCAGATGTCGGGACAACGGCGACCATCCCTATCATCAGCGCCAAACCCAGGATCGGGTCCATTCCGAACATGAAAGGCAACAGCAGCGACAGCCCGGCGATTCCGCCAAGTCCCGGGAACACCCCAACGGCCAATCCCATGACGACACCAAGCACCAGGTAGCCCAGAACGATGGGTTGCAGGATCAGACCCCACGCGTCACCAAGCGCAGGAAGAGCGGTGGCGAAAACCTCCATAGCGGCCGCCTTTCATATGATTTTGATGGAACTCAGAAAGCGCGCGCCTCGTAGTGAGGGCGCGCGCTGAATTGGGCCGGCTTAGTTGAGCTCGACGCCGTAGGCTTCCTTGAGCCAGTTCAGGACATATTGCTTGGCGTTGTCGTCAACGCTTGTCGCGGTTTGCAGGGCCGCTTTTGAGCCGTCACCAACAAACACCGGGTATTTGCCAACGCGTTTCGAGGAGATTTCCGCGAAGTCGCCGCGCTCGGTCACAGCCTTAAAGGCCGCAGTATATGCGTCGACAACGTCCTGAGGTGTATCACCGGGCAAAAACGCAAGCTTCTGAACCGGAAAACCGGCTACAAAGAAGGCTTTCCAGGCATCCCATGCCTCGCCGCTGGTTTCGCATCCTTCGGTTGCTTCGCAGACCTCCTTGAAGGTCGGCATGTCCGGGAAAGTCGGGTCACGCACGATGTTGCCATCCGCATCCAGGGCACCCCATGTCATCATCGGCACGGCCTGACCGGATTCGACCAACGGGGCCGAGCCACCCAGATAGCCGGACGATGTCTGGTAGTCGATATTGGCCTCGCCACGTTCAAACATCAGGCGACCGTCACCGCGACCCTTGATGCCAAAGACAGGCTCAACATTCATGCCCAGCATCTGCCATGCCAGCAGCGGCACCAGGTCCAGCCGGGTGGCGCCCTGCGATCCGTAGATGAAGTTGATATCTTTCAGCGCATTGGCGGAACCGTCAAACTTGGCGCCATCTTCAGCGTTCAGATAGGCAACACCACCGGTTCCCGACGCCATGACCGGAATCCAATCATTGTATTCATAGCGCACGCGCGGATCGCTCAGCAGATAAGGAAACTGCGTCGATCCCGACGTACCGAACAACAGCGTGCCGTCATCATGCTTTTGCTCCTGAAACCAATTCGCGCCCTTGGTCGACCCTGCGCCCGGCATGAATTTCACAACCACAGTCGGCTTACCCGGCAGTGCCTCGGACAGAAGCGGAGCGAAAAAGTTGGCCCATTTAGCCGAACCGCCCGTTTCCGAAAACGGTATAACCCATTCAATGGTCTTGCCCGAGAAATCGACCTCGGCAGTGGCGGGTGCCGCGATACCGGCAGCGGCGATCAGCCCCACGACGGCGCGACGGGTAAAGCTGGAAATGGTCATTGGTTCCTCCCTGTTGACCAGACAACCACGCCAACGGCTCTCGCGCCACCGTGATTGCAAATAGAACTGCGGGGTTGATTCCCCCTCCCATCTGGCAATCATGAGGGGCCAACCTTGCGCGAAACTTGCAGGAGACCCGATGCGGATCGTCATTGTCGAGGACAACGAAACGCTGGCCAACGCCATTGCCTACCGGCTGCGCGATCGTGGTCACGCGGCAGATATTCTGACCGACGGCGACGCAGCCGACCTTTTCCTTGAGCAGGAGGGCGCAGATTTGGTGGTACTGGACATCAATCTGCCGGGGCAGTCCGGGCTGGAAATCCTGCGAACCCTTCGCAACCGAGGCGATGGCGTGCCGGTCATACTGCTGACGGCGCGTTCCGAAACCAGCGACCGCGTGTCTGGCCTGGACATGGGGGCTGACGATTATCTGGTGAAGCCGTTTGAAATGGACGAACTGGAGGCCCGAATCCGGGCATTGTCACGCCGCAAGCAGCTTGACTATGGCGCGAAAGAGACCATCGGAGGCCTGGAATTCGATCGTGCCGCAAGACAAGCCAGTGCGCGGGGAGAGGTATTGGACATTCCGCGCAGGGAATTGGCGGTTCTGGAATGCCTGCTGGAACGACGCGGCAGAATTGTCCCCAAAAGCCAGCTGAACGACTACGTTTACGGTGTCGGTGCAGATGTCGAGGATTCGGCGGTTGAACCCCACGTGTCGCGCCTGCGCAAGCGGCTTCAGCCATTGGGGATAAGGATCAAGACTGCCCGTGGCCTTGGGTATCTGCTTGAGGTGCAACAGTGATTGGGCACGGATCGCTCAGGCTGCGATTGTTTCTTCTGATCCTGACACCTCTGGTCTTGCTTGCCGTTCTGCTTGGGTTCTGGCGCTTTACGGTCGCCCAGAAAACGGCCCAGGAATTGTTTGATGACAGCCTGCTGTCTGCCGGTCTCGCAATCTCGCGCGATGTCGCCATTTCAGGGGGGGACGCTTTGCTCCCCTCAACGCGCAGCATGATCCGCGACTCGTCGGGCGGAGAGGTTTTCTATCACGTGACAGGGCCCGGCGGCATTTACGTTACGGGTTATGCCTATCCGCCGACCTCAACCGACGCAGGCGATCAGGATCCTTATGAACCATTTTTCTTCGAAGCTGTTTATCGCGATGAACCGGTCCGCGTCCTGCGGATGACGGAACGCGTCACTTTGGAGAACCTCGCTGGTGACGCAACTGTTACGGTCTGGCAGCTCATGGCCGACCGCAACGCCTTTGCCAATCAGCTGTCGATCCGGGCCGGGATCCTCATGGGTATCCTGCTCGCCACTCTTGCAATCGTCGTCTGGTTCGGTGTGGCGCGCGGTCTGCGGCCCTTGCTGGATTTGCAGGACGCAATCGACCTGCGATCGCCGGATGACCTAAGTGAAATCAAACGCCCCGTTCCGGTCGAAGTGCTGGGTGTCGTCAAAACCCTGAACCGGCTTTTTGGTCAGGTTGAACGCAGCATCAACGCCCATCAGACATTCATTTCCGAAGCCGCGCATCAGCTAAGGAACCCAGCAGCTGCGGTCCAGTCCATGGCCGAGGCCCTGCGGGATGCAAAAACGGAGGACGACAAGGAACAGCGCATTCAGGAACTCATGACCGCTGCCAAAAACTCGGCCACTGTGGCCGAACAGTTGCTGTCCCTCGAAAGGCTCCGATATCCGGCACATCTGGAACAGGTAGCAGAATTCGACTTTCGTTCGGTTGTCGAGGAGGCCTGCGCAGAAATGGGTGTCCACATCCTGGCGAATGGGATCGAATTCGAAGTTGCCATGCCGGATACAGCCGTAATGGTTTCGGGCGATCAGGTTTTTCTGAACGAGGCTGTCAAAAACCTTCTGGACAACGCGCTGAAGCACGGCGGCGGTCTTCTCAGCCGGATTTCGGTTACACTGCACCGCGATGACAAGGTCGTGAAGCTGACTGTGGCCGATGACGGAAAAGGCCTAGACCCCGACCACAGCGAGGCAGCTTTTGGGCGATTTTCACAACTGGAGCACTCCGAAGGCAGCGGGCTGGGCCTGTCCATCGTTGCCGCCGTCGCACAGCGTCACGGTGGGCAGGTTTCAATCAACAAAGCCGCGCGTGGCGCAAGCCTTACGCTCGAGCTTCCTTGTGTTCCGTAAACTCTGACCGGGTTTCAACGTTGCCCACCCTGCCCATCTAACTGGTCCATTGCATCACCGGACATGGTTCTATCGAGATGATAGTTTCACACACAGGCGCGCGTTAGCCCCGCGTAACCGAGGTGGTTCTTTGTATGGCCGTTCTGCCGAATAGATGGCCGCAGTACTTCTTTTCGGCATGATGTCAACGTGCCAGAGCTTTGGGTAACCGTCCAGCCAACGCCCGCTGAACAACGGCAAACCTCGGGGTGTGCGCGATTTCCTCAAGTGTCGCGACCCAGAGCGGAACCTCAAAATCCGGAACCGCGTCGTCCGACCTGCGAAGCCGGGCGTCCGCGTCGCCAATGAATGTGGGCAGAAAGGTCTTGCCCACGCCCGAAGCCGCCATCTGCTGGAGGACCAGAAAACTGTCTGCTCCGTTGGTCATATCGTCAGCATTCACGTGTTCCGCCATCCATTTAGCCGGGAGCGAGCGGCTTAATGCGCCATCAAGCCTCATCCATTTTAGATCTGGGCAACCATCATCGTAAACTCCGAACGACAATGTACCCGAGCGTTCCCCAACCAGACCTTCCCCAAGCTGAACCGACGGCCGTACTGCGATATCTGCGGTCAGCCGGGGCAGATCATGGTGGCTGTTTCCACTCAACAAAGTCAGTTCCAAGCCGGGATACAGCATTGAAATCTCGGTCAATATTTGTGGAAGCACAAGCTGGCAAAGACTGTCAGTGGAAGCAATGCGCACGCGACCGACAGGGGACCGGTTTGCGCCCACAATTGCCCGCTCCACCGAAAGGACCGCGTCTTCAACGCCTTCCATGGCAGAAAGAACTGCTCGGGCCTCGGGGAGCGCGCAATATCCCGACGGGCTTTTCTGAAAGATAGTGCAGCCATTTCGCTGTTCGAACGCGGCCACTCTGCGCAGGACCGTTGCATGTGTGACACCCAAGGCAGACGCCGCTGCATTCAACGATCCGTATTTGGAGACGGCAAGCGCGTATCGGATATCATCCCAATTGTCGTTGTTCATAAATTAACAGGGGACGACGAATAACAAACAATTACAAGAAAATTCGTTCAAGCTAACATTCGGTGTATTGAACAGGGAGAAATACCATGAAGAAGAAAATTACGATTTTCGCGGCAGGTCTTTTGTCGGTAGCCGCAATAGGAACAGCCATCGCCCAGGAAAGTCAGAACCCGGCTGTAAAAGCTCGGACCTCAATCATGAAGCTTTATGCCTTTAATCTGGAAACACTCGGCGGAATGATAAAGGGAGAGGTAGAATACGATGCCGAGGCGGCAACTCGGGCTGCCAACAATATTGTCGTTCTGACGCAGATCGATCAATCCGCAATGTGGCCGGCTGGTTCCGACAATGCGTCCGACCCCGCCACCCGTGCCCTGCCCGCCATCTGGGAAAACTTTCCTGACGTCGGAGCCAAAGGGCAAGCGATGGCTGAAGCCGCCGTTGCGATGCAGGCTGCGGCAGGACAAGATGTGGAAGCCGTGAAAGCGGCGATGGGACAATTGGGCGGAGCCTGTACGGCATGTCACAAGGCATACAGAGCGCCAGAAAACTGATGAGGCACTGAAGGTGCGGCGTTTCTTTCGATTGGCCGCTGGTGTCGTAGTTTTGGTCGGGTTGGCCGGTGTTCTGCTGACCCGACCGCAAAGAGTGAATCCGGCGCAACTGAATGATGTCACCGCCGATCTCGTCAGAGGTGAGGCTGTTTTCTATGCAGGCGGGTGTGCGTCCTGCCACTCACCACCATATGCCACCGGAGAGGAGAAGCTTAAACTCGCCGGAGGGCGTCGGTTTGAAACGGGTTTTGGCACATTCATAGCCCCCAACATATCCAGTGATCGGGAAGCCGGAATTGGTTCATGGTCTGCGCTGGATCTGGCCAACGCCCTGCTTCATGGCACGGGTCCCGAGGGGCAACATTATTACCCGGCTTTTCCTTATACGTCTTATGCCAACATGACCTTGGAGGATGTTGCGTCTCTCCATGCCTTCCTCGGCACCCTGCCAGCGGTGGCCACGGAAAGTGACGCGCATGAGGTCGGCTTTCCTTTCAACATTCGACGCGGGCTGGGGGGATGGAAGCTATTGTACCTGCAGCCAGGCTGGGTGGTTGAAGGCGATCTGACGGACCAACAAGCCCGAGGCCGATATCTGGTCGAGGCGTTGGGACACTGCGCTGAATGCCACACACCGCGAAATGCCTTCGGTGGTCTGCAACGTGATCTGTGGCTGGCAGGCGCGCCAAATCCAAGCGGGAAAGGTCGCTTCCCCGGCCTGACCGCCGACCAGCTTGATTGGTCTGAAGCTGACATAGCGGAATACCTGAGATCCGGTTTCACACCGGACTATGACAGCGCGGGTGGTGAAATGGCGGAAGTCATCGAGAACACATCACAGCTTACAGATGACGACCGCTTGGCGATTGCCGCCTATCTCAAAGCCGTTTCCCTGCCGTCCGCTGCGCCTGTGCCGGAGTAACTGCCGTTCGAGGAAATGGGTCTTTGGTATCGGGAAACCGCCCCTGTGATGCGCCCCGAAACTGACGGTGGTTCAAAAGGCCACAGGATCTTAGCTAAGACGTTCGGCTTGAAATTCGTCAGACCTAAGCCCGATGTGGGAAGGCCCGACCAAGGGTAGCCTGTCTTCAGTATCAAAAATCGCGTCAAACGGCAATGGAGGCGGAAATGAAAGCCCGGAAAAAGTTAGGTCAACTTCTAAGCACAGTGGCATTGGCTTCGTTGATTGCTGCGACGCCCTACGTGCCAAAGTTTGACGCAGACGGTCGCCTTCAGTTTGAACCGGTCTACGCGTTCGCCAAAAGCGGCAAGGGCAAAGACGGGGATGATCGCGACGATGACCGGGACGACAACTCGGGATCGGGAAATAGCGGCCGTGGTGGTGACCGCGACGATGGTCGTGACGACGACCGGGATGATGATCGCGACAATGACAGGGATGACGATCGAGACGACGACCGGGATGATGATCGTGACGACAATTCAGGATCGGGCAAAGGCGGTCGTGATGTTGACGACGACGATGATGACTCAAAGCGCTCCAACAGGGGCAGCGGTAAAAAGGATCGGTCTCAGACCGGTGGCAGACCAACTGGTTCGGCCGGGATAACGAAGGTTGAGACAAATGCGAGCGGCATCGAAGTTCGTTACGCCGACGGAACCAAGGAAGAGATCGAAAACGGCCGCTATGAAAGAAAGAATGCGCAGAACCGAACCGTCGAGGAACGTCCCGCGACTGGTGCTGACGTCTCACGGCTGCGGTCTTTGGCGAACGGCATCTCTATCAACAACGTACGCTCAAGTGGCCAAGGCGGCGCATCTGGCAGCCGCCCCACGAAAATTGAACGCCAAGGCGACAACATCGAAGTGAACTACGCCAATGGGTGGAAAGAAGAGATCGAGTTTGGGCGCTATGAACTGAAAGATCCGTTCAACCGGACTGTTGTTGAAAGAAACGCAACCGCCTCGGATCGACGCAGATTGCAGGCAATCGCAAATTAAACGGCGCTCCTGGCAGAAGTACCCCAGGCGGTCTCTCATAAGCAGAGACCGCCTTTATCATCGAAGACACCGCGACTAGTCTCCTTTGTTCCAAGCATCGTGCGCTATCAAAGCGGCCTCCACCCGATTTCTCGCATGAAGTTTGGACAGGATCGCCGTCATGTAGTGCTTCACGGTTTTCTCCTGAAGACCCAGCGCTACGGCGATTTCCCTGTTGCTCAACCCCTTGGCCACATGGCGCAGGATTTCCTCCTCGCGATGCGTGAGATCATTCAGGATGTCTCTGTTTTTGCGGGCACCGTTTTCGCTGTTGATCTTAAGCAGCACGCGTGAAGCAAGACCCGGCGAGACAAACCCTTCGCCCGCAGCAATGCTGCGCAGAGAAGCTGTCAGTTCGCTCGCTGTCACGCCCTTGACAATGTACCCTATGGCGCCGGCTTCCAGTGCATCCGCAACGTCACTGCTGTTTTCCGAGACCGTCAGGATCGCAATGAAGGGTGGGTTTGTCATTGCCGCAATCTTGCGTGTCGCGCTTATCCCGCCTCCCGGCATCGAGAGGTCAAGAATGGCGATGTCTGGCTGATGCGTTCCGACGAGCGCTATCGCCTCTTCCGCACTTGAACCGGCGGCGAGAACCTCGAACCCGTCGGCCTCATCCAAAGTACGCTGCAGGCCGTCCCTGAAAATCGGATGATCATCCGCTATAACGACAGATGTGGTCATAATGCACTCATCTTTCTGGGAAATAATGTCATTGCTATTATGGTGCCGTTGCCGGGGCGCGACGAAACACTGAACCTGCCACCAATGCTCTCGACCCGATCTCGCAAGCCCAATAATCCCTGCCCACCATCGTCGCGCAAAACGGTTTCGTCCGAAGTGTCAAACCCGGGTCCGTCGTCGCTGACCTGAATGACGATGCGGTCACTTTGCACTTCACTGGTGACCGTGCATCGGGAATCCGGGGCATATCTTGCTGCATTGGAGAGTGTTTCCTGCAAAAACCGAAAAACACACAACTTGTCGGACAGTGACAATTCCGGCGACTGGCGCCCTTGAAACGAAATCTCCGGCCGCAACGGGCTGTGTTCCGAGTGATCTTCTACAGCCCTCTTCACGACATCAATGAGCGTAAGGTTGTCGATGTCCGGAGCCGACAACCCCCGCGACAATGCACGAATTTCTGTAAGGGACTTCTGCAAAGACTGATGAATTTCTTCAGCCTCTTTGGGCCTTGCAGACCCTTCCGGAAACGCTGCCTCCAATCGAAGGGCGGCCAAGGACAGGTACTGAGCGGGACCATCATGCAGTTCGGCACCAAGCTTCTTGAGAAACCGATCCGTTTGCGTGGCGTATCTTTCCGACGCTTCGACGACACGCGACCGCAACTGGGCGTTCTGCTCGGCCATCTGTTCGCTTTCTGCAAGGCGCTTTTCCAGAAGACGCCCCTGTCGCTGAATTGTGTTGTCGCCAATTGCAACAATCGAAAACAACACGATCGTGCTGGCCACAAATGCCGAGCCGACAACCAACCAGCTTGTTCTTCTTGCCTTGGCAAGGTCCAGTTCCAGTTGATCAGCCCTTTCGTAGAACTCGGCAACCGCAATGATTTCACCGGACCAAAGCTCGCGAATGGGGCTGTACACTTCAAGCAAAGGTATCCCAAGGGCCGCTTCGGCGGCGCTTTCGGCATGATCAAGCTCTTCAAAAGAGCCGGAGATTTTTCCGCCCCAAGCTTGCTTCAGATCGTCGGTTGGACTGAATCGGCTGCCAATTATCGCAGTATCCGAGGCGTGGGCGATGACACCTCCTTGTTTCCAGAATTTGTAGGAGACAACGCGGTCGCGCATTGGCTGGGTCATGAATATCTCGTCCAGTGCCCGGCTTGCCTGCTCTGAAATTCGGTCGCCGTGCGCCAATTCCTGACTGAGGGGGGAAACGATGCTTTCCATATAAAGCGCGGCAGAGTTGGCGGAGTTCTGGACGACAGCATTCTGAATTCGATTTGACACCCAGACCCCGACTATCGCGGTAGCAGTGCCCATCACGGCAATACTGGCCGCAAGAAAAACTCGCGACAGCGACCAATTGCCAATTGTCAGGTCAGCTATTTTTCCTCTCATTGTGAAATCGACTATGAACTACAATCTCTTAACGCACCACAGACCTTGGTCTGACGTGAACTGTCGGCTACTCGAAACCCAGGTTCTGACCCAGAAGCCAAGTCAGGTGTCTTCCATCTTTCTCAGTCTTTGCAGCATCGGGCGGTGAACGTTGCCACTATCACAATTGGCTGTAAGCTCGCTCAAGGCGCGCTCCAGGCGATTGAGTTCATCAATCTTGCTACGAACACTGACAATGTGAGCCTCGGCTAATTCTTTGACTGATTGGCAGTCATCGGTACTTCCCTCTGACAGTTCCAAAAGCGCCTTGGCGTCTGAAAGCGGAAACCCCAGGTCACGGCACTTCTTCAGAAAGTGAAGTCTTCCGACATCGTTCGGTGAATAGAGGCGACGATTGTTCAGAGCTCGCGCGGGTCTTGGTACGATACCTTCGCGTTCGTAATAGCGGATGGTTTCTATTCCGACACCGCTTTGCCGGGAAGCCTCTCCTATCGCAATCATGTGAAGTGACCCCTCTTGATCCTGTAGTCGCTACAGGAGTTATACAATCTGACAGTTGGTGCCTCAACTTGATCAAATTTAATACCCACGGAGTGAAAGATGAAGAAATACGTGATCCTAAGCTACCTTGGATCGGTTTCCGCTCTGGGCGTCGCAACATGCTGTGTTCTTCCAATGGCCGTGATGTTGCTGGGCTTTGGAGGCAGCTGGTTGGCGGTATTCGGAAAAATTGCTGCGGGAAGTTATTACGTTCTCGCCATCTCCACAGCACTGGTCGCGATTGCGTGGTTTCTATCTCATCGAAACAGGGCTTTGTGCCAGTTGAAATGGTGGCTAGTAGGAAGCTCGTTGATCACCGCACTGGCATGGGTCATCGTGTTCAAAGAGGCTCAGATCAACGACTATCTAATCATGAAGATGTGAGACAATGACGAAACAAACCGTGGTGCTCGACAGTACTCTGACTTGCCCTGAATGTGGGCACGTCGAAACCGAGAAAATGCCAACAGACTCCTGCCAGTGGTTCTATGAATGCAAGTCATGCAAGGCCGTTTTGAAGCCGCTGGAGGGCGATTGCTGTGTATTCTGCTCTTACGCGACGGTCCCATGTCCGCCAATCCAGTTGGGGGATGACTGCTGCAGTTAGTATCGCATATGGGGCGGCAACTTTGGGTCCGTCGATGTTGAAACGTTACATGCGCGCCCAAAATGAAGATCACTTCGCTTGGCGATGGTCCGCCAGTTCCGGATGTTTGTAGGCCTCGGGGTATGTCATTGGTTTCGAGGGGCCAAGGGGTACAACACCATTCCAGCTTCGACCAAAATACCCTTGGCGGCAGTGTTCAATTGAACCGCTGTTTTCCACGCCCGGCACGGAATGCGCGCGGCAAAGCCAGCGCCATAGGTTCCGGTAGTCAAGGATCTGGGCACCGTTGAGCTTCATACGCAGGTAATAGACCGGGTCGTGTCGATACAGCGTCGGAAACAGGCGAAGGTCTGCTTCGGTGAAATGATTGCCGGTCAGAAACATGCGACCGTCGCTGGCAAGGCGGGCGTCAAGCCGTGACAGAGTGTCAAAATAGGCGGTGAAAGCCGCCGCATATACGCTTTGATCAGACGAAAATCCGGCTTTGTAGGCACCGTTGTTGATATTGACGTAAATCAGCTCGTTCAGCTCGTCGATTTCTGTCCGAATGGCCGGATCATCCGGGTAAAGAACTGGCCGTTCATCATTGCCACGCGAACTGCCCAGTTCGACCGCATTGCGATCCAGCATGCGAATGATCTCGGCGCTTTCGTTATTGACGATGCGCTTTGACTTTTTGTCGTACAGGATTGGAACCGATTTTTCTTCAGAACTTTCTGCCAGATATATGTCGCGCACCAGCCTGAAACCCTGGCCAGTGCCGGTTTCGGCGGTGCATTCCGGAAGTGTTGTTCCAGTCAGCGAAGCCACGAGGTCAGGTGCGAATTGCCAGTGGTTCGGGCCTTCAGGGTCTTCTTCGTCTGTTCGGTTGGGAAACACCACATCCATCGAAATACTGCCCTGCAGGCCCAACCCGTTGCGGGCCAGTGTAACCCGGTGGCACCACGGGCAGTTGAGCGCGACAAACAGGTGATACCTGCCCGGTTCTGCGGGAAAATCAGTATCGCCGATGGCATGCCGGAAACCGCTGACGCCGCGCACGAATTCCCCTCGGGCGCGGCGCAGTTCGGCATTTGACTGATCTTCCTGTTTAGAACGGTCCGTCATTGTTCAAGCTTCACCCTCTCAGACGGTGGTGCAGAATGATAGGCACCGCAAGCTCTTCTTCATCACTTATATGGCGTTTCAGAAAGGCCTCGATCACTTCCGACGTGTCGCGCAGCGCTCCGACCTCTGAACGTGCCTGGGCCTCATCCAGATGGATCAGCTTGATCGCCCGATTGGCTGTTCGGGTGTATTGATCAAGGACCAGATCAAGATCTGCATGATCCTTTTCCAGTACCTCCAGGCCCGCATCAAAGCGGGGGTCCGCCGCAGAGAGTTCGGGGAAATAACTGCGATCTTCCCAGCCGTGATGGCCGTGCAGATTGCCGACAAGCGCGTTACCATAATAGGACAAACGGGCGGCGTACGCGTCGGGTGACACCGTTCGGTTCAGAAAATGCTCGGCATCGGTCCGAACCAATTCGGCAAGACGGCGAAACATCTGATGGGCGCCCAGCCAGTGCCGCGTTTTCTCTTTGAAGCCGGGATGGGAGTCCCAGCTGTCGCGCGGATATTTGTCGAGCAAGACCTGCATCTCGCCCGGCATGTTTTCGGTGCGGATATTGTGGTTATCAAGCATGAGCTTACTCCTTTCCGCAAGGATGTGTGGCCCAAATGTTCCGACCGTTAGACCCACGGCTGCACAGCCGCTGTCTATGTCCGCACACCGGCAAAGCGAATTCCGCTCAAATCCGAGACACTGCGTTTCCATGTCGTGATATCGCGCAGACTGAAATCGCTCAGCGATGGGTGACCGCAGGCTCTTGCCAATACTTGCATCAGTTCGACACTCGCACCGAAGTAGCGCGCAAGCCTCTCCGCGCTGACTTGTACATCCAACCTTTTCCGCAGCTCGTGTTTCTGCGTCGCTACGCCAACCGGGCAATTGTTGGAATTACACATGCGAGCCGCAATACAGCCAACGGCCTGCATGGCCGAATTGCTGACCGCAATTGCATCAGCGCCCAAAGCCATTGCCTTGGTGAAATCCTCGGCCACGCGCAGCCCGCCGGTGACAACCAGTGTAACTTCGTGGCCTGTTTTTTGATCCAGATGCGCCCGGGCACGTGCAAGCGCCGGGATCGTGGGTACCGAAATATGATCACGGAAAATCAGCGGAGCGGCGCCAGTGCCACCGCCCCGACCATCCAGAATGATGTAATCGGCGCTGGCCGCCAGCGCAAAGTCGATGTCGTCCTCGATGTGATTTGCGGACAATTTGAAGCCAATCGGAATACCGCCAGAGCGTTCCCGCACCTCATCCGCCAGTTTGCGGAAGTCTTCCGGGCTTTCCAGATCTGGGAAGGTCGCAGGCGAAATCGCGTTTTGGCCCGGCTCCAGCCCGCGCACCTCGGCAATTTTTCCCTGCACCTTTTCACCAGGCAGGTGGCCACCGGTCCCGGTTTTCGCGCCCTGTCCCCCTTTGAAATGGAAGGCTTGTACGCGTTCCACCAACTCCGGCCGCCATCCAAACCGGGCCGAGGCGAGTTCGTAGAAGTAGCGAGAGTTTTCCGCCTGCTCTTCCGGCAACATGCCACCCTCTCCGGAACAGATGCCGGTCCCGGCCAGTTCGGCGCCACGTGCCAATGCGGTCTTTGCCTCCTCAGACAGGGCCCCAAAGCTCATGTCGGAGACAAATAGCGGGATATCCAGTTTCAGCGGCTTGGTGGCCCGTGGGCCGATTGTGACCGAGGTCGATACCAAGGCGCCATCCAGCAGTGGCTTTCGCGCCATCTGCGCGGGCAGAATCTGGATGTCGTCCCAATGCGGCAAATCTTTGCGCGGCACGCCCATGGCGCCCATTTCCCCGTGGTGACCCAACTTGGAAAGGCCGTCCCTTGCCAGTTCATGAATGCGGGCAACCGTTGGCTCTTCGGGGGTCGGCGTCGCCTTGGGCACATCGCTCACCGGTTCGGGTGCCGGGTCGCCCTCGGACAGGTCACCCAGTCTGGTGTGGCTGCCGTCGCAGAACGGAGCATTGGCGCTGGCTTTACAGCGGCACAAAACAGCCGGGCCGTCCTTTTCTGCCATGAACTTCAGCGGGGCAATCCCGGTTCCGGTGTGGCTGCCGTCGCAGAAGGGCTGTTTTTGTGAGCGCCCGCACCGGCACCAGAAATAGGTTTTACCTTTCTCAAGCTCGACACGTTCCGGGGTCTTAGCGGCGATGATGGGTGGTGTGGTTGTCATGTCTTAATCCAATCTGTCGCGATCATGGGGTAAGGAGTAGTCGATACAGGGACCTATCGGGATGACCCGCGACGGGTTCACCGTTTCATGACTGGCATAATAGTGGTCCTTGATATGCGCCATGTTGACGGTCGCTGCGACGCCGGGCTGTTGGTACAGATCCCGTACATATTCCGACAGATTAGGATAATCCGCGATCCGGCGGATATTGCATTTGAAATGACCCACATAAACCGGGTCAAAACGCACAAGCGTCGTGAACAGGCGCCAGTCTGGCTCGGTAGTCTTGTTTCCGGTCAGGTAACGCTGTTTGCCCAAACGCTCGTCCAGCCAGTCCAGGGTTTCGAACAATGGGACGACCGCCTCTTCATAGGCATCTTGCGTGGTGGCAAATCCCGCCTTGTAGACCCCGTTGTTCACGGTGTCGTAAATCCGGTCATTCAGGGCATCAATCTCGGGGCGCAGCTCCTTTGGATAGTAGTCCCCCGGCTTTGCTCCGATCCCGTCGAACGCCGTGTTGAACATCCGGATTATTTCGGGGGACTCGTTCGAAACAATGGTCTTGGTCTTTTTGTCCCAGAGAACCGGTACTGTCACCCGCCCGGAATAGTCCGGTTTTGCAGCGGTATAGACCTGGTGCAGAAAATCTGCGCCGTTGATTGTATCCGGCACGGCACCTGGACCTGGTCGAAATGTCCAACCGTTCTCTGCCATGTACCAATGCACGACCGAGATCGAGATCATTTTCTCCAGTCCCTTGAGTGTGCGAAAGATCAGCGTTCTGTGCGCCCAAGGACACGCCAGAGAAACATAGAGATGGTAACGCCCGGCTTCGGCCTTGAACCCGCCTTCGCCGCTTGGTCCGGGCGCGCCGTCTGCTGTGACCCAATTCCTGAACTGTGGTGCCCGCCGCACGAACCGACCTGCGGTATCCGAGGTGTTGTACCATTGATTTACCCAGCGTCCTTCCTGCAGAAGTCCCATGAGCTGTCCTTTCCAAGCCGCAAACCGTGCCACGTGTTAAGACGTGCCGCATCGTTTCGCTTCAGACTAACTGGTTCATTTTCTTCAACCCAGAGACTAATATTAGCCCACTTTGTTCTAATTTGGAGAACGATGCCGTGGGCCAGATGGAAGACATGCGACTGTTCGTTGCAGTCATAGAAGCGGGCAGCATAACGCGGGCTGCCCAGAGCCTTGGAATTGCAAAATCCGCTGTCAGCCGAAGGGTTTCTCTGCTGGAGGGTCGCTATGAAACTGTTCTGATCGACCGGCAGCGTGGAAACTGGGAAATAACCGAGACCGGCCGCGAACTGTTTCAGAGAGCAACCCGACTGCTACAGGATATGGATGAAATCACGGATGATTTCACAAGCACTTCCGCCGTGGTCGAAGGACCGTTAAGTGTGAGTGTTCCGCTGGAGTTTGGTGTTTCATTCCTTCAGCCCGCACTTTTTGACTTTAAGCGGAAATACCCGCAAATCCGGCTCACCGTAAACTTCGACGAACGCCAGGTGGATCTGTCCCGAGAGAATTTCGATCTGGCTATCCGGATAACGAACGAACCTGAGGCCAAGCTACTCGCAACGCGTGTCGGCTCTGTTTGGCATGGACTGTTTTGCAGCCGAGGGTATCTGGAGACTCATCCTGCCCCAAAAGAACTGCGAAATCTCCATGACCATCAGTTGTTGTACTTTGGATCAGCCCACCGCGCAACATGGGAGTTTCTTTCAACACCCGGAAAGACGGAAATCTTTGAGTTCCAACCATACCTCAACTCCAACAGCGGGACGTTCTTGCTGAACGCCGTGAAGCAAGGATTAGGAATAGCCCGCCTTCCCAATTTCATCCTTGGAGATCTGCAACACTCAGACGACATTGTTCAGGTGCTACCTGAAGTGAAAATCGAAAACTGGGGCATTTTTCTGGTGCATGCTGAAAACAGACGTATGAACCGCCGCATGAGGTTATTTACCGAAGCCATCAAAACCTTCTGCGCCCGGTCACAAAAAAGCATCCAGGTGTCTGACACCGCATTTTAGGGTGGCCGCAATCTATTCGGCTTGCCTTTGCGAATTCCCGCTTCAACAGTGTGATCGTGGCTTGGAATGAGAATCCCAATTGCGCTGGACACGACAAATTCTTTCATGCCGCGCACATGAAGCTGCGACAGCCCACTCCCGGATGCTGTCTCAATCACAATGCAGGAATACGGACCTGTTCCCAATATTCTTGGTCTTAGTCGGATATACGCGGCGGGCGCGGAATTCTCCAAAAGGGCTCAAACGACCAGCTTCAGCGAGCATTTGGTTTTTTTGGCACTTCCCGCTAAACACCCGCCTCTGTTGACACAACTTCTGACTTCGATCGGAGCCACTTGAGAAACAGCATTACCTCCGGTCGATGATGATCCGGCAGAGTGTGGATGTAGTAGACGCCAAATAATGGCTCAGAAAACAACTCCACCATTCTGCCTGCCTGAAGATCATCCTGAAAAAAAGCACGCGCTGTGTAGGCAATGCCGTCGCCCCTACGAACGGCAGCCATGATCAGGTTACCCGGCATGTGATTGACTGAGAGAGGCTGCTCTGGAACGACACCGTGGAAGGTAAACCAGTCGCTCGCTTCGTTTGTTCCTAATTCTTGCAACCACAGAAACTGCGTTAATGATTCCGGACTGTTCAGGTCCTTACCTTCAACCAATTCCGGCGTAGCGACGACAATCATGTCAGAAATCAGAACCGGGTCTTCATCCGGCCTTGGCCTACGTTTGTCATGATATCGAATTGCTATGTCGATCCCACCCGGACGAGGTTCAACCAACTGTGACGTTGGATTAAGCATAAGTGTAATTTCCGGGTGTGCGCGTTGAAATTCAGCCATACGCGGAAGTAACCACTCCACGGCGAAGGCTGGTGACATCGTGACCTGTACTGGCCGGTTTGTTGCTGCCTCTGTTACGCGCTCCACGCCTCGGCCAACAATTTCAAAGCCTATACTGAGCTCACGAGCCAAACGTTCCCCCTGAGAGGTCAACGAAATACCTCGGCCACGTTTTTCAACCAAAGGTATGCCCAGGTGCTTTTCCAGGGACTTTACCTGCTGACTGACTGCAGCTTGCGTTACGTTCAAGCATTCTGCGGCCAAGGTGTAGCTGCCCACTTCTGCCACGGCAGAAAAGGCGCGGAGGGCGTTCAAAGACGGCAGGTTCAACCAATTCATATGATAGTTTTTCTAATATATGGGTAGAACAATTGACTCGCATAACGGCGACGAATTGGCAATGCTTGGGTGAAGACAGTCGAACTCTATCACGCCGACTTAGCGAAAAAACTATCGTCCGTGTCGCGCCAACTCTCGAACAAAAGGAGCTATCCAAATGCAAGGTTTTGAAGGTGGTTGCTACTGCGGTGCAGTTCGTTACCGGATTAACACGGCCCCAGTCTGGTCTGGCCATTGCCATTGCAGATCATGTCAAATGGCACTTGGCGGGGCTTTTGTCACTTGGGCAAAAGTGGCGTCCGAGGATTTTGCTGTAACAAAGGGCGAAATCCGAACAGTTCAAAAAACACCAGGTGTCACGCGCGGCTTTTGCCCGCAGTGCGGCACCACTCTGACCTATGCAGCCGAGGGGGAGATCGAAGGTCAGGACTGGAGTAAGGACGCTTGGTTTGCCGCTTCCACCTTGGACGATCCATCCGCTGCAGAGCCCAAGGCCCATATTTTCGTTTCTCACAAACAACCGTGGATCAAGCTCAATGACGGCCTTCCTACGTTTGAGGAGTTTTAGACGAACCGCGGAGTTACACTGGAGGAAAACACAATGAGTACTGCGTTTTCGTACGCCTGCAAAGACTGCGACGGCATGGAAACCTGCCCCGGCAAGGTCGTGGCTTCTACAGAAGATGAAGTATGGAAATTGATGGAACTTCACGCGGTGATCGCGCACGGAGAAGATCCGAGCACTTGGGATGCTGAGACACGCGATTATCTAGGCAAGCTGATAAAAACTCACGACTTCGGCAAATAGTTCGCATTCAGCGAAGTGTTGGGATCGGTACGGGTCCACCCCAGCCAGAATACTTGCCAAAGAACCTTCGTTCCAATTCGGAGTTCACTGGAATGTTAATGGTAGCGGTTCACTTGCTGCTGCATCTGGGTACAAAGACGCAGGATACGAACCAATGGGCGAACGAAACCTGCTGTGTGTGCGGTCTGTGCAAACGTGGCGTTTGAGGTCTGACGAAGCATATCGATCTCCTGTGTCTGACCTTACGTTAACCGCCATCACAGGAGAGGTCTGTGAACTAGGACACAGACGTTTGCCAATCGCTTTGGAGGCCACCGACGCAGCGTGATTGGTATGCAAGGCGAGGCTCAACGAAGTCGAACAGCCAGATCCCTTGCGGAGGCTTTTTCAAAGCTTGCCTATAAGCTGGAAGCAACAAGTTTTGCCATTGGCCTTCAATCCGCTTGCTGTCGCTTTGGCATTCAGCATTCTTTCTGATTTTCCTCCGGTCCCCACTGGGAACAATCGATTTAAGTCTTTCAAAATGATATACTGCTAAAGCTTGTTAGCCGGGAGATCAGAATGGAACGGCGTCTTGCCACAGTGCTTGCGACGGACGTTGTCGGATACTCCGCGTTGATGCAACGCTCTGAAGCGGACACAGTTAAGCGCCTTAAGCGATTGCGGGATATCGTCAGCGATTTGGCGGAGCGTCATGGTGCTCGGGTCATAAGCTGGGCTGGTGATGGAGCGTTGGCGGAGTTCACCAGTCCGGTTTCAGCGGTCCGAGGGGCCTTTGAATTGCAGCGTGAACTATCGGCCCCTCATAACGCACAGGAAATCGGCCTCCAGTTGCGGATCGGCATACATCTTGCCGATGTGATTGTTGATGGGAAAGATCTTCTGGGAGACGGTGTGAATATCGCCGCGCGCATTCAGGCAGAGGCTGAGCCGGGCGGAGTTCTGGTTTCAAGCGCAGTATTCGAACAAGCCAAACGTGGGGCGCAGGTGCGGTTCATGCCCATGGGTCACCGGCGTTTCAAAAATATTGAAGATGCAATCGAACTTTATGCGATTGAGGGAGACCTCGGACTGCACAGTTGCATGCTTACGAAAGGCTTGCCTCAATCACAGGCTGCCAAGCCTCAGCAACGTGATAACGGTGTTATTGTTCTTCCCTTCCAGAACCGCAATATCGATCCAGAGCAGCAGTACTTTGCGGAAGGTTTTACAGAAGACGTTATCACAGAGCTTTCCCGCTTCACCGAGTTGTTCGTGATTTCACGAAATGCCAGCTTCTCGTTGGAAGGACGCGATTGCGCGCCAGAAACGATATGTAACGAAACGGGTGTTCGGTATGCGGTTGAGGGGGGCGTAAGGGTTTTGGGAAACCGCGTGAGGATTTCCGCGCATCTTTTTGATGCGGCTCGTGGTGCGCAGGTTTGGTCCGAAAACTACGACTGCGACGTGCACGAATTGTTCGATGTTCAGGACGATATGGTTGCCAAAATCTCGGCCGCCGTCGCGGGTCGCGTCGAGCGGCAAGCGGAAAAATCTGCCCGGGAAAAACCTACGGAAGACATGGCGGCTTATGATTGCTTGAAGCGAGGGCTTCACCATCACCGCATTGGCGGGGTCACACGCGAGAATGCCGAATCCGCCATTAAGTGGTTTAATAGAGCCTTGGAAAAAGATCCGGCGTTCGGTCGCGCTCAGGCATGGCTGGCCTGTGCTGTAGCAACGCGGGACGAATGGCTTGGGATAAAGGACGAAGACCGCTACTGGGAAATGGGGCGGCGCGCTTTGGAACTGGACTGTAATGATGCTGAAGTGCATCGGATCATGGGGTCACTGTCCCTTTACAAAGAGGACTTTGACAATGCGCTTTATCATTACACGCGCGCGCTCGAGATTACGCCAAACCACGCGTACATAGTGGCGCACGCGGGCAATGTTCACAATTATCTGGGCGACGGAGAAAAGGGGTTGGTCTTCCAAAGGCGCGCCGAAGCTCTTGACCCGTTCCTTCCAGAGTATTGCCGGGAAGTGGGCGTCATTGCGCATTATGTTTTGGGGGACTGGGAAGCCTGTTTTCAGGCAGCAACAGCATTCCCGCGAAGGACCCGGCGCGCAGCCGCATATCGAGCCGCAGCTGCCCTGCATTTAGGCGACCCAGAGCGGTTGAATCGCGCCATTCGACGATTGGCCACGATTGATCCGGAATTCGATATAGAAGGGTTTCTTTCTGTCGAACGCTTCCAAGACAAGCGGCGCAATGAGCAGCTTCGGGAAGAGATGTACCAGGTGCTGGCCATCATGAACAACGGTCTCTTGCGTGCGGTCGTGTGACAAACTTTCAAAACACGGCAAATGCTTCCTTGCAAACCCGCCACACAGGCAAACACACGAGATGTGTCGAACCCTCTTTTTCATCAGAACGCATTTGTTCAGAAACAACTGACGGCGCGCAAAACCAGTTCGTGACACCTGCTGAGGCGGCTCCAAGCTCCGCCGTATTGCCTGTTGCAACATCAGCGAGAATTTTTATTGCCCATGTTGCGTGAAACTGCCCCGGACAACCGCTGCTGCCTCCGAAATTGGGTTTTGGGTTCGTCTGCACGTTAAAAAGTTCGTTTCTGCGCAACTCAAACATTGACGGCAGGCGCAGTAGATTTCGCTTTCTAACGCCTGTTGCCTTCAATTATCGTCTGGCTTCGGCGCGCACTAGCAAACTCGAACCAACAAAACCAAGGCGCCGGCGATTAATGACCCGGCGTCTTATTTCCCTTTTTGGCCTCAGATTTACGAATAATAGGCGCTACTGACCTTGTTAATGGGTGCCAAAACCGCCGAAATGGGTTCGTATTGCCTGGCGGTTCAACAGCTGTTCCGTTGGGCATAAATAACCCATATTCGGCAACCCCAAAAAGTTAAAACATTGATTTTTATATATATTTATCATCACCCTTGATTATGCCGCGGCCACTTCGCCCATCTTGACAACTCATTGTCGCCCACAAAAAAATTTGGGCAACGAAAAAGCCGCCCTGAAGGGCGGCTGCTACTTCAGCTTTTTGTTCTTCTAGAATTCTGAGGTTCTGTAGAGCTCCACTCCCGCCGCTTTGGGTTCCCAAACTGGCAAGATCCCTCGAGATTTTAACTTCCTTCGGGCTTCCGGAACTGTTGTTGCCATTCTCGTCGCAACGTCGGTGATCTTTTGGTAGTCCACCTTGAAACGGTCTACGCTAGCAGGGCTAACAAGATCACGCATCTGCCCCATGTGTCTAGTTTGTCCGCAAATTGTCAGAACCGGTTCCATTCCGTCTGGTGGAGTTCGAAGAAGGAAGTCGACTGAGGTGGCAGAAAGGCCAAGCTTTCGCGCGACATCCGAAATCGATTTCCCGGGAGAACCAGTTCGGCAACCGAGTTTTTCACCCACTTCTGCCACGTCAACAAGTACAGATTGGTAACGCAGTTCTTCGTCGAGAAGCTCAACTCCAGTTAGTTGCCTTTGGAGCAACAGTTCGACAATCTTGACAGCGGGCACTTTCAAGGCTTCAGCCGCGTTGGCAATTCCCAACACACCCTCTGAGGGTTCAGAAATGGACTGCCCGAAACTTCGCAAGCGGTTCACAAAACTGTCCAGGTCGTTGGCGTCAACTCCCTGAGCAATGCTCCTTCGGCCATCTCTACAGCCCGCGATTGGTTTAAGCATCCCAGCTTCGATGAGCTGCGCCACTTGGGGCCGTTTGCAGCCTAGATATTTTGGAACCTCAGAAATTGGAACCGAACGCCGCATCCTCCTGAGAAGGTCTTCAGAACGAGCAACGTCAATGGCTCCGAAATCCCGCTTCGCGTCGTAGCCCGCAGGCAGCAAATCGGCGACCATAAGCGCATTTTGAACAGTCCTGGGATGCACCCCAAACTTTTGGCTCAGCGACGCTACTGAATGACGCCGCCGCTGCAAAACGGGTTCTCCAAACAGAATCGTTCCCGCACCAATTGGCATGGTTTCCAGAATATGTTCACGGAAAACCTCCCGAAACGGCCCAATCGGTTTTCGGTTTTTTTTGAACTGAATCCATTGATAGAGAACACCGAACACACCTTGCGGCCCGGCTTGAATTTTTGAGCATGGCGTCTTCGACTGCACCGCTTCAAGCCCTTCTCGAACGCCTTCAGGGCCACGTTTTGTAAACTCGTACCCAACCGACCCGGCCAAGTCCCAATCCTCTTGCGACAGATTTGGAAGATTTGCATTTGGACCAAATGCGATACACGCACCAAGCATTTCAGATGCACGTGAGGCTAGATCAATCAGCTGCCCGTCCAGCCACTCTGGCCCGGGGCGCCCTTCAAGCCTGGCTTCATGGTAAGATTGCAGTTCAGAGACGCGCCTCTGTTTCCCAATTTCGGCCAGCTTTGCTAATCGCGCTTCGTCTGGCATATGGGCAGCCAAATCCAGAAAGAGATTGCCTCGGCCTCTCCCAGGCTCTCGGACCAAAGGAACGGAATGAACGGGACAAGTTCTCACAGGTGAAAAAGCCCAATTGATCTTCCCAACCGGCATTCTCAACGATTGAGGGCAGTCCGAGATGTCGTTCAAGATGCATTGCGGGCAATAACTTACTCGATTGCCCGCAACGAATTCTGAATGAAACTCTTCATCTCGATGTTTGTAGTAGCGAAAGGCAAGCTGTTTGTATCCGCCCTGCGTAAGTCGCTTCGCAGGAATGCCGGTCAGCTGATGCATCTGCTCAACCGCGTTGTCTCGAGTCCTGGCGAGGTCCTGAAGTGGAATACGCACAAAAGAAGAAAACTCTTTCGCAGACATATCACATTGAACACGGGCGAACCGGCTGACCCATGAAACAAAGCTCTCACCTGGCAAAATGGGCATCATTGGCAAAATTGTACTCAATGAATCAACCCCGTCCAACTTGCTGATGTTGCCGCCGGGTTCGTTCTGCATCAAACTCTTCGGCGTCGCTATCAATCTCTAGCGCTGCCCAATCATTGATCTCGAACACGTTTTGATCCCAAGAGCAGCCTTCTTGGATGCTCCAAGCTTCCGCAAAATGAGATCGCTTCAAACAGTAGCTCTCTTCGCAGAGGGCTTGTTCGATGGCCGCGAGGATAGTCTCGATTGCTCTTCCGAACAGACCCCGGCTGCCATGGATAAGTCGCCTCAGTGTATCCGGTTCGATGTCGGGTCGGATGCCGGCCATCTGACAGTATGTATCAATCAACCCTTGAAGATTTTGTTCGTGGTGGCCCACGACGAGCGGTCGAGACATGATTTTCCTGAACCGTCGGTCGACTTGCTGGTCGTAGCGCGCCACCTCAAGAAGCCGGTCAGTGCCACTGAGAACGAGAACCACTGCTTGGTCTCCTTGCATCAACGATTTCAGCGTCTTGAGCATGTCGTCAATCTCACGTGCTGAGCGTGACAGGAAAACGTCTTGGGCTTCATCGATCCAAAGCACGACGATGCCCAACAACGACAAGCGATGCTTCACAACACGCCAGATGTCCCAAGCGGGGGCCCGCTCTGAAACGTCGTTCATTCCAAGTTCTCCGAGAATGGCGCGGCCCAGGCTTTTGAGTGTCGCTGGACTTGGCACCTGAATGCGGATGTACCGAGGCACGTCCTGCTCCGTCGCCGCTTGCAACGCCGGGTGGCGACTCAGGACCCTGTGAACCGCGGTAGTTTTGCCATCCCCCGGCTTCGCAACAACCATAAGCCCCCTGGCCTCAAGCCCTCCTGCATGGAGTTCCGGAGCAGGCAACCTACCACCTTGCTGGTCGGGTTGAAGCAAACGGTCGAGTTCACGCGTAATTTGGTGGTGCCGATTGTTTGTGAAGTACTTGGCCCGCAACGACTGCATAACCGTCTGAGGATCGATAACTGGGTTGATCTGGTTCATTTGTCACCCTCCTCGTCGCTCTCCCAAACATCTTTTTCAACAGGTGGATGACGGTCCTGGTTACCCTCGCTCTCGGACAAGTAGTCGGGTTTTTTCGGAGCAACGGTAATGCCAAACTGCGTTGGCCCCTGTGCCAGCCGTGTCTCAGACGAGGAAACGGTAAATCCGACAAACAGTTCCTTTTCCAACGCCACCATGCGTGTCTCAGAGTAGACCTGTGAAACCAGACCGAACTCGAGCGATTTTTTGAGGTTCATTGCATCAATGGCTTCAAGCGCATTTGCAACGACATTCTGTTCCCACGCCCTTTTGCGCGGTTCAGAACTCTTCATCTTGCGTCGAGCTGCAACCCACTGTTGTGCATGAACACTGTCGAATTCATCGTAAACCGCTGGCACTTCATGCCAGTGTTCTCCAAGTTTCACAGAAATCGCCCCAATATTCTCAGGCAACCAGCTGACTTGCAGATCCTGCTTGCCACGATGCGCAAACCACTCCGCCAATTGCTCTGAGTGGTACTGAACACCCAAAACTGTGATACCTGATTTGTTCAGAGTCCGTTCAAGCTTCTTTCCAAAAATCAGCCGCCTCTTGCGCATATCAGGCGTTGCCTGAGCGGGGAAGTTGCCGTCCGCGATGTCTTTGTTCCACTGCTCAAGCGGTGTCCGGCCGTGCAGACCTTCATGTGGTGTATTATGGTAAACGTCCACAATCCAGCGCACCAGCGCAAAGCACAGATCTTCTGTGTTCAAGCAGGTGCGCTCCTCTGTCGGATGATCTCCGCGTTCAACCGAATTCGAAAACGTGCGACCATGAAGTCGGGCAGCAAGCCCCGTCGATGCAGTCTTAAAAAACCTTTCGACTGTTCCGCGCATACCGGGCATGCCGGCGATGGTTTTTTCAACGGTAATACCCAGATCCAGGCAAGTGCTGATGAACTCTTGCGATTTGAAGGCAGCTCCATTGTCCGTAACAAGGACTTCCGGCAAGCCAAACATATCCCAAGCCGCTTCGGCGCCTACGGCATCCACCCATGCACCTTTGTCCTGTACCGCCATTTGCAAGCAATCGATTGCCGTCGCGGATTTAGGGTTCTTCGTCAGCTTCATCGCAAGAATGCAGCGGCTGCGGCAATCAATAATGACAGACAACCACCAACGTGTGCTCTTTGCCCCCTTTTCACCAAGCAAACCGAGGTCCTCAAGCTCTTTCAGGGTCAAAAGTTCGCCGAGACGTGTACTAGAAACCAGAGTGCGAAGATCGACTCGCCATTCGTCCATTTCGCACCGTTCAAGTGGCCGGGATGTTTCGATCCCTCGCCCAACTGGCTTGCACCGTTTCATCGCCTCGTCGTACCCGTACCGGTGCAGCAAAACTTCGAACTCACTGAAGCTCTTGATGCATTGACGCACCGCATACCGACTAGGAACCCGAAGCGGGGTCAGACCCTCCTTTTTGCGATCTTCATTGACCTTTTCAAACGCCCTCTGAACGTCTTCTGTGGTTTTTACTTGGGTTGGACGGTTGAGATTGAAGTAACTTTTTCGCGTTTCTGAATTGAGCAACTTCTGCTCTTCGGAGCTAAAATAGCTATACCGATTTCCGCGGTTGTGAACGCTATCGAGAAGACCAAGCTTGCCATTTCGACGATATGCGGTCACCCACTTCCTCAACGTGGTCGCATGGACGGGCTCAACGCTCCTTACAATCCGTCCGCCGCCCTGCCGACGACGCCGCTTTCCAGTCCGAATTTCTTCGTCGCGCATGCACTCTTCGGGGGTCCGCATCTCTTCCGAGGCAATTGTTGCGGCCAATTGACAAATTTCCGCCATACACTCCTTGATCGACTTGTCATTTGGTGAGACACGATCCTCGCTTTCCAGCTCCAGATAAGCGCTTACCAAGCTGAAGCGTTTCCAGAACCGCTCTTTCTGCTTTTCCGTCAAATCGAACAGCGAAATAGAATTATTGAAGTTTTGATTGCGATCCGCCTTGGGCAGGAAGTGGTTACGTTCATGCACAATTTCGCCAGAGGCGTTGCGTCGGCTCAATTCTTCATAACCAAAAAACTCGGCAAGTCCTGATCCGGAAGTTGGGTAAAGGACATAGCCGTTTGCAGTTTTGCCGGCCAACCGCATACGTTTGCCTGCAATAGTTACGCGGTCATGCATCGAGATTTCGAAGCGGCTTTTTGTTGAAGCGTTTGCGGTATTCTTCGCTTCAGCGATTTTCTTGGTCAGATCATAGTGAACAGTCATGGGAATTATCCTTTCCGTTGGACAAGTGTTTGGGGGTCGATGATTTCGCGGGTAAGTGGCACAAGATGTTGAGCGGCAACCAAACGCACGAGCGCTCGCCAACCGTCGGCACCAAGTCCAGTTTTGATTGTAAGGTCACGCAGTGAGGCTGCACCCAGAAGGTCTTGAGCTACATTCCAAGCTACGTCGTCAGCACTCGGCATAGGCTGCCGCACGGCCCAGAAAAGCTCTGCATTCCTCTTTTCAATCTGATCTGCGCTGCGTTCCGTCAGGATACGTACTTCATCGCAAAAGCCAGACTGAACGGAGAACCACGCAACCTCTTGCATTTTTTCTACAAATACCGACTTCGTGGCCTGAAAGCTTGGCTTTACGGCGAAAGCAACTTTAGAGCCTCCACGGATGTGCGCGACGTAATCAAACACATGCTCTCGCACCTTTTCACTGAAGCCATTCCAACGGAACCGCACTTGATCGAAGATGTCTTCAACCTCGAGCTGCGCGTGCATTACCAGCAGATTGACCAACTCAAGTTGAGACTCCGCCTGAACCCTTACACCCGGGTTCGAACCGATCACGGTGTAAGCAGTACAATGGCGTTTCGCGGCTTTCGCAATGGCACGGTCTGAACGAAAATCTGACGGGAGCCGGATTCCGTCAGGAAAGTTCTTCTTCATGTGAATACCTCACGTCTTATCGAGCCCACCGAACGCGTTCGGTAGAAAAACTCGTGATTTGAATTTTGGTGGGAAGCAGGCGGCCGAAACCGCCCGATCACACGGCTATTCGCGTGAGATTCAAGAAACGTGGAGCAAAAGAAGGAGTGATGTCGCGATGGCTATCGCAACACGTCTTCAAGAACCCCAAAAGTTTTGTAGTAAACGCCATGACAAGCGCCTCATATCGACTTAGTGCCTACAGGAGCTCGCAGCAGAAGAAGGATATGTGAACCTATCGCTGAAGAGAGCTACCAACGGATCGGAAACTCAGAAAACCCGTATCTGATTGGGCGCGATATGATGGACAGAATTTTGCATGGGCGCTTCTCGTACTCAAAACTCGGAGGTCTGTGCAAGCGAAAAGATGCGGGTTTAAATGATGTGACTTTCACGCCGATAAAATGTGACAAATTTGTCAGATCATTCGACCCCACTCTAAACAACTGGCTACCTCATTGATTAGCCGATTTGTGCTTTTCGTCTTTTTCAACGAAAAGGCGCCTCCGAACTCAGCACTGCGTCACCGGCAGCAAATTTATCTACAACGAATGGCATATCTCTCAGCCTCGCTTTCATTTCGTGCACCCCCCAGGTTGGGATAGGTTTGACACGCCAATCAGCATATCAAACTCCCGCGAATTCCTCAATAAGACACTGTTTTGAAACATTTATCCTTGGGCGCGCTTGCGTTGCAAAACCCGACCCTGAATTAGGCTCTGCCTAATTCACTTCTTGCGAGTAAGGATAATTTCAAAGAGAGATTGTTGTCGTTGCGGCATGAGGGAGCGCCCAAGTGCAAGAATAGAATTCCTTCGCTTTCGTCTGGTCAAATGGCCTCAACAGCCAAATCACCCGTGTCCTGAGCGAGGTGATTCGCTGCTTGTTGAAACTGGAGCCCGGGCTCTTTGGAACCGACGGCAGTCTCCGCTCAATGTGCCCCGACACTATCGCAGTCAATCACTCGGGACGGTTTCGCAGCGATTAGTCCAATGGCGATTTTATGCAGATTGTCCTTCAAGTCATCAACGGCAGAAATGTTCATTTCCCGGAGCTATCGAATGCACGCACCGGTTTTGCGGTAAAAGGCCGAGATTTCTTGACTTTATTCAGGTCGCGAAAATACTGCATTTGTAGTCTCGCAATCTCGTATCCTGCGGACCTGATCAGTGTTTTGAATAAACACTTAGCATTTCGAAGGACCCTTTCGTCGTGTTGTTTGACTATCTCCTCTAGGTTCGTCTGCCGTTCTCATCGCGCACCTCTTTCCTCTGAGGCCTTCACTGTTTGGTAGCAGGTCCACAACCGCTTCACCTCATCGCGAGGATCGTCAGATTTCCGCTTGCGTACCTTCAGCTGCTGTTTCATCGCTCGACGAGATGCATCATCCTGCATGATCTGGTCTGCACGGAGCACATCTACTTTTTGCACGTATCCAACCTCTGCTTCAGCCAATAGACGCTCCAGTAATCCTGACGTCGCCGAAGAATCTGAGTAGACGCAACCGGCTTCACAGAGCTCGACGAGATCGAGTGTCTGGTTTGCCACCTCTTCAGCGGCCGGAGCCGTCGATAGGTCGATTGGAGATGCATCCAGAACCTGTTGTGGCCATGATCGCGCAGGGTAAATGGGCGAACTCCAAATGTGTGGCTTGTCATCGATCACCCTCAAAACTGCGATCTCAATCGGGCAAAAGCTGTCTTGGACGGCGACGATCCTTAAGTCGCAGAATAGGTGGCTGACGATTGGTTCCGGAAGGCCAAGGTCTTGATAGACGCTGCCTGACCCTTCTGTGATTTTGTCTTTTTCGGTCACGTTGGCCACTTATTCTCTTTAATCCAGATGTCTGTCCATTATGCTGGTCCATCAGCTGGAGCAGCGTCCACGATGTGCTCTTGTACAGCCGTCAGAAGTGCCGGCCATGCATCTGAACCTTCTTTCAACCGTGCTTTCAGCTCATAAATCAGGTCATCCAGAGGGATCGATTCCAACGGACGTCTACAGATCTCCTCATCGGAAAACTCATCACTCATCGAAGGGATTCCAATCGCCTTGCTCCTGACAGTGTGCACACAGGGCGGTTGCCCTGTGCTTCTTCCGAACGATATCACCCACGTGGCCGCATCTTGCGCAGGTACGCTTGCTATCCAGCTGGACACGTTTGAGCAGAAGATCCAAGCATTGATCGTACCGACTGAAGCTGATCTGGATTGAACCGTCTGGGCCCGTCGTCACATCCGAGATCTGCACTTGAATCGGTGTCTCACAGTTCTCTCGAACCAGATGCTCCGCCTCTGCGAGGAACCGGCCAAGCAAGACCAGCCTGCCCGGACCAATGCTTGGCCATAATGACGCCGTATCAGCGCTCACCAGGTCTGGAAAGCGATTTGCTACGTTGAGCTCAAGATCTGTTGGCCACCTCGCCTCAGCGCCTTCAAACCGACTTTGAAGGTAGTCGTTGTAGCACCAGCAACAAAGCGTCGTGAGATAGCCCTGGATGCTTTGGATTCCGGCAGAATTTCCGCACCGCTCACACGTCTTCTCAATCTCGTCGACACGCGTATCCAGCTCATCGAGGATATTTCGATTGCACTTTCGTGTGCAGACACGAAGGCCTCCCAATTTTTGCTTGATCTGCTGAACTTCCGGCAGCTCTTTCCCAAAAACATCAGGAAGTTGCTCAACGCTACGTTTTACATCCTCAAGCACCAGTGCGAGCTGGTCAGCCCATCCCGCACGATGCTCTCCAAGCGCGTTCAGAACGCTTGTATGGATGTCATTCCAATCGACAGCCTGGTTCATCACTCATCCTTCAGCGCGCCAGATTTTTCATCAACAGCGCGCATGATCTCTTCATAAGTAAAATCTTCGATACCTTCGAAATCGGCAGGCGAGATTGTGATCACAACACTGCTTTCACTGTCGTGGACAGCGAGCGACCGCTTCAGGAACCTTGGATCTTCAGTTTTCGAGAAAACCGGCTCAATTGTCCTCGTCATTACCGTTCCCTTCGTCAGTGATGCGATCATCCAACTCGCGAACGCTCGCCCGGATCTGCGATAGCAATTCGTTGTCACTCTCATTCACCTTGCGCGCTCTGATTTCGTCTGCACTGACCGGACCAGACAGTTTTGCACGGCCCAATGCAATCTCAGCTGCTTGCAGTGCCAGAAGTGTCCTGGTCAGTGGATCAATCTCGACGTCAGCGATGAGTTCATCAAACTCCTCTGCGTCGGTGATCGGAACAGACAGCGGCGCTTGTCCGGCGAGAAACTTGGCCTTCTTCAGCTTCAGAAATGCGCGCGTCACGTCGTCAGCCTTAGTGCGGGGCTCTCGCGCACCGGTCTTCTCCAGCCACATGGCGGCGATTTTCTCAACGAGTGACCAAACGGTTTGCTTGCGATCATGCTGCGAGATCTCGAAGCGTACTGCTTTTTCTTCGATTCCGAGCTGCTCGGACTCTCTTTCGCTCACACGCGCTTCGTAGTCGCAGAGCCCATCAATATCATCGCTGACGTTCCCGGCATGGGCCCGAGCGATCTCTCTTTCGTTTGCGTAGACAATAATTTTTAGCATCACTCACCACCCTTTCGTCACACATGCAGGACAGCGTCCGCGCTCATCCGTTCGGTCGATCTGACCGAAATAGCCACAAACTGAGCAGGTCATTTGATCCCGAACAGGATTTTTCCGAACGCCTAAGAACCTCTTCCTTTCAGGGTGGCGCTTGCTCGCGACATCATGCGCGCACCAACAACACAGGGTCGTGTACCAGCCGTTCAGAAGTTGGGTCTCAGCAGCGTTTGAGCATCGTTCACAGGAACGATTTGCTCGTGCAATCGTGGTGGTGATCATCGACTGGATGTGTCGATCATCACACCTGTGGTAGATACGGAGCTCCCCCAGTTTTTCCTTGATCTGGAGAACGACGGGATAGGATATTTGTTTCTTATCGCAGTACTGTTTGATCTCTGAGAAGAGCGTCGTGACCAAGCCGGCCCAACCATTAGATGTGCGGCCGAGGCTCTCCTCGACCGATTGCTTGATGTCGTTGAAATCAATTGCGTTCGCAACGTCGTCCGCCATGTCGGACTCCTCCGGGGGATGGTAGGAGGCGTCGGAATCGAACCGACTCGTGCACTCTAATCTGGAGCAATTACAAGGATATAAGCCTCGCCCGCATACCAATGCTGCCTCCCACGGATTTCGCGTGGGCTATCGACCTCAGGCCGATATTCGATGGCAGTTGATGCGTGTGTATGTCATGGCACTAGGCTGAGGCCTTTATGTCACGCGGGTCAAGAAGGAAATTTCGTTTGACACCAAAAAATCGACTAAATAACTGAAGTTAATTCGTTTTTTTCAAACATTTTTCTCAGCGAGGATCTATAGAGATGCATATACCTGCCTCACTCGTTCCGAGTTACGAGGGCGAATTTGCTTAAACAATGGCGATAGTGACAGCAAGTCCACGTATTCAATAAACCACGTTGCATGCGCTCCATCAGTAGTCGATCTTACAGAAAAAACACCCTTTAGTTCTGAACGGCTCATGGAAACGCTAGCAATGCTCTCTGAAGACGGATCAATTTCTTCACAAATTGGAATGTATGCAACCAACATCATTTTCTCGGTTGCTGAACTTGTGAAGGACGAAGCCGCAGTTGGCCTAGTCACAGTTGGAATTGGGGGTGCCTTCTGTTTCTTTATGGTAATTTTTCTCCTGCAAAACCGATTGAAAGTCGCGGCAGTTAACCGAATCCATAAGGCAATAAGGATGGCTTCTACGCGACGTGAGTTTGCCGAACAGTTTGACAAAATTCACAGCAAAATTTCGACTGAGGCGCAGTCAAACAAACTCCGTGGGTATGACTACAACGTAAGTCGCGCATGGGATGAATATGGTGAGACACTGGTAATACCGGAGGAAGAAGATCGTGATAAACCAATTTGCAACACTGTTCGTCCAAACTTCTTTTTTAACAGTCACGACCTTGGATTTGAGCACGGCGTCTGGCGTCACCTACCTGGAATCTTTGTTTCGGTAGGGTTACTTTTAACATTTCTTGGGATTATCGCTGCGCTTGGTACTCTCGACAATATCAACCAAGATTCAATGTCCGAGTTCCTGGCCGCAGCGCGTGGCAAGTTCACAATGTCGCTGGCAGGTCTGCTGGCCTCAATTTTGTTTACCATTACCTACCGTATGCAGGCCGCTTCGTTGGATAGAAAAGTTGCGCAACTCTGCGATGACATCGAATACAGGGTTCGCTTTCAAACTCCGGAAAAAATCGCCGTCGATCAGTTAAAAGCTACTCAGGAACAGACTTCACAGCTGAAGGTTTTGGGCAATGACCTCGGTGCCCAGATTGGAGATACGGTTAGCCAAACACTGGCCAGAGACCTTAAGCCCGTTCTTGACACAGTAAGCAACAGCGCCGGAACAGAAGTCACCGGTATGGTCGGGCAAATTGGAGATGCTTTAAATGCAAAGCTGAACGACAGTTTGGACGAGATGTCTCGAACTCTTTCGACAATAAACAGAACGCTTATCGATGTCGCTGACCGCCTCGCCAACTCAGGAAACAGTATTGGCAACGAAATGTCGAAGGGCATTGAAAACTTGAATGCGGTCGTCGAGGGCGCACGGCGACAGCTGGAGGAGGATCAAGCGGTCGCACGCAAGGCTCGCGAACTGGAGCAAGAAGCTTCGCAAGACGCCATTGCAACGTTGCTTAAGTCAATTGATGCCGGCATGCGGGCAAACAACGATAAGATGACTGACGCTGCAAACTCGATCATCGATGCTACCGCTGGCCTTGCGAGCTCAATCAACGCCACAAGTGACCAAGTTTCTGAAAAAGCCACTACGGCGGTTGCTGAGATTGGCGCTGAAGTGAACCAGAAGGTTGCTAATGCCGGGTCCGATCTTACTCAGAAGCTGGCAGACGTATCCAGTGATTTTCTGAGTAGCCTCTCAGACTTCCAAAGCAATCTGAACACTTCACTCGTGGATCCCATCCGTACAATGGCATCGCGACTAGAGGTTTCGAACCAAGAGCTAGCCAAACATGCAAATGCAGTGAACCTGTCGACCAATGCCCAGGAGAGAGCCTCCGCCAGCCTGACAGACTCCACAAAATCTCTTGAGGGAGTTTCCCGACCAATTGCGGACAGCGTAGAGCGCATCGAACGAACCAACAATGCCATTCGAACATCACTAGAAGGTAGCCTGCAAATGATGGAGGCTTCCCGCAGCACCGTCGATCAGACGATGGCGGCTATGCAAGCGTCCATAGCTAGGTTGAAAGAAGTCGTAGAAAACGCTGAGACAATCGACCAAAATCTCGGATCCGCACTCCAACTGCTCGAGAGCAGTCTTGCAGAGTCTCAAGATCAGGTCAGTCGATTTACACAGGAGGTCGCAACCCGCTTCGGGGATGGGATTCAATCCATTCAAACGGTTCTCGATGGAATAGCCGAATTCGAGCCAACTCAGCGCGGGGCATAATCCATGGCACTGACATCTCGCCAACTACGAAGAGAAGAAGAGGAGGAATCGGTCTTCATTACAATGACCGATCTGATGATCTCTATCCTCTTCATTGTCATGTTGGTTCTGGCATATTTTGCCACACTATTGATTGATGAAGCCCCTGATATTCGGGAGCTACAACAACAAGTGGAAACACTTCGAGTTGAGAACGAGGATCTGCGCGCTGAAATCGTTCAGCTGAAAGCTGAACTGGAAACACGCATCGACCAAGGGGATCGCCTTCAAGCGCTGCGTGAAGATAATCGGCGCTTGCGTGAAGAATTGGCTCGCCTGGAACTCGAAAACAAAAGGCTTCAAACCGAGATTGACGCACTCCAGTTAGAAAATGATGCACTCAAAACTGAGAATACTGATCTAAAGGAAGTTATCGAGGATCTTCGGGATAGGATCAAAACGCTGGAAGTAGAGCTAAAGGAACTGCGTAACCAGCTTGAAACAGACCCCGTCGAGACGGCCCTAAAGGGCATCTCAGAAGACAGGAATATTCTTCTATCACGGATTGAAGACCGCCTGATCGCCGCCGGCATCAAAGTTATCGTGGATGAGGTGAGTGGTGTCGTACGATTTGGCGAAGACGCAATCGAGTTCCGATCTGGAAGCTCCACACCTGATCGCCGTACAACAGCAACGATGCGGAAGATTGCAGAGATCCTAACTGAAGAGTTAACCTGCTACACTTTGGGCGCGAACTCAGCCATCGCTGACAACTGCAACCCGAACAACTCCGTCATCGAGGCCGTGCAGATTGAAGGCCACACAGACAGCGATGGTGCGGATATCTACAACCTCAATCTCTCTACCAGACGCGCAACATCCACGTACGAAGTGTTCGTTAAGCATCGGCCTGAACTCACAGACTTCCTGAACGCCAATTACCTCTTAGATGACGTGCAAGGCGTGGATGTCGTCGGTCAAGAAGTCTTGTCTGTATCGGGTTACGGGGAAACGCGCCCGATCAATTTCGGAACAACCCAAGCGGATAAAGACGGAAACCGACGAATCGACATGCGCTTCATCATGACGACCCCCAAAAACGTTGAAGAGGTCGAGCGCCTGAAAGCTGCGATACAGGCGGCAATTGAAACCCAGGGTGTTCAGGAATGAAGCTGTCTGAACTTCTTATAGCACCCAAAAGTTCCTCAAAGATTGAGCTCAACGCCACGACCGTGCATCTGGACAGAGCGGTGAAAAGGGTCCAGCAGAAGTATGGTATGGGTCAGAATTCCAAAACCGAACAAGACCTCGAAGCAAGGCTAGCCGAGTTCCAGCAACGGATGGATCGCAATGATTGGTCACGTTTTCCATGGCATATGGCGTCGGACATCTTGCGGTCTTTCCTTACCTCAGAGGTACGTGATGATGTCAGGTGGGCAAATGTATCGGCCGTACTCCTTGACACACTGGAGAGCACCAGTCGCAAGAGCTACTGCCGAGCCGCGCTGGACGCCTATATCGAAACATCCCGGGAAGTGAGTCCAATCCTCGACAGACTCCGTTCAATCTTGGCCAACAAACCCGCCAAGGATATTCCGGTTCGCGCCCACCTCGTGGAAGACCTACAACTTTTTCAACCAGCAGTAGCGCCTGGATTGATCGCCGAAGAGCTTTCGCAGAACAACAACCCCTACGAGCTCGCAAAGTCGTGGGGCATATGGTCTCCCCATGCTAATGGTCTGTTCGAAGATGTCTTTGCTAAGATGGTAAAAAGCACAGCCCAAGAAAGGCAAGCACTTAACAGAGTTCCGTTCGAGCGGGTGATGAATTGGCTGTGCCCAAACTCCACTACCACGGCTGAGGCGACAAGAGCTGCCGGAATTGATGCTCTGGTGCTCCCTTTCGCTGGTCAGGACAACCCCGAACTAAGAGACGATGTGGAACGCTTTCTGGTGCGGAACTTTGGAGATCCCCGGGTTTCACAGGCAAAATGGGCGGGGGTTTCCACAGAGACTCGAGAGATAATGAACCGCTGGATGACCAGCAAGTCCCTCAAGATGTTCTTTGACATTATTAGCAAGTTTGAGGGCAGCCACATGTGGGAGCCTAGGCGGAAATTTTGGGCTGCCATCGACCAACGAGAATGGATCAGTGATGCTTGGGTGGTTTTGAACGAAAATGGTGCGCGATACGCTCGCAGTCTCGCCCGTGAACATGAAGACAAATCATTCCTTTCACACGGAACCCTAAACTTTAACGAACGAGAGAAGTGTTTTTTTATTATGAAGGTAGGCGACCTCACCATAGTTGAAGGCACTCACAGTTTTAGGGTTCGAATATTCAACCGTGGCTCCTACAATGCCCCGCATTTGCATCGGAAGTCCTACAACAGAAACGAAATTCACGCGCGCCCCGAAGCTCAAGGCGTCGAATATACGCATGACGCATATCAAAACTGGATGCAGAAGGCTGAAGATTACATGCGGCGGAATAGGTAAGACCAATTCTCATGTTTGAAACTGACTACAAAAGAGAAGACAACCGGATCGTTTTGCGTTTCCTCGAGACCACGAAAGGACTTCTGTTTTTTGGCACCAAATTGGAAGAGCGTCACCTCCGAGAATGGTCCGCACGAACCGGAGCCTCGGGCAGCCTCGCTCATGCCGAGATTACACGTCTCATGGAAGATCAGAAGCAGCAGGCTTTGGAATTTAAAGACGGCATTGTCATTTATGACAAAGCTCTCGCGCAACTTAGCAACAATTCACTGAAAGCGCTTGGACTTCCACCCAATCCCAGCTTTACCTTTCGCCTTGAGCAAAAGGGAAGCCTAGCAACGGGCGATCTTGTGATCTTGCCCCGCTGGCAGCATGAGGGGGAAAACATCCGCGTCAAACGCGACGGCGCCTTCCTTACTCAATCACGAAACGGTCAGACTTACATCATCCCGGATCCCGTTTTCGAGATTTGCGCTATCCTCGACCAGTATAAGGCAGCTTCCGACAAAAGCGTCGCGCGACAGATGCAGATGGTTGCCGAAGTGTTGGCGCTTGTCCATCAAACCGACGTCGATACTGATCCGCTAGATGATCCTACCTCCAGTTTCTTTGGTGGCGCTAACCCAAACAACCTGAACGAGCTAACAATTCGTCTGGATGACACACTATCTCGTTTCCAAGTGAAGACGGCTCGCGCTATTTCCTTCGATGTCTCGTTCAAGAATGAACACGGTTATCAAATTAAACCCGTTCTCTTCGGGAAGGTGCCGGCCGCCGGGAAAAGCCCGGCCAGTGAAAAACAAGGACTTCTGACGCCCAAAGAGCGTCTCACATTCGAAAGCGATCCCGGCAAAGGTTTTTTTTCCAACGAAGCTGCGAAACGAACCTACCTTCTCGAAAGCGGAGAATATGTCCTTATCGACGAGCTCTTGTTTCCCGCTTTACAACACGTCCGCGATATCGAAACAGCCTCTCCCGAAGCCCGCGAGGCGTTCGCAGCTAATCCAGCCAAGTCCATCGCGGAAGTATATCGAAATAAGCTGGAAGCAGAACAAGCCCTCGATCTTCCTGATGACATCCAGCAGGAACAAGTTGAACAAATCATTTCCGCTATTTTCGTCGAGACTAAGGAGTATTCGGACAGAGTTACCGAGCTCGGGCTTTGGGTTCCACCCGTAGTACCTTGGGTCAAACGCATTCCAAATAGCTGGGAACCTGAGGAATTCGGGATCTATCTCGGTGATCAGTTCATCACCCTACCTCAGGAAAAAATTGAAGGCCTGAAAGCCGAGCTTTCAGAAGCTATTAAAAATGGGAAAAAAACCGTTCACCACGAAGGGCATGAGATTCCCGCGACCGAAGAAGTAAAAGGCATTGTTGATCAGTTGGTCGGCATGATCAAGCCCAAGCCCAAGCCAGGTCAGGATACGGGTAGCGAGACCGAGACTAAAGCAACTGAACAACGGGTTCTTCTGATCAAGGATAACTTCGACGAACTGAATTATCGACGCGAACTTACAGAGCGTCCTCGCCACATCCAAATAAACCGTTCGCCCAAGATCACCGCAACGCTCATGAAGCACCAAGACGTCTCGCTTGATTGGCAAATTGACGCCTACCTGCAAGGTCTGCCCGGCGTCCTGAACGCTGATGATCAGGGTCTAGGAAAAACCTTACAAACCATCGCCTTCATGGCGTGGTTGCAGGAAAACATGCGAAAGGCGCCATCAGATCAAAAGAAGCCAATCCTCGTCGTTGCGCCGACGACACTCCTTAAAAACTGGGCTAAAGAAGTTGAAACTCATATGGGTAGTTTCCTTGGCCTTGGATCTAGGATTGATGCTTATGGATCAGGATTGAAGCGCCTTAGAACGAAAGCAAGTGATGGTAGCCACAATTTAGATCTCGGATTGGACACCCAACATGAGGAAGACCGGATCTTTTGGGTGCTGACAACCTATCAAACACTTGCTCAAAACCAAGTCGAATTCGCCAAAATCGATTTTGCCGCTGTCGTTTTTGATGAGATACAAAACATCAAGAACGTCACCACACTGGCTCATCGGGCCGCTCAGTCCATGAAATCTGATTTCACCGTAGGATTGACCGGCACCCCCGTTGAGAATGAACTCTCGGAGTTGTGGGCTATCATAGACACCATCGCGCCCGGCTCGCTCGGCAGCTTGCGTGATTTCATGGATCGCTTCAAAAATGCGGACGAGGCCCTTTATCGGGAACTTCACGAAGAGATGTTCTCGCATAGTTACTCAGAACCTGGCGTTGGGATACCTATAGCGCCTATCGGCATACGCAGGATGAAAAGCGATACCGTAAAGGAACTTCCCTTGAAGAAGTATCGCTTCTACGCAACAGAAATGCCTGAAATCCAAGCCCAAGCCTACGACATGGTATTTGCAGGCCTGCAAAATCATGTGCATGGGCGCGTACTTAAAATCCTTCATCAGCTTAGAACCGTTTCGCTCTACCCCGGTAATTTACAGCAGCTGCACAATCAGCCCGACGCACTTGCGACCATGATGGAGAGGTCAGCACGGATCAAAGCGGCAGTCGAGATCATTGATGGGGTGAGAGATCGAGGAGAAAAGGTTCTTTTGTTCCTCGAAACACACGAGATGCAGCACCTGCTGCGACGCCTCCTTTGTGAGCGTTATGACTTGGACGACATACCAATATTAAATGGTCAGACAACCCCTCAACGCAGAGGAAATATCGTTGAGGATTTCAAGCATACCCGTGGAGATGGCAAGTTTGCCATTCGCATCCTTTCGCCAAAATCTGCGGGTGTCGGTATTACCATGACTGCCGCAACTCACATTATCCATCTTTCGCGTTGGTGGAACCCAGCCGTTGAAGAACAGTGCAACGACCGTATCTATCGCATCGGTCAAGACTTAGACTGCACTATTCATATCCCGATTGCAGTGCATCCTCATCATCAGGATGCCTCATTCGACTGCATCCTGAACAACATTATGGTACGCAAGCGCAAACTATTCAGAGATATCCTAATGCCGGCGGAGGATATTGAAGCCGATCAAGGTGCAATGATCTCAGGGATGACTCAAAGTAAGTTCAATATCCGAGATATCGACAGATTAGATTGGAAGGAATTCGAACTCTGGAGTGGTCGCGAGGCCGAAAAAAGCGGCAACTGGAAAATGTCGACAACACCGCGGGTGGGAGATGGTGGCCTCGACACTCATCTCGAAAACCGCGAGCGTGGAGACGTCGTCTTAGTGCAATGCAAGTTCACAGACGACCATGAAAAACTTATGAACGCAAAGCCGGTTCGTGAAGTCCTTCACTCAGTCAGTCGATACGATGTCAGTAAAGGCCATCAGTGTGTTGTCCTAACAAACGCGGCAGGTTTTGATAGCTACGCGAAACAGCTGGCTGCTGAAATGAAGGTGACACTGGTGGACAGACACCGGTTGTCACTTTGGCCCAACCACATAATTTAGGCTTTTTTGTTTAAGGGCTGGTTGCACTACCTCATGCCAAATATAACGAATAAGCTGGCCCACCGCCGCACATTGGCCAATCTTTTTCACTATGGCTATTGGCCGAGGGTTAGCACTCTTTGATTTTCTGCTGTTGAAAAATTCTAGATCGTTCGCCCGAAACGCAAATTGGTATTTTAAACTAGAGAAAGCAGTATTATGCCAAGAGACGGGGTTGGATGCGTTTGAGTTCATCAGACACCGCACCGGCTAGCGACTGAAAAAGATTAACCCGCGAAACTCCATCGCTGCAAAACGTCTCGCGCTTTTGCCATATTCAATACGTTTGCTATGTCGTTTTGCATTCCTTCACGTGCCTGATCATCAAACACAAGCAACTCGCTAAAACCACATGCACTGCAAGTGATATCTTCATTCGAAATTCTACTATCGGAAGAGCCGCATTCTGGGCACTTTGCAAGGACATCGTCGTTGAACATTTCGCAACCTCTGACCAATCATTTCTAAACTAGGTCGGTCGATTGATGTTTCACGGGATCACAGAGTGCCAACTGATTTTCCATTAGCGCGGCTGACTTCCTCTCGTCCGTTTTGGTTGCGTAACGGCCCGATGCAAAACCGATGATGTTCTGCATCGGGCCGAGGAAAATCTATGTCGGTCGAAGCTATTTGCAATACTTTGGTGCGGCGGTGGTTTCTGAAATCCTCAGTTATTCAGTTTTCCAGCGGCTTGCTTTGCTTCATATTGCTTCCACAGACCCATGTGCCCATTTTGCCTTGCATTGGCCAGCCACAGCTTCTTTCGGGCATCAGGTATTTCCATTGATCGATACTTTCCGCCTGAGAATTTTGGCCAATCTATCGCTAGGCCAAGTTTGACCATTTCTGCGGATAGATCACGGCCATCCTCGAGGTAGCACTTAGCAACAGTCCGTCCGTGGGTATCTTGCTCGGTCACTTCCGCCCTAATTTTTTGACCCTTGCAGAGCGAAACGAGCGCCCATTTTGCCTTCTTGCCATAGGGGTGGTTCATCTCGGGAGCATCGACACCAAACAGACGGACCTGTGTTTTCTTAATGACCAATGTATCGCCATCTACAACGTACGCTGAACCCACCAGTATCGTGACGTCGGGTTTCGGTAGCGTATGGTCTGGATCAAAACGCTGTGGCGGCGTTGTGCGCTGCCGTTGGTTCATGGTCAATCTAGGTTTCTCATTCACACCTGACTGACTCGGCGGAGTAGTTGTATCGCCTGACCTGTTACTGCGGACTGCCAAATACACCGCGACAGCCAAAACCAAACCCAAAACTATCAAGACTTCCACGAGACTGGTCTCCAAAAGTTACGTCAATCAAAATTGCCATACTGGATCATGATCGACCCAAGCACACGTTCGGGTTGATTTGCTAGGGACACTTCACATTCGCTCTGAGAGATGTGACGGATTTACCCCGCTGAGCGCGTTCACGCGCGGGTAAGCCAGGCGACTGATCTCCACTTACTGAAACTTCCAGAATAACAACCGGACATTCAGTTAGTTCGTGATTTTCGCTTCTGCTAGGACTGGCAGCGCAGGTTGGCGGAAACTCACAGAAGAATGGCCGTTTCGCACAAGCAATCGTTTCGTACCGTTCAGATGTGCAACCCAAGGTGAAAAATCTTAATGAATGATTAAGTGACGAACTATCGCGTTATGAGTGTGGAGCAAGATGTAATATGACGGAGAACAAGGATCGCTTGACGGCGGAGGAAGCAAAGGGACTTCGTACGGCTAAAGAACTCGAAGGTCATCTTGCTTGGTTAGATACTTTTACTCCCGCAGCCTTGGGTGTCCTAGCTATTGCGTCTGGCATTTACACCTATCTTGGTGTGTCCTCACTGCTTGAAGATAACGGCGCGGTCTCATTCTTCGCCGCGGTCGCGTACTCAATCGCTGTCTCTGTCGGTATCTTCGTCTTTTGGAGCTATATGCTCCGTCTGTTGCCTTCGATGCGTACGGCTAGTGGTTTCATTGGTTTGACCATCTCCACGATTGTTGGCTCTGTCGCCATTATCGCCATGTCTAGCTGGCTTAACGCAGCCGCACTCGCAGGCTCGGCAGCAGTCGAACAACACTTGGAAAACACTGTCCGTGACTACCAAGCTGCTCTTGAGCAAGCCCACGATATAGCTCTGAGTGGTCAAGCGTTGGGTCGCGAGGTGGAACGCGCCCGCCAGAGTTTTGAAGAACTTGCTGAACTCGAGCAGTCCGGAGATCTCTCAGGAACCGCTGGTCGAGGCGCAGTGTTTCGCGTACTGACTCAAAAGGCTGAAGAATTACGCAATCTTGAAGAGCAGATTGCGGCACAGCAGGAACCTATCGAGGAAGCCTTCCAACAAGGCAACAAAATTCTCGCAAAGATGCGCGAGCTCACTGTTGCTCCAGGTCCAGTAGACCGCCGCTCTGTTCAATTCTCCGAGGAAAGCGTCAAACTGGCGGGTGTTATCTCGCGCCTCAACCAGTATAGCGTGGCGCCACTTGTTGCTCGTGCTGCTGAGGACCTGCCATCCTCGGTAGTACTTCCAGAGCTTGACGGGCGCAGTTCCGACGTACGAGACGCGCAATCGTCCACTATCAATTCCGTTTTGAACGCGCTGGATCAACGCAGCAAGACACTTAAGAACGCTGCTGATGAGGTCCTAGACATGGAGCCGCCCATCGAGACGGCATACAACCCGATTTCTAGCGCTGACGCAGTCATCAAGTACGCCCACAACTTCGTCCCTTCTTGGGCCGGAGCCATAGCCATCGACTTGCTGCCCGCTGTTTTGGTGTTCGTGCTGGCAATCACACAGGCGGCTATACGCAGCGGAAAGGATGGTATGAGCATCGAAGACACGCTGACACTGGCTGATCTGAGAGCCGCGATGAACGCCATGAAGGACGTAGAGGCGACAATGGGTGTGGCAGACGCAGCTATCCTCAACCGCGCCACTCCTCAAAAAGATGAAACGTGATGAGCCTGTTAAGTCGTCTCGATCCTCGTTCAGGGCTGCGCTACGTTCTCATCCTACAGTTCGCTATTGCAGGCGTTCTGATAGCGTCGGACGTTCTCGGCGTCATTCCTAGCCCGTTTAAGCAGCGTATTGAACTCCCGACTGGCCCGGTATCTCCTGGAGATCAGCGTCGTGAGTATCGCACTGATCGTAGCGATCCGTCGCTGTTGCCTCAGGATGGACCGCTGGATGTACCCGCACCTGAGGCTTTTTCAAACCGATTGGACTTTACTGTGCAAGATGTTGAGGGGTTAGGGCGAGTTCTTTTGCTGAGCGGTCAAATAGAGATGGATGACTCTTCTCGCTTCGCCTCTTTCCTATCTGACATGCAAGAAAAACCGGACCTTGTGGCTCTTCACAGCCCAGGAGGAGTGGTTTCCGAGGCGCTGTCCATTGGTAAACAGGTGAGAGATGCTGAGCTTTCTACCGCCGTTCTGGCTGGCGCGATGTGCGTATCGTCATGTCCTTACATCCTTGCAGGCGGCGAGGAACGCGTCGTCTCTCTTCGAGGCATCGTGGGTATGCATCAGCACTACTACGAGCAGCCCCGCCTCATTCCAGTCGTTTTTGCCGTCGAGGGCATCCAAAAGGGGCAAGGAGAAACCATGCAGCATCTCATCGACATGGGTGTGGACCCGGCGCTCATGCTGTATTCGCTGAACACTCCTCCAGAGGAGATATATGCGCTTGTCGAGGAAGAACTCGTGGACACCCGCATATCAACCGAAATAGTCGATTAACACCAGACACCGAGGACTTTGCCTTGATCAAGAAGCTAACCATTGCAGCGGCGCTGCTCGCCACAACTGCTACTGCGGGTGGTCTCCAAGTTCGTGATGCAGACACAATTGTCGTTGATGGCACGCCAGTTCGGTTAAACGGTGTAGACGCACCAGAGCTTGGTACTCGTTCTGGACAGGACGCTAAACGCTGGATGGTTAATTTCTTACGTGGCAAAAAAATTGAATGCATACTCAACGGAGAGCGCACACACGACCGTTGGGTTGGTGTCTGTTATGCGGACGGGCAAGACATTGGTGCTGCTGTAATTTCCGCGGGGCATGCACTGGATTGCAAGCGGTATAGTGGCGGTCGCTATCGACAGTACGAGACACCTGCTGCCAAGTCGCGGTTGCAAAGAGCTCCATATTGCTGACTATTCTCAAGTTTCAATTAGCGGTCAGCTGGTTATGGGATCACGTATGCTCATAGTCTTTGCTTTGGTCCAGCTACCCGTTTTTGGCTGTTATTCGTTCAACCGACTTGTACAGTCCTGAAAAAGACTTTTCCAACTCAGCCTGGCAGTTTCCAAGTAAGCTTGCCTACATTGGCGGAAGCGAAAAAGTAATCAACATTGAGAGCAGTAGGGCCAATTTATGAAAGTCTATATCGCCAACTTTGGGCGCCAGAACTATGAGTGGCCGATCTGCAAGGAGCGCGGAACGGTAGCGACTATGAACGCCGTCGACGCCCAGAAGTATTGGGAGGCCAATGATCGCGAGGGTTATGTTTCCAGCCGAATGGCGAATGACACCACTGCGGCAGGAAAGAACCCAACCAAGGCGACTGCATCCAGATGGTTCAACTTGATGACTACTATCGCGGAAACTGTGGATGACATTTGGGTTCACAAGGATGGGGACGAGCTCTGGTGGACAACATCCATTAGCGAAGCCCCATACTTCGAGACCAAGATTGAGCCTATTGAGCGAGGTCGTGAGGTCGTTATTTGTCATAAGCCCTGCAAGTCTTGGTCTAACAAAACAAAAAAGGGTATTCCATTGAGATGGAACGAACTACACCCCAAGGCCAAAGACTTCTTGTCAACAGAAGCAACGCTTCAGTCACTTAGTCCTTCGAACCGCGATTACACATTGGCTCTGATCGCGGGTGACGACCTAAGCTATTGGCATGACATTCCTTTTTGGAAGAAACGAAGTGAAGCCGCCAAAAAGGGGTATGCGCCGATCAAATATGGGTCGCAGGCTGATAAGATTGCATACCAGCGAGCCTCGGAACTCTTCAACGCCGCTGATGCAGCCGAAAGGATGGCACGAACCGCCCTCAACACGACGAATGCAGCGAACGGCCAGACGGTAGAGCGCACTGTGAAAAGAAAAGACCTCGGGTTTCCATCAGCAGCGGCTCTTCAGGATTACATAGCAGAGCTAATGGGAGCGCAAGAATATTGCTGCGAGCTGACCGGGCTGCCGCTTGAGTTGGATGAAGTGAATGGCGATTCAGCAATGTTTGCCTCCTTGGATCGGGTCGACAGTAGCAGGCACTACGAACCAGGAAATCTTCAAGTAGTTTGCCGCTTTGCGAATTTCTGGAAGGGGGCTTCAGATGATAATGAGTTCCGAAGGCTTGTTGGCGTGCTCCGATCAAGTTCTGTCAACTGACCCTTGAAAAGAGACAGGGCATGAACACAAAGAGGCAATTAAAACACGTCGAACGTGATCTAAACGGCATTATCGCTGCGATCACACAAGTCTCAGGAAGTCGAGCCCGTCGTGCGCGACGGGTCGCTCAAATTGCGACTGGTAAAGTTACAGGCGCTGCTACCATTGGCGGAATGCTAATGTTTATCTCAGCATTCGGTTCAGCTTCAACGGGCACCGCCATTGGAGCTTTAAGCGGCGCGGCAGCATCATCTGCACAAATGTATTGGATTGGCTCGCTTTTCGGTTTGGGTGCCGTAGCCGGCGCTATCATTTTACCTGTGGTTGGTGCTGTGCTTGGTCTGGTCGCAGTATTTTTCATTTCGCGAAAAGTGTTCGGACGACCCCGAAAACCAGCGAACATGCTGGAGTTCGAAGTGCGAACTTTGTTTTCCAGTTACCGTCTCGCTGCTCCTATCGCAACTTTTGTGGCCGATGGCGCAATCGAGCCATCAAAAGACGAGTTGCGGGTATATGCCCATGAAGGTTTGCTACCACTCTGTGCTCTTGTTGGGGACCATCTGGCTAACCCGGAAAACTCCACTAGAACGGAAAAACAATGCCTATCTTTCGAAGAAACCCTAGCTCTACTGCCGTTATGGAAACTTCGCCGTCATCATCGGCGATTACTCCGTCGATCTCAAAAAATGGCTCAACCGAAAAGCAAAACCGGAATTCAAGGATTGCTTCGGTCGTCATCGCGGTCACGTTCCAACGCCTGATTGAAGATGCAACACGTGAGTGGGCGATAGAGGAAGGATTGGTGCTACAGGCTCTACGCCGCTCAACGCGTTCTTTGGAAACGGCGTCTGCTGGAGAGCTTTCACAATATTTGGGCTCGCTGTCTGAGGACCAGCTTCGTGGCGTAGCATCGAACGTAAAAGGCATCTACCACGAGCTCTTGTTCGTTGAGGCTGAAAACGGTGACTGGGATCACGTTGAAGCGAAGGTGAAAGAATTCACCAACCATCCGGGTGGTGATGTCGAGTTCCTAGTCGATGGAAGCACAATTGGTGAGGTCCAGCTAAAAGCTGTGGCATCTGAAGCACTAGTTCTGGAACACTTGGCACGATACCCTGATATCGACATCAGGGTGACCGAAGAAGTGGCTGCGAGAATGCCCGGTATAGAGAGCTCTGGGTTTTCTAACGAAGAGCTTACGCGCGATGTTTATGACAGACTTGCTGAACTTCAAGGGGATGGACTTTTCGACGAGATAAGCGAAGGGCTTGCAACATCATCTTTGGTCAGTTCAGCAATTATCGCGGGCAAAGCTGCTCGTGGGCAGCACTTCTCTGGGTCGCAGATTCGTTCATTTCTCGTGGACGCCGGAATAGGAGCGTCAACCGCTGCGGTTCTTGACGTCTTGCTCATTCCTTTGACTAGTTGAAGATCTCTAAAAGCTACGAGCTATTGACGCCGATTGTTGTGGGAAAAGGGCAATATAAAAAGGTGAGATCGCGAAGGGATCGATCTGGACCGGTCCACACTTGCGGATTGGGTCGGTCGGTCTGCGGCGCTGCTGGAACCGCTGGCTGACGGGATTGGCCGTCATGTGCGTGCAGGCCAGGCCATATTTGCAGATGACACTCCGATCAAATTGCAGGCCAAGGGCAAGTGCGCGACAGCCCGCGTCTGGGCCTATGTCCGTGATGAAAGCCCTTGGGGCGGGGCTGATCCGCCTGCTGCCTGGTATCAGTTCACGTCAAACCGCGCAGGCAAACATCCCTTGGCCCATCTGGCCAGCTACAGCGGTTGGATGCATGCGGACGGCTATTCCGGCTTCAATGAGCTGTACCGTTCCGGTGCAATCCGCGAGGTTGCCTGCATGGCTCATATCCGGCGCAAGTTCGTTGACGTGTTCCAATCGCAAGGGCTGGCCGCGGCCGAAGAGGCGATCCGCCGGATCGCAGAGCTCTATGTCGTAGAAAAGGATGCGCGGGGATTGCCGCCGCAGGATCGCGCCCAGTTGCGCCAATCCCGGTCAAAGCCGCTGCTCGATGAACTGGAGGCCTGGCTGGCCGCGCAGCAGGCACGGATTCCGGGAAAGTCAGAACTGGCCAAGGCCATCCGCTACGCGTTGACGCGGATGAAAAAACTGCGCCCGTATCTGGATCATGGCATCCTGGAACTCGACAACAATTCCGCGGAGCGGGCGATGAAGCCAATTGCCATAGGCCGCGAAAATTACTTGTTCGACGGCTCCGAGGGCGGCGGGAAAGCTGCTGCCATCGCCTATACCCTGATCGAAACCGCCAAGATGAACGGCGTAGATTCCCAAGCGTGGCTCACCTGGGTCTTGGCACAGATCGCAGACCATAAGATCACACGTCTGAACGAACTCATGCCCTGGTGCTACGCTGCTGCGGCAGCGTAGCAGGGGTCACCGGAACTCTGCCAGAGCACCTTCACCGGATGGTCACCGCGAAACTAACGTCAATCAGCCTTCGGCAATCCCGGTGCGGTTCAGTGCGACTATCGCCGCGGTCGCCCGTAATTGTAGGCGGTAATGCAGTTAAAATAGTCTTTTCAGAATTCAACAAGCGAAGTCGAAACCAGCCTCGCAACCCTTTTTCAGGTACTCAAGTGCTCTAGACTTTTGGTCGCTGTTTAGATTGAAGTTGTTTACTAGGAATTCCCCAAGCCTCGCGCAACCTAATCCGTCTCCCAAATCACACCCCTTTTTCATCAAGCGTATTGGCTCTTTTGTGTCAAATCTGATTTGTAGCTCTACACCCAACAAAGTGCATGCACGCGCGTGTTGCGCGGCACAGGCTGCTTCAAAGTTTCTGACGGCCTTAACGGGGTCAAAATCTCGTCCGGTAATTTTCTCCCAAAGTCTTTGAAACGCCCCAAACTTATGCTGTGTCTTGAACACATAGCAGTTCTCGGGATCACCTTGGTCGCACACTCTTTGTTCAATTCCGTACTTATAGTTGACACCATTCAAGTAGCAACTAACCACGTCATTCGCGCCACAGACAGACTGCCAATATCGAACTGCTGCGTCACTGGTTGGATCAGCCACAACGTTCTCGATTATCTTGCACTGCTCTGCGTCGCCACCAAGGCAAGCGCTAACCAAAAATCTGTTCCTTTCATCTTCCTCGTTGGCTAGTGCAGCGGCCCGCACGCAACTATTATCCTTTAGTAGAACGCAAACTCCTTGATCCAGTATAGTTAGGCCTGCCGTATTTTTGACAGACATTGCTCCGAATGCCATGGACAAAAGAAAGCCTGACATAAAGACGGCTGGAAGTAGCGCCCACATCAACACGCCTATCGGCTGGTTCTCTACATCTCGAAACCGTCCCAACTTCATTCGTGCAAGACCGCGCATAACAAGGGTGGAAATGACGTATATCCAAACCCACAAGCTGGTAAGGAATGTCGAGTAGAAAAAAACGGATAGTGGTGAGTAAACTAAGAAAACTTCGCCAAAATCTTGACTGACGTCGGCGGTCCAATTTTTGTAAGTTGGTGTATTTTGAAATAGAAACAGAGCGATCCAAATGATTACCGCTGTTAAGACGGCATCAAAAAAAATACAACTAACTTGAACTAACCAAGCCCTAGGCATCTCAAGATATCGTAGAAACGCACGTGTTTCCAAAAGTGACAGATAATCGGCGACAATATTCACTGTGGCGCCTATCAGCAGGACGGTCGCTAGATCCTGCTGGTTAACTTGTCGGGAACGGAACTCACTTACCAGTCCGAACAGCATCCACATCACAAAAACCGACAGCAGGGACGCCAGCCCAGAGATGAAAAAACAGCGAAAGCTCAGGTGTTGGCTTCCAAATAGAGCGTCAAAGAAACCATTGAAGGAACTTGCCCAGTTCTCCTCACTTCCATCTTCTCCGAGAAGCCACTTTGAAATACTTTTCTTTCGCTCGACGGGCAAAAGCGTAAGTCCCAAAAATGCAGTCAGAGAAGTGAATACCCCAACAACAGTCATGCCAAACACAACATGTGGTAGCAGGGTATTCCAGACTATTTCGGGACTAACGCTCAAAGCTACTCCTTCAAGTCTGATAAGCAAAGCCACGACAAATTGAGCTACTCCCCAATGTTTGGACAGTTTCCGGCGTAAATTAAGCTACTTTCTGCTCCTGCTGATCGGGTTGAGTTTCGTCCTTTTTCAGCCAATAGACCACGGCTGGGGGTTTGCTGCCAAGGGCGGAGTGAGGGCGCTTGCGCGGAAAGTTTAGATTGGTGGTAAGCGGTGGGTGACGATCACCTTCCAGCCCTGTCCCTGATCTGAGATTCCGCCTCCGAGTGATTTTTTGAGGTGAGTTTCTCCATGGAGAGTACAAGAGAGTTTCTCATCGGGCTTGGTGTTATCTTCTCAGCTGATGGGAGGCGGCGGTGGCCGGATGATGTGAAGGCACGGATTGTGGCGGAGACGTTGCTGCCGGGTGCGACAGTGAATGAGGTTGCCGCCAAATATGGCTTGCGGCCGAACCACGTTTCGTCGTGGCGGCGTATGGCCAAAGATGGTGATCTTGTTTTGCCGGCCTTGGAGGAGGAAGCCGCCTTTGCGCCGCTGGTGGTTTTTGAAGATCCACCTTTGCCACCGGTCCCGGACGCTGGGCTTTCTACGCAGCCCATCGAGATCACGGCTGGAGACATCTTGGTAAAGTTGGATGGGGCCACTCCGGCGACGCGGGTTGCTGAGATTGTCCGGGCACTTGGGGTTGGGTCATGATCTTTCCCTCGAACCGGGTGCGGATCCTGGTGGCGACCAATCCGGTGGATTTCCGGAAAGGTCACGATGGGCTGTCAGCGCTGGTGCAATCGGTTTTGCGTAAAGACTCCTTTACAGGGACTGTCTTTGTGTTCCGTTCCAAACGCGCTGACAGGCTCAAGCTGCTTTACTGGGATGGGACAGGGCTCGTGATGGCGTACAAGCGGGTGGAAGACACGAGCTTCACCTGGCCCGCCATTCGGGACGGTGCGATGGTGCTGAACCACGCCCAGTTCGAGGCGCTTTTTGCGGGGTTGGATTGGCGCAAGGTGAAGGCTTTGGAAAGCCGCCCTCCGGCTGCGACTGAATGAATCAGGGGCTCAATTGAGCCGCGTCAAACCTGGGCTTTCGTGCTATGCGGCGGCCATGTCTGACGCTGCCAATGACCTTGATTTGAGCCTGCTGCCGCCCGAGTTCCGGGCGCTGTTTGAGGCGCAGGCCGCGCAGGTCGCAGAACTCAAGGAGATCAACAAAAGGCTTGAGCATCTGGTGGCTGAACTGAACCATGTGGTGCATGGCAAGAAGTCCGAGAAGCTGGATGAGGACGACCGGCAGCTCTTGTTCGAAGATCTCGAAGTTGCTGTCGCCGAGGTTCAGGAACGCAAGGGCACCTGGGTCACGGGTGAAGACACCCCAAAACGCAATCCCGTGGTGCGATGGAACGTGGGTAACCTACCCGAGCATCTGGAACGCATCGAACAGATTGTCGAAGCCGACAGCTTGATTTGCCCCCGCGGGTGCGGGGAGATGCACAAAATCGGCGAGAACCGATCCGAGCGTCTGGATATCGTACCCGCCAGGCTACGCGTGATCGTCACCGTGCGCCCCAAATACGCCTGCCGATATTGCACTGATGGAGTGATCCAGGCCCCGGTGCCAGCGCGCCTGATCGAAAGGGCACTGCCGACAGAGGGCACCATCGCGCATGTGTTGGTGTCAAAATACGCGGACCACTGTCCGCTTCACAGGCAATCCCAGATCCTGGGTCGTGCTGGTATCGACATTCACCTCTCAACACTGGCTGATTGGGTCGGCAAAGCAGCCTTTCATCTGGGACCGGTGGTGGACAGGTTGGCCGAGCATCTGAGGGCCTCCACGAAGCTCTTCATGGATGAGACAACTGCGCCGGTCCTCGACCCCGGCCGCAAGAAGACCAAAACCGGATACCTCTGGGCACTGGCGCGCGATGACCGGAATTGGGGCGGCGATGACCCGCCGGGGGTGGTGTTCTTTTTTGCCCCAGACCGGCGCGGCGAGAATGCGGAGAAATTCCTCACCGGCTTCGATGGCATCCTCCAGATCGACGGCTACCCAGGATACCATCGCCTGACCCGCGCCACGCGCAAGGGCGGCGCACCCATCGTCGTGGCTCATTGTTGGACGCACGCCCGCCGCAAGCTCAAGGAAATCCATGACCGCGACAAGTCTGAGATCGCAGCAGAGGGCCTGCGCCAGATCGCCCAGATCTACGCTATCGAGAGGGATATTCGAGGAACATCCCCCGGCCAGCGTCTCTCGGCACGCAAGACCCGATCCGCGCCTCTAGTTGCCGCCTTCGGCGAGTGGCTGCAAACTCAACGCACACGCGTCTCGGCCAAGTCCCGACTTGGAGAAAAGCTCGCCTATATCGCCAACCACTGGGAGGGGTTACAAACCTTCCTCAACGACGGACGCGTCGAGATCGACAGCAATCAAGTCGAAAATCTGATCCGCCCGATTGCCCTAAATCGCAAAAATGCACTATTTGCAGGTCACGACGAGGGCGGCAAAGCCAGGGGCCTGATCTCCTCTTTGATCGAAACCGCGAAAATCAACAGCGTCGAAACCTACGCCTATCTCAAGGCCACTCTCGAAGCCATCGCAGCAGGACACCCAAAGAACCAAATCGACGAACTGCTCCCGTGGAACTTAAAAACGTCAAGCTAAAAACCCAACGGTCTTCAGCCGCCGCTTACGATAGTCGTTCGCCGTCATGTCTGAAAGCGTGGTCAGCTAGGACCGGGGCAGATACACAGAGTTGATGACACTCCCCAAGATCGTGTTTAGCGGCTTCATGGGCGAAAGTTATTGCTCTACTCTCCCGAGTAGCGTTGGAACGGGTCAGTTATTTCGTACAGTGTGTCTTCGTCTATAACCCCAGTAGGTTTGAGGCCACGAGATACTTGAAACTCTTTTAATGCTCGTGCATAGGCGCCGGACGAAAACGTGCTCTCCAATCCTGGATTTTGGAGAAGGCCCAGCTGCCCCAAAATGTCTGCGGCTGCTTGGTTAAGCTCTTCGTCAATACTGTCGTCTGTTTCCAGTTCGGGTCCCTTTGGTAGGTACTTCTTGATTTGAGCATACCAAAACTTTGCTTCAGGGAGACCGTTCGTACCTCCATTGACTTTTTTCCTCACAGCTCTGATGCTTCCAGAATCGGCTATCGTACTAATATTGTTATGATTCCAAAACGCAATCGCCGAATCCAGACCCACTTGTGGCTGACGAACCAACTCGGGCTTTGAAACTATATCCAAATTCATAATTTTGGACATTTTCTCAAAATTATACCGTCCTGTGAGTTGAATATAACCTGATCCACGAAAGTTCCAACCGTCGTCTGTACCAGGGATATTGCCAAGAGAAGATCGTCCACCATAGACTGTGTTGGCTATCTCTTTTGGCTTGTAGCTAATTTTGCTTGCTTCTTCTGGTGTAACATGACGCGGAAAAACTTCGACAAGTCTATCTGCCGAATAGTTCATATTTTCTTCGAGTGTCCTAAACCCGAATGTCTCAACTGCGCTTTGAGAAAGAAACTGTAAGAAGCGTTCTTGGTTTTGAAGTAAGCCTGCTTTCAACATTGGGTCATCTGCCCGAGAAAACCCATCAATGATAGATTTCTTCGCCCTTGGCGAGGCTTGGTACAAGAACTGATATTGAGATACTAGCTGAGGATCGAGAGCTACAGTTTCTATTGTTTCAGACTTACTTACAGCATCTTTCTCCTTAACCGTGTTGTCGCTATCAAATAGGCTACCATTTAAGCAGCCTCCAAGAAGAAGTAAGAAAATTACCAGGTTGAGCAAGTATCCCGGTCTGCCAACGATGAGAAAAAACTGAGAAAACATCTTCATGGTAATTGCTCACAAATGCCTACTTTTGAGACCAAATTTACTTGATCATCTGTAATGTTCACACAAGATTTGAATAAGTCGCCACGCACGGCAATATTTTGATCTTCAAAGCTGTGTTGCGACTGCTGGATGCCCACTAGTTCAATGTCGCTGCGGGAAAAAATCGGAGCTCCGGAAGACCCCGGCATAGTATCGCACTGATGATAAAACCCAGCTTTGTCGATCAGATCCGGGTCAGCAGAGTCCTTGTAGGGTTTTATAGGCTTCCCAACGCCCGTAACTCTGCAAGCATTGTCTTTGGAAACTCTACCGGAATTTCCTCTGGGGAACTGAACAACAAATAGTTCGTCATCAACCTTAGGTAACTTGTTCGACGGAATTGGAAATGCCTCAGCCTCAGAAGGTGCAGACAGCCGCAAAAGTGCTACATCAATATGTCGCCCAAGAAACTCAACCCTAATACATCTTCTAAAGTCCAGTTCGGATTCATCGCCGGAAAAATAACCAAAAATGGAAAAAGTTTGGGGACACATTGTTCTCTGCCCATCAATACAATGGGCCGCAGTCAAAAGAAGGCTTTCGGAAATAAGAACGCCCGTACAAGGCTTTGACCTAGACAGTTCCCTATTTGATATTTTTGGGGAGTTTGTGTCGACCAAGACTCTCGCCATAAGCGGCAACAATGCCTGTCTTAAATTTTCATCCAAGCTTGACACCGCTTCAAACGATGGCGGCCAGTTGACAACGCCATCGAATTCGCCCGTATCGCCTTGATAAGAATATCCTACCACCTGAATTTTGACGGGGTCACCGACACCAGCTCTCAAGGACACCCGAATTTGCCCACTCGTAAATTCAGTCCAAAAACTTTTGTCTCCTATGTCTTGTATTTGATCACTGTAAATTTGCTCCTGCAACAAACCAGAGCCATTGAAAACGTCTATAACAAAATTCTGATCTTCACCTTTCAAAACTTTCAATTCCAACGAGATACTGGGCACCTCAACATTCGGAAAGTACTGGGAAAATTTGGACAGGGGTTTATCCCTGAGAGGAAGGAGTAAGTCCTCTTTGGTTTCCGTATATCTTGATGGATCTGGTTCAAATTCCAATTCAAAGGCAATCGCAGAAGAACAAATAAAGCTAAAGAAGATACACGAGAGTAAATATTTTTGTTCAATATGGACAATTTGGAACATCTGTCTCATCCATTTGTATAGAATTAGTATAGGAGGCTGGTATGTAGTCGAGTATATCCTCAAAATATACGCAAACAGTATCATCAGCCCCGTCCACTTTGAATTCCAGAACCTTGCCGGATTTGAGGGCAGGCCTTACCTCAATATCAACAAATGTATTTCTTCCTCTCCTGACAACATATTTCAGGTATCTTTGATCATCCGAAAGGGCTCTAACACCAATTAAGGCATCATTTTTCAGGTCTGGACGAGCTCGAAATGATCCGCGAATATCCTTCGCGGCTGCGTCGCCAAAATCAATAATGTCGCTTGACGTGGGGCTGTTGAGATCCTTATTCCAAACGTTTACCACTGTCCCAATTAATACTCTGTCCGGGTCGTCTGGTTTATTTCCTTGTACATCAACCTTATACCTGAGTTGATCCCTTGTTGTGCTAAGGGAGCAGTCTACGTCTAAAACTCCGGATGCTACGTGCTCCTGAAGCTTACTACTTTGCATCGCGCAAGCCATTATACGACCTATCGCTTCTGTCGATCCAATGCTTTCCATCGACCTGAGTGCAGAAAGCGTTCCTGCCACCATCGGGACGGCGAAACTAACCCCGTTAACTTTGATAAAAAAACCTGGCTCACTTGACGGTACAACAATGCCTGATGCGGGAGCCGCAATTTGAAACTCTTCATCCGTAAACGATGAGATTTCAGTGCCAGCGCTGCCTTCTGAAAAAGGGACTAAGTCTCCATTTGTAGCGGACATGACCCCAACCACGGTAACGACACTTGAATTAAACTGTTCATCCCTTGCTAGGCAGGCCGGGAATACAGAACACTTTTGGGCTTCTTTGAGATGTTTTATTTCAGAGTTTTGCAAGTTGCCGGCTGAAACAACAAAAATATCTCTGCCGTATGCAGATGGATTACTATCTAATTGTAGAACTACATGTTTTTGAATTTCTGTGACATCATCGGGTAGTTTAGTTTTTGCAGAAATATTCCAAATAGTTGGATTTCTAGCCAAGCCGATTTGCCTTCTTTCTTCATCAATAGTTGAAAGGTTCCATTTTGCGCCAGCGTTCAATTCTCGATGAAAAGGCATTGCATAAGGGTTAATACCATGCATTCTGCCTTCTTTAGGTCGTGCTAGTGCAATTGCCGCTACGCTTATGCCATGATACGCTCTTTTATCATGATCAGAAACTGCGCTTACAACCTTTTCAACTGCCTCATGATGTTCTTCGCTAAAACCATCTCGGTAATCTGGATCGTTGGTATCAATCGTCCCGATGTATTCGAGCGTGCAATCTATCTTAAAGATACAATGATCCGTATCTAGCTCTTTTTCTAGAAAGACAATTGAACTTTGAGCTTGTGAGTACCCCCAATGGGTTCCTGGGTTAAAATTAATTGCCAAGTGAGCATCGTTGTTGAACCATGATTTTTCATGATCTTTACCATCCCACCCAATGAACTTTTGCTCTACACCCGTATCAAGTACCCATTGGGAGTCTTGTCTTTCCAACTCATCAGCGATCATCTTGGCGGAGGAGTTAACAATGTATTCATCATATTTAGCGCCCATCCGCAATTCATCGATTGAAGAGGCTTGATCTTTAAATGTTTTGTCCTCCTCAAAGGACCCAGCACTCGCTTCTTTTGCGAAATCTACCAGTGTGCGGAAAGTGCCCCCTGTAGTAACGAATGCACGATAACCTTTTTTAGGAATATGTTGAATTCTCTCACGGAATGACATCTCAGAAATTTTTGACTTCCAAGCTGCGGACGCCAGTTCTGTCTTTCCTATGACATTTTTCTTTACCGCCACGGAGCTTTCAATTATTGCAACCGGCACTTCAATTTCTGCTGCAAAATCAGATCCAATTGGAAACACAGCCTTTAACGCTCTGTCTAAAATCTCCCAACCTTCATCTGTTTCGGCGGCTGCTATTTCAGTTGCCAAGTCTGAATCGTTGCCTGTCACACTCGATGGATTATGTGAATTCGGATCGTTTCTACTATCCTCGTTATTAACCGTGTATGCGATATTTAGCCAATGAGCGTTGCGACCTGCGATTAATGCGGCACAGTCATCTCCGGAGGACACCTTCAGTGTGTTTTTCAACCTATTTTTGGACATTGAGGTTAAGAATTCGATTGTCTCGGATCCGTGTAGAGTTTTGCACCCCAACGCTGTTTCCTCGTAGAGCGCTCTTGTAGTTTTTCCACCTGAAAGGTCCAAACTTGTGCCAATCCACCTACTAGAGACATCAAATGCAACGTCGGGTACAATCAGGGTCACTGGGTAGTCGTAAATCCATTTACTTCTGTTTTTGCCAGAAACTAAAAAGCCTCGAACGTGATCGTTTTCTCCGAAGTTAGTATTAGACTTTTCCACCCTTGATCTACTGCATATAGAGTAGTTCATGTCGCATAGGATATTGTCGATTTTATCCGACCAGTGGAAGTAGGAAAAGTGATCGACTAGACCGTCCGCTATCTTCCTCTCGGAATTCCTGTAAGTTATTTTTTTTGTTGGCAAAAGCCCAAGATTATACAGCGTGAGGTAATGATCCTCAATTGCATGCTGAATACCATCAAAAATAGTGTTGTTGGAACGCCATTGGATTATAGCTGTTTCGCGCCCCTTAGCGTCGGCTGAGTAAGCAACGAGAAGAAAAACTACGGCGCCCACGAAGGCAGCGATCTTTTGGAAGGCAAGTAGTATGGAGTTGATCCCTACGCTACGAATTTTCCAGCTACGTATTCCCTTCATAGTATAAAAGTCCCCCGGATTTTGAAGAGCTGCCATTGCTCCAAGGGGTTCGTGGAGCAACGCGAATTTAATAGCGCAAACCTGTCACCTCTTTTCCGTCAACGCTCACCGTGACGGTAGATACTCCTTCATCAGATTCCAACCGCGGAACTTTAGCTACTTCTGCACAAATTTGATCCGCCAGTTCGCTTGCGATAGGCGCGCCTGGAACTCCTAAAATAGCGGCAATTGATGCTACTGACGGGACAAACTTACAAGCAGACTTCGTGCCTTCAATGACGGTGTTAGCCTGATCAACTATGTCGGTTTGACCTTCTTCGTCATGTAAACAACCGGCTGTCGTTGCTAGAGAGAGTATACTTGTCGCCAGAATCCAGTTTTTCATAATAATCTCCACTATAATATTCGAATCATCTTACTACTTTCGATTCGGGTCAACATGTATTGATTGCTTCGATTTTCCTCTGCTGAATAGATTTACTGTTCTGGTATAACGATAAAATAGAACAGGGCTCATTTGGGATTACCCACAACACGTTATAATCGCTTAGTGATCCGCTCTTCATCATTCTTCTTGTTGGCAGGTAACAATGCCCTTGTGCTCGTACTGAATGGAATTGCGGAACGCGATGGCAGGCAGAGGAGAGCCCGTATGATTGCTCTTGCCGCCATCGTTTTTTACCATTGTTGGTTGTTCAAAAAGAATGAGCAAAATAGTACTGACAGGACCGTTGGTTAGGCGAACCAAGGCGCAGCAAACGGTCGGATCGTCCCGCGAATTGTGAGTTCGGCATCGTCCAAATATTTCGCTTCCAGTGAATGTCCGCGATGCGGGCTGCAACCTCATTATATTGACTGGTCGGTAGTAGGCAGCGCTGGACCGTTCGTTAGATTTTGCAATTTCCGGTCTCTGCGCATTGCTGCAATTGGGGCCTCGTGCAGCATCGGTTTTCGGGAACGCACCTCGTGTTTTCAGGAACGCAGTCACAAAGACGATGTAAAGGATTGATTTAAATCACAAATTCAACTGGTCATAGTTTTCAGCGCCTCTATCGAGATAACGGGGGTGGCTTGTACAACGGCATTCAAACAGTTAGTGATTGATCACCCGATGCGGGCTAACATGTTGTTTTAGATGTAAATTACAGCGCACTGCTCTCGTTGTGAGAAAGGCACATGTGAAAACACGAGCTGGCTGTTCCTAAAAACACGTCAAGCGTTCCTAATAGCACGAATAACGCGCTGGGATGGTCACCTTAGCCCGACCAAAGCAAGCGCTTTCTGCAATTCAGGGGCACCTCAGGTCCCTCCAAAGGTTGGAAATGAAGATCCTGCGGACGTGGGCTAGATGCGATGGGTCTAAAACCAATAATCTTGGCCGGTTGTTTGTCAGGTATTGATTTCGGAGGATGGGCTTCGACTGGTTTTTCAGGTTCAAAGGGTGTAACCTTCGCCCCTTCCCGTACTTTCTCCCATTTCTTGTCCGAAAGCTTCACGACAGATGAGGACTTGCGGATCGAAACCAAGGCCTCCTCTGGGTTCGAGAGCCCTTTATTATATACAGACTCATCTGCGCCTCGCCGCGCCGGCTCGCTCCTATTATCTTTACAAGGACAAGCCGAGTCAGTTCTGCTGGTTTCGTTCTCCATTCGTTTCAGGCGGCGTTGAACCAGGCCCAACGAAACACCCAGCTCAGTTGCGACACCCCTTTGGGGCAGACCCTTCTTCTCCATGAGTGCCTTGATCGCCCTACCCTCAGCCGAATAGTGCGCGGCCTTCTCTTCAAGGGAGATCGGATTTGTAAGCTGACGACGATCTAGGGCCTTCCTGGTGCGATCACGCAATAGAAAAGTCGGTCCTGTTTGCGTTTGACCAGTCAAGAGCGCCACAGCGAACGGCGGTTTCGTCTGGTATTTCGGAGTTTGCAAAGCCCGAAGATGAAGGTCCGTTTAGGGCTGCGACCCGCCGATGATGCGCATTGAAGAGAAATGCGGGAGTAGCTTAGAATTACGTTTTTGTTTTTTTACTGAAGAGTGCGCAGTGAAGTGACCGTAGATGTTCAAGTGAGAATTAGGACTGACTCATTGTCAAAGCGGATCGGTCTTCACGCCAGTTTTAAGCCTTCCAGCCTCATTCGTCTTGTCGCACCGAGCCCGCTTCGGGGCGGAGAAGTACAGACAATACTCGGCGGTGAATACGATCTAGATCATAATCGGTTAGTTCCAACCCCTCAGTCATCCGCGCTTTGAATGATTGAAAGTCTCCGCGAGTAATCTCGTCACGGTTTTTGTCGTCTCCGGCAAGTTGCTGCGCGAGTTTTTCCTTTCTGAAGTCCAGCAAAAAACGGGAAAATCGAGCGTTCAATTCGGAGTATTGAGGGGACTCCTCGATAGTCGATTTGTTTTTCATCAATTCGGTATCCGATAGCCATGGAACTGCCCGAGCGGTTTTGCTGGGCAAGTACAAAATTCTGGTCAGCTTTAGCGTGTGACGCGTATGAGACGATCTGGTTCCATGGCCACAGTCTTGAGATTTTCTGGTCTTGGTCAATAGCGCGAATGCTATCGAAGGTCGCCCAACGTAGAATGACCTCAAAACCCTACAGGAGTCTTTTTTATTTTATTTCAAATCCTTAAGAATCTGTGGGCATTAAAGACCGTTCATATGGGCGTAAAAATCAACCCTATGGGTTATTTATGCCCACCCACACAACAGCGCAGCTCAAGCATCATCCGTCACATTTGGAATGCCCGCAGCTCCGGCATGTCATGCAACCTTCGATCATCACCATGTCGAATTGGCCGCATGACGGGCAGGCCTTTCCGCGCGGGGCATCCATGTTCACAACCTGTGCCTGTGGGTCGGACTTCAGGCCCATGCCTTCGCCCTCAAGAAAGCCGATGTTGATCAAGTGCTGCTCGATGACTCCGCCGATCGCCGCCAGAATCGAGGGGATGTATTTGCCCTTGACCCAGGCGCCGCCGCGCGGATCGAACACCGCTTTCAGCTCCTCGACCACGAAGGACACGTCGCCACCGCGCCGGAACACGGCCGAGATCATGCGGGTCAGGGCCAGCGTCCAGGCGTAATGCTCCATGTTCTTCGAGTTGATGAACACCTCGAATGGTCGACGGCGGCCCGCGATCACGATGTCATTGATCGTCAGATAGATCGCGTGCTCGCTGTCCGGCCATTTCAGCTTGTAGGTTGAACCTTCCAGCGATTGGGGTCGGTCCAGCGGTTCGGACATGTAGATGACATCGCCGCCATCGGCTTCGTGTGGGGCGTCGGCGCTTTCGCCGGGTGCCTTGTCCGAGCTTTCCGAGACGGTCAGAACCGACCCGGTCACATCGTTCGGGCGATAGGTGGTGCAGCCCTTGCAGCCCTGATCCCAGGCCTGCATGTACACGTCCTTGAAGGCATCAAAGCTGATGTCTTCGGGGCAGTTGATCGTCTTGGAGATCGAGCTGTCGATCCACTTCTGCGCGGCAGCCTGCATCTTCACATGATCCAGCGGTGTCAGAGTTTGTGCGTTCACGAAATAGTCTGGCAACGCCTCGTCACCGAACTTATTGCGCCACATCTGCACGGCGTAATCCACGACCTCTTCCTCGGTTCGCGATCCGTCTTTCTGCAACACCTTGCGCGTGTAGGCATAGGCAAAGACCGGCTCGATCCCGGACGACACGTTCCCGGCGTACAGGGAAATCGTTCCGGTCGGTGCAATCGACGTCAGCAAAGCGTTGCGGATACCGTGTTCGCGGATTGCATCGCGCACATCGTCATCCATCTTCTGCATCGTGCCGCTGGCCAGGTATTTCTCGGCATCGAACAGGGGGAATGCGCCTTTTTCCTTCGCCAAACCCACCGACGCCAGATACGCGGCGCGGGCGATTGCGTGCAACCAGCGCTCGGTCTGACGCGCCGCCTCGTCTGAGCCATAGCGCAGGCCCAGCATAAGCAGAGCATCCGCCAGCCCGGTCACACCCAGGCCGATACGGCGCTTGGCCTGTGCTTCGGCGGCTTGTTCAGGCAACGGGAATTTTGACGCATCGACCACATTGTCCATCATCCGAACCGCCGTGGCGACCAGTTCCTGCATCGCCGCCTCGTCCAGATGGGCGGCTTGTTCGAACGGTTCTGCCACCAGTCGCGCCAGGTTGATCGACCCCAGCAGGCAAGCGCCGTAGGGCGGCAGCGGTTGTTCTCCACAAGGGTTCGTGGCCGCGATGGTTTCCACGTAGCTAAGGTTGTTGGCCTGGTTGATCCGGTCGATAAAGATCACACCCGGTTCGGCATAGTCATAGGTCGCCTGAATGATCTTGTTCCACAGATCGCGCGCCTGAACGGTGTGATAGATCTTGTCGCCGAACACCAGCTCCCACGGGCCGTCCGCCTTGACCGCTTCCATGAAGGCATCCGTCACCAGCACCGACATGTTGAACATGCGCAGACGGGCCGGGTCGGATTTGGCGGTGATGAACTGCTCGATATCCGGATGGTCACACCGCATGGTTGCCATCATCGCCCCTCGGCGCGATCCGGCGGACATGATGGTTCGGCACATCGCGTCCCACACATCCATGAACGACAGCGGACCGGATGCGTCCGCCGCGACCCCGTGCACATCCGCGCCCCGCGGACGGATGGTCGAGAAATCATAGCCAATCCCCCCACCCTGCTGCATCGTCAGGGCGGCCTCTTTCAGCATATCGAAAATGCCGCCCATGCTGTCAGGCACTGTTCCCATGACAAAGCAGTTAAAAAGGGTCACACGCCGCGCTGTCCCTGCGCCTGCGGTGATACGGCCCGCTGGCAGGTATTTGAAGTCTTCCAGCGCCTCGAAAAACTTCTGCTCCCAATGCGCCGGGTCGTTCTCGACCTGCGCCAGATCGCGGGCAATGCGCCGCCAGGAATCCTCGACCGTCTGGTCGATGGGCGTACCATCCGCCTTTTTAAAGCGGTATTTCATATCCCAGATCTGCTCGGCGAGGGGGGCGGCAAAGCGGCTCATTGTTGATTCCCTGTACTGAAAGAGGTATCCAGACTACCCCAAACCCTGCCCCTGCCACAACACCTTGATGACTGCGCCTTACGAGCTACAATATAAAGATGCACTTCGGGACGACTCTGTGGGAAAGCTGTGGATAAGTACGTAAACCTCATAAAACTATCCGTTGGCTCGGAAAGCGTAGACACGCTGATGGCGTGGCAGGACGGCCGCATAGCGCTTTATGAGGACGGCTGCCCGCGCCACGTCACCCGTATGTGGCCCAAGCGTGAGGCCGAAATTCTGAACGGCGGATCAATCTATTGGGTGATCAAGGGCGTCATCCAGTGCCGCCAACGCATCCTGCGGCTGGACGAGGTACGCGGCGAAGACGGCATCCGCCGCTGTGCCATCGTGCTGGACCCCGAGATACACCGTACGCAGACCGCGCTGAAACGCCCGTTTCAGGGCTGGCGCTATCTGAAACCCGAGGATACTCCGGCCGATCTGCCACAGGGACGCGAGCAGGACGATGCCCTGCCCGATGATCTGAACCGCGCGCTGGCAGAGATTGGTGTGCTGTAATTAGCCCAGCCGATCCAGCAGATCGGACAGAACGGCCTTGTCGTCAGCGTCATAGTTCGCGACGCGGCTGCACCAAAGTGTCGCCTGCGACTGCAGTATAAGTCCATCCGACAGGATTTTCAGATGGTTGGCCCTCAGGGTTTCCCCGGTTGACGTGATGTCCGCGATTGCCTCGGCGGTTTCATTCACCACCGTGCCTTCGGTCGCGCCCTGGCTGTCGACCAGAGTGTAGTCGGCCACGCCCGCCTCGGTCAGGAATTCACGCACCAGCCGATGATATTTGGTCGCAATGCGCAGCCGGTGGCCGTGCACCTTGCGGAACGCCGCCGCTGCAGCATCCAGATCGTCCAACGTGTCCACATCGACCCAACAGGCAGGTGTCGCAATGATCAAATCGGCATTTCCGAACCCCAATGGCGCGATCTCTTCGACCTGTTGTTCCCAGCGGGGCAATTTTTCGTGGACAAGGTCCGTTCCCGTCACGCCCAGATGGATCCGCCCTGCTGCAAGTTCCCGCGGAATCTCCCCCGCCGACAGCAGGATCAGTGATACGTTGTCGATCCCCTCAACCTTGCCCGAATACTCGCGGTTTGATCCACTGCGCGACAGGGTGATGCCACGCTTTTCAAACCAGGCGAAGGTCTTTTCCATCAGCCGGCCCTTCGAGGGAACGCCCAGTTTCAGGCTCATCTTGCGCCCTCCTCGATCTCGAGCATCAGGTCGGGGCGCAGGACACCACCCACTGCGGGAATTTCCGCGCCGTTGCCCAGTTGCCGGGTCAGCGCGTCATAGCGTCCGCCGGTTGCGATGGGCGGCAGATCGGGACGGCCTTCGGCGTAGAAGCCAAATACGAACCCGTCGTAATACTCCATGGATGTCCGGCCATAGGCGGCTTCGAAATCCAGCCGTTCCACGTCGACCCCACGCGCCTGAAGCGAGGCAATCCGCGCCTCGAGCCGATCCAGCGCAGGGGTGATCTGCGGCAGATCAACGGCCACATCGCGCAAGCGCTCAAGCGCGAAAGGCATCGTTTCGCGGACATTCAGCAGCGTCTCCAGACCGGCCAGTTCGCTGTCCGAAATCGGAGGCGTCTCGCGGTCTTCGCGCAGTGCCGCGATGCGGGCTTCGATTTCCGATGAGCGCCGCTTGCCGATCATGGGGGATTCAAATGTCATCGGATCGGACGCGTCCAACAAAGCGTCCCGGCCCGCCGGAGCGGGTTTACGTCCGGCAAACCGGTCCAGAAGAACACGGAACCGGCGGGGTCGCCACAGGTGCCGCATCAACGCGGCCTTACGTCGTTCAGTCGTGCTCAGGCCCTGAACGGCTGCGGTCAGTATACCGATATCGCCGGTGGCTGCGCGCAGGGGCAGACCACGAAGCTGCAGCGCAAAAAGCGAGAACACCTCGGCGTCCGCTCCGGCGGGATCGTCGCGATCAAAAACCTCGTACCCGACCTGAATGTATTCGTTTGCGCGGTCCAGATCGTGTTCCTGACGCCGGAAAACCTCGCCCGAATAGGTGTAGCGCGCGGGTTCGGCACCTTCGCTCATGTGCATCTGCACCACGGGCAGGGTGAAATCCGGGCGCAGCATCTGTTCGCCGCGCAGCGCGTCCGAGGTCACATAGGCCCGGGCGCGGATGTCCTCGCCGTAGAGATCCAGCAGCAAGTCTGCCGATTGCAGCAAAGGCGGATCGACCACCTGCGCCCCGGCGGCCTCGAACCGGACGCGCATCATCGCGGCGCGGGCCTGAATCTGAGAGCGGTTGGGCATGCGTCAGTCCTGACTGTTCAGAATTTCACGCACCTTGGCGACCAGATCGCCGCGCGGCACTTCGAACTGGCTGGGGCGTTCTTTCCATTCCTCGAGCGTGGCGCTTTCGGCAATCTTCGCGCCCAGGATAAGGTCCTTGATCTGCACGATGCCACCCGCCTTTTCGTCACCGCCTTCGATCACTGCAATCGGAGAGTTCCGTTTGTCCGCATATTTCAGTTGGTTGCCAAAATTCTTGGGATTGCCCAGATAAACTTCGGCCCGAATGCCTGCGTTGCGCAGTTCCGCGACCATTGCCTGATAATCAGCCATGCGGTCACGGTCCATGACGGTGACAACCACGGGGCCAGTGGCCTGCGCTGCGATGCGGCCCTTTTCCCGCAACGCGGCCAGCAGGCGATCAACACCGATGGAGATGCCAACAGCAGGCACTTTCTGCCCCGTGAAACGGGCAACCAGATCGTCGTAGCGCCCTCCCCCTGCAACGGAACCAAATTGCCTTTTACGTCCCTTCTCGTCGAAAATCTCAAAGGTCAATTCGGCCTCAAAGACAGGGCCTGTATAGTAGCCCAATCCGCGCACCACTGACGGGTCAATGACGATACGGTCCTCATCGTAACCTTGTGATGCAAGTAGTTGCACAATTTCCTGAAGCTCAGCGATTCCTTCAGCACCTATCGCGCTATCTCCAACCGCAACCATCAGTTTTAGCAAAGTGTCGGCATTAGTTGAGCCGCGTGCCGTAAGGAAATCGATCACTGGTTTAACTTGTTCTTCGTTAAGACCGGCACCTGCGATAAACGCTCCCGAAGCGTCCTTGCGTCCGCGCGTTAGCAACTCGCGAACGCCCTGTTCACCGACCTTGTCAAACTTGTCGATAGTACGAAGTACGTTGTTCACAACGATGTGATTGTATTTCTGAACTTGTTTATTAAACGCTTCTTGAGGACTTGCTGTTTGCCCCGCTTTTACGTCTCCTAAACCGATGGTCTCCAACACACCATTCAGAACCTTGCGGTTATTCACCCGCACCAGATAGTCGCCGCGCGGGATGCCGACGGTTTCCAACGTATCCGACAGCATGGCGCAGATCTCGGCATCGGCGGCCATTGAGGCCGTACCGACCGTATCGGCATCACACTGATAAAACTGGCGATACCGCCCCGGACCCGGCTTTTCGTTCCGCCAGACCGGCCCCATTGCATAACGGCGATAGGGCGTCGGCAGATCGTTGCGGTGCTGTGCGTAGACCCGCGCCAGTGGTGCGGTCAGGTCGTAACGCAGGGCCATCCAGTCGCCCTTGTCGTTCTCGTCCACTTCCTGCCACGCAAACACGCCTTCGTTCGGGCGATCCACGTCGGGCAGGAATTTGCCCAGCGCCTCGACAGTTTCCACTGCGCTGCTTTCCAGGGCGTCAAACCCGTACCGATGATAGACGTCCGCAATAGCCCGCAGCATCTCGGTGCGCTGCGTGACTTCCTGGCCGAAATAGTCGCGGAACCCTTTCGGCGTCTCGGCCTTGGGGCGGGGCTGTTTCTTGGGCTTGGCCATGTGGGGCGTCCTTGGGAGTTTTCTTGTTCCGCGCGCGGTCTATCCCATGGTCTGTTTCGGGGCAAGGCGCGCTTTCTCTGGCCACGGCGTCACAGGGTCGCTATGACCAGCCCCAGAGACAGGAGCCACCCATGCAGCATCTGGAAGAACAGATCGCCCACCTGACCCGTACAGTCGAAGACCTGAACGCGGTTGTCACGCGGCAACAAACCGAGATTGAACGCCTGACCCGCAGAGTTGAGATGCTGTTGCAACGTGAGGCTGAGCGCGCGCAGGAAGGGTCCGGCGGTGTCGTATTCGGCGACGAGCGCCCGCCGCATTACTAAAGGGTTACAGTCCCAGCGTCGATTTCACCGCACTGTCCACAACACCGCCCAGCAGCGCATCCTCGTCCCCGGTGCATCCTTCGGTCAGCGCGGCCAGGAAGGTTTCGCGCAGCTTGGCTTTGTCGTCCTCGGACGCGGCGTATTGTTCGATGTCGATCTGGCGATTGTACAGAGACAGGGCCGTCATCTTTCCGACCACGTCCAGGACGTACTCGTCATTCCCGTCTGCCTCTTCGATGACTGATGCGCAGGTATGGTACATCAGCGGCAGCGCTTCCTGCATCATCTGGTCCGCTTCGTCATCGGCCAGCGCAAATCCCGGCGCGGCGATAAAAGCGACCATCGAAATCAGTTTGAACCCGTGAAAACGCATGGCAAGTCCTCTCAAATTGGGCAACGATCCTATTTTGGGATCGGTGGTCACTTTTTATTGGCGCCGATGATGGCCCCGACAACAGCCCCCGCAGCGGCTCCCTTGCCATCGCCGACCAAAGCACCAACGCCCGCGCCGATCAAAGCGCCTTTGAGCGCGTCTTCCTGCTTGTCCTTATCCGCCAAAGCTTGAGTTGCGGGCAACAATGCCAGTGACGCCACAGCAGCAGCGACCAGTATTCCCAGACGTCTTCCTGAAATCCCCATTTGGCGTCCTCCCATGACTTAACCCAAATGAATATAGGTAGAATTCCAGCCTAGCTTGGTGGCAATCTTCTGGCAACAAGCCGTTGGACGTCAGATTTCCTCGACCGACATCACGCCATCCAGCGATTTGATCGCGCCTTTGATCTGCGGGTTGATCGGAAAATCCTGCCCCAGATCCATTTCCACATCCCCAGGCAAGCCCGGGTCAAGCAGACACAGATGGATCGGCCCCTTCGCCGCGCCCTTGGCTGCACCGGCAGCGTCTTCCAAAACCCTGGCGACGGTGGGCAGAACCTGCGGCTGATCCACGAAGATGCGCAGCCCGGTTGCGCCCGCCTCGGCCACCACCGAGTCCACTGGCCCAACAGATCGCCCGAGCAGTTTCAACTGATCCGACTCCATCGTCGCCTCGGCGGTGAGAACCACCTGCGCGCCGGTTTCAAGAAATTCCCGGCATTTCTCCAACGTATCCGAGAACAGCGTGACCTCATAAGCTCCGGTCGGATCAGAAAGCTGTGCAAAGGCAAAGCGGTTGCCGCGCGCTGACTTGCGCTCCTGTCGTCCGGCAACGACACCGGCCATCTTGGCGATCAAAGGGCCGGAACGCGCCTTTTCGGTCACTTCGTCCAGGGTCAAAACCTGCTTGCGCTTCAGCGCAGGCATGTAATCGTCCAGTGGGTGGCCTGAAAGATAGAAGCCGATTGCCTTGAACTCTTCGCTCAAGCGTTCTGCCGGCAACCAGTCGGGCGTCGCGGAAAGCCGCGGTTCGGGCAGATCATCCCCGGCCTCACCAAACAGCGACACCTGGTTCGAGTTCTTCTGGTCGTGGATCGCCGCCGAGTACTGCACCAGTTGCTCAAGGCTTTCGAAGACGCGGCGGCGGTTCTTGTCGAGCTGATCAAAGGCCCCCGCCCGCGCCATCATTTCCAGTGGACGTTTACCGACCTTCTTCAAATCGACCCGGCGGGCAAAGTCAAAGAGGTTCACAAACGGCTTGTCCCCACGCCCTTCGACAACAAGGTTCATCGCCTCGACGCCTACGTTCTTGAGCGCGCCCAGCGCGTAAACCAGCTCTCCGTTCACAACGTCGAACGTCGCCAGCGAGCGGTTTACACAGGGCGGCACATAAGGAAGCTCAAGCCCTTTGCGGACCTCTTCAAAATAAACGGCCAGCTTGTCGGTCAGGTGGATATCGCAGTTCATGACCCCCGCCATGAACTCGACCGGGTGGTTCGCCTTCAGCCAACCGGTTTGGTAGCTGACCACTGCATAGGCAGCCGCGTGGGACTTGTTGAAACCATAGTTGGCGAACTTCTCCAGCAGGTCGAAAACCTCGCTGGCCTTCTTGGCATCCACGCCATTCTCACCCGCGCCCTTTTCGAATTTAGGGCGCTCGGCGTCCATCGCCTCTTTGATCTTCTTACCCATCGCGCGGCGCAGCAGGTCCGCGCCACCAAGGCTGTACCCCGCCATCACCTGCGCGATCTGCATCACCTGTTCCTGATAAACGATGATGCCCTGTGTTTCCTCAAGGATATGGTCGATCAGAGGATGAACCGAGGTGATCTCGCGCAGCCCGTTCTTGACCTCGCAATAGGTCGGGATGTTTTCCATCGGGCCCGGACGGTACAGCGCCACAAGGGCCACGATGTCCTCGATGCAGGTCGGCTTCATGCGCTTCAGCGCATCCATCATGCCCGAGGATTCCACCTGGAACACCGCCACCGTCTTAGCCGCCGAATAGAGTTTATACGTGGCCTCGTCATCCAGCGGAATGGCGTTGATCTGGTTTTCCGCCCCTTCGGCGGGTTCATAGAGCTCCGTACCATCCGCCGCCACATGCAGGGGCCGCCCGGATTTGAAGATCAGATCCATCGCGTTCTGGATCACGGTCAGCGTCTTCAGACCCAGAAAGTCGAACTTCACCAGCCCGGCCTGTTCGACCCATTTCATGTTGAACTGGGTTGCGGGCATGTCGGACCGCGGATCCTGATAAAGCGGCACCAGCGCGTCTAGCGGGCGGTCCCCGATCACAACACCCGCCGCGTGGGTCGAGGCGTTCCGCAGCAGCCCTTCGACCTGCTGGCCGTAGGTGAGCAGGCGGTCCACGACCTCTTCGTTGCGCGCTTCTTCTCGCAGGCGCGGCTCGTCCTTCAGCGCCTTTTCGATGGAAACGGGTTTAACGCCTTCAACCGGGATCATCTTGGACAGGCGGTCCACCTGGCCGTAGGGCATCTGCAACACCCGCCCGATATCGCGCACGGCGGCCTTGGACAGCAACGCGCCGAAAGTGATGATCTGCCCCACCTTGTCGCGCCCGTATTTCTGCTGCACGTAGCGGATCACCTCTTCACGGCGGTCCATGCAGAAGTCGATATCGAAGTCAGGCATCGAGACCCGCTCCGGGTTCAGAAAGCGTTCGAACAGGAGTGAATAGCGTAGCGGGTCAAGGTCGGTAATCGTCAGCGCATAGGCCACCAGAGAACCCGCGCCCGACCCCCGCCCCGGCCCCACCGGAATGTCGTGGTCCTTGGCCCATTGAATAAAGTCCGCAACGATCAGGAAGTAACCTGGGAAACCCATCCCTTCGATGATGCCCAGTTCGAAATCCAGCCGTTCCTGATACTCCTCAGGCGTCACGGCATGCGGAATCACGGCCAGACGTTTCTGCAAGCCCTCATTTGCTATGCGACGCAGTTCGGCAACCTCGTCATCTGCGAATTTCGGCAGGATCGGATCGCGGCGATAGGCCATGAAGGCACAGCGTCGCGCGATCTCGACCGTGTTCTCGATCGCCTCGGGCAGATCGGCGAAAAGGGTCACCATTTCCTGCTGCGACTTGAAATAATGCTGCGCGGTCAGACGGCGGCGGCCTTCCTGCTGGTCGACATAAGCCCCTTCCGAGATACAGATCAGCGCATCATGCGCCTCATACATATCCGAGGTCGGGAAATAGACGTCATTGGTGGCGACCAGCGGCAGGTTTTTGGAATAGGCCATCTCGACATGGCCACGCTCGGTCAGACGTTCCGCTTCGGGCTGGCCATCCTCGCCCGGGTGGCGTTGCAGTTCAATATAAAGCCGGTCCGGAAACATCGCGGCCAATCGGTCAACCAAAGCCTCTGCCGCCGGGCGCTGCCCCTGTTGCAGCAACCGCCCGACCGGCCCGTCGGGACCGCCGGACAGGCAGATCAGACCGTCTGAGCGGTCGGCCAGTTCATCCAAGGTCACTTGCGGAAGCTGCCCGCCCTTGTCCACATAAAGGCAGGAGCTGAGCTTCATCAGGTTCTCATATCCAACCTCGGACTGCGCCAGCAGCACCAGCGGCGCGGGCGCCTTGGGTTTTTCGCCGGGTTGCGACTGCACATAGGTAAGATCGACCTGACAGCCCATGATCGGCTGCACACCGGCACCGCTGGCCGTTACCGAAAACTCGAGCGCGGAGAACATGGAATTGGTGTCCGTCACGGCAACGGCAGGCATCTCCATCTTCTCGCACAGGGCGGGCAGCTTTTTCAGCCGCACGGCGCCTTCGAGAAGAGAATATTCTGTGTGAACGCGGAGGTGAATGAATCGAGGGGAACTGCTCATGCTGCCTACGCTATCCCACCCTGCGGAGTTGCAAAAGCAGGAACCGCAGCTTTGAAATGCCGGAAAAATCGGCGGCGATTATTCGGCTTTTTCAGAAGGTGCTTCGGGGATGGCAGGCCCCTTCTGCCAAAAAGCGCTTTAATAACAACCGACTGACCGTTATGAAAAAGCGACATTCACAAGTCGCGGGTGCCTAATGGTGTATCGTACAGGCAGTTTTTCTTGCCAGACAAGGCGCGCTGTTTCTAACATCTGACGGCAAGCTATCCGCCCGCCACTCTTTCTACGTCGCATCGAAGGAGGGCCTAACGGGCGCAACTGGGTAACGCGACGGGTTTCTCGTATGAATATCACGTTTCTTCTGAACGGAGAGACAGTGGAGCTGGCGGATGTCAATCCGACAGCGACCCTGCTGGACTGGCTGCGCGAAGATCGTGGCCTGACCGGCACCAAGGAGGGCTGCAACGAAGGCGATTGCGGGGCCTGCACCGTCATGGTGACGGATGAGGGTGGCCACAAGGCGCTGAACTCCTGCATTCTGTTCCTGCCTCAACTACACGGCAAAGCGGTGCGCACCGTCGAAGGTGCCAGCGGCCCAAATGGCGAGTCCCATCCTGTTCAGCAGGCGATGGTTGATCTGCACGGGTCTCAGTGCGGCTTTTGCACCCCCGGTTTCGTCATGTCGATGGTGGCAAGTCACGCCAATGGTGCCACGGATCACGACACACAGCTTGCCGGAAACCTGTGCCGGTGCACGGGATACGCACCGATCATACGCGCGGCTGCAGCGACCGAAACGCAACCGGTTCCCGTTTGGGTCAAGGACAAGCCGGTGGCGACGCTGGTGACTTCGCCCCTGCTGCCGGGGTCAACGGATGAACTGGCGGCGGTTTATGCTCAGCATCCTGACGCCACCCTGGTTGCCGGCGCGACCGATGTTGGGCTTTGGGTCACGAAACAACTGCGGGATCTCAATCCGGTGATATTCCTGAACCGTTGCGATGACCTGAAGGAAATCACCATCACGGATGACGAAATCCGCTTCGGTGCCATGGTCGACATGAACCGCATGGGTGAGGCATTGGCCGACCTGCATCCCTCCTACGCCGAGATGATCCGCCGTTACGCAAGTGTTCAGGTGCGCCACGCGGCCACCGTCGGCGGCAACATCGCCAACGGCTCGCCCATCGGGGACAACCCGCCTGCCCTGATTGCCTTGGGTGCAACACTGCATCTGCGTAAGGGTAATACACGCCGGTCGATCCCGCTGGAAGAGTTCTTCATCGACTACGGCAAGCAGGACCGCGCACCGGGCGAATTCGTCGAGGCGGTCAGTTTCCCGCGCCAAGATGATCGCTTGAAAGCTTACAAGCTCAGCAAACGGTTCGATCAGGATATCTCGGCCGTGTGCGGGTGTTTCAACATCACTGTGGCAGACGGTGTCGTCGCTGATGCGCGTATCGCGTTCGGCGGCATGGCTGGCATTCCCAAGCGCGCTTCGAATGTCGAAGCGGCCCTGACAGGCAAACCCTGGACACATGAGACTGTTCAAGCCGCCATCCCAACCTTTGCCAACGACTTCACGCCGATGACGGATATGCGCGCCTCGGCCAACTACCGGTTGGAGACCGCAAAAGCGATGCTTGAGAGGTATTTCCTCGAAGATCAGGGTGAAGTCACAAACGTATTGGAGGTGTCCGCATGAGCGTGACCAAATCCCTCCCCCATGACGCGGCGCCGCTGCATGTCTCTGGAACCGCGCGCTATGTGGATGACATTCCGACACCCAAGGGATCGCTGCATCTGGCCTTTGGCCTTAGCCCGATTGCCAAGGGTACGATCACGTCGATGGATCTGTCAGCGGTGAAAGCTGCCGATGGGGTCGTCATGGTCATGACCGCCGATGATCTGCCTTTTGCAAATGACGTCTCTCCGTCGATCCATGACGAGCCCTTGCTGTCGGATGGCACGATCCACTACATTGGCCAGCCCGTTTTCCTTGTTATCGCCACCAGCCATCTGGCCGCGCGCAAGGCAGCCCGGCTGGGCAAGATCGACTACGCCGAAGAAACCCCGATCCTGACGGTCGAAGAGGCTTTGGCCGCGGACAGCCGGTTCGAAGATGGTCCCCGTATTTATGCCAAAGGTGACGCTGATGCCGCCATCGCCGGGGCCGCGCATGTCATCGAAGGCACGTTCGAGATCGGCGGGCAGGAGCATTTCTATCTGGAAGGTCAGGCCGCGCTGGCCGTGCCGAATGAGGGCGCGGATATGCTGGTGCACAGCTCGACCCAACACCCGACCGAGATTCAGCACAAAGTGGCGGATGCCTTGGGTGTTCCCATGCATGCCGTTCGTGTTGAGACCCGCCGCATGGGCGGAGGTTTTGGCGGCAAGGAAAGTCAGGGCAACGCTCTGGCCGTATCCTGTGCCGTGGCCGCCCGCGCCACCGGCAAGGCCTGCAAGATGCGCTATGACCGCGACGATGACATGATCATCACCGGCAAACGCCACGCCTTCCGTATCGCATACAAGGCCGGTTTCGATAAAAACGGGCACATTCAGGGTGTTTCCTTCCTGCAATATGCCATTTGCGGCTGGGCGCAGGACCTGTCCCTGCCTGTCGCCGACCGTGCGATGCTGCATTCCGACAACGCCTATCTGTTGCCAAATGCGCGGATCGAAAGCCACCGGCTGAAAACCAACACCCAATCCGCCACCGCTTATCGCGGCTTTGGCGGGCCGCAGGGTATGGTTGGTATCGAACGCGTCATGGACCACGCAGCCTATGAATTGGGCTTGGACCCGGTCGAACTGCGCCGCCGGAATTATTACGAACCGGCTCATGCTGTCGCGGACGCTGAGCCTGCGGAAAAACCTCTGGGCCATCCCGATCCGCACGAAGACCTGACCAGCCGCGGCGCTGTTGAGATGGGGGACGCCCCCGTGCGCCCCTTGCCCGCAGGCGGCAACACCACGCCCTACGGGATGGAAGTCAGCGATTTCGAATTGCACGGAATGACCGAAAAGCTGCTGAAAACCAGCGATTACGCGTCACGCAAGACGGCCATCGAGAAGTGGAACGCCGAGAACAGAGTGATTAAGAAGGGCATCGCTTTTGCCCCGGTCAAGTTCGGTATTTCCTTCACGCTGACCCACCTGAACCAGGCGGGTGCGCTGGTGCATGTGTATCAGGACGGCTCTGTCCACCTGAACCATGGCGGCACCGAAATGGGTCAAGGCCTGTTTCAGAAGGTCGCGCAAGTTGCGGCCTCGCGCTTTGGTATTCCGCTCGAGATGGTGAAGATCACCGCAACCGATACCGCGAAGGTACCCAACACCTCGGCGACGGCAGCTTCGTCGGGCAGCGATCTGAACGGTATGGCGGTGAAAGCCGCCTGCGACACGATCCGCGACCGGATGGCCGATTATCTGGCCGAACGCCATCAGGCCGATCCGTCGGCGGTGACATTCTCGGATGGCTATGTCTCGATCGGAGAGGAACGCTATACCTTCGCCGAAGCTGCCGCACTGGCTTATCAGGGCCGCATCAGCCTGTCGGCGACCGGGTTTTACAAAACACCCAAGATCGAGTGGGACCGGATCAAGGGCCGGGGTCGCCCGTTCTTTTACTTTGCCTACGGTGCCTCGATCACCGAGGTCGCAGTAGACACGCTGACCGGTGAAAACCGCATCCTGCGCACGGATATCCTGCACGACGCAGGTGCGTCGCTGAACCCGGCGCTGGACATCGGACAGGTCGAAGGCGGGTACGTTCAGGGCGCAGGCTGGCTGACGACCGAGGAACTGGTTTGGGACGGCAAGGGCAATCTGAGCACCCATGCGCCGTCGACGTACAAGATTCCGGCCTGTTCCGACCGGCCCGACATATTCAATGTCGCGCTCTGGGATGGCGAAAACCGCGAGGACACGATCTATCGGTCGAAAGCGGTCGGAGAGCCGCCTTTCATGCTGGGCATTTCCGCCTGGCTGGCACTGTCAAATGCAGTGGCGGCTTGCGGGGACAGCTATCCGGCATTGGATGCGCCCGCCACGGCCGAAGAGGTCTGGCGCGGGGTCCAAAGGATGAAGGGAGGCATCTGATGGGATTTGATCGGGAGGCTTTGAGGGAGGCGGTCAATACCCACGGAAAAGTTGTCCGGGTGGTTATCGCCGGGATCAAGGGGTCGTCCCCGCGCGAGGTCGGGGCCGCGATGCTGGTCTGGAAAGACGGGCAGTCCGGCACGATCGGAGGCGGCACTTTGGAATTTCAGGCGGCGGAAGCTGCAAGAACACAAGCCGTTTCGTCCCGCCTGACGCAACATGCGCTTGGCCCCGATCTGGGCCAGTGCTGCGGTGGTGCTGTGACGCTGCTCAGCGAGATCTATGATTTTGATGCGGTGGAAGGGCTGGATGACAATATCATCGCTCGCCCGGTTTCGACAGGCGCGATGCCGCTGTCGGTCAAACGGATGCTGGCGCAAGCCCGGGGTCAGGGTGTCGAACCCGAAGCTCAGTTGTTAGACGGCTGGATGGTCGAGCCGGTTCACACACCGGCCCGCAATCTGTGGATCTGGGGCGCCGGCCATGTGGGACGTGCCCTGGTCGATGTCCTGTCCCCTCTGCCCGATCTGGCAATCACCTGGGTCGATACCGGGCCTGAGCGGTTCCCGGAAACGGTGCCGCCGGGTGTAACCGCTGTTCCGGCCGCCAAGCCAGCGGAACTGGTTCGCCATGCACCGCGCGATGCCGAGCATTTGGTCCTGACCTACTCGCACAATCTGGACCTGGAGCTTTGCAACAGGCTGCTTTTGCACGATTTCCGCTTTGCCGGGCTGATCGGCTCGGCTACGAAATGGGCGCGATTCCGATCGCGGCTGGCGGCACTTGGGCACTCGCCCGAGCGGATCAGCCGGATAAGCTGTCCAATCGGTGATCCGTCACTGGGCAAACACCCGCAGATGATTGCCGTTGGCGTCGCGGCGCAGCTTTTGCGCCCTGCCCGGCAGAACGAGTTGAAAAAGGACCTGAGCGCGTGACCACTCCATTGTTAAGCTTGCAGGGGCTGACCAAAGCCTATCCCGGCGTCGTGGCCAATGATCAGGTGTCCTTTGACATCGGCGAAGGCGAAGTTCACGCCCTGCTGGGTGAAAACGGCGCCGGCAAATCCACGCTGGTAAAGATGATCTACGGGCTGGTGAAGCCCGACAGCGGCACGATGCTGTTGCGCGGCCAATCCTTTGCGCCGCCGGAGCCCCGTGCCGCACGGGCCGACGGGATCGCGATGGTGTTCCAGCATTTCTCGCTGTTCGACGCACTGAATGTGGCCGAGAACATCGCATTGGGGATGGAGAACCCGCCACCCATGGGCGATCTGGCCTCGCGTATCCGGCAAGTGTCCGAAACCTACGGTCTGCCGCTGGACCCGTATCGCACGGTTGGTGATCTGTCTGCGGGCGAACGTCAGAGGGTCGAGATCATCCGCTGTCTGTTGCAGGAGCCCAAGCTCTTGATCATGGATGAGCCGACCTCGGTTCTGACGCCGCAGGAGGTAGATATCCTATTCGAGACGTTGAACAAATTGCGGTCCGAAGGAACCTCGATCCTTTATATCTCGCACAAGCTGGAAGAAATTCGCACGCTGTGTGATCACGCCACGATCCTGCGTCTGGGCAAGAATGTGGGCGAATGCGTTCCGTCCGAGACCTCGGCGCGGGACATGGCCGAGATGATGGTCGGTTCGACCCTGCAAACGCCGGAACGATCGGGGCGAGAGTTCGGGGACGTTGCGCTGGATGTCAGCGGATTGTCGGTGCCCTCGCCTTCTGAGTTCGGGACCGCGCTGAAGAATGTGCATATGACCGTCCGAAAGGGCGAGGTTCTGGGCATCGGGGGTGTTGCGGGCAATGGGCAGGACGAATTGCTTGGCGTGCTGTCCGGAGAAATTCAGACAACAGCCGACGCGATCAAGTTCAATGGACAACCGATTGGCAAATTGGGTCCGACCGCACGGCGAAAGCTGGGTGTTCTGACCGCTCCCGAGGAGCGGTTGGGTCATGCGGCCGCTCCGGATATGAGCCTTACCGAAAATGCCCTGCTGACTGGATCGGTCCGTGAAGGGTTGGAGAACAACGGGTTTCTGAAATGGGCCGAGACCAAGAGTTTCGCCGAAAAGATCATCAAGGCCTTTGATGTCCGCACGCCCGGGCCGGAAAATGCGGCCCGGTCTCTGTCCGGCGGCAACCTGCAGAAATTCGTTATCGGACGCGAAGTGTTGCAAAACCCCGACGTTCTGGTGGTGAATCAGCCCACTTGGGGTGTGGATGCGGCCGCGGCGGCCTCAATCCGACAGGCCATTCTGGATCTTGCAGCCAAGGGTACTGCCGTCATTTGCATCAGCCAGGATCTGGATGAGCTGATGGAGATCTCGGACAGTTTTGCCGCGTTGAATGAAGGACGCCTGAGCGCGCCACGCACGACCACAGGTCTGACCGTGGATGAGATCGGCCTGATGATGGGCGGCGCGCATGGCATGGAGGTGGCTCATGTGTAGACAGATTGACCGCCTCCGGCGGGAGTATTTTCAAAAAGATGAAGAACTTGGAGGGATGAGCAGGTGATTGTGTTGGAGAAACGGCCGCAGCCGTCCAAGGCGTGGTCTTATGCGACCCCTCTGGTGGCCGTGCTGGCAACGATGGTGTTTGGCGGGCTTTTGTTCGCTATTCTGGGCAAGAACCCGCTGCAGGCAATCGGCACCATCTTTTGGGAGCCATTGTTCGGTGAGTTTTCCTTCTACTACCGGCCGCAACTGCTGGTGAAAGGCGCGCCGCTGGTGCTGATCGCGATTGGCCTTTCGCTGGGTTTCCGGGCCGGCATCTGGAATATCGGTGCCGAGGGTCAGTATATCATGGGCGCCATATTCGGCGCTGCTGCGGGACTTGCGTTCTACCCATTGGAGGGCTGGTACATCTTCCCGATAATGGTGATCGCCGGTGCGTTTGGTGGCTGGCTGTGGGCGATGATCCCGGCCTTTTTGAAAGTGCGCTTTGGAACCAACGAAATCCTTGTTTCGCTGATGCTGGTCTATGTGGCCGAGCAGATGCTGGCCTCGGTTTCTCTTGGCCTGCTGAAGAATCCCGAAGGGTTCGGCTTTCCCGGCTCGCGCAACCTGCAATCCTATGAAAGCGCGCATAATGCCGAACTGATTGCGGGATCGGGGATGCACTGGGGTGTCGTGACCGCCTTGATCGCGGTGATCTTTGCCTATGTGCTGCTGAACCGTCACATGCTGGGTTTTCACATCCGCCTGACAGGTGAGGCACCGCGGGCGGCGAAATTCGCCGGTGTAAACCCTGCTCGTCTGATCCTGTTCTGCCTGGGCCTGTCCGGTATGCTGGCCGGGTTGGCAGGCATGTTCGAGGTCTCGGGACCGGCCGGTGTCGTCAGCATCGATTTCAACGTGGGCTACGGCTTTACTGCGATCATCGTGGCCTTTCTGGGCCGCCTGCACCCGGTGGGTATCCTGCTGGCCGGTGGCCTGATGGCGCTGACCTACATTGGCGGCGAAATCGCCCAGTCTCAGATGGGCCTGCCGGCCGCAGCCATTCAGGTGTTCCAGGGGATGCTTCTGTTTTTCCTGCTGGCTTTCGATCTTCTGACAAACTACCGCATCCGTGCGGCCCGTAGCGAGGTGGCGTGACCCATGGACCTTGGTGAAATCAATCCCGTACTTCTGGTCGCCTCGCTGATGGTGGCCGCAACCCCCCTGCTTCTGGCCGCGATCGGAGAGCTTGTCGTCGAAAAGGCTGGCGTTCTGAACCTTGGCGTCGAAGGCATGATGATTGTGGGCGCGATCAGCGGTTTTGCAATCTCGGTCGAAACCGGCTCGCCTTGGCTGGGGTTCATCGCGGCTGCCATCGGTGGAGCCGTTCTGTCCCTTCTGTTCGTCCTGCTGACGCAAGTGGCGCTGGCCAATCAGGTCGCCAGTGGCCTCGCGCTGACGCTGTTCGGTCTTGGGTTCAGTGCATTGATGGGGCAGAGCTATGTAGGGATCAAACCGCCCAGCATGGGCGACATCCATATCCCTGTGCTGAGCGATATCCCGGTCATTGGCCCGATCCTGTTCCAGCACGATCCGATCCTATATGTCGGGATCGCTCTGACGGCCGCCGTCTGGGCCACGCTGAAATACACCCGTGTTGGTCTGATCCTGCGCGCGGTGGGTGAAAACCACGATGCGGCGCACGCCCTGGGCTACAAGGTCATCAAGATCCGCATCATGGCGATCCTGTTCGGCGGAGCCTGCGCCGGACTTGGCGGCGCGTACATCAGCCTGATCCGTGTTCCGCAGTGGACCGAGGGCATGACCGCCGGTGTTGGCTGGATTGCTCTGGCTCTGGTCGTGTTCGCAAGCTGGAAGCCGTGGCGTGCATTGTTGGGTGCTTATTTGTTTGGCGGAATCACAGTGTTGCAGCTTAATCTGCAGGCAGCGGGCGTTGCCATTCCAGTCGAGTATCTGGCAATGTCGCCATACATCATCACGATCCTTGTGCTTGTGATCCTTTCGGCCGACAAGAGCAGCGCACCTGCCTCACTGGGCCGGACCTTCCATGCCTCGCACTAGACGGGGCCAACTGAACCAACTTGGGGAGTAACTAAATGAAATTCACAACACTTCTGACAAGCGCCGCCATGGCGCTGGGTCTGGCGACAAGCGCCATGGCCGAAGACAAAACCAAGGTCGGGTTTGTTTATGTCGGCCCCGTGGGCGACGGCGGCTGGACCTATGAACACAACAAGGGCCGTCTGGCCGTTGAAGAGCATTTCGGTGACAAGGTCGAAACCGTGTTTGTTGAATCGGTGCCCGAAGGACCGGACGCCGAGCGTGTGATGACTCAGATGGCGCTGGAAGGTGCTGACCTGATCTTTACCACCTCGTTCGGCTACATGGACCCGACCATCAACGTGGCCAAGAAATTCCCGAACGTGAAGTTCGAGCACGCAACCGGCTACAAGACTGCCGACAACGTCTCGGTCTATTCGGCACGCTTTTATGAAGGCCGCGCCGTTCAGGGCCACATCGCAGGGAAAATGACCCAGTCGAACATCGTCGGTTACATCGGCTCGTACCCAATCCCCGAAGTGATCCGCGGCATCAACTCAGCCTACATCCACGCCAAGAAGGTGAACCCGGCTGTCGATTTCAAAATCGTCTGGGCCTACACTTGGTTCGACCCGGCGAAAGAGGCCGACGCGGCCACTGTTCTGATCGAACAGGGTGCGGACGTGATCCTGCAGCATACCGACTCGACCGCGCCGCAGGCGGCCGCGCAAGAGGCAGGCAATGTCATCACGTTCGGTCAGGCCTCGGACATGAGCGAATACGCCCCGAAGCCGCGCGTATCCTCGATCATCGACAACTGGGCGCCTTACTACATCGCGCGCACCCAGGCCGTTATGGATGGATCGTGGGAAACCGTGAACACCTGGGACGGCATCAAGGAAGGCATGGTTGAGATTGGCGAAATCTCGGACGCAGTGCCTGCTGACGTGAAAGAGGAAGCGCTGGCCATGAAGGCAGCCATTGCTGACGGCAGCTACCACCCGTTCACCGGCCCGCTGAAAAAGCAGGACGGCAGCGACTGGCTGGCCGAAGGTGAAGTTGCCGATGACGGTACTCTGGCCGGTATGAACTTCTATGTCGAAGGTCTGGAAGGCGAGATTCCGCAGTAAACACTGTAAGATTGAAACATTAGGGTTGGCCCTCGGGCCAACCCTTTTTTGTTTCCGTGGCAGCTACGGCACGGCAGATCGCCAGAATACAGCAGGACCTGATTTCAGTTGGCGACTGTTCCCCATCGCCCCAAGCAAAGCCCTATCCATACTGGCTGTCGTTCGCCAGCGTGCTTGCGAACCGCTGCCGCAAGACCGGCCGTTGCGTGTTAACCGGCAAGCAGATTGATCAATGCCCGCTCAGAACCAGCGTGTTGACCGGCATCAAGATCAGGCGCAGGCGCAGGCCAGCCGCGTGGACGACACCGATCGTGTCGACGACATGCAGAAACGCAGCCTCCCAGAAACCCAGGTCTTCATGCTCCAGCCGCTCGTGGTTGTCCGTGTACACATTTGCCAGACAATTGCTGCCCGCCGGAATGTCGTCCGCCATGCCTTTGTACAGCGGTTCGAGATAGACAAGGATCGACCCGGGCACCGTATTGGTCTGCACATCGCGCAATTCGTCCGAGGGGCGGATCTGACCCGAGGGGATCACGTCCTGCACCTCGACCACAACCATCGGGATCACCGTAAACGGTTTGGTCATGCAGCCAAGTTCTCCGATCATGCCGGGCTTGATGACCTGTGCGGACAGCTGATTGAAGGCCGCCTGGAACCGGTCATGACCGGACGAGGACGGAACCAGAATACCAGCCGGGCGCAGCAGCGGGCTGACATAGTCGCCGACCTGCAATCCGAACTGTTCGACACGGCCCGTGACCCCCGCATTGATGACGGTTTTGTCCAGCTCGGTCAGTGCCGCGTCCAATTGTGCATTGGCGCTGGCCAGTTGCGCGGGAATCAACTCTTCGATCTGTTGCACGACCGCAGCGCGCCGGGATTGGGCTGCTGTCACTTGGGCTTCACGCTCGGCCACCAGGTTTTCCAGGCGGTCGATTTCGGCCAGACGCACAGCGCTTGATCCTTCGTCGCGCAAGGTCGTGTTGCGCTCAAGATCCTCCAGAGCCTGATCAAGTGCGGCCTTTGCGCCGGCAATCCCGGCTTCCGCCTCGGCCAGATCGGTTTGTGCGACTTTCAGCGAGGCCTGAACCTGCGCGATTTCAGCATGCGCCGCCTCGACCTGCGCGGTCTGGGTCAGATCCTCGATCCGGAAGATCGGTTGCCCGGCCGTGACCTGTTCGTTGTTACGAACGTAAACCTCGGACACACGCCCGCCCAGTTGCGGCAGGATGGTGACAGTGCGGAAATAGGACGCCGCCGTGCTGCTGGCGGGATGAAAATAAAACAGGGTGGTGATCACGGTCAGCGCCAGAATGGCACAGGTGGTCAGACCCCAGCGCAGTTCGTACCACATGGTGAACAGTGTGATCTCATGTCCGATCCGCTTGCCCTGAACATAGCGTCGAAACAGATAATCCGGCAGTACCGTGACCAGCGCACACATCAATGTCTCAAGCATGAATTAGTGCTCCTGCTGCGGTTCTTGTGCCGGTTGTGGCGCGGGTGGTTCCGGCGCGCGCTGCGGCGCCAGGGACCGGATGGCATCGGCAATTCCACGCAGGGGTGCAGCAAAATCCGGGAACTGAAACCCGGCCACAAGGATCGCCGCGACCCAGAACAGACCGTTATGAGTGAACAACGCCAGCAGCGCCAGAATACCCACCAGCTGAAATTGCGGATGGTTGGACTGGTGTGCAATTTTCTCGGGGATCGAATGCAGGGTGAAATATGCAACCCCAAGCAAAACAATCACGACAACAGTAAAAACCAGCATGAAAGTGAAAAGAAAATCGCTTCCGTCTGCCTGTGTCACGTAGGACGGAATATGTCCCGTGGCCATCGGGTGTAAATCTGCGGCGTTCACCCTGCCCTCCCTTTATCTGATTGCCCACTGTTTGAATGGGTTGAAGCGCAAATTCAAGCCTGCTTGAATGACCTGACCCCGCTTCACGGGTTGTGTTCCATAAACATCGATTCAGACGGGTAAAACGAGTTGATTGATTTTCTGATCATTGGCGGCGGCATCGCCGGTCTGAGCGCGGGCGCACGCCTGTCGCAATTTGGCTCTGTCACCGTGCTGGAAGCAGAAGACGCGCTGGGGTATCACGCTTCGGGTCGGTCGGCTGCCCTGTTCGAAGAAAGCTATGGGCCACCGTCGGTGGTCGCGTTGAACAGGGCCGGTGCGCAGTTTCTGCAATCCGATAACGGCGGTTATCTGACACCTCGGGGGATCATGCTGGTTGCGGCACCACATCAGGCCGAAGAATTCAGGAAAGATGCCGAAAACCTGAGCGTGGCGCCGATTTCCACGGAAGACGCCTTGGCCCGTGTCCCGATCCTGGACCCGGACACGCTGGCATTCGCGGCAGTTGGTCATGCCGCGTTTGACATCGACACGGACCGGTTGTTGCAGGATTTTGCCCGAACCATACGAAAGAACGGCGGCCAAATTCTGACCAGGCGCAAGGTCAATGCAATCAGCAAGCCCCGGCACTGGGAAATAAAGGCAGATCAGGTTTATCAGGCCCGGATGCTGGTCAATGCCGCTGGCGCATGGGCTGATGAAATCGCGGAACTGGCCGGGATCGCACCGCTCGGCATCACGCCGTATCGCAGATCGATGGCCCGCATTCCTGCGCCGGGCGGATATGACGTGCGCGGCTGGCCCATGATGCTGGGTGCCGGCGACAGCTGGTATGCCAAGCCGGACGCGGGAAACCTTATCGTGTCCCCGAGCGAGGCTGATCCCGTCGCCCCCCACGATGCCTATGCCGATGACATGGTTCTGGCTGAAGGGTTGGCCCGGTATGAAGCGATGGTCACGGAACCCGTCAACCGGGTTTTGGCGAACTGGGCGGGATTGCGCAGCTTTGCCCCGGACGGAACTCTGGTTCTGGGGCCTGATCCCGGCGACCCTTCATTCGTCTGGTCCGTCGGTCAGGGCGGTTACGGGTTTCAAACCGCACCCGCTGCATCACAGCTTGTCGCGGATCTGACAACAGGCGCCGCCCCCGAACTGGATCAGGAAACAGTCGCCGCTTTGAGCCCGGCGAGGTTTAACGCATGACCCGCCGCAAGTTGCCCTCGAACGCGAGCGTTGCGACGCCGGAGGCCGGCGGCAAATTGGTTGCTCCGGCCGCGAGCCGGAACAGCGGTGTTCTTTGCGACCTGTTGCTGCAATGGGCACCGCGTTCAGGTTCCGCGCTTGAGATTGCCAGCGGCACAGGCCAGCATGTCAGTGCCATTGCGACCGTCCTGCCCGAAGTCAATTGGCAACCGACCGAAATTGATCCTGTTCGCCGCGCCAGCATCGACGCCTATACAACGGCCCTGGCCAACGTATCGAAGGCCGCGCATCTGGATGCCACAACCGAGGGCTGGCACAAGCAGTTTGCAGAGTTCGACCTTGTGGTCCTGATCAACCTGCTTCACCTTATCAGTTGGGACGAAACAATGACGCTTCTGACGGAAGTCGCCCGGGCGCTGTGCGTAAATGGGCGTTTTGTCCTTTATGGCCCATTCAAGCGTTCCGGTACCCTGACCAGCGACGGTGACCAACGCTTTCATGACGCCCTTTTCCAGCAAGACCCTGAAATCGGGTACAAAAACGATGATGACATCGCCGAATTCATGGAAGGGCAAGGATTGAGTGTTGTCGAAAGAGTGGAGTTGCCTGCAAATAATCTTGCCTTCATAGCGGATAAACGCGGCAACTGATCAAGATCAAAGTCTGATGGTGACCTTCGATATATTCCGTTTTTTGTATATAACGGAGAACGTCAATGACCTGGACGACAAAACTGTCTGAAACCCGAAGCGGTTTGCGGAACCTGAATGGGGCGATTCCCGACACGGCGCGCGCCTTCGGCGCATTGGGAAAATCCGTCAAAGAAGGCGGTGCGTTGGACTACAAGATCAAGGAATTCATCGCCCTTGGGATGTCGATCGCCGTGCGCTGTGAACCCTGCATCTCATTGCACACAGAAGCTCTTGTGAAAGCCGGGGCTTCACGCGACGAAGTCTCGGACGTGCTTTCAATGGCCATCCAGATGGGCGGCGGACCATCCATGATGTACGCGGCCAAGGCATTGGAATGTTTCGACGAACTTTCCAATAAGTAACAATTCGTTACACTACAAGCCAAGCGCAAAAGGCGGCGCAATTCAAGTGCACCGCCCATGGTCCTAACTTAACCGTCCTTACGGATGGTTTCGTTTTTCGGATCGTAGGGGCTGTCGCAGGTCACGACCGCATCCCACAGCTTGTCCTGCATCTTGACCTGCAGCTTGGTGCCTTCGACCGCCAGCTCGGGCTTCACATAGCCCATGCCGATGGATTTCTCAAAGGCCACCGAATATCCACCCGAGGTCAGACGACCCACGCGCTCACCTTCCGGCGTGTACAGCGCCTCGCGGCCCCACGGGTCGGCATCGTCCGGGCCGTCGATCAGCAGGGTGCAGCATTTCACGCGCACGCCGGTCTCTTCCAGCTTGGCCTTGCCGTAGAAGTCCTTGGACAGGTCGACAAAACGCGGCAGATCGGCTTCCAGCGGGGTTGCATCGCGGCCCAGTTCGGTGCCGAAGGCGCGATAGGATTTCTCCTGACGCAGCCAGTTCTGAGCGCGTGCACCGACCAGCTTCATACCGTGCTTCTCACCAGCTTTTTCCAGCAGGTCGAACAGGTAGTTCTGCATCTCGATCGGGTGGTGCAGTTCCCAGCCCAGCTCACCGGTATAGGCCACACGGATCGCGTTGACCGGGCACATACCCAATTCGATCTGACGGGCCGACAACCACGGGAAGCGCTTGTTGGACAGTGCGGTTTCCGGATCGGCGTCTTTGATGATCTCTTTCAGAACGTCACGCGACTTGGGTCCGGCGATGGCGAAGACGCCCCACTGGGTGGTCACGTCCTGAATCTCGATGTAACCGAACTCCTCCATCTTGTCCTCGGCCGCCTTGCGTAGATAGTCGGCGTCATACTCGGTCCAGGCACCGGCAGAGACGATGTAGTAGTTGTTCTCGCCGTTGCGGACGATGGTGTATTCGGTGCGGGTGGTGCCGTGCGAGGTCAGCGCGTAGGTCAGGTTGATGCGTCCGACCTTGGGCAGCTTGTTGCAGGTGAACCAGTCCAGGAACTGGGTCGCACCGGGGCCTTTGACGACATGCTTGGTGAAGGCCGACGCGTCGATCAGGCCAACGCCTTCGCGGATCGCCTTGGCTTCTTCGACGGCATGTTGCCACCAGCCACCACGGCGGAACGAGCGGTTTTCCTTGTCGAAGTTGTCAGGTGCATCGACGGGGCCGAAATAGTTCGGGCGTTCCCACCCGTTGACCCATCCGAACTGTGCGCCACGTGCTTTCTGCCGATCATAGGCCGGAACGGTACGCAGCGGACGGCAGGCTTCACGCTCTTCATCCGGGTGGTGCAGGATGTAGACGTGCTCATAACACTCTTCGTTCTTGCGCGCCGCGAACTCGGTGGTCATCCAGTTCGACGAATAGCGTTTCGGGTCCAGCGAGGCCATGTCGATCTCAGCTTCGCCATCGACCATCATCTGAGCCAGATAATAGCCGGTGCCGCCCGCGGCGGTGATCCCGAACGAGAAACCTTCGGCCAGCCACATGTTGCGCAGGCCTGGTGCCGGACCAACCAGCGGGTTGCCGTCGGGGGTATAGCAGATCGGGCCGTTGAAGTCGTCCTTCAAGCCGGACTCGGCACAGGACGGCACACGCTCGGCCATTGCCATATACTGATCCGCGATCCGGTCCAGATCCAGCGGGAACAGGTCGGCACGGAAGCTGTCCGGCACGCCATGTTCAAAGCGCGCGGGTGCGCCGTGCTCATAGATACCCAGAATCCAGCCGCCACGCTCTTCACGCGCGTAGGACTCGTTGTCGGCGTCACGCACAACGGGGTGTTCCGGGTTGCCTGCTTCGCGCCATTTGACCAGCTCGGGGTCTTTGTCCATGACGATGAAGGTGTGCTCAACCGGGATGGCAGGCATCTTGATGCCCAGCATCTTGGCAGTGCGCTGTGCGTGGTTGCCCGATGCGGTCACGACATGCTCGGCTGTGATCACGACCTTCTCGTCGCTTTCGACAAGGTTGCCACCCTTTTCCACCATTTTGGTGCAGGTGACTTCCCAATGGGTGCCGTTCCAGTGGAACGCGTCGGCCTGCATCTTGCGCACGATATCGACGCCACGCTGACGGGCCCCCTTGGCCATCGCCTGCGTTACGTCCGCAGGGTTAATATAGCCGTCTTCGGTGTGATAGATCGCGCCCTTCAGGTCCGAGGTCTCGATCAGCGGCCAGCGTTCCTTGATCTGCTCCGGTGTCAGCCACTCGTAGGCGACGTCGCAGGTTTCGGCTGTGGACGCATAGAGCATGTATTCATCCATACGCTCTTGCGTCTGCGCCATGCGCAGGTTGCCGACCACGGCAAAACCAGCGTTCAGGCCGGTTTCCTCCTCGAGCGTCTTGTAGAAATCGACCGAGTATTTGTGGATGTGAGTTGTCGCATAGGACATGTTGAACAGCGGCAGCAGACCGGCGGCGTGCCATGTCGATCCGGACGTCAATTCGTCCCGCTCGATCAGCATCACATCGTCCCAGCCCGCCTTGGCCAGATGATACGCAATCGAGGTGCCGACGGCGCCGCCGCCAACGACCAGTGCTTTGACTTGGGTTTTCATGTGCCCGCTCTCCGGAATGAATCTGTTTGGCATGGTTTATGACGAATGGCGCATCTGACCGCAAAGTCCATCCGACGCAAAAACGGACAAAACCGACCTTAGTGCACGAACAACAGAAGTTCGGTCAGCTGAAGATCGCTGAATTTGAGTATTTGGGAAAAGATGAAGCGGCAGGGCCGCTCACAATATCTTGCCCGGGTTCATGATATTGTCCGGATCCAAAGCAGATTTGATTGCGGCCATGTAATCCAACGCGGCCCCAAGCTCTCGATGAAGGTAGGGTCGCTTGCCTTGCCCGATGCCATGTTCACCCGTGCAAGTTCCGTCCATAGAGATGGCCAGATCATTCAGCCAGCCGACGAATTGTTCAGCATTGGACACCTCGGCTGTATTGTCCATGTCGATCAACAACAGAGTGTGGAAGTTGCCGTCCCCGACATGCCCTACCATCGGCGCGACCAGGCCCAGCTCGGCCGCTTTGGCCTGCGTGGCAGTCACACATTCGGAGAGACGCGAGATCGGGACGCAGACATCGGTCGAAATACCACTTGTGCCGGGTCGCAACTGCAGACACGCCCAGTACATGTCGTGGCGGGCCTGCCAAAGCCTGTTACGTTCTTCCGTGGTCGAGGTTGCGGCGAAATCGGTACCGCCAAACTCATCCGCGATGTGTCCGAAGGTTTCGGCCTGTTCGATGGCACCGGATTCGGACCCGTGAAACTCGAGCAGCAAGAGCGGTGTTTCAGGGAGAGCCAGGCCGGAATAGGCATTGGCCGCCTTGACCGACAACTCGTCCAGCAATTCGATCCGGGCCACGGGGATGCCGTATTGGATCGTCATCATGACGGCCTGACAGGCCGCATCTACGGAGGGAAAAGAACACCGGGCTGAACTGATCGCCTCGGGGATGCCCTGAAGGCGCAGCGTCAGTTCGGTGATAATGCCCAAGGTGCCCTCGGCCCCGATCAGCAGTCGGGTCAGGTCATATCCGGCCGAGGATTTTTTGGCCCTGTGACCAGTGCGAATGATCCGCCCATCCGGCATCACGGCCTCGAGGCTGAGTATATTGTCCTTCATCGTGCCGTAGCGGACGGCATTTGTGCCTGACGCGCGGGTCGCAGCCATCCCGCCCAGCGAGGCATTCGCCCCCGGGTCGATGGGAAAAAACAGGCCCTGATCCCGCAGATACGAATTCAGATCCTCACGCGTGACACCGGGTTGCACAAGACAGTCCAGATCACCGGCATTGACGGCCAGTATCTTGTTCATCTGGCTCAGATCAACACAAACCCCACCTGCGGGCGCGTTCACGTGCCCTTCCAGCGAAGTGCCGGTTCCAAATGCAATCACCGGCACTTTGTGAAGGGCACAGGTGCTGACGATATCCGAGACTTCTGCGGTTGAGTGTGGAAAGACCACCGCGTCCGGCGGCTGGTTTTCTATCCAGGTCGTTGTATGCCCATGCTGCTCGCGGATGGCATCACCCGTTTGCAGCCGGTCCCCGAATGTCTGTTTCAGGATACCGATTGCGGTTGCAATCCCGTCCTCATTCCGGGGCAAAGCGTTTGCCTGCACCATGGTCTTTCCTTTCTGTCGCCCGGTTATTCACCCAGCGCTATACCTTCACGACGCGGGTCTGCGCCACCGCTCAGAACCTCTCCGATTTCGATGGCATGCAGGCCCGAGGTCAGATCCCGGGCATTCACTTCGAAACCCAGCTCGGTCAGGGCATCCAGGAAACCTTCTGCACCGGTGCCCAACTCGACATCATATGTCCCAAAGCGGTTGACCAGATGCGGCAGGGAAACGGCCTGCTGCACATCCATACCCCAATCGGCCCAGGCGATGATCGATTTGGCGACATACCCGATGATGCGGCTGCCGCCGGGTGAACCTATGGCCAGCACCGGAGCACCGTCCTGCATGACGATGGTCGGGCTCATCGACGAGCGGGGGCGTTTGCCGGGTTCAAGCCGGTTGGCAATCGGGACGCCGTCCTTGTGCGTTCGGAACGAGAAATCCGTCAGTTCATTGTTCAGCAGGAAGCCGCTTGTCATCAGCCGCGAGCCAAAGCCGTTTTCGATTGTCGTCGTCATCGACAGCACATTCCCATACCGGTCAACGATCGAGATATGCGACGTCGACGGCAGCTCCAGAGAAACATCATCCGCCAGGTTCAGGGCGTGGTCGAACTCGGGCTTGCCGGGTGTTGCCTCGGTCAGGGCACCTTCCTGGTTCAGCAGCGAACCGCGCTGGGAAAGATAGTCCGGGTCCACCAGACCGGCGGTCGGCACCGGGACGAAATCGCTGTCAGCCATGTAGCGACCGCGATCGGCAAATGCCAGTCTTGAGGCGTCACCGATCAATCGCCACGCTTCGGGATTTTCCGGCCCGAGGCCAGCCAGATCGTAGCCGTCCAGCATTCCCAGAATTTGCCCGACCGTCAGGGCACCTGATGATGGCGGGCCCATGCCGCAGACCTCATAGGCCCGGTAGGCCGCGCAAACCGGCGCGCGCTCTACCACCTGATAGAGCGCGAGGTCGATCCCGGACAACACACCCGGATTGCCCGGCGCCGAGCGAACTGTGTTCACGATGCCCGCAGCAATATCGCCACCGTAGAACCCGGCTGAGCCTTCACCTGCCAAGGTGCGAAGCGTTTCGGCATATTCCGGGTTTGTCAGCCGCTGCCCCTGTTCCAAAGGTGCCCCACCGGGCAGGAAATATTCGGCCGTAGCAGGAAAACGCGCCAGACGCTCGGCGTCGTTCGCGACCAAAGCCGCCAGTCGAGGCGACACCAGAAATCCGTCATCGGCCAGCGCGATGCCGTCCTTGAACAACGAGGGCCATGAGCTGCGCCCCCAGCGCCGATGCGCTTCTTCGAGCAAGGCAGGCGTACCGGGCGTTCCCACAGAAAGGCCGCCGACAACGGCATCGAAGAACTTCAGCGGCTCTCCGTTTTCGTCCTGAAACAGCGTGGGTCTTGCCGCGAGCGGTGCAGTTTCACGCCCGTCCAGAGTGGTCAGCTGACCGCTGGCCGCATCGTACCAGACCAGAAACGCGCCACCGCCCAGACCTGACGATTGCGGCTCGACCAATCCCAGAACAACCTGAACGGCAACCATCGCGTCCGCCGCCGTGCCCCCGTCGCGCAGCACCCGCGCGCCCGCCTCGACCGCAAGCGGGTTGGCGGCGGCCACCATCCAGTCTTGCGCTTCAACCGGGGCCCCGGCCATCTTCGCTTCAAGCGCTGCGATCACCTCAGCGGTCAGCGCCTGCGCCTCACCTTCGGTCGCCGCCTCGGGCGACACCGCGTCCGCAGTTTCCTGAGCGAATACCGAAGTGGTCGAGACAGCCACAGACAGAAGCAGTCCTGAAATCAATCCCCGTTTCATAGTGTCCTCTCAATCTAATAATGATGAAATACACGATCGCCCCGGCATTTCCGACCGGGGCGTCATTTTGTCAAAGCATTGATGGCACCACCTGATCCGGTGGGCGATGCCCGTCCTCGAAGGTTTTGATATTGATGATAACCTTCTCGCCCATCTCAATCCGCCCCTCCAGCGTGGCGGACCCCATGTGCGGCAACAGGACAACGTTGGGCAGTTGCCTCAGGCGCGGGTTGACGTCGGTACCGTGTTCGTAGACATCCAACCCTGCCCCCGCGATTTCGCCTGACCGGATCATGCGGGTCAGCGCATTTTCATCGACCACCTCACCGCGCGAGGTGTTCACAAGGACAGCCGACGGTTTCATCAGTTTCAGACGACGTGCGTTCATCAGATGAAAGCTTGACGGGGTCGACGGGCAGTTGACCGAGATGACATCCATCCGCGATACCATCTGGTCCAGGCTCTCCCAATAGGTCGCTTCAAGTTCTTCTTCGATCTCGGGGCGCAGCCTGCGGCGGTTGTGGTAATGCACCTGCATTCCGAACGCGGCGGCACGGCGCGCGACAGCCTGACCGATCCGGCCCATGCCGAGGATGCCAAGCCGGCGACCGCCGATCCGCCCTCCAAGGAATGCCGTGGGCGCCCATCCCGTCCAATCGCCCTTTTGCATGATCGCCAGCCCCTCGGGGATACGGCGTGTGACGGCCAATATCAGCGCCATTGTCATATCCGCGGTATCATCGGTCAGAACACCGGGTGTGTTCGAGACCAGTATCCCACGCTGCCGCGCGGTCGCGACATCGATATTGTCGACGCCGGCGCCATAATTCGCGATCAGCCGCAGGTTTTCACCCGCCTGCCCCAGCAGTCCGCCGTCAATGGTATCCGTGACCGTCGGGACAAGGACATCCGCCTCTTTCACGGCCGCGACAAGCTCGTCGCGGGTCATGGGTGTATCATCGTCCCGCAGGCGCACATCAAACAGCTCGCTCAATCGGGTTTCCACTGCCTCTGGCAACCGTCGCGTAACGACAACACTCAGACGTTCTCTTGGCACTTTCGCCCTCCCACTGCTTTGCAAACGTGCGCGCGCCATGTCATCGTGGCGCAGGATAAGGCGGGGCACAAGAACCCCACGGCCATTGAGTCGACCTTTTTTCGAAACCCGTTGAACAGGTATAAGAGCAGGCATTCGGTGAGTGGTTTTCTATCGGTAAAACGCCCGGTTCTGGCGATCCTGTCTGTATTTCTGATCGTGTTCGGCACATTGGCGGCCAGCGCGCAGGACAAACGCGGCCCCGTCACCAACCTACCGTTGCCACGTTATGTGTCGATGAAAGCCGCTGAAGGGAATGTGCGCCGCGGGCCATCGCTGACCCATCGAATCGATTGGGTGTTCAAACGGCGCGGGATGCCGTTGCAGATCACTGCCGAATACGGAAACTGGCGCAAGGTTCAGGATCGCGACGGCGCCGGAGGTTGGGTCCACTACGCCCTGTTGTCAGGCGTACGGACCGTTCTGATCGAAAGCGACATGCTGCCGGTCTATTCCAGTCCCGACCCTGCCTCACAGGTCAGCGCTCATTTCGAAGCGGGCGTCGTGGCCCGCCTTGGAACCTGCACGGTTGACTGGTGCCGCGTCTCAGCCGGTGGCTATCGCGGCTGGACGCTGAAAGGTAACCTGTGGGGCGTTGATCCTGCAGAAATCCGGGAATAGCCCTTTCGCCGGCGTCTATTCCGGGTCGCCAACGCCGCGAGCGCCAAGCTCCTGATCCAGCATCAAAAGGTGCCAGCGATCACCGTTGGCGGCCTTTGCCTTGTCCAGCACCTGACCTATCAGATCCTCTTCCTCGATCTGCTCGTCCAGAAACCAGTTCAACATGTTCTGGGTGCTGAACTCCCTGACTTCCTGCGCCAGTTCGAACAACGCATTGATCTGACCTGTAACGGTCTTCTCCTGCGCCAGCGCCGCTTCCAGCACATCAACCGGCGACCCGAAATCCGCCTGGGGTTTGGCAATCCCGTCAATCTCTATCCGCCCCCCGCGCTTGGCCAGAAACTCGAAGATACGCATAGCGTGTGCGTTTTCCTCTGCCGACTGGCTTTTGAACCACTGTGCAAAGCCCGGCAGATCCTGGGATTCGAAATAAGCGGCCATCGCAAGATAGGAATACGAGGCGTGAAGCTCATTGTTGATCTGACGGTTCAGGGCGTCTGAAACTTTGGAATTCAATTGCATTTCTGAGCCTCCTTGGCACGTGTCTTGCGGATGTCCGAAAGCTAATCCCTGAAATCCCCATTTTCAATGCGATTTCCATTTTTTATTAGTTATTTCATTATCTTAATTGACACTTTTCGCAACTGGAATTCAATTGCAGCTGGCCTACGGCAAAACAAGGAATCCGCCGTACCTGTCGCTCCCAATCCTTTACTGGGGCTGGCAATTCACGCCGTCCCGGCTACTGTTGCGGCGAGACAAGAAGGGATGACCATGAAAGCCGTCACTTATCGCGCCTTTGGTTCCGCAGGCGACGTTCTGAAAGTACAGGATGTGCCCTCAACCCCTCCGGGGGTCGGAGAAGTCACAGTTGATCTGGCGTTTTCAGGTGCCAATCCTTCGGATGTCAAAGCCCGCGCCGGAAGCAGACCCGGCGTGACCAAGCCGCCATTCCCAGTGATCATCCCGCACAGCGACGGGTCGGGGGTTGTCGCGGCGGTTGGCGAGGGAGTCCCAACCTCAAGGATCGGTCAACGCGTCTGGCTCTGGAACGGCCAGTGGCAGCGGCCGTTTGGCACAGCCGCCACTGAGATCACGCTGCCGGCCGAGCAAGCCGTGCCACTGCCCGATTCCGTGTCTTTCGAAACCGGATCCGTACTGGGCATTCCGGGCCTGACAGCATGCCACGCCGTATTCTCTGGCGGTGACATCGCGGGGCAAAGCCTGCTGATTCACGGCGGCGCTGGCACGGTCGGCTATCTGGCTGTTCAACTGGCAAAGTGGGGCGGCGCCCATGTCATCGCCACGTCCGGTCCGGGCAGTTTCGAAAGGGTTTTGCAGGCCGGAGCAGATGCGGTTCTGGACTACAATGCCCCGGACCTCGCGGATCAAATTCTGCAAGCCAACAACGGGCGCCCGATCGCCCGAATCGTCGATGTCGAATTTGGCCGGAACGTCGAGACGAACACGGCAGTCATCGCTGAAAACGGACGGATCAACACTTTTGGGTCCGCCAAGGAAATGCTTCCCGTTCTGCCCTTCTACCCCCTGATGTTCAAAGCGGTTACGCTGGAGACCATCCTGGTTTATCTATTACCCATGGCCTCCCGTTCTGCAGCAATCGAAAAACTCCACACCGCACTTGAGGCAGGTGCCTTGTATTGCCCAATCCAGCAGGTTTTTTCTATCGACGAGTGCCCGGCGGCGCACGAATTGGTCGCGACCGGACATCGCGCCGGGGCGGTCTTGATTGAAACAAAATAAAGGCTTGAAAAAATTTCTGGGGCAACCGAGATTTTTGCAGGAAAGCCCTTGAACACCGCCACCAACAATCGTAGATAGCCGCTCACCGTTGGGGTGTAGCCAAGTGGTAAGGCAGCGGTTTTTGGTACCGTGTATCGTAGGTTCGAATCCTACCACCCCAGCCAGTTCATCGGAACATGGAACGAGACTAGGCACTTGGGGCTAAACCCTCCGAGAAATGCCCCCGTTTATGCCCCAGTGGTTTCGGGTGTTCTGACACCCTCTGACCTCTCCTCTTTCCTGACCTCTAGCAGGGGTTCTATGGGGGTGGGGAATAGGTATAAGTAATGAATAGAAACCGGAGGATAGAGAGACCCGAGTATCCTCCTTCCTGATCCATAATACACAGAGGGAGGAGGAGGTTATGGGGGAGATAGAGAACCCATGGCACTCGCGGCCCATCGACGTTCACCGCTGGTCAGACCATCCAGAGGTGGCAGAGTTGGTCGACCGCATCTGGGACGGCTACCTGCCGAGTGATAAGACCTCCGGACCGAAGCCGAAGACTGCATTCAGACATCAACTGCGGGTGCTGGTTCTAGACCTTTATGTTGCTTGGCTGGAAGACCCGGAATTGTCTATCGGCGTCTCCATGTCCTCGAACTACTGGGACACGTCTTCTCGCTATAACGCGATCCATATATCCAAGAAGATCATCCCGATCATTCACACCCTGATTGAGGCAGGACTATTGGATGTTGCCAAGGGCAGCTACTCGGGTCCTCTGGCCCGGGGGAACAGAACGACGAGGATACGAGCCTCCGAGGTCCTGCAGGGATGGTTCGCCGAAGTGGCATTCCGACGAGATGACGTTGGTCGGGTCGAAGGTGAAGAAATCATCATCCTCAGAGGCGACAAAGCAGAGGCACTGGTCGAGTACGAGGATACCGACGAGATCATCAGAATGCGGGCTGAGCTTGAGCGCTACAACCAAGTAATCGCTGATGCTTTCATTGATATCCCTGTTTTGGATGAACCAAGGGTCGATGATGTCACCACCGATCATCATCATAAGTTCACCCGCAGGATATTCAGCCGCTCTGACTTCAACCTGAATGGGCGCTTTCATGGCGGCTGGTGGCAGCAGATCAACAGTGACTGGAGGTCGAAGATCTTCATCAATGACACGCCGGTCGTCGAAGTGGACTTCCGCAGCCTCCATGTCTCGTTGCTCAGCATTCGAGCAGGAAAAGAACTTGATGGCGATCCCTATGAATTGCCCGACATACTGGGTGCATGGCTGCCTTCAGTGCTACAGCGTCAATTTATCAAGCGGCTTGTACTGACAGCGATCAACGCCGGTTCCAGGGATGCCGCCTTCCGGGCGTTTCGTGATGGCTTTCCAACCGGCCACGCAGGCAAGACACTGACGAACGAGCAACTGGAGACCCTGCTGACGGGCTTTCTGGAAAAGACCCCTCACATCAGGGACTTTCTGTTCGCGGATCAAGGTATCCGGCTGATGCACCTCGATAGTCAGATAGCAGAACGAGTCCATCGGCACTTCTGCGATCTGGCCGTACCAGTCCTGTCAGTGCATGACAGTTACATCATCGACTATACCCGTGTTGGAGAATTGAAGCGGGTGATGGCCGAGGCTTCAGAAGAAGTGGCCGGTGCCCCGTTACCGACGTCGAACCAATTCTATGGGCTGGACGAGCAGGCCGACCCCAATGCGGACCATGTGAAAGACTACGTGATTTGGCGGCAGACGGCCCGGTCAGAGGGGTATCTTCAACGATTGGCGGAACAAGAGAGGCGAACAGGGCGAGAGGTTGTTCCGTTCGAGATCCAATATTGAGGTGGCAGAACCAAGTGGATCGTAACAGTCGATAGATGAAAGATTGAGGTGCAAACTTTCGCGAGTTTCCTTGGCCGTTAAAAAACATCTGGCGGCTCAGCCAAAGGCCCCCAAGTTTCGGGATCGGGCAAACCGACACTCGACCATGCTTTTTGCAACACTCGGGAGTCTGCGGACCGTGTGCGAGGCAGATCATCCAAAATGTCGAACCAAGGCAATTTGCTTTCCATACCAGAGTGGACTGATGGAGCAAAATTTTCTGGATGATCGAGACTTGAAGTATGCAGGACCAAATACGCCGTTTCTTTAGGCTGAATGAGCTTGTAAGTCAGACTTGCCCCGCACTTAGGGCAAAAGCCACGCATCGCTATTGGCGTGGTTGCGAAATAAAGTGGCTCTTCGGTGAGAAAACGAACAGAAGAAGCAGGAAACGCTGTCCATGCGTTGACTGCCGAACCGGAGAATTTTCTGCAACAGCTGCAATGGCAATATCCAGTGCTTATGGCCGGAGCGTTTACTTCATAGCGGACAGATCCACAAATACAGCCGCCGGTCACTAGGGTCTTGGTCAATTCGTCTTCATCAAAATCCAGAAAACCTCCTGCTTCCCCAGATTTTGACTGGGTCATGTAGACATGAATTGGAGTATCCGTACTTTTTAATTTTTTGTGACCACAATCCACCAGTGGGAGCTCTACCTTGCCGACTATTTGTGCCATTACTTCGCCTGAGACAGCAATTCCACCTGGTTCTGCAATTGCTTCCAGCCGCGCGGCTGTATTTACGCCTTCTCCCAGAATATCTTCCCCGTGCACAACAACATCACCAAGAGAGACGCCGACACGTAAGATGAGTGAGTCGTCATTGTTCGACCGGCGTGCTTCCAGCGCACATGCTCTTTGAACGCCGATTGCACAATTGACCGCTTCAAAGACACTGGAGAACTCAGCCAAAAACCCATCGCCTGTAGACTTGAACACACGGCCTCGGTTTGCTTCGACCTGCATGTCAATGACCTCACGTTCTAGACGCACCAATTTAGCCAATGCCCCGCTCTCATCGCGTGATACCAACCCCGCAAACCCGACAACATCCGTGGCCAGAATGGCCGCCAACTTGCGTTCCATCTTTGTTTCCTCAAGCAAAAAGTCTCAATTTGCTGACTGCTTACTCTATCATAAAACGCGATTTCAGCGAGCACGGTTCGCTAGGTGTCAATATCCTAACATGAGGGACCACCTATTGTGCAAACCAGGAAACTCTAAGTCCACACGAATTGGCGCGTATCCCAGATGCGGTCGACCAGGGCGGCGACCTCTAGGTGATCCGACCAGCGGTGAACGTCGATTGGCCGCGAGTGCCATGGGTCCTCTATCTGCCCCATAACCTCCTCCTCCCTCTGTGTATTATGGATCAGGAAGGAGGATACTCGGGTCTCTCTATCCTCCGGTTTCTATTCATTACTTATACCTATTCCCCACCCCCATAGAACCCCTGCTAGAGGTCAGGAAAGAGGAGAGGTCAGAGGGTGTCAGAACACCCGAAACCACTGGGGCATAAACGGGGGCATTTCTCGGAGGGTTTAGCCCCCGGAGCCTGCTGTTGTTCCATGTCTGAATGACTTGGCTGGGGTGGTAGGAATCCTTGCCAACCGATGAAACCTAAGAGCTTTTCAGACCGGTGGCCGAAACTGGGGCGGTTTCGGGGGCGGAACGAGGACGAAGGACGAGTGAGCACGGAGCATTCTCGACCGCTGGAGAGGCAGTTTACTAGTGCCGACAGATGCGCTGGCGAGACCACCAGATCGACCTTCCACTGGCGCTGAGACGACCGCTGACGAGTCGTTCCGGGGGCTGACGGGGGTCGCTGGCGCTGGCGGGTCATGGGGGCTGCGGTGGGGCGGTCGCCCGAGCCTAGTGCTTCGAATGGCTGGCCTGAGAACTCCGAGAAGACATCTCAAGAAATGAATTTGTTTATCATGCATCAAAGCTCCTCGCCTGCTATCATCGCAAACATTGTCGTAGTTTTAAGATTTGGGAGGAGGGAACTTATGACCACGAGACGCGATGTATTGAAGGCAATCCCTACTGTCGGAACAGCATTTGCCGTTTCGTCCACCGCTCTGTTAGACGAAGCAGCTGCACAGAGCACGGCTTCCGCACCGCCACTTGAAGGGCATTTCCATCCGAAAGGGAAGGCACCGTCCAAATATACACTGGAAATTCTGGACGAAGCGAGGCGTACCCTTCCATTCTCTGATGTGCAGGACTTCGAAGAACAGCAGCGCGGCCTCATTGCTGAGATGCAGGACAAGCAGATCATGGCTGATGCCGGTCACGTCGCGTGGGACAAGAAGCGATTTGATTTTCTGAACAGCGATACTGACTTTGACAGTATTCACCCATCCCTGCAGCGCATTTCCCGATTGAACCAGAACTATGGTCTCTACGAGGTTATTCCCGGCATTTACCAAGTGCGTGGGTTTGACCTATCCGATGTCACTTTCGTGCGAGGCAAGACTGGGTGGATTGTTATTGATCCTCTTATCTCTGCGGAACCTGCTCGCGCTGCTCTGGAGTTGTTCCAGCAGCATGTGGGCGAGGGATTACCCGTAACAGCGGTGATATATTCGCATTCCCACGGCGACCATTGGGGGGGGGTGCGCGGTGTCGTTGATGAGGCCGATGTCCGCGCAGGTAAGGTTGAAATTATCGCACCCCGCGACTTCATGGAACATACAATTTCCGAGAATGTTTATGCTGGCAACGCCATGAATCGCCGCCTGTTTTACCAGTATGGGCTACTCCTGCCTGCAAGCCCTCATGGTTATGTCGGACAGGGTCTTGGGCAGGGTGTGTCAGCCGGTGCTGTCGGACTGATTGCGCCGACCCGAATAGTTGAAGAGGACATCGAAGAGTTCGAGGTGGACGGTGTCAGGATGATTTTCCAGAACACACCGGGGACAGAGGCACCTTCGAATATGAACACCTACTTGCCCGACATGAAGGCTCTGTGGATGGCGGAAAACGTAACGGCGACGTTACACAATATTTACACGCTGCGCGGTGCACCTGTACGTGATCCGTTGCGTTGGTCGAAGTATATCAGCCGCGCGCTTCATCTCTATGGTGAAGAAGCAGACGTGATGTTCTATTCGCACCACTGGCCGCGTTGGGGCAACGACCGAGTCCAAGCGATACTGCGCGATCAGCGAGACCTTTATGCACACATGAACAATCAAGTGCTGCATTTTGTTAATAAAGGCGTGACGATCAACCAGATTCACAACGTCTACAGCCTGCCGCAAAGCCTTCAAGACAAGTGGCACTGTCGGGGTTATCATGGTTCACCTCAACACAATAGCCGAGGTGTAGTGCAGCGATACATCGGCTTCTGGGACTGCAACCCGGCAACGTTGATCCCGCACTCGCCAGAGGACTCAGCGCCTCTCTATGTAGAGATGATGGGCGGCTCAGACGCAATCATGGCTCGAGGAGTCGAGTTGCACGACACCGGTGAATACCTTCTGGCTAGCGAGATTCTGAACAAGCTGGTGCAAGCGGAACCGCACAACATGTCGGCCCGGAATCTGCTGGCAGATGTGTACGAACAACTCGGCTATCAGCAAGAAAATCCGGGACTTCGTAATTCCTTCCTGTCCGGAGCATTTGAGTTGCGTTCGGGTATCCCGGGGGGCGACATTCCAGACTCTTCGAGTCCGGACGTTATTCGGGCTATGTCGACGGAACTGTTCCTGAACTTCCTTGCCATCAAGATGGACAGCCGCAAAGTCGAAGGGCACGAGTTCACTATGAATTTGGTGACTCCCGACAATGGTGAGAAGTTCCTCGTGGAGTTGCGCAACGCGACCTTAACAAATGTCGAAGGGTTCACTGCAGATGCGCCCGACCTGACTTTGACAATCAACCGTGCCGACTTGGAGTTGACAATGGCCGGTGAGAAAACACTGGATGCGCAACTTGCGGATGGATCAGCGCAAATAGAGGGCGACCCAACCGTGCTCGGTATCCTCGCTCAGGCAATGGTCGATTTCGATCCGTTCTTTGAAGTCTTGCCCGGGACGCGAGAACCTTATCACGTGGAGCCGCATTCGGACGCGTTCGAGGCAGTCACTGGGCTACCTGCAATTGAATAAACCGCAAAGTCGAAGCGGATCTTTGGTGTGGGCAGGTAAATTGCCCGCGCCATGAAGCTAGGCCAGCAGTTCCGACCACAGAACGGTCATTCAGCCAGCCTTAAACCAACATCGACTTCGGCAAAAAAAGAAAATAAAGCAGAGATCCCCCGGCAACCCGCTAAGGGCCGCCGAGGGCTCTGTCTATGAAGGTGGTCTTCGGTTGACGACATAGTCAGCCAGCCATTGCCAGTAGGCTTCAGCGTCTCGGAACCCCTGAGCACGAGCCGCCAGATCTTCTGCCGCTCTACGGGTGCACCCGCCATCGAATTCAGCAATAGCAGCCCGTTCCTCGAACGCGTCGATGTCTGGGAAGCTCATGCCGGAAGCCGTATCTGGTCAACGATCGACCGACGTTGCTCGTCGCTAATACCAGCCGAGTAGATGCCGTAGGTAATCCCGTTCTCCGACCGTGCCGACTTGTGCCCGACCAGAGAGGCTGTGAAGTGCTCAGGCACACCGGTTCGCTCGCACTGGGTGATGAACCACTTGCGGGTCGAGTGAAACACCAATCCCGGCCGCTCCAGACACAGTTGCCGTCGCAGTCGCGCGAACCCCTTGGTCACCTGCGCCACGGTCAGGTCAGGAAACAGAGGACCAGATGATGGTAGCTGCCGGAACATCTCATCCAGCACGGGGTGCACCGGAACCAGTCGTTCAGCGGCGTCAGTCTTCAGCAGTCGCAGTTGGTTAGGTTGGATATGAACGAAGCACCCGAGATTGCCCTTGGCCACGAGGTCTTCCCGGAGTAACCCGACCGCTTCCCCCGCGCGCAGTCCTGTCAACAGGCAGGTCAGCAGAACGGAATGCAGGTCCCGGTCCTTGGCTCTCAGCAGCCGCACGACTTCCTCGTCGGTCGGGACTGCATAGGGTTGAGGACGGACCTTCCGATCGAACGGCACCGTCCGGAACGGGTTGACCTCCAGATGCCCCTCATAGACCACCCAGTCGAGGAAGTGATTGACCTGCGACCAGATCCGCCGTTGGGTTCTGGCCGTTATCGTCACCGACCCTCGAGACGAATACGCGACCAGTTGGTCCAGGGTCAGCCCTCGGGTCCTCTCTGACTTACCGATCATCGGAGACAGTTGGGCTATCGCTGACAGAAACTCTCGCCCCTCCGCCCGCGTCAGGCTGCAAACCGATCGGTCGCCGTACCGGCTCGTGAACAACCCGACGGAGTATCGGACCGATTTGAACCCGCTGGGTCGCAGTTCATCACAACGCCGGGAGAGATAGGCGCGGCTCAGGTCCCGGATCACTACCTTTACCGGTGCGGCTGGTCGGGTGAAGGCAGGACCGTCCAGAACTGTCCCGGAGCCCTCCAGAGTGGCCCGGAGACGCACGAGAGATGACTCTGGCTGGTCGAGCCAATCAGGACCGTCAGCGGTGCTCTCTGTGGCAGACAGGGCGTCCTCTGCCTGGCCACGGACTTGCTCCACCAGTGTCTCGAAGCGCGCATTGACTTCAGCGGCACGGACGCGGGCGGTGTTGCGATCCCCGGTCTTCAGGCTCTGCTTCAGTGCCTGAGCGCCCAGCGCGAGAGCCACGTCAACAGGATAGTTGCGTCTGAACAACCACGTATGGCCCTTCAGATAGGCATAGCGAATGTGAGCAGACATGAGTCTCCTCCTTTCAGTGTTGATTGTTAGGGATTGCCGTTAGGCGTCAGGGACGAGCCGGACGATCATCTCCCGATCTGGTTCGCCGTAGGCACCAGCCAGTGGGCCGGTCACAGCAAAGCCGGTCACGCAGTCTTCAAACACCTCGTCCACGCGGAACAGGTGTTCAGGGACGTCATCGAAGGCCCGGACAACCACGACGTCACCGGGGGTCAACTCCAGCTCAGTCATCGTCGGACCTCCACGTCCAGAGGACCGCCAGCAGAACCAGCGCCGAGACAGCGGGATGAGACCGAGACACCACCCAGAGCATCGTCGTCAGGACAGCCTTGGGCGGTGGGTGCAAAAGAAAACCCCCGACGAGAACGCCGAGGGCAGACAGGTACTTCATGGATCAAACTCCTGCAGTTGCTTCTTTATTTAGATGCAGGAGGTTCCTCGGTTTTGACGGGCGCGGACATTCAGGTTTCTAGTGGGAATGGCCGAGTTGCGGACAAACCTGCCGTTACTCATTGTTCTTTGCTGGACCAATCGTCATTCCCTCTAGCCTATTAGCAACGCGATCCTCCGAAAAAGGTGGAGTTGGCCCGGAACTTGGCTCGCCCACAGCAACCCAACGAGAGGCCATGCGCGGATCTTCTTCTGTTCTAATTCTGGGTAAGTCGTCGTGTATGTCGACCCAAGGGATTTGACTTTCGACGCCATAGTGAAGCTCAGGCGGAAAATCAGCTGGATTGTCGAGCGTCCCCACACGGATCGAATAGTATCCGATATCTTTGATGTCGGTATAAATGCTCGTCCCGCAATTTTTGCAAAATGCGCGCTCAGAAAGCTTTGAGGAAGCGTACAAACTCGGTTCTTCGCCTTCGAATGTCACATTTTGCTTCTCAAAAATTGCCCATGCATTCAATGGCGAACCAAGAGCCAGCTGACAGTGTCTGCAATGGCAAAAGCCAACTGCAACTGGCTGAGACCAAACCTGGTACCGAGTCGCTCCGCAAAGACATCCACCTGCAGTGATCGGTTCACGTTTTGCAGCTGTGAGGAACGGCCAGCCAATCGGCTTGGACTCTTCACCTGCAGCCGTCAAAGTCGAACGATAAGCCCGGACAGGCTGAACAATGTTTTTTAACTTTCGATGACCTAGGTCTACAAAGGGATGCTCAATTTTGTCTTTGACCTGATCAAACACGCTGCCCGAGATACAAAGCTCACCTGGTTTGGCAATTTCTTGAAGGCGTGACGCCTGATTCACGCCGTCCCCAAATATGTCATCTCCAATGACAACAATGTCGCCAATGTTTACACCGATGCGAAAAGTTATTTTCAAGTCGTCGGTGAAGTCGGCTTCCCGTTCCGCGATGACTTTTTGGATTTCCAACGAGCAGGCAACCGCATCTGCTGCTGTAGGAAACTCAATCAATAGGCCGTCACCCATTGATTTGACGACACGCCCGTGATGCGCTGCGACCCGGCGCGAAACGATGCCGTCGAAGCACACTCCGAGCCGCGCAAGAGTTCCCTCTTCATCAATTTGCATGAGACGAGAGTAACCAACGACATCGACCGAAACGATGGCAGCAAGCTTTCTGATCTTCGGCTTTGGCATTTCGGCAAGTTACGTCAGATTAGAGAAGTCGCATAGTGTACATCGTTAATTCTAGCGATGAAACGCTTGTAAAGCTGTTTGACCTAGCCATCCAAAAAGCCATGACCGCTTATCGAACCCAAATTAATAGAGATCTCCCGACTGCTTTGGGCTCAACGCGGACATCGTAGTCATTTGGTCAGATATCCGCTTATGGACGGATGGCAGACCTAAACTTGCGAAACGTGAATGTCTGCTATGCGAACTATAGGGGCGCTCAAAGAGGTCGCTGAGCAGCAAGATCGTTGTGAAATCGAAGGGCTAAGTCCAGGCGACAGCTGTTCCAACAAGAACTAGTGCCATCCCGGCAGCTTCTTTGACTGAGTACACCTCTTCGAAGAAAAAATGAGAGACTACACCTAAAATTATGACTTCAGCTCCCATTACAGCCACGTAAATCAGCCCCAGTTTTTCACGCCCCAGAGCAGCAACTTCGAATGCGCCAGCTGTCAGTAAGGCAACAGCGATTATGGTTGCCACGCCCAGGCTGGGTAGTGTCCACCATGACTTCATGGCGACCATAGCAATACAATAAAAAAGAGCAGATAGCAGTGCGAGTGCAGCAACCATGTTCATGATTAAATCTCCCTCGATACTAACAAAATATCAGAATGAAACTCATTGAGATGTGACCTAATTCACAATGCAAATTTCAAATTTGCAGGAGTCAAAACTACAGATATTGTCAGCAGCCTAATAGGACGTTTCGTGCTCGGTTTGGTCATTCGCCGAAACTTCGCTAGCGACAGCGATGCGGACAAAGCTGAAACTCGAAGCAAGCCCTAAGTGCGCCGGCGAGACGGAGCTTCAACAACTCTGTCTCAGGTCTGCATGGTCCAAGGTGTGCTTGACGCCTCTACCATCTTCTTCCTTGATTACATGCTTGTGCGTGGGCAGCATAAAGGTGGTAGAGTTCAGTACGGCTAATTCCAGATCGACGAATTTACTTTGCGCTTGTTTCGCCTGTGTTGGGAGTATCAGTTGTGGTCAAGGCTTCTCCTGAGATACTTGCTGTTACAGAACGCTGGTTTGAGGCGATTAGGACCCTAAATACGCACGTTTTGAAGGACTACCTTTCCGACTCGGTCGATCTGCGCTTCATTGGAACTGGCGAGAATGAGTTTTGGAAAGGTCAGGTTGTCCGCGATGGAGTCGGCGAATTCATCGGCGAAATGCCAGAGCCGGATGTGTGGGAAGTTCTCGAAGCCGAAGCCTTCGAGAACGGAGAGACGGGCTGGTCTGCTTTTCTACATCGGGTTGGGTTTCCCGGGCTTCGAGATGATTACATCGTCCGCACGGTGCTGGTATTCGTCTTAGAGGGTGCGTCATGGAGGATCATTAATCGTCACGCCTCTCTTCCCTACCCAAACATAGATTTTGTAGGTAGCGAACAGTTGGCCATTCAAACTCTTGTGAAAGCTGCGCTCGAAGAAGGTCCGGAATTGCTTCAGGCAGAAGGTTTGGCCTCGGTGCTGTTTACTGATGTCGAAGGCAGTACGATGCTCGCGGCGGCCATGGGAGATCAGGGTTGGTCGGCGTTGATAGATCAGCATTTTCAGACTGTTGAGAGTATCGTCGCAACACATCGGGGGCAATTCGTGAAGTCGCTGGGAGACGGGACATTGTCCAGTTTCCAATCAGCGACTGAAGCGCTTCTGGCGGCGATCAAAATACAGGAAGCCGTGGCTTTGAGCGATGTGGAACCGCGCTTGGGCCTACGAGTTGGCATTCATACCGGCGACGTTGTTTTGGCGCGTGGCGACTTCTTCGGAACCGTGGTCAACAAAGCGGCTCGCATAACTTCATCGGCCAATCCGGGTGAAATTCTTGTGTCGGATGTGACGAGAGCCATAGTTGGGGGAAATCACGAGTTCGAATTTGCGGCCGTACGATCTTTGGTCCTCAAAGGACTTCCAGATGATCACACAGTCTACCGTTTGCAATGGAGGCGATAGCTGCTCGCTGGGTATGACCTCGAAGATCAGCCCCGCCCCCGGGGGATAATTCAATCAAATTGCTCTTTTCGCGGAATGCCCTTGCAAAGTGAACACACCCACTCCGCAGTTCCATCAATTGGCCTGCCCTTGCTCTTTAAATCACGGTGGGAAACAACCTGCTGATCGCGGCAAAATGGACAGGTAGCAAGGGCAAATAAATCCGGAATATGGGTGACTTTCTTAGGTACGGGGTTGCAAACCATTTGGCACTCAACATTGAATTATACCCTGTTGGCTATCACATATCGCCGTTTTCTCCACGTCTGCTTTGGGCTCGATACGGTCATTCGCCGTTGTCCGCTCGAACGTCCGCTTCTGCGCCAACGGTCAGCCACTTCATCAATGCCAACAAACAGTCGTCAGCCCCCCGGCACGACTCGTCAGCGGTCGTCTCAGCGCCAGTGGACGGTCGATCTAGCGGTCTCGTAAGCAGCCCTTCCAGCGGCCTCTGTGGCGGTTAAAATGCCCCGTGCTCACCCTCGAAATGCCCCCGCAACCGCCCCAGTTTCTCGGGCTAGTGGGAAAAGCCGATAACAATCATCGGTCGGCAAGGATTCCTACCACCCCAGCCAGGTCATCAGAACATGGAACGACAGCAGGCACTTGGGGCTAAATCCTCCGAGAAATGCCCCCGTTTATGCCCCGGTGGTTTCGGGTGTTCTGACGCCCTCTGACCTCTCCTCTTTCCTGACATCTAGCAGGGGTTCTATGGGGGTGGGGAACAGGTATAAGTAATGAATAGAAACCGGGGGATAGAGAGACCCGAGTACCCTCCTTCCTGATCCAAAATACACAGAGGGAGGAGGAGGTTGGGCGAACGACCGAAATGCGGGCGGAGCGGTCGTCTGCCTCGGTTGAGATTATAACCGCAGTTAGCCGGAATCGGACGTGACCAACGGGAATTTCCGTTTGAGGAAGCGTAGGCTGGCTAGCCGGAGAGCGGTCGCTCGGGGCGCAATTCATAGACAGTCGGTGTGCGGATGAAAACCCAATCAGTGTGGTTGACCGCCGCAATTCATTATTCCGGTTTCACGGGAAGCTTCTACCTGAAAATGGCAGCATAGCGGGGCGCGAAGAATTTCGCGAAGGCCTTTACTTCGGGGCGACGATAAGCCTCTGGCGCAATCAGCATCAAATGCTCCGAGTTCATCTCCTCGAGCGGCGCAAAGCATTGAATGAGCGTGTCATCGCTTTCGGCAAGTTTCACGTTTATGATGCCAAGGCCATGACCCGACCGGATGGCGGCATGCATCAGATCCAGCTCGGAATAGGTTTGCCTGATCTGATCAGGTTCCGCATAGCGGATCAGCCAATCGTGAAAGGCTGACGGCACGCCTTCACGTAGGAAGCTGACAAACGTATGGTTGAACAAGTCTTCGACCGAGGTCGGCAACCCGTGTTTTTCGGCGTATGAATGGGATCCGAAAAGCGCGTAACGCGCGGTGCTGATCTTGCGGCAGATGAGGTCTGGATGGGGAGGGCTTCTTGTCACGCGCAGTGCTATATCCGCTTCGCCAGCCGATAGATCCAGGACTTCGACGCTGGGCAGGAATTCGAAGCTGACATCGGGGCGGAGTAAAGAGAACTCGTTGAAGATCGTTGCGACCCGGGGCGAGAAGTTGCCGGAATAGGCCGTGATCCGGATCGGCCTGGTGCTGCGCAACGTTTCGACTGTCTCGGCCAGGCAAATCGCCGCCGCTTCGATTTCTTCCGCCTTCTGCAGGATTGCTCGTGCTGTTTCCGTCGGCCGGAAGCCGCGCGTGTCCCGCTCGAACAAGGTTATGCCAAGCTCATGCTCAAGCGCCTCAATGCGGCGCGCAACAGTTGGCTGAGCCATGCCGAGCTGGGGCGAGGCAGCCAAGGTGGACCCCGCGCGCACGACGGCAAGAAAGACCCTGATTTCTGACCAGCTCCGGAATGCGCTCTTCATTTTTGTAGAATAGCACATCGCCGCGGCCGATACCCGAAAATCCCGCAGCCACTACAGTGGGAGAACCTTCGCAGCAGCAGAAAAGGCCCGAGAGATGAATGCATTCATGACCAGCACCCGCACAGTCCCGCCGCTTCAAAAGGCTCTTGGCTTCATCCAGCGTGTATTCAACTTCGCCCTGCACCCCCGCACTGAGGAAACGCAGCCCGATGACGCCCGGTCCCGGCGGGAATTCATCAGGGAGGTTCTTTCCCGCAACCCGGACGCCTTCTCCAGCGATGCCGATGTCCAAAGTATGATGAGTATGTATCCCGGCAGGTACTGACTAGTTCGGGGCGGACCTTTAGCGCAAATCCCCACCCGCTGCAGACCGTCGAATGGCCGCTATCGGGCCGGTCGTGCCGATCCGCAATGCCCAGCGGCCTTTGCCTCGTAAAGTCAGAAAACTGCGGGTCGCTGCCACCCGAGCCGAACGCAGCATCTTACACATCTGGGCTCGAACCTGACATGCCTAGATACCTCTCCAAGCCCATTCAGCGCCAGCCGTCCCAGATGCGGTCGACCAACTCTGCCACCTCTGGATGATCCGACCAGCGGTGAACGTCGATCGGTCGCGAGTGCCATGGGTTCTCTATCTCCCCCATAACCTCCTCCTCCCTCTGTGTATTATGGATCAGGAAGGAGGATACTCGGGTCTCTCTATCCTCCGGTTTCTATTCATTACTTATACCTATTCCCCACCCCCATAGAACCCCTGCTAGAGGTCAGGAAAGAGGAAGAGACAGGGGGAGGCAGAACACCCGAAACCACTGGGGCATAAACGGGGGCATTTTCCGTAGCAAACGGCTGCCACGGGTGTCTACGTCTCGATGTTCCGATGACCTGGCTGGGGTGGTAGGAATCCTTGCCGACCCATGAAACCTATCAACTTTTCCGACCGGTGACCGGAACTGGGGCGGTTTCGGGGGCATTTCTATCAGTGAGCACGGGGCATTTTGACCGCTGGAGTGACCGTCCACTGGTGCTGACGGCGTCCGTAAGACTGGACCGCTGACGAGTCGTTCCGGGGCGCTGAAGAATGTTCGCTGGTGCTGGCGGGTGGTGGGGACGTTCATTCCCAGTCTTGCGAAGGACTGATGGGAGCCCAAAAGTCACCGATGCTGCAGTGCGCGCGAATGTCTGCTATCAGAAGGAAGGCCAAAAAAGTGACAAAATCAAAAGCGGTTTTGCCAAGAGTTTGTGGCACATGTTCTTGCAACGATTTCGATCGTTGCGCGACGAATGACAAAAACGACCCGTTTCGCCGAGGATGTCGCGGCTGGGCGGGAGATCGGAGAGACTACTTCGAGCCAAAGATTTAGTTCAACAAGACAAATACTTTTATTGATGGTATATTGGGTAAGCATAAAGAACATAAAACATTTGAATACCTAGGAACTTTACCATGCGCATAGTGAGCCTTGCTGCCGCGCTGTCACTTATTCCCGTGGTGGCCATCGCCCAGATAGACGGATGCGACGAACTCATTAGTGTCGATCAAGAGCGCGATGCGCTAAATTGGGCCCTTGGCGGGTTAGAACAACTCTTCATGGCAGATGACGAAGTCACCAAGTTGAGTCCCATCGGCGATGTGGAGTTCTGGATCACGGTCCAGCCCGGTCGCTTCGCGAACGTCACCTGCGAGGAGAAGCAGTTCGAAGACCAGGAGATGTACCCCATCGGCTTGGTGGTAAAGCCCCTAGGCGTACTCGACCTGCCCGCCTATACGGGCGCGGGACGTGGCACGCCGGTACTTGCACTCACCGAGTACGGGCACCGCAAAATTATCTCCATCGACGACATCGCGCCGATCACCCCAAACGCCACCTATATCTTTGCCGACGGCGTATCAGAGGCGACCTTTTGCTATGGTACTGATAATTGCCCCGGCAACCAGCCCACCGAATGCAGCTCCGCAATCTGGCGCTGCAGCTACAAGGTCGGAGCGGTATCGGGCTATGCGGTTGTACCCAGTCTGAATGAAGACGTCGCTGGCATCATCGACGCGTTCGAGAAGTTGACACGCGATCCTATCCTCCAACTAGAGCGTGGCCGCTACAGCCCGTCCCGCGTCGCAGAGCTACAGGCCGAAGCTTGCCGACCCTTCCGTGCCCGCGCCTACAAACCCGGCGCCGTGCCGCACCAGGCCGGTGCAGTAGCCCTATCGCTCTGCGCTCTCGATGGTGAGGGTGTGCTGCCACTCAAGTTTGTCGATACCGATCGCGCCGCTGCTCGGTTCGCACATGGACTGTCGGTCTCGTTCCACCGCGAGCTCGGCTCACCCAGCTCGATGCTGTCGGACAGCGTCCGTGAGATTGCCAATAAGCGACTTGTCTTCGCCAAGAACTGTGGAGAAACGATTGAAGCCGAGAAGATCTTCAGTCTGGGTGGTGGTGCGGGGATCGACGCCAACATCTTCAATGTAGCGAGTGTCGAGCTTGGCGCAAACCGTAAGGCCAGCACCTCCTATATCGAGGAGGTAGGACCGGACGAATACCTGCTCTACACTACCTATTTCATCCGCCCTATTCCTAAACCTACCGACAACGCGGAAGACGACGACCTCTGGGTTTTTGACATCGTATTCCGTGCTGGTTGCGAAGGAGGCGAACCGCGCGACCGCTCTTCGGTGGTCATCTTCTACAAGGATTTGCCCCTAGGCTATGTCCCGATCGGCGTCAAAGAAGGCATATTCAAGAACTATGTCACCACCTGGGGCAACGCCTCCTTCACCGAAGGCACTAGTCCTGCGCAGATCTACCAGGGGCATTTCTGGGTCATCAAGGATCATTTGGCCTATTTTTATTGGCGCGACACGCTGCGGGAATTTCTCTACGAGGAAATCGGCGTCGCGCGCAATCTGATCCAACGCTACCCGCCGGAGCAGCAGCCGCTGGTGCGCGACTTCATGGTCTATCTGTTCCTCTCCGCAGCCTTCGATCACCGCCGCCCCATCCGCTACATTGAGGAGTGATCCTATGTTCGCTATCCTGATATCTTTGGCGTTGATCGTGTTCGAACCTGTGAACCCTATATGCGATGCCTCAGTGCGCTGTTGCACCATGCCAAACGGCGCTACCTGCTGCGGCCATTCGAGCGGCAGCGGCAACGGCATTTCCGGTTGCGCATGTCAGTGAGAAGTCTGTGAAGCGAAGCATGTTTATTTCGCGGGACCTCCTTTTTGGTGATCTTTTTGACTTGGGACGGCTACCTTCCGGACGGGCCCACATTAACCGTTCCTGAAACAGCCAAGTTGTTGGAGCCAGCTTTGGAATACGTGAAGCGAAAAGGCGTTTTGCCCGCTCAATTGCCATTTGCTTCCTTGCTCTGAACGTCCGGAATGCGCGGATTGTGTCCTGCTGCACATGCAAAAAGCTGAAGCTTGGCGGACGGCAGCAAAGGGCTGACTGCGGTCCTTTGGAGCAACACTGCGGATGTCTGCAAAGTCCGCAACTCGGGTGAAGTACCTGTCTGCCCTCGGCGTTCTCGTCGGGGGTTTTCTTTTGCACCCACCGCCCAAGGCCGTCCTGACGACGATGCTCTGGGTGGTGTCTCGGTCTCATCCCGCTGTCTCGGCGCTGGTTCTGCTGGCGGTCCTCTGGACGTGGAGGTCCGACGATGGCTGAGCTGAAACTGAATCCCGGTGACGTCGTGGTCGTCCGCGCCTTCGATGACATCCCCGAACATCACTTCCGCGTGGAGGAGGTGTTTGAAGACTGCGTGACCGGCTTTGCTGTCACCGGCCCTCTGGCTGGGACCTACGGCGAACCGGATCGGGAGATAATCCTACGGGTTATCTCAACCAACTGAACCCACCCGCATTTAAACACTGAAAGGAGGAGGCCTATGTCTGCTCACATTCGCTATGCCTATCTGAAGGGCCATACGTGGTTGTTCAGACGCAACTAACCGGGCGGTGATCGATGAGGCGACGGTGGTTCGCCATCGCTGTCATAATGAGCGCTGCGTCCGTCCTGAACACCTGATTGAGGGGTCGGCTGCGGATAACAAGCGCGACGACTGGGACTTCTGGGCGAACGGGGTCGACTACGACCTGCTATGACCTGTGGCATGGGCCTTCAACGACCTCAGAGGGCCCACCCTCAACACCCGAAACACCCGAAACCACTGGGGCATAAACGGGGGCATTTCTCGGTGGGTTTAGCCCCCAGCGCCTGCTGTTGTTCCATGTTCCGATGAACTGGCTGGGGTGGTAGGAATCCTTGCCAACCGATGATTGTTATCGGCTTTTCCAACCGGTGGCCGAAACTGGGGCGGTTTCGGGGGCATTTGGAGGGTCAGCATGGGGCATTCTCGACCGCTAGAGTGACCGTTCACTGGCGCTGACGACCCGCTGACGAGACGTTCTGAGGGGTGAAGGGTGGCCGTTGGTGCTGGCGGATGACTGAGCGGACGTTCAAGCCTGATGCTGCGATTGACTGATGAAAGCCCTAAAGCGTCCCAAAATTTCTTTAACATCAATTGCCTATACCGCGCCACCGAGCTCAGTGACTCCTTAGCTTGAAGGTTAATTTGGTGTAGCATGATCAATCAGATTACTGTTCACTTACAGCATCTCCAATGTGCATTTAGCACTGAGAAGGAGGGGAAATTCATGCCTTGAGGCCGCGTGTTTCTGCATTCATGCTAGCCCCCCGTTTCTGTTTTCGGTGACTGAACTCGGTCTTGTAGATTGGTGCAATTAGGCACGAAACCGAAAATATGATAACTTTTTAGCACTGTTAGAGTCGAAACAATGCATGTGAGCAATCTGGGTGTTGCGGTGAATGTACGATTGAATGGGGGGATAAAATGTTTCGAACGTTAAAACTTGGTCTAGCGAGTTTGTCATTGATTATGATTGGGGTGTCGGCGGACGCTGTTACCGTCACGATTAACAATGAAGATTGGAAAGTAACTACGATTACAGGGTCTTACGCAGCTAATTCTAACTTTCTACAAAGTCAAAAATGGTGGGGTGACTCAACTCTGGCGGGGCAGTTTGCTTCAGCAGTTGGTGCCTCGCTAGGAATGACTATTGTTTCTTCCACACCTAATGGGCCTCTCTTAGCAGGACCATCGTTTGCATTTTCCGGTGATAATATTTTTGTCTCAAGCCGACGGTACTTTAGCAACGGATATACTGGTATTAGTGTTCAAGGTTCGTTTGGCACGAATACCTTCGCCGTAGCTCAACAAGTCTCGGCGGTTCCACTTCTAGGTGCGCTTCCTCTGTTGTTAACTGCGCTGGGCGGAATGGCACTGATGTCCGCTGCTCGGAAACGCGGCTAGTCATGACGGCAAATATCGCTTCATGTGCTTCCCGCTTCTCCACGATGTAGCATTCTTGCGTTTACTGTATGCGCAATAGCGCCGCACAGCAGCGAACAACTACTTCGTCCCGCAAAGCAGTCGTTCATTTAAATTGCAGCAAATGTCCGCTTTGGGAAAAAAGAAAACAAAGTGAGCACCCCCGGCAACCCGCTAAGGGCCGCCGAGGGTTCTGTCTATGTGGGTGGTCTGCGGTTAACGACATAGTCTGCCAACCACTGCCAGTAGGCTTCAGCGTCCCGGAGACTATCCTTTGACTTATATCAAGGAGGGGTAACTGCATTTCTCGGCACGATGAGGAAAGCACTTGATGGGAGGAACGCCGAAGAACTTGATGGGGGAAAGCCAATGAAGACTATTACTTTGAAGTTGTTTGCAGCGTTAAGTTTAGCAGTGTCGCTTGGCGCTTGCTCAAGCACGTGGGAAGAAGACGGGATCAACAACTCTGAAATCACGGCGGCATCGGGCGCGGCTATATCTGCGAACCAAATTGAATTGTTTAGCGGCGAAACGGCCTCTCAGGAATACACCGTAATCCAGGAAATAAAAGTGGCTGTTAACAAAACTACAGTGTTCAATGAGGATCCAACCGTCGCGCAGGTTGAGGCTCGGCTGAGACAGAGCGCCGCTGAGTTGGGCGGGGATGCAGTTGTCAATGTAGCCATATCTCAAGTCAAAGTGCGTGCAGTGAGTTGGGGAGGTCGCATCGGCGAAGGTACAGTTGTAAAGTACAATTAGCCTTACGTTATGTCGGTTCACCTATCACGGGGCATTTCTGACCGCTAGATCGACCGCCCACTGGCGCTGACGGCGTCGGTGGGACTGGACCGCTGGCTAGTCGTTCCGGGTGCTGACGGGGGTCGCTGGTGCTGGCGGGTTGGGGGGCGGAAACTTGTAATGGCGCTCTGTGTCCCAGTTCACAGAACCTTTCGTTCACCCGGGTTAACGTAACGTCACCAATGGGAGGTCGTAATGCTTCGTAAGGCTTCAAATACCTGGCACACTCGCACCGAACACGCAGTAACCATGATACACCCAGTTGTGCGTATCTTTCGTCATTGCACCCAGATGCAACGCCAAGTGAACCGCTACCACTGAATTCGAGCGCGGGTAGGCCGACCGGCTGACGACCGTTTGTCGACATTGATGAAGTGGCTGACCGTTGGCGCAGAAGCGGACGTTCGAGCGGGCAACGGCGAAGGACCGTATCGAGCCCAAACTGGACACTGGTTCGCTACGCAGCGTTCATCAATTTGGGCGGAAACTGAACCTTCGCTGCGCATTGCGTCAATGTCCGTTCCATTGAGGCCTTGCAACCTACGTACCGCTCAATTTGCGGAACTTAGATGGTGAAATTCCAAACCAGCTGGCAAATGTGCGGCGGAAGCTGTTGACCTCGCTGAACCCAAGATTGAAGGCAACCTCCGCGACAGAAAGGTCGGTGCCCGACAGCAGCGACCTGGCTCGATCTGTCTGTTCAGTCACACGGATCTCTTTGAAATTGGTGTTCTCCGCAGTGAGTTGCCGTTGCAGCTTGCGTACGCTGACACCCAATGTGGCCGCCACCGTTTCGATGTCGGCGTGCCCCATGGCGAGTTGCGCGCGCAAGGCGTTCCCAACCACCTCTTTGGTGGTTGAGGGCGTTTGCCGCGACCGGACATCGCGGATGCCTGTCAACGTCATCGCCAGCCTCTCATCGGTTGTCCGCGGATTAGGGGTTTCGATTTCTGACAGAGGGATAGCAATGCTGGCAGCGGATCCCCCCACGCGCACCTCTGCATTGTAGATGTACTGCAGCGCGGTTTCGGTGCCTCGGTGCACCTCTGGCATCTCCACCCAGCTCGGCCGCCAGCGGCGTCCACAGAACTCGCGCACCACAGACTGCAGCACAAATGGCAGGTCCTGATCGATCAAATTTGCCCCGGCGATTCCGCCAAGCATGGCATCAAACCCAAGCACAAAATGATCGCCATCCACGCGGGTGCGCATAACTGACCCTCGTTGCAGGAATGGCAGGATTCTTTCGGCCCGCGCCAGGGCCACATCCAGTTTCGGCGCGCCGAGCACATAGTCTGCGTAGGCCCCAAAGGAGGCGTAATCGAAGTCTTGCGTGATATAGGCGCCGATGTGTTTTTCGGAGATCTTCAGGCTGGCGGCTTGCATGAACCGCGCCTGAAGCCGATAGGGGAGGAACACCGTCGGGTCTTCCATTACCGCTCGCGACAGCCCGGCTTCTTTCAGCGCATGTTCGGACACCCGCGGCGATGCAATTTGGTCAAGCCCTTGAAGCGCGGGGCGAAACGCCAAGGTGCTTTGCAAAACCGTGTCCATGACGGACAGTTTGTCGTGAAATGATCACTTTTGGAAGTGGCGCGGCCTTCCCCCGCAAATTACCTCCAGTTTAGCGAAACGAATGACCCAAGCTGAAAGTTGGAGACCAAACATGAAACGCCGTTCCGTCCTGAAAGTTGTTCTGACAAGCGCACTGATTGCAGCTCTTTCGGTGCCTGCGGTCGCCACCGCAGACAGGGCAAAAACCGTGTTTGAAGGTCTGCCAATGGCGGCGCGGACCGCACCGGTTCCTGCGGGCGTGTCCCCGGAATTGGCCGGGCTCATCGAACGCCGTCAAGTTGATACGCATGCCGAAACGCCATCCTCCACCGAGCAATGGCTTACGTTGCAAGCTGAGTTTGACGCTGCCTCCCTACAAGGGGTCGCACGTTTGCTTGAGATGACTGGTGCTCAATTCGCCATCGAGAACGTGGCGGGGGTGACCACCTACCGTGTCACGCCAATCACCATTGATCCCCGGTGGGCGGACACCGTTTTTGTGCATGTGCACGGCGGGGCCTTCGTTTTTAATGGTGGTGAGGCCGCCATGGCCGAAGCGATCTGGATGGCGCATGGTTTGGGTGTTGAGGTGGTGTCTGTCGACTATCGCCGCCCACCGCTGCATCCGTTTCCTGCCGCAACAGATGATGTGATCGCCGTGTGGCAGCAAGTTATCAAGGACCATGATCCAGCCAAAGTCGCGATGTTTGGCACATCTGCGGGGGGCAACCTGGTGTTGTCGACGGTTTTACAACTGCGCGATACGGGCACCCCTTTGCCTGGAGCCATTATGGCAGGCACGCCCGCTGTGGATCTGGCGCAGACGTCGGACAGCTGGATCACGTTGCAGGGTCTTGATCCGCTTGGCGCCCGCGAGGGTGTGATTGAAGGCACGTTTGGCATTTATGCGGACGGTACCGACCGCACCGATCCGCGACTGTCCCCGATCTACGCCAATCTGGACAACCTGCCGCCGACGGTTCTTCTGACCGGCACACGCGACCTGTTGCTAAGCGACACGGTGCGCATGCACCGCGCCCTGCGCGCCGCCGGAGTTGCCGCCGATCTACATGTCTACGACGGCCAGTCACACGGCGACTACATGGCAGGTTTCTTCGTGAACGCGCCGGAGACTCATGACGCTTGGCGTGAGCTCAACACCTTCTTTGACCTGCATCTGGAGTGACCAACCATGACCGTTTTTGCAAAACTCCCGCTTCTGCTGTTGGGTCTTCTGATGACACACAGTGCCCACGCAGAGCCTGTGAAAGAGTTCACCAACATGCTCGCCGCAGAGACATTTACCGGACGGATAGAGGCCAGTGAGAGCGCTCTGGTAGCCAATTCGGTGCGCGGCATCCTTGCGGCGGTGCATTTCAAGCCGGGCGATACGGTTGAGAAAGGCCAATTGCTGTTTGAAATTGCGGCCCCGGCTTACGAACAAAAGCTCGCCGCCAGCCGTGCGATCGAAAACCGTCGTGAGGCCGAATTGGCAACAGCGGAGGCCGAGGCGCAACGGCAGGCGAAACTTGGCGCGCGCGATGCGGTTTCCGAACTGGCCGTTCAAAACGCTATGGACCGGCTGATACTGGCCAAGGTGGCGTTGCAAGAGGCGCAGGCGCACCGTGCATTGGCAGAGCTTGAGCTGGCTTCGACACAGATCAGGGCGCCGATTTCGGGGCAAATTGGGCTCGCCCACAAACAGGTGGGCACCTATCTGGACACAGAAAACGGTCAGGCGCTGGCGCAGATTGTGCACACAGACACGGTCCGAGTTGTGTACGGAATGCCGTACAAATCCCTGATCGCGCTGGACCAGTCGACGCCAGAGGGCCTGAGTGCTCTGATAGAGCGCTTTCAGGTCGACTTGCATTTGCCAGGTGACGTTCAGCCACTGGCACAGGGTGGCCGCGTGCTTTTTGCTGAAAGCGTGCTGGCCGCGAACGAAACCCTGCGCATCTGGGCGGAAATCCCAAATCTTGAGCGCGGCCTTATTCCCGGCTTGAACGTCGAAGTCAAAGTCAGCTTTCCAAACTAAAGCAGGTCGCGCGTCAGGCGCGCCCCACTTTTCCTCTCTTTCCTGGAGCAGTTCCATGGCCCGGTTCAGCGATCAAATCCACACCCTGAAATACCTGTTTATCGCGGTCGCGGCGATACAGCTGGTGACTGCGGCATCGGGTACCATCGTCGCGCTCTATTTTGCCCAAACCGGCGCGTCTCAGGAAATCGCTGCGCTGGCGCCCGCTGCTTACTCGTTGGGTTTCCTGATTGGCTGTTTCTACATTGCAGGCTGGATCACCAGCATTGGACATATTCGTGCATTTTCTGCGGGGGCGGCCATATGCACCGCTGCCGCCCTGCTTTTTTCCGTGACTGAGAACGAGCCCACGCTGCTAATCGTGCGCCTGATGACCGGCGTTGCAACCGCGGGCCTTTTTGCCATCGGTGACGCCTGGATCAGCGAAACCGTCGACGAAAAATCGCGGGGCCGATTGCTTGCCGTGTTTGCCATTGTCCTCGGGTTGATGTCGGTTCTCAGTCAGGTTCTCGTCATCGTTACACCCGACGACCTGAACCAGTCTTTTGTGCTGATGTCCTTGCTCTACTGTCTGGCAATTGTGGTGATCGCCGCGACGCCCAGCACGCCGCCCGAGGGCAAAGAACGGGCGAATGTACGCTTCAAGGCGCTGTTTCAAGACGCGCCCACTGCCGCTCTCGGCGCGCTCACCGTTGGTATCGTGTCCACTGTGTTCATGAATGTTGTGCCGTATCGGGCGGCTGTCATTGGCATTGATGCCACGGATGTGGCTATTGGCATCGCTGCTATTTACGTCGGGCGTATCCTGTTTCTCTATCCGCTTGGATTTGTGTCAGACCGCATGGATCGGCGCCGCGTCATTGTAGTGACGACGACAGTCGCAACCGGCGCCCTTGCGGCCTTCGCCACTTTTGCCACTGGCGACGGTGCGCGCTACTCAGCCATCGTGGGCACACCACTTTACATTGCAATGCTCGCCGGATTGATCCTCCTGGGCGGATCGATGCTCACCCTCTACTCGCTGCTTTTGGCTCACGCGATGGACCGCACTGTGCCCGTCTATGTCGCGTCCAGCGCTGTCACAATGCTGTTTGTCTTCACCATCGGCGGCATTGCAGGCCCGCTCATGACCAGCGCGCTTTCGGCGGTATTTGGCGATGCAGTCATGGGCTGGATGCTTGTACTTGCGATGGCCGTCTTCGCGGGCTTCACCGCTTTCAGGATCAATACAGTGGCCCCGGCTGCCAGAGCGGAACAAACCCACTTTAAGGCGACCGAAACCACCAGCCTCAAATCCGTCCCCACCCAGAAACGTTAAGGTAGGAGACCACCATGACCACCCCCTCCACAAATCTCTTTCGCGCAGAAAAAGCCACTCTGCTCATCTGGCTCGTATTTGTTACCTTGGCCATCAACGCGGCAAGCGCGACGCCGATGGTACGCGCGGCTAGCGTTTAAACCGCCGAAACAGCCTGAAGCTTCACATTCCGCACAAACTGCCGAATTATGAATGCCTGCGGCGGGGCTTTAAGGGGTCATTCAGGCAAATAAAGCTAATGTCGGTTTTGTCCGCAACTCGGCCATTCCCACTATGAATCTGAACGTCCACTCCCGTCCAAACCGAGGAACCTCCTGCATCTAAATAAAGAAGCAACTGCAGGAGTATGATCCATGAAGTACCTGTCTGCCCTCGGCGTTCTCGTCGGGGGTTTTCTTTTGCACCCACCGCCCAAGGCTGTCCTGACGACGATGCTCTGGGTGGTGTCTCGGTCCCACCCCGCTGTCTCGGCGCTGGTTCTGCTGGCGGTCCTCTGGACGTGGAGGTCCGACGATGACTGAGCTGAAACTGAATCCCGGTGACGTCGTGGTCGTCCGCGCCTTCGATGACATCCCCGAACATCACTTCCGCGTGGAGGAGGTGTTCGAAGACTGCGTGACCGGCTTTGCTGTGACCGGCCCACTGGCTGGTACCTACGGCGAACCGGCCCTCGAGATGATCCTACGGGTTATCTCAACCAACTGAACCCATCCCACATTCCAACACTGAAAGGAGGAGACTGATGTCTGCTCACATTCGCTATGCCTATCTGAAGGGCCATACCTGGTTGTTCAGACGCAACTATCCCGTTGACGTGGCTCTCGCGCTGGGCGCTCAGGCGCTGAAGCAGAGCCTGAAGACCGGGGATCGCAACACCGCCCGCGTCCGTGCCGCTGAAGTCAATGCCCGCTTCGAGACACTGGTGGAGCAAGTCCGGGGTCAGGCAGAGGACGCCCTCTCTGCCACAGAGAGCACCGCTGACGTTCTTGATTGGCTCGACCAGCCAGAGTCGTCTCTCGTGCGTCTCCGGGCCACTCTGGAGGGCTCCGGGACAGTTCTGGACGGTCCTGCCTTCACCCGACCAGCCGCGCCGGTAAAGGTGCCGGTTCGTGACCTGAGCCGCGCCTATCTCTCCCGGCGTTGTGATGAACTACGACCCAGCGGGTTCAAATCGGTCCGATACTCTGTGGGGTTGTTCACCAGCCGGTACGGCGACCGATCGGTTTGCAGTCTGACGCGGGCGGAGGGGCGAGAGTTTCTGTCAGCGATAGCCCAGCTATCACCGATGATCGGTAAGTCAGAGAGGACACGCGGGCTGACCCTGGACCAACTCGTTACCTACTCGTCTCGGGGATCGGTGACCATCACGGCCAGAACCCAGCGGCGGATCTGGTCGCAGGTCAATCACTTCCTCGACTGGGTGGTCTATGAGGGGCATCTGGAGGTCAACCCGTTCCGGACGGTGCCGTTCGATCGGAAAGTGCGTCCTCAACCCTATGCGGTGCCGACTGACGATGAGGTCTCCAGACTTCTGGCGGCTCGTGATCCTGAGCTTCATTCCGTTCTGCTGACCTGCCTGCTGACAGGACTGCGCGCGGGGGAAGCGGTTGGGTTACTTCGGGAAGACCTCGTGACCAAGGGCAACCTCGGTTGCTTCGTTCATGTTCAACCCAATGAACTGAGACTGCTGAAGACGGATGCTGCGGAGAGACTGGTTCCGGTTCACCCGGTGCTGGATGAGACCTTCCGGCAACTGCCTAGCCATGGCCCGCTGTTTCCTGATCTGACCGTGGCGCACGTCACCAAGGGGTTTACGAGACTGAGACGGCGGCTGGGTCTGGAGCGACCGGGACTGGTGTTTCACTCGACCCGCAAGTGGTTCATCACCCAGTGCGAGCGAACTGGTGTTCCTGAACACTTCACGGCTTCTCTGGTCGGTCATCAATCGGCACGGTCAGAGAACGGGATCACCTACGGCATCTACTCAGCTGGCATAAGTGATGAGCAACGCCGGTCGATCGTCGATCAGATAAGACTCCCGCTAGGGACAGTTGCCTCATGACCTTCCCGGACATTGATGCGTTCGAGGAACGCGCTGCTATCGCCGAATACGATGGCGGTTGCACCCGTAAAGCAGCGGAAGATCTGGCTGCTCGGGCTCAGGGGTTCCGTGACGCTGAAGCCTACTGGCAGTGGTTGGCAGACTATGTCGTCAACCGAAGACCACCCTCATAGACAGAACCCTCGGCGGCCCTTAGCGGGTTGCCGGGGGCCTTCGCCTTGCTTTCTTTTTGCCAATGCGGACGTTGGTTAAGGGCTTGCTAAATGACCGTTCCGCGGGCGAAGCGGACGAAGATTTTGGATGATCCCTTTTGGGATTAACTCCCCGCAAAGTTCTCGTTTCTATTCCTGCGGCTTAATACTTGGCTTAGGATGGCGCCAGACTTGCATCGCGCCCAATGCGGGGTGTTGAAACGTTCTTTCAAATGTCGCGTTCAGGCGCTCAGCTAGAGCAAACGACCGAGTATTGCCTTCCATGATGAGGCTAACTGCCGTTGTCCACCCAAGGGTATAGTAGGCAAAATCTCGAGCGGCGAGTGAGGCTTCGAACGCTATGCCTTTGCCCTCCCCGCCTGCAAAAACCGACCAAGCCACCTCGGGCTCCGGCCATCCCTCTGGAAACCAAAGACCAACAACACCAAGCGGCTCATCTGTCCTGCGGTCAGCAACGACCCACCGGCCAAATCCGTGTAGAATCCAATGACCGAACAACTCGCCGAATTGGCCATATGCTTCTGATCGCGTAAATGGTCCACCGACGCCTTGAGCGCGTTTTGACATACGGAACTCGACGAACGGTTTGTAATCTGAAGCGAGCGGTGCACGCATGCTCAAGCGTTCTGTTTCAAGGGTTGGTATATTTGCAAGTTTCGGTTTCATTTCCTTGAAAGGCTAGTGCAATTCTTCTGGGACCGGGTTGTTCTCGTCCGCCTGATCCCAAGCGTGAGCCATGATCGACCAACGGCCATCAGACTTAACAAGCAGATACCCACTGATGTCGTGGCTGACGTCCTTGCCGTTTTCCACAAGTTCCGACATTGCAAGAACGACCGCGATATTGCCAAAGCGCAAGATCTTCATTCCACGGGTGTGTTCTTCAAAGCTGCGCAGATTCTTTCTAGCGACCGTTTCCATCCGATCTACGAACTCCTCAAGCGATCGAAGCTGCGCTGGGCGTGCCGCGCCGCATAACTTTGCGTCCGCAAGGAAATCGTTTCCAAACTTTCCCCAATTGGGCTCATCAACCGCGCCCCATCGCATAGGCTCAAAGTGTTGCCCAATCAATTTCCTGATTTCAAAGTCATCAGACATCGCTTCACTCATTCGGATTGCCATCTGCACGCAGTCTAGACGCTTTAATCCAACTTTCAAAATCTGGGGCCGGAGCGATTTTAATGGGCTCTCAACGGTCCTTCGCAGCACTAGCCTCGAACGACCACTCCGCCAGCACCAACGACCACCCGTCAGCACCCGGAACCAGTCGTCAGCGGTCCAGCCAGCGCCAGTGGACCGTCCTCGGCGGTCTCGTCAGCTGTCCCGTCAGCGGCTTCTCTAGCGGTCGAGAATGCCCCATGCTCACTCGTCCTTCGTCCTCATGCTGCCCGTCGCTTCGCTCAGCAGAATGCCCCCGAAACCGCCCCAGTTTCGGCCACCGGTTGGAAAAGCCGATAACAATCATCGGTTGGCAAGGATTCCTACCACCCCAGCCAGTTCATCGGAACATGGAACGAGACTAGGCACTTGGGGCCAAACCCTCCGAGAAATGCCCCCGTTTATGCCCCAGTGGTTTCGGGTGATACGGGTGTTGAGGGTGGGACCCCAGAGGTCGTTGAAGGCCCATACCACGGCCCCTCAAACAAGCCAAACTTTTAAAAGCTTAAGAAATTGCATATAATCTGCTGCATTGTACCAATCGATGGTCTCGTTCACGGGGCGTGTCATGGGGGGGCCAAAAGGAAATAATTCTCACGAGAATGCCGGCGAATGGCATGCTTCAATGTCGGTCGCCTTGGCGCTTGGGCTTGGTTTCTTCGTTCTCACTTCAGTTGCAGGCGTATTGGGTGTGGGGCTGCTTGTTGGCTATCGAAATACCTCAGAGCTGCTGACCCAGAAGGCTCAACTTATTATTGGCACACAACGACAACAGGTCGAGCGTTATCTGTCTGCAGCTGCAGATCAAATCGACTTCATTGCGGGCAGGATTTCCTCGGGGGAAGTTGAACCGGAGGGTTCTGAAGAGTTCGTTAGCCTTTTGCTTGGCGCGGTTTCAGCTACCCCCCAGATTCTTCGGATACAGTTTATCGACAGACAGCAAATCCTGACAGGGGTTGAACGTATTGAAGACGAGACACTACCCATATTCGTAAAGCTTGGAGACGATATCGACCTGCGCCACCTCATCGACAAAGTAATCGAAACTGGAGAAGCTAACTGGGGTAAAATACTCTGGCGTGGCTCTGTTGCACAAATCGGCTGAACGCCGAGGTTCCCCTTTCCCCGAACGGACTTATCCCACAGCTCCCGTGACGGGTATGCCGAGCGCGGTGTAGCCGTTCAGGACGGCGATGCGGACCTGGAACTCGGCGACCTGTCGCTCGAAGTCTCTCGCCATGAGCCGTTGTCCCAGCAGTTTCACACAATGCATCTTGGTCTCGACGCGGCTCCGGCGGTGGTAACCGCTCCATCTTCGCCAGAGGGCGCGGCCGAGGTATTTCGATGCCCGCAGCGCCTCGTTGCGCGCTACGGCACCAGCGGTGACGGTCTTCCATGGCTTGGCGTTCTTGCCGGGCGGGATGACGGCGTGGGCGCCGCGGTCAGCGATGGCATCGTGGCAATTGCGTGTGTCGTAGGCCCCATCTGCCGTGACGATGCCGATTTCCTGGTCCGCCGGGATCTGGCCGAGCAGGTCGGGCAAAACCGGTGCTTCACCAATGTGGCTCCCGGTGATCTCAACAGCCCGGATCTCCAGCGTTTCCTCGTCAATCCCGAGGTGGACCTTGCGCCAGACGCGATGCTTCGGGCCACCATGTTTGAGGGCGTGCCATTCGCCTTCGCCCTCGACCTTGATGCCGGTGCTGTCGATCAGCAGGTGTAGCGGACCCTTGGAGCCGCAATACGGGATATTGACGGCCAACGTCTTTTGACGGCGCGACAGCGTGCTGAAGTCGGACACCGTCCAGTCGAGGCCAACCAGTCGAAGCAGACTTTCGACGAAGCCAGTTGTTTGCCGGAGCGCCATCCCGAACAGCACCTTCATCGAAAGGCACGTCTGTATAGCGGCGTCGCTGTAGATCTGCTGGCGGCCACGCCTGCCTGTCGGCGCGCCATCCCAGCTCATCTCAGGGTCGAACCAGATCGTCAGCGAACCCCGGCGCTTGAGCGCTTCGTTATAAGCTGGCCAGTTCTTGGTCCTGTAGGTTGGGGGTGTAGGTCTGCTCATGCATCCCAGCTACCACACTGGATTCACAAGATGAATCCCTCACGCGTTTTGTGCAACAGAGCCTCTCGGCGAAAGTAAGTCAGTTCATCTTCATATTGTGGACGTCGGCGTTGGGCTCGGTTCGACTATTCGCTGAGCAAGGTTTGAGAGACTGCAATTCGGACAGTCCGGCCGTACGCAGGGCCCTGCCTAATGCGCGTCTTTCTTTACGCGTCAGTGGACTCTCGTTCCCTGGAAAAGTAAGATGGCGCCATAGTTCTGTGACCTAGGGAAGCAGGTGCTATGACGGATGACCAAGTTCGGCGACGGCTCGCGGCTATCCTTGCAGCAGACGCAGTAGGATACAGCCGGCTGATGGATGCGGACGAAGAAGCTACGCTACGAACGCTCCTGGTCCACCGTGAAACCATTGAAGCATCCATTGCCAATTACAGCGGTCGTGTTTTTGGATCCGCGGGCGACAGTGTAATCGCCGAATTCCCGAGTCCCGTGGAAGCCGTGCGCTGCGCCATAGAAATTCAGCGGAGACTCGAGACTGGAAACGCTCACTTTCCAGTAGACCGCGTTATGCTTTTTCGCATTGGCATCAACCTCGGCGATGTAATGGTCGAGGGAGGCAACCTCTTTGGCGACGCAATTAACGTCGCGGCCCGGCTCGAGAAGCTGGCCGAAGCTGGGGGAATTATGATCAGCGGAACGATTTACGATCAGGTTGTTGGCAAGATCTCTTATCCGTTCGAATTCGTGGGTGAGCAAACTCTCAGGAACATTGAAGGCCAAGTGCGCGCGTACCGTGTTGCCACCAAAGAGATCGAGACGGATGCCGGCGCACGCGACAAAGGCACGCTTGAATTCGACCTTCCGGAAAGACCTTGCATCGCGATTGTACCCTTCAAATGCCTGTGTTCTGACCCCGAAAAGGACTTTCTTGCCGATGGTATCCGGTTCGGTATCTCGGCCACACTAACACAGCTTTCCGGGCTTTTTCTTGTTCATGCACCGGCCCTTAATCCCTATCGCGGGAAAGATGTCTCGGCATCATCGGTGGGCGCCAAATTCGGCGCTCGCTACATTCTCGAAGGCGCTGTCCAACAGGCTAGTGATCGAGTGCGGGTCACCGCGCAACTTACAGACGTAGAAATCGAGCAAATCATCTTTGCTCAAAGCTATGATCGAGTTGTGGATGATATCTTCAAAGTTCAGGATGAAATCACTCGGGAAATCATCGCTGCACTGAACATAAAGTTGGCCACGAATGAACGAAATCGCATTTGGTTCGAAAAACTCAACAGCCCTGAGGCGGTCGAGTGTTACTACCGCGGTGCCAGTCACTTTTACGAGCTAAACCCTGAGGACAATGGAATTGCCCGCGGCTTTTTTGAAGAGCTTCACCGCGTACAACCCGACTCAGTGGTGGGTCCGAGCTACGTTTCCGTAACGCATTGGATGGACGGTTTTTTCAAGTGGACCGAGCCGGCAGCAAGATCCATGGAACTGGCGGCCAATTGGGCGCAAAGTGCAATAAAATACGAAGACAACAACGGCATCGGTCACGCTGTCTTTGGGCATATTCTACTTCTTAACGGGAAATATGAAGAAGCGCTGAAGCTATGTAAAACCGGAGCGAAGCTTAGGTCGAGTTGTCCGTTGGCGCATGCTCTCCTGGGGCTCGTGCTGAATTATTGCGGCGACGCACAGTCCGCTGTTCAGAGCGTGAAAGAAGCCCTTCAGCTCGAGAAAGTGTATCCTGCCTGGCTAATCGACGTACTCGCAGCCGCGTACCGAGACAACGGCAACATTGCGCTCTCGATCCGCGCTGCGAAAGAGTCCTTGCGGCTTAATCAAAAGAACAATGACGCTCGCATTATTCTCTGCAGCGACTACGAGCTTACATCCGCTCACGACAAGGCGAAACGCGTCGCCCACGATATCGTGAGGAGTGATCCGGCGTTTTGCCTATCCGACTACGCAAGCAGTCAGCCTTACAAGGATCCGTCAACGCTCGACCACCTTATGCAAACCCTTCGTGTAGCTGGCTTGCCGGACTGAGCACCAGACTTGGATTTCAGGTCCTTGGCAAATTTGAATTAGCCTGCTTACTCAAATCAGCGCATTAGTCTTAAAAAATCATTGCCCGTGTAAAGCGATAAAACGAAAACTCGGCTATCGGGAGTATCGTGGCGAGTGGAGATGTCAGATTTAGGCTCGAGGCGGGTTTCTATCTCGTACTGAAATTGCCCGTCCGGTAAGGTTTCGGATATCACTCTGTCGTGGCATTCGACCTGCTTGAGAATTTATCGACCCTTCCTCAGGTCAGTGCGATCAACCACCCGCCCCAGACAATCAATACCAGGCCAAATCCTCGGCTCAGAAATCGCCCAAATGGCAACGTCTTTTCCGCCAACACCACGATTGTAAGTACGGCAACCCACGGCAGGTTCATGACGCCCAATACAAACAACAGCACCATCAGCAGCCAGCAGCAGCCAAGACAGTAGGCCCCGTGCTGAAGCCCCATCTTCGCGGCACCCAGGTTTCCCTCGTGCCAATGAGCCGTCAGAAAACTCATGGGCGAGCGGCAATGCTCTAGGCAAGCGTTCTTGAGTGGCGTCCATTGGAACAACCCGGCGAATATCAACATCACGCCGCCCACGGTCGGCGCAACCCTCCCCATCATGGAGGAAAGCGCGCCACCCGTGTGCAGCCACCAATTCAATACAGTCGCCGCCAGCGAGAACCCCAGCCAAACCAACAGATACCCTGCAACGAAGCTGCCCGTCGGCACGAAGGGGCGCCCTGCCTCCTCCCGTTTCGCGCGCACTCTTTCGTAGATCATTACGGCGGGTGTAACCGAAGGCAGCATCATCGCGAACATCATCACGGCCCACATGATAAGCATGAAGACAAAATCCGCGACTGACCACTGCATCATCATCGGCATGGTTACGTCGCTGGCCATCGCCATCGGGGACGAACCACGCCCGAGGTAAATTGTATAGGCCCACGCCAGCGCCGTGAGCGCAACTAGCGCAGCCAGAACCAGCGCCCGATCCCGTTGTGCAACTCCTAAAGCATTCATTGTAATAGCCTGACGATCCGGCCCAGCCTCAGCCGGCCCAGGCGACTTGTCCAACCACACCCGACCGGCCTGTCCAGCTCATGGGCATATCTGAGTCGTTCCAGGTGGTGCCGTCACTGGGGGCCAGATCACCTTGATGCCCCTCATGCCCGAAGGCGAGGCTGAACGCGGCGTTCTGCAGTTTCATCTTGTTGCCGAGATCATTGACCAGACGGCGGGATTTCATCTCGCCCACACCAGCCACACTCGCCGTTAGTTCGCCTTCGGCCTCGGTCACGCTGATCCCGGCGCGTTTGGTCGGAAGCCAGGTCGACAACAGGCTTGCTGGTACTTCCATGCCGCCGCCGGACGCACCCTGCAAGATGGTCTCCAATGACGCTACCTGCGCATCGCTGGCGTTTTCATCAATGTACACTCGCCCGGTGCCGTTGGCGTCGAACAGGGTCGGCCCGGGGAAATGAAACGAGACAATCGCGTTCTGACCGGAAAGGTCCACGCCTTCATGAGAGCCCTCGCGAATGCGTACCAACAGTGTTGTTGCGCAATACCCCTGGTCCATGAGCATAAGGTCGGCTTGTCCGAACCAGCATGGGCAAAGCATGTTGCAACTGCAGGTTTCGACGAGCTCGCCCGAAACATTCCAAGCCATGACTTCTCCTCCCGTCTCACGTTTTCCGCAGCCGAATTTTAGCATAAAGGCCGCGTTTCACCAATCAACCACAAGGCTACTCGTGCTTGCTCAGGGCTCAATGCGAACACGCCATCAATTTAGCTGGGCGTCTGCACTCCGACCGGTACCAACTGAACGTCTGCTCTACGCCCAACAGAAGCTCGCAGCCGACGTTTCTGGCATTTTTCAGGGTGAAACCAAGGGGTAGTTGGCGAGCGACGAGCTAATCGTTTTCAACGATTGCCGTTGGAAGGCCTTGCTCGACCCAATCTGGATACCCACCGGCATAGTACCGAGAATCCTCGAAGCCCCAGAGGTGGGCCTTTATTGCGGCATACGCAGAATATGGGCAATGTGGCCCATGGCAGCTGAATACCAAAGTGTCATCAAGTTCCGCTATTTCCAAAAGTGCGTCTCGTGACAGACCAACTAACAGCGAGAAGTTGAAGGAATTGGGTATATGCCCGGCATTAAAATCCAACTTCGCGCGCACATCGACGAATTTCGCTGCGCCTTGTTCCCAAAGAGCATGTGCTTCTTCAGTATTAATACGAGAGATTGATTCAGGGTAATACAAACCTTCATCACGTGTCATTTGGTCTGCGACATCATCGTAATCAATGTCATTGCCAGTGCTGGGTGGTACCCCGGCTTTCAAAACGCCCTCATACAAATGTCGGCGATAATCCGGGTCGTAACCGTACATGTCACCGTACCACCAGATAAGGCTTTCTTCAGCCGTAAAGGGATCATAAAACGACGGCAGGGCAAGAGCGTCGTACTGCTTTACCAAATCAGGGACTTCCTCTAGCCGCTCCAAGTGACCAAGCGCGGATACTAACGTTGTAATATCGGCCACTATGTCAGAATTGCGGTTGAGCACGCGTCGCATCGTTGCCACGACGTCCTCATATTTTTTTTGGTGAAGCTGGGAAACACCCAGTTCGCGCAAATAACGGGTTGGTTCAAGCGGATCAAAACGCAAGGCATACTGAACCGCCGCTTCTGCTTCCGACGCACGCCCTGTCGCGTTAAGGACCTTGGCTTTTACGAGATGTATGTCAGGGTCATTTGGCGCCAAAGCCAACGCTTTATCTAATTCCTTATAAGCCTCATCGTGGCGGCCCTGCTCCACAAGAATCTCTGCCTGAACCGAATATGCTAAAGCCGATGGTTCCTCCATTGCTTTTTCAAGGCTTCTTTCCACTTCTTTCCAAGACCGTTCAAACCCGCCACTCATGGCCAGAAACCAGACACTCTGAACAATTCGCCAATGGGCCGCAGCAAAGGCAGCATAAGCCCTGTGGTAATCGGGATCGATTGCGATCGCGTCTTCAAATCTGGAAATCGCGCTCAAGGTGTCATCAGAATTGCCACTGCGCAAAAGTTCAAGGCCGTACAGCAGCGAGTCATACGCTTCAGGATGTTCAGTTTCTGTTGTTCCAAACTCCTGTTTTTCTTTGGCTGTCAATTGAACCGCCAATGCAGATGTTATTTCTTCTAGGACCTTGTCCTGAAGTTCAAAAACCTGCTGAACATCACTGTCATATCGGTTGGCCCAAATATGATGACCGCTCAAGGCATCGATCAACTGTGCATTTACACGGACTTGATCTCCTGCTCTGCGCAGGCTCCCTTCAAGGATGTATTGTACCCCCAATTCTTCAGCGACCTGCTGGGATTTCACGGCCTTGTCTTTGTAAGTCCAACTTGAATTTCGTGAAATTACGAAAATGCCAGACAGCTTGCTCAAGTCCGTGATCAGGTCTTCGGTGATCCCGTCTGCAAAAAATGCGTGTTCTGGATTGTCACTAAAATCGTCGAACGGAAGTACCACGAGTGAAGGCTTGTCCGGCAGAGGAAGGGCCATCTGATCAACTGAGGCAGGATCGAATTCCGGTTTCCATGGTCGCCAAATCATTAGTGCAAGCAAGAGGATGATCGCAGACATTGAAATGCCTAACTTGATTGGAAAATTTCCAGAGCTTGAAACAAGCGGCTTCCCGCCCGGCACCACCCGATACACCCTGACAGGAGTGGATATGTTTTTTACTCTCTTTTCTCCTAGATCTTCATAACCAACTTCCACGTTCGCTTTGAGGTGATCGTAGGCTGTGCCGGATACGACCACACCTCCCGGTGCGGCCAATTCTTCCAGCCGAGCCGCGATGTTGACACCGTCTCCGTAGATATCCCCCTCGTCGAAGACTACATCGCCAAGGTTGACCGCAACTCGATAGCGGATCTTGCGATCTTCAGGGACATGCTCTTCTCGGGTTTTCATGGCTTCTTGAATCGAAACCGCACAGTGAACTGCCTCTACGACACTGGGGAACTCGGCAATCATTCCGTCCCCCGTTAGTTTTATTATATGACCTTTATGGGTGTCTATCTTGGGGTCGATGAGTTCGATCCGGTGTCGTTTTTGTCGCTCAATGGTACCTGTCTCGTCGGCCTCCATTAGGCGCGAGTACGCAACCATGTCGGCGGCGAGAATGGCAGCAATCCTACGCTCCATGCTAATCCTCCGAGTTTGAGGATAGCAGAAAATGAAATGAAATTCGACTTTAGGCCTGTTTAGCGCATTCAACCATCATTGGCCCCGCCAGCGCCTGTCGCCAATGTAAAATGGGGCTGCCAGCGACTCGAATTGCCAATGCTGACCCGTTGATGCTCCATTCAACACGTCGCTTCGATTAACAGAATGCCAGATGCTCACCCTCTAAATTCCCCGTGCTCACTCGTCCTTCGTCCTCGTGCCGCGTATCGCTTAGCTCCGCTAAATGCCCCCCAAAATCGCCCCAGTTCCGGCCACCGGTCGGAAAAGCTCATTGGTTTCATCGGTCGGCAAGGTTTCCTACCACCCCAGCCAGTTGATTGGAACATCGTTAGTTCGATACCCGTGGTACCCGTTTATGCCCCAGTGGTTTCGGGTGTTCTGACTCCCCTTGTCTCCTCCTCTTTCCTAACCACTAGCAGGGGTACTATGGGGGTGGGGAATAGGTATAAGTAATGAATAAAAACCGGAGGATAGAGAGACCCGAGACCGCTCACTGGTGCTGACGGCATCCGTAGGACTGGACCGTTGACGAGTCGTTCCTGGGGCTGACGGGCGGTCGCCGGTGCTGGCGGGTGGCGGGGCCTATGGAGTCGATGGCGTCAAAGCGGTCGCTCAAGCCTAATACACGAATGACCGCCTGGAGCCAAAAGCAGACGTTCATTGCGTTACCCGGAACAGCCAGATTGCGCGAATAACTGAATTTGCATAGGGACGCACAATGATAGAGGGAATGACTGTTTAAAAAACCCATAAGGCGTTTGGGCCGATCACGGCTGAAACCTTGTGATAACAGCGGTTCCTGGGGAAGTCGGTCCATTCATTGCGCGAAGTTCATTGCTAGCCTCTTCCAATCGGATTTCTCTGGCGACCATTGGCTGGATATCCACTTCGCCACGTTCGATCATTCCTAGAAGGCGGGGGTATTTCCATGAAGGCATACCACGAGTGCCAAAAAACGAGAGTTGTTTGGAATAGATTGCACGCATGTTCACCTGCATCTGGCCGTCGCCCGACGGCATACCAATTTGCACGTGTCGACCAAGGATAGCGAGACACTCTACGGATGCGTTCGTCGTTGTTTCGATACCCAACGCTTCTATGGAAACCTGTGCTCCTCCATCCGTGATATCTCGGATCGCTGCTGCGGCGTCTTCTTTGCTTGCATTTACTGTTGCGTCCGCGCCGTTGAGCTTTGCATACTCAAGCTTTTCTTCAACCACATCCACTACGACAACTCGGCATCCAAGCATTTTTGCCAATAGAAGAACGGACAAGCCAATCCCTCCGGTTCCGTGGACAGCCACCCATTCACCAGCTGCGACATCTGCACGGTCAGTCAAAGCATGCCAAGCAGTGGTGACACGACACCCGAGCCCTGCCGCCAAGGCAGGGGACAGCGTTTCTGGCAAGTGAACCAAGTTGTGGTCAAAAGGCACTGCAACGTATTCTGCGTATGCACCTTGCGTTCCAAATCCAGGAACGATTTGGTTAGCACAAGTGTTTGATACGCCTGTTTGACAAGCGTTGCAGCTGCCGCAGCCTAAGATGAATGGCGCTATGAGGCGATCACCAACTTTGTGCTTCGCTTGAGGCCCTGCCTCTACCACGGTCCCACAGTATTCGTGCCCTAAGATGGAGCCATTTTGAACTTTGGGGTGTGCACCAGACCATCCATGGAAATCCGAGCGGCATACGCCACAGGCAGCGACCTCCAGGACCACTCCATTGTCTGGACAGGTTGGATCCGGGACCGTCTCAATCGAAAGGTCTTCACAAAACTCTCTTACGACTGCAGCTCGCACTTAGCGCTCCTAAAGATTTGGTTTCATTGATCGAGCAATTCGGTTCAGTCGAGACTAAACAGGTCTATCGCCTTTCACGGTCACACGTCGCCCTTTACGCTCTGCGGGCCAATAGTCCCAGATAGCACGATGCATGCAGCACCGGTTGTCCCAAAAGGCCATGTCGTAAAGCGACCACCTGAACCGGATTTGATAGTTGATTTGTTCCGCATGCTCGAAAAGCATGTCGAGGATCGCATCGCTTTCCTTATCCGACAAGCCCACAATCTTTGTCGTAAATGTTCGGTTCACAAATAGCGATTTCCGGCCCGTTTCCGGATGAGTTCTAACAATTGGATGAACTGCTTCGGGACAATCAATATCGCTGTCTTTTTGTCCCCGGTCGCTATAGCGGCCTATATAGATATGCTCTGAACTATGAAGCGCAGACAGGCCGTTGATCATATCTTTTATCGGTTCAGAAAGATCGTCGTAGGCCGCATACATATCACTGAACATAGTGTCCCCGCCGCAGGGAGGGGCGATATGGATTTGAAGCATAGTTCCAAGAGGAGGCGTCTCGTCGCAAGAGACGTCAGAGTGCCAGAACTCACCGTTTGCTACCTTGGAATTCTTGGTTGCATGGATTTCGAAAATCTCTGGATATCCTTCCATTGTTGGGGCTGCGGGGTGCGCATGAAGCGGTCCAAAGCGTTTCCCAAATTCAATGTGCTGCGCAGGCGGAATTTCTTTCTGCTCTTTGAAAAACAGAACTTGATAGGTGTGAAAAGCGCTGCAGATCTCTGCGAACTGGTTGTCAGGAACAGGCCGGCTTAGATCGACTCCATAAATCTCAGCCCCAAGGTTTGGAGCGAAGGGTTTGGCAACGATGGAAGTATAAGCGTTGGATTTGGGAGCAACCATAAGCACCTCTGGGTTTGGTTTCGTTGGGCATGCTATGCGCAAGGTACACATCAACAAAAATGAACAAAAACGAAAATTCTTTGACTGATGGGTGAAAAAATTTCACATATTGATCACGGGTTAGGCGGTAGCGAGGTTATCGGAATGAGCATTAGGTCACTGCGAACTCTAATCGCAGTCCATCGACATGGTAGCTTCCGTGCCGCGTCAGAGGCGGAGCATTTAACTGCGTCGGCCGTCAGTCACCAAATGCGGAATCTGGAGGTCACTTTGGGGCTCGATTTATTTGACCGATCAGCCAAATCTCCCAAACTTACTCATACCGGGCTAACATTAGTCGGAGAGGCTGCTGCGGTGGTGGCCGCATATGACGGTTTGGCGGAAAGGGTGAGGTCGAACAACGAACTCTCTGGTGAAATAACTTTGGGGGCCGTTCCAACAACTCTGACTGGATTGGTGCCAATTGCGCTAGCGAGGCTAAAGTCCGTGCATCCGGATATCCGTGTAAGAGTTGTTCCAGGTTTGACCAATCAGCTTTTGCTACAGTTAGATCGCGGGCAGATTCAAGCGGCGATCATTTCCCGACCAGATGTTCTGCCAAACACGTTGGAATTCTCTGAAATTGTATCCGAAGAATTGGTCCTGCTTGTCTCGGAAAACACCCCAGATTTACCTCCGAAAGAACTGCTTGGTGCGTCACCGTTTATTCGTTTTACGCGTGATGCGGTTGTAGGAAGGCAAATCGAGACTTGGCTGCAAAGAAAGGGCATTGAAGTCAAAGACGCCATGGAACTAGAGAGCCTTGAAGCAATCTCAAGTATGGTGGCGGCTGAACTTGGCGTATCAATCATACCAGACAGCCGCTTAGCTGCATATGACCACTTGCGGCTCAAAAGTATTCCCCTTGAACAGAACGGACCTAAGCGCATTGTTGGCCTGGCGAATATGAGAGCCTCACCTCGCACTAAAATGATCGACGCAGTTAAGACGGCACTATTGGAAGCAGTAGAAAACCAGCTGGTATATTTGTGAGCTCGCACTCCAGCAGGTATCCACAAGAAAATTTTTGCCACTTAAATAACCGAGACTGGAAATCAGTTTTGGCCAGTCTCTAACGCCAAACCTGATTGCCGCGATAGGTTGTGTCGCCTACAGAGCAGCCTTACGTTACTTTTTGGTGGCTGAGCACCAGGCGCCCAAGTTGCAAAACTCTGCAGTGTCTACCAAAGTTCGCTTCGAAACAGAGTTGGGACTCTTATAATGACTGGTACATTTTGTTCCATTCTCGGAGCGATTGGAAACACACCTTTGGTGTCTCTTGATCGGCTGGTAAAGCACTATGGTTGCGAGGGAAAAATTTTAGCCAAGCTCGATTACTTGAACCCCGGATTCTCCAAAAAAAGACCGCGCGGCGCTTGGGGTCATTGAAGCAGCTGAGGCCAATGGCACGTTAGAGCATGGGCAGACAATCGTTGAGCTGACAAGTGGCAATATGGGCACCGGCCTTGCCATCATCTGCAGTATCAAAGGCTACCCATTCGTTGCTGTCATGTCCAAAGGCAACTCGCCTGAGCGCGCACAAATGATGCAGGCTCTTGGCGCCGAAGTCGTGTTGGTAGATCAAATGCCGGGAAGTCGCCCCGGGGAAGTATCCGGCGCTGACCTCGCAGAGGTTGATCGCGTGGCTACAAAACTGACGATTGAACGCAACGCATTTCGAGCTGACCAATTCCAACGAGAAGGTAATCCGAGTGCCCATGAACATACGACTGGCCCAGAACTTTGGGAACAGTCCGGCGGCAACATCGATGCATTCTGTGATTTTGTCGGATCGGGTGGCACTTTGTCTGGGACTTCCAAGTACCTGCGATCGCGAAATTCAGAGATCAAATGCTATCCCATTGAGCCCGAAGGCGCTGCTGTTATCGCCGGTCAGGAAGTGACAAGCCCCGAACATCCCATTCAGGGAGGTGGGTATGTTATGGATGATCTCGATTTCCTTCGAGGGTTCGTGTGGGATGGGTTTCTTCAAATTGATGGCAACACGGCGCGTCAGACTTGTCGCAATCTGGCGCGTTTAGAAGGCATTTTCGCTGGGTTTTCTGCCGGCGCCAACGTGGCGGGTGCTGTCGAGCTGCTAAAAGGCCCTCACAAAGGCCAGACCGTTTCCGTGATCATTTGCGACTCCGGATTGAAGTACCTTTCTACTGATCTTTTCACGTAGAACTGCCCTTTGGCGTAGGGTGCGTCCGCGAAGTAGACGCTCACGAAGTTACTGCGAATGACCGAATTAAGCCAATATTGTTGAAAAACTCGAGAATTCGGCCCACTCGCTTTTTCGCCGATTTCCATCGCGTCAGCAATGTTGACACCACTTGCCCAAAGCAGGCCATGACAGCCTCTCACATCGCGGAACCATTGCTTCGGCCGACCCCCTGGCGAAAAAATCAACCGCCTGTCAATGGGTAATTTTTTTCCGGTTTTGGCCAAAACTGGAGTTTTTCAACAATATCAGTCCAATGCGGATATCACAGGACAGCAGATTGAATTGTGGTTCCGGTGCCAAAGCGTAAGCAATCTAAACGCGTTAATTCTGCCCACTTGACGGTTGCGCTACCCGAGGAAACTGAGCCAGCTGCGAGTTCCCCAATGCTGTTAGACAGGGATGAACTTGACCTAACGGTTCTGCTGTTTAGCCGAGATGGCTACGACAGACTTCAGAACATAGGTCACTAAGTCGTGTGGGTTTTTGGCGTTCTCGGCCGACTAATTTGCCGCTACGCGACAAAGTTACCCTGTTGAAATTGTTTACCTATCGAAGCTGATTTGACTGTTTTTTGCTTCTTGACTTTGCGGCCTTGGGACTTGATGCGCCGTTTCCTGTCGTAGCTCCCTCCAACTCAGTGTTGGACAGATCGTCGCATGCCGTGCAACGATAAACCTTATGAAACAGCGCTATGGGAGGCAAAATGTCAGATTCAAGTCCCAAAAAGATGCTCGACCCGGACCCACGTGTCTGGGACTTCGAGACTGAGTATGAACTCGGACAAGACAACATCAGGCCGCTCGGGTTGGATATTCACAACCCCGTCTTCATTGTCTCTGGTTTGCTGATCCTGGGTTTCGTGATCGTGGCTTTGGCCAATCAGGAAGCTGCCGCTGCATTCTTCGGCTGGCTCCGGCCATGGCTGACCAGTACCTTTGACTGGTTTCTGGTGTTGTCGGTAAATGCGATCACGTTGTTCTGCCTGGCGCTTATTGTCCTGCCTGTCGGAAAAGTCAGAATTGGCGGAAAGGATGCGAAACCCGACTACTCATATGCGGGTTGGATCGCAATGATGTTTGCGGCAGGGATCGGGATCGGCCTCCTGTTCTTTGGTGTTTTGGAGCCAGTGTATTACAACTTTTCGGAAGACGGGAATGCACGGCCCCTGAACATCGACATTAGTCAACCGGGCAATGAGTATATTGGCGTCGTCGGGACAATACATCACTGGGGTCTCGAAGGCTGGGCTGTATATGCTGCAGTGGGATTGGCGCTTGCGATATTCGCTTACAACCTGAACCTGCCACTCACGCTCCGGTCGGCTTTTTTTCCGCTGCTTGGAGAACGTGTCTGGGGCTTTTGGGGACATCTCATTGACACGCTGGCGGTCTTTGCGACACTTTTCGGCCTTACGACGTCCTTGGGCCTGGGTGCTCAACAAGTTGCTGCAGGTCTGAATGAGGTGTTTGGCATCTCACCGTCCCCGACGCTGACCGTTATCATTATCGTTGCCATCACGCTTATCGCTCTTGGCTCCGTCCTCTTGGGCATGGACGCGGGCGTAAAAAGACTGTCTGAGATAAATATGATAATGGCCGTCGGGCTCTTTATTTTTGTGATCGCTATGACCGGAATTTCTGCCGCAATCGCGCGCTACGTTTCAGTCATGGTAGACTATGTCACATTGCTGCCCGCACTCTCCAATCCGTTCGGGCGGGAAGATACGAGCTTTTTCCACGGCTGGACAACATTCTATTGGGCGTGGTGGATTGCTTGGTCGCCTTTCGTCGGCATGTTCATTGCACGGATTTCCCGGGGTCGCACCGTGCGTGAGTTTGTACTCTGTGCCCTGATTGCACCAACAGCTGTTTGTGCGTTGTGGATGTCCACTTTCGGAGGTGCGGCCATCGACATGCTGAATTCCGGTGGTGCTGAAGGAGTCAAAGCCACTGTCATCGACAGTTATGCTCCGGAGGGCGCTTTGTTCGGTTTCCTCAAGGAACTGCCGCTGTACAACATCATTGCGCCGATCTCACTGGTGTTGATTGTGATCTTCTTTGTCACCTCGTCCGACTCCGGTTCACTGGTGATCGATACAATCACCGCAGGTGGCAAGTTGGATGCGCCCGTCGTTCAGCGCGTATGGTGGTGTACGCTTGAAGGCCTTGTCGCTATTGCACTGCTCCTCGGCGGTGGGTTGAACGCCCTTCAGGGAGCCGCCGTGTCTATGGGGATCCCGTTTACACTGGTGATACTCATCATGTGCTACTGCCTGTGGTTGGCCTTGCGATCTGAATACAAGAAGCTCTGAGAAACAGTCGAGAGCAGTTGTGGCTTCCCATTGAGATAGGGGAGCCATTACATCAAACTGCGGTACTTCGCCATTTTTGAACGGCTAGTTACGTACTACAAAAACAGAGCACCTAGCGTGCGTAACGACATGACTGGCAGTTGTACCCAACAGGTAGTCTTGGATTTTTGGATTGGCCGCCTCCATTACGATCATGTCGACGTTGCGTTCATCCGCGAGTTTCACGATCTGGCGATGCACCGCTCCGGTCCGGACAGTGGTTTCAAGTTCGACGCCTTCTGCTGGGTGATCTTCAACAAACTTCTTCAGTTGCTCGCTCCAATATCCAACAGAGTCGCGAATGTTCAAGTTTCGCTCCATTTCTGGCGCAACTGTCACCACGAGAAGCCGCGCTTCTCGGCGTTTAGCCATTGCGATTGCTTCTTCGTAGGCGCTGTGATCCAGCCTCACGTGACGAAGGTTTATCGGGCATAGGATTAAATTCGTATCAAGTGGCATCTTCACCGTCCCGTCTCACGCTTTCAATCAGTAAGTGTTAGACAATGACTTTGCGAGGTGGACCGTCAAGAGTGACCGCTTCCAATACACAGCAGCCGCTTTGTCCGCGTAGCTGTCGTTCGAGCGACACGCTGCGAATGATCGCTTCAGACTTCTTGGCCACTCGTGGTAAATTTGGTGTGGCGGAGGAAGAACAGTGAGCAAAATTGCATTCAGTATGCGTGATCAGATGGACGGTATGTCCGATGATGAATTCGAAGATGCGATGAGTCTTAGTAAGGCGGATTTTCTTGACTATCTCGACAAAGCGGCAGCGTCAGAAACGAGATGCAAGGCCAACTTAGGTGAACCGGCTCCAGACTTCTTGGCGCACGTATTATGTGAGGATGGAGACGTTTCATCCGACTTACTGAAGCTATCCGATCTTCGCGATGCGCCTGTCTCGTTGATTTTCGGGAGCTACACGTGTCCCATATTTCGTCGTCAATCCGAGCGCATGAAGCAGTTAATTGGCGAATTTGAAAACTCGGTTCAGTTCGTTTTCGTTTACACGCTGGAAGCGCATCCGACAGACGGATGGAACACAAACTCCAACCGTGCCGACAAAATTATGTACGCTCAACCAACAAATATGAATGAGCGTGCCAAGGTGGCCCATGATTGGCGAAGGGCCTTCAGCTTTCACAGCCAAGTTGTCCTAGATTGGCCAGACAATCGGATAAATGACGATTACGCTGGCGCACCAGAGCGCTTGTATATTCTCGACGCTAAGGGTGTCGTGACCTTCAAATCCGAGCAAGGCCCATATCACGATAGCCATCTAGAGGATTGGGCAAAAGCGTTAAGAAGCGCCACAACAAGCCCGTAGCGGTTTCGACCAATTGGCAATCCGATGCCGCTATGCAGCTAATGGCGGTTTTGTCCACTAAAGCGGCCATCAATACCAGATACCGCGAACGACTGGCCTGAGCCCTAAGCACTCATTGACTAAGCCTCAGCTATGCCGGTCAGCCGAAACACTTCCATTGGCTCCCGGATGCCTTTCAGCGTTAACTCCCCACGCGATTCCACGAGGAACCGATCCTCGAGCGCGATGGCCGCCCGCGGACTTAGAAGGATCTCTCCATCCTCTGCCTCGTCGCAAAGACGCGACGCTAGGTTGATAGGTGTGCCAGAAGCCGTGTAGTCGAACCGCCCCTCAAACCCCACGATCCCAATGTTCGCATACCCAAGGGAGACAGCCACACCGAAACCCAGCCGGTGACCCAATCGCTTCCATCGCATGCAAAGATCCACCATCCGCGCGCGCATGGCAATCGCCAGCCGCGCCGCCTCGCCTGCGGGGTCGTCACAGGGCAGCGGATCGTTGAACAGCACCATTATGCCATCCCCCATCCGCAGATCAACTCCCGCCTCGTGGGCGTTGATCAGCTTTCCCATCTCTTCGTGATAGGTTTGGAGAACCTCGATGGTCTCCTCCGGCTCCGCCGTCTCGCAAAAGGCAGTGAAGCCCCGGATGTCGCAGAACAGCGCGCCCAGAAGCGCCCGATGGCTCGACAGCAACTTCTCAGATCCCGACGAAATGACGGTATCTGCCACCGCCGCCGGCAGGAACCGCTTTAGGCGCCCCATGCGCTCGATCTCGCCCACCTGGGCTTGCACCCGATCGCCCAATTCGGCATTGAGCGCCTCCAGCGCCCTGAACTGGCGCACGTTCTAGATGGCGATGGCGGCCTGGGAGGCGAAGCCTTCGACCAGTTGGGTATCCGAGTCACGCGGGAGGCGGTCGGGCGGCCACATGAGGTTTATGCTGCCCCACACTTCGCCGCGGACAAAGATAGGTACACCTACCAGATACTTCAGGCCCCGCGCCCGGACCCATTCGTAATCAAGATAACTTTCGTCAGTAGCATCGTCGATCCGGGCGACCGCTCGAGAGCGGAAAACCCGGCCAGTCAAAGTATTGTCGGCAAGCGGTTCTGCTGGCGTCAGTTCCGTCTCGGCGAGGGCTTCGCCGCGGACGCCATAGCTGGCGCAGTAGTGGATAATGCCATTCTCGACGCGCCACAAAGTGCACACCGGTGCACCACATAGTATCGCCGCGTTCCGCGTGATCAGGTCGAACACTGGGCCATCATCGTCCCGATTCTGGCTGATGACTTCCAGAATATCCCGCGTCGCCACTTCACGCTCTAGCCTAGCCTGCAGCTCGCGGAACTGCCGCACGTTCTGAATGGCGATAACGGCTTGTGCAGCGAAGGTTTGCACCAAGGCGATTTCATCTTCTGTGAAGGGCAACACTTCCCGACGGTAGAGAAACAAAACCCCTAGCGAAGAATCCGGTGTTAACAGCGGAACGGTAAGAAGTGTGCGTATGCCCTCAACTTCAACCGCGTGAACCCGGTGCGGTTGACCGGCATCGTAAATTTGGTCTCGTGCATCGGCGATCTGCAGCGGTTCGCGAGCAATCATCGCCTGTACCGTCAGTGATTGTTCCGGGTCCATTGGCAACGGATTGGCATTGATCAGCTCAACGAATTGTGACCGGGCGCCGTGATAGGCGGGGATTGTCAAACAGGTGCGCTCATCATTGGCCAGAAACAGACATGCAAATGGCGCATTACACAATCGTGCCGCGCTTTCAAGAATCACATCAAAAACAGGTTTTTCATCGTCACGGGACCGTGAGATGACCTGAAGGATTGCCCGCATCGCACGCTCACGCTCACGTGCACGCGCAAGCTGTTTTTGCGACCCATGGCGATTTGTGTTCTGAGGCGAATTAATCACTGTCGCGCCTTTGGTTGCGATGTACTTAATTCAATCTTAGCCGCGCAGGCTTTCGCATTCCAGACTGTGTACTTGAGCACATCTGGCTGAGCAATATTACATTTTCGACACGAGCGTTAGCATCTACTCGTATTGTGGGAAGCAATTCAGGCGACGTAATGACCGGCAGTTTTGTCCGCACAGCCTTCATTCCGCCACCTACGACCAACGTCATCCTTGGAAAAAGAAAGTAAAGCAGAGATCCGCCGGCAACCCGCTAAGGGCCGCCGAGGTTTGGATTTCAGGGTGGTCTGCGATTAACGACATTGTGGGCTAACCACTGCCAGTAGGCTTCAGCATCCCGGAACCCCTGAGCCCGAGCTGCCAGATCTTCCGCTGCCTTACGGGTGCACCCGCCGTCGTATTCGGCAATCGCTGCTCGCTCCTCGAACGCGTCGATGTCCGGGAAACTCATATCGGGAGCCGTATCTGATCGACGATCGACCGACGCTGCTCATCACTGATCCCAGCCGAGTATTTCCCGTAGGTGATCCCGTTCTCCGATCGAGCCGATTGGTGACCGACCAGAGAGGCTGTGAAGTGCTCAGGAAAACCCGTTCGCTCGCACTGGGCGATGAACCACTTGCGGGTCGAATGGAACACAAACTCTCGCCCCTACGCTCTGGTCAAGCTGCAAACCGATCGGTCACCGTATCGGCTCGCGAAAACCCGACGGAGTATCGGACCGATTAAAACCCGCTCGGTCCTAAATCGTTACTGCGCCGGGAGAGAAGCGAAACTTATCAATTAAGGGAGCACCCAAATGACAGGGTGGGAAGTCACATTCAACATTGCAGCAGCGGGAACGACAATCGCTCTGCTTCTTTATGTACAGTATCTTCTGAAAACCTAGGCCGCCGATGAATCTCCGCATCTCACGGGTACGCCACACACTCGGCAAGTTTTCGTTCGCCATTTCGACGGGAATTCCATGCGCCTCGGCAAAGTCGCAGACCGGCAGAAGCTTGCGCCAATCACGAGAAATGATTGCCGTCCCCTTCCAGCTCCAATCTGGGATCAGTTTTGACAGGCGGATCATCTCGTTGACCGCCGAAAGGGCCTGAGCGTCGTTTCCGGCCGGGCAGCCAAGGATTTGGACCCGCCCCTGCGCAACCGGGTCGAGGCTTTCCATGATACCCCCGGGGCGGGTCCTTTTGCCGTGATTGGTCGACGGTAATCCCATGGCCTGTTTTCATACGTTCCCGGGATCCTCCGATCACGGCGTTCGCTGCGCTGATCACGTTCTTCGACGAGCGGTAATTGTCGGTCAGAAGCGTCTCGAAATCAAGTTCATCGGCAGCTACCCGTCGGGCGAAACTCGCGCCAACCAACCGCTTGGCTAAGACATGGATGGTCAAGACCGTCACGAAGCGAGCATCTTAGCCAAACAGCAGACGCAAGCGTTCCCGGAACCCCCCATAAGATGCGGCAAGTCGTGGCGCAGAATATTGTGCCCAATAACATGTGCGAAACCGGCGCAAAACAGGTCGAGCTTTTCAAGCGCGGCTTTCAGGTCACCTTTCCGATGAACGATCCCCTCTCCATCGCCTTCCAGCACGGCTGCAAAGGCGAACAACTTGGCTTCCTTGGGATCAACCTCCAGATCAATCGACAGACAGCGCGACAAGATTTTGGATTGTTCCCGCGGCATTTGAATACTTTTAGTTCCCGGCGGAATAGCCTCTGGCTTTTCAAGCGGCTGTGTTCTGCCACGGCCAAGGGCCTTCGATATGCCACGGGAAATTAAGTTTTTCATATCGGCAAGTTATTTATTCATCCCAGGGAACGGAACCTTCGGCAGCCATTTGACCAAAAATGTTCCCCCGATGCCATGTCAGATTTATTGAGTGCGGCCAGTTTCTTTTTTTTGGGCTTCCAGATCTTCCCATCCGGAACCAACAGCCGGTCGACAACATCACCCGGCACCTTATTGCGAGAGCGGAGCTGGCAGGATCCTAAAAGGCTTTTTGATCATAGTTCGCTTGTTCCCCGGCCCGTCGGTCTTTTGCCAATGCAGCGAACATCCGGCTCTTGCCCAGAGCGCAAAATTCGTATGGCCGACGAGTCCCCAAACGCCAAAACAATCAAGAGCAAAAAGTGAGACACATGACTGAATTCAAACCGATCCCCAAAAATCGCCCATTGAGCTTTTTCCATTTATTTTAATATATTTCAATATGTTGAAAAATATCCTGCCACTCCAGCCAGGTCATCGGAACATCGAACGACAGCAGGCTCTTGGGGCGGAACCCTCAAGGAAATGCTCCCGTTTCTGGCCCAGTGGTTTCGGGGTTTCTTTTTTATCTTCACTCCTTGGCGGTTACGATGAGCCGTAAACCTGCCTTAATCAAAACACCCCAAACTGTCTCATTCGTGCTGATGTTGGCCGAACGACAGTGAGCGTGATGGTTATGGCAAATCTCAGGCCTTCAAGATTCACTTTGGTGCTTCACCAAAGTAGCCTCCAAAGAATGCGACCATTGCAAGCAATACGCCGACCAGTATTGCGATGACCCAAAGTGCTCCGCTGCCCTTGGCAAAATATCCCATCGAAAGCAGGCCAACTACGAATATTCCCACCAAGAAATACAGTATTGTATTGTCCACCTTATCCCCCCAAACGCTAAATCAATTGCGCAACCATCTATCTCACTCGGAAAAAACTGATCCGACCGTGGTTCGAAAGGCCATGTTAAACGGCCTGTGGTGATTGTCGGATACCATTCAGCGTGGCGAACAAAACCGGGACGAGGATCATTGTGAGCATCGTGCCCACCGTCAATCCGCCCATGATCGTGACAGCAAGACCCACCCAAAACACGTCCGGCAGCAGTGGTATGACACCCAGAACCGTGGTTGCCGCGGCCAATACGACGGGGCGCAGTCTTGAGGCGCCGGCATTCAAAACGGCGTCGTATCCCGGTTGACCTTCAGCCAAGTTGTCGTTGATCTGATCGATCAGAACAATCGCATTCTTGATCATCATGCCAGCCAGGCTCATGCCGCCGAGCAACGCCACAAACCCGAAGGGTGTGTTCGTGAGAAGCAAGCTGGGGACGATGCCTATCAGCACAAAAGGCACGGTCAGAAAAATGACCAGCGGTCTGCGATACGAGTTGAACAGGCCAACAACGATAAGAGCCATGATCGAAAACGCGGGTATCATTCCGGGGATCAGGGACGCCTGAGCAGATACCGTGTCCTCGTACTCTCCGCCCCACTCCATGCTGTAGCCTTGCGGCAAGTCGGCCTCCAACGCGTCAAAATCGGCGATAACTGCGGCGCGATAGCTTGGCAGGGTAACGCTGTCGATGGGGTTGGCCTGAACGGTGAGAACTCGGCGCCGGTCGCGGCGATTGATCGTTGGGTCTTCCGGCTGGATATTCACGCCGCGCACGACCTGGGCCAACGGGACCGGTTCCACTGAAAACGGAGACTGCAGTTGCAGAAGTTCAAAGTTGTCCACGGCGGCCACATCTTCCGCGCCGGGCCGGACGATGATCGGCAGCAACTCATCGCCCTCGCGGTAGAGGCCAACCGAACGGCCGTCAAACGCGCGTTTCGTCGTGTTGCCAAGGTCTTCATACGTGATGCCCGTCCATCGTGCCCGGTCCTGGTCATAGTCAGGCACGGTCTTCAGGACCCTGTTGCGCCAATCGGTGCGCGCCACCTTCGTCCATTGATGCTGATCCAATATCGCAACAGCCCGGTCGCCAATTTCGCGCAGGGTTTCGGGATCGGCATCTGCCGGGCCGATGATACGGTTTTCAAACGCCCAGGTATTGCTGGGGCCCACACCAAACTGGCGCGTGAACGAGGTTGCCTCGGGCATATTCTCGGACATCCACAGCGAAATGGCTTTGGTCATCTCGGGAATGTCCCGGTAATCCTGGACGTTCACGATGACTTGCGCGTAGGACGGATTGGTCCCTTCGGGATCGACGGGCAAGTAGAAACGCGGCGGGCCTGCCCCGATAAAACTTGCGATACCAGTCACGCGGTCATCCATTTCCACCTGCTCTTCGATGCGTTTGATGGCTTCTGACACGGCTTCAATCCGCGTTCCCTCGGGCGCGTAATAATCGATCATGTACTTGGTCATCGAAGAGGTTGGGAAAAACAGTTGTGTGACCGAACCAAAGCCCACGCCTGCGACAACCAAAGCACCCAGGGCTACACCGATCGTCAGGTAGCGAACCCGGATCGCGGCGGCCAGAAAACGGCGGTAAACGGCGTAGAGACCGGTGTCAAAAGTCTCGCTGGCTCCGCCCTTTGGCTCGGGCAGCATGGCAACACACTGCAGTGGCGTGACCGTCATGGACAACAGCCAACTGACCAGCAGCGCAATCCCGACAACCGAGAAAAGTGTTCGGCAGTACTCTCCCGCGCTCTCGACAGATGCAAAGATCGGGTAGAAGGCCATCACGGCGACGAACGTGGCCCCAAGCAGGGACATGGCGGGGCGCGTTGCGGCGTCGATTGCGGCTTTCGCGCGATCCATGCCTTGCGACATCCGAACCATTGCGCCATCCGCCACGACGATTGAGTTGTCGACCATCATGCCCAGCGCAATGATCAGCGCGCCCAAGGACATGCGCTGAAGATCTATGCCCAGCATCGCCAGCGGAATGAAGGTGGCGAGTATCGTCAAGATCAACCCGCTGCCGATGATGATGCCCATCCGAACACCCATCGCCAAGGTCAAAACGACCAAGACAATCGCGACGGCCTGTCCGAGGCTGATCAGGAAACTACTGACTGCCAGATTCACGTCGTCGGACTGCCAATGAACCCGCTCAACCTCGATGCCCACAGGCAGGGCCGCGATCAGTTCAGACACTCTCGCATCTACAGCTTCTCCCACTCTGACGACGTTGACACCTGACTGGAAGGATATCGCCAATCCAATGGACGGAAGACCGTTATAGCGCATCATGGTGGTCGGTGGATCAGCGTAACCTTCCTTGACCTCGACAACTTCACCCAGCCGGAGCAGTTCCGGGCCCCGACGTTGGCCGCTTTGAACCTGATCCAGACCGCTTGGCCGCACCACCAGATCTGCAATGTCCGTCGGGCTGGTGAATGTACCGCTTGGCGCAATCCGCATGCGGTAGTCGCCAATGTTCACCCGCCCCGCATCCACAATCGCGTTCTGCGTCTGCAAGGTGCTGAGAATGGTCTGAGCCGATACGCCCAGCGCAGCCAAAGTTTCTTCCCGTGTTTCCAGATAGATGACCCTGTCGCGCTCTCCCCACAGATCGACGCGTCCGACACCGTCGATCAATGAGAGTTCTCGCTTGAAGTCTTCGGCAAACCGGTCGAGTTCCTGGGCGGCAAACCCATCAGATGTCATGGCCAGCAGAAGCCCGAAGACATCACCGAAATCGTCGTTGATAGCAGGACGGCCTGCGCCAGGGGGCAGGTCTGTTTCCACGTCCCTGACTTTGCGGCGCAGCGTGTCCCAGATCTGGGGAAGTTCATCGGACCAGTAATTCGGACGGATCTCGACCTTGATGGTCGAAATGCCGGCCCGGCTTTCGCTCGAGATGTAGTCGATTTCCTTGATCTCTTGAAGCTTGAGTTCAATCCGTTCGGTGACCTCCTGCTCAACTTCTTCAGGGCTGGCACCGGGATAGGGGGTGGTTACAACTGCGGTCTTGATGGTGAATTCGGGGTCTTCCAACTGGCCAAGACTGAAGAACGCCGAAATGCCGCCCAACGTAAGCATGACGACCGTAAACCAAACAAACTTGGCGTTGCGGACTGCGAATGCGGCAAGGCCCATTATTCCGGATCCTCAGAAAGCAGCGACACCTTCTGGCCCTCTCGCAAAGAGTTCGCGCCGGCCGTAACGACCACGTCGCCGAACTCCAGTCCTTCGCTGACGGCGACCCCTTGCGACCGGGGTGTGCCAAGCGCAACCTTCCGTGCGGTCACGGTTTCCGAGGCTGCGTCAAACACCCAGACATGAGGGGCGGTTTCCCCTTCGGGCACAAAAACCGCGCTGGCAGGAACCGTGATCGCGTCAAATGGCTCGTGCCCTTCCTTTGGCTGACCGCTGACACGCCCTGCCATGCCCGGAAGAACAAGCGAGTCTTCTGGTTGCTCCATAATCAGCGTGACGGGGAAGGTTCGGGTGGTTGCAGAAGCTTCAGAACCAATCTCACTGATCTCGGCAGGCAGGATCACGTCCCCTAAAGCGTCAAAAGTAACGGTTATGTCCTCGATATGCGGGATCAGGGCGATGTATCGTTCGGGGATATCGATCACCACTTCGATGTGCTCCGCATCCAGAATGCGCAGAACCGGGCTTTGTGCCGCGACCTCTTCAAAATCCTCGATGTATTTTGCGACCACACGCCCATCGAATGGCGCAGTCAGGCTTGTATAGGTCAAATCCAAGGTGGCCCTGTCCAGCGCGCCCTGGACAGAATTGATTGCTGCCTGAGCTGATGTTTCACCCGCGACAAACCGATCAAGTGTCGCTTGCGCAGCAACGTCTTTTTCAACCAATGAACGTTGCCGGTCCGTTTGAAGCTTGGCGTTCTCGAACGTCGCCTGCGCGCTCTCAAGTTCTGCTGAAAGCCGATCGACCTCGGCCTGGTATGGGGCCGGGTCCAAGGCTGCGACAACGTCGCCCTTGGCCACCAGGTCGCCAACCTGAACGTCCACTCCGACCACGTTGCCCGGGACGCGAAATGCCAGGGACACCTCGCGCGCGGCTCTGGCTGTTCCAACAAAATACCGGTCATGCAAACTGGACAGATCGGAAATCTCGGTTGCTCTGACGGGACGGACGACCGTTTCGGCTGTTTCCTCTTCCTTCTCCCAGCACCCCGTAAGCGACAGGAGGGCAAACAACCAAACAGAAAATCTCTTCATTTCCCCCTCCCGTGCTGGCCGCTTTTCCTACCGTCGTCTTCGTGAAGGCGGGCCAACTTGAAAATCCAACGCTAAAAGCTGTTGGAATTGTACGCGCTTATGAAACAAAGTCAAAAATCGGAATTTGTCGAGGAAGTATCAAAAAGAAATCTGTACGCATCTATCCAAAACCGAATTGGCGTCGTCGGATATGCTCGTTCAGAGAAAAGCGGATAAGTGTCATCCAAAGGTCTGGACAGCCTGCAATGGCTATTTAGACCCAGTGTGTAGTTTAGCCCCCCGAGAATGAGAGCGGCGGGCGCACTACCTTATTGATCACATGCGCGCTGCTCAGGTCGGGAAACGAGGGCCGGTTATGGTGAAGCTGGCGGAACGCTTCGATCAGCAAGACCGGCAGATATGCAATGCACAGTTCTCTCTTCGCCGCCTCATTCGGTTGATTTCGAAACCGGATTCGTATGGACCCTCAAGACGGCAATCAAGAGCTCCCTGCGGGCTTTTGGCACACCCAAGTGAGCATTTGTGCGGTACCAAATCAGGTTACGGGTCTCTACTCAGCCCGACCTTGCAAGCACGGCATGGCCTCACCCGGGCAAGATGTTGTGATTGATCCTGAACAGATTATTTGGATCATAGTTGCCTTTGATCTTTGTTAGCTTCTCCCCATGCGCGCCGTACGCGCAAGTCATATGATCCGCTTCGTCCTCTGGCATGAAGTTCACATACGCGCTGCCAGTCGAATGTGGTCGCATCTGCTCATAAAGCCTGCGCGCCCATTCAATGCATTCTCCGTCCTTGCTGGGGTCTTCCCAGCGCGTGTGAACGTTCATGATGAAATGTGCCGATCTTTCCGGATACGCTGTCGCGCTGGATTCAACGCGGGCCATTGCGCCACCTAGATGGGCAATGAAGACTTCGCACGCCGGGTCGGGAAGGCTGGAAATTGCCTCCAGCAGACCCGCTATCGCATCCGAGGATAGCGCATCGAAATCATGGCTTTTCCAATAGTTCCGGGCCCCGGGCGTCAACAAGGGGTCAAAGGCGGCTTGCCAGTCCACGAACTTGTGCGGTGATATGACATCGGCAATCGGTTCGCCGAGCGCACGTAAGGGTGACATCGCCTTTTCACCCTCGCCCATCGGTCCACTATAGCAAGCCGCAAAGATCAGCACTTCCCGCCCATGCCATTCCTCCGGCAGGAAAGGCAGAGGCGGTGCTTTGCGCATCACGCTCCAGACGGTCAGTTCATCAGGGGAATTGTCTGCAATGGCCGCAAATTGGGCAAGAAGCTCCGACGCTTTTTCGATCGGATGTACGATCAGGCCTGACAGAACATCGGGTCCGAGGTCGTGCAACTGGAACTCGAAGGAAGTCACGACCCCGAAATTTCCACCCCCACCGCGGATGGCCCAGAAAAGCTCTGGGTGGCTCGTGGAAGAGGCCGTTACAATCGCGCCGTCTGCGGTCACGACTTCTGCCGAAAGCAGGTTGTCGATAGTCATGCCGAATTTCCGGGTGGTCCATCCAAAGCCACCGCCCAAGGTCAGACCTGCGATACCCGTGGTCGAGTTGATGCCAACGGGAACGGCAAGCCCATGAGCCTGAGTTTCGCGATCTACGTCGCCAAGCAGTGCACCTGGCGCAACCCGCGCAATCTTGTTGACCGGATCCACGTGTACAGACCGCATCTGGGACAGATCGAGCATTACGGTCTCGTCTGCGACAGCATGACCTGCAATCTGATGCCCACCGGACCGGACCGACATCATGAGGCCTGCGTCTCTGACAAAGTTCACTGCCTTCTGGACATCACTCGCCCCCATGGCGCGGATTACGAACCCGGGATAACGCTCGAACATACTGTTCCAGGTCGTCCTTGCGTCTTCATATTCCGAAGTTCCCTGCAGGTAGACACCGCCACGAAGTGAGGCATCCAGCGCGTCCAGCGCTTCCTGATCCACAGTTGCTGTGCTTCCGTCGAGTGTTTTCAGGTCATACATGCTTAGGCCTCCCCATTGTCAGGTCAGGCTTCTTGCACGGCTGCCTCATGTACTTATGAAGCCCTTCACGAAGGAGCTACGTTCTTTCAGGTAAAAGACCGGCTGACGGTCAGGCGAATATGCCCGGATCGATCTGATCCACAGGTGTTATGACATCGGCAGGAATGTTCAGGCGCTCGGCCGCCTTTCTGAGGCTCTCCTCATCAGGGGCTTCATACAGGCAGTATGTTTTGCGCTTGTCTGCGCTCAGGAACGAGAAAATCCACTCGACGCCGACCTCGTCATTGATCTGCTTGATGTGGATTTTGTCATCGTCGGTGACGTTCAGTTGCTCGGCGAATTGTCTTTCTATGATGTACCTTGGCATGATGCTCCCCCAAGCATGGTATGGCCTTAACTGGCTGTTCCTTCGAGCTTTGACCTTAAGGAAACCATACTCAATTTCTGCGAAGTTGCCAACGCTTCCCCTTCCAGTTGAAACGCCAACTTCAGATCATCCGTTCGACCCCGGCGCCGCAGCGCGGATGCGTAGGCTGCCTTGCTATGCGCAATCCAGGGCGGGCATTTCATGTGCGTGTCTATTTCGATAGCCTTTTCGAACATCCTTTCGGCAGTATCCCAGTCCTTCAGCAGCGCGGCCAGACTGCCAAGGCGTCTCGCAGCAGCCCCGGTGCAAACTGTGGTTGCCCCAGCGGTGATCGTCAGCTCTTCGTATGGGGCAAGCATGTCAAAGAGGGTCTTGGCATGCTTAAGGTTCTCAACGGCGACGCAAATGTCGGCAAGATAGGACAATGTGGTCGAATACATGGCATCCGGTGGAAGATCGAAGCCATTTTCTGCCATTTCGTTCAAAATGCGTTCGGCTGGTTCTGTATATCCCAACTCTGCCGCGATCAGGCCAAAGCCCGGTTTCCAGGAAATATCATCGGGGCTGTCCGTCATCAGTTTTTTGATCACCGGCGCGACCTCGTGCAGACGGTTCTGTTCGCGGCGGATGGTGAACATCTGAACACCGAAGACGCCCTCAACGTGTTCGCCGTGGGTCTTCCGACCTATCTGCACCGCCTCGGTTGCATGCTTTTCGGCCTGGTCAAAATCGCCGTCCATAATTGCAATCATGGCGCGTGCGTGTTTCTGAACCCAGTAGAGCTGCAGATGGTTTTCCTTTTCCGAGTTCTCCGCCAGCAATTCGAGCGATTTGTCCATCAGGTCTCGGTCGGCCATTTCGGCTCCGACAAACAGGCTGAGTGTCCAATTCCGGCCCTGATCAATACTTCCCAGGTTCTCGGCCACCCGATGCATGGCATCGAGGTTTTCACGCCAATGGCGTGCCTCTCTTCCTTTGCGCGCGACAAACGGCGCGCCAAAATGCATCATCATCACAGAGAACTGGGATTTGTAATCACCCAGTCTCGCGGCCAGTTCCATGGATTGCTGGCCAAAACGCACGCCCTCGGAAAGCTGGCCAGCAAACATGTGCGCGCGCGCAAGTTGGCTCATCAGCCTGCACCGGCGAACTTCGTCATGGTCGGGCAGGTCCTTCAGCGCGTCGTCACAAAGTTCAATTGCCTCGCTGTATTTCTCGCTCGACATCATACACGAATCCGCAAAGTGGTTGGCCGCATCTGCAGCGAGCTCTACGTCACGTATGACACGGGCTGCGTCCGAAGCAGCTTTCAAGACCGCTATACCCTCTGGCAACTGACCCAGGCTGTCATGGCTGCGACCGATCAGTATTTTGCTCTTGATCGTTTCAGCACTGTTCTCAGGTCCGAGATTTTCCGCTGCCTTGAGTGTTTCCCGGGCGTTGACCATCGCCTCTTGACTAGCGGATCGCCCGAGGGCCATTTCAGTCGCAGTGCGCCATTTTTCGAACGCAGCGGGCCATTCTTCGGCCTCTGAAAGATGGCGGGCGACCAATTCGGGTCTGCGTTCAATCTCAGCGGATCGCATCTGCAGCAAAGCGCGCGCCACACCTGAGTGCTGCTGTCTTCGGGTAGAGCTCAACATAGACTGATAGGCAGTGTCACGAATAAGGGCATGTCGGAAAACGAAATGCCCACGATTATGCCCGCTTTCAAAGATCAGGCCGGTACGAGAAAGCTCTTCGAGACGCTTGATGATGTCGGCTTCATCTAGGCTCATTGCGGCACTTAATATGCTCGGCTCAAACTCCCGGCCAATGACGGATCCCGTAAGCGCGACTTGTTTGGCCTCTGGTGAAACCGCATCGAGCCGCGCCATCAACGCACCTTTCAAAGACGACGGTATGTGGATTTGTCCCTGCTCTCCGGCTTCCACGATTGCACGGGTCAGTTCCTCGACGAACAAGGGCACGCCATCCGTCTTCTCAACAATTGCGGCGATCAGCGCATCGTCCGGATCCTGACCGGTAATATTGCGAACCAGATTGAAGACATGAGCTGAATCAAACCGCCTCAGCAAGAGGGTCTGAACGTGCGAGGCTCCATCGTCACGGGCCATTTCCCAGCCCGGTCTGTGCGTTATCAACATCATCAGGGGAAGATCGGTGCAAATCGCTTTGAAACGCTCCAACAGGGCCTGCGTCGAAGGATCGATCCAATGAGCATCCTCAACGCACAGAATAACCGGACGCACGTTTGACCGAACCTGAACCGCGTGGATCAAGGTTTGAATTGTTAGGTCGCGCTGCTCCTGCGGCGTCAAGTCGAGCACTTCTCGAGCGAGCGCGCTACGAGGCGCGACCAAGGCGGCGAAAACAGGCAAGACCTTCTCCCAGTCCAAGCCTTTTCTGCCCTCCAGCATCTCCCTGACATGGTCGAGGATCAGATTGTCATCAAAGTCAGGTTCAACATCCGCGTCCTGGGAAATTCGCTGCGTAACCGGGTGGAAAGGACTGCTGGTCAGATAAGGGGAACAGTTCAGTCTTATCACATCGGCTTCGTCAGTTGCGGCGACTTCTGCAAGGAATTCCTCTGTCAGGCGCGATTTTCCGATTCCGGCCTCGCCCGCCAGAAGGACAACTTCCCCATGACCGCTTTTGGCACGTTGCCACGACTGCAAAAGGATCCCTTTTTCGTAATCCCTGCCAATCATGGCGCTGCCGGCGTCATTTCTGTGTGAAGCGCGAAAACGGCTCTCCGCGCTGCGCTCCGAAACTACTTTCAACAGAGTGCGTGGTTCTCTGAACCCCTTGAGTTCGGTTTGCCCAAGAGATTTGAACTCGAAAATCTGATGCAAGGCTGCTTCGGTTTCTTCAACAGACAAGACGACTGAGTTTGGTTCTGCATATTCCTGCAACCGAGCCGCAAGATTGACGATCGGGCCGGTCATTGCGCCTTCTTCGTAAGTGTTTTCTCCGACCGTGTCGCCGACCACCACATCACCACTCGCAACGCCCAGCCTTACCGACAAACGCTCGCCGTCCGGCGTTTTAAGTTCTTTGACCCGTCGAACAGCCTCAAGACCGGCCTTTACCGCGCGAACAGCGTGATCTTCATAGGCCGTTGGCCAGCCGAAGAACACCAGAAGGCCATCGCCCAGATATTTCGCGACGTAGCCGCCATATCGGCTTACCGCCCCTGCGACGGCATCCTGGTAATTCTGCAACAGACCCCGCATGTCTTCGGGATCCAGGCGATTGGTCAGTTCTGTCGAGCCAACCAGATCAGCAAACACGACTGTTAAATGTCGCCTCTCAGCGGCTGTTTGTGTTGTAGATCTTCTTTTCGATGGACTTCCACTTTCAGCCTCATCAGAAACAAATGCCTCATCCTTCTCATCGACTCGCCCGTCCGCTGACTGGGGTGAAGTGGGCAATTTCTGTTGGCCACTCAGTTCCCGAACCGCAGCGAGAATGATTTTTCGATGACCCAGACTTACCCCAAGCTCCTTGAGGTCGTCGCTTGTCAACAATGGCAGAACGCGCGCATCGATATCGTTTTCCGCAAAAGCATCTGCGTACTGACTCAATCCGAGATCATTTAGCCACTTTTCAATTTCGACCGACATATCTGGATCATGATGAGGTATGAGGCGCTAATCAAGAAAACGCTATCAACACGAACTGATTATTGGCGAAAGAAACTCACCGACGTCAGGGAGGCGGCGGGAAGTTGTTTCCGGTTGGCGTTGAATTAGGAACTCAACGCTCAGTTATGAAAGACAGCCCTGAGACGAGTTGCCTCAAACCAAGGGCTGCCCCGGCGAAGATCGCAGCGAATGTGACGGGCGCGCTGTAGGCAAGAAGTGAGAAGGCAGAGATGCCTTGTCCAACGCTGCATCCAACCGCGATGACCGCGCCCGGGCCCATGATGGCGGCACCCAGCATTTGCCGCTTGAGTTCACGTGGATCCTCGCACGCTTCCCACCGGAAATGGCCCTTGGACCAGGATCCAAGGAACGCTCCGATGAGAACACCTGAGACCGAACCGACAGCAAAGGAAAGCGTGGTGCCGGACGCCGTCATCAGATAGAGTATCGTGTCACCCAGCGGCTTTGCGAATGTATGGGTCTGCACCGTCTCTCCGTCAAAGCCATGAGACGCAACCCGATACGTTCCAAGCCAACCTGAGGCGACCGCCAGTCCTACGGCTGTGCCCCAAAATACCCGCGACGGGGTGCGGCGAAACCGTTCGTTTGCCAGAGCGAAACCCACCGTGGCGGCGCCGACAAGCGTGCCAATCAACCAGGCCGGAACAGAGGTCAAGCGCTCGGCCAGTAAGCTGATGCTCTGCGGCTGGCCGATATCCATTTCCACAGGAAATACCGAAACCCTGAGATACGCCAAAGGGCCCGACATCGCGACGTATGCTGACAGACCAAGGACAGATACGATTACGAATGATCGGAGGTCACCGCCCCCCAGCCTTGCCAATGCGCCGTAGCCACAGTTTCCACTGATGGCCATGCCGTAGCCGAACAGCAACCCCCCCACGATCGAGCCGAGCGGGTTCCACGATTGTGCAAGATATGTCGTTTCGACGGGATCGAGCCAACCCAACGCCATAGCCACGTGGCTACCGACAATGGCCACACCGATTGCCATCGCCCACATTCGCAGCCGCCCATCATCATCCGCGTATAGGTAGTCCTCAATCGCGCCCAACGTGCAGAAACGACCGATACGTGCCGCCAATCCCAACACTATCCCGCCGATCAATCCGATCAGGGCAACGGAATTGGCGTCTCCCAGCAATTCGAACATGGCCAGTCCCCTCCCAAAGCTGGCGGCCTTTCAGACAGGGCCTCTAATTTTCCCTGCAGAAAAGATCGTAAACAACCTCGAGAATCTGTGTCGATCGGTCGTCAGCCAGTCTGTAGTAGATCGTTTTTCCTTCGCGCCGGGTTTTGACCAGACCTTCGAAGCGCAGGCGAGACAGTTGTTGAGAGACCGCAGCCTGCCGAGCCGATAGCATCTCCTCCATCTGGGTGACGGATTTTTCCCCCGAGGACAAATAGCACAGGATCATCAGACGCCCTTCGTGACTGATAGCCTTCAGGAAGTTTGATGCCGTCTGGGCATTTTCCATCATTCGGTCCAGATCTTCCGCACACATGTCCTTCGAGAACACAGGCAGTTTCGATGGTTTGTCCAACAAGAATGCCTCGCTGTCTTGGCTTCACGTATTCAAAACAGTTTATATAATTTGCCGCCAATTAGCCAGAGGTCTCAATCGGTATTCCTGCGTCACGAAGCAAAACACCCAACATGCCCCAGAAAAAGTCCTCGCCCGGGTAGCCTTCAATCCGGCCGACCTCGTGGCCATTGTCCAACAAAACAAAGGTCGGCGTGTAGTAGAGAGGTTTTGTCAGAGAAATACCGTCTGGCAGTGCTGCGTGGATATCGACGCGCTGCAATGGTGCGGTATGTCCTTCGGGCGTTTTCGGGTAGATCTGAGAGATTTCGGAATCCCAACGGGCGCACCATATACACCCATCTTCCTCTGCCATCAGAAGTGTCATTTCGGCCCGCGAAGACACAGGGGAAACAAGCAATGTGATTGCCAGAACAAGCAAGAGTAATTGACGCATCTCAAGATCCGATTGACCGCAGCATTATATCTTTACTATTTTGAATGTGTGAATGATAGCGTTTTGGGACGGGTTTGACCATGCTCGACATTACATTTGCAGGAGCTTTGGTCGCGGGGCTTTTATCTTTTCTCTCTCCCTGCATCCTGCCGATTGTGCCCTTCTACCTCAGCTATCTGGCGGGTGTCGGGATGGAGCAGATTTCAGCAGGTTCCGCCATTTCGCCCGGCGTCCGTCGCAGGGCCACGTTATCTGCAATCGCATTTGCGGCCGGGATCATCACCGTATTCATGGCTCTCGGAGCGACGGCTTCGATTTTTGGGCAGTTGGTCCGAGAGTATTTTGACATTCTACGCTGGATCGCGGCGGCCATCATCATTGCAATGGGACTGCATTTCCTTGGGCTTGTCCGCATCGGGTTTCTGTATCGCCAGTTTCGCGCGGACATAGGCGAGACGTCGAATATAAGCCTGATCGGAGCCTACGTTCTTGGACTGGCCTTTGCTTTTGGCTGGACACCCTGCGTCGGACCGGTGCTTGCGGCAATCCTGTTTACGGCGGCAGGTACCGAGACGGCCTGGCGTGGTGCAATGCTTTTGTTCGTCTACGGTGCAGGAATGACCGCGCCGTTTGTTCTGGCGGCCTTTTTGGTTCGCCCGTTCATGCAATGGATGGCGCGGTTCAGGAAGCATTTGCCTTTGATCGAAAAGGCAATGGGCGGGCTGCTGATTCTCTTCGGCGTGCTGATTGCAACCAACTCTATCAACCTCATCGCCCAGTGGATGCTGGACCATATGCCCTGGCTCGCGGCGATTGGCTAAGACAGGAGGAAGACATGAACCGAGTATTACTTTTCCTGGCAGCGTGCCTGTTGGGTGGGGCAGTTTCCGCTGCGGAACTGGGCGACGACGGCTTGCACAAAACGCCGTGGATGCGCGATACGTTCAAGGACCTCCGCGAGGACCTTGAAGAGGCTTCAAGTGAAGGTAAGCGCTTGGTTTTATTCATTGAACAACAAGGCTGCATCTATTGCAAAAAGATGCATGATGAGGTTTTTCCCCAGCCTGATCTGGCGGTGTATATCGAAGACAACTTCTTTGTGGTCCAATTGGATTTGCATGGAAGCACCACCGCCACCGACTTTGACGGGGAAGAAAATGAGCAAAGAGCGCTGATGCGCAAGTGGGGGATTCTGTTCACCCCGACGCTTGTTTTTCTGCCGGAAGAGGTGCCCGAGGACGTCACAGCCATCAATGCGGCGGTTGCCGTCATGCCAGGCGCGTTCTCCAAAGGAACAACCCTGGATCTTTTTACTTGGGTCAATGAGAAACGATACGAACTTGATAATGGTGAAGATTTTCAACGATACCATGCGCGGCGCATTCAGGAGCGAAACAATATTTCGCAGGACTGAGCGATAGCGTTACAAATAAAAAAATTCATTTTGATGAATTTAATGTTGCGACGAACCCTGCCCGTCGACTACGGTACACCAAAGCTTTGGGCCGCAAAGCGCCATCGGCGCGGTAGCAAATGGGAGGGATCATGAAGCTGAGACTCTTAACTTTGGTCTGCGCAATGACAGGTGTCGCCGCTTATGCGGCAGGCACAGGCCCGAAAGACGTAGCCTATGATGATTATGGTGCAATCGAGGTCTCTCTGACCGGCGTTGCAGGTGATGCCGAAAACGGTGCGATCATCGTCGGAGACAAGTCCAAGGGCAACTGCGTGGCCTGCCATGCGGTTACGGCCTTGGCGGAAATTCCGTTTCATGGAGAAGTTGGACCGATGCTGGACGGAGCTGGTGATCGTTGGAGCGAAGCAGAACTTCGCGGTTTGGTCGCAAATGCCAAGATGACGTTTGAAGGAACGGTCATGCCCGCCTTCTACAAGGATGACGGCTATATTCGCCCCGGCGACGCCTATACCGGCAAAGCTCCGTCAGCGCCTTTGACGACGATCCTCACCGCGCAGGAGATCGAGGATGTGGTCGCATTTCTGGCGACCCTGAAAGAGGAATGATCACGCGTTAAGGCGTGAAATTGCGAGAATCCGAAGGAGATTGAAAATGGAACTTTCTCGTCGCGAGACTCTGGCCCTTGGCCTGAGCGCCGCGTTCCTGACACTGATGCCGCTCCGCGCCAATGCGGCCGCCAAAGATGCCATCGCGGCGTTTACCGGCGGGGCGGACATGGCGGACGGTGGTGTCACCCTTACGGCGCCGGAAATTGCCGAGAATGGCAATACTGTACCGATTGAAGTCAGTGCGCCGGGTGCTTCCGCAATTCTGATCGTGGCGGCAGGTAACCCCGAGCCGGGCGTTGCCACGTTCAATTTCGGCCCTCTGGCGGCCGAACAGGCTGCTTCCACGCGCATTCGGCTTGCCGGAACGCAGGACGTCATTGCCGTGGCCAAGATGGCGGATGGCAGCTTTGCCAAGGCATCCGCGACCGTAAAAGTGACAATTGGCGGCTGCGGCGGCTGATCGCCACGCGCCCTGAAGAACAGGAGTTCAACCAATGGCATCCGGTGTAAAACCCCGCGTCAAGGTTCCCAAGACTGCCGCTGCTGGCGAAACGATCACGATCAAAACGCTGATCAGCCACAAAATGGAAAGCGGTCAGCGCAAAGACAAAGAAGGAAATGTCATCCCGCGTTCGATCATAAACCGTTTCACCTGCGAGTTTAACGGTGAACTGGTCGTTGATGTGACGATGGAGCCGGCGATTTCGACAAACCCGTACTTCCAGTTCGAAGCAACTGTGCCCGAGGCCGGTGAGTTTGTCTTCACATGGTACGACGATGACGGTTCTGTCTACGACGAAAAGAAATCGATCGAGATCGCCTGACGGCTCGACCGCTAAGGCAGGTCAGCGCCGGTTATGAGTTCTGGCGCTTGTCCACCAAGGGAGGAACGTAATGAAAACTAAGGCACTTACGGCGATTGCAGCTATTCTGGCTTTCCCAATGGCGGCGGTGGCCGAACCAGACGGCGACAATCTCGTGATCAACGACGAGCTGGATATGATCTCGGTAACCGCGGCACCGGCGCATGTCGAAAACTTCGACAAGATCTATTCGGGGTGGCATTTCCGAACCGATGAAACCCAGGCGCTTCAAATCGACGATTTTGACAATCCGGCGATGATCTTTGTCGACCAGGCGGCGGACCTGTTCCAGGCGGCCGATGGTGCCGCTGGTGAAAGCTGTGCCTCGTGCCATGATGGCGTGGAAAGCTTCAAGGGGCTGCAGGCGTCCATGCCCAAGGTCGATGCCGAAAGCGGCAAGCTGATGGTTATGGAAGATCTGATCAACAAGTGTCGTACGGATCGCATGGAAGCCGATGCCTGGAAATGGTCCGGCGGCGACATGCAGGGTATGGTCGCGCTGATTGGTCTGCAGTCACGCGGGATGCCGATGAACGTCGCTATTGATGGCGATGCCGCCCCCTATTGGGAGCAGGGTAAGGAAATGTACTACACCCGCTATGGCCAGTTGGAACTGAGCTGCGCCAATTGTCATGAGGACAACTGGGGCAACATGATCCGGGCGGATCACCTGAGCCAGGGTATGATCAACGGATTTCCGACCTACCGCCTGAAACAGGCCAAGCTGATTTCGCGCCACAATCGTTTCCGTGGCTGTATTCGCGATACGCGGGCGGAAACCTTTGCCGAAGGATCGGATGAGTTCCGCGCGCTGGAGCTTTATGTTGCTTCACGTGGCAACGGGCTGTCGGTCGAAACTCCGGCCGTGCGTCAATAACACTGAACCCGCGCAAGAGATGTCTTGCGCGGGTTTTCGACTGATTAAACATTCACACATTTATATGTGAAATAGGAAAGCCGATAGATGATTTCGCGACGTGACTTCCTGCAGGTTTCGATGGCCGCTTCCGCGCTCTATGGGGCGTCCGGGTTTGGAAACTGGGCCAGACTTGCCGCGCAGCAAAGCCTGACGCAGGATCAGCTGCTGGAGTTTGAGACTTTTGGCAATATCAGCCTGATCCATGTCACCGACATACACGCGCAACTCAAGCCGATCTATTTCCGCGAACCCGAAGTCAATCTGGGTATCGGCGACGCGCGCGGGCACATGCCGCATGTGACGGGTGCCGCGTTTCGCAAAGCCTACGGGATCGAGGATGGAAGCCCGTCTGCCTATGCACTGACCTACAATGATTTCGCGGCGCTGGCGAAGACCTATGGCCGGGTCGGTGGTCTGGACCGGGTCTCGACAGTCATAAACGCTATCCGCGCTGACCGCCCTGATGCCCTGCTTCTGGACGGCGGCGATACGTGGCACGGCTCTTACACCTGCTACCAGACGGCTGGGCAGGACATGGTCAATGTCATGAACGCGCTGAAACCTGACGCGATGACATTCCATTGGGAATTCACCCTGGGCAGCGACAGAGTCAACGAAATCGTCGAAGGTTTGCCCTTTGCCGCCCTGGGCCAGAACATCTTTGACGCCGAATGGGACGAACCCGCCGAGCTGTTCCAACCCTACAAGTTCTTTGACCGGGGCGGCGCAAAGGTCGCCGTGATCGGGCAGGCATTCCCCTACATGCCAATCGCCAACCCGGGCTGGATGTTCCCGGAATACTCTTTCGGTATTCGGGACGAAAACATGCAGGCCATGGTCGACGAAGTGCGCGATGCCGGTGCCGATGTTGTCGTTGTCCTCAGCCACAATGGGTTCGACGTTGACAAAAAGATGGCCGCACGGGTGCAGGGGATCGACGTGATCCTCAGCGGTCACACCCATGATGCGTTGCCCGAGCCAGTTCTGGTTGGCAAGACCCACATCGTCGCGTCGGGTTCGAATGGCAAATTCGTCAGCCGCGTGGACCTGGATGTGCGGGATGGCCAGATGATGGGGTTGAAGCACAAGCTGATCCCGATCTTCTCGGACGTTATCGCCCCAGATCCTGCCATTTCCGCCTTGATCAACGATCAACGGGCACCTTTCGAAACGGCATTGAGCAAGGTCATCGGTAAGACCGACTCGCTGCTTTACCGCCGGGGCAACTTTAACGGCACCTGGGATGATCTGATCTGCGATGCCCTGATCAACCAGCGCGAGGCGGACATCGCGATGTCGCCCGGCGTCCGTTGGGGGCCGTCGATCCTGCCGGGGCAGGACATTACCCGCGAAGACATCTGGAACGTCACCTCGATGTCCTATCCGAACGCGTATCGCACGGAAATGACGGGCGAATTCATCCACGTCATCCTCGAAGATGTCGGTGACAACCTGTTCAACCCTGATCCCTATTACCAGCAGGGCGGCGACATGGTGCGTGTCGGCGGGCTTGGCTACCGCATCGACGTAACCAAACCGCAAGGCCAGCGGATCAGTGAAATGACCCTGCTCAAGACCGGCGAGGCGATTGATCCGTCGAAAACCTACGTCGTGGCGGGTTGGGCCAGCGTCAACGAGGGCACCGAAGGCCCACCCATTTGGGATGTCGTCGAAAACCACATTCGCGGCCAGGGCACCGTGACCGTCGAGCCGAATACATCGGTCGATGTCATCGGCGCCTGAGGCCGCGGCCGGAACTTGCAACACATAAACAAAATTTGCTGATCGAGTAACGGAGGCAAACACGATGAGTGAAAACTCCAGAGAAAAGGCACCCTCCCGCCGCCAATTTCTAAGTGGCGCGGCCGCCGTTGGAGTAGGAGCAGTCGGCGCCGGAGCAGCGCGCGCTGCCGGCCCCGATCCGCTGATTACCCAGGTTCAGGAATGGGCACAGGCCACTGGTGAGGGCGTGGATGCGACCCCCTACGGGTTGCCGATCCAGTTTGAAGACGACGTCGTGCGCCGCAATGTCGAGTGGCTGACCGCCGACACGATCAGTTCGATAAACTTCACACCGATCCACGCGTTGGACGGTACAATCACGCCGCAGGGTTGCGCGTTCGAAAGGCATCATTCAGGCGCCATCGAACTGAGCAAGGCGGACTACCGCCTGATGATCAACGGGTTGGTCGATACACCCCTTGTGTTCACCTACGAAGACCTTGAACGCTTCCCGCGAGAGAACCGCGTTTATTTCTGCGAGTGCGCTGCAAATACAGGTATGGAGTGGGCCGGTGCGCAACTGAATGGTGCGCAGTTCACCCATGGAATGATCCACAATATGGAATATTCCGGCGTATCGCTTCGCACCCTGCTGGAAGAGGCCGGCGTGAAGCCCGAAGGCAAGTGGGTTTACGTTGAAGGGGCGGATGCATCCTCGAACGGGCGCTCGATCCCGCTGGAAAAGGCCATGGACGACGTGATCGTGGCCTTCAAGGCCAATGGCGAGGCGTTGCGCAAGGAACATGGCTATCCGGTTCGCCTGGTCGTCCCCGGTTGGGAAGGCAACATGTGGGTCAAATGGCTGCGCCGCGTCGAGGTCACGGAAATGGCGATTGAGAGCCGCGAGGAGACTTCGAAATACACCGACACGCTGGAAGACGGCACATCCCGCAAATGGACCTGGGTCATGGACGCCAAGTCCGTTGTAACGTCGCCCAGTCCACAGGCTCCGATCAAGCACGGACCGGGACCCTTGGTGATCACGGGGTTGGCCTGGTCTGGAAGAGGCTCGATCACGGGTGTCGACGTTTCCGTGGACGGGGGCAAGAACTGGATTCCGGCCCGACTGGCAGCGCCCGGTACGGACAAGGCGCTGACCCGCTTTTATCTGGACTACAACTGGGACGGGTCCGAAATGCTTCTGCAGGCCCGCGCGAAGGATTCCACAGGCTATGTCCAGCCAAGCAAGGCCCAACTGCGTGAAGTGCGCGGCGAGAATTCAATTTACCACAACAATTGCATCCAGACCTGGTGGATCAAAGAGACCGGAGAGGCGGAAAATGTCGAAGTATCCTGAGCTGTTAGCCGCCTCCGCCCTTGCTTTATGTTTGGCCGTACCGGCTTATGCCGAAAAATTCGGGCTTGGACGGCCAGCACTGTCAGAAGAGATTGCGGCGTGGGATCTGGACGTCGCTCCGGACGGAACCGGTTTGCCGGAGGGTTCTGGTGACGTGTTCACCGGAGAAGAGGTCTTTGCCGAGCAATGCGCGATCTGCCACGGCGATTTCGCGGAAGGCGTGGACAACTGGCCCAAACTGGCGGGCGGCGAAGGCACACTGGCCGACAAGGACCCTCTGAAAACAGTCGGGTCCTATTGGCCCTATCTTTCGACGGTCTGGGACTATGTGAACCGGTCCATGCCCTTCGGAAACGCACAGTCGCTGGAAACGGATGATGTCTATGCGATGGTGGCCTATATCCTTTATTCCAATGACATCGTCGATGACGAGTTTACTCTGTCGCACGAGAATTTCCTCGAAGTCGAAATGCCGAATGCAGGCGGTTTCATCGTGGATGATCGTGAAACCGCTGAGGCCCATTTCTGGACCAGCAAACCTTGCATGACCGATTGCAAGGAAAGCGTGGAAATCACGATGCGCGCGGCTGTTTTGGATGTTACGCCTGAAGAAACCGCAGCAAAGGCGACCGAGGCGCAGCCTTCGGTTCAGGAAGCATCGGTGGAGGTCGAAGAGAAACCGGCGGAAGCTACAGCAGTAGAACAAACCGCCGCACTTGATCCCGAGATGATCGAAAGCGGAAAGAAAGTTTTCAAGAAGTGCCAATCCTGTCATCAGGTCGGTGAAAGTGCCAAGCACCGGACGGGCCCGGCCTTGAATGGGATTATCGGAGCAAATGCCGGTGCTTTCGAAGGGTTCAAATACTCCAAGGCAATGAAGGCGGCCGCCGATGACGGCCTCGTCTGGACTGACGAAGAAATGGCGGCGTTTCTGGCAAAGCCCAAAGCCTACATGAAGGGGACGCGAATGTCTTTCGCGGGACTTAAGAAAGAGGACGATATCCAGGCGGTCATTGTCTATCTCAAGTCGTTCGGAGGCTGACCATGGGGTGGCCGAAGGTACTGAGTTGTGCTGCGGTCTTGGGTGGTCTTGCACCTATGGCAAGCGCAACCGAGGACCTGGGCGATGCGGACGCCGGGAAAGCTGTGTTCGCGCAGTGTAAAGGCTGCCACGAGGTCGGTGACGGGGCTGAAAACAAGATCGGTCCACATCTGAACGGAATCTTCGGCCGCAAGGCCGCCGGGCTGGATGGCTTCAACTATTCGAAAAGCCTGAAACGTGCGGGAAATTCGGGCCTGGAATGGCACGCAGACACCCTGTCGGCTTACATCGAAAACCCACGTGCCTTTGCGTCAGGAACACGGATGAGTTTTCGCGGTTTGAAGACCGCGGAAGACAGGGCCAACGTTATCGCATATCTTCGGGCGTTTTCGGACAATCCCCGGGATATTCCCGAAGCGGATCCAACGGCTAAAAGTACCGATCGCTCGGTCGATCCGGCGATTCTGGCGATCCAGGGTGATCCTGAATACGGCGCATATCTCAGCAGCGAATGTACGACATGCCATCAGATCCAAGGGGCCGACGATGGCATTCCCTCGATCGTGTATTGGCCTGATGAGGACTTCGTGGTCGCCATGCACGCATACAAGCAAAAGCAGCGGCCCCATCCGGTCATGCAAATGATCGCCGGACGGCTAAGCAACGACGAGATCGCGGCCTTGGCCGCCTATTTCAACAATCCAGAATAAAAGTGACTAAGGGGAGGAAACGCGATGACAATCAATAGACGTGCATTTCTTGGAACCGCCGGGGCAATTGCCGCCGGGCTGTCCGCTCCGATGGTACTGGCGCAAGGCAAGCCACGTGTCGTGGTTGTTGGCGGCGGCGCCGGTGGGGCAACCGCTGCACGCTACATTGCCAAGGATAGCAAAGGCGAAATCGATGTAACTCTGATCGAGCCGTCCAGAACGTACTACACCTGTTTCTTCTCGAACCTTTATTTGGGAGGGTTTCAGGAGCTTTCGGATATTGCACACAGCTACGGCACGCTGGCCGCGGACTATGGCATCAACGTGGTTCATGATTGGGCGGTTGGCGTGGATCGCGACGCAAAGACCGTGTCCCTGGCGGGGGGTGGATCCGTCCCGTATGACAAGCTGATCCTGAGCCCGGGTATCGATTTCGTCGATGGCGCGGTCGAGGGTTGGGATATCTCCGCACAAAACAAGATGCCGCACGCATATAAGGCCGGTTCCCAGACCGAACTCCTGAAAGCGCAGGTAATGGCAATGCCCGAAGGCGGGATCTTTGCAATGGTCGCCCCGCCGAATCCCTACCGTTGCCCTCCCGGGCCGTACGAGCGCGTTTCAATGGTCGCGCATGTTTTGAAGGCGAACAATCCGACAGCAAAAATTATCGTAGCTGATCCGAAACCGAAGTTTTCCAAGATGTCACTGTTTCAGGAAGGCTGGGCAAACCACTACGAAGGGACGGTAGACTGGATCGGTGAAGACTTCGGCGGCGGCAACGTGTCGGTGAATCCGGACGCGATGACTGTGACCATCGACGGTGAAGTGACCAAGGTCGATGTCTGCAATGTGATCCCGGCGATGAAAGCGGGGCGCATCGCGGAAATGGCGGGTGTGACCGACGGAAACTGGGCGCCTGTCAATGCGGCGGACATGTCCTCGAAAGCCGATCCGGACATTTATGTTCTTGGTGATGCCAGCCAGCAGGGCGACATGCCGAAATCCGGTTTCTCGGCCAACAGTCAGGCGAAGGTTTGTGCAAATGCCGTACGAGGCGCGCTGACCGGGTCGAAAGTGTTTCCGGCCAAGTTTTCGAACACGTGCTGGTCGCTCATCGATGCAGATGACGGGGTCAAAGTCGGTGCCACGTACGAAGCGACGCCCGAGAAGATCGCCAAGGTGGATGGTTTCATCAGTCAGACAGGCGAAAACACAGACCTTCGGAAAGCAACCTACGAAGAGTCGCTTGGTTGGTACGCGGGTATCACCTCGGACATGTTTGGCTAAAGGACTGGGGGGGGGTTGACCGGTGTCAAAGGCCCCACAGCACAACCTGAGAGAATGCGGTTCACGAGGAGGATCACGATCATGAAACACTTTATCGCTACGGCCGCGCTTTCCGCTGTCTTGGCAAGCCAGGCGCTTGCGGAAGCGATCATAACCACTCCCTTCGACGGAAGTTTTGACGATGCCACCTTCGCCGTGGAGTCCACGATCGTGGGACAGGGACTGGTCATCGACTATGTCAGCCATGTCGGTGAAATGCTGAACCGAACAGGCTCTGACGTCGGCAGCGACAAACAGATTTTTTCGGCCGCAGATATCTTCATCTTCTGTTCAGCAAAGATCTCGCGTGAGGTGATGGAAGCCGACCCAATGAATATCGGCTACTGCCCCTACGGAATTTTTGTGGCCGAGAACGATAGCGGCGTGATGGTGGGATACCGAAGCTATCCTGACGGTCCGATGCAAAAGGTCCAGACCCTGTTGTCCGAGATCGTCGAAGAGGCCGTTGGAAACTGAAATGGACTACCAGCAGTGCATTCGCGACCAGCTTGATAAGCTGAAGGAAGAAGGGAACTACCGGGTCTTCGCTGATCTGGAACGTCAGTGTGGCAAGTTCCCAACTGCCCGAAGCCACACGAAGAACAGTCCTGAGAATGTAGCCGTTTGGTGTTCGAACGATTATCTCGGGATGGGCCAGCATCCCAAAGTCCTCGCCGCCATGCATCAGGCCATTGACAGCTGTGGTGCCGGGGCTGGCGGAACACGGAATATCTCGGGAACCACGCACGAGCATGTGTTGCTGGAACAAGAACTTGCAGACCTGCATGGCAAGGAAGCGGCGTTGTTGTTCACGTCCGGCTACGTGTCGAACTGGGCTGCTTTGGGCACTTTGGCATCCAAGATCCCCGGTATCACTGTTCTGTCCGACGAGTTGAACCACGCTTCGATGATCGAGGGCATACGCCATAGTCGCTGCAACAAGCGGATCTGGAAGCACAACGACCTCGCGGACCTTGAAAGGCACCTTGCGGACCTGCCGGCCAATACCCCGAAGCTCATCGCGTTCGAGAGTGTTTATTCGATGGACGGCGATATTGCACCGATTGCCGAGATTTGCGATCTGGCGGATCGCTATGGCGCGATGACATATCTGGATGAGGTTCACGCCGTCGGACTTTACGGCCCACGCGGAGGTGGCATTGCCGAACGCGAAGGTCTGATGGACCGTCTGACCGTCATCGAAGGAACATTGGGCAAAGCGTTCGGCGTAGTCGGCGGATACATCGCGGCCTCCCATGACCTTGTCGACTTTGTTCGGTCTTTTGCCAGTGGGTTCATATTCACCACCGCGCTGCCCCCTGCCGTGGCAGCTGGTGCGGCGGCCTCTGTTCGTCATCTGAAGCAGAGCAAAGCGGAGCGGCATTTGCACCGGCAACGCGTGCAGGAAGTCAGAAACAGGCTGGACGATCTGGGCATTCCACACACACCCAACCCAAGCCACATCATCCCGGTCATGGTTGGCGACCCGATCAAATGCCGCTTTATATCAGACGTTCTGATGCGCGATTTCGGGATCTATATCCAGCCCATCAACTACCCAACCGTCCCGAAGGGAACTGAACGTTTGCGGATCACTCCGTCGCCCGTGCATTCACCGGAAGACATCGACAGGTTGGTAGCCGCTTTGGGCGAGCTTTGGACGCAATGCCAACTGGCTCGAACGCCGATGGCCGCGCAATAGTAATTTGACGAAAGACAAAGACGAACAATCAACGAGGTGAGAGTTTCTGTCCATGGAGAGGCTCATCGATCTGCTGGGAGACCCGGGCGCGCTGGCATTTGCCGGAGCGCTTGTCGGCCTCCTATTCGGTGTGACCGCCCAGAAATCCCACTTCTGTTTGCGCGCCTCGACCGTCGAGGTCGCTGAAGGTGAGTTCGGGCCACGGCTTGCGGTTTGGCTGATTGCCTTCTCCGCAGCGCTGACTCTGGTGCAGGGGTTTGTCTCGTTCGGATGGCTGGACCTGTCCGGGGCGCGTGCGATTGCATCGACGGGAAGTCTCAGCGGTGCGGTAATTGGCGGTGCAATGTTCGGGGTTGGAATGGTTCTGTCGCGCGGGTGCGCCTCACGCCTGTTGGTTCTGGCGTCCAGCGGGAACCTGCGTGCCCTTGTAGCGGGGTTGATTCTGACCTTGGTGGCTCAGGCGGCCTACACCGGTGTTCTCAGCCCGGCGCGCGAGGCGCTTTCCGGCATCTGGACCATCGCTGGAGGCGCGCCGCGTGATCTGTCCAAGATAATTGGGTTTTCTCCGGTGATTTACGCAAGCCTTGCGTCCTTCGGTTTGGCCCTGGCAATTGCATTTGCAATCCGCCGGAATGTCACGATCACCAAGATCGTATCCGCAGCAGGAGTTGGGGTGGCGGTTGCATTTGGCTGGTTGATGACATTTGCAATCGCGCAAGCGTCTTTTGAAGTTGTGCCCGCGTCCTCGGTCACCTTCACGGGCCCCTCCACAGATACACTGATGGCATTGGTTGCAGAGCGTAATGTCGTGCTGTCCTTCGGTATCGGCCTTGTTCCGGGTGTGGCCATCGGTGCAGCGGGATCTGCCATACTTGCCGGAGAGTGGAAGATTGAACGGTTTGGCCCGGATACACCGATGGAACGCTACCTGGTCGGGGCCGTTCTTATGGGTTTCGGAGCGATGCTGGCAGGCGGCTGCGCCGTTGGGGCCGGTTTGTCTGGTGGGTCAGCCCTGTCATCGACCGCATGGCTCGCCGTCTTCTTCATGTGGGTTGGGGCGATCAGCACGCACAGATTGCTGATGCGGTTGCCCGTTCCACAGCAGTCCTGAACTATTCGAATTCCATCTGCTCAAAAACACGTCCGGCGTTTTTTGTTGCCAGTTCTTCAAACGTATCCAGTTGGGCATAAGGCGACTGATCGACGTAGTAGGCCTCGGCCAGATCGCCACCGGCATCCATGTGCTCCTGAACCTTGCCGCGCAGGTAAATCAGATAATCGCGCGTATAGCGGCGTACCTGATCCATGTTTGTCGGGTGGCCGTGCCCGGGAATGACATATGTGGCATTCAAGGCTTCGAACTCATTGTCCCAGGTCTCAAGCCAATCGGCCGTATAGGTCTCCTGAAAGATCGGCAGCATACGCTCGTGGAAGGCCATGTCGCCTGCGATGACAAGGCTTTGGTTGGGCAACCAGATCGAAATATCACCGGGACTGTGTGCCGGTCCAAGGTATTTCGCCTCAATGCGATAGTCGCCCAGCTCGACCACATATTCGTCGTCGAATGTTTCGGTCGGGCCAGCCAGGAACGTCCCTTCGGATTTGTCCTTGTTGTACTCTTGCATCCCCTGCAGGATCTGGGCGCCGTATTCCTCAAACTCTGCCGCTGCATCCGAGTGTGCGATGATTGGAACGCCAAGTTCTGACCAGTAGGCATTGCCAAGCATCGCGTGCCCCTGACCGTTCTCGTTAAAGACCAGTTTGACCGGCTGATCCGTGATCGCCTGGATTTCCTTGTGAAGCGCTTCGGCAAGTACATAGGCCGCACCACCGTTTACAACGACCACGCCCTCACCTGTTACGATGAAGCTGAGGTTGTTATTGTGACCGGAGTTTTCATAGGTGGGCGGAGCAGTTGCGCCAATGGCAGAATAGACGCCGGGAATGTATTCGACCGGTTTGGAATACAGCACGCTTTGCGGGTATTGATCTGCAATATCTTCGCTGGCCCAGGCTGGTGTGGCCAAGGCAACGGCAATCACGAACGATCGCATCATGAAGGCTCTCCAATGAATTGATATACGGAGCCGGTCTTTTCGACCCGGCCAATCCCACCGTTCGGCAGGTGAAAGCCAATGATTTTCATTTGCTCCTGAGAAATCTGATCCAGCAGTGATGTGCGCGCAGTTGCTGCAGCTTCAGGGTCCTGATCAGTACCACTGTGCCAGTCCGGGCGTTCGAACGCGACATGCGGATTCCCGAGCGCATCGCCGACGATCATGACGGCCTCGGTTCCATTGCGAATTTCAAATGCCATATGGCCGGGCGTGTGCCCATAACTTGCCCGAGCGGCGATACCGGGAAGGATCTCCTGACCGTCGTCAAAGAACGCGACCTGATCCTCAATCGCCTCCATGCGTCGCTTTGCGCCCACGGCAAACGCGGCGCGATCTTCCCCTATCGACCCTACCGTTGAAGGGTTCCACCAATAGTCCCATTCCTTGCGACCAAAGTGGTGTGCGGCGTTGGGAAAAAGCAGATCGTCGAAGTCGTCCAAAACGCCCCAAAGGTGATCCGGGTGCGCGTGGGTAAAGATCACCTGAGTTACGTCTTCAGGCGCCAGGCCAATTGTTTCAAGAGTTTCCAGAAGCTTGCCGGACGTCGGCATGAAATCAGACCCCGCCCCAACATCGAACAACACCGTGTTTTCATTGTCGCGGTAAAGTGCAACGTTGCACTCCGGCTCGTACTTGGTCGTGTCCACCTTATTGCGGTTCAGAAGCTGCTTCAGCTCTTCATTCGGCATGGATCCGAACACCATCTCCGGCGGCAACGACAGGTGCCCGTCTGACACTGTTGATATCCGGGCCGAAGTACCAAGCTGCAGCTCGGCGAGTGCAATCCTGGATTGAGCACCCAATGCCGTCAGGCATGCGGCGTGAAACAAGAAAGTGCGTCGGGACCATGCATTCTCACTCATACACAATCACTAAAATGAATATTTTAATTTGTAAACGGCGAAAAGGAATTTGGTGCCGTGCCGTTTTCCTCAAAATCACAGCGCATCTAAGTCGGAGATACTGCGCAAGCGTCCAAAACAGGTATCAAAACTTGCTTAGCCCCCGATGAGTGCCGGCACCGCTAGCGTCAGGGCCGGTATCGACAGGATCAATGCAACCCGTACGACCTCGGCACCAAGAAAGGGAAAGACGCCCCGGAACACCGTGCCCATGGACGTATCCCTTTCAAGCGACGAAATGATGAACACGTTCAACCCGACGGGGGGCGTTATCAACCCTAGTTCCACAACGATCAGCGCCAGTATTCCAAACCAGATCTTGAGGTTATCGGCGTCCATTCCGAACGCCGCCGTCTCGGCCGTGGCGTACTCGCCCCCATTCAACGCAATCAGGGTCGGCCAGAAAAACGGGACCACCACAAGGATCATTGCCAAGCTTTCCATGAAGCAGCCAAGAATGACAAAGAGGCACAGCATGATCACAAGGATCAGCATCGGATCCATACCACTGGTTGCGGCCCAGTCGGACAAGGCCTGCGGCAGCTGAGTGCGGGCAAAAAAGCCTTTCAGAACTTCGGCGCCAAAAAGGATCAGGTAGATCATTCCACTGGTGATTGCCGTGGCGCGAATGGCCTTCAACAACCCGGAAAACGCCAATCCTTCGCCCGTAAAAACCCGCAGCGCAAAACCGTAGGCCGTTATCACAAAAACCCCAATGCTGGCGGCGGGTGTTGGCGTGAACAGACCAAAGCCCAGACCCAGTATGATGGCACCGAAAATCAGAATAACGGGCCAGAGGCGACGTATAGCCAGTTTTCGTTCAACCGGATCCATCTGCGTCGGCTCTGGCGCCAGCGATGGTTTCATCCTCACCTGAATGGCAATCACGGCGATAAAACCCAGAACGGCCAATATCCCTGGCACGATAGCGGCCTGAAACATCCGCAGGATCGAGCCTTCCACGATGATCGCATAGATCACCAGGGCTACCGATGGCGGGATCAGAATTCCCAAGGTCCCTCCGGCGGCCAGTGATCCTGAGGCAAGACTGGGCGCATATCCCAGCCGTTTCAGTTCGGGCAACGAAACGCGCCCCATCGTGGCTGCGGTCGCCAGAGAAGACCCGCAAACTGCACCGAAACCACCGCAAGCCGCGACCGCAGCCATCGCAACGCCACCGCGCAAACGCGACATGAGCGCTTCGAGGCCTTTGAAGAGATCAGTGGATAGTCGCGCTTCGGCCGCAACATAGCCCATCAGGACAAACAGCGGGACGACGGAAAGGTCATAGTTGGCCACGTTTTCCCACAACAGGCTTTTGAATTGCTTCAGGTAGGGCACGAACCGGATGTAACTGACAGATTGGCTCAGCACCCACGTGCCGCCAATCCCCACAACGATCATCGCGATCCCGACGGGCATCCGAAGCAGCAGTAGGACGAAAAGAACGATCAGGCCAAGAATGCCGATGGAAATGGGATCAAGCATCTGCGGCGCCCTCGAATGCCTGAGACACCGCGATCAAAGCCCACAGGATCATCGACAGCAGGCCGGGGAAATAGAATGGCCAGGTCGGCCACCCCAGAACGCTGGTCACCACCTCGTCCGAGCGTACTTCGAGCATACCGAAAACCATCCAGTAGCTTAAAAACACAGCGACAATGACGGTGACCCCCAACCAAAGAAGATCGAAGCCGCGCTGCACGGCCTTCGGCAAGTGATCCATCAGCAAATCCACTGACACATGGCCTCGGTTTTCCTGGCAGTAGGGAAAGAACATCAAGGCTGCGCAGCTGATTGCCAGCTGAACAAAATCCTCATAGCCCGGCAGGCCCGACACATCCGCGCCAAACGCCCCGGCAAACCGATCGAGGATGAAGGCAAAAGCATTCGTTGTGGTGACGGCGACAATCGCAAGCAGGATGACGCCGCCGAGCAATGCAAAAGCATCCGCCAGCCGTTTCAGAACCACGCGCATTCTCATATTCCCGAGGCTTCACAAACGACCGGGCGATCATCGGACCGCTCGGTCGGTTTCCAATCATTTGCCAGACTGGGCTGCGGCAATTGCCGCGCGGGCTTTGTCGACGAGGGCAGCACCATCAATGCCCTTCTCGCTCACCTCGTCAATCCAACGCTGGACGATCTGTTCGCTCACGGCGTTGAACTTGGCCGCTTCTTCGTCGGACAACACGATCCGTTCTACACCTGCGTCTTCAAGTGCCTCGGTGCCGCTTTCTTCGAAACCTTCCCAATTGGACCCGACCTCGCGCGCGACATTGGCGCCTGAATTGGCGTCGATAACGGCCTTAAGGTCATCCGGCAGCGCTTCGTAGGCGTCTTTGTTCATCGCCACCATGAAGGTCGCGGTGCCAAAGCGGTCTCCGTTCGGCAGTTCCGTTATGGACTTGTCCAGTTCCTGCAATTTCAGGGGTCGCACGATTTCCAGCGGGATCAGCGCGCCATCCACAACGCCTTTCGACATGGCTTCGGGCAAGGCTGGCACGGGCATGCCAACCGGTTCCGCACCAATGCCTTCGATCACCCACGCGCCCGTACGGCTGGGGGTCCGCAGCTTCATCCCCTTTGCGTCTTCCAGAGTGCGCACCGGGTCGGACGCCGAATGTATGACATTCCCATCATGGGTGTGCAGAAAGATGACGTGGACGTCATCGAAGTCTTCCGCGAGCATCTCCATCGAGGCGTTCATGGCGACCGTTGTATCCGTCGCAGAGCCTGCGTGTACAAGCGGCAGCTCGAAAACTTCGGTGCGCGGAAAGACACCCGGCGTGTATCCCAGGACTGTCCAGACAATATCGGCAGACCCATCACGCACTTGGCTGAACAGTTCAGGTGGTTTGCCACCCATCGACATTGACGGGAAGATTTCAATCGCAATCCTGCCATCGCTGTCGGCAGTGATCTTATCGGCCCATGGCTGCAGCATGCCTTTGTGCGCCGCTGCGACTGGCGGCAGGAAGTGATGCATCGTCAGCGTCACTTCCTGGGCCAGGCTGGCTGTTGCTGAAACGGCCAGGGCGGCCAGTGAACTCAGCAAGGATTTCCTTATGGTCATGATTTCTCCTCCTCCGTTGTGTCGTGATGGCGCAGTTCGGTGTTTGGCGTTCGGCGCGATGTCTGCCTCGCGCCTATTCCCGCACCCCCATTGAATCAATTTGCGCGCACAGGGCATTCGCTGCAGAAAGCGATCTGGCCGTGCACCTGGCCATGTTTGGCAACAGCATCCATTCCAGCGACCAGGCGCTTCCTGAACGTTCCTGTTCATGCACAAGCGCCTGATGCATCCCGGATACTTGCGTGGCATTGAAGCGCGCCAGCGTCACCAGCAATTCGGCAAGAATTGGGTTCTGTTTGTGCGGCATGGCTGATGACCCACCGCCGCCCGAAAGCTTGATTTCGTCGACACCTTGCTGCGCCATCAAGCAGATGTCTTGCCCTATTTTTCCAATCGAACCGGAAATAAGCGACAACAGATTTGCATAATCGGTGACGGTTGCGCGATCTGAATGCCAGTTGCGGCTGGGTGGGCGCAGCGACAACGCTTTGGCAACAAAGGCTGCCAGGTCGCGATGCTTTTCACCAATGGCCTGTCCATCCCCGACTGCCCCGCCCCATTGTAGGCGCTCGACACTCTTGCGCATCTGTTCGATGCGATCGCCGTGCTCGATCAACGGCGCTTGCCAGTTCTCGATCCGGTGCCCGATCGAGATCGGCAATGCGGCCTGCATCCGTGTGCGGCCCATCATCTTGTTGCTGCCGAACCGGCGGCCCAGACTACCCAATCGCTCGGTCAGGGTCGACAGGCGATCCGCGATCAGATCTGAGTTTTCGCGCATTGTCATTGCCAGCGCTGTATCCATCACATCCTGTGAGGTTGTGCCGGTATGGATCGCACCGTCCAATTGCCCGGCCTCGGCCTTCAGACCACGCACAAATGCGGGAATTGGCATCCCGTCTTTTAAGGTTCCGGCCTGCAAATCCCGAAGGTCCGGATTGGCGCGCTCAATCAACTCGGCGGCGGCCCGGGCCTGGTCCTCTGGTACGACGCCAATGGCGCCAAGTCCGCGGGAATAAGCGGCTTCGAAGGCAAGCATATGGGTCAGTGTACGTTCGGCTGACCAGATCGCCTCGGCGTCCTGATCGCCAAAAAGGCCCGACAACCAAGGATGATTGAACACGTCACTCATGCCACACGACCCAATAGTGCCCGGATCTGACCCGCGACAAATCCCGGCGCTTCTACGCATGGCAAATGCCCGACATCCGGCAAAATATGCCGCTCTGCGCCTTTGATGAGGTCGGCCAAAGCCTCTACAAGTTCGGGCGGCGTTGCCTGATCTTCACGCCCACCGATACAGATGGTGGGTACTTTGATCTGGCTGGTTGTTTCGGCAAGATCCGCATCCCGAATGGCCTCGCAGGTCGCGACATAACCTTCGGCAGGTATGCGTGTCAGCATGTTTCGGTAACCGGCCACAGCATCGGGGTGCTCGGCTCGGAAACGGTTGGAGAACCAACGTTCCATTACCGTGTCGGCGATGGCATCGATACCGGATTCACGCACAGCCTGAATGCGCGTATTCCAAACCTCGTCATCCCCAATTTTCGTGCCGGTATTGCTCAGGATAAGCCCGGCCACAAGATCGGGGCGTCGGTGGGCAATGCGCTGAGCGATCAGTCCACCGACCGAAACACCGCACAGAATTGCATGACGCCAACCCAACATGTCCATCAGATCGGCAACATCTTCGGCCAGCGTATCAATTGAAGTTGCGGCGCAATCCGACAGGCCATGCCCGCGCTTGTCCCAAAGAAGGCATTCTGTTTTGCCCAGACCTGCCACGACTTCCCGCCAGATGCGATAATCCGTTCCCAAAGAGTTCAGAAAGACAACAGGCACTCTGCCGACACCGTGGTTTGCCACTTCGTAGTGCAAGATTACGTCACGGGGTCTGGCGAAGCTCGGCATCAGGCGGCGACCTCTCGCAACCCAAGGATTGCGCGCGCCTGCGCGACAGTCGCGACAGGGCGTGCGTGCGTTTCGCAGATTTCGACAGCTCGACGAACCAACGCTGCATTCGAGGGGGCAAGCGTGGTTCTGTTCAGGCGCACATTGTCCTCAAGCCCCGTTCGAACATGCCCGCCGGAAACAACGGACCACTCGTTCAACACGATCTGATTTGCCCCGACGCCCGCCGCACACCATGGCACATCCCCCCAAAGGCGGCGCACTGTATGCACGTAGAAATCAAAAACCTCACGGTCAACGGGCATGGCGTTTTTCACGCCCATGACAAACTGGACATAGGGCACATCCCTGATTTGACCTGCCTTATGCATTTTGGCCGCTTGAAAGATATGAGACAGGTCGAACGCCTCGATCTCTGGCCTGACATCGTACTTCACCATCTCGCTGGCCAGCCATTCGACAAGATCAGGTGGGTTTTCATAAACGCGGGTCGGAAAGTTGTTCGATCCGACGGACAAGGACGCCATGTCCGGCCGCAGCGGCAACATGCCACCACGGGCGGAGCCCGCCCCGGACCGCCCACCCGTCGAAAGCTGCACGATCATGCCGGGACAGTGGGTTTCGATCCCTTCTTTCAACGCGGCAAAAAGATCGGGGTCCGAAGTAGGTTTGCCTTCCTCATCGCGCACATGGCAATGGGCGATGGCAGCACCGGCCTCAAAAGCCTCCTGTGTGCTTTCAACCTGTTCCGACACGCTGATCGGAATAGCCGGGTTGTCCGCCTTGGTCGGAACCGAGCCGGTGATTGCCACGCAAATAATACACGGGTTTTGTTTTGTTTCGTCAGACATCGAAGAACACCGTTTCATTTTCCCCCTGCAAGCGAATGTCGAACCGATAGCCATCCGGGGTTCTTTCAGCTATCAGGGTTTGCCGCCGGTCAACCTGTTCGATCAGATTCAGAACCGGATCAACCGAATTGGCGGCTTCTTCTTCCGGGAAATAGAGCCGCGTGTTCAGCCCAACATTTATGCCGCGGGCTACCAGCCACACGCTGATGTGCGGAGCCATTGGCCTGCCATCCCGATACGGAACAGAGCCGGGCTTGACTGTTTCAACGATCCACTCTCCGGATTCAAAATCGGGTATGATACGGCCCCATCCACGAAAACCGGGCTCAACCTCGCCCTGCCCGGGGTAAATCCCCTTTGCATTGGCTTGCCAGACTTCGATCAGAACATCCTTGACCGGCGCGCCGATGCCATCCAGCACCCTGCCCCGAATAGTGATCCGCTCACCTTCGGCCTGCGCGCCGACAACGTCCCGGCCCAATTCCTGCCGGTAGATGTCAAACCCTGCATCCCCCGGGGCCAGGCCAATGTGAACGTAGGGTCCGGCCGTTTGCGATGGGGTTTCTTTCAGATAGTCGAGCTTCTGAACCATGATCAATTCCCGTCCGGGCGATTTTCGAAATAGGTCGATCGATGACCGCGCAGCACGATGTCGAACTTGTAGGCGATACTGTCCAGCGGAACCGTCGCGTTCAGATCCAGCGCGGCAACCAGTTGATCAATCGCGTTTTGATCCGGAATCGTGTTCACGATCGGACATTTGGCAATCAGGGGGTCGCCTTCAAAATAAAGCTGCGTGATCAGCCGCTGCGCAAAGGTTGGGCCGAACACCGAAACATGAATATGCGCCGGCCGCCAGCTGTTGACCCAGTTGCGCCACGGATAAGCCCCTGGCTTGATCGTTCTGAAAGTGTAACAGCCATTCTCGTCCGTCAGCGTACGGCCACACCCTCCGAAATTGGGATCAATCGCGGCCAGATAGGTGTCTTTCTTGTGGCGATAGCGGCCCCCTGCATTGGCCTGCCAGATCTCCACCAAGGTATTCGGAACCGGCCGTGCGTTTTCGTCCAGAACCCGGCCATGGAGGATGATACGCTCGCCGATCGGATCGCCTGTCTTGGCGTAATTTCGGATCAGGTCATTATCCAGCGGGTCCAGATCATCATGGCCGAATGTCGGTCCTGTGGCCTCGCTCAGCGAAGGTTCCAGCGACAACAGGGCATTTCTGGGCGAGCGCGACACACTCGTCTTGTAATTCGGGGAAAAGGCAGGCGGGTGCCATTCGCGGTCCCGCTGGTACAGGTCCATCGGCCTGGTCATTTCACCTCACCCTCCATTTCGGCAAATGTCTGTTTTGCCAGCTTCACGGCCTGGTTCGCGCATGCAACGCCTGCGTAAACCGCCGCATGCATGAAAGCTTGCATGATGTCTTCCCTCGAGGCACCTGTATTTCTGCACGCCTTCACATGCATCGGGATCTCCTCGAAGTTCCGCGTGGCCGCCAAAAGGGCAAGCGTGATCATCGAACGTTCGCGCGGTGTGATCGCATCGTTGGCCCAAAGGGTGCCCCACGCCGTTTCAGTTATCATTTCCTGGAACGGCGCATCAAAGGCGGATTTCTGTGCCTCCGCCCGGTCCACATGCACATCACCAAGCACCCGGCGCCGGACTGACATTCCCGTGGTATAGCGATCCGTCATCGTTATCTCCTTGGCTATGCCCATCAATATGGCAAACCGACGTAGTTTTCAGCCATCGCCCTTTGGGCCGCCGTGTTTGTCCGCAGGAAGTCGATCTCGGCCTGCTGCATCTTAAGGTCAAATTCGGACTGATCCGGAAACCGGTGCAGCAGCGATGAAAACCACCAGCTGAAGCGTTCAGCTTTCCAGATGCGGGCCAGCGCATTTTGCGAATAACTGTCGATTCCCCGGGTGCAGCCGTTTTCGTAGAAGTCCCTGAGGGCGTTGTACAAGTAGTGTACGTCCGAAGACGCGGTGTTCAGCCCCTTCGCTCCGGTCGGCGGCACGATATGCGCGGCATCGCCACAAAGAAACAGCCGCCCCCAGCGCATCGGTTCCGTCACGAACGAGCGTAGCGGCGCAATCGATTTCTCGATCGACGGTCCCGTCACCAACGCTTCGGCGAATTCGCACGGGATACGACGCTTGAGCTCGGCCCAGAAAGACGCGTCAGACCAATCTTCGGGTTTGTCGGACAACGAACACTGAATGTAATAGCGGCTAAGAGACTCGTTGCGCATGGAGCACAGCGCAAAACCACGGCTCGATGAAGAATAAATCAGTTCTTCGTGGACAGGGGGCGTCTCAGATAAAACGCCAAGCCAACCGAATGGATAGACTTTTTCGTATTCGCGGCGCACATCCAAAGGAATGGTCTGGCGACTGACGCCGTGGAACCCGTCGCAGCCAGCCACGAAATCGGTATCCACACGCTGCTCCTTACCGTCGACCGTGAATGTTACAAACGGCGTGTCGGTGTCGGCATCATGGATCGTGACATCTTCCACGTTGAAAACAATCCTGCCGCCTGCGGCTTCGCGGGCAGCGTATAAATCGCGCGTCACTTCCGTCTGGCCATAGATGACGACAGGCGTGTCGGTGTGTTCGCGAAAATCGACGCGAAAGCACTCGTCATCATAAGCAATCAGCGTGCCGTCATGTTCGAAACCTTCGGCATGAAGGCGGTCGGCGACACCGGCCTCTTCCATCAGGCCGACAAATCCCTTTTCCAATACTCCTGCGCGGATGCGGCCGAGGACATATTCCTTGGTCTTTCTCTCCAAAACGATGCTGTCTATGCCGTGGACATGCAGAAGCTGCGACAAAAGCAAGCCTGACGGTCCGCCACCGATGACCACGACTTGTGTGCGCATCTGTCCCCTCCTCCAACTTCGACCAGATTGCACTACGGTTTCCGTTATGTAAAATGACGTTATGTCCCATTTAGTTTCCAAAAATGGAAAGTGATGATCGATCGCAGGCTAAAAGTCAGGCACATCGAAGCCTTCGTTGAAATCGTGCGGCGACAAAGCATGAAACTTGCGGCCGAGAACCTGAATCTCAGTCAGCCTGCAATCTCGAAAACCCTGAAAGAACTGGAGGACATCACCGGCACCACCCTTCTGGAGCGCAACAGGGGTGGCATTACACTGACCGTGGCCGGGGACGTGTTCTTGCGACACGCAACAAGTGGAATGACAGCCTTGGACATGGCGATGAACAGCGTCGCCGCGATCCGCAAGGGAGATGCCGGTTCGATTTCCATTGGCGCCCTGCCCAGCGTTGCCGCCCGGTTACTGCCGCATGCGCTCGAGATCTTTTCCCAGCTTTCGCCCGACACCATTCCCCGGGTCGAGGACGGCCCCCATGGATATTTGATCGATCGCTTGCACGCGGGGCAGTTGGAGCTTGTCATCGGTCGGCTGGGAAAACCAACGACGATGAAGGATATCTCGTTCACTCAAATGTATATCGAACGCGTCGCAATCGTTTGTGCGCCCGATCACCCATTGGTCCATGCCCAGAACCTGAGCGAGTTGTCAGACTATCCCGTTATCTATCCGCCGGATGACTCGGCGATCCGACCGCTGGTCGACCGGATGATGATCGCCAACGGTCTGAGCAGTTTTCCAAGAATGATCGAATCCGTCTCCGCAGCGTTCGGGCGGCAGGTTGCGCTTGCCGGCGGTGCCGTATGGATCATTTCAACGGGCGTGGTCGCCGCAGACATCCAAAGCGGACGGCTAAAGGCGCTACCGATCGATACAAGTCTGACTGCGGGGCCAATTGGCATAATGGCCCGGGCGGACAGTGAAATGTCCCCATTGGCAAGTCTGTTCCGGCAAGCATCTGTTCGCGCTGTGAGCAATCTGAACCTTGCTTAGTCATCAGGCAATTCCAGATGCGGATCGACGGCAGCGAGGCACCCAACCTTCAACTGTGCGTTTCCCGGCTGTCCTTCGGGGCCTGTTCCCGGTCGTTCATTCCGTAGTCCCGGATCACACCGGCAACGCGCAGGCGATAACCTTCGAAAATTCCGTCTCGGCCCATGGCCTGTCCGGCCCGGTGACGCGGCAGATTGCGCCAAGCTTCAACAGCCTTCTCATCCCTAAAGAATGAAAGCGACAGCAGTTTTCCGGGATTGGTCAGGCTTTGAAAGCGTTCGACGGATATGAACCCATCCACCTGCTCCAGCAGCGGCTTCAGGTCTGCGGCAACGTCCAGATAGTCCTGTTTTCGCCCGTCGGCGATTTCAACCTCGAAGATGACTGCAATCATGCCAGATACTCCCATTCTTTTTCGGGCCAAAAGGTTCCCGGCGGCAGGTTTCGTTTTCCGAAAACGTCAGTCCCGATGCGAAGCATGGTTGATCCTTCCTGAATAGCAATCTCAAGATCCGTGCTCATGCCCATCGACAGGTGGCGCAGGTCCACGTCGTCTATATCTTCGGATGTGATCTTGTCCCGCAACAGGCGCAAGTCGCGCGGACTATCGCGGGACAGAACCGGGTGCGGGGCCAGCAAACCAACCGTCATCAAGCCCCGCACCCGCAGGTTGGGCAGTGCAGCCACGGCACGGGCGAATGATATGGCGTCGGCTGGATCCATGCCGAACTTGCTGGCCTCGCCCGATGTGTTGAATTGCAGGAAAACATCTAACTCCCGTTCTCGAACCTCGCACAGGCGATTCAGCTTTTCGGCGATCGACAGCCGGTCGACGGATTGCACGCAAGTGACATGTTCCAATGCCTTACCCGCCTTGTTCGATTGCAGGTGCCCTATCAGATGCCGTTGTATCCTGTGCCCGGCCAGAGCCGGTGATTTCTCGACAAGTTCCTGCACGCGGTTCTCGCCGGTCAGGAAGGGGCCGTGCGCCATGGCTTCCAGGATCCGTGCTGCCGGTTGCGTCTTGGTCGCCAGCAGCAGCGTCACCTCCGCCGAGTTTCGGTTGCAGGCGATACAAGCGCGGGTGATCCGGGCTTGCACCGCCGCAAGGTTCTCGGCAATCCGGGTCATGTGCTGACCGGAACAGCCTTGCGTTGCTGCGCGCCGCGTAATGCCGCCATGGTTGCCTCGATCCCGGCCAGGGCGGCCACCAGGATCAGAAGTGCTAAGTTGCCCAATTCGACGATCATCCATCCCGCCACCAGCGGGAAGCCGAAGATGCCAATGAAGTAAGAAAGAGCGAAGAACTGAAGTGTCTGGGGCAAAAGGTCCTGGTCGGCATCATTGGCTGCCATCGCTGCCAGGATCGGATAGCTTACCCCGTAACCGATGCCGAACAGGAAGGCGACGACCAGATACATCTGGACATTGCCGCCGATCCCCATGAACAGCACAACGGACCCGAACATCACGTATTGCAGGGCGGCGATCGTCATGTAGGGATTGCGCCCGCCTTTGAACCGCGCCAGCACCACCCGGAACAGCACGACAGTGACCGTGTAGATCAGGAAATAATCGGCGTAATCCAGTCCACGCTCATCCGCAAAGACGGTCTGAAAGTTGTTCATCCCGGCAAAGACCGACGCGCCAAGGCAGACCATGATCACCGGCAGTCGCGCACGCGAGCGCATGATAGCGGCGACGCCGGCCAGCGAGAGGGAGGAGCGCAGCTCGGGGCCGGAGCCCTCGGAATGAGCGCGAACAGGCTTGATGAGGGCAAAGAAGATAGCGCCGGCCAGTGCGCACAGTGCGGCCGTGACAAAGAATGCGGTGTTCACCGTCATGCCGGCTTTTTCCATCATCGACGCCATGACCGGCGACAGGCCGAACCCGGCCATCAAGGCGACCGACAGAATGGCAAAATAACGAACCCGTTCAGCGGTCGTGACCAAGCGGGTCAGAACGATGGGCGACAGCGCGTAGGTCAGTCCCCAGCCAAAGCCGATCGCGATGCTGGCAAAGATCAGAAGCGCCCCGACACCTTCGGCGAGGCCATAGGCGGTCAGCGCGGCCGCGATGGACAAACAGGCCACACCAAGCGTGCGCAGGCGCCCGAACCTGTCTGACAGATGACCGGCATAATAGACAGTGATCAGCGTGGCGATGGTGGTGACGAACAACGTTACGCCCACCACTTTCTCATTGGCCCCAAAGGTTTCGAACAGGCGCGGCAACATGAACGTGAGGCCATAGGCACCCGCCTGAAGGAAACTGGCGGTGTAAAACAGGGCGAACATGGTCAGTCGGTTCATGCGACGTCCTCCGTTTTGTAGAATTTGGAGCGTTCCAGCGCGATCAGGTCCGAGAGCTTCTGGTGCTGTCGGCCACCTTCATCGAAGTTTTCCGGTGCAAGCCACGTCTGGAAACCACGCTGGACGGGTTCCCATTCCCGATCCAAAAGCGCATACCAAGCGGTGTCACGGTTGCGGCCCTTGTAAGTGGCTGCCTGTTGGAACACGCCTTCGAACCGAAAACCGAAACGCTCTGCCGCTGCCCGAGAGGGTGTGTTCAACGCGTCGCATTTCCATTCCAGGCGGCGATAGCCCAGTTCGGTCATGGCGCGCTGCATCATCAGGTATATCGCCTCGGTCGCAACCCTTGTGCGTTGCAAGCCGGGTGCGAAAGTGATGCCGCCGATCTCGATCACGCCATGTTCGGGCAGGATGCGCATAAAGCTGGCAATCCCCGACGCCTTGCCGGTTTCCTGATCGATCACAGCAAAATAGGGTTGCGCGTCAACGCCGCTGGCGCCTTCGGTCCAGGCCCTGAGACTCGAAGCCGTGTTGAACGGTCCAATGAAGTTGTAGGTCCAGATTTTTCCCGAACGATCCTGGCTGAACGCCTCGAACAGTTCTTTTGTGTGCGTCAACGGATCCAGAGAGATCAAGCGCGCATAGCGCCCGGCCATTCCCTTGTGTCCGGGGTGCTCGGCGCCTGCCCAGTTGGGCAAGGCCATGCCGATCAGCTGGCCGTGTTCATTTCTACGCACTGTCATGGCGGCGTCCTCAAGGTGTTTTTGGTCGGGAATCGATTGTCATGATTTTGGATGTTCATTAATGTCCAAAATGGACAAAAATGAGCATACCAATATGAAGCAAACACCCTGGCTTGCCTTTTCCATCGACCGGTCCGCGAAGACACCGGTCTTCGAGCAGATCTGTGCCGCTATCCGAGACCGCGCCATTTCCGGCGATCTGGCCGAGGGTTCGAAACTGCCGCCAACCCGCGTGTTTGCCACCGAACTTGGTGTGTCGCGTTCGACCATCGTGACAGCCTATGAACAACTGGTTGCCGAAGGCTACCTGAACAGCCTGCAAGGGTCGGGCTACACTATTTGTGCCTTGGGTGAAGTTGAATTGACCAAGTCAGGCAATCGCACAGGGACCCGATCCGCCGATAAACAAATCAAAACCCCGATCCCTTTCGAGGCCAGCTATCCGGACATGCGATTGTTCCCGCACCGGCAGTGGGCCAAGGCGGTTGCCCGCGTCTGCCGAACAAATCCCGAGGCCATGCTGGTCGGGAGTTCCGGTTTTGGAAATAGCGATCTGCGCGAAGCCATCGCCGCACATGTATCAGAGTGGCGTGGGATCGATGCCTCACCGCATCAGATCATCGTGACCGCCGGCTCAATCGATGCAATCGAGATTTGTTTGCGCAGTCTGGTTGGCAAAGGCGAGATCGTCGGCCTGGAAAACCCGGGCTATCTGCCCGTTCGCCAGCTTGCCGACGCCCAGGGGCTTGCGCCAACCTATCTGGACGTGGATGAAAGCGGCGCCCGTTTGCCCGAACAGGGCACCGTGCCAAAGCTTGCCGTTTTGACGCCGTCACATCAATACCCGCTTGGTGGGGCCATGTCGCCAAGCCGTCGGCTGGACTTCCTGGCATGGGCGCAAAGAAATGACGCGTGGGTTCTCGAAGACGACTACGACAGCGAATTCCGGTATGCGGGCCGTCCGATCCCTGCCATGGCGGGATTTGATAGTCTGAACCGAGCAATCTATGTCGGCAGTTTCTCCAAGGTATTCTCTAATTCATTGCGGTTGGGATATGTCATCGTCCCCGAGGTCCTGATCGACCGTTTCCGAACAACGTTGAGGCGCTTCGGGCTGAAAGCGAGCTATATGCCCCAACAGGCGCTGGCCGAGTTCATGAAGTCAGGGGAATTTTACCGACACTTGCGCCGGGTGCGTCGGATATACGATGATCGGCGGAAATATCTTCTGGAACGGCTCAGGCACGATTTCTCGGATTATGGGCACTTCATCAACCACCAGGCGGGTATGCAGGTAGTGTTGCACCTCAACGATGGCTTCGAAGATACCGAGATTTCCATGCGCGCATCAGAGATGGGCGTCACAGCGCAGCCGCTATCACGGTTCTCAGTCAAAGGTTCGGCCCACAATGGCCTGATCCTTGGCTTTTGCGGGTATTCCGAGGAAGAAATGGATTCGGCATTGGCCGCGTTAAAAACCTGTTTCATGTAGCGCAAAGCCCGCCAGTGACCGTCCGTTCGCTCTGCAAAGCGTCAAGCCCAATCCCAGCCGAAATTCGAGTGAACGATCCTGTTGTTCGATGCGCTGATCCTCACTTTGCCTGAGATCCGCACCCTACCTCAGAGTCCGGAACTTAGCGCGATGGTCTGATTCCGCCCAAAGGCAATCACAGCATGTCGCTAGACCACTTGCTTCGATCTATTCTCTTGAAAATCCAAGTTCCAATAGGTCAATCTCGGCAACAAGGCCAATCCGGCGCACACAACAAGGGACCCTGAATGCGGCTGATCAGGATTTGTTTGATTGCAGTGGCGGTGATCGCAATCGCCGTAGTCGGGTTAAGACTGGCGTTTCCGCTTCCTGAAGAGAACTTCTCAGAGCGAACGCTGAAGCAAGATGCGGACTGGACCGGACCCTTGGGGGAGACGATCAAAAACGCTCTCGAACGGAATCCCGGGCGGGACGGAATTCGGCCTTTGGGCAATGGGCGCGTGGCTTTCGCGGCCCGGGCCATCCTCGCGAGAGAGGCGGTTTCCTCAATCGATGCTCAGTACTACATCTGGCAAGATGACGTCACGGGCCTGATGCTGCTGGATGAGCTTAGGTCAGCGGCCGAGCGCGGCGTGCGGGTCAGATTGCTGGTCGACGATAACGGCATATCCGGAATGGACAGTTATCTTGCCGAACTCGATGCCCTGCCGACCGCAAATGTGCGTATTTTCAATCCGTTCACGCTGAGAAACCCCAAACTCCTGTCATATGCTTTTGACTTCGGCCGCCTGAATCGACGCATGCACAACAAGTCAATGACAGTGGACGGTGTGGCAACGATTGTCGGGGGCCGCAATGTCGGCGACATATACTTTGATTACGGCGCTGGAACCCACTACCTGGACGTGGACGCGATAGCCATTGGTCCGATCGTGGACGAGGTTTCGCAATCCTTCGATTCATACTGGAACAGCGGCTCATCCTACGACGCCGACCTCTTTCTGGGACCTCCGGCGGAAAAAAGCCTTCAATCCACGGCCGACGCTGCGCGACAGACTGCCGTTGGCGCGGGCTATCAAAAGGCAATCCAGGAAAATGCGCTGACCGACCAAATAGCCGCACATGATCTGAAGTTCGAATGGAGCGAAATCACCCTTTTTTCAGACGACCCGGCAAAAGGCCTAGGCGAAGTCAAAGGCGAAGACCTGATCGTGGAACGGCTGATCGAATTCGCGCAAGGCTCTGAAACCTCACTGGACCTTGTGTCGGCGTATTTTATTCCCGGCGAAAGAGGCGCTGACATTCTGGAAGGGTTGGCGAAGTCCGGCGTTAAGGTCCGCGTTCTGACCAACTCGCTGGACGCCACGGACGTTATGCCGGTTCATGCCGCTTATATGCGATACAGGGATGGCCTGCTGAACAGCGGTGTCGAGTTGCTGGAACTTCGGGCGTTACGGCAGGAACATCGCGACCGAAGCCTGCCCGAGATACTGGCCGGTTCAGCCTCGGGATTACACGCGAAGGTCTTTGGGTCGGATGGAAAGCGGGTCTTTATCGGTTCCTATAACCTTGACCCTAGATCTGCGCGTCTCAATACCGAAATGGGATTGCTGGTCGAAAGCCCCGCGATTGCAGCGTCGCTTGCCGATCAACTGAACAGGCCCGAATTCGCGTACCGTGTTGAACTGGCCGACAACGGTGAGGTGATCTGGCTGCAAGAAGAAAAAGACGGGACAGTCACTGTTCACACGACGGAACCGGAAACCAGCAGCTTCCAGCGCGCGATGACGGCGGTCGTAAGGTGGCTGCCGGTCGAGTGGATGCTCTAGTTACCCTACTTTGAACAGTCAGGTGTTTACGAGCCGTCGTTGCTTGCGATAACCGGACTGAGGGTTCTGATCCCATAGGCATGTTCGACGCTGCTCTGGTCAAAGATGCGGATAACGCCAAGTTGCTGTTGGAAGAACATGCCTCTCTCACTCTGGAGGCCATGTGGGCGGACAATGTCCGCTGTGATTTTGCAGGTTCCCCTTCCTCAACATCACTCATTTTGGAAGACGGCGCGCACATAGCAGACCGAAAAAAAGCAACAGTTTGGCCAGGTCGCGCTCAATGCTCTCCGCTTAGTAGGGGCAACCGCCTTGATGGTGGACATTTCGCTGCACAAGCTCCTTGTAAAGCTCTCGGATGCGATGTGTCATTGGACCGGCACCTTCATGTTCACCGATCTTTTTCCCGTCAATTGACGCGACGGGTGTCTGGGCGCCGAAAGTACCTGTCAGGAATGCCTCGTCGGCACCATAGGCTTCGTAGAGCGAGTAGTTCTTTTCGAACACAGGGATGTCGTTAGCATGGCACAGGTCGATGACCTTTTGGCGCGTCACCCCATTCATGCAGTAGTCTCCGTTGGATGTCCAAACCTCGCCACGGCGCACAATGAAAAAGTTGCATGCATTCGTGGTGTTCACAAAGCCATGAGGGTCCAGCATCAGGGCTTCGTCGGCACCCGCCTGCTCGGCCTGCAAACATGCGATAACGCAGTTCAGTTTCGAGTGGCTGTTATACTTGGCGTCCTGGCTCATCGGCAGGCCACGCACCTGAGGCACGGTGGCCAGCCGGATGCCCTGGCTCATCAGGCTGTCCACCGGCTTCGAGTGCTCGACGATCGCAACTACCGTTGGCCCGGAACGTGACAACCCCGGATGCTGAAACGGCTTGTCCTTTGGACCACGAGTCACCATGAACCGGCAATGCGCGTCCGTTGTCATACCGTTGGCCTTGGCGGTGTCGTTCAGCGCCTGCAGGACCTCGGCCTTGGTCATGCCAACATCAATCGAGACGGCCTTGCAGCTGTTAAAAAACCGATCCATGTGTTCGTCAAAAAACGCCCATACACCGTCATAAAGCCGTAGCCCCTCCCACATTCCATCACCCAGCATGAAGCCGGAATCGTAGACGGACACCATGGCTTCGCTGCGCGGTGCGATCCTGCCGTTGAGAAAGATCTTGATGTCCCGATTGCGCAGGTCTTCCTGCGCGTCATGGGTGGAATGGCTCAGGGATTGCTCGCTCATATCTTCGCTCGTAGCTGGACGCTGGGTTTAGGTGGTGCAGAGGCGGCGATGGCCGCCGCCCCGGTAAAGGTGGTTAGTTTAACAACCCGACTTCGCGGAAATAGCGCTCTGCACCGGGGTGCATCGGAGCGGACAGTCCGTTTACGACCATCTCCTCTTTCTTGAGGTTGGCAAAGGCCGGGTGAAACGACTTGAAGGCATCAAAGTTGTCAAAGACCGCCTTGACCATCACGTATACGGTTTCTTCCGGCACGTCCGAGGATGTCACGAAGGTGGACGGAAGACCGAAGGACGGAACGTCTCCATCTACGCCGCGGTACAGACCACCCGGAATTGTGACGTTACCGTAATAGGGTTTGCTCTCGACCAGAGCCTGCACGGCTTCGCCTTCAACCGGAATGATGTTGATGTCGCAGGTTGTAGCGGCTTCCAGAACGTTGGCCACCGGGTTCCCAGCGACCATCAGAAACGCCTCGATAGTATTGTCGCACAGCGCTGCGGATTGTTCTGCGGACTTCAATTCGGTCACCAGCCCGAAGTGATCCATGTCCCAACCCAACGCGTCTACCAGAACCTCTGCCGTCCCTCGCGTACCAGAGCCGGGATTGCCCAAGTTGATGGTCCGACCGCCAAGATCGTCCAGCGACTCGATTCCCGTATCCTTGCGCGCGGCGATGATGACCGTATCCGGATGCAGCGAAAACAGGCTGCGAAGCTCCGAATCCGGACCGTCCTCTTCGAATAAGCTGGTTCCGTTCAAGGCGTGGAACTGCCAGTCCGATTGCACAATGCCCATCTCCAGTTCACCTTCACGCATCGTGCGCAGATTGTAGACCGAACCGCCGGTGCTCTCGACCGAGCAGCGAATGCCGTGCTCTTTCCGTCCCTGATTGACCAGCCGGCAGATACCGCCGCCAACGGCGTAATAGATGCCGGTAACACCGCCCGTGCCGATGGTCAGGAACTCTTCGGCTTTTGCGGGAGCGCCCGACAGCAGCGCGGCGGCGCCAATCACCGCGAGCCCCGAGTTCATTTTCCCTTTGAGAACGCCGGTCGACAACATGAATTTCTCCCTTTTCACCTGTTGTGTCATCCCGGTTCCGGACCGGATGAACTGTTCTTGCCGATGGGGTGGGCAATCGCAGCCAGGTTTCGCGCTTTTCGAATCCCCACCCGGCACGACACTACAGCAGGATTTTCATATTGTCGACAATTTCAAATATTGTCGACAATACTGTATATTCGAACTAACTCTAGTTTCCACGCCCCACAGCCAGCCATCGAACCGGAATAGAAAGTTCAGCTTCGGTCATTTTTCTGGCTATCCTGACTTAAAGAAGTAATCTCGCCTTCCACCCATCGGGTGTTCCATCAACGGGATCGAAATGACACGGCAAGCATCCTCACCAGAGAAATCCGGCGACACGCTGAAAGACAGAACACTGGAGCGCCTCCAGAAACTGATCCTGACCGGCAATCTGGATCCGGGTGCAAAGCTGCTGGAAACACAAGTTGCCGCCCAATTGGACGTAAGCCGCGCAACGCTTCGCGAGGCCATGGTTCAATTGAGTGAGATCGGGCTTCTGGTCTATCTGCCTTTCCGCGGAACGTTCCTGCGTACATTGGATCCGGTTGATCTGGATGAAATCTATTCGTTTCGCACCGGGCTCGAGAAGATGGCCTTCCGGTTCTGCTGGGACAAGCGCGATCTGATCAGCCTCGCCGACCTGCAGATGCGAAACAACAAGCTATGCGATTGCATCTCGAACAATGATCCATACGGTGCGATCATGGCCGAAATGCATCTTCATTCTTGGTGCTACGAGCTGTCGGGGCATACCCTGCTGTTGCAAAGCTGGGAACGTCTGAAACCCAACCTGCAGTTCTACTTTGCCATGCATCAAAAGGCGCATGGGCGTGGCGGCCCGCTCCATGAGTCCCACGACAAGTATATTCAGCTAGCCAACGGGGACAGCTTGGATGACATGCTGGATCACCTTGAAGACCACATGCAACAAGGCCTGGAAAATACGATGAAGTTTCTTGATGAACGAAACGTTTCGTAAGTCAGGCCATAGCTTTCCCGGGGATTGAACAAACACTGCACGCCCTTAGAGTCGCACATCTTGAGATTCGCGCCACTTCCCGAACCGATCGTCCGAGGATGCAAAGGGGCCTTGGTTCAAGCCTCGCAACCGTCAATGCATCATGGGAACGGTCCAAACCGGCACGCGACGTTTGTTGTCAGCGCGCCGGCATGTCACGGCATCAGAGAACGCCATGGGAGGGAGCCTATTTCCTGTTGTGGAAAATGAACCCGATAAAGTTCAGCAACAATTGGGCCGCCAGGATTTGTGTGCTTTCCGAGGGGTCATAAGCAGGCGCGACCTCGACCAGATCGATGCCGACCACGTCGCCGCGTTTGCTGAGGCCCTGCAGGATTTCCAGCACGTCATAGTACTGAAACCCGCCATGGCTGGGTGTTCCTGTACCCGGCGCAATCGACGGGCAGAAAGCGTCGATATCGATCGTGACATAGTACCGGCTGCCTTCCGGGATGCGATCCAAAACGCCTTCGACGCCCAGCTTGCGAACCTGCCGCACCGACAGGATGTCCGATCCGCGCGCCCGCGCATCGTCATAACCTTCTTTCGCGGTCGAGGACACGTTACGGATGCCCAGTTGGGTCATGCCCGAGACATAATCCTTTTCGATGGCGCGGCGCATCGGGTTGCCATGGCCAACGGTGACACCGTGCCGTTCGTCGACGAAGTCCAGATGCGCATCGATCTGGATCACGTGGATCGGTCCGTTTTTGGCGCAGTCGTCCTTATATGCGTTGATGCAGGGAATGTTGACCGAATGGTCGCCGCCGATGGTGACAGGGATCGCGCCGGCATCGAGAATTTTCCTGACGCCGTATTCGATGTTGGCGTGGCTCTCCTCGGTCTTGGTGTGGATGATGTCGGCGTCCCCCAGATCGACGATGCGCACGTCGCTGCCCAGATATGTCGCGTCATCCTCGTGGTCGTAGGCACCAGCGTGACCAAAGCTGAACAGGGTCGATGCCTCGCGCACCGAGCGTGGCCCGAACCGTGCGCCCGGGCGGAACTGACAGCCGAAATCGAATGGCGCGCCAAGGATCGCCACATCCGCGTCGATTTCGTCCCAGTTCTCGACATAAGGCTTCTTGCCAAAGGTCGAGATGCCGACAAAAGGCAGATTCAGGCGACCAGCTTCATAACCATGTCCCGACATGATTTTCTCCGTTTCTTATGGTTTAGCGATAGGCCAGTTCCGGCAGGAACAGGGCGATTTGAGGGAAGGTTATCAGCAAGCCCGTCACGATCAAAAGGATGATCAGGAACGGGGGTACTCCGCGTACCACCTCGACAAAGGGGCGGCGGAAGACCGCGATGGCAGTGAACAGGTTGCAGCCGAAGGGTGGCGTGGCCGCGCCGATGGCAACCTGAAGCGTGATCAGGACGCCGACCAATACCGGGTCGAGGCCGCTGGATTTGATCATCGGCGCAAAGATCGGAACCAGAATCAGGATCACCACGATCGAGTCCACAAACATGCAGCCGACGAAGAAGGCCACGTTGATTGCCAGCAACACCATCAGCGGGCTGGCACTTTCCAGACCCAGTGCGGCGATGATTGTCTGTGGCACCTGGGCAAAACTCAGCGTCCAGCTGAATGCCGCGCCTGCCGCAATCAGGATGAAAACGACCGAAGTGATGGCACCGGTGGACAACGCGATATCGAACAGATCACCGACCTTGATCGAGCGGAAGATCACGACCTCCAGCACGACCGCATAGAGCACACAGATCGCCGCCGCCTCGGTCGGAGAGAAGACACCGCCATAAATACCGCCCACGATGATCGCTGGAAAACCCATCGGCCATGGCGCTTTGCGCAGGGCGGTAAAACGCTGCGCCCAGCCCTCGCGCGGCAGCACGGGGATGTCATGGCGATAGGCGTAGACCATGCAATAGGCCGAGAACAGCGCCACGATCAGCAGACCCGGCAGGATACCGGCGATGAACAGTTGCGAGATCGAAGTGCCCGACACGACGCCATAAATGATCATGCCGATCGAAGGCGGGATCAGATATGCAAGGTCGGCGGCGTTCACGATCAGACCGATCGAGAAACTGTCGCTGTAGCCCGATTTCAGCATCCGGGGGCGCATCGCGCCGCCGATGGCCACCACGGTCGCCTGGGTCGAGCCGCAAACCGCGCCGAACAGTGCGCAGGCCGAGGTGACAGAGATCGCCAATCCGCCCTTGATATGGCCCATGAAGCTCATCACCAGGTCAATCAGCCGGTTGGCGGAATGACCGCGTGTGATGATGTCAGCGGCCAGAATGAACATCGGCACCGCGATCAGCGCAGCCGGTTTCACACCCCCGATCATCTGTTGGATCAGGATCTGCATGTTCATGTCCGGGAAGTAGACAAGGAACCCCAGCACCGCCGCCGAGATCAGCGGCATTTTCATCGGGAAGCCTGCCAGCAGCAGGACGATCATAACGACCAGCATCAACTCGGTCATTTGCCTGCCTCCTTGGAATCTTCGAATTTCTTGATGGCCGCCGCGGTCTCGGGGTCTTCGTAGCTGTCGATCTCGAGGTACGAGACGTAGACCTCTTCCTCGGCGAAATTCAGGTTGCGGATCGCGGTCAACAGGTATTGGAACGAGGCCAGCGCAAGTCCGATCACCACCCAGACGTAAGTTAGGTACAGCGGCAGCTGCAGCGCCGGGGTTATTCGCCCGCGCGAGGCGACTTTCTGAACATATTCAAGCGCGTACCAGGCCAGTACCGCCATGACGACTGCGGTGGTGGCGGCAATCACCACCATCAGACCCTTGCGCAGTTTGATCGGCAGCGCGTCATAGATCGCCGACATGCGGATGTGGATACCCTTGCGGGTGGCATAGCCCAGCCCCATGAAGGTGACGATGACGATCAGGAACTCGTTCAGTTCTTCAGAGAAATAGATGGACTGGTTGAACACATAGCGACCAAAAACATTGGCGATTGTGTTCACGGCCATCAGGATGATCCCCCAGCCCAGGATGCAGACTTCGATCCGTCCGATGACGGCGTCGATCTTTCCCAAAAAGCCGAAGGGAGTGGCGGTGCCGCTTTGCATGGTGTCCTCCCTTTGAAAGCCCTCACGCGCAGGGCGCGTGAGGAAGTTTTGTGTGAGTGGTGGGGAGATCAGTTACCCGCAAGCTCCGCCTGCAGCGCGTCCAGCAACTCCTGGCCGCGGGAACCGACGGTATCAACATAAGTCGCCGAGGTGTCGGTGCTGCGCGCGCGGAACGCATCACGCTCTTCTTCGGTCAGAACAACCAGACCGATGTCAGGCTTGGCTTCCTTGATGATGTCCAGACGCTGCTGGTTGAAGTCGGTGACAACGCCATCGATGAACCCGGTCATGTCGGCCATGGTGTCACGTACCAGCTGCTGGCGGTCCGGGCTGAGGGTTTCAAACCAGTCCGAACCGGCCACAACTGTGGTGACGAGCTCCTGCTCGCCAGCCCAGATCAGGTGGCTGGTGACTTCATAAAACTTCATCTCTTCGATGGTCGGGATCGGGTTGACCTGACCATCAACAGCACCCAGTTGCAGCGCCCCGAACACTTCGCCAAACGGCAGCGGCGTCGGGCTTGCACCCATGTTCTTGTAGGTTTCCAGAAGGATCGGCGACACCATCACGCGCATCTTGAAGTTGTCGAAGTCTTCAGGCGTGCGGATCTCGCGGTTGGTGGTCCAGACCTGCGGGCCTTCGGAATACATCGTCAGAACTTCCAGACCGCGCTGGCGGAAATCATCATTCATCGGGCCGTATATGGTTTCCGAACTGCTCAGGATGTTCGAGATTGCAGCCGGGTCGGACGGCAGCAGGTAGGGCAGCAGGAACACCTGGCTTTCCGGCACAACAGTGCCCAGGTTGCCGATCGAGACATTGGTGAACTGGATGATGCCATCGGCGGCCTGCTCGACTGTTTCTGTCGGCGTGCCCAGCGCGCCCATCGGATAGACGGTCACGGTCACGTCACCATTCGTCGCGGTTTCGATGCGGGATTTGAACTCCTGCGCATAGGCGTCCATGATCGAGCCCGGAATTTCCTCGATGGCGAATTTCCAGTCTTCCGCCAGCACACCAATGGGCGCCAGCCCGAGCAGCGCGGCGGTCGCAGTTGTTCTTAGGGTACTCAGAGTAAAAGCCACGCGAATATCCTCCCGTTTCGCTTAGTCAGTTGCTTCTGAGGGAGATCACATCACGGTTCCTTTCATTAAAAAATATCATACTGTAAATGTTGACATAAGGATTCTTCATGTAATGACCTCAGTGAGGGCTGATCGTTGAAACTGCTGAGAAATACACTTCTGGAGACTTTTGTTGCCGTGGTCGATTGCGGCGGATTCACCGATGCGCAATATGCGCTGGGTATCACCCAATCAGCCATCAGCATCCGAATCCGCGACCTGGAAGCTGCGCTTGGTTACCGGGTCTGCGAACGGGGGCGCGGCGGTTTCTGGCTGACGGAACGCGGCGAGATTGCGTACAAAAAGGCCAAGGACATATTGCGGAGCGCGCGTGATTTTGATGCCGAACTGCTGGGGCTTCGAAACACGATAGCCGGCGATTTGAGGATCGGCGTCGTGGACGCTGTCAACTCGTTGGCCGAGCTGAACCTGGCAGAAGCCCTCAAGCGATTTCTGGATCGGCCAAACGAGGTGCAGCTGGAAGTCGTCGTTGCCTCACCAACAGAATTGACGCAACGGTTGCTGACCGGGGAACTGCATGTGGCAATTGCGCCCTTTCGCAATCAGGTTGCCGAACTGACCTATTATGAACTGTGTCAGGAAGAACATCGGCTCTACTGCGGCCGAGACCATCCATTGTACGACCAGCCCGACAACAAGATCGATCTCGACGTCATCTCGCAACATCAGATTTGCCAGCGGTCCTACGGCATGCTGGTATCGCCGGAACTGCAATCCCAGGAATCCAAAGCGGTCGTGGCGAATATGGAGGCGATGGCGACATTGATTGAAACCGGCCATTTTCTGGGGCCGCTGCCTGTTCACTTTGTGGAAGGCCTTGGGCAAAACGGCCGTCTGAGAGAACTTGCGCCTGAAAGACTGCACTGGACCTCGACATTCTACCTCGCAACGCGATCTTCCAGCCTGCACAGACAGGCAGTTGAACTTTTTGTGGCGGACGTGCTCCGGTCATGCGAGGCGGTTGAAACCTAAATGCACTGGCCTTGTAGCTAGTATTTGGGCTCACCTGCCCCAATAAATGCCGGCACCTGCCGGCTCCAGGACAACGCCTGAGACGTTGAATTTTCAGGCAGGTTGCACCCGGCACATCCGGGCTACATTGCGAAATTCGCCTGAATGAACTAGTGACGCGCCATCTGTAGACATGGTGGATAGCTTAATGAAGATTCTGATCACGGGGGGCGCGGGTTTTATCGGGTCGCGGCTGAGCGCTGAACTTGTTCAGCAAGGGCATGACGTCACGATTTTCGACTCTCTGCACCCACAGGTTCATTTCCAGAACGAGACCAATTTCAGGATCGCCAAATCCTCGGGCGCGGAGATGATCGTGGGCGACGTGCGTTCGCGCGACGACATGCAGCGCGCCATGTCGCAGGTCCGGCCCGAGTTCATCTTCCACCTTGCCGCCGAAACCGGCACCGGCCAGTCCTTTGACCACCCGACCCGGTACAACGAGGTCAACATCATCGGCACCACCAACCTGATCGAGGCGGTGCGCGCGGCCGATACCCCGGTGCGCCGCATCATTCTGGCCGGCTCGCGCAGCGTCTATGGTGAGGGCGCCTGCGTGGACGCCAACAACGTCCTTGTGCCTGCGGTCGCCCGCACCAGCCAGGACATGTCGAACGGAGATTTCCTGCCGAAATCGGCCAGCGGCGAAACCCTGACACCGGTGCCGACCAATGCCGATACCTGCCCGGTGGCACCCGCCTCGATCTATGCCTCGACCAAGCTGATGCAGGAATACCTGCTGACCCAGGCCTTCTGGGGCACCCCGACCGAGGTCGGCATTCTGCGCCTGCAGAACGTCTATGGCCCGGGGCAGTCCATGTCGAACCCCTATACCGGCGTGATCTCGATCTTTGCCGACCAGATCATGCAGGGCAAGACGCTCAACATCTTCGAGGACGGCGATATCACCCGCGATTTTGTCTATGTCGACGACGTTGTGCGCGCCTTTGCCAGCACCGTCGCGCTGGACAGTTTCTCGGATCAGATCGTGGATATCGGCGCGGGCGAGGCGGCGACCATCATCGACGTGGCCCGGCAACTGATCGGCCTTGTCGGGGACGCGCGCAACGGCGTCCAAGTCACCGGCGATTTCCGCGCCGGCGACATTCGCTATGCTCTGGCCGATATCTCGAAGGCACGCCGCCTGCTGAACTGGTCCCCACAGGTCTCCGTCAGGGACGGCCTCAACCAATTCAGCACATGGGCAAAAAAGGAGCAGGGGTGATTTGGCAGCGGAGACCAAGATGAATGACGTCGTTCTTTATGACTACTGGCGGTCATCGGCCAGCTACCGGGTTCGGATCGCCCTTAATCTGGCTGGCATCCCCTATCGGTCGGAAGTCGTCGATCTGGTTGCAGGCGAACATAAGTCAAAGGCCCACCTGTCCCGGAATCCGCAGGGTTTCGTTCCTGTTCTGGAGATTGACGGCCTGCGGCTGACCCAGTCTCTGGCAATCCTTGAGTATCTCGATCAAACGCGAAATCTGGGGCTGCTGCCAGCTGACGCAGGCAAACGTGCCAAAGTTCAGGCCCTGGCGCATTCCATTGCCGTCGACCTGCATCCCGTCTGCAATCTTTCCGTCGCGCGCCATGCCACCACGCTGAGCGGCGGGGCCGGTGACATGCCCGGGGACTGGATGCGTCACTTCATTCGCCCCGGCCTGCTGGCGTTTGAAGACCTGCTGGGCGGGTTCGATCAATCCCCGTATTGCACCGGAGACGCGCCCGGTCTGGCCGATCTGTGCCTGATGCCGCAGATGTACAATGCGCGCCGCTGGCAGGTCGACCTGAGCGGAATGCCCCGAATCCTGCAAGTTGAGGCCGCGTGCGCCAAACACCCGGCCTTTGCAGCGGCATATCCTGACGCGCACGCCCCAGCCTGATTCAGCGCACAGTCTCTGTGTGTTTGGCAAGGATGGCTAGGAAGCCGTGCAGCCGGTACACTTTGGCCAGTGAATGATGATCGAGGCCCTATATGACTGAAATTACCGGCTATCACGCCCATGTCTATTTTGACGCGGATACACAGGAAACCGCCCGGCTTGTCTGTGAAGAAGCCGCGCGTCTGTTTCCCGTTCAGGTGGGCCGAATGCATGCGCGCAATGTCGGCCCCCACCCCCGGTGGAGTTGCCAATTGGGCTTTGGGCCGGAGGCATTCGACCGGGTCATTCCCTGGCTTATGATAAACCGCAGGGGTTTGACCGTATTTACCCACCCCGAGACCGGCGACCATCTGAGCGATCACCGTGACCGCGCGATCTGGATGGGAGAGATGCTGCCTCTCGATCTGTCAATATTCGATGACGCCAGGACCTAAGAAAGCCCTCGCGCCTGATCACGCAGCTTGAATTTCTGTATCTTGCCGGTCGAAGTCTTGGGCAATGCGCCGAAAACCACCGTTTTGGGCGCTTTGAAATGGGCCATGTTGTCCCGGCAGAAGGTGATAATTTCAGCCTCAGTTGCTTCCCTGCCCGGCTTCAGTTCGACAAATGCACAGGGTGTTTCGCCCCACTTGTCATCCGGGCGCGCGACCACTGCCGCCTCCATCACGGCGGGATGCTTGTAAAGGATCCCCTCAACCTCGACGGATGAGATGTTTTCGCCCCCCGAAATAATGATGTCCTTGGATCGGTCCTTCAACGCGACATAGCCGTCGGGATGCATCACCCCAAGATCGCCCGAAGCGAACCAACCACCCCGGAACGCCTTGTCCGTGGCATCCGGGTTTTTCAGGTACCCTTTCATCACGACGTTGCCCTGCATAAAAATCTCACCCATGGTTTCGCCATCGGCCGGAACAGGTTCCAGTGTTTCCGGATCCGCGACCATCAGGCCGGACAGCGCCGTGTATTTCACACCCTGCCGCACCTTCAGCGCGGCGCGTTCATCCGCGCCCCGCTCGTTCCATTTCTCTTTCCACGCACAGACAACCGAAGGGCCATATGTCTCGGTCAGCCCGTAAACATGGGTCACTTCAACGCCCATGGCCTCCATCTTTTCGATGACGGCGGCTGGCGGCGGCGCACCGGCAGTCATCACCTTGATGGGATGATCAAAAACCTTGAGGTGGTCCGGGGCATTGGCCAGCATGTTCAGAACAATGGGGGCACCGCAGAAATGGGTTACTTTCTCCTCTCGGAACGCGGCATAGATCGGCTCATCCCGCACTGCACGCAGGCAGACCGAAACCCCGGCATTGGCCGCCATGGCCCAAGGGAAACACCACCCGTTGCAGTGAAACATCGGCAGGGTCCACAGATACACCGAGTGTTTCGGCATGTCCCAGTCCAGAATATCCGATTGCGCGTTCAGGGCGGCACCCCTGTGGTGGTAGACGACGCCCTTCGGGTTTCCGGTCGTACCGGAGGTATAGTTCAGCGTGATGGCGTCCCATTCATCTGCCGGCAACGACCAATTGTAATGCGGGTCACCTGTGGCCAGAAAATCATCATAGGTCACTGATCCGATCTTTTCGCCACCGGCAAAACTTGGGTCTTCAATGTCGATGACCAGAACCTCGTGATCGACCTGTTTCAACGCCTCGTTGACCACGCCCGAAAACTCGGGATCCACCAGCAGAACCTTGGCTTCGGCATGGTTCAGGATGAACGCAACGATCGGAGCATCCAGCCGGGTGTTGATCGCGTTCAGCACTGCCCCTGCCATTGGCACGCCAAAATGCGCCTCGTACATTTCAGGCAGATTGGCCGCAATGATCGACACCGTATCCCCCTGCCCGATTCCGTGCGCCGCAAGCGCCCCGGCAAGCTGGCGGCAACGCGAGTAGGTTTCCTCCCACGTATACCTGCGATCACCGTAAACCACGGACGGATAATCCGGATAAACCTGAGCCGTCCTTTCGATAAAGCTGAGCGGAGACAACGGTGTGTAGTTCGCGCCGCTTTTATCCAGATGGCGGGTATAGATGTTGGTGCCTGACATCCGCTGGTCCTCCCAATTCGTGCCGGTAGACTTCACCACAAAGACAGGGCTGTGCAAATCCGTAAAAATACTCTGGCGTATGCTCTGGAGATACGGGATGATGCGATCTGGCCCTATCTACAAAGCACCTTTCAAGGTGATCTGGGCCATCGGAAACACTTCCCGGGACAGGGCTGATTTCGCCGCCGGGCACTGCATTTTGGAAAGGACATGTCATGGACGGCACGTTCAACGAAAACGATCTTTCGCGCGTAGTCGAAGCCGACCGCGCCCATATCTGGCACCATCTGCTGCAGCATAAACCTTTTGAAACCAGTGACCCGCGCATCATTGTCGAAGGCAAGGGCATGCGCGTCTGGGACCAGAAAGGCAAAGAGCATCTGGATGCCGTATCCGGCGGGGTCTGGACGGTCAACGTAGGCTATGGCCGCGAATCGATCTGCAAGGCGGTGTACGACCAGCTGATGAAGCTGTGCTATTTCGCCAATACCGCAGGTTCGATTCCCGGTTCGATCTTTGCTGAAAACCTGATCGAAAAGATGCCGGGGATGAGCCGCGTCTACTACACCAACTCGGGCTCGGAAGCGAACGAGAAAGCGTTCAAGATGGTCCGGCAGATCGCGCATAAGCGCTATGGCGGCAAGAAGACCAAGATCCTGTATCGCGACCGCGACTATCACGGCTCGACGCTGGCGACCATGTCGGCAGGCGGTCAGGACGAGCGCACCGCGCAGTATGGTCCGTTTGCGCCTGATTTCGTACGCGTTCCGCACTGCATGGAATACCGCAAGCACGAGCTGGACGGCGCGCCCGAGGAAAACTTCGGTGAATGGGCCGCAAACCAGATCGAAGAAGTGATCCTGCGCGAAGGTCCCGACACCGTTGGCGCGCTGTGCCTTGAGCCCGTGACCGCCGGTGGTGGCGTGATCGAAGCCCCCGAGGGATACTGGCAGAGGGTGCAGGAGATCTGCAAGAAGTACGACGTGCTGCTGCATATCGACGAGGTCGTCTGCGGCGTCGGCCGGACCGGCACATGGTTCGGCTATCAGCAATACGGAATCAAGCCGGACTTCGTGACCATGGCCAAAGGCGTTGCCTCGGGCTATGCGGCGATTGCCGTGATGGTCACCACCGAGGAAGTCTTTGACCTGTTCAAGGACGACGCATCCGATCCGCTGAACTACTTCCGCGACATCTCGACCTTTGGCGGCTGCACCGCAGGTCCGGCGGCCGCGATCGAGAACATGCGCATCATCGAAGACGAGAACCTGCTGGGCAACTGCACCGATATGGGCAACCGCATGATGGGCAACCTGCAGGCGCTGATGGAAAAGCACAAGGTTATCGGCGACGTGCGCGGCAAGGGCCTGTTCCTGGGTGCCGAACTGGTAACCGACCGCGCCACCAAGGACCCGATGGACGAGAAAAGAGTTCAGGCGGTCGTGGCCGACTGTATGGCGCAGGGCGTCATCATCGGGGCCACCAACCGCTCGATCCCCAGCCGCAACAACACGTTGTGCTTCTCACCCGCGCTGATCGCAACGGCAGATGACATTGACCAGATCACCGACGCCGTTGACGGCGCGCTGGGGCGTGTGTTCGGGTAAACAGACCTGAGGTGATACGCAAATTGAGCCGGCGCTTTTAGCGCCGGTTTTTTTTGACCACTATCTGGTTTCTTGTCAGCAAAAACCGCAGGGCCAGCCATTATTCGGAAAGCGCATCCAGATTGATTTTCATGAGAACAGCGTTTGCCGAGTTTCCAGCATCCCTTGCGCGATCATCTAACTGGAACCCGCTCGCCCGATAAAGGGCCAGAGCTTCGTGGTGGCGCGGCAGGGCGCTCAGCGTCATGGTTCTGAAGCCCATTTCCCGTGCCCGCCGTTTGAGTTCCTGGACCAGAGCCCGGCCTACCCCCAGCCCCCGCGCGGTTTCGCGAACGAACATCCTGTTCATTTCGCAAGTCCCCTCTCCGAGATCCTTCAACATCAGAATTCCGATCGCTTGCCCATTATTGACGGCAAGCAGGCATTCCCCTTTTGGCGGGCTGAAATGGATCAGCACATCTCGGATCTGCTCATCAAACTTCTGGTGTTTGAGGTAAACATCAATATCTGCCGCCATTTCCGGATAGCGTTCGCGCAGCCAGTCCGTGAACTCGTATGCCAACGAATAAACGGCATCTGCTTGTGTTTGGGTTCTGACAGCCTGAATTTCCAGCATCGCTCCCTCCAGAGCCCCAGCTTCAGCCGAGCATAAGACAAGAATTTCCCTGTCAGAAGGAGTTACTTTCTGGAGATGCCGAAAATGCACTGCAACGAGAAAAAAAGCCGCCCCAATGGGACGGCCCTTTATTCACTGTCTCTTTTCAGAGGATCAGGCAGTCAGAGCAGCCTGAGCTTTGGCTACGATCGCGCCGAACGCTTCCGGTTCGTGCACGGCCAGGTCGGCCAGAACTTTGCGGTCCACTTCGATACCGGCCAGGTTCAGGCCGTTGATGAAGCGGGAATATGTCAGTGCTTCGTCATGCGAACGGACAGCAGCGTTGATACGCTGGATCCACAGCGCGCGGAAGTTGCGCTTGCGGTTCTTACGGTCGCGGGTTGCGTACTGGTTGGCCTTGTCGACGGCCTGACGGGCAACCTTGAAGGTGCTCTTGCGGCGGCCATAGTAACCTTTGGCGGCCTTGATAACCTTCTTGTGACGGGCGTGAGTTACGGTTCCACCTTTAACGCGGGACATCTCTTAATCTCCTCTTAGCGGTCGTAGGGCATGTAGCCCTTGACGATCTTGGCGTCGGGGGCGGACAGGGTGGTGTTGCCACGGGCGTCGCGGATGAATTTCTTGGTCCGCTTGATCATGCCGTGCCGTTTGCCGGCCTGGCCAGCAAGGACCTTACCGGTCGCAGTCACCTTGAAGCGCTTCTTGGCGCTCGCTTTTGTCTTCATCTTAGGCATTTCCGTCTCCTTTTCCGGGTTCGGTTTCAAACGCGACTCGGCATGCCATCTCGGCCGGTCACGCGATCAGAAGCGCCGTTTACGCAAGTTCCGCCATACTGGCAAGGGGGTTTCGACCAGAATCTTCGCTTTTCCGGCCCGGCTCAGGCACCCCGGCGACATGCCGGGGCATCGTTATGTCTTCAACCGGGGTCAGTGTTGTAGATCAGCCGTTCGTCACAAGGGGCAATGCGCAGGATATTGGTGGTGCCCGGCACGTTGAACGGCACCCCTGCGGTAACCACGATCTGATCGGACTCGGACGCAAACCCACCGGCGCGGGCAGCACGGGCCGCGTTGACCACCGCACCTTTGAACCGCTCAAGCTCGGGCGTCATGACACAATGGCAGCCCCAGCTCAGGCACAGGCGCCGTGCCGTGCCTCGGGCCGGCGTCATGGCGATGATCGGAACACCGGGGCGCTCACGGGCGGTCAGCAAGGCTGTTGTGCCGCTTTGGGTAAAGCAGCAGATGGCCTTGATATCCGTCTTTTCAGCAATCTCGCGGGCGGCGGCAACGATACCATCGGCGATCGTCGTCCCCTTGGCCGAACGCGAGGCCGCGATGATCTGCGTGTAAGTCGGGTCGGCCTCGACCTCGATGGCAACCTTGTTCATGGTCTGAACCGCCTCGACGGGGTAATCCCCGGCAGCGGATTCCGCGCTGAGCATGATGGCATCGGTACCCTCATAGATCGCCGTGGCCACGTCCGAAACTTCGGCGCGCGTCGGCATCGGGCTTTCGATCATGCTTTCCAGCATCTGCGTGGCCACAATCACCGGCTTGGCCGCGGCCCGGCATCTGCGTACCAGTCGTTTCTGGATCGGGGGCACAGCCGACACCGGCAATTCAACGCCCAGATCGCCGCGTGCGACCATGATCCCATCAGACGCATCAAGAATGTCCTCGAATGCCTCGACAGCGGCGGGCTTTTCGATCTTGGACAGGATCGCGGCACGGCCATCGGCCAGCGTGCGCGCCTCATAAACGTCCCGTGCCCGCTGCACGAAGCTGAGCGCCAGCCAGTCCACGCCCAGTTGGCAGACAAATTCCAGATCGTCACGGTCCTTGGCCGAAAGGGCCGCCAGTGGAAGCACCACGTCCGGCACGTTCACCCCCTTGCGGTTCGAGATCGTACCGCCGACCTCGACCGTGCAATTGGCGAAATCCTGACCGCAATCGGCAACGATCAGGCGAATTTTGCCATCGTTGACCAACAGGCGCGCACCGGGTTCCAGTGCGGCGAAAATCTCGGGATGCGGCAGGCAGACACGCTCAGCGTCACCAGGCGCCGGATCCAGGTCCAACCGGAACGCGGCCCCTTCCTGCAATTCCTCTTCGCCATTGCCGAAAACACCGACCCGCAGCTTCGGGCCCTGAAGATCGGCCAGAATCGCGATCGGGCTTTCCAGATCCTTTTCCACCTGCCGGATGATCCGGTGCCGTTCGCGGATTTCGTCATGGCTGCCGTGGCTCATGTTCAGGCGGAAGACATCCGCTCCGGCTTCGTGCAGGGCGCGAATGGTGTCATAGTCGTTGGACGCCGGCCCCAGCGTCGCCACGATTTTCACATTTCTCAGGCGTCGCATCGGTCTTGCTCTCCTCGATGACTCAATGTTACCGCAAACAGTGCTTGGATGTGCTTATTGCGCAATTCCCTTTCCGAAGCAACTGCCCTACACCTGCGACAAACTTGATGACAGGCTCATGACGTACACTCCGTTTTTCATTCACGGCGAGGATCGCCCGTCCCGCTGGCTGATCACCTGCGACCATGCAGCCAACACTGTACCGCCCGAAATCAACGGCGGAGACCTCGGCCTGCCGCGCGAGGATATGGAGCGTCACATCGCCTATGACGTAGGTGCCTACGAGGTGTCGAAACATCTGGGCGAAATTCTCAACGCTCCGGTGATCGCCGCCAATTTCTCGCGTCTGGTGATCGACCCGAACCGTGGCGAGGACGACCCGACGCTACTGATGAAGCTCTATGACGGTTCGATCATCCCCGGCAACCGCCACGCGGACGCGGCCGAAAAGGAACGCCGCCTGAACATGTGCTACCGCCCCTATCACGAGGCGCTGGCGCAGTTGGCGGCCCTGCCGCACGCGGTGATCGTGTCGATGCATTCGTTTACGCGTCAGTTGCGGGGCCGCGAACCGCGCCCCTGGCATATCGGAATCCTGCACACGCCGGATGAACGTTTCTCACGTCCGCTGATCAACCGGCTTGAGGCAGGGGGCGATTTGTGTGTTGGCGTTAACGAACCCTATACCGGGGTTCTTCCCGGCGATGCGATCGATAAGCACTGCACCAACTTCGGTCGCCCGAACGCGCTGATCGAACTGCGCAATGACCTGATCGCAGACCATGCCGGACAGCGTGAATGGGCCGAACGTCTGGCCCCGATCTTGCAAAGCGCCTTGGAAGACAGCGACCTGTGACGTCGGGTCACCTCGGGCCGTTTCCCGACCTCACGTTATTGTGAGCATACCCCGCGAACCCCATATATTTCGGGAAAGGAGACGACCATGACTCAGGAAACCCTGACGACCGTCTTCGGCTGGATGACGGTCCTGAACATCGCCCTTTTGGGCTTTACCACATTGATGATCATAGTCCTTCAGGACTGGATCGCGGGGATTCACGGCCGGATGTTCCAGATGGAACGCGCCGACGTGAAAAGGGCATATTTCAGGTATCTCGCCAACTACAAGATCCTGACAATCGTATTCTGCCTGATGCCCTGGCTGGCACTGAAACTGGCATGAATTCGATTTCAAAGGCTGGGAGGGGTCCGTTGGGCCCTTCCTGTTTGTTGTAACAAAGCCGTCGGATTGTTAGGTCAGGCTCGGAACACAAGGCAATCACTCGGAGCCATCTCATGGACAAGCAAACCGAAATCGAACTTCAGGCCGCGGCCTTCCGCCGGTTGCAGAAGCACCTGATGGAAGACCGCACCGATGTGCAGAACATCGACATGATGAACCTTGCCGGATTCTGCCGCAACTGCCTGTCGCGTTGGTATCAAGAAGCGGCCAATGAAAAGGGCATCGAGATGGGCAAGAAAGAAGCCCGCGAAGTTTTTTACGGCATGACCATGGATGAGTGGAAAGCCAACTTCCAGACCGAAGCCAGCCCCGAGAAGCAAGCCGCCTTCAAGGTCGCCTTCGAAGAGAATGTCACCGAGAAAGGCTGACGCCTGAAAAAAAGGCCCGCCAATGCAGCGGGCTTTTTCTTTAGATCGCGGTCTTGCGGCTTTCGTCCAGATAGATCTCGCGCAAACGCTTGGCAATCGGACCCGGCGTTCCGTCGCCAAGCGCCACACCGTCAATCTCGACGACGGGCATGACAAATGCACTGGCCGAAGTCGTGAAGGCTTCATCCGCCTCTTTGGCTTCGTCGATGGTGAACAGCCGCTCTTCGATTTCCATCTGCGCTTCTGCCGCCATGCGCAGCACGGCCTTGCGGGTAATGCCGTGCAGAATGTCGTTGGACAGCGGACGGGTGACGATCTTGCCGTTCCTGACGAAATAGGCGTTGTTGCTGGTGCCTTCGGTCACATAGCCGTCCTCGACCAGCCACGCATCGTCACAGCCCGCTTTCTTGGCCATCATCTTGCCCATCGACGGATACAGCAACTGCACAGTCTTGATGTCGCGACGGCCCCAGCGGATATCCTCGATCGAAATGATCTTGGCACCCTTTTTGGCGGCCGGGCTGTCGGCCAGACCCGGCTTGTTCTGAGTGAACAGAACAATGCTGGGTTTGGTATCCGCAGAGGGGAACACAAAGTCCCGGTCGCCGTCCGATCCGCGGCTCACCTGAAGGTAAATCAGACCCTCATCAATGCCATTCAGCTCCACCAGCTTTCGGTGGATATCAAGCAGTTCTTCCTTGGTGCAGGGCTCGGCCATCTCCAACTCGTCCAACGAACGTTTGAGGCGCACGGCATGACCTTCGAAATCAATCAGCTTGCCGTCCAGAACGCTGGTGACTTCGTAAACGGCGTCTGCAAACAGAAAGCCTCGGTCAAAAATGGATACCTTGGCCTCGGTCTCCGGCAGGTACTCGCCATTCACGTAAACGGTACGGGTCATGTATGTCTCCTCAGCCCCAAAGTGCCGCCACGGGCGGGTGCACTCCCGCGTCATCAAAAATCAGCGGGTTGTCGCGGTCTTCAGCCAACAGAAGCGGACCGTCAAGGTCTGTTACCATCGCACCCTGCGCCAGCAATGTCGCAGGCGCCATCGCCAGCGAACTGCCGACCATGCAGCCAACCATAACGCGATAACCTTCGGCCAGTGCGTGTTCGCGCAACGCCAGCGCCTCTGTCAGACCTCCGGTTTTGTCGAGCTTGATGTTGACCACGTCATATTTGCCCTTCAGCGCAGACAGACTGGCCCGGTCATGACAGGATTCATCCGCGCACACAGGCACCGGGCGGTCCATCCCGATCAGCGCCTCATCATCACTTGCAGGCAACGGCTGTTCGACCAGCGCCACACCCAGACGCACCAGATGCGGGGCAAGATCAGCATATACCTCTGCAGACCACCCTTCGTTGGCGTCCACGATGATTTTTGCGTCAGGCGCGCCAGCGCGAACGGCTTCAAGCCGCGGCATGTCGTCCGGAGTTCCCAGCTTGATCTTCAACAGCGGCCGGTTCGCGTTTTCGGCCGCCTGCTTTCGCATCGCCTCAGGCGTGTCCAGCGACAGCGTGTATGCCGTGACTTCAGGTCCCGGAATCGGCAAACCGGCCATTTCCCACACACGCTTGCCCGCGCGGTTTGCCTCCAGATCCCAAAGCGCGCAATCAACCGCATTCCGCGCGGCACCAGCGGGCAGCAAACCAGTCAGCGCCTCCCGGGAAATATTCGCAGGCAAACCCGCGATCTCGGCCTCAACCGAATCCAGCGTTTCGCCATACCGGGCATATGGCACGCATTCGCCCCACCCCTGATGCGTCCCGTCTGAAATCCGAACCGTCAGCACCCTCGCCTCGGTTCGCGACCCGCGCGAGATGGTGAAGACCTGCGCCAGCCGAAACACATCGCGAGAAACTTCAATCTGCACGAACACGCTCCTTCATCTTTTTCCAAATACTCCCGCCGGAGGCAGAACAGCGGCTGCCGCCGGCGAAACGTTCAGATCACAACGCAGCCAGCGCGTCCACCAGCTTGCCCGACCCAAATCGGAACGGGTCCGTTGCCGGCAGGCCCATGTCGGCTTCGATTCTGGCCAGATAAGCGGTCGCATCTTCCTCGGACATGTGCTGAGTGTTGACCGATACGCCTACAACCTGACAGTCTGGGTTCGCCACTTTCGCAAGTGCCAGCGCCGTGTCGCGCAGGTCTTCCAGACTCGGCAGCTGGTAAGTCGGCAAGCCGCGCATATGCTCGCGCGTCGGTTCATGGCTCAGGATCAGCGCGTCAGGCTGGCCGCCGTGGATCAAGGCCATGGTCACACCCGAATAGGACACGTGGAACAAGGATCCCTGCCCTTCGATCAGGTCCCAGTGATCCTCGTCATTGTCAGGTGTCAGCCATTCGACAGAGCCCGCCATGAAATCCGCAATGACGGCGTCCAGCGGCACACCGTCACCAGTGATGAGGATCCCTGTCTGACCGGTTGCGCGGAAGGTGGATTTCATGCCGCGCTTGCGCATTTCAGCATCCATCGCCATCGCCGTGTACATTTTGCCCACCGAACAATCCGTCCCCACGGCCAAGCAGCGCTTGCCCTTGCGCTTGATGCCGTTGGCAATCGGGTAGTCCACCTCGGGCACCCGGACATCATGCAGCGTGCGCCCGGTGGCTTCTGCCACGGCAACCAGATCGGGCTCATCCCGCAACAGGTTGTGCAGACCCGAAGCCAGGTCAAACCCTTCCTCCAACGCCATGACCAGAACTTTTTTCCATTCCTGGCTGATCACACCGCCACGGTTTGCGACCCCGATCACAAGTGTCTTGGCACCAGCCTCACGCGCTTCGACCAGCGACATGTCGGTCAGACCCAGATCGGCCTTGCAGCCTTCCATCCGATACTGGCCCACGGCATTCTCCGGTCGCCAGTCCTTGATGCCAACAGCCACTTTGGCCGCCAATTGGTCGGGCGCATCGCCCAAAAACAGCAGATACGGTGTTTCGATCATCGCCATGCACTCCTTTGATTCCGGCGCAGGCTAAAGAACGCAGCAAACGAGCGTTTCGCATTTTCGCCCGGACGCACCCCACGCAATAGGATTATCTTGCATTAACCCGCAGAATTTCGGGACAATCTTGCAAGTTTTCAAACTGATTAAACTTTAGTCACCGTCAACGCACCGATTTTCGGCGAATGCTGCAACAGCATTGCCGCAGCTGCACAAAGGCGCTTGCGCCTGACCGCGCAATTTAATACCTCATTGAGCAAGAATACCGCAATTTCCTTTCTCGCACGAGGTCCCGATGAGCTTTCGCATCCAACCCGCCGCCCCTGCACGCCCGAACCGCTGCCAATTGTTCGGGCCGGGATCGAACACCAAGCTGTTCCCGAAAATGGCCGCTTCGTCTGCGGATGTCATCAATCTGGATCTTGAGGACTCGGTTGCCCCGTCCGACAAGGATGCAGCCCGTGCCAACGTGATCGAGGCGCTGAACATCGTCGAATGGGGTTCCAAATACATGTCCGTGCGGATCAACGGGCTGGATACACCCTATTGGTATCGTGATGTCGTGGACGTGCTGGAACAGGCCGGGGACCGCCTGGATCAGATCATGATCCCCAAAGTGGGCTGCGCCGAGGACGTCTATGCCGTGGATGCCCTTGTCACCGCCATCGAACGGGCCAAAGGGCGCACCAAGCCGATCAGTTTCGAAGTCATCATCGAATCCGCTGCCGGTATCGCGCATGTCGAGGCCATTGCCGCGTCCTCTCCTCGTTTGCAGGCGATGAGTCTTGGTGCTGCTGATTTTGCAGCCTCGATGGGCATGCAGACAACCGGCATCGGCGGAACGCAGGAAAACTACTACATGCTGCGCGAGGGCGAAAAGCACTGGTCCGACCCGTGGCACTGGGCACAAGCCGCCATCGTCGCCGCCTGCCGGACCCATGGGATTCTGCCGGTGGACGGGCCGTTCGGCGATTTCTCGGATGACGAAGGCTATATCGCGCAGGCGAAACGTTCGGCCACATTGGGCATGGTCGGCAAATGGGCAATCCACCCCAAGCAGATCGCTCTGGCCAACCAGGTGTTCACCCCGTCAGACGAAGCTGTGTCCGAAGCGCGTGAGATTCTGGCGGCGATGGAACAGGCCAAAGCCAATGGTGAAGGTGCAACGGTCTACAATGGCCGCCTGGTCGACATCGCCTCAATCAAACAGGCCGAAGTTATCGTCGCACAGTCCGAACTGATCGCCGCGAACGGCTGAACGCCATCTCTTTTTCGATGTAGTCTTTTGATAATGCGCCTCCCATCAAAGGAGGTGCATTTTTTGCTCCCTCGCCAAGCCTTCGGACCACGCGCCCGCCTACCCGTTGTCGGATACCGCTCCGTTGTCTATCGCCTCGGGATACCGGCCGCCGCGCAACAATGTCAGGCGCTTGGCGGCCTTCCTGACATTTTCCTCGATGATGCTCTGATGCGCCTCGGTCGCCCGAACGGCGGGCAGAGCCACGGCCACGGCCCCGCACACCTTGTTGCTGGGGCCAAAATACGGGGCCGCTATCCCGATCACACCTTCCTCAAACGTGCCGCTTGAAATCGAAAGGCCTGTCTGACGGATCTGATCCAGTTGCTGCCGGATTACAGCCGCATCGGTTTGGGTTTGCGTCGTATGCGACTGCAAGGCGCCCCCTTCAATAAACGGCTCGACAAAGGCAGGGGCCGCGAAAGCCAGATAGGCCAGCCCCGAGGCCGTCGCGTGCAACGGCAGCGACTCGCCTGATCCTATGATAACCCGGTTCATGCTTTTGCTTTCGATCGTGGCAATATTGGCCAGCGTTTGGCCCGCGATGCGCGACGCATGCGCCGTTTCGCCCGTGATCGCATTCAGATCCCGCAACACGATCTTTACCGCATCGACAAGCGGAAAACTGGCCTCGCGCAATTGGGAAAACCGCAGAAACGCGGGGCCCAGATTGAACAAACGTGTTTCCTCGTCCTGTTCGACAAAGCCCTTGGATTCCAGCGCGGCTAAAAACCGCATCGTCGTCGCTTTGTTGTAACCGGACAATTTCGAAAGCTCGCTCAGGCCGATACGGTGGCGTCTTTCATCAAAAAACTCCAGCAGGGACAGCGCCTTATGTACTGTTGATGGGCCTTCCGCCATGTCACCTCGCAAACCAGACCTGATGATCCTTACCCCATGCATGAATAGCTTGACAGAGCAGAAGGTCAAAGCAATATTTGATCCATCGGCTCAATATTTGAATTGACGCGCAGCGCAAGAAGAAGCAAATAGACGTCAGCGGACGTGTCGGTCTGTGTCAGATCAAGGCGGCAGAACCCGTCGTTGGCGTATTCGCATGTCAGGGCGAAGGCAGCACAGGCTGACCGCCCGGATCGAAACTTATGGGACCTACCCGCCGCGCTGCGGTTATTGCTGTGCGGATGACAGAACGTCAAAGGAACAGGAAATGGCCAAGGCATTCGCCTCGCAGGGCGATCTGAGCGAAAAGAAAATCACCTTCGATGAAATCGGCGACGGACTGTACGCTTTTACCGCCGAAGGGGACCCGAATTCCGGCGTCATCGTCGGCGATGACAGCGTGATGATCGTCGAGGCACAGGCCACACCGCGTCTGGCAAACAAGGTGATCGAATGTGTCCGATCCATTACTGACAAGCCGATCAGCCACGTGGTGCTGACGCATTATCACGCCGTGCGCGTTCTGGGTGCCAGCGCCTTTGACGCCGGGCAGGTGATCATGTCGAACGCAGCCTACAACATGGTTCTGGAACGCGGGCAGGAAGATTGGGACAGTGAATTTCAACGCTTTCCGCGCCTGTTCGAAGGACATGAGAGCATTCCGGGCCTGACCTTCCCGACAACGACCTTCTCGGACAGCATGACCGTGTTTCTGGGCAAACGCCGCGTCGACATCAAACAGATCGGCCGCGCCCATACGGCAGGCGACGCCATCATTCACGTGCCGGATCAGAACGTGATGTTCACCGGCGATATCGTCGAATATCACTCGGCCTGCTATTGCGGCGACGGGCATTTCGCCGACTGGGGTCAGACCCTGGACAACATCAAGGCCTATGACGTGGACGCCATCGCACCGGGGCGCGGCGATGCGCTGGTTGGAAAGGAGATGGTGGAAAAGGCCATCGAAAACACCCGCGACTTTGTAGACAGCACCTACCGGCCTGTTCGCAGGATTGCTGCCCGCGGCGGATCGCTGAAAGAGGCATGGGATGCCGTGCGCGCCGAATGCGACCCGAAATTTTCCGATTACGCGATCTATGAACACTGCCTGCCCTTCAACGTCGCCCGCGCCTATGACGAAGCCCGCGGTATCGCCCATCCCCGCATCTGGACCGCCCAGCGCGATCTTGAAATGTGGGAAGCCCTGCAAGGCTGACGAATTGGGGCCGGTTTGATTCAGATCGTGGCGACCCGAATCAGACGGTGAAACTATTGACCTGGCGCCTGCGCGCCAGGGTTCGAATTTCTGCGCCCTGTTGCGCAACACCTGGGGAGAGAGCCTGTGAACAAGATTTTCGAAGACCCTCTTTATGCATACGAGCCCAGCCCGGATCAGACCGCGCCGACACCGGTGCGTCACAAGGTCATTGTTGTCGGCGCGGGCCCGGTCGGGTTGGCCGCTGCCATCGATCTTGCACAGCAAGGGGTCGAGGTTGTCGTGCTGGATGACAATGACAAGGTCAGCTTTGGCAGCCGGGCCATCTGTTTCGCCAAGCGTCCGCTGGAAATCCTCGACCGGCTGGGATGCGGCCAGGCGATGGTCGACAAGGGCGTCGTCTGGAACAAGGGCAAGGTGTTCTTCGATGACCGGCAGGTCTACAACTTCGATCTGCTGCCCGAGGACGGGCATCAGCGCCCGGCTTTCATCAATCTTCAGCAATATTACTTCGAGCAGTTTCTGGTCGAGCGGGTTCGCGAGTTGCAGGCGCAGGGCGCACCGATCCAGATCCGGGGCCGGAACAAGGTCGAAGCGGTTGGCACGCATCCGGATCACGTAAGGCTTGAAGTCGAAACGCCAGAAGGGTCCTACACCATCGAAGCAGATTGGGTGATTGCCTGTGACGGGGCCGGATCGCCGATGCGGGCTATGTTGGGCAAGGACTTTGTTGGTCGTGTGTTCGAGGACAACTTCCTGATTGCCGACGTGATCATGGAGGCCGACTTCCCGTCCGAGCGCTGGTTCTGGTTCGATCCGCCCTTCAACAAGGGGCAATCCGCGTTGCTGCACAAACAACCGGACGGCGTCTGGCGCATCGACCTGCAACTGGGCTGGGACATCGACAAAGAGCGCGAGAAGCGCCCCGAAAACGTTATCCCGCGTCTCAAGGCTATGCTGGGCGAGGATGTCGAGTTCGAGTTGGAGTGGGTCAGCATCTACACCTTCCAGTGCCGCAGGATGGAACAGTTCCGCCATGACCGGGTGATCTTTGCCGGCGACAGCGCGCATCAGGTCAGCCCGTTTGGCGCGCGCGGTGCCAACTCGGGCCTGCAGGACACGGACAACCTGTGCTGGAAACTGAAGCTGGTGATCGACGGTCTGGCCCCGGAAACGCTTCTGGACAGCTATGATATCGAACGTATCCACGGGGCGGATGAGAATATCCTGAACTCGACCAGGTCCACGGATTTCATCACACCGAAATCCCAGATGTCCCGCATCATGCGCGACGCGGTGCTGGATCTGAGCGAACATTATGAATTCGCCCGTCCGATGGTGAACTCCGGTCGGTTGAGCGTTCCCTGCACCTATGATGGCTCGCCCCTGAATTCGGCGGATGCGCTGAACGGGCCGGCTTCGACCCGTCCGGGCTCGCCCTGCCCAGATGCGCCATTGGGGGACGGCTTCCTGCTGCCGAAACTGGCCGGGAAGTTCACCCTGATGACCATTGATGCCGATGCCCCGGATGAGATCGAGGTGGACGGCATCACGGTTTCGCGCCTGGCCCTGTCGATCAAGGACGACCGGACAATGGCCCTGAAACGCCGCTATCTGGGTGATGCGCCGCAGGGGGTCTATCTGATCCGACCGGATCAGCATGTGGCGGCGCGACGCGACACCTACGAAGAAAACGCATTCCGGCATGCGGTCCGCCGCGCCACAAGTAAGGAGTAATCGCCATGGCCGATCTGATCCTCACACCAAATTTCGACAATACCGATGGGTTCTACGCCGATCTGCTGGATGCACATGAAGGGCTGGACAAGGCACAGGGGGACGCGCTGAACGCGCGCCTGGTGCTGGTTCTGGCCAACCATATCGGGGACAACGACGTGCTGCGACAAGCCCTGCGCGCCGCGTCGCTTCAACAGGAGGACAACACGTGAAAATCGAGAAAATCCACCACGTCGCCTATCGCTGCAAGGACGCCAAGGAAACCGTCGAATGGTACGGCAAGATGCTGAACATGGATTTCATCCTGGCCATTGCCGAGGATCACGTACCATCGACCCACGAGCCTGATCCCTACATGCATCTGTTTCTGGATGCGGGTGACGGCAACGTTCTGGCCTTTTTTGAGCTGCCGACCAAGCCCGAGATGGGGCGCGATCCCAACACGCCGATCTGGGTACAACACATCGCCTTCAAGGTGAAAGACCGCGAGACGCTGCTGCAGTTCAAAGACCATCTGGAAGCCAACGGTGTCGAGGTTCTGGGCGTCACCGACCACTCCATCTTTCACTCGATCTACTTCTTCGACCCCAACGGGCACCGGGTCGAACTGGCCTGCCCCGATCCCGAGGAAGAGGCGATGCTCAAACGCATGGATGAGGTCAAATGGCTGATGCTGGATGAATGGTCAAAGACCAAGAAGGCCCCGAAACACGCCGACTGGCTGCATGCCAAAGAACTGAACAAATAACGTGGCAAAAAGGCCGTCTGTTTTTTTGAATAACAGACGGCCTTTGTTCTTAGCTATCTCGGAACTTCCAGCCCGTATTTGTCAAGAATGGCCGAGGCCGCGGCAATCCAGCGATCGCGCAGTTCGGCATTCCCGGTGCGGCGCAGCCCCAGCGCCTGAAGATCTTTCAGCCGCGCCGCGTCATCCCCCCCGAAGCAAACGGCGACACGTGGCCACCAGTAGTCGACCGACGCCTGAATCGCGGCCGTATCACCATCCTCTGCCAGTCTGGCCACACCTTCCTCGGCCAGCTCGGCGTGGCGCGCCTCAACCGGTGCGATTGCACGAAAGGCTTCGGCCAGAGGTTGATACGAGACACTGCTGAATTCGGCCAGTTGCACGCCGACAGCGCACCCCATGATCAGGTTCATGACCACTGCGTCCGTCCACCCTTCAAGCGGATAATTGAAGACGGCAAGTCGCATATCATGTTCGTTGCGGGTCGCGCCAATATCGGCTGAACGGTCCAGCCGCGCAGCCCAGGGGTGGTGCGTCGCGTAGCGTTTCGTATTGACACCGAACTCACCCATGATGGTCAGGACACGATCGGCGTTATCGGTTTTCTCCAACACGATCTTGGCGGCGGCAATACGTTCCTTGATGCCCGGGCCGGTGTTAATGACGTCGGCAAACCCGGCGGCACCGGCCAGCTCGCTGTCCACAAAGGTCGCCATCAGCTTCATCAGTTCGGCGCGATACCGCGAAGGCACGTTCGAAGGGTTTGTCAGCACCCCACCCTGCGCAAGGTAGCTTTCAATGCTCATATCATCCGGCATGACAGGTCCCCTTCTTTATTGATCATAATCGACGACGACAGTGTCGGTCAGTGGAAAGGACTGACAGGACAGAACATAGCCCTTCTCAACCTCATAGTCCTCCAGCGCATGGTTGGTCACCATCTCCACCTCGCCCTCAATCACTTTGCAGCGGCAGGTCGAACAGACCCCGGCCTTGCAGGCATAAGGTGCATCCATTGCGTTCTGCAAAGCCGCGTCCAGCAGCGTCGTGTCCTTGGGCATATCGATGGTCTGGGTTGCGCCGTCCAGCGTGATGGAAGCCTTTGCCGTATTGGCGCTGCTTGCGGCATCCTTGGCCTTGGCCTTGCGCTTCAACCGACCGGGTTGGGCGCTGGCGAAAAGTTCGAATTTGATCTGACCGTCATCCAGCCCATGGTCGCGCAATGCACGGGCTATGCCCAGCATCATCGGCTCGGGGCCGCAAATGAATGCGACATCGACATTTTCGATGTCGATCCAACCGGTTTTGAACAGTTGCGCGCATTTTTCTTCCGTCACCATTCCGGTGAACAGATCGATTTCCTGCGCATCCGTCTCGAGCACGTGGATGACGTTGAAACGTCCCATAAAGCTGTTCTTCAGGTCCTCAAGCTCCTCGCGGAACATGATCGAGTTCACGCTCTTGTTGGCGTAAACAAGCGTGAAGCTGGAATTGGGTTCGCGTGACAGGGTGGTTTTCAGGATCGACAGCACCGGGGTAATGCCGGACCCGCCCGCGAAACCCAGATACTGCTTCTCGTTTCCGGCATTCAGCTCGGTGAAGAACCCACCCATCGGCGGCATCACCTGAATGGTGTCCCCCACCTTCAGATCTTCGTTGGCCCAGGTCGAAAACGCACCGCCATCGATCCGCTTGATGCCGACCTGCAGGACACCGTCATCCTTGCCCGCGCAGATCGAATAGGATCGGCGCAGTTCCTCACCGTCAAAGTCGCGGCGAAATGTCAGGTACTGGCCTTGCGTAAAGTCGAACTCGGCAGCCGCACCATTCTCGGGCTTCAGCGTCACGACCACTGCATCGCGGATCGTTTTGCGGATGTCTGTGACTTCAAGATCATGAAAGCGCGCCATGGGTTCCTCCCTCAGATGCACTTGAAATAGTCGAACGGTTCCAGGCAGTCGCAACACCGCCACTGCGCCTTGCAGGGGGTCGAGCCGAACTGGCTGAGTTTTTCCAGATGGTTGCCACCACAACGCGGACAGCGTTCGGGTCCGCCTGCCGGTTGCGGCGGTGCGATGCCGAACTCTTCCAGACGCACGCGCCCCTTGTCCGACAGCCAGTCGGTGGTCCATGCAGGTGAAAGCTGACGGCGCAGTTCAAGCCTGTCGATCCCCTTTTCGCGCAGCGCCGTCTGGATATCCAGATTGATGACGCTGGTCGCCGGGCAACCCGAATAGGTTGGTGTGACCGTGACAACCAAAAGATCATCTTCCCACGCGACGTCGCGGATGATCCCCAGATCCACCAGAGAGATCACGGGGATTTCCGGATCGGGCACATGGTCCAGCCACTGCCAGATTTCACCGACGGAGGGCCGCGCCATCACTGTCACCACCGGCAACCGGGATAGGCACGCGGCAGCCACTGCATCGTGCACAGCAGATGGCCCAGATGTTCGGTATGCATCTGGCCGGTGCGGCCACCCTTATGGGCAAAGCGGCTTTCGGGAATGGTCAGCGTCGCCTCGGACAGGACCCGGCCCACCAGCGTGTCGTATTCTTCACGCAACCGGCTGGGGTCGCTCGAGATACCGGCCTTAACCATGGCCTCATCGACCGCGTCGCCTTCAAACATTTCTCCGACATAGGGCCACAGGTAGTTCAGAGCGGCCTGCATCCGGTTATGGCTTTCCTCGGTTCCGTCTCCCAGACCGACAACTGTGTCGGCAGATCTTTCCAGGTGATACGCCACTTCTTTGCTGGCCTTTTCAGCGATCTCGGCCACAGTCCGATCCGACGATCTGATCAGTCGGCCCAGCATGATGGAATGCCACGCATCGAATAGAAACTGACGCATCAGGGTCTGACCGAAATCGCCATTGGGCATCTCGACCAGCAGAACGTTGCGAAAATCCCAGACGTCGCGAAGAAAGGCCAGATCGTCCGCCGACTTGCCTTCGCCCTCAATTTCGGCCGCATAACCCAGCCAGAGCTGCGTCTGACCGATCAGGTCCAGCGCCGTATTGGCAAGCGCGATGTCCTCTTCCAGCACGGGCGCGTGACCGCACCATTCGGACACCCTGTGCCCGAGGACCAAAGTGTTGTCGCCCATCCGCAGCAGAAATTGCAGCAGGGCCTGTTTGTCGACTTCTGCCATCACATATGCCCCACTTCGTCCGGGATGTCGTAAAACGTCGGGTGGCGGTAGACCTTGCTCTCGGACGGCTCGAACAGGGGGCCCTTCTCGCCGGGTGCGGTGGCCGCGATGTGCCGGGCTTCAACCACCCAGATCGACACGCCTTCGTTGCGGCGCGTATAGACATCGCGCGCGTTCTTGATCGCCATTTCGGCATCTGGTGCATGTAGCGAACCAACATGCCGGTGGCTCAGCCCATGCTGGCCGCGGATGAAGATTTCCCAAAGGGGCCATTCATTTTTCATAGCGGAACCTCCTGATTACTCTGCCGCGTGCTTGCGGGCGGCTTTCTTGCGGGCATGTTCCAGCAAGCCGTCGCGCACCCACGCGCCGTCGTCCCACGCCTTGTTGCGCGCAGCCAGCCTGTCCACGTTGCACGGACCATTGCCCTTGATGACGTTGAAGAACTCGGACCAGTCCGGGTCGGTGTAGTCGTAGTGGCCGCGATCCTCGTTCCATTTGATGCCGGGATCTGGCAAATCGAGGCCAAGGAATTCGATCTGCGGAACCGTCTGGTCCACGAACTTCTGGCGCAGCTCGTCATTGGTGTTGATTTTGATTTTCCACGCCATCGACTGCGCCGAGTGCACTGAGTCCTTGTCAGAGGGGCCGAACATCATCAAAGACGGGAACCACAGCCGGTTCAGCGCGTCCTGCGCCATTTTCTTCTGCTCGGGCGTACCTTCAGCCATCTTGCGGATGGCGTCATAACCCTGCCGTTGATGAAAGCTCTCTTCTTTGCAAATGCGAATCATCGCGCGCGAGTACGGCCCGTACGATGTGCGCTGCAACGGCACCTGATTCATGATCGCCGCACCATCCACCAGCCAGCCGACGGCACCGATATCCGCCCAGTTCAGGGTCGGATAGTTGAAGATCGACGAATACTTCATGCGCCCGTCCAGCAACATCTCGGTGATCTCGTCGCGGCTGACCCCAAGCGTTTCCGCAGCACAGTATAGATACAGACCATGCCCGGCCTCATCCTGCACTTTGGCCAGCAGGATCGCTTTGCGTTCCAATGTGGGCGCACGGGTGATCCAGTTGCCTTCGGGAAGCTGGCCGACGATTTCTGAATGCGCATGCTGGCCGATCTGGCGAATCAGGGTCGCGCGGTAATCATCCGGCATCCAATCCCTTGGTTCGATCTTGATATCGCGGTCGATCTTGTCCTGGAACTCACGCTCCTGATCCGTCATCTCGTCTTTGGTTTTGACGCCGGTTCCGGCCGTTTTCACAAGTTGAGCATACATCTGGGGTCTCCTCCCTTAGACGCGTTCAAGGATCAGGGCGACGCCCTGACCCACGCCGACGCACATGGTGCAAAGCGCATAGCGCCCGCCCGAGCGTTGCAGTTGATAAGCCGCGGTCAGCACGATGCGGGCCCCCGACATGCCCAGCGGATGACCCATTGCAATGGCACCGCCATTGGCATTCACGTGCGGTGCATCATCGGTAACACCAAGCTCGCGCAGCGTGGCGAGGCCCTGAGCCGCAAACGCCTCGTTCAATTCTATCACATCCATCTGATCGATACTCAGACCGGCGCGGGCCAGCACCTTGCGGCTTGCCGATACCGGGCCGATGCCCATGACGCGCGGCTCGACACCCGTAGCGGACATCCCAACCACGCGCGCCATCGGTGTCAGGCTGTTCTTGTGCGCTGCCACCTCGCTGGCCAGAAGCAGCGCCGCTGCGCCATCGTTCACACCCGAGGCATTACCCGCAGTCACGGTTTTGTCGGGGCCATTCACGCCTTTCAATCCGGCCAGCTTCGCAGCATCGGTTCCGGGACGGGGATGTTCGTCCGTATCCACGACAACCGGATCGCCCTTGCGCTGCGGGACCGAGACCGGGGTGATCTCATCCCGGAAAATCCCCGCCTCATGCGCTGCTTGCCAGCGAGCCTGGCTGCGGGCCGCGAAGTCGTCCTGATCCTGACGGCTTACGCCATAGTCTTCGGCCACGTTATCAGCCGTTTGCGGCATGCTGTCCACGCCGTACATGTCTTTCATCTTCGGGTTTACGAACCGCCAGCCAATCGTTGTGTCATAAACCGCATTGGCGCGGCTAAAGGCGCTGGTGGCCTTGGGCATGACGAAGGGCGCGCGGCTCATGCTTTCCACGCCGCCCGCAATTGCCAGATCGAAGTCGCCCGCCCGGATTCCACGCGCGGCCATGCCCACCGCATCCATGCCGCTGGCGCAAAGCCGGTTCACCGTGGTTCCCGGAACCTCAACCGGCAAACCCGCCAGCAGCGCCGCCATACGCGCCACGTTCCTGTTGCTTTCACCGGCCTGATTGGCATCGCCAAAGATCACGTCATCCACACTGGCCCAGTCCACCTGCGGATTCCGGGCCATCAGTGCAGCGATCGGCACCGCCGCAAGGTCATCTGTTCTGACCGAAGACAACGCGCCACCGTACCGGCCAATCGGGGTACGTGTCGCGTCACAAATGAATGCGTCCATCAAAGGCCTCCTGTCGCAACGGCCGGAAATACCAACCGTATGGTCGGTTAATACGGGCCGCGATGATTCGAAGCAAGTAATATGTTACGAATTTTTTGCCATTCCCGAATCAATGTAACTTATTGTTCGACACAACGACCTTCGCCACCGGGAAATACCGGGACCACTATCCGGTCAAAGCCGATTCAAGCGCTTTGATCGAAGGGCGCGGCAACCTGTCGAGGATCTGGAAAACAGCCTTTCGGCAGGCCGGACCCTTCCACGCCTCGGGCAGAAACTCTGACGGCAAATCCGGGTGCCGCAAAACGATGCGGCGCCAGCTGTGAACGATCAGGACCCGCAGCACCGCCGCCTGGAACGGATCGCCGACACCCGAGGCCGGAATGCTCTCCTGAACCGCCCGCAATCGGGTCAGAAGCTGTTTATATCCTTCGTTCAGCGCATCTGGTCCGCAACGTTCGCGCAGCCAGCGGGGAACCGAGAGGGCGCCGCTTTGAACAATAAACAGGTCTTCGATACCTTCCGGAGCCTCACCGGGAGCCATCGCTGCCGTGCTGCTCAGTGGAATGTAGTCACCGGTCAGCAGCAGATCGGCCAGTTCCTGCCGGGACCCGTCCGAACTGTCCGCGATAAGGACATGCCAGGTTTCCGGGCGCACGGTTTCGCGGGCGTAGATGCGCGGCACCGCTGCGGCGCTTTGAGCGCGCCCGAACGCCGTCAGGCTGTGCGTGCTGTTGCGCCCGCTCCGGGTGCTTTCGATCCAGCCCTCCTTGCGCAGTCGGTGCAAAGCAACACGGGTCGCTTCAGACTTTATCCCGGCAAGTCCGGTCAGCCGGGTAATAAGGGCACCGCTGATCTGATCGGTCTCCTTCTGGGCCAGATCGCCGAAAATCGATACCAGCACCGACCAGACCCGCTGCGTGCCGGACGCCGTCAGCTGGGCAATACAGGTTTCGAACCAGTCAGAATGCGGATCTTTCATAGCCTAAGTATAGCCCGGCCAAAGGAAATTGCCATCCGGCCCGCTTCAGTAGGCTACCATTGTCAGCAATTCATATTCCGCCACCAGATCACCATCCTGGTTGGTCAGCGACACGTGCCAGCGCACTTCTCCGTATTCATCATTGCGCCCGGTCTTCTTCATGACAGTCAGCCGCACCTTGATCGCATCGCCTGCTTCCACCGGCTTCATGAAACGCAGATTGTCCAGCCCGGTATTGGCCAGAACCGGACCTTCGTTGGGTTCCACAAACAGACCCGCCGCAAACGAAAGCAACAAATAACCATGCGCCACACGACCAGGGAAGAACGGGTTCCGCTCGGCCGCGGCCTGATCCATATGGGCGTAGAAAGTGTCGCCCGTGAAATGCGCGAAATGCTCGATATCGTCCATGGTGATGGTGCGCGGTGCCGTATGAATGGTCTCGCCAATCGCCAGATCGTGATACCGACGGGTAAAAGGATGCGCCGGGCCTTTGATCTCGGTCGCACCGGAAACCCACCTGTCGCCGATCGCGGTCAGGATATCGGGCGAGCCCTGAATTGCCGTGCGCTGCATGTAATGCTGCACCCCTCGCACACCACCCATCTCTTCGCCGCCTCCGGCGCGACCGGGGCCGCCGTGGACCATGTGCGGCAACGGAGACCCGTGGCCCGTCGCTTCCTTCATCGAATCCCGGTTGTTGAAATACAAACGCCCGTGATAGGCCCCGGCCCCCATGACAATCTCACGCGCGACGGATGGGTCGCGGGTGACCACGGACGCCACCAGTGAACCCTGCCCCTTGTTCGCCAATTCAACCGCATGGTCCAGATCACGATATCCCATGATGGTGCTGACCGGGCCGAAGGCCTCGGTATCGTGCACCCGCCGGGCCGTGTCAGGGCTGGCGCAATGGAACAGCATCGGTGGAACAAAGGCGCCCTTTTCGACATCCGCACCGTCAATGGCGAAGTCTTCAGGATCGCCGAAAACCCGCTCGGCCTCCTGCCCGATGATCGCGGCTTTTTCCAGAACATCGCGCCTCTGGCCTTGTGAAACGAGCGCGCCCATGCGGGTGGTTTCAAGCCTCGGATCGCCGATGACCGTCTTTGCCAATCTGTCCGAAAGCGCATCGATCACAGCCTGAACATGTGTTTCCGGTGCGATGATCCGGCGGATGGCCGTACATTTCTGCCCCGCCTTTGTTGTCATTTCGCGCTGAACTTCCTTGATGAACAGGTCGAACTCGGGCGTTCCGGGTTCCGCATCCGGTCCCAGAACCGAGGCATTCAGGCTGTCCTGTTCGGCCACAAACCGTACCGAGTTCTCAAGGATCACCGGATTGGCACGCAGTTTCAGTGCCGTTTCGGCCGAGCCGGTAAAGCTGACCACGTCCTGCATTCCCAGCCGGTCGAGCATATCGCCCAATCCGCCCGTCACCAACTGCAAGACACCCGTGGGCAAGATGCCTGAATCCAGCATGATGCGCACGCACAACTCTGTCACGTAGCAGGAGTTGGTGGCAGGTTTTACAATCGCCGGAACCCCGGCCAACAACGTTGGCGCCAGTTTTTCCAACATGCCCCAGACCGGGAAGTTGAATGCGTTGATATGCACCGCGACGCCCTGCAACGGGGTGCAGACATGCTGGCCCAGGAACGTTCCGTTGCGCGACAATTGCTCAACCTCGCCGTCCAGGAAGACATGCCCGTCAGGCATCTCGCGACGCCCCTTGGACGCATAGACAAAAGTCGTGCCGATGCCGCCATCGATGTCGATCAGGTGGTCGGATTGAGTCGCGCCTGTATCGAAAGACAGATCATACAGTGCCTGTTTGTGCTGCCCCAGATGCATGGCCAGCGCCTTCAGCATCTTTGCCCGCTCGTGGAACGTCATTCTGTGCAGGGCGGGCCCGCCTACATCCCGCGCGTGGTCCAGCATTGCCTGCACGTCCAGCGCGTTGTTACCCGCGGTCGCGATTACGTCTCCGGTGACTGCACTGGCGATGGAACGGGCGCCTTCACCCGGCCCAATCCATTCACCGGCGGCAAAGCTGGAAATCTGTTGGATGGTCATATGTGCCTCCTCATCCTTGGCATCCGGTCGGCGAATTTGGCCGGGTCGTTCGGATCAAACTATTATTAACCGATCGGTCGGTCAAACATAAAACAGCAAAAATGCCTATCTATGCTGCATCTATGCCACCCGAGCTGGCAGACGGGCAAAGCCGCGAAACCTGATGCGATTTCCTCTTTGCGCACCCTCCTGCAACTCAAAACCGGGAAAGCGCTCGAGAAAACGGCCAACGGCAACACGCCCCTCCATTCGCGCCAGAGTCAGCCCGACGCAGGTATGCGGCCCGCCGGCAAAGGCGTGATGTTTGTTGGGACGGCGATCCAGTTTCACGGCATCGGGGTCGTCAAACTGGCGCGGATCACGGTTGGCAGCACCAATACAGAGGTGAATATCCGTACCCGCCGGGATCATGTGATCATGGAATTCAACTGCCTCGGTGGTCAGGCGATTGCCGAACTGGTTCGGGCTTTCCAGCCGCAGGAACTCGTCCACTGCAGTCGTGATCAGGTCGGGTCTGGTCCGAAGTTCGGCCCGTTTATCCGGGTGCCGGTGCAACAGATCAAGCGCGTTACCGATCAGGTTTGTGGTGGTTTCGTGACCGGCATTCAGAATGAAGATACAATTCTGATACAGCTCGACTTCGGTCAGCCGATCGTCCACATCACCCTGCATCAGTCGGGTCAGGACGTCTGTTTCCGGGTCGCCCGGACTGGCGCGGCGGTCGTCGATGATCCGGCGCAGGTTTTCGACGAAATCGGCGACAGCGCGATTGCCCTGCTCCTCCTGCTCGGGCGTCAGCTTGGGCTCAAGCGCCCCAAGTATCGCGAGCGACCAGTCCCGCAAAGGCTCACGCTCGTCACGGGGAATGCCCAGAAGATTTCCGATGATCTCGATGGGAATGGCACCGGCAAAATCTTCGATCAGTTCGACTTGGCCCTTGGCCTGCATCTCGTCCAGCAGGCGATCAACCAGTTCGACCAGCCCCGGCTCCATCTGCGCCAGCGCGCGGGGGTTCAGCGCGCCGACCATCACCTTGCGCACACGGGTGTGCAACGGCGGATCGTTGAACACCAGACTGGTGGTGTGGTGTTCGTATAATGCGCTATCGACCCCGTATTTCGGGCCAAAAACCGCCTTCTTGTCCGAAATGAAACGGCGTGTATCGCGATACACCAGATCCAGATCCTCGTATCTGGACAGGATCACGCTGCCATCCGGCTGCACACAAACCGGCGCATCCTCGCGCAAAGCGGCGTAGGTCGGATACGGGTCCTGATGGAACCCCTCGGGAAGTGCGGTCAGCGCGAACATCAGTGCCCCATCGCGCCCATCTGCTCGGGCAGGACCAGCACCAGCCACGGCACCAGAACGATCAACGCCAGGCGGAAGATGTCGGCAACCCAGAATGGTGTCACGCCCCGGAAGATCGTACCGGTCGACACATCGCCCACCACGCCTTTCAGGATGAACACGTTCAGACCGACGGGCGGGGTTATCAGGCTGATCTCGGTCACAACGACCACGACAATGCCGAACCAGATCGGGTCATAGCCCAGCGACGTGACCAGCGGGAAAAAGATCGGCACCGTCAGCAGCAGCATCGAAAGCGACTCAAAAACGCAGCCAAGGATAATGTAGATGCCCAGGATCATCAGAATCACCACGAAAGGCGACACTTCATACGCCGTGACCAGCGCAATCAGCGCTTCGGGCAGACCCGCCAGGTTGATGAAATTCGAAAAGATCTGCGCCCCGATCAGGACCGAGAACAAGGCCGCGGCTGTATAAGACGTCTCCTTCAGCACCTCGAATGTCGAACTCAGCGTCAGGCCGCCGCGCGAAAGGGCGATCAGGAACGCGCCCATTGCACCCATGCCCGCCGCTTCGGTCGGGCTGAAGGTCAGGTTCAGCGGGTGAAAATCAAACGCGCCGTAGAGGCCCCCGATAACCAGGAAGAACAACAAAAGCACGGCCCAGACGGATCGCAGCGCCGTCAGACGCTCGCCCCAGCCGTGGCGTTCACCGGCAGGGCCTGAATCAGGCTTGCGCCAGACGGTCCAGCGCACCGCGAACAGGTAGAACAGGATGCCCATCATCCCCGGCAATATCCCAGCGACAAACAGCTTCCCGATCGAGGTTTCGGTCAGCAGGCCATAGATCACCAGAATGACCGAAGGCGGTATCAGAATGCCCAGCGTCCCGCCTGCCGCAATCGAGGCGGTCGACAACTCGTCCGAATAGCGATAGCGCCGCATTTCGGGCATCGCAACCTTGGACATTGTAGCAGCCGTGGCCAGAGACGACCCGCAGATTGCCGAAAAACCACCGCAGGCGGCGACGGTCGCCATCGCGATACCGCCCCGAAAATGCCCCAGGAAGGCGTTAGAAACCGCGTAAAGCTCACGCGCCAATCCACCTTTGTTGACGAACAGTCCCATCAGGATGAACAGCGGCACAACCGACAGGCCATAGTCCTGCGCGGTGTCCGTGATCTGGCGGCCCACCATCGACATGGCGGCCTTGAGCCCCCGTTCCGAAAAAATCGCGCCGCCGCGTTCGTAGGCGAAGCCAAACGTGCCAACCAAACCCATCGCAAAGACAATGGGCAAACGAAGCAGCACCAGAACCAGTACCAGTGCGAAACCGATCAGGGCTGCGGTCATTGGGTCTGCTCCGACAGGGCGTGGGGTGCAAAGATGTACATCAGCCCGGTAATCACCATCGCGATGGCGGCAATAACGGTGAAGAAGGTGATGAACCAGCCGACATAGAAGACCGGGATCGACAGGTATTCTGTGACGTCCCCGTAGTCGCGCGCGCGCTCGGACAGTATCCAGACCCTATTGATTGGCCAGATCAGCATGATGCCTGATGCCAGGTAAACCACAGCGTCACGGGCCCGGCTAAGGCGAAGACGGGAAAACAGACCGTCTGTCAGATCGACCGCGATCTGGCCTTTTCCCGCGGAAATCATGGGCAGGACCGAAAACACGAGGATGGCCATCAAAATCCGGGTCAGTTCGGTCGCAGCCTCGATCGGAGCATTGAAAACCGAGCGCAGGATGACATCGCAGAATGTCATCACCATCAGGATGAACAGGGCCACACAGGCCAGCAGCGTCGGAAAAAAACTGGCGCGCCGCGCCCAGATCACGAGATTTCGCATGATTATGTCTCTTGCCGGTAAAAAATGGCTGGTGGGAAACCCCACCAGCCGGACAGCCTTACTGAGCCGCCATTTCTTGCACGATCAGGTCATAGGTTGCCTGCGCGTCGATACCGGTTTCATTGACTTCGCCAATCACCTTGCTTCGAACGTCGGCCGCAATCTGATTGAACTGTTCAAGATCTTCTGCGGACGCGGCGTTGATGCTGTTGCCATCCGCCGCCTCGGTCGCCTCGCGCCCGATGGCGTCGATCTGGTCCCAGATCTTGCCGATCTCACGGCTCAACGGCTCGCCGAAGACCTTCTCTTCCAGCGCCTTCTGCAGATCTTCGGGCAGGTCGGCAAACGTATCTTCGTTCATGATGAACGCAAACGAGCCGCGATAGAGCCCGCCGGGCACTTCGTAAACGTTCTGTGCAACCTCGGTCAGCTTGAAGCCCTTGCGGGATTCAAACGGCATGACAACGCCATCCGCCGCTTTGGACGCGAGCGTTTCATAGACCTTGGGGGCTGGAACCTGAATGCCGGTCGCGCCCAGCGCCGTTCCAACGTCGCCACCCACACCACCGGGGATACGTACCTTCAGCCCCGAGACCTGATCCAGCGATGTCACCGGAGCGCTTGAATGCAGCTGCGCCGGACCGTGCGTGTGCAGCGCGATCAGCTTGACCCCGCGATGCTCGTCGGCCGCTTTCAGGTACTTCTCATAGGCGCGCCAATAGGCGACCGATGCGGCCTCGGCCGATCCTTCGTACCCGGGCAGTTCGATCATCTTTGTAGTGACGAAGCGGCCCGGCTGGTAGCCGTGGAAAATGATCGAGGCATCTGCTGCGCCATCCATGATCAGGTCCATTTGCGCGGGCGGTGGTGCAAGGCCAAGTTTCAGCTCGGCGGTGACTTTACCATCCGTGGCTTCTTCGACCATTTCGGTGAATTTCGGCCACATCATTGCGTTGATGCCATGGGTCGGCGGGGCCCAGCTGGAAATGGTCAGCGTGTAATCCGCCGCCAACGCCACAGTACCCGAAACGGCCAGCGCGGCCGAGGCAAGAAGGGTACTCAACTTAGTGAACTTCATGGATCTGTCTCCTCCCAGTGAAACATGAGTTAAGAATGCGTTAATGGTCCTTTTTGTAACCATCAACGGGTTTAGAGCTTTCAGGCGCCGCCGCCAACTTCCAGGACGCAGGGCTTTCGGACGCCACCAACTGCATGGCTTCCAACGTTTTTTTCCATCCCACCTCAGTCGCGTATTGCATCGGGCCGCCGCGCCAGCGTGGGAAACCATAGCCATGGATCTGAACCATATCGACGGCATCCGTGGTTTCGGCGATACCTTCCCTGACAATCAGCGCCCCTTCGTTGGCGAGAACGGCCAGAATGCGGGAGGTGATTTCCTCAGCCGAAAACTCCCGGCGTGTAATGCCCTGCTCGGCAGAATATGTTTCGATCAGCGCCTCGACCTCGGGGTCGCGGATCGGTGCGCGGCTGCAGTCTTCGTAACGATACCAGCCTTTACCGCTGCGCTGCCCAAAACGCTCCAACACGCAAAGCTGATCGGCGATGGTGACGTACCGCTCTTGCGGATCACGCGTGACCGCATTGCGTTTTCTGTTGGCCCAGGCGATCTGCAACCCGGTCAGGTCTTGCAATTCATATGGCCCCATCGGCATTCCAAAAGCGCGCATCGCGGCGTCAATCTGATACGGCATGGCACCATCGGCCAGCAGGTAATCCGCCTCGCGCCGGTATGCGGCCAGCATTCGGTTGCCGATAAATCCGTCACAAATTCCCGACAGGACCGGAACCTTGCGCAACGTCTTGCCCAAAGTAAAACCTGTCGCGATCACCTCAGCACTGGTGTGAGGGGTTTTCACGATCTCAAGCAGTTTCATGACATGCGCCGGGCTGAAGAAATGCAGCCCCAGACAACGGGCGGGATTTTGCACCCCTTCGAATATGTCGACAGGATCAAGATAAGACGTGTTGGTGGCCAGAATGGCGTCCGGCTTGATGTGGGCGGAAAGGTCTGCAAAAACCGCGCGCTTGACGCTCAGATCCTCGAATACCGCCTCGATCGCCAGATCCGCGTCTGCGGCGCCAGAATAATCTTCCACGGCGCTGAAGGCTGACAACCGATCCTGCATCTGCGCTTCGGTCATTCTGCCGCGCTTTACTGCCCCATTCAAAAGCTCGGAAACGCGCGCCTCTGCCGCTGTCGCCGCCTCGGCATCACGCTCGATCAGGGTTACAGCAAGACCACCGTTCAGCGCGGCCGTGGCGATCCCGGCCCCCATAAGCCCGCCGCCGACGACAACGATTCTGTTAATCGCGCGGGGTGAGGCACCCTGAATTGCCGATGGCTTGGTCACAGTACGCTCCGCAAAAAAAGCATGACGCAATGCACGGCTTTCCGGGGTTTGTCTCAGCTCCAGGTGACGCGCCCGCTCTTTCAGTTGGCCTTTCAAAAATGGTTCCAGCGCCCATGACAGCGACGTCAGGTTCTCCAGCGGGGATTGCTGACCTTTGGCACGTTTTTTCAGCACCTCTCGCGACACTTCAAAAAGATCGGGCGCAATGTCTTGCACTTTCCGCTGACTGACGGGTACAGGCCGCGCAGGAAGATCCGCGACAAACTCTCTGACCGCCAGGTCGATGTTTTCAGCGACCAGATCGACACCCCCAAGCTCTTGCAGGACTTCGGCTGTCAGCAGCTTTCCCGAACAGGCCATATCGATTGCAACGTCCATCCCGGCAAGGCGTGGCAGTCGTTGTGTGCCTCCGGCACCGGGGATCAGCCCTACATTGACCTCGGGCAGCCCAAACCGTGTGCCCGGCGCAGCGATCCGCCAAGCACAGCCCATGGCAATCTCGAAGCCACCGCCCAACACGTTGCCATGCAACTGGGCGACAAACGGAACCGGGCTGTCTTCGATCATCTGCACGACATCAGGTAGGTGAGGTTCAACAGGCGCACTGTCGAATTCCGACATGTCGCCACCGGCAATGAAGGTCGAACCGGCGCAGAGCAGAACGGCAACCCGGGCATCCTTGACGGCATCTACCGCATCCGCCAGCCCCTGGCGCACCTGCAACGACGTCGCATTCACCGGCGGATTGTTCACCATGACCCAGGCGATGTCGCCTTCAAGATCCACTTTGACCAGCGGGGATTGCGTCATGCCGGCTCCCAGTTCGGTTCAGATTCGCAACTCGGTTATTTATTGACCAACCGTTCGGTTAATGCAATATGGAACTTGCCGGATTTCAAACACGAGGTCGCCATGAGCGATACCATTCTTGCCATAAGTCACGGAAATTGGGTCGAAATCACCCTGAATCGCCCGGACAAACTGAATTCCTTCAACGAGGAGATGCACCTTGCCCTGCGTTCCGCGCTGGAAAAAGCGCGCGACGACGGAGCGCGGGCCATCTTGCTGACCGGCGCCGGGCGCGGTTTTTGTGCAGGGCAGGATCTTGGCGACCGGGACCCTTCGAAGATGGATGGGCCGCCCGATCTTGGGCACACTGTGCGCACCTTCTACGCGCCGCTTGTTCGGCTGATCCGGTCGCTCAACTTTCCGGTCATCTGCGCGGTGAACGGTGTTGCCGCCGGCGCGGGCGCAAACCTTGCATTGGCCTGTGACATGGTCCTGGCGGGCGAGTGCGCGAATTTCATCCAGAGTTTTTCCAAGGTGGGGCTGATACCCGACACCGGCGGAAGCTGGCACCTGCCCCGCTTACTGGGTGAAGCGCGGGCCAAGGGCCTGGCCCTGACAGCGCAACCCCTGCCTGCCGCGCAAGCCGCCGAATGGGGGCTGATCTGGAAAGCGGTGCCGGACGATCAACTGATGCCCGAGGCTCGCGCGCTGGCTGAACAGTTCGCAAATGGCCCGACGCTGGGTTACGGGCTGACAAAAGAATGCATTCACGCCGCAGCCAAAAACACCCTTTCCGATCAGCTGGATCTGGAGGCGCAAGCCATGAAAACCTGCGGTCAGAGCGCGGACTATGCCGAGGGCGTCGCCAGCTTTCTGGAAAAGCGCGCACCGAATTTTCAGGGCAGGTAAGCATGAACGCGAAAGAACGGGCAGAAAAATCAGCGTCCGCCATGTGGGCCAACGATCAGGCAAGCAAGTGGTTCGGTATGGAAATTCTTGAGGTCGATGAAGGCCGCGCCGTGCTGACACTGACCGTCGCGGCCCACCATTGCAACGGTGTGGGCATCTGCCACGGCGGCGTCAGCCACGCCCTTGCCGACAGCGCCTTTGCGTTTGCCTGCAACAGCAGAAACACTGTCACCGTGGCGCAGCATACGGTGATGAGTTATCTCGCCCCCGGCCAGTTGGGCGACAGCCTGACCGCCACGGCGACGGAAATATCCCTGACTGGGCGGAGCGGCATCTACGACGTCCGCGTCACCAATCAGGACAACAAACTGATCGCCGAGTTTCGCGGCATGTCCCGCACGATCAACGGCCAGTTGTTCAAAGAATAACTTCGCGTTTGGAGGAGACCGCGATGGAAGATCTTAGCCCCAACAAAGCTGACCTGGACCCGATTGAAATCGCATCGATCGATGAGATACGGGCTCTGCAACTGGACCGCCTGAAATGGTCGGTGCGTCACGCTTATGAAAACGTGCCGATGTACAGGTCGCGTTTCGATGAGGCCGGCGTTCATCCTGACGACCTGCAAAGCCTGTCTGATCTGGCAAAGTTCCCGTTCACCTACAAGAACGACCTTCGGGATAACTACCCATTCGGGCTTTTTGCCGTTCCACGCCGCGAAATCGTGCGCATTCATGCGTCTTCAGGAACCACGGGCAAGCCGACCGTTGTTGGCTATACGCAAAACGACATCGACAACTGGGCCGATCTGGTCGCCCGCTCAATCCGCGCCAGCGGGTTACGCAAGGGTGACATGATGCATGTGGCCTATGGGTATGGCCTGTTCACCGGCGGTCTGGGCGCACATTACGGGGCCGAACGGCTTGGCTGCACGGTCATACCGATGTCGGGCGGACAGACGGAAAAGCAGGTCGGCCTGATCACCGATTTCCGTCCGGACGGGATCATGGTGACGCCGTCCTACATGCTCAACATTCTCGAACAGTTTCACAAGGCCGGGCTTGATCCGCGCGAAAGCTCACTCAAGGTTGGCATCTTTGGCGCCGAGCCATGGACCGACGCCATGCGCAAAGAGGTCGAAGCCGCCTTTGACATGCATGCGGTCGACATCTACGGCCTGTCGGAAATCATGGGGCCGGGTGTCGCCAACGAATGCGTCGAAACCAAGGACGGTCCGGTGATCTGGGAGGACCACTTCCTGCCCGAAATCATCGACCCGGAATCAGGGGAGGTTCTGCCGGACGGGGAAATGGGCGAACTGGTCTTCACCACGCTCACCAAGGAAGGCCTGCCGATGATCCGCTACCGCACCCGCGACCTGACGCGTCTCTTGCCGGGAACCGCCCGGTCGATGCGCCGGATGGCCAAGATCACCGGGCGCAGCGACGACATGATCATCCTGCGCGGCGTAAATGTCTTTCCCAGCCAGATCGAAGAACAGGTCATGGCGACCGGCGGACTGGCACCCTATTACCAGATCGAGCTTTACAAATCGGGCCGCATGGACGCGATGCGCGTGCTGGTCGAGGCCAATCCGGATTCGACCGACGAGTTGTCCAAAACCGCAGCGGCGCGCATGCTGACCAAGCGGATCAAGGACATCGTTGGTGTTTCAACCGAGATTATTGTAGAGGACCCCGGACAGGTTGAACGCTCGCAAGGCAAAGCCAAACGGGTCGTCGACAACCGTGATAAGGAGTAGACCTTGGCCCGTACCATCGCCAAAGATCACGATCAGAAACGTGCTCAAATCCTGAAATCGGCGGCACGGGTATTTGCCAATGAAGGGTTCGACCGTGCCTCGATGTCCTTGCTGGCCAAGGAGTGCGGGATATCAAAAGCCAATATCTACCACTACTACGACAGCAAGGATGCCATCCTGTATGACATCCTTGAAACCTACCTGCGTGATCTGCGCGACAGGATCTGCGGCATCGACACGGATGGCCTGACGGCTGAACAGAAACTGCGGGCCGCGATAAAAGAAATCCTGTTCGCCTATCAGGGCGCGGATGATGAACATCGCGTTCAGGTCAGCGGCATGTCCGCACTGCCCGACGAACAGCAAAAGGTCCTGCGCGGTTATCAGCGGGATCTGGTCAATTTCGTCAGCGACATACTGAAAGAACTGGCTCCGGGCGTTCTTGGAACAGACAAGAACAAGCTGCGCGCCGCGACCATGTCCGTTTTCGGCATGTTGAACTGGTATTACATGTGGAACACTGGTGCAGGGTCAAAAGCGCGCGAAGATTACTCGGACGTGGTCAGCACACTTACCCTTCACGGTATTCAGAACCTTTAGAAAGGGCTCGGGTCTATTGGGCCAAGACCGAAGCGCGCAACTCGTTCAGGGCCTGACTGTCTGGCACTTTGCTCAGGGCCTCCTCCAGAATGGCCAGCGTCGCCTCGCGCCCATCGACTGCTGCGGCAATCCGGACCAGCATGACCCAGGCTTCTTCGCGTTGCGGATCCATGCGCACAACCTCGCGAAAGGCGCGTTTTGCTGCGGGAATGTTTCTGAAGGTCAATGCCATTCCACCCAGTACCAGATGGGTTTCCGGAAAATCTGACCGCGCCCGCAGCGAGGCCCGCCACTCGGACATCGCCTGCTGCAACTTGTCCTGCTCCTGCTCCGGAAGACCGGCGGCAGGAAAGTCCAGCATGGCCTTCGCAGCCTCGATCCGCACCATCCTTTCCGGGTCGTCGAGCAGTTCGTTTAGCCTGTCCGCCTGTAGCCGGGGCGGCGCGGCCCTTTGAATTGCGATGGCCGTCGCCCTTATCAGCGGATCATCATGTGCCAGCAGAGGTGCCATATCCTCGGCGGTAGTCTCATCCGCGACCTGAGACAACAGCCATAGGGCTGTTGCCCGGACCAGGCCCGCCTGACTGTCATCAAGCGCCAGAGAGTTCAGGTCCGGCTTGGCGCCCACTGGATCAGACCGCCCGGCCGCCAGCGTGACGCCGTAATGCGGGCGCGCTGCTGCATTCGGATGGTATTTTTCTATCTCCGCCGCCGCCCATTCTGCCGACCGATCCGCGTGGCAGTCGGTGCAGGCGTCTGGTGCACCGGTCACGTCTGCCAGATCCGGCCTTGGGATACGAAAGCTGTGGTCCCTACGACCGTCTGTCCCCATATAGACACGCTCGATCATGTGGCAGTTTTTGCACTGCGCGCCCTCGGAACCCGCTTCATGGAAATGATGCGAAGGATCATCGTAGGGCTTTAGCGGCAAAGACGTGAAATCGGGATTGCCTGCCGGGGAATGGCATTGCGTGCAGACGCCGTTTCCGTCTGCCTTCAATTCGGCGCTGTGGGCGTCGTGGCAATTCAGGCAAGTCACGCCCTTTGAGTACATCCTGGATTGAAGAAACGACCCGTAGACATAGACCTCGTCCAAAATCTGCCCATCGGCGTGGTAGAGGCCGGGGCGCAGCAACGACAGGTTGTAAGCCTCATGAAAACTGGTTCCGGGCATTGGATTTCCCTCGCCAAACGGCTCACGTCGGGAATGGCAGGTCGCACATTGCTGTATCGCAGCCTCAGCCCCTGCCCCGGCGAAATCCATCGCAAATCCGTATCCCGCGGGCGCGGGCACCGATGAGGTTCCGGCAGATTCCGCCCAGTCGACATGCGCCGAACCGGGGCCGTGGCAGGCTTCGCATCCGACCCCCGTTTCGACCTGAACCGAAGCATAGGCCTGACGGCGTTCGTCATAGCGCTTTTCGAAACCGGTCGCATGGCACTCCGCGCAGCGGGCATTCCAGTTCTTGTATGGTCCGGTCCAGTGCAACCCGTCATCCGGCGGCAATGTCTGGTCGGGGTACAAGTGGTACCAACGTCCGTTTTCGACATCCCAAACGACATCAAAGCTTTGCAATCGGCCCGGCTCGGTTTCGATCAGATACTGTTGCAGCGGCGCGACCCCGACAACGGAATGGACGGAATAGTCTTTCACCGTGCCGTCGGTCTCGGTCAGGTGAATGCGGTAGTTTCCGTTGTCGACTGAGAACTCGTATTGCACCCCGTCGTGCTCGAACCGGGTTCCGTCAAAGTCGGCCAGGACGGTATCCGGCGCGGGGCTGGTCCAGGCAAGCGCGTGATGCGACCCCATCCAGGCGTCGGTGGCATCCTGATGGCAGCCCGTACACTGCTCCGATCCGACATAGTGCTGGTCCGTGTTCTCCGACTGTATCTCTTGTCCCCTGACGGCAGCGGCAAGGTACGCCCAAGTTGCCAGAGCAAGGATCAGTACAACACCGAAATCCGAAATCCTGCCCGAGCAACCGGGCAGGTCAATGCGCCGGGGAACCGCCCAGCGAGGCTTCCAAAAACAAGTGTGCCGTCGCAATTGGAATGCTCCCCGGGCCCGTCGGATCACGCGGCGGTCTCTCCAACCACGTCTTCACCACCTTCTACACGATTGATGTCGGTGTTTGGAAAAAACTCGGACCAGACATGCCAGAACACGCCGGCCCGCAGCGTCTCGACCCTCTGCAACTGGCCCTGATCCGAAACACCCCAGAAATCGCATCGGGTCACGGGCTGGCCGCTGTCGTTGTACCAGACACCCAAACTCTCATAACGAGGGTCCAGACTGACAACGACGTCGCGCCCGCCAACCCGCGCGTTCACGATCCAGTCATTCTCGACAATGAAATCGTCGGTCCAGCAGGCCGCCTCATCCCCGATTGTGATCCCCCAGACATAGGTCTTGTTCGGCAGCCGATTGTCCGAGCGGTCCATGTTGTCCATCACCGGCGCATCTTCCTGATGCTGGCGGGAAATACCCCAGCCAAAAGTGATCTCCGTCACCATGTCCAGAAGGCGCAGCAGCGGGTTCGAAGAGGGTTTGTTCAGGTAAACCTCGCCGTCGGGAAAGGCCTTCTGAAACCCGCGAAACGTCATCCGAAACGTGGGCCATGGCTTCATCCGAGCTTCCGGCCGCAGGGGGCAGGCAGGTCCGTCCGCATTCGGGTCGCGATCCGCTTCGCGGAAGCCGTAGATATGCTGAATCGGCTCGCCGGTATCATTGTCACGCAGGATCAGGTTGTTGCCGTGCTGGGCCAGAACCTCGAGGTTCAGCCGCTTGCCTTCGATGGCCGGCGAATATCCCTGACCGAGATTGGCCATGGCACAGTAGGTCATCACGACGTCTTCGCCGCCCAGACCTTTTTCATTGCCCGCCAGATGCGGGCGCATAATCTGCGCATCCGGATGGGCGCGGGCATGCCCATTGTTTTCGATCACGATAACCGGCGCCGTCGACCCGACGTATTTCCGCGCTTCGCTGATCGGAAAATACTGCGCCGTGTTAAGCTGGTTCCGCAAACCCAGATGCACCCAGACATAGGGAAACCCGTACAGAAATATCACCAGCAGCGCGGCGACAAACCAAAGCCAGAACGGACCACCGCCAAACAGGAAATGCGCCAGCGTTGAAACGGCAAAGCCACTCAGCCCTATGCCGATGAGGCGGTATTCGTTTCGGATGAACCGCACCATATTTTCGCGCTTCACCTTCAACAGCATCTGCGAGATGTCGCCAAGATCGCGGAAATAGACAAATCCGATCCCAAGCGAGGCGATCAGGCCAAGAGCGAAGAGTATGTTTCCGACCATCTGCACCTCGTGATCCTGTTCCGGTTTTTGCGTTATTGCTGCGCAGAGGCGCGTTTGGTCATGAACGCATCTACGGCCTGTTGCGTTTCGGGGCGTATGTTCTCGATCCCTTCATAGGGCACACCGTAGGCAGGCGTTGTATCGGGATATTTCTCTTTTCTTGCCATGTGACGCCCCAGAATCCGCGCGAACTCCTGACCGCCCCAGGCGCCAACCTCGGTCGAGACCGAGTATTCTTCGCGTGTGTCCCGGTAGAGATCAAAGAACTTCGCGAGAATCGCACTTTCCCCGGGCCCCGGCAGTTTCAGCTTAAGCTGGTCTTTCACAACGGCCTCAGGCTTGTTGACCGAATAAATGATGACATGATCGCGCCGCGCCTTGGTTTCATCGGCAAACAACAGGGCGGCCGATTGGTCCACCCCGTCAACCAGACGATCTCGTGGGATATGCTGATCGGCCCCGGCGAACCGGGAGAGCGTTGTGTAAAGATCCGAGACGTGAATGATGCTGTTCAGCAGACCATCAGCCTCGATCATACCAGGCCAACGGATGAAGGCATCGACGCGGACACCGCCTTCGGTCGTGTCACCTTTGCCACCTGCATAGATCAACGGCGTAAAGCCGGATTGTGGAGCGTATTTTGTGAAGTGTCCGTTATCGCCCATCACTACGACAACGGTGTTGTCGGTCAGCTCAAGTTCATCCAAGCGGGCAAACAGATCGCCCAGCCACTGATCCAGCAGCTGCATCTTGTCGACATAAAGTCCCCCATTCACGCTTTCCGGTCCCGATCGTCCGGCACGGGTGTTGTCCAGCGGGATCATCGGCCAGTATTGCAGGAAGAACGGATGCTCACCGCCTGCAAGGCGATCCAGTTCCTCCAGCGTCTTGTCCTGGAACGCCTGGTTCATCTCGTCATATTTAGCGGCATTCCAGCGTTCACCGGTTTCCATGCGGATTTCACGGATTGGGCCGCCGGTTTCACCTTCGATCACGGTCATCATTGCAGCAGCATCCGGCCGGAACCAGCCGTCCAGCGTGTACTTGTCGTCGTAATCCCGGATCGCGACCGAAACCTGTTCCCTGATCGCGTCGTCGTTGAAAATGGTCAGCTGCCCCTGCTGGTGGATTGCGTGCTGAGCGTAATCAAATCCCTGGTTCATCGCCCAGCTTTCAGCGATGTCGCCCATATGCCACTTGCCCACATGACTGGTCGCATAGCCCGCCTGTTTTAGGACCTCGGCCAGCGTGACTTCGTTCTCCGGCAGGCCAAAACCTGCGATATCGACTGTCGTGTCGCCCATGCCCATCCGCACCGGCAACCGCCCGGTCATCTGCGCCACCCGCGTCGGCGTACAGGAGGGTTCGGTATACATGCCTACCATTCGCATGGCCTGATCCGAGAAATCGTTGATATTCGGCGTTTCATATCCCCGCACGGCGTTCAGCTCGGGTATTCCCATGTCGCCAAAACCCATATCGTCGATCAGCACACTGACGATGTTCGGTGGGTTGCCTCCGTTGCCGTCCCGAAATGCGGCCAGAGCGTCGTTGACCGCAGCGTCATCCTGTGCCCATTGGTCTTCATGCTGGGACTGAAGAATGTAAAACTCGGCATCGTGTATGATCGGAGCATCCTGCGCAAATCCAGGCGACGCGAAAAGACCTGCCGTCAGCACCCGATAGCAAAACTGTTTCATACCCTACCCCCCAGATAGACATTTTTTCGGCTGAACGCCGGATGTTTCACATCGATACATTGCGTATACTAAATGTGAACTTCCTACCCGCGCAACCTTCCCGGCAAACGTCAGGGGCGGAATCGCCTGGGCTCAGCTAGCTTGGCCCGGTTTTCGGAGCCGCAACCCAAAGCCCACAATGGCACAATCTTCAGAATGGGCGATGAGCGGGTCGACTAATTTCCGATGGCTTGTGGTATGATATGCTCACGGGTCGGCGACCTTGATTGCCGCGGCAAAACCACCTCAATCGTACTCGAAAAATTTCAGGAGTTAAGACTTGGGTAGAAGCCAACTGCGCTTGTTCGGGCGCTGCCCCGCAAGGCTTGCGTACACGCGACCGCCCGGCCATCAAGCCGTCACCGTGGCGCATTTCGACCTCGTGCATTGACAGGCCCAACTGCATTGGCCCCATAAAACCACTCGCCGAAACGAAAAAACAAAAGCCGGATCGGCCAAAAGGCAATCATGCCAATGGCCGAACCGGCATCCTTTTGCACCGTTGTCGTGCTTTAGTATGGCGCCTCCAGCGGCGTCATGCGGACATAGACGGATTTGAGCTGGCTGTAATGTTCGATCGCAGCCTTGGAGTTCTCGCGCCCGACCCCCGATTGCTTGACGCCACCAAACGGCGCTTCGACCGGCGCATCATTGTACGAGTTGATAAAGCAGCTTCCGGCATCCAGTTGCGCGATGACCCTGTGCCCACGTTTCAGATCGCTGGTGAACACACCGGCGGCCAAACCGAAATCGGTGGCATTGGCGCGCGTGATCACCTCTTCCTCGGTTTCGAAATCCAGCACGGCCATCACGGGACCAAAGATCTCTTCAACCGCGATCTTCATGTCGTCGGTAACGTCGGCGAAAACCGCAGGCGTCATCCAGTTGCCCGGACGTTCAATCCGTTCGCCGCCACAAACCAAGCGGGCCCCTTCGGATTTCCCTGCCTCGATATAGCTTTGGGCGATCTCCAACTGACGCGCGCTGACCAGCGGGCCAAAATTGGTGGCCTCATCCTGCGGGTCACCGATGATCGCGTTGGCAAGCCGCTCCTGCAGGCGGTTCAGAAACGCGTCCTTGATGCCCTTCTGAACAAACACACGTGTCCCGTTCGAACACACCTGCCCCGAAGAATAGAAGTTGCCAAGGATCGCGCCACTGACGGCGTCTTCCAGATCGGCATCGTCAAACACGATCATCGGAGACTTGCCCCCGAGCTCCATCGTGACATGTTTCATGCCCGCAGCCGCAGCGGCATAGACCTTTCGCCCGGTGGGCACCGAACCGGTCAGCGATACCTTGTCCACCCGGGGATCAGTGACAAGGGCAGCGCCGGTTTCACCCCGCCCCTGCAGCACGTTGAACAGACCCGGCGGCAGGCCTGCCTCGGACAGGATTTCAGCAACCTTGAGCGCGCAGAGCGGAGTTTCTTCAGAAGGCTTGAAAATCACGGCGTTGCCGCAGGCCAGTGCTGGCGCGGCCTTCCAGCAGGCAATTTGCGTGGGGTAGTTCCAGGCACCGATGCCGACACACAGTCCCAGCGGTTCGCGCCGGGTGTAGACCCAGTCTTCGCCAAGCTGTATGTGCTCGCCGGTCAGGCTGCATGCAAGACCGCCAAAATACTCCAATGCATCTGCGCCCGATGTTGCGTCCGCAACCAGGGTTTCCTGCAGTGGCTTGCCGGTATCATAGGTTTCCAGCACTGAAAGCTCATGGTTGCGTTCGCGCATGATGTCGGCGGCTCGGCGCAGGATGCGCCCGCGTTCGGTGCCGGACATGGCGCCCCAGGCTTTTTGCGCCGTCCGGGCCAGCGCGATCGTCTGATCGACGAGCTCGGGAGAGGCCTCGTGCAACCTCGCGATCACCTCTCCGGTCGCTGGGTAAATCACATCAAGGGATCGACCGTTTTCATCTTCAAGATAGGCGCCATTCACGTAATGGCTGGCCTGAGGCTGCGCGATCATGTTCTGAGGTCTCCGAAACATGGCTGATGGGTAGTCCGGAACTGTTTTTCTCCGGCGGGTTTGTATTGCGAACGCATGGTTCTGAGCAGACGGGCCAGCGCGGATCGAGCCGGCCATTTTATCTGTGGGGATGACCATGGTGGATTTTTATTGATCAGTCAATCAACTAACCGGATGATCCCATGCACACCGCCAGAGACCACGTTCGCAACTGTTTCCGACACCAGAATCCTGTTCGTAAAATCCCCAGTTGGGGAAGAACCCTGACCGACCGGCTGGCGCGGGCCGCCCCAGTTCCTGTCGCCGCAAAATGGGGGAATCGATAGCCGACCGGTCGCCCCGGACCCAGCGCCGAAACGGGGATCCGAATTGGGGCGTTCGCAAGCACAACCCCGGCGGCAACCCAATCAGCCAAGCCAAATTGACCATCAACGCAATGTGCGCGAGCGACCCGGCCTAACAAACCCGCTGCGTTGTAACCGCCCGGACAACCTCGGGATGTGCGCAACTTATCAACCTTTTACACGTGACCGGACCGGAAAACCTCCTTCTGCAAACGATGGATCATTGACGCAGAACCGGGCTGGTGCACAGGCAAGCCGGCCCTTTCGGCGTCCGGCGGACTCTGTTTAGAATTGAAAAAACCAGTCTAAAACGCTATTATGATCGCGTTTATACGAGTTATTGAATGTAGACGGCGGGCACCACTTTTTCTCCGCTCGGTGGCCTCAGAGCCATTGTTCCAAAGGATTGCGGCTTGAACTGCGGCTGGACCTGACCGAAGCATACAGCGCCCCTTCGACAGCAGGCTTTTCTGCCTCTGACGGAACGCCACCGTTTTCGGATGAAACACCAGACACGTGCCGTGGCATTAACAAGTTAGTCCGTATTCTTTTGACCTGATGCTTTGATGCCCGGGCGAGCCCGCATCTGCGCAGGTATTGAAAGCAACGGTCATGAGCACTCCCCGCTCGAATCTTCGACGAGAATTTGATATGGCTCCGTGTATTACGCCGGATCCCGTACGAACCGAGGTTGTGAAATGGCACTCCTTCACAATACAGGTGTTGAGAAGACCACAACGAATCGAACCGCCTGGGTCCACCGGGGGCATATTCTGTCGCGAGACCATTCGTCAGACACCACCCACCCTTTGCAAAGGGTCCGGCCGTGAATATGCGCGTTATGGTCGAGATCACCGCGTCTGCACATTTCGATTTGCAGGATCCCGAAGCACTGGCCATTCAGATGAGAAAGCTGGGGTTCGAACTCGACCCGGATCTGGAACCTGTTCCGATGAACGAGACGGGCCACGGCGCACAACGGCAGCCGACCAGCGTGATACTCAGCGGAACCATTGCCGACGCGGAAGCTCTGGACGCACTCAATCAGCGGCCGGACGTCATAAACATTTGGGGCGATACGCCAATTGCGCCTTTTGCCCCGTAGGCCGCGTTCAACCTGCTGAACCGGATTTCTTCCACCGCTCAAACTCAACCAATCCCGAAATCTGTCGTGGCGACGTTCGCCGCGACCGGCAACCTGCGCAACCAGTTTCCAGTGCAACAAATTTAACCCAATGGAGGTATAAAGATGGCTGCTAAAAAAACCACGCGTGGCAGGAAGTCCAACGGCGACAACGGCTCGCCCCCAAACGGGGTTCCGCAGCCCACTGACGGCAAGGGCCGGCTGAGCATACTTGTCGAAATGCGCTATACGCCTGGCGGCTCCGGTCCCATGGCGATGTCCTCGGCCGAAGGTTTCTCGGGGGACGGCTTCGCTGTCGACAATGAATTCGAACCTGTCAGCATGGGCGGCACCGGAAGCGCCGAATTTGCCGCTTCGGGTCAGGCCCCTGACGAAACCTTCGTGGTGCGCGGCACCGTTGCAAGTGAAGACGCAATGGCAGCCTTGCGCAGCCGCCCCGAAGTGGCCGGTGTCTGGCGCGACGTCCCAATCGACGGCTTCCCCGTCGACAATCCGTACGGGCCGCAGACAGGCGGCGGCATGGCAGCATGCCCGATCCCGCCCTGCGACTGCAGCCCCGGCACGCCAAAGGGCAACATGGCCGACGTCGCCACCTATCTGGGCGTCGATCAGGTCTGGGCGGCGGGGTTCCGTGGAAACGGAATTGTTGTCGGCGTTTTGGACAGCGGCATCACCGCGCAAGGCCGACCGGTCAAGAACGGAGAGACCTCGCGTCGCATCCCGCGCGTAATCGGCGGATGGCCGTCAGACTGGGGCACCGAATCCGGCAAATGGGGCAATCACGGCAACATGTGCGCCACTGATGTTCTTGGCATGGCGCCCGAAGCCCAGCTTTACGATCTGCGGATTGCCGGATCTGGCGGCTCGCCCGGGACAATCAGCCGGGCATTGCAGGCGTTCAACTGGTCTATCAACCAGTTCCGAAGCAATGGCACTCCGCAAGTTCTGACAAACAGTTGGGGTATTTTCCAGGAAACATGGGATACCACCTATGCCCGCAACCCCAACCACCCGTTTACCCGCAAGGTGGTCGAGGCGATCAACGAAGGCATTCTCGTGCTCTTCGCCGCTGGTAACTGCGGAGATACCTGCCCCGACAACCGTTGCGGCGCCGATAACGGCCCGGGACGCAGCATCTGGGGTGCAAATGGCCACCCGCTGGTGATGACCGTCGGCGCGGTGAACAAGAACGAAGAGTTCATCGGATACAGCAGCCGCGGACCTGCCGCTCTGGATTCGAATAAGCCTGACTTCTGTTCCATCAGCCATTTCACGGGGTATTTCACAAGTGACTCCGGCACCTCGGCGGCGACGCCGATCCTTGCGGGTGCGGTGGCGTTGCTGAAGCAATCCCAACCCAGCGCAACGCAGGCACAGCTGAAATCCATACTGAAGGCAACGGCCAAGGATATCGGGGCCAGCGGCTTCGACCAGCATTCCGGATCCGGCATTGTCCAGATCAAGGCCGCGTATGACCGGTTGCACCGGCCTGTCCGCAGAACGATCGTCGGACCCGCATGCCCGCGCAGAACGGTGGTTGGACCCCTTTGCCCGCGCCGGACCCTGACCGGGCCGTGGTGTCCGCGTCCGACAACCGTCGGGCCGCGCTGCCCGCGCCGGACCCTGGTCGGGCCGTGGTGCCCGCGTCCGACAACCGTCGGGCCGCGCTGCCCGCGCCGGACCTTCACCGGACCGTGGTGTCCACGCCCGACTTTCGCCGGATGCCCACGCCCGACCCTGAGCGGGCCGAGATGTCCTCGGGTCACGCTGGTAGGCTGTCCGCGCCCGACACTGGCCGGATGTCCGCGTCCGACGCTCGCAGGCTGCCCACGTCCTACGCTGGCTTGCTTCCGCGCTGGCGACGAAGATTACTATGACAGCGGCTGGGACGACGGATACGACGACTGGGACGACGGTTACGCGATGTACGAAGACGCCTATGACGATGAATGGGTGGATGAGTACGGCGCCGAGTCCGACGCCGACTATTGGGACGACGACTACGGGTATGATGACGAGTACTAAGTCATCCTGCCGGATGTAACGACCACGCACCCTCGGGCCAACCGCCCGGGGGTGTTCCTGAGGGCCTTACGACATGACCGATGCCGCCATTCGTTCGAACACAGAACCATCGCGCAGGCCGCGTGCGGAAGAACGGGTCGCTTCTGTTCTGCGCAGGCGTAACCTGATCCCCGCAACGCGGATCGTGCAACAGGGCATGCGCATCATGGCCACCCGGCGCGACCGCGCGACAACAGCCACTGTTCATCTGGGCGGACAGGGAACGTTTCTGGTCAAATTGGGCACCCGATCCGCCAGCAACTGGAACCGGCGTGAGATAACCTGCTATCAGGCGGTACAATCGCTCAGCCCCGGCATCGCGCCCTATCTGGCGCATTCCGATCCGGATCGAGGTATCCTGATCGCCGAACTTCTGGACCCGGCCACAACCCTGCACGACTTCATGGGGCGCAACCCCTTGGATGACCCAGCCATTCTTGATGGTCTGGCAAACGTGCTGGCCCGTCTGCATCAGGGACACGTAGATGACACGCACCTTCCCTCGGCTCGTCCCTGGATGCTGGACGGGGATTCCGGAGGGCTGCACGAGCAGTTGCATCACCTCCTGCCCAATCCGGCTGCGCGTGCGGCGGTCATGGCCTGCATCAGCCGTGCTCAGGCAGCATGGCGGGAAACCTGCCTCATCCATGGCGATCTCAAATGGGACAACTGCCTGCTGCAGTCCGGCCCGGATGGCACGGTGCAGATCCGGCTGGTCGATTGGGAACTGGCGGGTCTCGGCGATCCCGCCTGGGACGTCGCAACGGCCGTGCAGGAGTACCTTCAGCTGGCGCAACTGCCCGCCAGCCCGGGCAACAAGCCACTGGCCTCTCTTCCTGAAAACGAAGCCTGCCGGGCTGCGGTTCATCTGTTTTCAGCCTACACGCGCGCCACCGGCACTTTAGGATCCGCAAATACGGATTTCCTGAGACGATGCAGCCTCTATACCGGTATCCGACTTGTCCAGACCACACTCGAGTTGCAATCGATGGAAAGCCCGGACGGGACGCGCAGTCAGGTAGCCTTGGCCATGGCGCTGAGGGTGTGCCAGACTCCGAAATGGCTTGAAACCCTTCTTCGGGACGGGCCGCGAATTGGAACAGGATCGGTATAGCAATGGGTGCTGATGCGCTGGACGAGGCCTTACCTGCGGCGTTTGACGTCATTTCGCGGGTATTGGCCAGTGAACCCCTTAGGAGCGGCGATCCCGCCCCCCTGACGGATGCGCTCTATCGGGACTGGTATTGTGCGGTCGGTGAAAAACCGGGCCTGAATGCAGAAGACCGCGATCTGTGCGAGTTGCTGAGAACAGCGCACGCATCCTCGCACCGATGGGAGGAAGGGTGGCATGTCGCGAAAGTGTCCAGACGCGGCAAGGTTGCCGTAACGCGCGGACACGAAAGGCGGGTGCTCCACGTGATCGATTGCCTGCCCGAAGATGGCCGTGGCGCGCGTATTCGCCCCGGCGACACCGTTTCGGTTGTGGCCCGCCGGGATTCCGAAACCATGAACCCTGGCGATTACGTCACCTTCTCGAAACCCTGGCATGCAAACCGGCACCCGATTGTCCGGGTGTACTGGAACGCAATGCCAATAGGTGCACCTGTTCTGGTTCACGCGCTGAGTCAGGCTTTGGGCGACGCATTCCCATATTTCCTCAAGTGCCCCAGACGCCCGGCCGAATATGATCGCCGGGATGCGCTTGTCCTTTATCTGCCCCGACCAGATTTCGCAAAGGCAGCCGAGGCCATCGCCGCTACCGCCAGGCGTGCATGCGACGACCTGTGTGATCCGGTTCCCCCCCTGACCAGAAAGCTTTGCCCCGGGGTCAGCGTGGCCGACGACCCGGCAGCACGGGGAGAAAGCTTTGGGTCGTCCCGATGCGCGTTGGTGGCGCGGGGTGTCCTGCGCTGCGTTGATCGAGGTATCGAACAGCCCACGGACTGGGTCAAATCCGTGCGCGCCGTATTCTCGTCCGAAGGCATCGCACCGGATCGGCCATGGGCCGAAGCTGCCGACAGCCCGGAGTACGCGTTGCCGTGAGGAAACTGGACCCATCACCCCCGCCTCCCGGCGGCGACCAGGGCCCGGCCTTTCTTGCGGTCGCCACTGCTATCGCGGATCAACTGGTGCGCGATGCTGTCCGGGACGAAGATTGCTGCACCTGGCTTGGGTATGAAATGGAATTGGTCGACGGGGAATGGCGGTCCGTTTACCAGACCATCGACGAATCCCTTTACGGCGGACTGGCCGGGGTTGCGCTGTTTCTTGCGGAGATGTGGCGGCAGACCCGCAATCCAGACTACGCCAACACCGCATCAAGCGCAGCCAACGGCGCCATGCACCTGATACGCGAACGGCGCAGCGTCACACCGCACGGATGGTACAGCGGCCTCATCGGCACTCTGAGCACCGTTCGGTCCGTGTACGACATGCTGCCAGAAACGGAGATGGCAGACGATACGAGTCTTCTGCACGAAGTTCTGACAGCGGCGACCCCACAGGATGGCTGCTTTGACGTGATCGCCGGGCCATCGGGAACGATTGCGGGCTTGCTGACACTGCACGGCTCAGAGTCCGGCGATAGTATCTTGCGCGCCTGTCACCTCAATGGCGAATGGCTGTTGGACCGGGCGCAGTCCGGACCTGGTATCGGACTGTCATGGCAGGAAGAAAATGCGGAAACGTCACACGCCTTTCCGCATTGCGGCCTCGCACACGGTGCCTCTTCCCCAGCGCTCGCGCTGCTGGAGCTTTGGGCCGCGACCCGGGACGAACGTTATCGCAAAGCCGGTTTCCGCGCCTTTGAGTACGAGCGGCAATGGTTCGATCGCCACCAATGCGGTTGGCCCGATCTGCGCGATGTCAGGGCCGATCAGGCCGGTGACCCCAAAGCGATGGTTTACCCCGCCTACTGGTGTTACGGGTCGGGCGGCATCGCGTTGTCGCGGCTTCGGGCCTGGCAATTGACCAGCAACAAGACAGCCCTTGCAGAAGCCAACGCCGCCATCTTCGCCTGCAAGCGACGGGCGCGGCAGGCTCTGACCACCGAACGCGCCGGTTTCGAAGAAAACGCAAGCGTTTGCCATGGCCTTGGAAGTATCGTCGAACCCCTGATCTACTCATCTCAGGTCCGCCCTGATCCCGAGGCAATAGCCCTGGCCCGCGAACTTGGTCTGGCAATGCGACCCCCTGCAAACGAGGAATGGAAATGCGGCCTGGTCGAAGGCGGTGAAACGCCAGGCCTGATGCTTGGTCTGGCGGGGATCGGGCGCATGTATCTGGGCCTCAGCGACCCGGTCCGGTTCCGGCCATCCGGCCTTGTATTGCCTGCGTCCAAGCGCGGGGATTCGGCCTGATCAACCCTTGGCGTGTTCCAGCCGGCGAATGGGAAACCGCGCGCGGATTTCCGCGTCCAGCCGATCCGGGATATGACCGGGATCGGGGGCCGCCAGTAATTCGCGGGTACGCTGCCGGGCCCGTTCCAGCAGATCCCTATCTGTCGCCGCCGCCCATTCCTGTGGCGTGCGCCGGTCCGCCATCGCCGGATAGTAATAGTCGCTTTCCATCCGGTTCAGCGTCTGATCATGCGCTAGAAAATGTCCCGGCCCTCCGACACAGACATCGCGGATGGTTTCAAGGGACAACGTGTCTTCCGAAACCTCGAACCCGCGCGTCGCGCGCATCACCGAACCGATCATGTCATTGTCGAGAACAAAGCTTTCTAGCGAACAGCCCAGAAGCGAACCATACATCCCTGCCGCCTCGTAGATCAGGTTGGCACCCGACAGCGCGGACAACAGCTCGGTACAGCCCTTTTCATATCCGGCCTGAAAATCCGGCATCTTGCTATCGGTCATCCCTGCGCTGACTGCGCAGGGAATGTCATAAAACCGCGCCATCTGTGCACAGGCCGCCATCAGCAGCCCCTGTTCCGCACTGCCGCCCGACATCGCACCGGTGCGCAGATCACTGACAAAGGGTAAGGCTCCAAAAGTGGCCGGATGACCGGGATTCAGCAGATTGACATATACCAGCCCTGCCAGCACCTCGGCGGTCTGCTGGGCAACCGCCCCGGCCAGCGGTGCGGGGCTGGTGGCGCCCGCCTGACCCGCCGAAACCAGCTTTAACGGAATGCCATGGCGCGCGGCAGTCGCGATGACTTCCAGCGCCTCTTCGGCAAAAGTCAGCGGCGGCACCACAAAACAGGTTGAGATACAAAGCGGCGGCCGTGCCCGCAGCGCCTCGGGACCGCCGGTGATCATCGTCAGCATACCGACGGCCTCTTCCAGAACGGCTGCCGAACCGAATGAGGTGCCAACCGGCTTGGCCGTTCCCTTCAGGCACGCGTAAAGCGTGTTCAGATCCATCTCGCGCGGGTCCGTGATGTCCCGCGCCACCACGGTGCGCTGGAACATGTGGATGTTGGGCAGCGCTTCGGCCAGCCGCGCCATATCGTAAAGATCGCGCAAGGTCGTGTCGCGGATCTGACCGGTTTCGCTGTCGATGATATGAACCGCCGCACCCGACGTGCCGAAATGCGTTCGCGCACCTGACGGGTCCAAATCATGCTCGGGCCGCTGGCCAAACAGGTGAAACCCGCGGCCGGCGGTTTCAAGGACCCGCCGCACCATAGGTTCGGGAAACAACAGCCGCCTGTCCGTGGTCAGGGACCCACCGGCAGCACAGACCGTGTCGATGCAGTCCCGGGTCGCCCCTTTCAGCCCGATTTCCCCAAGAATACGCATCGCCGTGGTATCGATCAGCGAAAGTTCCCTGGCCGAAAGTGCGGCGAACTTTCCGCCTTCGATCCCCGGCCAGATCGCCTCGGTCACGCCCATTCCCGCGCCATCCTGCCTTGCGTGCCTGCGGGCGGCGCGTCCGCCGTTGCGTTTACGTGCAGTCATTGATCGATCCTGTCAAAAAAACTGGCAACGTTGTCCGCCTGCGGCCAGTTGAGTGCAGTCTTGTAACTGTCCTCAGGCAATCCAGTCAGACCAGAAAACTTGTCCGCCAACTGGTCAGGCGTCATTGGGTTGGATGGATGACCCAGAGGGGCGGCGCAGGTGGCCTGGACAATCTCGCCACTTGTCAGTTCAACCCTGAGCCTGTCTGGCTGATCCGGGTCATAATTCAGCGCCGGGTTTTTGGCCTGTTCTGCCTTGACGGTGGTCAAATCGATCAACCGGGCAACTTCGGGGTCGGCCCAGAACGCATCCGCGCTGTCGCGCAGCGATAGCTGTCCCTTTGCCAGAACTTGCGCAACACAGGCCGGAGCCGAAAACAGGGCTTCGGTACGCGATGCCGGGCGATCGAATGGCAGGATTTCATAGTGGAAATCTGGCATGAATGCCTCGATGGCCGTAATCCCATGCACGCCCCCGGCCAGTCGCGAACGGATTTCCACCGCCGCAGTCATCAGGCGGTGCGTGTATCCGCACGAGGGCCAGGGTTTCAGGATCAGCCCATAATCGGACAGAGCCCAGTCCCGCCCCAACCGCGACATGACGCCTGAGAACCGTTTCGCATCATAGTCACTCAGAAGCCCTGCAAACCCGCGTTCGTGGTCCATTACATGCGGTTGCCCCGTCAGGCCCTGGGCTGCCAGCAAGGCGGCCTCAACACCGTTGCGGGCGGCCCAACCGGCCTGCAAGGGCTTGGCGTTGGACCCGAATTGCCTTGTGTAGCCCGCCGCCTGCGACACCGCGAAAGACAGGGCATGCACTGTCTGGTCCGCCGACAGCCCCAACAACCGCGAAACCGCCCCGGCTACACCGATGACACCCAGCGTGGCCGTGGAATGAAACCCACGTGCATAATGCGCCAATGACACCGCTTTACCCAATTGCATGATGATTTCGGCCCCCACGGCATAGGCCGTCATCAGGTCCTTTCCGGAGACCGGGGTCAGATGCGCGGACGCCAGCAAGGCGGGCAGCAGAACAACAGTCGGGTGGGTATTTCCTGGCTCTTCCCAGTCATCCAGATCCCAGGCATGGCCCGCGACCCCGTTTACCAGCACGGCAACCGGGGCCGAAAGGGTCTGAACCGCCCCGTAAACACGGACCGGACCGGGCGCGACCAAGGCCAACGCCGCCCGTGTTTGACGCGCCACCGCACTGTTCGCGCCAGCCAGTATGCACCCGAAACAATCGACGACCGCCGGGGCAATCTGCGCCTGTACAGACGGGTCCGGGCGGGCCGCAACCGCAAATTGCGCAAGTGTTTCAATGGCCGTCACGGTGTACCCCCTTTCGGCTGAGTGGACCCGGAAAGCAGCGTCATCCAAATGCCCATCCTCGCACCCACTCAATCCGCGAAAGGATCAGGTTGATGCGGGTTCGTCGACAGCCAGACGGATTTGGTCTGCATGAAGCAGCGCATCCCTTCCCAGCCGTTTTCGCGCCCGTAGCCTGATTGTTTCATGCCTCCAACCGGCGACTGGGTGGCTGCGTTGAAGTAGTTGTTGATATAGACGGTCCCGGCCTCGATCCGGGACGCCACCCGCATCGCGCGTGCGACATCGCGGGTCCAAATCCAGGCGGCCAGCCCGTAAACCGCATCATTGGCGATGCGAATGGCCTCGGGCTCCTCGGTCCAGGCTTCGGTGCTGACAACCGGGCCAAAAACTTCGTTTTGCGCCAGATCGGCAGAGTTCGGGACATCAGAAAAGATGGTGGGACCGATATAATAGCCCTTGTCCCGGCAGGCTGTGCGTCCGTCCAGTCGCAGGTTGTGACCGGCCTCCTCAGCGGCGGCGATCCGGCTCAGAACAGATTCATAATGTGGCCGGTTGGCTATCGGCCCGATTTGGGTTGCGGGATCAAGCGGGTCGCCGACCCGCTCCTTTTTCACGACATCCACCAGGCGGTCGGTGAAATCTTCGATCACTTCGGCATGCACCAGCAGGCGCGAGCCGGAAATGCAGCTTTGCCCACCGGGTGGAAATATCCCGGCAGCCACGCCATTCACCGCCAGTTCCAGATCCGCATCCGGAAACACGATTTGCGGCGACTTGCCGCCCAGTTCCATCACCACCGGTTTGACCTGTTGCGCAGCCGCGATTGCTGCGGCCCGCCCGCCAGCAGTGCCGCCGGTAAAACTGACCATGCGCACATCCGGGTGTTCGATCATCGGTTTGGCGGTTGTCGGCCCATACCCTGTGACCACATTCAGAACCCCGGGTGGCAGATCGGCCTCGAGCAAGATGTCCATCAGCTCAAGCGTCGAACAACTGGAATGCTCCGAAGGTTTGATCACAACGGTATTTCCCGCCGCCAGACAAGGCGCAAGCTTCCAGATCAGCGTACCCAACGGAGAGTTCCACGTCAGCACCTGTGCCACCACGCCGAACGGCTCCCATGTCATGTAGTTGTGGATGTCCGGTGCCTCGGCCGGTATCACACGGCCTTCGAACTTGTCGCACATGCCTGCGTAATAATGCCAACTGTCGACCTGCCACTGACCCGGTTGCAAGCCCGGCGTGATCATGGAAGGCAGCTTGCCGTTGTCCTGTGTCTCAATCACCCCAAGTCGCTCGGCGTGTCGGGAAATCACGTCCCCGATCCGGCGCAGCACCCGCCCGCGTTCGGCGGGCTGCATTCGTCCCCAGGGTCCGTCGTAAAATGCCTTTCGCGCCGCCTCGACCGCTCGGTTCACATCTGTTTCGCGGCAGTCCGGTACACGGGCCCATACTTCTCCGTTGGCGGGGTTTTCGCTGTTGATATATGCGCCGCCCGCCGGGTCGTGCCATTGGTTGCCGGTAAAGTACCGAAAGGTCCGGATATTGCTCATGACGCGGTCTCCATTGGATGTTCAGCGGGACGAGGTGCCCGGCCAAGGATCATGTCGGCGGCTTTCTCGGCCATCATCACAACGGTTGCATAAAGGTTTCCGGTGATCTGAGCGGGCATGGCCGAGGCATCGCAAACCCGCAGCCCCTCAACCCCGTGCACGCGCAGTTGGGAATCCAGCACATCACCCATCCGGGCAGTGCAGCACAGGTGATGGCCGGTATAGGCGGTTCTTCGGATAGCATCGGTAATCTGCGCATCGGTTTTGGCCCCAAGCCACGGGCCGATTTCACCCGTCAGATATTGCGCGATCTGGGGTTGTGCCATCACCTCGCGCATCGTGGCAACGCCACGCTTCAGACACTCCAGGTCGCGGGAGTCGGCGAAGTATTTGGGGTCGATGACCGGGTGCAGAAGAGGGTCCGGGCCGGACAATCGAACCGTACCCTCCGAGATCGGGCGTTCCAGATTGATGTCGATCTGCACACCAGGTCGCGCCATCTTTCGCCCACGCACCAGTAACTTGCGGCCTAATCGGTTCAGCAACGGCACAGTTTCATGCGCACCGTCACCCAGGTTTTCCTCAACCACCATCGGGGTCATGTGCACCTGAAGCTCGGGCCATTTGGGGTCGTCGAAGGCGTGAAACAGCACTGTCGAGAAAAAAGCGCCGCCCCCGGGGCCCGATCCGTTCAGCAACCATCGTCCCATCAGCAGAGCTGCCCTGTCCAGACGCTGATGTTTGGCGTGGCTCAGGTCCGCGCGGTCCGATCCGAACTGCATCGACACATTCGGGTGATCCGAAAGATGCGCGCCAACCGAGGGCAGGTCGGCCAAAACCTCGATATCATGAAACCGCAGATGATTTGCCGGTCCAATCCCCGACAACATCAACAACTGCGGCGTCCCGATGGCGCCCTGACACAGGATCACTTCGCGCTCTGCCCGGATGACCTCACCCGTCAAGGTCAGCAGTCCGACGGCACGGCAGTCTTCGGTGACAACCCGCACAACATGAACGCCAGTGCGGACGGTCAGGTTCTTTGGCCGGGATTTCAGGTAGGCAATCGCCGCCGACTGCCGGACGCCTTTGGCAACCGTGCTGTCATTGCGCGCCACACCTGTTCTGTGCGGACCGTTCAGATCGTCCAGTTCGCGATGCCCGGCGGCAGCCGCCGCCGCGATAAACGCCTGATCCATCAGGCCGAAATTGCGCGCCGGTTCCGTCTTCAGGGGGCCATCCACGCCATGCCAGGCATCCCGTCTGTCACGTGCACCTTCGGCCCGGCGGAAATAGGGAAGGACCTCGACGTAAGACCATCCGGTCAGCCCCTTCTGCCGCCACAGATCATAATCCGCCGCGACACCGCGCATGTAGATCATGCCATTGACGATCGAGGACCCGCCCAGCGCCTTGCCACGCGGATAGTAAACACAACGGCCCTCCAATCCGGGCTGAGCAACGGATGTATAGCCCCAGTCCAGCCTTGGGTTGCCGAACACGAATCCGTTCCCCGCAGGCATCCGAATAAACAGATCGCGCCCCTCTCCGCCCGCCTCGACCAGACAGACCGATATGTCCGGATCTTCGGCCAGCCGCGCCGCTAGAACGCATCCGGCCGAGCCGCCTCCGGCGATGACATAATCGAACGAACCACTCATTGCGGCAACCTGTCCAGAATGGCGCCGGTCATCTCGGCGCCGGTTGCTGCGCCGCCCAGATCGGGCGTCATGATCCCGTCCCGCAATGTGGCAGAGACAGCCCTGTGCAGGTGGTTTTCAGGGTCGGGCAGGCCAAAGCTGTATTTGAACATCATCCCGACCGACAGGATCGTCCCCACCGGATTGGCGATCCCCTGACCCGCAATGTCCGGCGCAGACCCGGCGGTGCTTTCATACATGCCAAACACCGGACCACGGGCGGGACTGGCGCTCAGACTGGCCGAGGGCAGCATACCCAGTGACCCCGCATACACCGCCGTCAGATCGCTGAGCACATCGCCCATCTGATTGCAGCACAACACGACATCAAAATCAGCAGGCCGCTGCATCAGCTGATAGGCGCAATTGTCGGCGAACATGTTTTCGAATTCGACATCCGGGTATTCCTGCGCTACCTCGGTCACGACGTTGCGCCACAGTTTGTAGCTTTCCATGACATTGGATTTGTCGCAGCTGACCAGACGCCTGCGCCGTTCGCGAGCCAGCTGAAACCCACCATGCGCAAACCGGGCGACTTCGTTTTCGTCATAAGCGGTCAGGTCATAACCCTGCCGCACCCCATCGACCCGACGCTGGCCGCGTTCGCGGGCAAACATCGCGCCGCCACACATTTCGCGCAGGATCAGCACGTCCGCCCTGTCGGCAACACCGGCCCGGAACGGGGTCCGGTTCATCAATCCTGCCCATGCCCGCGCGGGCCTTAGTCCCAGATAGGTCTGCAGATGGTGGCGCAGATACATCAGCCCGTCCTGGCATTCCGCGCCGCCGGATACCCGGATGTCATCCCAGTCGGGTCCGCCGACCGCGCCCACCAGAACAGCATCCGATGCCTTTGCAAATTCCAGATCCTCGGGCGTGCAAAACGTGCCATGCACCTCCCACGAAGCGCCGTGCAGCAGCCCGTGCCTGACGCACAGCGCAATACCGCATCGCTGCGCCAGCACTTCGGCCACCTGCAGTCCATAGCCCACGATCTCGGGACCGATGCCATCGCCACCCAGCGCAAGAATCGTCTTTCCCATGGAACGACCCTGATTTGGTTCCGCAAACAGATTTGCCCGCTTGCAGCGAAAGAAAAAGACGGAAATGATGAATGAATATTGTTCTTACAATGAATGATTGTGACGCATGTCCATTCCCCTGCACCAGATCAACGCCTTCGACGCCGCCGCGCGCCACCTTAGCTTTTCCCGTGCAGCCGAGGAGTTGAACGTGCTGCAACCCGCGATCAGCCGCCATATCGCGGCGCTTGAGGCGGAACTGGGGACCCAGCTTTTTGCCCGCACCAAGCCCCGCCTTACCCTGACAGAAGACGGGGTTTTGCTGGCCAAGGCAGTGTCACAAGGATTCGGGGCCATCCGAGGCGGGCTTGACGCGGTGCGAACCCGCGCGCACGAGGACACGATCGTGGTCAGCGCCAGCATCGGTTTCACCAGCCTTTACCTGTTGCCGAGACTGGCCGGGTTTCAGGCGGATCACCCCGACACCAAGCTCCAGATTGTCACCCGGGATCAGAACCCAGACTATGATCCGGCAAAATGTGACGTCGTTATTCTTTTCGGCGAACACGGCATTCCGGGTTGCCCATCGCTGCAAATATTCCCCGAGCGCATGGTGGCCATTTGCCGCCCCGACCTGTTGCACGACGGGCAACCCTATTCCCGCGCGGCATTGGCCGGGCAAAAACTGCTGCATATGTCCGAGCGTGACCATAACGGCGATTGGGGGCGGTATTTCCAGGGAACCGGAAAGAAAGTGCCGCCACCACCCGGCCATGACACCTACCTCAGTTTCATGGTCTATCTGCGCGCCATTCAGAACGGTCTGGGCATCGGTATTGGCTGGCGGCCCTTGATTGACGAGTTTCTTGCCAACGGAACCCTTGCGCTGGCCTGTGACCACGAGCATGAAAGCAAACGCGGCTACTTCTGCTCGGTCACGGCTTTGGGGAAAACAAAAACCGGCGCCCATCTGTTTCAGAACTGGATCGCGCAGGCGGCATGATGCGCGGTCCAGTGCCCGCCGACAACAGCGTTTTCACTTTTCTGCTTGCAGGTTTCTCGCCATGATCGAACCACCGTGCAGGCGCAGCGGATCGCAGCAACCCGATACAGGATAGCCCCATGAACAGATCGGAAAATCCCGGCCCCGCAACAACGCCGCGCACACGCGCCAAGGCCCGCCACATTCTGGATAACTATTATATCGGACCGGCCGGAGACGGCTCAGTTCTGGAAATTTGGGGCTATACGGACCGCATGTCCTATGCACCGGGCGATCGGGTTGCGTTGCGGGTTTCGACCACTGCCCAAAACTGGACACTGGAAATTGGCCGCGACGGGCAGGATTACGAGCCGCTGCTTCACGAAACCAACCTGCCCGGCATGCACCAAACCACCCCGCCGGACTGTTCGGTGAATGGATGCGACTGGGCAGTCGCCTACAAATTCACCATCCCCGATGACTGGCGCCCGGGCGGATACCTGATCACCTTCAGTGCGGAACAGGACGGCGACCGGGTCGAAGAGCATCACCTGTTTCTGCTGCGCCGCGCGGCGGATCGCGTGCCCGCCCCTTACGTTCTGGTCTGTGCCACCGGCACCTGGCTGGCCTATAACTGCTGGGGAGGTTCGAACCATTATCAGGGCATTACCGGACCCGACGGTGATGCATTTTCACCCGTGGTTTCGACCCGGCGCCCCTGGACCCGTGGGTTTTGTAAACTGCCCCACGGCGCCCCGCGCGCGGTTCCCGAAGCCCCGCATGTGCCCGGTGGAATGGTACGTTACCCCTACATGGAATGGGCCTATTCCTATGGGTACTCCAAGAAATACGCCTCGGCCGGCTGGGCCAGTTACGAGCGGCATTTTGCTGTGTGGGCCGAAGCGAACGGTTTTGATCTGGACTTTGCCACTCAGCACGATCTTGATGCTGACCCGGACCTGCTGAACCGCTACAAATGTGCGATTTTCGTGGGTCACGACGAATACTGGTCTGCCCCGATGCGCCACGCCGTGGACCGGTTCACCGAAAACGGCGGCAAGATGGCGCGGTTTGGCGGAAACTTCCTATGGCAGACCCGGATCCAGGATCAGGGCCGTCAGCAGGTCTGCTACAAATACAATGCCGATCAGGATCCTCTGGTAGGAACAGACCGGGATAATCTGGTCACTTCCGCATGGGAGGTCGCCCCCACCAACTGGCCCGGCGCACAGACCTTTGGCGCAAACGGGCTGGGGGGCGTGTATGCCAGCCTCGGACGTTGCGCGGGTCAGGGCAGTGGCGGTTTCACCGTCTATCGCCCCCGGCACTGGGCGTTTGCAGGCACTCAACTGGGTTACGGCGACCAACTGGGGGCGACCTCGCGCATTTTCGGGTACGAGGTGGATGGCGTCGATTACCGGATGGAGGATGGCCTGCCCTTTGCCACCGGATATGACGGCACCAATCCAGAGGTCGAAATCCTTGCGCTGGGTCTGGCTACAAATGTCGAACCCGACCACGGCGTCTGGGGTGAAACCGTCTACATCGGTAACGATGATGCCAGTTTCAAAGCGCAGGCAATCTTTGGAGAGGTCACCGAAGAAACGCTGGACCGTAGCACCCGCGGCAACGGGGTGATCGTGCACTGGCACCGCGGCAAGGGTGAGGTGTTCAACGCCGCCACCTGTGAATGGGTCATGGGGCTGACCCGGCGGGATTGGCAGGTTGAACGGATCACAAGGAACGTACTGACCCGGTTCGGTATCTGAACGTCGCGGACGCCGCGGTTGCTTTGCGTGCTATTGGGTGCAGGCCAAACCGGCAATCGGGTCTGTGCGGGAAACTTCCTTTACCTGAGCAACATCGCCGCAAACAACCTGAAGCCGCAGCATCCCTGCGTTCGGAAACCTGTCGAAATACGCGAACTTTACTCGATCAAGCTGCTCTGCGTTCTGGCAAGTGATCCGATAGTCGGCAACAAATTCCATATGCCGTTCGTCACCTGCCTTGTCGCTCTGCCCCTGTGCGACGCTGGTCAGCGTTACATTCGCTGACGCGTTAAAACAGCCAGCTTCGACCGGAGGTTCAAACAACTTCAGCGGTTTGGACAGGTCCGACACGGCCCGGGCTACCAGCACGCGATCGTCGTTGTTTTCCGCCGGATGTTCGAACCCGACGATGTCCGCTCCGGGCGCGGAAAATGAGAGCTGTATGCTCGTATCGGAGTGGGTAACGATCAGTGTTCCCGTACCGTGGCTATGTGATTGAGAAATATTGGATTCTTCGGCCAGAACAACGACTGGCATCAGGGAAAATGCGACCATCGCTGCTTTCATAACCAGTGCACCGTTCAAAAAGAATCACTGGCTTTATTGTATTCCGATCCGTCAATCGCGCAATGTCAGCACCCCAACCAGACCTCGCCAGATATGGGTAGGGGGCGCGGTCGGAACATAATACGACTATTTCCGACAATAAAACTCAGGTTGACATTCCTGACTAATTAAATCAGCTATAGACAGAACGGTGCCTGCCACAAGACACCCGAACTATTGTTTCTGACAGGAAAGAAAATCATCATGACCAAACGCTTTGCCACAGCGGGTACGTTGACACTACTTGCCGCAACTTCAGCAATTGCCGCTGATGCGCCCTCCCGGGCGGACGTTCTGAACACCTATGCCAATATCGCCGAAGCCACGTTTGAAGACAGCCTGATTGCCGCGAAATCCCTGCAAACCGCCGTCGACGCACTGATTGCCGATCCGTCCGACGCCACGCTGAACGCCGCACGCGCCGCTTGGATTGCGGCCCGCGTGCCCTATCAGCAGACCGAAGTCTATCGCTTCGGCAACGCCATCGTCGACGACTGGGAAGGCAAGGTGAACGCATGGCCACTGGATGAGGGGCTGATCGACTATGTCGACGCCTCCTACGGCGGACCGACCGACGAGAATGAGTTTGCGGCGCTGAACGTCATCGCCAACCCCAGTTTCGATCTGTCCGGCAACACTATCGACGCCGCCGAAATCACGCCCGAATTGCTGAGTGAAACCCTGCACGAAGCAGACGGCATCGAGGCCAACGTCGCAACCGGCTATCACGCCATTGAATTCCTGCTTTGGGGCCAGGATCTGAACGGCCACGGCTCGGGCGCGGGAAACCGTCCTTATACCGACTATGCGCAGGGTGACGATTGCACCGGCGGCAACTGCGATCGCCGCGCACAGTATCTGAGCGCCGCAACCGAACTGCTGGTCAGCGATCTGGACTGGATGGCCACCCAGTGGCAGTCAGGCGGTGCGGCACGCGCCGCACTGGCCGAAAGCGACAAGGCCGGTGTCAGCGCCATCCTCACCGGCATGGGCTCGTTGTCCTATGGCGAACAGGCGGGTGAGCGGATGCGCCTTGGCCTGATGCTGAACGACCCCGAGGAGGAGCATGATTGCTTCTCGGACAACACTCACAACAGCCATTACTACGACGGGCTGGGCATTCAGAACGTCTATCTGGGCAGCTATACCCGCATCGACGGCACACCGGTTTCCGGTGCGTCGCTGTCGGACCTGGTACTGGCCACCGACCCGTCGCTGGACGCTGAGATGAAGGTCAAACTGGCAAACACCATGCAAGCGCTGGGTCGTCTGAAATCGACAGCCGAGGCAGGCTTTGCCTACGACCAGATGCTGGAACGCGGCAATGAAGGCGGTGAGGTCCTGATCATGGGCGGTGTGAACGGCCTGATCGACCAGACCAAGACCATTGAGCGTGTCGTGGCTGCGCTGGACCTGGATCAGGTCAGCATCGAAGGCTCGGACAGCCTAGATAACCCAGGTTCGGTGTTCGAATAAGACCTGTCTGGCCGGGCACCCCCTCCCGGCCTGACTGAACCGGAAGCATCTGAACGTGGGTGCTTCCGGATATCCGGATCACCGGGGTTTGATGTGAAAAGCCGCATCCGAACCCCCAACTGACATCAAAGCTCGACCGCAAAATGGGCACATTACCATGATCATCTGCCACTGCACACATATCTCGGACCACGACATCCGCGCCGCGATCGACTGGATGCGCGCGTCTGACCCGCACACGGTGATCACGCCCGGAAAAATCTACCATGCGCTTGGGAAATCAGCGGATTGTGGCGGATGCATGCCGCTTTTTCTCGACTCGATGCGGTCCTGCGATAATCTGGAAGTCCCCATGCAACTCCGCGCCCTGCGCAGCGGAGCAACACAGGAGAGTGCAGATGAAAGGCGACCCCAAAGTCATCGAATACCTCAACAAATCCCTGCGGCATGAACTGACGGCGGTCAGCCAGTACTGGCTGCACTACCGCCTGCAAGAGGATTGGGGCCTTGGCCATATGGCCAAGAAAAGCCGCGAGGAAAGCATCGAAGAGATGGGCCATGCCGACAAGCTCATCGAACGGATCATCTTCCTGGAAGGGCATCCCAATCTGCAAAAACTCGATCCTCTGAGGATCGGCCAGACCCCGAAGGAAACGCTGGAATGCGACTTGGCGGCGGAACAGGATGCCCGCGCGCTTTATGTCGAAGCCCGGGAATATTGCCGCGAGGCGGGCGATTATGTGTCGATGTCATTGTTCGAGGATTTGATCAGTGATGAAGAAGGCCATATCGACTTCCTCGAAACGCAGCTCGACCTGTATGAAAGGATCGGCGAAGCCAATTATGCTCAGCTCAACGCGTCGAAAATGGACGACGTGGACTAAACTCTGTCTTTTGTCGGTGGTCACGTGCGTGGCCACCCCCTCCCTGTCCGCCGAACTGCGTGACATTCATCTGAACTTCCAGCCCAGAACCGAGGAAGAGCGCAACCGGATCTCCGCCGTCACGGCGTTGCCCGATGATTTCAGCGCGCCGCAACGGTTCGAGGACCTGCCCGCCGGGGCGGCCACCGTGCGGGCGCGCCAGGACGCCGATGCCTTTTCACAACCCTCGGGCAATCTGAGCTTCGAGCAGGAGCTGGATTTCCGAGTCGGCAACGGGCTGTTCAGAAAGATTTGGGTCTCGTCCCCCGCATCTACATTGGCCTCGGACGGTCTGGGCCCGCTTTACAACGCCCGATCCTGTCAGCGATGCCACATCAAGGACGGGCGCGGCCATACGCCCAACGGCCCGGACGACAGCGCGATATCGATGTTCCTGCGCGTGTCTGTTCCCGGTGGCCCCGACGACGGGTATTCCGAGATCGAGGACTACATCGCCACCCGACCCGAACCGAATTACGGCGGCCAGATGCAGGACCTGGCCTTGCCCGGCCATCCGGCCGAATACCGGCTGGATATCGCATATGATGATGTCCTCGTTGAACTGTCGGAAGGCGAAACTGCCATCCTGCGCCGCCCGACCTACAGCGCAACAGATCTGGGATACGGCCCGTTGCACCCGGGCGCGATGCTCAGCCCCCGCGTGGCGCCACAGATGATCGGATTGGGGTTGCTTGAAGCCATCCCGGTCGACGATCTGCTGGCCAACGCCGATCCCGAAGATATGGATGGCGACGGAATTTCCGGACGCCCGAACATCGTCTGGTCAGCGGAATTTGGTGAACCCATGTTGGGCCGGTTCGGCCATAAGGCCGGAATGCCGACGATAATGGAACAATCCGCCGCCGCCTTTGCCGGTGACATCGGCATTTCCAGCCCGCTCTACCCGGCCCCGCACGGCGATTGCACTGACCGCCAGACTGCTTGCGTTGCGGCCCCCCATGGCGATCAGGACATTCGGGAATTCGAAATTGACCAGCAGGGCATGGACCTGGTTGCATTCTACAGCCAGAACCTTGGCGTTCCGGCCCGACGCGATGTGAATGATCCGCAAGTGCTGCGCGGGAAAGAGGTGTTCTACACCTCCGGCTGTGTTTCCTGCCATACGCCCGCTTTCGTCACGCACCGCATGGACGACCGGCCAGAACACAGCTTTCAGTTGATCTGGCCGTATTCCGACCTGCTGCTGCACGACATGGGCGAGGGACTTGCAGACAACCGCCCCGAAGCCCGCGCCGATGGCCGGGAATGGCGCACCGCACCGCTGTGGGGCATTGGCTTCACCGAACAGGTGTCCGGCCATACCCAGTTTTTGCATGACGGGCGCGCCCGGTCGCTGCTTGAAGCCATCCTGTGGCATGGGGGTGAGGCGCAGGCGGCGCGGGACAGTGTTGTTTCGATGCCAAAAGCCGACCGCAATGCCCTTGTGCGTTTCCTCGAAAGTCTCTGATTCATGCGAATTCTCACCTTACTGGCTGCCCTCATACTGCCAATAGCTGTCCACGCTCAGGATCGTCAGGCTGTACTCGCGGACACGGTGCAATCCCACATCCTGCCGCGTTTTGCGCAGCTTGCAGACACGTCCGGGACACTGAAAGCATCGTCGCAAGCGGATTGCTCAATGGACGCCCCCGATCTGCAGGCGGCTTATCACGATGCCTTCGACGCATGGATTTCTGCCAGCCACCTGCGCTTTGGCCCATCGGAAACCGATGACCGCGCCTTTGCCCTGGCGTTCTGGCCCGACAGTAAAGGTTTCACGCCCAAGGCGCTGTCTGGACTGATCGCCCGGGAAGATGATGCGGTCTATTCCGCCGAAGGTTTCGCGGAAACATCCATCGCGGGACGCGGTTTCTTTGCTTTGGAGCAGGTTCTGTTCGACTCGCAACTGTCCGTGGCAGGCGCGGATGACTATCGCTGCGCTGGTTCGGGCCATCGCGACAGATATCGAACGGAATGCGCGGGCTATCGACAACGACTGGCAGTCCTATGCCGGCAAAATGGCTCGACCCGGACCCGACGGCCCCTACCGGTCCGATGATGAAGCGATGCAGGAACTGTTCAAAGCCCTGATCACCGGTCCGGAGTTTAACGCCGACACCCGCCTTGGCCGCCCCATGGGAACGCATGACCGCCCCCGCCCCAACCGGGCCGAGGCACGCCGGTCCGAACGATCCCTGCGCCATGTGGAATTGTCGCTGATCGCCTTGCGCGATCTTGCCGCGCATCTGTCGACTGGTCATCCCGGGATTGCCGATGATCTGGACGCCACCTTTGCAAGAGCCATAAGCCGGGCACAATCACTGGACGATCCGGCCTTTGCGGGTGTCGCCGATCCACAGGGACGCATCCGGGTCGAAGCGCTGCAACAGTCGATCAACGACATCCGCGCTATTGCCTCTACCGAACTCGGCCCGACCCTTGGCATCAGCGCCGGGTTCAACTCACTGGACGGAGACTGATCCGCATGACCACCCGCCGCCGCTTTCTGGCCGGTCTGACCGCCGCCGGTCTTGCCCCCATGAAAGGGTGGGCGTCGGTGGGCGGCCCGGACTATCTGGCTGCGGCGTTATTCCCGGATGCTACGTACCGCCTGGCCGGGTTGGATGTGAACGGAACCATCCTGTTTTCCCTGCCATTGCCCGCCCGGGGCCACGCCGCCGCCGCGCATCCACACTTGCCGCAGGCGGTGGCCTTTGCCCGCCGTCCCGGTACCTTTGCCGCGGTGATTGATTGCGCCACTGGGGTGCAAATCGCCGGGTTGCAGGCCCCAAAAGGGCGCCATTTCTATGGCCACGGTACCTATTCGCGAGATGGAACAAGGCTGTACACGACCGAAAACGACTATGACGCTGGCGCGGGCATCATCGGCATCTGGAACGGCCAAGATTACACTCGGATCGGAGAGATTTCCTCGGGCGGTATCGGCCCGCACGACTTGCGCCTGATGCCGGATGGCGTTTCTTTGGTCGTCGCCAATGGCGGGATCGAGACCCATCCCGACACGGGCCGCACCAAGCTGAACCTGCCGGTGATGCAACCCAACCTGACCTATCTTGACCTGTCCGGCGACATTCTGGAGACGGTGGAACTGCCGCGCGCGATGCACAAGAGCTCGACCCGTCATCTGGCGGTGCGCCGGGATGGACTTGTTGCCTTTGCCATGCAATGGCAGGGCGACGCGACTGCTCACCCGCCGTTATTGGGCCTGCATCACCGTGGTCAGGCGCCCAGGCTTTTGGCGGCACCCGACACCGATCAAGCCACGCTTCAAGGCTACGCAGGAAGTATCGCGTTTTCTGCCAATGGCGAAACCGTCGCGATCACCTGCCCGCGCGGCAACGCGTTGCATCAGTTCAATGTCGCAGACGGGCGACTGGCCAGCATCCACCAGCTTGACGATGTATGCGGGTTAAGCGCAGGGCCCAAGGGGTATGTCTTTACCACCGGCACCGGAGTGATCGGCAGCCTGAGCGGCATCAGCGCCAACAATTTGGCCCAACTGGACTGCCAATGGGACAACCACCTGATCCCTGTCCGGGCGTTTGGCTGAACCTCGGCATTTTCCGTCGCATAGATTAAACTTGGACGAATCAAACTGCTACCGTATTGGCGGGCGCAAAACCGGCACTCCAGACTTACAAGGACTGACTTGATTGAAACACACGCCCAACGCACCGCATTCCATCTACGGGGTTGAAAAATGGGGCAAAGGCCTCATCGAGGTGACGAAGCAGGGCGAGATCGGTCTGTGCAATCCCATGGCGCCAGAGGCTGCGGCAATCAGCCTGCCCGGCATCCTGAGCGACCTTGAGGAACGCGGCATCAGGGCCCCGATGCTTTTGCGTATCAGTTCCTACCTGGAAAACGAGATCGCTCATATCAATGAAAGCTTCCGTGATGCGATTGCCCGTACCGGGTACAAGGGGCACTATCGCGGTGTCTTCCCGATCAAGGTGAACCAACAGGCGCAGGTCGTGGACCGGATCGTCGAGTTCGGGAAGAAGTACAATTACGGCCTGGAAGCCGGATCGAAACCCGAACTGGTGATCGCGCTTGCCCATCGTCTGGCCAGCGAAGCGCTAATTGTGTGCAACGGCGTCAAGGATGCGGAGTTCATCCAACTGGCAATCCTCAGCCGCAAGATCGGCTTTAACACCGTCATCGTGCTGGAAAGCCCGAAAGAGGCTGACACGGTGATCGAGGTCTATAACGATCTGGGCATCGAACCCCTGATCGGTGTGCGGGTCAAACTGACCAACCAGATCAGCGGCAAATGGGAAGAAAGCTCGGGCGACCGGTCCGCCTTTGGCATGAACACCGATCAGCTGGTCGCTACTGTCGACAAACTGAAAGCGGCCGGTCTGCTGCATTGCCTGAAGCTGCAGCACTCGCATCTCGGATCTCAGGTGCAGGACGTCAACGACGTGCGCCGCGCCGTGGGCGAGGCCTGCCGGTACTACACCGAACTGACGCGCGAGGGCGTGCCGCTGACCCATCTGGACCTCGGCGGCGGCATGGGTGTGGACTATACAGGCGAAAAGAAAGCCGCCGAGAACTCGATCAACTACACGGTCGAGGAATACTGCGCCAATGTCGTCGAAACCGTGGCCTACGCGATGGATGAGGCCGAAGTGGCCCACCCGACTCTGGTCACCGAAAGCGGTCGCGCTGTGGTGGCAACCTCGTCGATGCTGCTGTTCAACGTGCTGGAAAGCACGCTCTACGATGCGCCCAACGGGCCCGAGGTGGAACCCGATGACCACCATATGGTTTCGGACCTGGCCGCTGTGTCCAGTTACCTCAGCAGCGACCGGTTGCAAGAATGCTGGAACGACGCCACCTTCTATCGCAATGAACTGCGTGCCCTGTTCCGGCGCGGCTATGTCGACCTGCGCCAGATGGCCCGGGCCGAGCGCATCTACCTGTCGCTGATGACCCGCCTCAAGGCGCTTGCGGCCAGCAACGATCTGGAAACCGATGTGGACGACCAGCTTGAAAAAGTGGCCGATATCTACCACTGCAACTTCTCGCTGTTTCAGTCCCTGCCCGATGTCTGGGCCATCGACCAGTTGCACCCGATCGTCCCGCTGCAGGGACTGAACGAAACACCCGACCGCCGCGCGGTCCTGTCCGACATCACCTGCGACAGCGACGGCAAAATCGACCGCTTCATCCTGGCCGATGGTGTCTCTCCCAGCCTGCCGGTGCATTCGCTGCCTGAAGAAGACGAATACTACATGGGCGTCTTCTTCGTCGGCGCCTATCAGGAAACACTGGGCGATCTGCACAACCTGTTTGGTGATACCAACGTTGTCACCATCGACCTGCGCGCTGACGGCGGCTTCGACCTGCTGCACGAACAGGAAGGCGACACCATCTCCGAAGTTCTGTCCTATGTCGAGTTTGACCCCGGCGATTGTGTCGCTGCCTTCCGCAAAATGGTGGACGAGGCGATCTCGACCGGTACTCTGAAAGCCAAGGACCGCAAAACCCTGATGAGCGCCTACCGCGACTCGATCAACGGCTACACCTATTACGAATAACCCCCTGTGAGAGGAGAAAACCCCATGGGCAAAACACTGGTTGTCGGCGCAGGCGGCGTATCCCACGCCGCCGTGCACAAGATGGCAATGAATTCAGACATCTTCACCGAGATTACTCTGGCCAGCCGCACGAAATCGAAATGCGACGCCATCGCCAAATCGGTGAAAGAACGTGTTGGCGTTGATATCGCCACCGCAGAACTGGACGCCTACAAGGTCAAAGACACGGTCAAGCTGATCAAGGAGACCGGCGCGGAAATCCTCGTGAACCTCGCCCTGCCCTATCAGGATCTGGTTCTTATGGATGCATGTCTTGAGGCCGGTATCCATTACCTCGACACCGCGAACTACGAGCCCGAGGATGAGGCCAAGTTCGAATATCACTGGCAGTGGGCTTATCAGGAGCGGTTCAAAGAGGCTGGCCTGACCGCCATCCTCGGCTCGGGTTTCGATCCGGGTGTGACCAGTGTGTTCGCCAAATGGCTCAAGAAACACAAGCTGGACACCATTCGTCAGATCGACGTTCTGGACGCCAATGGCGGCTCGAACGATCAGGAATTCGCCACCAACTTCAACCCGGAGATTAACCTTCGCGAAGTATTGGCCGAAGTGCGCCACTGGGAAGGTGGCGAGTGGAAGCACTCCCCCGCCATGACCCATAAGGTCGAGTTTGACTTCCCCGCCATCGGCCCCAAAAACATGTACCTGATGTATCACGAGGAACTGGAGTCGCTCTCGACCCACTTCCCCGAGATCGAGCGTGCCCGCTTCTGGATGACCTTCGGTGACGCCTATATCACCCACGCCAAAGTGCTGGAAAATGTCGGCATGACCCGCATCGACCCGGTGATGCATGACGGCAAGGAAATCATCCCGATCCAGTTCCTGAAAACCCTGCTGCCCGATCCTGGCGATCTGGGCGCGGAAACCAAGGGCAAAGCCTGCATCGGCGACATCGCCACGGGTCAGGCCAAGGATGGCTCGGGCGAGAAGACTTATTACATCTACAACATCTGCGACCACGAGGAATGCTATGCCGAGGTCGGCAGCCAAGCGGTCAGCTACACCACCGGTGTCCCTGCCATGATCGGCGCGGCACAGGTTCTGAAGGGCAACTGGACCGAGCCGGGCGTCTGGAACATGGAACAGCTCGACCCGGATGATTTCATGGACATGCTGAACAACCACGGCCTGCCGTGGCAGGTCCATGAACTCGACGGCCCCGTCGAATTCTGATCTGGTCTTCATCTTTTTCCAAATACTCCGGGGGTCCGGGGGCAGCGCCCCCGGCCTCTCCACCCCAAGGAGACGCCGGTTATGTCCGACATGATGACCACACAAGCCGGGGATGCCGGAGCCTTCCGCAATTTTGACCTGAGCCGTGTGCCGACCCCCTGCTTCGTGGTCGATGAAAAGGCCGTCGAGCGGAACCTGACCGTTCTCGCCGATATCGGATCCGGATCAGGCGCGCATGTGCTGAGCGCGCTCAAAGCGTTTTCGATGTTCTCGCTTGCCCCCCTGGTACGCAAACATCTCGGTGGCACCTGCGCCAGCGGCATCTACGAGGCTCGGCTGGGCCGCGAGGAATATGGCGGTGAGGTCGCCACATTCTGCGCCGGGTACAAGGACGCGGATATCGACGAGATCCTGTCACTGTCCGACCACATCATCTTCAACTCTCCGGCGCAAAAGGATCGGTTTCTCGCCAAGGCACAGGCTGCGGGCGTTCAGGTCGGCTTGCGCATCAACCCGGAACACTCCGAGGGTGAAATTCCGAAATACGATCCCTGCGCCCCCTGTTCTCGGCTGGGAACGCCCGTCAGCCAGCTCACCTCGGAAACCCTGACCGGGGTTGATGGCCTGCACATGCACACGCTCTGCGAGCAGGGATTCGAGCCGCTGCAGCGCACGTGGGACGCCGTCGAACCGAAACTCATGCCGTTCATGGGGCAACTCAAATGGCTGAACTTCGGCGGCGGGCACCATATCACCCGCGACGACTATGACCGCGACGGTCTGGTCGCTTTCATCAAGGGCATCCGCGAAACATATGGCATCGATGTCTATCTTGAACCCGGCGAAGCCGTCGCACTGGACGCAGGCGTTTTGATTGGCGAAATCCTCGACCTGCCGACCAATGGCATGAACCTTGCGATCACCGATATCTCGGCCACCTGCCATATGCCCGACGTGATCGAAGCCCCCTATCGTCCGGCTTTGATGGATGAAGCCGAGGCTGGCCACACATACCGTCTGGGCGGCCCGTCCTGTCTGGCGGGCGACGTGATCGGCGACTACACATGGGACAAGCCGCTGGAGATCGGGCAGCGCTTCGCCTTCCTGGACCAAGCCCATTACTCAATGGTCAAGACAAACACATTCAACGGCGTGCCGCTGCCGACCATCGCGCTGTGGAACAGCGAAACGGACGAACTGAAAATCATCAAAAAGTTCGGCTATGAAGACTTTAAGGACAGACTCTCATGAGCATTTTCCTCGACAGTGAACTGACCGCCTCCGAGCGCACTGAAGATGCGCGGTTCCACGTGATCCCGGTGCCGCTGGAGCGCACGGTGTCCTATGGCTCGGGCACGGCCAAAGGGCCCGAAGCAATTATCGAGGCCTCAAATGAGCTGGAGCGGATCGTCGGCAGCGCTCAACCCTGCCTGCAGGGCATCTTCACCGAGCCGCCATTGGATTGCGATGCCTCGCTGCCGGAAATCATGGAACGCCTGGCCCAACGCACCGAAGCCGCAGTGCGCGCGGGTAAGGTGCCGGTGACGCTGGGTGGCGAGCATTCGCTCAGCTACGGTGCAGTCATGGGTGTTGCCCGTGCGTTGGGTCAACCAATCGGTATTGTTCAGGTGGACGCGCATGCCGACCTGCGCAACGCCTATCAGGGCGAAAAACACTCCCACGCCTCGGTCATGCATCTTCTGGCCGAGGAAGGCATCCGACTGGCCCAGTTCGGCGTTCGTGCCTTCTGCAAAGAAGAGGCCGAGAGCCGTGTACAAAACAACGTTTTTCACGTCGATGCCGAAGAACTGGTGACCGACAACATCCACGCCATCGACCTGCCCGAAGACTTCCCGGAACTGGTTTATGTCAGCTTTGATGTTGATGGACTGGACCCGGCGATCATGCCGGCAACCGGCACCCCCGTTCCCGGTGGGCTGGCCTATTACCAGGCGCTGCATCTGGTGGAACACGCGTTGAAGGGGCGAAAATGCGTCGGACTCGATGTGGTCGAACTGGCCCCCGATGGCGATGCCGCATGGGATTTTACCGCCGCGCAGATCGTCTATCGTCTGATGGCAAGCTGCTGATCGGTTCAGGCGGGCGGCTCAGGCCCGCCTGTCATTTTTCTTAATCAATCTTGCCGTCGTCCGCCGTCTCGTTCAATTCCATGTGGCCTTCTCCCTTGTTCAGAACCCGGCGCAACATGGGTTCAAAGAACTCCAGCGGTTTGGTCGGGTAATCGGGGTCGAAGGCGCACTGGTCGTATTCGTGGCAGAAATACCGGCAGTCTTCCCAGTACGGGCTGTCACGATACTTGTCGCGGGCGTTGCGGTCGCCACCCAGGAAGTGATTGTAATAATACCCCTGAAACACGCAGTGATGCTTGAGAATCCAGTAGGTTTTTTCGCTGACATAGGGCTTCATCATCGCCGCTGACAGCTCACCATGGTTGTAGGGGGACAGGATATCGCCTGTATCATGCACCAATGCAGCGATGACGATCTCTTCGTCGGCCCCGTCGTTATAGGCACGGGTCGCGGCCTGCAGGCTGTGTTGATAACGGTTTACAGGATAGGGCGTCCACTCTTCATCGAGCGAACGGATTGCATCCAGAATGCGATCCGGCAGAGCCGCGTTATAGGCGTCTTCGTATTCCATCACCGCCAGAAAATCTTCCTTGGTGGCGTTTTCGAAACTGGTCCAGGTGGGTTTGTGGCTTTTGTCCAGCATGGCGCGTCCTTTGGCTGAAGTTGCGCATCATGATAGTGCAATCCCTGTGGCCAAAAAAATGAATTGATTTTATCGGTTCGATCAAAAAATACTTTCGGCATGCAGATCAAAGCGCTCGAAACATTTCTGTGCGTTGCCGAGGTCGGAGGCTTTCACGCCGCGGCCCGCAAGCTGAACGTGACCCAGACTGCCGTCAGTGCGCGTATCCGCGCGATTGAAGATGAAACGGGAAAGCAACTGTTCAATCGGGGCGCGGGTGGCACCACACTGACTGATTTCGGGCGGCAATTCCGCCCTTACGCTGAACAGATGCTGTCGCTTTGGTCCTTTGCTTCACACGACCTGCCGTCTCAATCCCAGAACCGCATCGCCTTGCGGCTTGGCGCACAGCTGAGCATCTGGGATCCGTTGCTGGTTGATCTGGCCGTGCGGTTCGAACGGCAGTCCGGAAAACTGTTGCTGACGCTGAACTATGACCACGATCTGAACATGGTCGACGCTGTCGCGACGCATGTTCTGGATGCCGCCCTGACCCATGAAAAACCGGCCGATCCGCGCGTGGTGTTTCACGACTTGGGCACCGAGCGCCTGATACTTGTCCGAACCCGGGGCACGGCCGACACCGGCCAGGATCTGGTATTTGTCAATCTGGAATTGGGTGAAGTCTATCAGGACCACGTGAAATCCGTGGCCCGACAGGCGCCGGGGCAGACGATTTTTCTTGGCAATTGCATGATGGCGCTGCGCTATGTGTTCCGCCGGGGCGGAACCGGGTATTTCCCGCGCTACGTCATCGAAGACCACCTGCGATCGAAGGAACTGATCCCGATTGAGGGGGCACGTGACCTGTTACTGCCGCTCTATCTGGTGACCCGCCGTGATGGCGCGGGCATCGACGATATCCTGAGCTGCCTTGCCGATCTTCGCGGCTGAACTCAGGTGCCTGCCTGCGGCATTGTCTGGCTTTCGGTTCGCCGCATCACGACAAGCGGCCGGCCCGCAACAAACAGGAACATGCAGGAAATCAGGATGCCCCCGAAGGCCGGCAGATACAGCATCGGCCACATGGCAGGATCGGCGATGACAATGGGAGAGATAAATCCGCGAACACCCTCCAGCAGAATAAGGATGGTGAAAGCCCCGAATATCTGTGGCCAAAGGCCAAACCGCGAGAAACTGCCCAGCATCAGCGTGGAATACCCCGCCATCGCGACAGCAATACAGATCGCGATCCAGGAGAACCGCTGGTGCAGCTCCTCGATCATCTCACCCTGACTGAATCCTTCCGCTGCCGAGATTGCGTCCCGGTCATTGAGCAACTCGATTGTCGGAACCGCTTCGAGGCTGCGGTCGTTCATGCCGCGCGAACTGGTCAACCCGGATATGTCGTAAGACGCGTCCTGAAACAGGGTCGAAGACAACGTCCGGCCTTCACGGTCCAGGCGCAGCGCAATCCCGTCCAGCATCACAAGATGCAGACCCGCATCATTGTTGACCAGATACGCCGTCTTGCTGGAATAGCTGGCCGAGTTCAGTTTGTCGCGACGATCGGAAACAAACACTTCGTGCAAAGTACCGTCCAGATCAATGCTGCCGATATAGACCGTCACCGAAGCGGCCGGGTGCAGAAATTCACCCTCGTTCAGCAATTGCGCGGTAACGTCCCCGGCGACTTCGGCCTGCCGCTGCTCAAGCTGATCGACGGATGCTGGGCGCAGGAAGATGCTGATGACCGCCATCATCAGCCCGGCAATGACACCAAAAACCAATACTCCGCGCGCCAGCCGCCACGGGCTTGACCCGGTGGCCAGCATCACCGTCATCTCGCTTTCCCGACTCAGCCGGTTGGTGGCGTAGACTGCGGCAGCAAATACGGCCATTGGCATCACCGTGCGGATCAGCGTCGGCAGCGTCAGGGCCGTGAATTCAAGAAACACCATGGCCGACTGACCACCGCTGATTACCCGGTCAAACAGGCTGACTGATCGGGTAATCCAGAAGACGCCAACCAGAACCAGAGTGAAAAATCCGAACAGCACCAGCAACTGCCGCAGGAAGTAACCATCGAAACGCGACATGTATCCCCATCCCGGTGCGTTCTGTCTGCACGGGACAATAGGCCATTCATTCGCCGGAGGGAACAGCGATTGCCCGTGAAACTGAACCCGCACAAGGAAGGGTATCCCCAACCTGGGCTTCGTCGACAACATGGAAGGAAATGGCAGGGGCAGCAGGGTTCGAACCCGCGACCTACGGTTTTGGAGACCGTCGCTCTACCAACTGAGCTATACCCCTGTGGTGCGACCCAGATATGCCAGCCGCGCGGCGGACTCAAGAGGCTTTTTGCGATTCATCGTCAGATCACCCCGGGGACAAACAAGTTGCACAGAACGCGCAGTTCTTTAAGACAAGGTCTGGTCAGCAAAAGGATACAATACGTGAGCCTCCGCAAGAAAATCGCAGACAGCGAAGCCGTTCTCAACTGGGCGGCGCGGCGGATCGCCAGCTACATCCGGATGGTTCATCGCAACACGAACTGGCAGCGCCTCGGGTTTGAGGAAATGGACAAACTGGTGGAACAGGGTGAGCCGGTGATTGTTGTGATGTGGCACCAGCGGCTGACGCTATCGCCCTACCTCTTTCCATTGGACAAGGGACGGGTTTGTACCATCACGTCGGCCGCGCGCGCCGGCAGCATGGTGGGCCGGGTGCAAAAGCTGTTCGGATTGGACTCGATCGCCATGACCAGCCGGAAACGCCACGTCGCCTTGTCGCGCGAGGTGCTGGGGATGATCAAGCAAGGCATTTCGATTGGCATTGCCGCCGACGGTCCGCGTGGGCCCGAACGGGTGTTGTCGACCGTGCCGCTGGTTTGGGCCCGCACCTCGGGTAAACGGGTGTTTGGCATTACCTTTTCTACCCGCTACGGGCGCGAGGCCGGAACGTGGGACCGCATGCTGCTGCCCCGCCCCTGGCGCAATCAGGGCGTTTTCCTGTGTCGGGAATGGACCGAAACCGTCCCCCGCAAAGCCAGTGAAGAACAGATCGAAACGCTCAGGCAAAGCCTTGAGCACCACATGAACGATATCACGGCAGAAGCGGACCGGATGGTCGGGCGTGAACCCTGGCAGGGTTAACAGCCAAGCATCAATTCCAGCCAAAACAACCGGACTTCAACTGCTTCGAACAAGGTGTAGTTGATTTGTCTTCTTGCAACAGTCATTTCGAACGGCAGGTTTCGCCGGTACTGCATTCTCGCAGCGGTTGAAATTTTCAATTAACGTCGGTGCCGAATCACGAGATACGACACCATGACTGATTCAAAGCAAAAGCAAGATTTTTCAGAACGAATACAACGCATTCAGCAGAAACACGGCACCCCTCCGCCACCGCAAGTCCAAACAGAAGCTCCGCCCAGTGAACCGGCGCCGAAAGGTCATAATCTCCGCAACGCGATGATCTGGGCCATATTGGCGGCCATGGCCGGGGTTGCCGGGTTCCACGGCCTGATGGTGTTCGACGAGTGGAAACTGTCGCAAGCAGCGGCCCCAGACAACCAGCCGGCCCCACAGCCACAACCCAAGCCTGTGCAGGACGTTCGCCAGATCACCGATCAAGGCTGGAGCATTCCCAGCCCGGGTCTGGCAACTGCGGGCCGGGGACAGTTGACCGTGTTGGATGTGGCGACGGGCTTTGAATCTTCAGTGAAGGACGCCCCACCCAACGTGCTGATCCCTTTTGCCGTTAACTCCAATTGCACCTTCAAAAGACCGCAGCCGAATGATGTTGCCTATAACGTGCGCATGGAGACCGGCACGCTGCTGACAACGACCCATGTGTTCTCGAACCGGGCCATCGCAAATGCACTGATCGACCAAATCAAGGGTGTGCAGGTTTCGGAAAAACACTATCAGACCGGATCCCGGGCGCAGGGACGGATGTTTGCCGTGGACGTGTTTGTCACGGACACGTCGGCACCCGTCTATCTGGTGCTGCAAAGCTTCCGCCAGAACGTGATCTGGAACCTGCAACTGGCCAGGGGTGTCACCCTGTCGCATGTCGCGATGATCGGCGAGAACTCGGGTCTTGTGGTGCCGGAACAGGACATGCCGCTCGAGGCAATCAGGATCAGCGACTTTGTAACGAACTTTGAATTTGGCGCGAATGATGACCCGGGGCCTTGCATGGTTGCACCATGGCGAAGGCCACAGGTGCATTAGCCCGCGCAGACCAAGGCGGATAACGGAAATGATCTGTACACGAACCAAATTTACAGCTTCAACACCGGTTACCGCGCGTTTGACGCATGGTACCGGCAGGTCATGGGTGTGCCTGCGGACACCAATGTAACAGCCCCCCACAGTGCGGCCCATGTCCTGGTGGGCGACCTGCCGGACCAGCCAATCGAATATCGCAGCATGGCCAGACGTGATGTCTATGTCTCGGAAAACGACTTTACGCTGATCGGAGATGACACGTTTGAGGACACGCATGTCATGCTGCTGACCGCCGCGGTCGGTGGTGACCTTGCGCTGCTTGATCCCGCGCCGCAGGAGGTTTCCCGGCAATGAAACTGATAGGTATGGCCCTGACTCTTTCAATCCTGGCGTTACTTGCGGTGTGGTATCTGCCGACGATGTACTGGGGCTTTCAAATCAGCCACGCGGTATCCCGGGCGCAGTCCGGCGAAGACGCGGCGTTTGAAACCGTGGGTGAACTTGCCGAAGGCCCACCACTTGTTGCCTGGCTGCGCAACAACAAGAAGCTGAACGCAGCATTCAACCCCACGGACCTGACCACAGGTCGCTATGTGTCATACAAGCTGGAAATGCCGTTTGAGGCTTTGCTGAAGCCCGGAGAAACCCTGCAAGAGCCGGATTTTCAGGAACTTTATGCCCATGCGCGCGCGCCGCAAACTCTGGCGGGATACTGTTTCGAAGTACTGGGCAACCTGGGAACAAAATGTGATGTTTCCAAATCCAACGCCACGCTTTCACGGGATGGAAACGTCATGATCATCGGAAACCTGCAATATGTCCCAGATTACGAAACCGGCGATCCGTCAGTCGTCAAGAACGGCGAACTCATCTCGGCCCGGGTGCGGCTGATTGGTGGCCGCGATCTTCACAACACTCTGGGCAACCACGCAGAGTTGTTCGAAAAGGCACGCAGAATCTGTACCGAAATCCGCGCCTTGCCGGGAAACTGCATTATCTCTTCGATCAGTTTCGATATCACCCCACGGGACGGCGTTCAAATTCTGCGGGCCTCGGCCCGTTTCGACGCCTTCGCCGATAGCACGCAATATCGACGCGACTCTCTGCAAACTGCCGTGGATCAAATAGCCGAAGACTTAGTGAACTGATCGTTGCCCCTTCCGGGTCAACCTCGCTCAGCCGCCACGCAGGCGTTGCATCAGGTAAATCTCGCTGCCTTCCGGGATCGGTTCGGTCAATCCCGAGGCGATAACACGGCCATCGATGGCGATTGATACCCCGGCATCAATCGGTGCCTGCAATTGCGGATGCGCGCGAACAAGTTCGCGCAGCAGCTCGCCGGTGGTTTTGGCCTGCACCTCAACCACCTGCTGGCCCCCAGTCAGAGACCGGAGGCCGGACCAGAGGTGGACCTCAACCATTGTCCTTGAGCGCCGCCAGAATGCGGGGCGGCGACATTGGCAATTGCTTCATCCGCACGCCCGCCGCATTGGAGACAGCGTTGGCGATGGCCGCGAGCGGCGGCACGATGCCGGTCTCGCCCACGCCGCGCACACCGAACGGGTGGCCGGGGTTGGGCACTTCGACAATCACCGTGTCGATCATCGGCAGGTCACTGGCCACAGGAATGCGATAGTCGAGGAAAATCGAGTTCTGCAACCGGCCATCCTCGCCGTAGATATACTCCTCATTCAGCGCCCAGCCGATGCCTTGCGCGGCACCGCCCTGATACTGACCTTCCACATAAGTCGGGTGGATGGCCTTACCGGCATCCTGAATGACCGTATAGCGGGTGATCGCGGTTTTGCCGGTTTCCGGATCGACCTCGGCATCGACGATGTGGGTGCCAAATGACACGCCCGCCCCTTCCGGAGTGGCTTCGAAATGGCCCGAGATCGGGCCACCGGTCGCGCCCATATCGGCAGTGATATCGGCCAGCGGCATTGGATCGAAATCGCCTGCGTTCGGACCCGAAGGCACGGCACAGCCATTTTCCCATTTCACCGCGTCAACCGGGATACCCCATTTGGCCGACGCGCGTTCACACAGACGTTCCACAGCGTTTCTGGCTGCCTTGATGGTCGCCAGACCGCTGGCATAGGTCACACGCGAGCCGTGGCTTACGTCATTGTAGCCCAGCGTCGCCGTATCCGCGACGGTGACACGAATGTTCTCGTATGGGATACCCAGCACTTCGGCCGCCATCAGGGCCATAGACGCACGCGAGCCACCGATGTCGGGTGTGCCGACCATAACCTGGGCCGAGCCGTCCTCGGACAGAGCAAGCGAGACGCTGGTTTCACCACCGTGATTGAACCAGAACCCGCACGAAATGCCGCGCCCCTGCCCCGGTTTCAGCGGCGCCGAATAGTGGGGATGGGCCTTGGCTGCCTCAAGCGTTTCGACCAGACCGATACGTTCGTAAGTCGGGCCATAACTGGCTTTGGTGCCTTCGTGCGCCGCGTTCTTCAGACGCACGTCCACCGGATCCAGCCCCAGCTTCTTGCACAGCTCATCCAGCACGGATTCTACTGCGAACGCCCCCATGGGTGCGCCGGGGGCGCGATAGGCGGCCTGTTTCGGACGGTTGGCCAGAACGTCATAGCCGACCTGACGAACATTGGTCAGGTTGTAGGGCGCAAAAGCGCACATGGCGGTCATATCCCCGGGCGCTCCCGGAAAGGCACCGCCCTGCAGTCGGAAGATACCTTCGGCCGCCGTGATCGTGCCGTCTTTCTTCATGCCGATTTTGATATCCATCGACGCGGACGAGGTCGGGCCGGTAGCACGGAACACCTCAGAGCGGCTCATTACGATCTTAACAGGCCGGTTGGCCTTGCGGCTCAGCGCCAATGCAACCGGTTCGATGAACACGGTGGTCTTGCCACCAAAGCCACCACCGATTTCCGAGGCGGTCACCCGCAGCTGCGCCGTTTCAAGGCCTAGCAGCGTGGCGCAGTATTTCTGCGCGTACCAATGGCCTTGTGTGCAGCACCACAGCTCACCCTTGCCGTCACTGCCCAGAGATCCAAGGCAGGCGTGCGGTTCGATATAGCCCTGATGCGTTGCCTCGGTGACAAAACTGTCTTCCAGGATCAGATCCGCCTCGGCAAACCCGGCCTCGACGTCGCCATGGCCGCTTTCGTGATAGCGCACGACGTTGGGGTGCATCCCTTCGGGCACGGAATAGTCCGCAGCCCCTTCGCGGATTACCGGCGCATCAGGGGCCATCGCCTTGTCCACATCCGTGACGTGGGGCAGCACTTCGTACTCGACCTCGATCAGCTTGAGCGCATCGCGCGCAGCCAAAGCCGACGTGGCCGCAACCGCCGCAACAGCGTGACCGTCATAGAGGGCCTTTTCACCCGCCATGACATTTTCCAGCACGCTCCAGAATTCGCCTTCCAAACCGGGCTTGAAGGGCACATCCGCGAAATCGGCCCGGGTCACAACGGCTTTGACGTCCTTCAGCGCCTCGGCCTTCGATGCGTCGATCTTCACGATCCGCGCGTGCGCATGAGGGGACCGCAGGATCGCGCCGTGCAACATCCCGGGCGCATAAGCATCGGCGCCAAACCGGGCCCGGCCCGTCACCTTGTCCAGACCATCCGGCCGGTCAGGACGGGTACCCACGAAATTGAATTCGGATTTCCGATCGTCGAGTGCCATTACGAAGCCTCCCGCATCTCAGCTGCCGTATCCATCACGGCACGAATGATCTTGTCATATCCCGTGCAGCGGCACAGGTTGCCCGCCAGCCAGTACCGAGTCTCCTCCTCGGTCGGGTTCGGGTTCTTTTCCAGCAGGGACTTCGCCGCAACCAGAATACCCGGCGTGCAGATGCCACATTGCAGGGCAGCGTATTCGATGAATTTCTTCTGCAGCGGGTGCAGAACATCGCCATCCGCGATACCTTCGACGGTTTCGATCTGCTTTCCCTCCGCCTCGACACCCAGCATCAGGCACGAGCATACCAGACGGCCATCAACCGTGACCGAGCACGCGCCGCAATCGCCGGTGCCGCAGCCTTCTTTGGCGCCGGTCAGGTTCAGCTTATCACGCAGGCAGTCCAGCAGGGTTTCGCGGGGATCACACAGGTATTCAACCGCGTCACCGTTCACGGTGGTGGATACGTGTAACTTGCTCATGCTTGCTCTCCCTTCGCGCGGGCATAGGCGATTTTTGCGGCGCGCTTTGCCAGAACACCCGAAACTTCGGTGCGGAATTCGATTGTGCCGCGTTTGTCGTTGATCGGATTACAGGCGGCGGATGCAGCCGCAGCCAGTGCATCAAGCGCGGTGTCGTCCAGAGTGGTGCCGATGATGGCCCTGGCGCAGTCTTCGACCAGCAGAACGGTCGGGGCCACCGCACCCAGCGAAACACGCGCCTCGGTGATCTTATCACCATCCAGGCGCAGGTTCACGCCGACGCCGACGACGGCGATGTCCATCTCGGTACGTGGAATGAAGCGCAGATATGCGTCTCCACCGTTGTCTCCCCGCGCCGGAATGTGCACTGCGGAAATCAGCTCGCCCTTGGTCAGCGAGGTCTTTCCGGGGCCAACAGGAATATCTTCGACCGCGACCTCCCGCGTGCCGCCAGGACCGGTCACGGTCACCGTGACACCGGCCGCTACCATGGCCGGCACGGAATCAGCCGCAGGCGAGCCATTGCACAGGTTGCCCGTCAAAGTCGCGCGTCCCTGTACCTGGGTGGAGCCGATCAGATCCATTGCCTCGACCACGCCGGGCCAGTCGCGGCCAAGTTCGGGGTGCTCGCTCATTTCGGCACCGGTGGCGGCGACGCCCAGGGTCCAACTGCCATCGGCGTTTCGGGTGATGTCCCGCACCCCATTGATTTTTTTCACGTCGATCAGTGTATCGGGGGTCACCAGTTCCGAACGCAATTGCACCAGTACGTCGGTGCCGCCTGCAAGAAACCGGGTCGTGCCCGTTGCATTCGCTGCCAGCGCCGAAGCTTCTTCGAAACTGTTGGGGCTGTGATAGTCCATTTGTTTACCTCGCACCTGTGGATCAGGATTAACTGGGGTTTGAACGGGACGTTAGTGCAGCAACCAGGTGGCGTCCATGGCCGGAACGACCAAAATTTAGGTTTCCCAAAGTCGTTTTTGAACAATTGTCAGAGGTCAATCTCGATCACGCCATCCGCATTCGCGGCGCGGCTTTGGCATAAAATGATAGCTCCTTCGCGCTGCCGGTTCGACAACACAAAATCACGATGCTCAATTTCGCCCGAGATAACCCCGCATTTGCAGACCCCGCAAATGCCGTCGGCGCATTTCACATCCACATGAATTCCCGCCTCATTCAGAACCTGCGCGGCATCCTTGTCCGATGGGACGGTCAGCTCCCTGCCTGACTTTGCTAGCTTCAGAATGAACGGATGGTTTTCGTATTCGGGTTGCTCGGGAACCGAGAAATACTCCAGATGCCGGGCGTCTTCGGGAAAACCCTGTCGTTCTGCCGCTTGTATCACGCCGTCCATATATCGATCCGGACCGCAGGTATAAACGTGCCATCCTTCCTGATAATCAGACAGGATGACATCCAGATCGGCCCGGGTGTTTTCGTCTGAAAAATGGTAGTGCACATGATCGCCCCAGGGCGCTGCGGCAAGGTCCTGCAGGTAACCAGCGTCCGCCCGCGTACTGGCGGAATAGTGCAGCTCGAAGTCTCTGCCCAGCGCGTGAAGCCTGTGCGCAAAGGCAATCATCGGGGTGATGCCGATACCGCCGCCCATCAGGAACGTCTTGCTGGCAGTTTCATCCAGTTCAAAGTGATTGATGGGTTTTGAAATGAATACCTTGCGCCCCTTGCCGAAGATACGGTGCAACAGCGCCGAACCGCCGCGCCCTTCATCTTCGCGCAGGACGCCGATCTGATACGTAGTCCGGTCAGCAGGATCGCCCGACATGGAATACTGACGCAGAAATTCCGGGGCGACCAATACATCCAGATGTGCGCCGGCAGTCCAGTCCGGCAACGGCGCACCATCCATGGCCGAGAATTCGTATTTCGTGATATCAGAAGACAACTTGTCGACCCTGGTCAGTTCAACCCGCATCACCGGTGCGTCTCCGGCGATCTGATAGCGGTGAACCACGCTCATATCCCCGGCAGCTTTGCGCGCCTTGTACTCGTCTGCCGAAACCAGAGCCTCATAGGCGGCGATCCCGGCCTCGCGGTCCATCGCGAACGGATAGGGCCATGGGTGCGGGGCCAGGTAAGCCGGGTAGACGGCCAGCGTCTGATCCTCGTATTTCAGGTCCAGATCCTTTTGCAGGTCACGCCGGTTCAGGGGATGGGTCGAAGGGCGATAGGCCCCGTCCGCCTGCAACTCGATATCCCACCACCATTTCTTGGTGTCGTTCAAACCGCCATTTCCGACCGCGTCGTCCAATCGCGCCAACACGGGTGCGACGGATGGGATGTTCATCGCTGCCCAGCGGAAAGGGCGTTCGCTGAACAGGCCTTCAAGGTTCCAAGGGCAGGTTTTCATGCACCGCCCGCACATGGACCCGCCCGGTGTCGTGATCCGATAGGTGGCGCATTTCTGGCTGTCGGACTTCCAGATTTCATAGCCGTTGAACATCAGTTTCGGTCCGGCAGTGATCGCCCCCGAGGGACATTCGCGCGCGCATTTGTTACAGGACTCGCAAAAGCTTTGCAGGCCAAAGTCGATGGGCTTGTCGTGGCTCATCGGCATATCTGTCGTTACCACGCCCGATTTCAGACGCGGCCCCAGATAGGGGTTCAGGATCACCTCGCCAATGCGGCTGACTTCGCCCAACCCGGACAGCAACAGCAGTGGTGGCTGCAGCACTTCGCCATCCATCACCGTATGCGCCTTGGCCTTGTAGCCCAGATTGCGGATTTGCTGGGCAATCACTCCGCCCAGTAAGGAAAATCTAAGATACGCACGCATGGACTGGGCGACGCTGATCCAATCGTCACCGCTGGCGCCCTCCATCGTCTCATATCCCTGATCAATGATCATGCTGACGGCCTGATCATGGGGCGAATCGATGGCTTCGCCGGTTGCGTCGTGGGAATACCAGGCCCATTCCGGGCACCGGCTTAGACCGACAGCATCAACCCCCAGAAAGTAGGACGCCGCCTTGATGTTCGCGGCGTTCCGCTGCGCATCTGTTGGCTTGCGCCCGTCGGCGCTGTCGCCATCCTGCAACAGAACGAAGGCACCCAGCGCGCGCCTTTGTGCGAAGCTGGGCGCGGATTTGCGGACGTAGTGCCCGCCTTTGGCCGCGTCTTGCAGGGGCTTGCCCATATCTCCGAATTGCGCGCGGGCAAACATGTCCGCCCGTTTCGGCACACGGGCCACGTTTTCCTCGTCAATGTATGTGGTTGGATCGTCGACACGCGTCAGCTTTTCGAACGGATGCGCGCCATCCACATAGCGCCGCTTGGCATAGGGGTCACGGTTCAGCGCACTTTTGGCAAAACCTGCACCCAGCCACCACGCAGGACCCTGAGTTTTGAACCACGGCTGCTGCGCCATGGGCTTCAGGGGCCTGTCATGGGCGATCTCCATCTCGGTGGTGATTGCAGCCAACCCGAACCGTTTGCCAAGCCAGGGGGCGACAAGCGCGCCGCCCTCGGCCGTGACCAGCCCCGCGGCAACGGCCAGCCTGTTCAGATCCACCTCGGACGACATGACCGTATGCGCCCGCGCATCGAACCCGAGCAATCGGATATAGTTGGCAATCACCACCGCGTTTTCGGTCGCCAAAAGGCAGGCACGATGGTCCTGTGCATCCCTGATCCACTCTGTCCCCGGCTCATCCGCGTCCGGGTCGCGATGATGTTCGTACAGGAAAACAATCGCGTGTCGGTGGGCGTCTATCGAGCCGGTCTCCGCCTCCATGCTTTCCTTCAGATCCGCCATGATCACATCGATGCCCGAGGCCAGCGTCTTGGTCTGGCGCGTTCTCAGGGCGTGGGCCAGCCGGTCGATGTCGCGATTTCTCCGGGGTTCGGGCAACAGCGCCTCAGTCGGCAGCGGTCCGCATCCGATCATCGATGCATCATTGAAATAACCAAACGCCTTCAGATGATTGGCGCGCTCCGACGGGCTGTCCGGGATTCCCGCAATCGCGGGGTTCACAAACCCGTCACGGATAGCATCCATCATGGCCTGAAATTCGCCCATCGCGTTTACGATGCTTTCAGGCTGGTCGGGGCGGTGAAAGCTGAGCTCTTTCATCGGCGGCACAAGCGACAGATCCGGAAGGTTGTCCTGCCGAGCCAACCGCTCCATCGGGTACGCCCCCATGTGGACGGGTCGGTTCTTGTCCGAGAAAAAGCGTATTCCCATTTCGCGCCTCCTGATCTGAAAGCTGCCTATCCTGCCGTGGACAGCAAATCCATTCATGAATAATCATAGATTGTATGAGCAAAACTGATTTTACTGATTTGGATGGCAAGGTGCTGCGCATCTTCCTGACGATACTCGAGGAAAGCTCGGTCTCGAAGGCGGCCGACCGGCTTGGCGTTACGCAATCCGCAATCAGTCATACACTGGCGAAGCTGAGACTGGTGTTGAACGATCCGCTGTTCATTCGTTCAGGTCAGGGCCTGACCCCGACCGAGCGCGCCTTGTCCCTGAAAGAGCCGGTTCAGACGCTGCTCGACGACATGCGGGCCCTGACCCACGAGCGCCCATTCGATCCCTTGTCCGAAGAAATGGCGTTCGGGATCGCCACCAACGACATGCCGCGCGAGCTGATCTTTCCCGAGCTGCTGCGCGCCAGCCGCGCGGACGGCATTCGCGTTGAACTTGGTTTTATTCCGTCAGGTGTACCCGACCCCGACCTGCTGCGCGGTGACAGGTGCCAACTGATGCTGACGCCTCTGCCGCCGGACGGGCCGGACATCATTCAGAAGCTGTTGATCACCAGCCCGCTTATGATTTTCTATGACAGCGCGATGCGAACGCCCCCGGACAGCTGGCCCAGCTATTGTCAGGCGGAACATGTCGAAGTGCGGTTTGCCGATGGGCGCAGTTCACGCGCGGTGATGCGCGGCGTTGATCAGTCGCAGATCAGGCCACCCACCGTGGCCCTGCCGCATTTCAACGCTATTCCATCTTTCGTGAAAGGCAGCGATCTGATCTCGACCGACACGGCGCTGATGAAGCAGGGGCCGTTGTCTTCGCTTGATTGCGCGCCGCTTCCGTTCAACTGTGACCCTGTTTCGATCTACATGGTCTGGCACCAACGATCGACCAACGACCCCGCGCATCGGTGGCTGCGAAACCGGATCGAAGCGGTTGCTGCAAAGCTTCAGGTCTGAGACAACAGCCAGTCGCGAACCAACCCGACCAGTTCTGGCTGTCGTGGTTTGGCAGGCGCTACGACGTGAAACCCCAGATCCCCGATCAGAACATCCGGCAGTGCTTGCACAAGACGACCGGATTCCAGTTCCCTCTCTACCAGCGGCGCGTTTGCCAGCGCGATCCCCTGCCCCGACATCGCCGCATCGATGGCAAGGCTGGTCTGGCTGAAACTCATCATCCGGGGTTTGCCGGTTACTCCGACACGCTCAAGAAAAAGCGGCCAGAGTCCGTGCGTATCGTTCAGCAGGACCTGGCCCAGAAGATCACGTGCAGCCCGCACATTCCCTGCCAGGTCCGGACTGCAAACGGCGACGAACTCGGTCGAAAACAGGGGTGTTACGACCAGCCCGGGTCCGAAAGGTGCGCGACCTTGCCTGACGGCGATGTCCACATTGTCGGTCCGGAAATCTGCCAACCGCTCGCGGGCGTCTACCTGAACCGAGATGTCGGGGTGCAGGTCCGTGAATGTGTTCAGGCGCGGGACCAGCCATTTCGACGCGAAGCTGGGTGTAACCGAAATGGTGATCTGTCTTGTGCCGGCCAGGTCATCGACGGCCTCTTCGATAAGCTGGAAGGCCCGTTGCAGCGGTGCGTGAAACCGCCGCCCCGCTTCGGTAAGGCGCAGCCCGCGGGGCATTCGGTCGAACAGTTTTTCCGCCAACCGCGCCTCCAACCCGCGCACCTGCTGCGCGACCGCGCCTTGTGTAACGCCCAGTTCGTCAGCGGCGCGTCGAAAGTTCAGGTGTCGTGCCGAAGCTTCAAAAGCCCGCAATGCATTCAACGGAGGTAGAGCGGCCATCGCAATAACCAGTAGATTTTCTACTGTTTTATGGCAGAAGAACTGATTGGTCAAACCCGGCCGCAACCTGCACATTCAATCCAGACATTCAATCGGAGAGAAGAAATGGCAAAAGTGGCTCTGATCACGGCAGGCGGCAGCGGCATGGGAGCGGATGCGGCCCGGCGGCTGGCGGCGGATGGCCTCAAGGTCGGCATCCTGTCCTCATCCGGCAAGGGCGAGGCGCTGGCGGATGAGTTGGGCGGCGTCGGTGTCACCGGATCGAACCAGTCCAATGACGATCTGCAAAGGCTGGTTGATACGTCCATGGCGCAATGGGGCCGCATTGACGTGCTGGTCAATTCCGCCGGACACGGACCGCGCGCGCCTGTTCTGGAACTGACGGACGAGGACTGGCACACCGGAATGGACGTCTATTTCATGAATGCTGTCCGCCCGACACGGCTGGTCACACCAATCATGCAGGCGCAGGGCGGCGGATCGATCATCAACATCTCGACCTTCGCCGCATTCGAACCGGATCCGGTTTTTCCGACCTCAGGCGTGTTCCGGGCTGGGCTGGCGGCCTTTACAAAACTGTTTTCGGACAAATACGCAGCAGACAATATCCGCATGAACAACGTCCTGCCCGGCTTTATCGACAGCTTGCCCGAGAAAGAGGAATTCCGGGCGCGCATACCCATGGGAAGGTACGGTCGCAGCTATGATGAGATCGCGTCCGTCGTTGCCCTGCTGGCATCCGAAGGGGGCGGATACATCACGGGTCAGAACATTCGCGTCGACGGTGGCATCACACGATCCGTCTGACCTCACAACCGCGCCTTCACCAGATGCGTCAATGCCGCGCCTGTTTCAAAAAAGGCGCGGCGCAATCCTGTCCAGCCTTCACGATGCGCATCCACAGGCTGTACTGGCAGCACTGACGGATCATCCACCAGAAGGCTTTCGGCCATGAGACGCCCAAACACGGTTCCCGGCCCGATGCCGCGCCCGGAAAAGCCGTGCGCGGACAAGGCGCGCGGTCCAAGCCGAGTGATTTTCGGGATGTGATCCGATGTCATTGCAATTCGCCCATGCCAGCCATCTGTCAGCGGTTGGTCCGCCAGTTGCGGATAAAGCTCGGCCATCTTGCGGCGTACCCACCCGGAATGAGCCCACCGCCCGGCGTAGCCCAGATCCCCCATTGCGCCGATGATAAAGCGCCCATCGCCATCCGTTCTGAAGGATGTCATGATCAGGCCGGTATCCCAGCACCCTTCGCCGCCCGCAAGGATGGTGTCGCGCACACAATCCGGCAAAGGCTGCGTTGCATATTGGAAGTAGTAGACCGGCACGTAGGCAGGCGCGGTTTCCTGCAGGTCGCAGTGATAGGCATTTGTCGCCTGAATGAGCGCCTTGGCCCGAACAACTCCGCCTTCCGTGATCAGTGACCAGCCGCCCTCGTTCTGTGTCAACGAACGCACGGGGCTGTTCGTGAACACCCGCGCCCCGGCCGCGATTGCGGCCCGGGCAAGCCCCTGAACATAAGATAGCGGCTGGATGGTTCCCGCTCGGGGGTCAAAAAGCGCACCGTGAAACGCGGAACTGCCGGTACGTCTACTGGTATCCTCGGCAGTCAACAGCTCGACCGGCGCGCCGGATGCGCGGAGCTGCGCATGGCGTTTCGCAATGTCCTGATTGCCTGCCGGGGAATGTGCGCAATGCAATGTCCCGTTCCTGACCGGCGCACAGTCAATTCCGTGTTGCCCGATCAGGCGAAAGACTTCGTCCGGAGCCCCGGCCAACAGGTCAATCAGTCGGTCGCCTTCCGCCTTACCGAGATACGCGCGGATGTCGTCCGGAGGCAGCCATAGGCCCGCATTGGACAGCCCCACATTGCGCCCCGATCCGCCGTGCCCGATCTCCTGCGCCTCGAGCAGACAGACCGATGCGCCTGCTTTGGCGGCCGTCAGGGCAGCGGAACAGCCGGTGTACCCCCCGCCGATTATCGCCAGATCCACGGTCAGATCGGCAGTCAGCCGGGTGCTGTCCACATGCTCGCGGCTGGTATTCAGCCACAATGGCTTTTCATGATCGCTCAACTCGACGCCCTCGGATTCGCACCAGTCCTCATCGGTGTATCAGCCGGTTACCAGCATTCTCTGATCGTCGCGACCCATGGCAATCAAAAGGGGCTCTGCCTCCTGTCGGCCCTGAAACGCAGCCTTGTCGGCCATGCCCTGCCAATTTGCCAGAACCAGTGATTGCGCGACCGCGCCACCAAGCGTTGCGCCCGGCCCGGTGACAATGAACAGATCGGGGGCAAACTCGCGCGCGGCGGTCTGCACGGCACGTGAAAAGTCATAGGTTTCCGTGACCTGATGCCCCAGCGTGTAGTCCCAAAGCGCCTCTGTGTCGGTTGCGCCGGGCCACCAGATCTTGCCGCGTCCGTCGATCAGCGGCAGATCCGGCTGAGCGAACAGTTCCTGGCCAAGCAGGGCACGGCCCCTAGCTGCAACCGGTGCCTGAAGCCCGGTATGGAACGCCGCGTGATTTGCCAGTCGCATAGGAAACCGTTCCTGCACCACCGGCTGCGACTGCTCAAACGCTTTCAGCCCGTCCTCGTTACCCGCCAGCACAAGCATCCCACCCAGATCAATGGAGAGTGCCAGAGCGTGTCCGTTTAACGCATCAATTCTCGCCACATCTGCCAGCAACTCAGCCTTCCGTGCAGGATCGTTCACCCAATCGTCACCCACAAACGGATATACCAGCTGACCACCAATCAGCTGTTCCTGCATGAGGGTTCCCATCGTGTTAACCACCCGGAACCCATCTCGCGTACTCAACGCGCGCGCGGCGGCCAGTGCGATATACCACCCCATCGAATTGCCGGTAACGGCCACAATTTCGATATCGTCCGAAAGCGACTGAGCATCCGCAAGCGACGCCGCATAAATCAGGGGTGAGGCCACATCGCCTCTGGAGTACTTGCCGACCATATAGCGCTGAGCGCCATCCAGCGCCGTGACACCTTCCTGACCCGCTTCGGCGCGAATGGCATCAAACGCGGCGAACATGTTCATCCGATCCGAATGGTGTCGGTGCAGATAACCCAGTTCGGGCTTGTTATAGGTACCCCGTCCGGGGCAGATCACAACGGCGGTTCGGGTCATGGCTGCACTCCGGTCAGCTTCAGTGCAGAGGCGACGATACCATCTTTGGACGGCAGCGGCGCGGCATAGGCGGGGCCCGTCGCTATGAAACAATCTTCGGCCACGATGCGGGCGGTTGGTATCCCGTCACTTTCTTCGCAAAAGAACGTCATCAGCGCCTCGGACTGGCTTCCGGTCCTGCGGCATTCGTCCACGATCAACACATGCCGGCACGGTTTGGTAGCCTGCCGCAACGCGTCTTCCGGCAGGGGGGCCAGCCAGCGCATATCGATGACACGCACGCTCAGCCCTGCGGCCTCCAGTTCGGGCAAAGCCTGCCGCGACAGGTAATGTCCGTTGCCATAGGTCACGATCGCAAGATCGGTTCCTGCGCCATGCACGCCCACATCCCCCAACGCAATTCTCTGTTCGGGCGAAGGATAGGTCGTCATCCAACCGCCATCCTGCGGTGCATGCAGATCCCGCATCGGATACAGCGCGATGGGTTCCAGGAACACCACCACCCGTTGCTCTTCCCGGGCCAGACGGGCACACTCGCGCAACATTTTCGCTGCATCCACTCCGTTCGACGGGCAGGCAATGATCACACCCGGTATGTCCCGCAACACTGCCAGCGAGTTGTCGTTGTGGAAATGCCCCCCAAAGCCTTTCTGATATCCAAGGCCCGCAATCCGCAGAACCATCGGGTTCGAGAACTGCCCGTTCGAGAAAAACGGCAGAGTCGCCGCCTCGCCCCGGATCTGATCCTCGGCGTTGTGCAGATAGGCGAGGAACTGAATTTCCGGGATCGGAATGAACCCGTTGTGCCCCATTCCGATCGCCAGCCCCAGGATGGATTGCTCGTCCAGAAGGGTGTCGATGACCCGATCCGGCCCGAACCGTTGCTGCAGCTTCTGGGTTACGCCATAGACACCGCCCTTGCGCCCGACATCTTCGCCCATGCAGACGATCTCGCGATGTTCCAGTATCAGATCGGTCAGCGCCCAGTTGATCAGGCGACTCATCGGTTGCGGTTCATCCATTGCCCGCATGTCACCGCCAAACGCCGTGGATCGCGCACCGGCGCTGGGGCCGTTTGTGGGTTTGCAGACGCGTTTTGGTGGGACCAGGCTGGCCACAACGTCTTCGGCACTGGTCAGATGCGGGCGGGTCGCGGCCTCGGCGGCGATCCGGTCAGTACGGGCGCAGGTCTGGTTATAGATTTTCGATGCCTCGTCCGGCGTCATGGCCCCGGCCTGATCCAGCAGGCGAACGGTATGCAGCAAGGGATCGTTGGCTTCATCGGCCTCGACCTCGGATTTGCTGAGATAGGTTGTCGGCACATCCGCCCCCGCATGGCCATAAAGACGAACTGTTTTCAGATGCAGGAAAGCGGGCTTGCGGCGCGTCCGGACATATTCGGCGGCCTCCTGTGCCACGGCAAAGGTTTCGAAAATATCCAGCCCGTTGGCCTGGAAGTACTTGATGCCCGGCCGATGCTCCATCGAGGCCTGAATCCAGCCTTTTGGCGTCTTCACCGAAATACCGATGCCGTTGTCCTCGCAGACAAACAACAAGGGCAGCGGCGTTGACTGCACACTGGTCCAGCCGGCCGTGTTGATTGCACCCTGTGCAGTCGAGTGATTGGCCGACGCATCACCGAAGGAACACATGGCGATCCCGTCTGCGGGCAGGTCCCGATGCTCGGGGTCATGACGCCGGGCGGCACCCAGCGAATAGGCCGCGCCCACGGCCTTGGGCAAATGACTGGCAATGGTCGAGGTTTGCGGCGGTATCATCAGCGCCCGGGATCCCAGCACCTTGTGCCGGCCGCCTGACGTCGGATCCTCTTTCGAGCAGGCAAAGCTGAGAAGCATGTCCCAGGCGATCTGCTGACCAGGGACCTGTTCAGCCCGCGCAATCTGAAACGCGGCATCGCGGTAGTGCAGAAAGGCAATGTCGGTCGGCCGAAGCGCGTGGGCCACGGCCGCCATGCCTTCGTGCCCTGAAGAACCGATGGTATAAAACCCTTGACCTGCCTTCTGCATCGCCCGGCTTGTCCGGTCCAGCGCACGGCTGAGAACCTGCGATCGGTAGAGCGAGACAGCCTCGGGCCCGCTTAGCCCCGGATGCGGCGGCGCGCCTTCGGGCAAGTCGCGACGGGCGACGCGGGTCAGGAAGTTGTCGTGAACGATCTGGGCGCGGTCCATTGCAAATCCCCGGTCTTTGAATTCAAATCTTTTCGACGGCGGCCGCGATGCGGCTCAGCCCTTGTTGCAGGCTTTCGGTGGCATAAGCAAAAGAAAGCCGCAGATGCCCCGGCATCCCGAAGGCCCGCCCCGGCACCAGCGCGACACCTGCTTCCTCCAGCAGGTAACGGCAAAATTCGTGATCGACCGGCATTTTAGGTGGAGTTTCGGGGAACACATAAAAAGCCCCGTCCGGCACCGCACATTTCATCCCCGCCGCATTCAGACCACGGACCACCAGATCACGGCGCGCCTGCATTTCGGTGCGCCGGTCCACCAACAAATCCTGCGGTCTGGTAATCGCAGCCAAAGCCGCAGCCTGCGCGACCGAACACGCACCCGAAGTGATCTGCCCCTGCACCGCGATCATCGCCTTGATCAAGGGTTCAGGCCCAATACCCCAGCCGATCCTCCAACCGGTCATCGAATAGGCTTTGGACACGCCGTTTACAGTCAGCGTCCGGTGCGGAAGCTCGGGCAAGGCCTCGACAAACGGGGAAAACGGCACATAGGACAAATGCTGATAAATCTCGTCGGCAATGACCCAGACCTGCGGATGACGTTGCAACACCGCGCCCAAAGCCTGCAATTCCGCCTTGGAATAGACTGCTCCCGTCGGGTTTGACGGCGTATTGAGCAGCAGCCAGCGCGTGCGCGGCGTGATCGCCGCCTCCAACTGTGCGGGCAAGAGTTTGAAACCTTGCTGTTTCGGGCACTCCAACACCACAGGCACACCGCCCGCCAGCCTGACCATGTCTGCATAGCTGGTCCAGAACGGCGCCGCGGTGATAACTTCATCGCCCGGGTTCAGGGTTGCCATCAGCGCGCCGGACAAAACCTGCTTGGCACCTGTCGACACGATGACATTCGCGGGCCCGACCCCCGCTTGGCCTGCAATCGCCGCGCGCAGGGCCGGTGTTCCCCCCGTGGCCGGGTATCGCGTCTGACCCTGAACAGCAGCAAGATGCGCGGCCTCGACCACGTGCGGCGGCGTGGGAAAGTCGGGTTCTCCAGTGCTGAGCGCGATCACATCCACGCCCTCGGCCCGAAGACGCGCCGCATGTTCGGAGATCTGAACGATTTCCGAAAGCTCTATCCCGTCGAGCCGCTCGGCCCGGTTAAACTCGGCCACTGTTTCTAGACTGCCCATTTGCCAGATTCCTGTTACCCATCAGCCTGCCCTGTATCGGGCTAGCAGCTTCGCAATGCCAGTGATATTCCATCCGAAAGGTATGAGGATTCGTTATATGATTGCGCCGCGCCGTTTTCTGCCTTCGATCCCGTCGTTGCTGGCGCTGGAAGCGGTTGATCGCCTCGGCAGCGCCTCGGCAGCGGCCGAGGAACTGTCGCTGACGCAAAGTGCGATCAGCCGTCAGCTCAAAACCATGGAGGAGCAGCTGGGGGTTGAACTGATCCGGCGCACCCAGATGCGCCTGCATCTGACACCGGCGGCCAAGGAATATGTCCAGATTGCCCGAACCGCACTGCACCAGCTTGCGCAGGCCTCTCTCAAGCTCAAGGCAAACCCGACGGGCGGATCGCTGAGCCTGTCCATTCTGCCCGCGTTTGGCATGCATTGGCTGGCCCCCCGGCTTCAGGATTTTGCACGCCGTCACCCCGAAGTGACCGTGAACCTGAATACCCGCCTCAGACCGTTTGACTTCCAGACCGAGCATTTCGATGCCGCCATCCATTTCGGACAACGGGACTGGCCCGGCGTCAATTACCTGCCCATCATGCGGGAAGACATTCTGCCTGTCTGCGCCCCGGATCTTCTGCCAAAGAATCAAGGCGATATTGAATGGCTGACATCGGCCCCATTGCTGCACATCGAAACCCGCCCGGACGCGTGGGAGCAATGGTTCGCGATACAGGGACACCCCGTCAAAGGCTTGACCGGAATGATGTTCGATCAGTTCTCAACCATGATTCAGGCCACAATCCACAGGCTGGGTGTCGCACTGCTTCCCAGCTATCTGGTTGCCGAGGATCTCAGGAAAGGCAGACTGTCGCTGGCGTGGCAGGGTCCGCCGGTCAGCCTGGGTGACTATTACCTGGTGTGGCCGCAGCACCGACCTGCCGCAACACCGCTTGTTTCTTTCCGCACCTGGCTTGAGGGGCAGGTCGCAACACCACCGGATTAAGCGGCTGGACCGCTGTCAAAGGAGGCCGAATTGGACGACAAGATCACCATTCGCGAAACGGGCGCATCAGATCGGGCACAGATTCTGGAATTGTACCCTGAAGCGTTCCCGGACGAAGATCTGACACCGCTGGTCGCGGAACTTCTGACGCTGGAAAAGGATATCCTGTCACTGGGTGGGTTCATCGGTGATCGGCTGGTGGCCCATGTCCTTTTCACCACCTGCCGGACAGAAAACGACCCGGCACCGGGGGCCCTGTTGGGGCCGCTTGCCGTTTCATCGGACCTTCAGCGACAGGGGATCGGCACACGGCTGGTCAACGCAGGCATCAGCAAGCTTGAGACACTCGGGAACCAGCAGGTCTATGTGCTTGGTGATCCGCAGTATTACAGCCGTTTTGGGTTTCTTGCGGAAGACCGGGTATCCACGCCCTATCCCATTCCAACGGAATGGGCCCCGGCGTGGCAGTCCCTGCACATCAACCGGAACCAGACAAAGGCGTCTGGCGTTCTACACCTGCCAGATCCGTGGATGAACCCTACTTTGTGGGGCTGATCCATCTGCTGTCACGAACGCAGCGCGCCCCGGCGCGCTGCGCGGCCCAACAGGAGGAGGTGTTCCGCAAGGAACATTGACGACTGGCGGGAGCGTTCAGGACTCAGACGTCCAGGGAACGGGCGATGAGCTCCTTCATCACCTCATTTGTCCCGCCGTAGATCATCTGAACCCGCGCATCCGCATAAAGGCGGGCAATCGGATACTCCATCATGAACCCGTATCCACCAAACAGTTGCAGGCATTCATGCATGACCTCGTTCTGAACCTCGGAGCCCCAGTACTTCACCATTGACGCCGTGGCCGCATCCAGTTCGCTCGCTTCAAGCTTTCCGATACAGTCATTCACAAAGCTGCGCAGAACTTCGGCCTTGGTCTTGCATTCGGCCAGCTTGAACCGCGTGTTCTGAAAATCCATCACGCGCTGGCCAAAGGCTTTTCGTTCCTGCGTGTATTTCACCGTTTCTGCGATGGCGAAGTCGATCGCGCCCAGTGCCATGATGCCAATGGTCAGACGCTCCCAGGGCAGCTGCTTCATCAACTGATAAAAGCCCTGCCCCTCTTCCGGGCCGATCAGGTTCGTCATCGGAACCTTGACGTCTTCAAAAAACAGCTCGGCCGTGTCGTTGGCCTTCATACCCAGTTTCTTCAAGTTGCGGCCCCGACGAAACCCCTCCGCGCCGTCGGTTTCAACCGCAATCAGGGACACCCCTTTGGACCCCTGCGATTTGTCGGTCTTCGCCACCACAAGGACAAGATCGGCTGTCTGGCCATTGGTGATGAATATCTTGGATCCGTTGATCCGGTACGAATTGCCATCCTTATCAGCCGTGGTTCGCACCGCCTGCAGGTCTGACCCGGTTCCCGGCTCGGTCATGGCAATGGCGCCGACCATCTCGCCGCTGGCCAGTTTTGGCAGCCATTTCTGTTTCTGATCTTCGCTGCCATAGGTGGTGATGTAATGGGTTACGATGGACTGAATCCCAAATCCCCATCCGGCATCGCCTCGTGAAGCCTGTTCGTACAGCGTGACCGAGTCGAACCCCATGCCGCCACCGACGCCGCCGTAAGCCTCGTCAATCGAGCCCGCCATCAGGCCGGTCTCGCCCGCTTTCGTCCAGAACGCGCGATCAACGATCCCTTGATCGACCCAGCGATCAATGCTCGGGACAAGCTCGTCATCCATGAACCGGCCGGCCATTTCGGCAAACATCCGGTGTTCGTCGGTGACCCATGCGGCGGTCGAAGTGAAAAGCGACATATCGTATTCTCCGGTCTTTGATAGTCCGATGCTATCCCCGGCCCCGGATTCTTCCAATCCGGGTGACGCCGCGTTCTCAACCCTTGCTACGCGACGTTCGTTTGCGCGGTCTGGCGTCTGACCTGCTCATCAAATCCGGTCATGTCAGTGCGTGGTTCAGCAGAACCTGCGCCGCCTCCTTTGCATCCTGCGCAGGGTCGCATTTTTTTAGAAGAACCGCCGTCACAATCGCGCCCTCCTGCAAAAGCAGCAGCTGGCACCCCAGACTTTCAGGATCACGAACCCCGGCCTTGCGGCACAGATCGGTCATGTAGTCCAGAAGCAACCGCTTGTGCTCGGCCGCCTGAACGTGGATCGGGTGGTCTTTTTCCTGATACTCCGCCCCGGCCTTGATGAACATGCAGCCGCGGTATTTGTCTTCCTCGAACCATTCCTTCAGCACATCGAAACTGGCGATCAGCTGACCGGCGGGCGTTTCGGAAAGGTCTTCAATCCTTCGGACGAACCAGTTTCGGAAGTTTTCATCTCGCAGGCGCAATGCCGCAAGGATCAACTCCTCCTTGGTGCGGAAATGCTTGTACATCGATGTTTTGGATACGCCCGTTTCAACCACCAGCTTGTCCATTCCGGTGGCATGAAAACCGTCCCTGTAGAAAACCTCCAAGGCCTTGCGGACAAGCTCATCACGTTTGTTGGGGCGCATTCCTAGCTCCTGATTGTACTGATCAGTACATATACACTTTCTAAAGAGGCTTCAATGACAACAATTAACATATTGTTTTATAACGCTATTACCAAAGTCAGGAGGGTGAAGTCGAATATTTTGAAAAAAGGGGCTTGAAAACATGTACCGATCTGTACATCTTATCATCAAGATTGACCGATCTGTACACCAAAGGATTTCAACGATGCGACGCCGTGCCAGCCTATTTTCACCGCAGTACGTTCCCTTTCTTCTGACTCTGGCGCTGATCACGGCCGCCTTAACCTGAAAGCCTGTAATATGAACCGCCCCCCTTTGCCGCCCTTCACGCATGTAACGGCCACCCGGAAAGTGCGCATGGCGGAAAACGCCTGGAACAGCCGCGACCCGGACGTCGTAACGCCCGCCTACACGGAAGACAGCCGCTGGAGAAACCGCGCCGAGTTCCTGAGCGGCCACGCCGAGATTCACGCGTTTCTGACACGAAAATGGGCCAAGGAGCTTGAGTACCGCTTGATCAAGGAATTATGGACCTATCGCGACCATCGCATCGCTGTACGGTATGCTTATGAATGGAACGACGACAGCGGTCAGTGGTTCCGGTCATATGGCAACGAAAACTGGGAATTTGCTGAAGACGGCCGAATGGCCTCGCGCCACACGTCGCTGAATGACCTGCCGATCACGGTAGAACAACGCATGTTCCACTGGCCCGCAGGACAGCGCCCCGACGACCGTCCCGGCCTGTCTGATCTGGGTCTCTGAAAGGACAGCCCATGCCACGCGCGTTTTCCGAACTGACCTTCACCCCCGCCGTTCGCGCCCATCAGGAGAGGATGGGTTCGGCGCGAAGTTATGCCAAGTTCCTGGACAGCGGTCCGCAAAAGGGGCACCTGATCGGAGAGGCTGAAAAGGCATTCATTCAGGCCCGCGATAGTTTTTACCAATCCACTGTATCCGAGACCGGTTGGCCCTATGTTCAATTCCGCGGCGGTCCGATCGGGTTCCTGAAGGTGCTGGGGCCGCAAACCCTTGGATACGCTGATTTTTCAGGCAACAAACAGTACATTTCACGCGGGAATTTGGACGGCAACGACCGGATTGCCCTGATCCTGATGGATTATGCCAATCAGCGCCGTCTGAAGATTCTGGGACGGGTCGAATTCACCGAAGGCGAAGCCGCAGCCGCCAGTCTTTACCCTGACAACGCCGAAGCCCCCGCCGAGCGCGCAGTGATCATCAAGGTCGAGGCCTTGGACTGGAACTGCCCCCGCCACATCACCCCTCGTTTCACCGAGGTCGAGCTTCGGCCTCACCTGAATTCGCTTGGCCAGCAACTGGCGCAGCTTCAGGCCGAAAACGAAAAGCTCAGGCAGTAATTGGCAGGGCGATCCTGAACACGACGTCAACAACGCTCCTTACCCTTGAATTAGAACAAGGAATTACCCGAATGATGCGATCAACAATGAATTTGGCCAGCGCGCTGTTAGCTGGCATCGTTTTTTCACTGGCAGTGATTTCGTTTGGGTTCTTTGCCTCGCCCGAAGCGGTTCGAACGTCTCCGCCCGCGGCGTATAACTCGCTTCTGCTGATACAGTTTGAAACCAGGTAATGCCGAACCGTCTAGGGGTTTGCGGATCGAACAAGCGCTTCGATCCCTGCCGCGCAAAAATCGATCAGTTCGTCGGTCCCGGCAAGTTGTCCGCCTTCTGACAAGGCATCCACCCGCCATGCACTGTTGAGATGCGCCAGAACTGAGGACACCGAATACACCTGCCCGCTGGCCAGCAAAGCGGCATCAACCTTCGGGTACAGCGCAGCGATTTCCGCAATGAAACGCCGCGCCGTTGGGTCGAAGCATTCCGCCGCGATGGCGCGCCAGCGCGGGTCCACAGACACATGCGCCACCAGACGCCCATAGGCCATCCATCCCGCTCCGCCCGTTTCGGCTAACGTAATGTAAGGCCGAATGAAGCAGTCCAGAACACCGCGCAGTGTTGGCTGACCAGCTTCTTTCAACGCGTTCAGGGCGTCCAGCCGGATTTGGGCCAGTTCATCCGCGCGACGCGCAACGGTCTTGTGAAACAACTCTTCCTTGCCGCCTCCGTGGTGATGCACCAACCCGACTTGCACACCGGCTTTGGCCGCGATGTCCCTGATCGACGCCCCTTCGAATCCGCGATCGGCAAACAGCGCCTCGGCCGCGTCCAGAATGCGCGCCCGGGTCTGCAGCGATCGTTTCGATGGTGCCCTTTGTCGTTTTATTTCAGTCACTTTGGCGGTCATGAAAATCATCTTGCCTTATTTTGTACGATCGTTCAACTTAAGCCGTGCGAACAGGGGAGAGTTCATGTCAGAAAAGCGCGAGGCATTCGCCCTCATCGGGGCGGGCCCGATGGGGTTGGCTGCGGCCAAGGTGCTAAAGGAACAAGGTATTCCATTTCAGGGGTTCGAGCTGCATTCGGATGTCGGTGGTCTGTGGGACATTGATGCCCCCAGATCAACCATGTATGAGACTGCCCACCTGATCTCGTCAAAGCGGATGACGGAATTTACCGACTTCCCGATGGAGGATGGGGTCGCCGAATATCCGTCGCATCGGGCAATGCGGGATTATTTTCGCGCCTTTGCTGATCACTTCGATCTGCGCAAGTTCTTCACATTCAATGCCGAGGTAACGAAAGCTAGGCCGTTGGGCGCACCCGGCGATGGCTGGCGCGTTTGCTGGCGGGATCAGGACGGGGAACATGAGGCCGAGTTTGCCGGTGTTCTGATCGCCAACGGCACCCTGTCCGAACCTAACATGCCGCAGTTCGCAGGCACTTTTGAAGGCGAACTGATCCACGCCTCGCAATACCGGTACCCCCAACAGTTCGATGGCAAACGCGTGCTGATCGTGGGCGCAGGAAACTCGGGTTGCGACATTGCGGTGGACGCCATTCATCATGCCGTGCGCTGCGACCTGTCGATGCGGCGCGGGTACTATTTCGTTCCGAAGTACGTGTTTGGGAAGCCAGCTGATACGATGGGCAGAATGATCCGCCTGCCCATGTGGCTGAAGCGCAAGATCGACAGCCTGATCCTTGGGTGGTTCGTCGGCGATCCGCAGAAATACGGCTTTCCCAAACCGGACTACAGACTGTACGAAAGCCATCCTATCGTGAACTCACTGGTGCTGTACCACGCGGGTCACGGAGATCTGCGCGTTCGGCCCGACATTCAGCAGATCGACGGCAAAACTGTGCATTTCACAGATGGCGGCAGCGAAGACTATGATATGATCCTCGCCGCGACCGGGTACAAACTGCATTACCCGTTCATCGACCCGGATCTGCTGAACTGGCAGGGCGATGCGCCGCATCTTTACCTCAACTCCATGCACCCGGACCGCGACGACTTGTTTGTTCTGGGCATGATCGAAGCGACCGGTCTGGGCTGGCAGGGACGCCACGAGCAAGCCGAGATGGTGGCGCGCTATATAAAAGGTATTCAGAGCGGCTGCGCCGCGGCGACCGAACTGAAAGCCACAAAACAAAAATCCTATGAGCGCGCCACCGGGGGCATGAACTACCTCAATCTCGCCCGCATGGCGTATTACGTGGACAAGGCGACCTATCGCAAAGCGGTCACCGGCTGGATCGACAAGCTCAGGAAAGCCACCCCATGACCGGCATCGATGAGATCACCCTAAACTTCAGCCCTGCCTCTCTGATATTGCTGAATGGCATTCTTGCAATCGTGATGTTTTCGATTGCCATCGACCTGACCCCGCAGGATTTCAACCGCCTGCGCCGGGCGCCCAAGCCTGTGATCGTGGGGCTGGCCTCACAATTCGTGGTGCTGCCTGCGCTGACGTTTGTACTGGTCTGGCTGGCGGCCCCGCGTCCTTCGATTGCTCTCGGGTTGATCCTTGTCGCAGCCTGCCCCGGCGGCAATATCTCTAACTTCATAACGCATCGTGCTGGCGGCAATGCCGCCCTGTCCGTATCGATGACTGCATTCGCCACGATCGGGGCAATCGCAATGACCCCGTTCAACATTGCGTTTTGGGGCGGGCTTTATCCACCGACCCGGGAAATCCTTCAAAGAACGGCAATCGACCCCTGGCAGATTGCGATCATCGTGGGGCTGATGCTGATCCTGCCTCTGGTGCTTGGCATGGTGCTGAACCAGCGCCGGCCGGATCTGACCGCGCGGTTGCGGACACCGCTGCAGTACCTGTCCATGGGCATCTTCGTTGCGTTCATCATTCTTGCTCTGGCGGCCAACTGGGACTTTTTCCTGGGCTTTGCCGGAGCCGTCGCCGGGCTTGTGATCATTCACAACGCGCTGGCTTTGGGGGGCGGTTGGGTTGTGGCCACTCTGACCCGGCTGTCCCCCTATGACCGCCGTGCCATAACGATCGAAACCGGTATTCAGAATTCCGGCCTCGGGCTGGTCCTGATATTCGCGTTCTTCAATGGATTGGGCGGCATGGCCGTTGTGGCAGCCTTCTGGGGCATCTGGCACGCGATCTCGGGGATTGCGCTGGCAACTGCCATGGCCCGGACCGAGGCGGCCCGATGACCCGCATCCTGATTACCGGTGCTGCCGGAACAGTCGGGCGCGCCCTTCTGGCCGAAGTCAAAGACCTTGCTGTATTTGCCACAGACCTGAACCGACCGTCCGACCTACCTGAAGACACCGCGTTTCTGCATCTGGACGTAACCACCGAAGAAGCGGCACGTGTGATCGCGAAAGTGAAGCCGGAAGTCATCGTTCATCTGGCCTCGATTGTGACGCCACCGCCCGGAATGGGCCGCCAGAAAGCGTTTGATGTGGATGTCACAGGCACAAAAAACGTGTTGAACGCTGCAATTGCCAATGGCGTTCGGCGGCTGGTCGTCACGTCGTCGGGCGCTGCCTACGGCTATCACCCGGATAACCGCGTCCCGCTACGCGAAAAGGATCCGCTGCGTGGCAATGCCGAATTTCCCTATGCCGACCACAAACGGCAGGTCGAGGAGATGCTGGCCGAGGCCCGTCAACGTGCGCCGCAGCTTGAGCAGGTGGTCCTGCGCGTGGGCACTGTACTGGGGGAAGGCACGGACAATCAGATTACGGCGCTGTTTCACAAACCGCGCCTGCTGGCGGTGTCCGGCAGTGACAGTCCCTTTGTCTTCATCTGGACCCGCGATCTGGCGCGTATACTGAAACGTGCGGCGACAGATGGACCGGCCGGTATCTTCAACGTGGCCGGCGACGGAGCGCTGGGAATAACAGAACTGGCGCACCTCCTGAACAAACCTGTTTTGCGCCTGCCTGCGTGGGCGATCCGATCAGTCCTGAGCCTTGCCCGCCCCCTTGGCCTGTCGCGATACGGACCGGAACAGGTGCGATTTCTGCAGTACCGCCCGGTGCTGGACAACACTGCGCTGAAAACCGATTTCGGATACACCCCGGAAAAGACCAGCGCCGAGGTATTCGCGCTGTGGAAAGGATGGGCGGGGCTATGAAAACGGCGGTGATATCCGGCGGCGCAGGTGGGCTGGGTCGGGCCTTGTCGGCGGGGCTTCAGCAGCGGGGCTGGCGTGTTGTCCTGCTGGATCTGAATGTTTCAGATCTTACGGCGACCCCAACACAGCTTCCGATCGGGTGCGACCTGACGAAACCCGAGCAGTTGCAGGAAGCGGTCCTCGAGACCATCACATCCAGCGATGGCATCGATCTGGTCATCTACAATGCTGGTGTCACCCAGATTCGCGGGTTTGACGTTTCCGACGACACCAGCCATCGCAAACTGTTCGAGATCAACTATTTCGCCGCCGTCGCAATGGCGCGCGCGTTTCTTCCGGAGCTTCGCAGAACGCAGGGCACGCATCTGGCGATCTCGTCGGTCGCGGGCTTCGCGCCGCTTTATCACCGTACGGCCTATGCTGCCTCGAAACATGCGCTTGAAGGGTTTTTCAAGTCGCTTCGATCCGAAGAGGGGCCGCACGGCGTCAGAGTGCATATTGCCGCGCCGTCCTTTGTTTCCACCAATGCCGGCAATGCCGAAACGCAGGCAGACGGAATGGCGCGTCCCGGCTCGGCATCCGATGAAATGGACGCCATGAGCCCTGAAAAAGCTGCCGAGGTCATCCTGCGGGGGTTGGACAGGTCCAAGCCCATGATCCCGGTCGGGCGTGTTGCGCGCCTTGCGTGGTGGCTCAACAGTTTGTCGCCGCGCCTGTATCAGCGACTGATGGAACGGAACATGCGCGGATCCTGAATTCGGATAAAAAACCATTCGAACCCCTTGACCTTCCCGTGACTGGAACCCCCATGTGCAGGGAAGAACTTACGTCGGGACGAGTCGGATGGCTGAACTGAAAACACTGCAACTCAGGATCACGGGCATGGGATGCGCTTCCTGTGTCGGACGTGTGGAAGCGGCGCTGCGGGGTGTTTCCGGCGTAACTGACGCTTCTGTCAATTTCGCAACGGAAACGGCACAGGTTTCAATCGAAGGCCCCTTGGCACCGCTGGTTCAGGCGTTGGATAGCGTTGGATACCCTGCGGCAACCCAGCAAGCGACGCTGAGAATCGAGGGGATGAGTTGCGCCTCATGCGTGTCCCGGGTTGAACGGGCCTTACTGGCCAGCCCCGGTGTCATTGATGCGCAGGTCAACCTGGCGACCCAGACAGCACTGGTCTCGTACCTCGAAGGGACGACGACCCCCGAGGCACTGGCGCAGGTGTCGGACGGAATCGGGTATACCGCGCATGTCGACCAGGGGAATGCGCCTGATCCTACGCCCGCCGATAAATCGGACGAGTTGAACGTCCTCCGTCGCTCGACCCTGCTGGCGGCGGTTCTGGCATTACCGGTTTTTGTGCTTGAGATGGGCGGGCACATGGTCCCTGCCTTCCATCATTGGGTGCAGGCAAATATCGGCGCGCAAACCAGCCACATGATCCAGTTTCTTCTGACCGCGGTTCTGCTGGTTGGCCCGGGTCGTGTCTTTTATGCCAAAGGCGTCCCGTCCCTGCTGCGTGGCGCGCCCGATATGAATGCGCTGGTTGCCCTCGGCACAGGCGCGGCTTTTCTTTATTCAGTCATCGCCACCTTTGCGCCCGGAATACTGCCGCAAGGAACGGCGAATGTTTATTTCGAAGCAGCCGCCGTCATCATCGTGCTGATCCTTTTGGGACGCCTGTTGGAAGCGCGCGCCAAGGGTCGAACAGGTGCTGCGATCCGCAGGCTGATTGGGTTGCAGCCCAAAACGGCGCGGGTTGAAAGGGACGGCATGGTCGCAGACCTGCCCGTCGCAGACATTGTGGTGGACGACATCCTGCAAATCCGCCCGGGCGAGCGCGTTCCTGTAGACGCCGAAGTGCTGGACGGCACATCTTATCTGGACGAAAGCATGATTACCGGCGAACCGGTGCCGGTCGGGAAATCCGCCGGTGACACCGTGGTCGGCGGCACGGTCAACGGCACCGGGGCGCTGCGCGTCCGCGCCATACGCGTGGGGGCAGACACCGTGCTGGCCCAGGTCATACAGATGGTTGAAAAGGCGCAGGGCGCGAAACTGCCGATTCAGGGTCTTGTCGACCGCATAACCTATTATTTTGTTCCTGTAGTTATTGCGATGGCAATGCTTACAATCGCGCTGTGGCTTGTTTTTGGCCCCGAACCCGCACTGCCCCTGGCGCTGGTTGCGGGCGTTTCGGTGCTGATCATAGCCTGCCCCTGCGCGATGGGGCTGGCAACGCCGACCTCAATCATGGTCGGCACCGGGCGCGCGGCCGAATTGGGCGTTATGTTCCGCAAAGGTGATGCCCTGCAGCAATTGCAACAGGCGCAGGTCATCGCTTTTGACAAAACCGGAACGCTGACGTTGGGCCGGCCCGAGCTTGACGGCATTATCCCGGCCAACGGATTTGACCCGAAAAAAATGCTGCGCCTTGCCGCCGCGCTTGAGGCCCGGTCCGAACATCCAATTGCCACCGCGATCACAAGGGCCGGTCCACCGGATTTGCCTGAGCTGTCCGGGTTTGAATCGATGACCGGGCTTGGCGTACGCGCCGAGGTCGAAGGACAGGACGTCATGATCGGCTCAGCGAAGCTGATGATGCAAAACGGAATAGACATTGACGATCTGAGGACCGAGGCGGACAGGCGCGCGGCGTCGGGGGCCACGCCCCTGTATGTTGCCATTGACGGCGCGGCAGCGGCATTGCTTGCCGTATCCGATCCGGTCAAGCCGGGAACAAAAGAAGCGTTGGCGCAGCTTCGCGATATGGGGCTGAACCTTGCAATGATCACAGGCGACAACGCCCGCACCGCGCAGGCACTGGCTGATGAGTTGGGCATTGACCATGTCGTCGCCGATGTTCTGCCCGATGGAAAACTTTCCGCGATCACCGAACTGCAGGACAGTCTTGGCGTGGTAGCCTTTGTTGGCGACGGGATCAACGATGCGCCGGCGCTGGCTGCTGCAGATATCGGCCTTGCCATTGGTACGGGAACGGATGTGGCAATCGAGACGGCAGACGTCGTTTTGATGTCCGGCGATCTGCGGGGCGTCGCGAACGCCTTGGAAATCAGCCGCCGGACTATGCGCAACATCCGCCAGAACCTCGGCTGGGCCTTTGGCTACAACACGCTGCTGATCCCCGTCGCCGCGGGTGTTTTGTTTCCGTTTGGCGGGCCGCTGCTGTCCCCGGCGCTCGCGGCGGGGGCGATGGCCTTGTCCAGCGTCTTTGTTGTGACCAACGCACTGCGTTTGCGGCGGGTGAGCGTCAGCGCGCCCGTACCCTCTGCAATCCCAACAACCCAATCGGTGACACCATGAATATCGGAGACGTTGCCAGCCAGACCGGTCTGCCCGCTAAAACCATCCGGTATTACGAGGATATCGGACTGATCAGGCCCATGCGTGATGACAACGGCTATCGCAGGTTTCGCGAACAGGACGTGCACAAGCTGATCTTTCTGGGCCGCGCCCGTGCATTGGGCTTTACGATCGGCGATTGCAGGACACTGCTGGCCCTTTACGAAGATGAAACCCGCGCCAGTGCTGATGTCAAAAAGGTCGCACGCGATCACCTAGCGCAGATCGAAATCAAGATTGCGGATCTCAACGCCATGCGTGACACGCTAAGCCACCTGATTGACGCCTGCGCCGGAGACAATCGGCCCGACTGTCCAATCCTCAGCGATCTGGGTCGCAAAAGCTGACACGGGGTTGCCCTTTGCCCGCAGCTTTGCTTTGTCTCTGCTGAACATTCCGGCCCGCCACAAAACGGAGGCAGGGCCGGACAGCTGGGAGGATCATCTGATGGCAAAACTCGCGTTCCTAGGTCTGGGTGTCATGGGTTATCCCATGGCTGGCCACCTGCAGGCAGCAGGGCATGACGTCACCGTTTACAACCGCACGGCGAAACGGGCCGAGGCCTGGGTTGATCAGCACGGCGGCGCAATGGCGGGAACCCCGGCGGAGGCTGCGCAAGGCGCGGAACTGGTCTTTGCCTGTGTGGGCAATGATGACGACCTGCGCGCGATCTGCACCGGCGAGAACGGCGCTTTTGATGGCATGTCGCAAGGTGCCGTCTTTGTCGATCACACCACGGTATCCGCCAAAGTGACGCAAGAGCTTGCATCGGTTGCGGATGATAGGGGATTTGCCTTTGTGGACGCGCCCATTTCGGGTGGCCAGTCGGGCGCAGAGAACGGCGTTCTGTCCATCATGTGCGGCGGTTCGCAAACCGCCTATGAAAAGGCCGAACCGGTCATGCAGGTCTATTCGAAGATATGCCGCCGTATCGGCGACAGCGGCGCTGGCCAGTTGACGAAGATGAGCAACCAGATCGCCATCGCCGGTGTTGTGCAGGGTCTCAGCGAAGCCCTGCACTTTGCCGAAAAAGCCGGGTTGGACGGCCGTGCCGTGATCGAGGTGATCAGTCAGGGTGCTGCCGGAAGCTGGCAGATGGAAAACCGGCACGAAACGATGCTGGACGATCATTTCGACTACGGGTTCGCGGTGGACTGGATGCGGAAAGATTTGGGTATTTGTCTGGACGAGGCCAACAGGAACGGCGCGTCGCTGCCACTGACGGCATTGGTTGATCAGTTCTACAAGGACGTTCAGAAACTGGGCGGCGGGCGATGGGACACCTCTTCCTTGATCAAACGCTTGCGCGCGCTGGACTGAAGGCAAGGCGGCTGCCCCGTTTGCCGTAAGCGGCAGTTCACCCCCGAGATATATGGGCACAAAAGAAGAGATCGGCTTTGGGAAAGGACACAAAGCGCATGAATGATCTGACGCAATTCTGGGCGGACGCGCTGCGTGCGACCTGGGGGATCGAAGCGAGGCTGACCCGGCTGGACGGCGAATACGATCTGAATTTCCTGGCCGAAGCAACCAACGGACGGGACTACGTTCTCAAGGTGATGCGGGCCGGGTGTGAGGCCGAGTTTGTGGACCTGCAGGTTCAGGCATTGCGCCATATCTCATCCGAGGCCCCCGGCCTGCCGTTCCCGGCGGTCATCCCGGACCTGACCGGTGAATTGCTGCCCGAAATCCCTGACGATCAGGGTCAGCCAAGACTTGCCTGGTTGCTGGAGCGTCTGCCGGGCCAGTGCTACGCCAAGGCCGCGCCCAAAACCGACGAACTGATCATGAAGCTGGGCCGTGTTCTTGGAGCGACGGACCGTGCTCTGGAAAGGTTCGACCATTCAGGGCTGAGCAGGGAGCATTTCAAATGGGATCTGACACAGGCCCGGTGGATTTCCGGCAGGCTTGAGGTTGTTTCGGATCCCAACCGGCGCGCGTTGCTGACCGAAATCTGTGATGGGTTCCATGAGGTATCCGGCAGGTTGGCCGCAATGCCCAGGCAGGCCATCCACAATGACGCAAACGATTACAACATTCTTGTTGAGGGTGAGCTTGGGCAACGCCTGAAGATCTCGGGCCTGATTGATCTGGGCGACATGTGTGCGGCGCCGCGTATCTGTGACCTCGCAATTGCCGGGGCCTATATTGTTCTGGATCATCCCGGGCCTGAACGCGCCCTGACGGCGCTGGTGCGTGGCTATCACGCCGCCAACCCGCTGCGCACCGACGAAGTCGACCTGATCTGGCCGTTGCTGCGGATGCGTCTGGCGGTGTCTGTCGTGAATTCGACTCTGATGGCGGCTGAAAACCCGGATGATCCCTATGTCACCATCTCTCAGGCTCCGGCCTGGCGGTTCCTAGAGAACACATCCGTCAATGGCGGTCTGATGCCCGCCCGTCTGCGTGCGGCCTGCGGGCTGCCGGTCACGGACGGGGCCGAGCGTATCCACGCCTATCTGTCCGACCACCGCGGCCAGTTTGCGCAGATGTTCGGGCAGGATCTGGCGGATGTGCCGATGGGATCGCTTTCGGTTGAAAATTCGACCTGGCCTCAGAACCCGTTCCACATGCCTCTGGAAGAGGCCGCCCGCGTGGGCGCCGAGTTCGGCGATGGCCTGTGGCTGGGGTATTACAACGAGCCGCGCCTGATTTATGCCGAGCCGGGTTTCCGTAAGGGACCTTGGAAGGCCTCGGACCGGCGGACTGTTCATCTGGCCGTTGATGTATTCGCGCCCGCCGGAGCCGTGCTATTTGCCCCGATGAGCGGACGTGTTGAAGTGGTCGAGAACCGCGACGCCCATCTGGATTATGGCGGCGTTGTGATCCTGCATCATGAAACCCCTGAAGGCGATCCGTTCTATACCTTATATGGTCACCTGGACCCCGAGGTCTGCGCCCGGCTGAAGCCGGGCGATCCCGTCGCACAGGGCGCGGCCTTTGCCCGCCTCGGGGATGCCAGTCAGAATGGAGGCTGGGCCCCTCATGTGCATTTCCAGCTGGCCCTGACCACCGCCGGGATGGAGGCGGACTGGCCCGGTGTCGGCGACCCGGACGAGATGTATCTGTGGCACGCAGTCTGTCCGAACCCTGCGGCAATATTGAACCTGCCGGACGACAAGGTGTTTTATCGCCCGACCGACAAACAGGCGATCCTGCGCGGGCGCCAAGACCATTTCGGTGGCAACCTGTCGCTGACCTATGACGATCCGGTCATGCTGGTTCGCGGCTGGAGGCATCATCTGTTCGACGAGTGGGGCCGCCCCTATCTGGACGCCTATAACAATGTCCCCCACGTGGGTCATGCACATCCCCGCATTCAGGCGGTCGCAGCGGACCAACTGAAGCGGATGAACTCGAACACGCGCTATCTTCACCCGGCTCAAACGGCATTTGCCGACAAGATTCTGTCGAAACTGCCGGATCACCTCGAGGTCTGCTTCTTCGTGAACTCGGGGACCGAGGCGAACGAACTGGCCTTGCGGCTGGCGCGGGCGCACACAGGGGCAAAGGGGATTGTAACGCCGGATCACGGCTACCACGGCAATACCAATGCGGCTGTGGCGATCTCGGCCTACAAGTTCAACAAGCCTGGCGGTGTGGGGCAGGCGGATTGGGTCGAACTGGTCGAAGTGGCCGACGACTATCGAGGTTCATTCCGACGTGACGATTCCGACCGTGCCGCGAAGTTCGCAGACTTGGTGGACCCCGCGATTGCTGCATTGAAGGCCAAAGGACATGGGGTTGCGGGCTTCATCGCGGAAACCTTCCCATCGGTCGGCGGCCAGATCATTCCACCCAAGGGCTATCTTCCGGCCGTTTACGAAAAAATTCGGGCCGCAGGTGGCGTTTGTATTGCGGACGAAGTGCAGACCGGCCTTGGCCGGCTGGGCGAGTATTATTTCGGCTTTGAACATCAGGGGGCACTGCCCGACATCGTTGTCATGGGCAAACCCATCGGCAATGGCCATCCGCTGGGCGTTCTGGTCACGACCAAGGAAATCGCCAACAGCTTCGACAATGGCATCGAGTTCTTTTCGACTTTCGGCGGTTCGACCCTGTCCTGCCGGATTGGCAAAGAGGTGCTGGACATCGTCGACGACGAGGGATTGCAGGACAATGCCCGGAATATGGGTGTACGCCTGATGGACGGCCTGCGCGGGATTGAGGCTGATTTTGGCTGCGTCGGGGATGTACGCGGGATGGGTCTGTTTCTGGGCGTCGAACTGATCAACCCTGACGGATCGGAAGGAACCGAGATCTGCAAGTTCGTCAAGAACCGGATGCGGGTTCATCGTATTCTGATCGGGAGTGAGGGTCCAAAGGACAATATCCTGAAGATTCGCCCGCCGCTGACGATCGAGGCTGAAGACGTGGACATGATCCTTTGGGCCTTGAGAAGCGTTCTGAGCGAAGTGGGTGATTATGCACCCACCCCAGTCTGCGATCACGACCACCATGTTGGTTGCAGTTGCTGCTGAATTCAGAAGAACCCCGCTGCGCAGCTCGGGGTTCTCTCATCATTCGGTCTCTTTCAATGTAAAGTAGCTGCCGGGGTATGATGCCCCGTGTTGGGCAACGGAGCCGAGATGGTCATTCGGCGCAGCGCCAGCCCAAATTCTTCGGACAGACAGACAAGCGCCGGTGCAAAATCCGGCCTGATAATAAGCGAGGCCATCATCATCGCATCCTCTCGCGCCCCTTCGGATGCGGCAGCAATCATCTGCGCAAAGCAGTTTTCGTCCGCACCCAGGCATGCGCAGTTCAAGCCGTGGCGTATCAGAGGTCGGCGCCCATGGTTTGCGCACAGCGAGCACAACCTGTCCAAGGTCAGCATTGCGGCGCGACCGTGATCATTACCCAAAGCGATTTCAAAATCGCTTGCGGCATCAGCGCGGCCGTTGGCACCGTTTCCCCACAGCCGCAGATACATGACGGCTCCTGCCTCGACCGGGCTCAGATCCGCCAAATGTCCAACCGTTGCCCCGCCGCGCGAGGACTGCGCGCTCATTTCGTGAGGATCAGCTTGCCGGCACGGGTGATGCGCAGCGTGTACAGCTGGTCCCCCAACTCGATATGAGCCAGATTTCCACCCTTGGTCAGGTCTTCCGCCTTATGAGCTGGCAACATGGAAACGGCATAGGCCTGGCTTGGATTCGGGTTCTGCATGTTCATCGGGCAACTCCGGATAGGTTTTGGCAAATCGCTTTGATCTGATTGCGCTTTTCAACGATCTGGCTGACCCGGAGCCGGGTTGGCTGACTGTCTGCGCCTTAATCTGATTATTTTACTCAGGTTTGTCAAGCATGTGCCTTCACATTTCCGCATAACTGTTTGATTGCGTCGGGCCGGGACACCGGGTAGGTCTTGGAACGCATTGATACCGGTGGACATTTTTTGTGACTGCAACCCTTGTATTCGATCTGGATGGAACCCTGCTCGACAGCCTCGCCGACATTGCGGCGGCGGCAAACCGAATGCTGGATGATGTCGGTCATCGACCGTTGGAACTGAACACTATCCGGCAATTCGTTGGAAACGGCCTTCCCAAACTGGTCGAGCGGGTCATCCACCATTGCGGCCTTCCCCTTGAACAGCATTCCGACCTGACACAGAGAACCCTGGCCCACTACAACGCCGCCAGCAGCGTCCACACCGTTGCGTATCCCGGCATGATCCAGGCGCTGCATGCGCTCAGCGAAATGGGCTGTGCGATGGGTGTATGCACCAACAAACCCGAACGGCCCGCCCGGCACATCCTGGAAGCGCAGGGAATGTCAGGTTTCTTTGATGCTGTTTTCGGTGGCGATACCTTGAACATACGCAAGCCCAATCCGGCCCATCTTAATGCCTGCTTCGAAGCCCTGCCCGACACAGGACCGCGGCTGTTTGTCGGAGACAGCGAGGTTGACGCTGAAACGGCACGCCGCGCGCAGGTGCCTTTTTTGCTTTTCACCAATGGTTACCGGAAATCGGCCATTTCGGACATTTGCCATGATGTCGTGTACAACGATGCATTGGAACTGCCCGCGCTTGTCGCGCGGTTGGCGACTGGTCAGGCCGGAGATCTGTAAACTTGCCTGAAAGGGGTAAGGGGCCGGCCGAGGGGGTAAGTAGCCAGCCCCTTCTTGGGGGAAAAGTGGTTTGGTCTGTTTAGACCCGGTATCTGAAATACATAATTAACGATTCGCGGCTGACAGCGATATTGGGGGATTCCCGTAGGACCCAGTTTTCACGCCCATGAACACCGATTTTCCTGACAGAATGCGGCTCGAGGATTGGTGGCCAATGCCGCAGATACTTGAGTGTATCTGGCCTGGATTGCCCCACTGGATTGGCCGGATGCATCCCGGGGGCAAAGATCGGATTGACACCTCAGCCCAAATCATGAAAGTGCCGCGGGGTTACAAGACAACCTGAGGGTCATGACGTCAGCATCACCTGTCACGGCAGGACAAGCGCTGAGTATCGTTGGCAATCAATTGCGGTGCTGTTAGATTGAGGGCAGAAACGAAGAAAATTTCGCTCAACCTGACAGTTTGGCTGAATCGTGTATCGGCCCACTAATATTGCAAGATTACAAATAGTTGGCCTATGAAGGGGCGAAATCATGAAAGTGCCGCACAGCTCAGACGCAGAAAACACTTCTGGCTGCTGCAACGTTGTCGTGCCCGTTCACCGGGAACTAACGGACACGGAAATGGCGGCCCTTCTGCACAATGTCAGGATACTGAAGTCACACGATGTCACCATTCTGGGGCCAGACGCTCTGTGCGATTACCTTGACAACACGGTCACAAAAAACGTCCTGCGGGAAACGGAAGGAACAGCGCGGTCTCTTTGCCTGTCCGATTCCCATTTTGTCAGCATCGACTCGTACAACCAACTGATGATCAGTCAGGAGTTTTATGACCAATTTGCTGATTTTTCCTACATCCTGATTTGCCAGGTCGATTGTCTGATCATTCAGGATCATCTCGATTCCTGGACCGCGCATGGATATTCCTTTGTCGGAGCGCCGGTTTTTGACGGGTACAGCCAACCAAACCTGCCGTATGACTTCACCGGTGAACTGAACGGTGGATTGTCCCTTCGCAAGATCAGCGATTGCCGTAGGGTGACGCATGAGGCGCTTTTCCTGACTTGCGCAGGTGCCGTCAGAATAGCCAACAAGGTTGGTGCCGTGGCCCTGGCAAACCTAGTGCTTCGTCTGTTCGGAAAAACAATCATTCCCGTAAAACCCGGCGTGAACGAGGATGTGATCTGGACAAACCTGGTGCCGCGTTATTTCAGCGGGTTTACAATTCCCACGCCGATGCAGGCGTCGCGGTTCGCGTTTGAAGCCGCGCCGGAATACCTGCTGGAATGCAACGACGGGAAGCTGCCATTTGGCTGCCACGCCTTCCAAAGATACGGCAGTAAGTTCTGGCGCAAGTATTTCCCGGACGAGTATTTCAGCACGGACCGGTAGCCCTGCCCGCGCAATACTCACCAGTCTAAAAAAAACCGCAGATCAGAACGCGATGGGACTAGTCCACCAGATTGCGCAGGTATCTTCCGTATGCCGTTTTCCGGAACAATTCCGCGCGTTTCAGAAGCTGCTCCTGCGAAATCCAGCCGTGTTCGAACGCGATTTCTTCTGGGCACCCGACCTGCTGACCTTGCCGGTTCGATAGTGTGTGCACGAAGTTTCCGGCTTCAAGCAATGACGCATGTGTGCCGGTGTCCAGCCAGGCATAACCGCGCCCCATCTGCCTGACGCGTAATGTTCCGTCGTCCAGGTACGTCTCAAGCAGGGACGTGATTTCAAGTTCTCCGCGTTCCGACGGCTTGACCTGCCGCGCACGCTCTGGCGCGGTTCCGTCCAGAAAATACAGTCCCGTCACGGCATAGTTCGACGGTGGCACTTTGGGCTTTTCAACGATGCTCTGCACTGCGCCGGTCGCATCAAAGCCAACCACGCCATAACGTTCCGGGTCGGCCACGCGATAACCAAAAACGGTTCCGCCTGTGCTTTGCGCATCGGCCTTTTGCAGTTGGGTCGGTAGACCATGGCCAAAGAAGATGTTGTCCCCCAGCACCATCGCCGACGGCGCGCCGTTCAGAAACTCTTCGGCCAGCAGATAGGCTTGCGCCAGACCGTCCGGCGACGGCTGGGTGATGTAGGTCAGTTCCAGACCCCACTGGCTGCCATCCCCCAGCGTGCGCTGAAACTGGTCCTGATCCTGGGGCGTGGTGATGATGCAGATCTCGCGGATTCCCGTCAGCATCAGTACCGACAGCGGATAATAGATCATCGGCTTGTCGTAGATCGGCAGAAGCTGTTTGGACACACCCATCGTGATCGGGTACAGACGGGTGCCCGAGCCGCCGGCCAGAATGATACCTTTACGGTTCGTCATGATGAAATCTCTTTGCTGTTCAATACGTCGCGCAGGCCGGCCCGCCAATCGGGGCGTTCCAGACCGCAGGCAGACAGGCTGCTGCAGTCCATTCGCGAATTCAGGGGCCGTTTGGCCGGAGTAGGATAGTCAGAGGTCGGAATACCCGTAACAGTCACGGACCGACCGGCTTGCGAGAAAATCTCGCGCGCAAATCCGGCCCAGCTGACGTCCGGTGAACCGCCAAAATGCAGGGTTGCGCTGTCCATCTCACCAGCCATCAGGCGGTCGGCCAGATGCAGGCAGGCCCGCGCGATGTCCGCAGCCGGGGTCGGGCCGCCAATCTGATCGTCTACAACGTTCAGCGCATCCCGGGTTTCAGACAGGCGCAGCATGGTTTTGACAAAGTTGTTGCCATGGGCCGAGAACACCCACGAGGTGCGCATTATGGCATGGCGGCAGGTGCTCGCCCGGATCGCCGTTTCACCAGCCAGCTTTGTGCGGCCATAGGTGTTGATCGGGTGCGTGGCATCTTCCGGCCGGTGCGGGGCCTCACCCGAGCCGTCAAATACGTAATCGGTCGAAATATGCACCAACGGAATGCCCAGCGCGGAACAGGTCCGGGCAATGGCCCCAACCGTTGTGCCGTTGACGGCCATTGCTGTCTCGGCCTCATCTTCAGCCCGATCCACGGCGGTATAGGCTGCGGCATTGATCACCGCTTGCGGCCGGTGCGTTTCGATGGCGGCCTGGCACTGTTCCGGGTTGGTCAAATCCGCTGCATCGCGGCCAAGAAACACGATCTCGCGCTGGCCCGCATTCAGGGCGATTTCCTGGGCGACCTGCCCGGTTTTTCCAAAGACAAGGATCATTTTCCCGTCCCCAGTCGCTGACCAACACCGTCGCGGTTTTGCAGCGCGCGCCACCAGTCTTCGTTGTCCAGATACCACTGGACGGTTTTTTCCAGCCCTTCCTCGACGGTTACGGACGGGCTCCAACCCAACTCATTGCGAATGCGGGTCGGGTCTATGGCATACCGTGCGTCATGGCCGGGGCGATCGGTTACAAAGGTGATCTGGTCTGCGTAAGACCCGCTGTCTTTTGGACGTTTGCGGTCAAGGATTTCGCAAAGGGTTTTGACCAGTTCCAGATTGGTGCGCTCGTTTTCGCCACCGATGTTGTATGTGCGGCCAACTTGCCCCTTTTGCACTACCAGCAGAAGCGCATCCGCGTGATCTTCCACGTACAGCCAGTCACGGATGTTCGAACCATCCCCGTAGATCGGCAGCGGCTTGCCCGCCAGAGCATTGAGGACGATCACGGGGATCAGCTTTTCAGGAAAATGGAACGGCCCGTAATTGTTCGAACAATTGGTCAGCACGACCGGCAGGCCGTATGTTTCGGCCCAGGCGCGAACAAGGTGGTCGCTTGCCGCTTTCGAAGCGGAATAGGGCGAGCGGGGGTCGTAGGACGTCTCTTCGGTGAACTGAACCTGCGGGTCAGCAGGCAGCGAGCCATAAACCTCATCCGTCGAGATGTGGTGAAACCGGAACGCCGCGGGCTGACCCATGCGTGTCCAGTAGGCTCTTGCAGCTTCGAGCATCTGATAGGTGCCCGTGATGTTGGTTTCGATGAAATCGCCCGGCCCGTCGATCGAGCGGTCAACGTGGCTTTCCGCCGCCAGGTGCATGACCGCGTCCGGCTCATGTTCTGCAAACACCTTGTCCAGGGCTGCGCGATCACGAATATCGGCCTGCACAAAACTGTAATTGGGGTGGTTGGTCACACTGGCCACGTTTTCAAGACACGCCGCGTATGTCAGCGCATCCAGGTTGACCACGCTGTGCCCGTCACGAATGGCCTGACGAACAACTGCGGATCCAATGAACCCGGCCCCGCCGGTCACGAGAATTTTCATTTCTGACCTTCATATACAAACGGATTGTCCAAAGCCGCCAGTGTCACGGCCGCTTCATCCTTGGCGCTCAGCACAGGATCAATTTCCAGCTCCCAGTCGATACCGATATCGGCATCGTCGAACCGGACCGAGCGGTCGCAGTCCGGGGCGTAGTAGTCCGAGCACTTGTAGACGATCTCGGTGTCCGGCTCACGGGTGACGAAACCATGCAGGAACCCGGCCGGGATCAGCAGTTGCTTGCCGTTCTCGGCACTCAGTTCAACGCCCACCCATTTCCCATAGGTCGGGCTGCCCTTGCGAATATCGACGGCCACATCAAACAACCGTCCGCGCCCACAGCGCACCAGCTTGTCCTGCGCGTGAGGCGGTGTTTGCATATGCAGCCCGCGCAGCGTTCCCACCGTTGCAGATACCGAATGATTGTCCTGAACAAACTCGAAGTTCAGCCCTGCATCCTCCATCCGCTTCCGGTTCCAGCTTTCGGAAAAGAAGCCACGGTTGTCGCCAAAGCGTGCTGGTGTAAGGATTTTCACACCTTCTAATGAAGTATCTTCTATCTGCATCAAAAAACTTCCTGCCGTTTCAATCGCAAATGTTCGGTTTGTCGGTTGCCCACCCTCTAACCCGCCTGATGTGGAATTACCACCACGCGAACGTGATTTCGGCAAGAACCACCGGACGGCCTCAGTTGCAATCTGTTTCATCTGTGCAAAACTGTCTCCTGCCCGATGCAGGGTGGTTACAGAATTTTGGGGAGTTCCGATTTTGCCCGTATCTGCTCGACTGAGCCTGTGTTTTTTCATGGCTTGGCTGTCTTCGGCTTGGGCAAGCGACGCCCCATGGCCCCCCATTCTGATCGATCCTTCCAGCCAGTTGCACGGCCCTGCGGATCTGGTCTTGCCGATGCCTTGTGGCGGTGGCATGGCCTTTCAGAAAGTCAACGTGCCGGTCGATATCGCCCGCCCGTTGTCGGACCGACCCTTTCGTATGGGGCAGTCTGACGCCGATACCGCTTTTTCGGACTACCTCAAGCCCACCTATCTGCGCGGGGCATTCGACGACCCCGAAAACAGTGTCAGCTACTATTATATTGCCCGGTACGAATTGAATGAGGCCCAGTACCGCGCCATCAACATGAATTGCGACGGCGGCTTCAAGCCGGTCGAAGCCCGGGCCAAAGGCGGATTAAGCTGGTTCGAAGCCGTGGATCTCTCGCGCGCCTATTCCGAATGGCTGATGCAGAACGCCCGCGACAGCCTGCCCCGGCAGGGTGACCGCACCGGCTTTCTTCGGCTACCAACTGAACCTGAATGGGAATACGCCGCCCGTGGCGGTGCCAAAGCAGACGCCTCGGTTTTTGCCGCCCGCAGGTTCTTTTCCGAAGGGACGTTGTCCGATTACGCCGCCTATCTGGCGCCTGGCAGCGGCAGCACCAAGCTCAGCATCATCGGAGCGCGACGGAAACCCAACCCGCTGGGCCTTTTGGATATCTATGGCAATGTTGAGGAGTTGATGCTTGAACCGTTCCGCCTGAATGCCATCGGGCGCAGTCACGGCCAGTCTGGCGGACTGGTCACGCGTGGCGGTTCGGTCGATCAGGAAGACGCGCAAATCTACACCGCGCGCCGTAATGAATACCCGATGTACAGCAGCCTGAATGGACAGGCTCTGGCCGGCGAATACTTTGGTGTCAGGCTGGTCATCAGTGCCGCCGTGGTATCCGAAGACCGCTATGACGCGATCCGTGATGGCTGGACGCAAGAGGCTGATCGGTCCTCGGAAGAGCAATCTGACCCACTGGCGACCCTGAACGCGCTGCTGGAAGAGGAAGTGGACCCCCGCCGCAAATCTGCCTTGGGCGATCTTCAGCTGGAATTTCGCATCGCGCGGGAACAGGCTGCGGAATCCCTGTTTCAAGCCGCAAAATCCACACTTCTGAGCGGGGCAGCTTTCGTGGAGACCTTGATCGAAGGCAGCCGCGAAATTCAGCAACTGGAACGGGACAGCCTGCGCCTGCTGGACACGATCAAGGTCACGGTCGGCAATCAACGCACCCAACTGATGCAGACATTGAACCTGAACCTCGACCGGCTGGATGCCTTGCGGGCAAGCCGGGATACGTACTTGCTGTCTTACCGGGCAACGCTTGAGACCTTGGGTTCCGACGTCGAAGCAGAAATCCGTGAACGCGCCTATGAAGGGCTGGCGCAGGATCTGGCCCAGGCGGAACAGGCGCAGCTTTTGGCAATGCTCAACCGGTTCTGGACGGATATGGGGCTTTATCTTGAAGAACCGGACATGGAGAAAGATCAACTGCTGCTGATCGCTATTCAGTAGGGTGAACCTGTGCGGTTTGTGGACCCATTCATTTGGCTGAGCGGCCCCCGCAAATCTGAATGACAAAAAGCTGTTTCGGGCAAAAAATCCGGGCACGCTCCGTCCCTTGGTGCCCTAATGCATGTTTGCGCTATGGGTCAGACTTGAGGCCAAAAAACCGAAGAATAAAACCAACTCTTTGAAAAGAAACCGCAAAGCTCGAACTTCCCTCCGATCCTGAGCGATAACATTTTTTGTAACGGGCTATTTTGAACGGCGCTGGCTAGCGTTGGTCCCAGATAGTTTTTTGCTTAGGGGGTCGACAATGGCACGCAGTATTTTCAAACACACGCTGGGCGGCGCATTGGCCGCATCCATGTTGATGACAGCATCGGTTGAACGCGCAAACGCGGGCGCGAAGGAAGTGATCGGTACAGCGATGCTGTTATGTCTCGCCAATCCAAACATCTGCCCAAGAAACAAACCAAGACCTCCCGGCAGAAAGCCGGTCCCAACGCCCGTTCTAAGCGAGGAAGAACGTCAACAAAACCGCGACGTGCAAAACGCCTTGAACACATTCGGCTTTCCGGTCGGAAACGCTGACGGAGTATTGGGCCGCCGGAGCCGCGCAGCCATCCGCGATTATCAATACTTCATGGGCGATCCCGCCAACGGACGCCTGTCTCAGTGGGAACGGGATACATTGATCAACGCATGGCGCAAGTATCAGGCTGGCGCGGGCAACGCATATCCCCGTCTAATGGCCGCCGAAGGCCCACGTGGCCTGCTGAAGCTTGAACGCAACCCCGGCTATGCTGGGCATTATGGCGACGGGCAGCAGCCGCAGCCATACCCATCGCCACAACCCTTAGACGGTGGTATTGTCGATCCGAACAAATCGTCCCCGCCACCCATCATCGGCGAACTGCCCAAACGCATAGGCACACCCGTCAAATCTGTGGCCGCGCGTTGCGAACTGGTGGATGCCACCTCGAAAATCCAGGGCGGACTGATCCACGCGGACAATGTGACCGATCATCATCAGGCGCTGAGTGAAAAACTGTGCGAGGCACGCGGGCTTGTCATTACTTTGGGACAGTCCTCGCAGTCCCATTTCGCAGTTTCCGAAACCGAAATGACGGAAATCTGCAATCACATCAAAGCCACATTCTCGGGCACAATCAGTGCTCTTCCCGGAACGCCGGTGCAGTCCACCCTGGACAGCGCGCGGAATGCGAATGCTACGCTTGGGCTGAATATGCCCCAGATTGCCCGGGACTATGGCGAGATCTGCACAGGAATGGGGTATCGCATGGACGACGCAGAGATGGCGCTGGCCGGTGCCCTTTCACTGACCGCATCCGGCCACGCTGCATATGGCGAACTGGTTGGCCACCACCTGCGGGAAGGTTTCGGCACGGCCGAAGCTCCGAAGGCGTCGGTCGAGTGGTATGCGAACGCGATGACGGCACTGGAAAATGGTGCGCCGGCCGTTTTCATGGCCAGCGCCACACAGGATCGCATCAGCGTAATCCGCAAGGCAATGCAAATCGCGGAAACGCAGGCTGCACTTCACGGTGTTCCCGTAAATGCCCAATGGTCGGCAGGTAATTGACGATTTATCGAGATACTGTTTCGACATTAAGGGTCATTACGCCTGAATTGTCGAAGTTTTAGGGCGCCATCCCCACCCTCGGCGTCCTAAAATTATTTGTTTTCAATGCTCAATTGCATGGGTGCAAACAGGTGACATTTTTTGTAACATGCACTGAATCACATGTTTAAGTAAGAATAGCGATATAGATTTTGGGTAAGGAGGTGACTTAAAGATGCCACGTCATATTTTAAATAATTCCGTCGGCGGCGCATTGCTGGTCTCCCTGATGATTACCACGGGCGTCAGCCGCGCAAGTGCAGATTTGGCAGATGTGATTATCGGCGGCGGTGCCGCTGTGATCCTTGGGTGCGCTACAGGCGCAATCAACTGCAACAAAAACAAAAAACGCAGCCAAACGACGACAACGCGCCGCTCGACGGTGAATTCTGCCCAGCGGCAGCAAAACCGTGAGGTTCAGAGCGCGCTGAACGGCTTCGGCTGGAATGCGGGAACGGTCGACGGCGTGATGGGAAACCGCAGCCGCGCTGCGATCCGTGATTATCAGGGTTACATGGGATACCCCCAGACCGGCCAGCTTTCGGATTGGGAACGTCAGAACCTGGTCAATGGATGGCGGCAGTATCAGTCAGGTGCCGGTGGCGCTTATCCCCGTACGATGGCTGCTGAAGGCCCGCGCGGATTGCTGAACATCGGTCGTGACCCCAATTATGCCGCACGTTATGGCGACAATGCCGGGCCGAACTACGGTGCAAATACTCCCAATTATGGCACCAACAACAACGGCATTGTTGACCCGTGGGCCAACAATGGCACTCAGGCCGCAGCTGCGCAGCCCCTGAACCAGGTACCACGCCAGCAGGTCCCGCAGGCGGTCATTCCCGACCAGCCCCAGCAGGGTGGCGGTCAGGTTATCGGCAATGGCGGCACGGTGCCAAAGCTCAAGCCCCTGAAGCCGGTTGGTCAGCCCACTGTATCCGCCGCTGCGCGGTGTGAACTGGTTGACCAGACAACGCGCATTCAGGGCGGTGTGGTTCAGGCGTCGAACATGACAGATCCGAACCAGGCACTAAGCGAAAAGTTCTGCGAAGCACGTGGATTTGCCATCACGCAAGGTGGATCGCTCGCGTCGCAATACGCGGTGTCCGAAAACGAGATGACGGAGCTGTGCAGCCAGATTGCAGGCGGGTACTCCGACGTCATGTCCGGCCTGCCCACAACGGATCAGGCACAGGTCATGCCGGCGGTGCAATCGACCGCCACCCAGTTGGGTCTGAGCGACGCCGCAACAATGGGCGTCTATGGCCAGATCTGCCTGGGCATCGGTTATCGTCTGGATGATGCCGAAATGGCTCTGGCTGGCGCATTGACAATGATGGCTGCGGGTCAGGCTCCTTACGGAGAGCTGATTGGGCACCACCTGCGTGAAGGGTTCGGTGTGCCGGCGACCCCTGCGGCAGCGGTTCCGTGGTATGTGAACGCGATGGATTCACTGGAAAGCGGTGCAACGCCTGTTTTCGTCCCCAGCACGACAACCGAACGGGTTCAGGTCATCCGTTCTGCACTGCAGGTACAGAACCAGCGTGCAGGAAACAACGGGCAAAGCTTGCCCAGGGTGGTTCCGGTTGCAAATACGCTGCCGCTACTGACGCCCAAGGACTAAGCTACAACTGCCAAAAAAAGCAAACGGGCCGCCTGATCAGGTGGCCCGTTTGCTTTTGTGGCGCAGGTCAACCGTCAGCCTGCGCCAATCATCAGGAACGGGGCCCAGATCGACGGGTGGGAATTCGGCAGTTGGGTCTGATCGCGGCTCGTGTCGTCAAAAAGAGATTTCATCGACTGCCTCAGCGACTCGGCCTTGCTGGTCTGATTTTGCGAGGCGGTCACGGTGCGGGTAATCAGCGCCTCGGCGGCGCGATCATCTACGCGCCAATGCGAAACAAGCATATTGCGCACGCCAGCTGAGAAAAAGCCCTGAACCAACCCCCCCAGACCTTCGCCGCCGATCGAATCTTCCCCTGCCGTGTCGCAGGCCGACAGAATGACCCAGTCGGCACCAATATCGAGCTGCGCGGCCTCGGAGGCGGTCAACAGGCCATCGCCAGTGAAACTTCCTTGCGCCGGGGCAGTCGCGTCTGGCGTCAGCGCCAATGCGGGTTCGGCCAACCCTTCGAACGCGCCCGACAACAACCCATGCGTCGCAAAATGCAGAATTTGCGCCTGCGCCAGTTTGCCTTGGTTGTTGAGCGCAACGATTTCCGCTTCGCTTGCTGAGGAACCCAACCGAATGTCGCTGCGGGTCTCTCCGAACAACCCTGCCAGCGTTTCAACTTCGCGCCGGGTGCCCGGCAAACGCGGAAGCGCGCGTACTGCGGTTGCTCGTTGCGAGACCGATCCGCGCATAACGATGTCTGTCTGAGGCAAGGCCGCCAGTTCCGCCCCCTGAAACGCAGGGTCGCCAAATCCGACATATGCCAGCCTGGAGGCTGGTTGCTCGGGGACCCGGGGACGTTTTCGCAGGTTTTCAAGGGCCGCGACGGACGGCACAACCCGCAGCGCGCGCTCATGCCCCAACCAGCGTATTTCGCGCAGGTCCTTTGCGGTGCGACGGTCCTGCAAATGTCGGCCCGGGTCATCCACGATCAGGGCCGCGAAAGGTATGCTCAGCGTTTCACCGTAGGGGACCAACGTCCAGGTCGACTTGGAACCAATCAGATCAGCTATTTCCGGCGATCCGAAAAACGTCTTGTGCAGTCGTTCTGCGGCATCGAAAGCAAACGGGGCGGCATACCGCGTCGCTGCGGCGCCCGACGCGCCCTGCACGTTGGCAAGCGGCGCCCGCAATTGGGCCATATGCTCTGGCGACTTCGGGTCAAGCGTACGCTGGAGATCAAGTATGTCCTGCACCAGAACGTTCCACTTCTGAGGCAATTCAACCATCGCCGCGCCGTCCCGGGTCACGGCAAGAACCAGCCCTTTGATCCCTTTCTTATGCGCGCTCTGGGTTGTGGCTGTCAGGATCATGATCACAGCCTCATCCGGCGCGATTACCTCGCGCTGGATATGGCCCATCGTCAGCGGCGCAGGGATTTGCCATTCGAAGTACTCGGAAAACTGTGCCGACATCCGGGACCGCAGACGGTCCAGATCCGAATTCTGAACATCGTTCCCGACCCGCTGGGCCAAAGTCGCTTTCTGCCATTGCGCCGCAAGTTGAACCAGATCGGGGTTTTGCGCCTTGTCCCGGATCGCCGCACGGGCCACAGCGACAGAGGCGGGGCCGTAACCCGCCAGTTGCATGGCCTCAAAGGCCATCTGAACATAGAGGTTCTTCTCCTGCTCACTGCCGGTTTCGGCAGCCTTGAGCGCTGATGAGGCGAACAACTCACCATACACCTGGCCAATCAGGTATACTTTTGCCCCGCCCGCTATCCCTTCCAGCCATTGAAACCCGCGCAGATAGTTCAACAGGTCGACTGTTCCATTCTGGAAGACGGCTGCCGCAGCAGAGAATTGCCCGCCTTTGAGCAGTGCCGACCCATGCGCGTCCACCAATCGGTAGTTGATGTCCAGATCGGGTATGGAACCCGTCCGCTGTTCTCCTTCCCGCTTTTCGATCTGGTTTCTTATGACTGCCAGCGCGGTTTCAATTTGTCCGGCTTCTTGCAGGAAAAAGGCATAGTTGAGTTGTGATGCATAAGCCTCAAGCCGCTTGCCTTGCGCCTCCTCTGCGGCGGCCAGTCGGCGCAGCATTTCCAGATCCGAGGCCGTGGGTTTCTTTCCCGCCTCTGTTCCATCCCAGAACGCAAGCTCCTCCTTGGGCCGGTCCAAGGCGACGTTGGCCTGAATTTCCTTGTCCTTGGCCTGCAACCTGCGGGCCTGGACTTGCAGGGTTTCGCGGTGATCCGGTCCCAGTTCACGCGTCAGGATATCGATGGATCGGGCATATAGCGGCTTGGCCCCTTTGAAGTTCTGGCGGAAATTCACCAGGTGATCGGCCACTGCGAAATAGACTTGGGCCTGCTGCCGTTCAGGGACCGCACCCGGGTCCGAGACGATCAGTTCAAGCGCCGCCATCATTTTGGCCTCATAACTCTCGAACTCGAGATTAGCCAAATCATGTCCGGCCAGCGCCAGCAGCGCAGCAAGACGCTGAGCAGGATCCTCGCTGGACAAGGCATCATCCGCAATTTGCCGGTTCAACTCGCGGGCTGCGAACTTCCGCCCCTCCGCGCGTTCGATATCCTCCAGCGTTCGGCGCGCCCATTGAATAATCTCGTGCCCCTGAGGCAGTTTGCCCTGCGCCGAGGCAAGAACGTCCTCAGTAACGGATCGCGCCTCATCCAGTCTGCCAACACGCTCCAGCGCAATTCCGTATCGCAGCCGCGCGTAAAGGTGGGACTCGCTGTCAACCGCGTTTAATCTTTTGCCCAGTTCAGACGCTTCACGTGTAGGTTCAAGCGCTGCTTCATAGGCTTCCATCGCGTTCAGGGTATTGGCCAAACCGTTCAATGCCACTTGCAGCTTGCGGCCTTCCGTGTCGTGTTCCCGCGCGATCCCGACCATGTTTTCAAACATTTGCCGGGCGCCATCCAGCTGGTTTGTATCCAGAAGAATTGCGCCAACCAGAATACCGGTATCCAAACCTGCAGCGCTGTTTAACAAACCCAGTTGTTCAAGATCCCGCAGCAGCTCTGAGCTGACACTCAGCGCTTTTTCGTGGTGTCCGAGCAGTTGCAGAAGACTTCCGTATTCATAGCGGACATACAGCCCGTCTCGCTGAAGCCACAGACCCTCAATCCGGGCTGCGTCGACCGATTTGGTGTAGGCGTGCAATGCGTCTTCCCTGTCGCCGATGCCGAACAGGATTTCTCCTAGTATCCCATATTGCGCGACCCCGTTCCGTCCTTCGGTGCGCAGGCCCCGGTCGATCATGGGTTCCATCTGCCTGACAAGTTCCCGGACCGTGGCATGATCCTGTGCAACGAAGGCCTGACCGGCTCGGTTTTGCAGCGCTTCCAATTCGGCAGAGTTCTGGTTCTGGGCGACGACCGGCAGGGCCAGAGCCAGCAATAGCGCGAAAACAGCGCCGGGCAGGCGGATGCCGATCAACCCGGCGCCTCGCAATCTTGATGGGGCGACTGTGGAACAAACAACGCGACGCGCCCCTGACTGCCGCCGGCATTCGTGATCCGCAACGTCGCGTTGACGCAACTGTCAATCCAGACATCCACCAGCGCCGCAATCCCTTCAATGCCGGTCTGCGGGCTGATGTCTGCGGCGATGCTGGTTCCGTCCGAGCCCACGAGTTCAACGTCGATATCAGCCCCACCAGACCCGCGCCACAAGCGAGCCTCGATCCACGTTACTTCCGAGCCGACAAGAAAAACGTCCGTTTCATGAGTTTCCCCTGGCGCAAGCAACAGGTCCAGACGGGCGGCGCCACCAAGCTGACCCCGGGATCCGGTTTCGAGAACCGCGTCCAGCAAATCCGCTCCTCCGGGCATGTCACGCAGCGCGTCGGCTAAAGGCAAGACCGAGAACGGATCGTCCTGGTCCAGAGTGCCGCCTTCCTCAAGCAACACAGCCAGACTGCTGGCAAGGGCCTGCGGTTCGTTTGCTTCAACGGCCCATTCTGCCACAACCAGGGCGCTTTTGCGCAGGTCGGCCGCCTCGGCCGATCCACCCTGACCAAGGAACATCAGGCTCAAAACAGTCAGAACCGCAATGTTGACTTTACTGCGCACCGCGTTCGGCCCCCACCTCTGCAACGGTTTTCAGCGGAATAATAACGGCACCGCTTTGCTTGATAACAGTTTCACCGACGGAACGGGTTTTGGCCAGCCCGAATCCGGCTTCGGTCAAAAGCGAGGATAGCGAGTTGGCAGGCGCAGATCGGGTTGCGGGCGGTGCGCGTTCGTCCTGTAAATAACGAAAGTCAACCGGGTCCGACCCAGGTTTGCCGCGTTCGGCCAGGATCAAAACATGCATCTGACCAGTAGCCAGCACTGCCCCATCCGGCCCACGCGTGGCTTCGGTATAGCGCAGGGTATCGGTCTCTCCTGCCCCTATGCGCCAGCCGCCTTTTTCGGCATCCCTGTATCCCGACAGGAAATACACCTTATTGTCCGGCGCGACATAAAGGGGCGTCAGATCAACCGGCCAGGGATTGCGATTGTGAACGGAGACCAACACTGTGTCACAGTGGCCAACCTGCAGGATGCCCTGAGGTGCGAACTTCGGCTCAACCTGAACCGCCAAAGCCTCCTGACATACAAATTCTTCGTCTGCTTCACCGGGGATGCGACGGGCACTGGCGGTGATCCCGTGCGACAAGGGGCTGGTCTGCAATATCGCCGCAACCGAGATCAACGCGCGCGACTTTGCGGCCTGCTGCAACATCTGCTCCAGCAGAGGCAATTGGGTCGCATCAAACGGAACAGACAGCGCATCGCGCGCACCGTCGGGAACGGGGTGCAGCACCAGCCGGTCCTTATTGGCGACGATTTGAATGTCCGGATCGTTCTGATCAAGGCGCAACCGTGGCTGCAGGTCCGAGATAATCTGAGCAATCTGCTCCTCAAATTGCGAGCCAGCAGATAGCAGCGACAGCCCTACTGCCAGCGAAAGATCTGTCGGGCGCGAAGAAACCTTTGCGGCCAGGCGGGGCGCGCGGTGCTGAAGCCAGCGCATTCGGAACTGTTCGGGGTCCAGACCCTCGGCTTTGATCTTCTCATCCAGTGTGGCGCGGGTGGTTTCCGGAAGCGGGGCAGTGGCTTGGGTCAGCGTCACTTCGGTTGGCGACACATCGAACAGCAAGGCGCCATCGCTGTCCTCGACTGAAAACACCGTATCTGTCGTAACGCCATCGATGACACCAGCCTCGACAACAACGAGGTCCAAAATGGAGACGGCAAACCGGTCCGACACTCCGATACCCTCAGAAAGCATGGGCTTTGTACCCAAAGCCCCTTCAAACCGGGGGTCTGCACGCCCCCAGCCAATATCCCAGAGCGTCGCGGAAACCTGTCTGGCCAGTTCTGAATATGTGGGGGCTTCGGCACTTCGCAACGCACTGGCCAGCGCCCATGTCAGCAGACCATGAACCGTTGGCGAACCCGGCGGTTTCAACTCGTAGGCCAATGATCCAGCCTCGGCAGCATAGAAGCCGGTAAAGTGACCGGGTGCGAGAGTACTGGCTTTCGACAGGTCCACGAGTGGTTCGGCAACCGGGCTGACTGTCTTGACGGGCCTCAGATCGACAAAGCGCGCAACGGCTGTCTCACCCCGCCGAAAGCTGCCGGAATGACAGGTATCCGCAATCAGCCACACATTCGCCCCGGCGGCGATCATCCGGTCTATTCTGGCCCCGATCTCATCGTCCCGGACAACATTGACCGGCGCGTCATCGGCATCAAATGCAAAATCCGAGGGCAAGAAAACCTCATCCAGCCCGTCCACCTCGGATGTGTCCGAACCGGACGCAATCTGCGCACCGTGGCCCGCCATGTAGATCGCTATCTTGTCGCCCGCCTGCGCCTCTGCTGCCAACCGATCCAGCGCGGCCAGAATATTGGCGCGCGTTGGAGTTTCGATAGAAACACCCTCAGTTTCAGTCAGTTCCGGAGAATCCGACAGCACTGAAATCTTTTCTATTGGAACACCTTTGCCAGCAAAAACCTGCGTCATCAGCGCCACGTCCGGGCCCGGTCCGGTCAGGGCTCCACCCAGGCGGGCCAGATCAGCAGTGTAATTCATCACGCCAATCAACAGCGCTTTGCGGTCGGGATTAGCGACGGCCGCACCGGCCGACAGAATACATCCCGCTAACAGAAAAACGCGGATCATGGGTCTACAGGCCGGGTTTCAATGACGACCCAGTCAGGGCCACCCGGCACATGATTGATGTGTATCTCACCTTGCAGGCCTGCAGGCACACAGTTCCAGTTCTGCGCCTCACGTCGGCAGGACGCCCCCGACAGACCAAACACCTGCCGCGCTGAGACGCCTGTTGCGGAAGCAAAGGACGCAACACCCTGCCCCTGTGGGGGGGCGAACCGACTGCCGCCTGGGACAATCCAAACCGTGTTTCGCAAAGACTCAGGCGAGGTATTGCTAATCAAACGATCAAACCGCTCACCCAGTTCTTTGTCCCCTCGCATCAAAAACCGCGCCTCGGCCTGATAGCGGTTTTGCAGTTGCGTTGCGGTTTCGCCTTTGGGGGCGTGTGCGGAAACAATCTCGAGCGCGGTTAGCAACAGGGGCGCGTTTTCAGTTGATACGGCCCAGTCGGCAAGAACCAGACCGGCAGAGACCCGGGCCGCCGCACTGTCTGGTTGTGCCTGCATTCCCGTTGGCAGGACGATCACAAGAAAGGCTGAAAACACTTTTGCCTTCATCATGGCCTACCCTCCCCCGCCCGATGCCGCGCCGGATACCGATGCAACGACCCGCCCGCCTTCTGCATCTTCCACAAGGCTGGCCGAAAAACCATGTTTCTGCACAATCGCCTTCACCAACCCCAGACCCAACCCATACCCGGTAATACCGGAATGCTCGGGACCTTGCGCGAAACGCTCGAACGCGTGCTCGGTAAAGCCTTGCGACAAGGCCCCGGCATTGGAAATTTTCAGGTCGAACCGTTTCGCATCCCCGGTCAGCTCGACCCGGATTTCGCTGTTTGCGGCAGCGTATTTTACGGCGTTGGACAAGAGGTTCGACAGCATGAGTTCCAGAAGATGCGAGTTGCCGGTGACACGTAGCGACTTGTCTATGTGCTGAACCAGACTTCGCCCGTTTGCCTGCAGGTCTTCTTCGAAATCGTAAACAAGGTCTTCCAGCAGATCCCCCAACGGGACGTCAGGTTCCAGCCGGATATCCGCATCGGCCTGAAGCCGGAACAATTGCATGATGGATTGCAGGCGGGCGTCAGCGGCATCTATTCCCATGTCGATACGCTGTGCGTGCATCTGCCTATCCTGCGCGTTTTGTGCATTCAGCAGCTTCCGCATGCCGCTGCGAATATTCTGAAGCGGTGTCCGCAACTCATGCGCCAGATGGGCGGACAGGGCACGCAAATCTGCGAACAGCCCGTCAATCTTGGGCAGCGCTTCGTTCAACTGGCGCCCCAGCTCGCGCAATTCCGGCGCGGGCGTTTCATCTTCAAACCGAATGCCGGTCTCGCCCGAAGAATACCGCTCAAGCAACCGGTTCACCCGTTGCAGACTGCGTCGGTACCGTTGCCAATGGGCGATCTGCAACAGGATCATCAAACCGCACACGACAAGTGAGACACCGGCAATGGCAAGCGCCAGCCAACGTGCGCGTTGGGTTTCGAAACTGGGCGATTCAATTCCAAAGACAAGCGCCACATCCCCAACGGGCAGCGCCCAGTCCTGTGAGGCCGCTGCAACATCAACCGATCTGGTTTCAAAGTCGGCCCCATCCAGCGACGCATGTCCCTGCCCGTGCTCAAGGGCGCTGGCTGCGCCCGGTGTTGTTTCCAGCAGAACGCGCCTGCGATCTCCGCTGATCTGCCAGATCGCCAGTTCCAGCCGGTCGGTGCCCGGCAGAACTATGTTGCGTGACCGATCGAACGCGGTGGCCAGCCCACTGACGCCACTGTCTTCGAGAATACGCAGCATCTGCGCTTCGACGCTTTTTAGGGTCTGCCGGTCCGCCCTGTCTGCCGCCGAGAATACGGATAGACAGAATATTGCCGCCAATGTCAGGAAAACACCAAGCGCCGCGTAAAACAGCCCTTGTCCCGTTACCATGCGGGACAGTTTCGGGTTTTCTCCGATCAGGTGGATCACTGATCCGGGCTTTCATCAGCGGGAATGCGCAGCAATGCCTCGGACCGGAAAACGTAGGCATCCCCATCGGTTTCCAGGAATTCCGGGTACGTTTCGCCGCGCGAATCCAGGGCGGACTTGAAATCGCGCACCAGCCGGTGCCGGGCCGCCGTCACCGGGTTCGAGCCGACATCCATGAACGTCTTTTGCCAAACGTCCAGATAGATCATCCGCTTGGGGATCGGCAGGCCGTCGCGCTCGGCCAGGTAGATCAGCATTTCACATTCTTTCGGCCGCAGTTCGACACGCGCGCCGCGCCACCGGACGATCCTGTCCTTGCGGCTGATCTCAAGCGGGCCAAACACCATCGTTTCTTCCGAGACCAAGGGACGCAAAAGCACCTGAACGCGTGCGCGCAACTCGCCCTCGTGAACCGGCTTGCAGATGTAGTCATCTGCCCGCGCGGTCTCGAGCCCGCGGATACGTTCTTCGATGGAATCCAGTGCGGTGAACAACAGGGCCGGAATTCGGATGCCGAGGTCACGCAAACGCGAGATGAAGGTCAGCCCGTCCCCATCCGGCAGGCCGCGGTCCACGACCAGCGCGTCAACCGGTCCAGCTTCGAACCTGTTCTGCGCATCCTTCAGGGTGCGTACACGCATGGCGTCCATACCGGCCTCGCGCAGGACATCCACCGCCCAGTCTCCGATTTCCTCTTCATCTTCCACAATCAGTACGCGCGGAGGCTGCGCCTGATGCCGAAGCGCCTGCACCCGTGTCAGGAACTCATCATCCGCCCCGGTGGCCGACATGACGTCGTCCGCGCCAAGCGCAATCAGCTCGTCCCGGCGATTGCGAAAACTGACCCCGTGGGACAGAGAAAAAAGAACCAGAACCCGTGCCGCGTTCTGTGCAACCTGTGTCAGACGCTCATTCGCCTGGTCATCCGTCAGGGTTTCAACGTCCAGAACAGTGACTGTCGCACCCTCGTCGCCGATGATCAGCTTTTGCGCATCCAGAATGGCAATGCGTGAAGCTTTCTTTTCCGGAACACCGTCCAAATATGAAACATCTACAGTATTCATGATGTACTATCCGTTTTCTCCGATTGGGGACGATATGATTTGAACTGTCAATTCCCTAGGCTGCCTGCAGGTTTCCAACCAACGGCAGAGGCTCAACAATCGTTGCTTCGGCCAACAGTTGCGCTGCTTCAAATAGCCTTTCCTTCCCCGAAAAATCCGCGATTTTACGCATGTTACGCAGTTCACCGGGCTCAAGTTTAAAACCAAGCGCATCGAAGGTGTCGCGGGTCAGGCTCATGTCGTAATGGGTGTGCTGCAATCCCGAACCTAACATGTCTGCCATATCGCGCATCAGCTCCCGAGACAGCGCCTCGCCATCCTTGATCAGGCCGAAGAGGCCACGGAAGGCCCTGAAGACTGACACTTTGTCTGTCAGGGAATTGCCCGAATAAACAGGGCGCGAACTGCCCGTACCCAATGAGGTCAATGCAATGCGCTGCACACCACGAGCCCGGGTCAGACGGGTCAGCAGGTAAGACGGATCATTGAACAGGCTAAAGCCGCCATCCACCAGACGGGTCTCGCCCACGCCGCGCAATGTCATGGACACCGGCGAGAACAGACCCGGGGCTGCAGTGCTTGCGCGCAAGAGGTCGGACAGAGGCAGTTTTTCGCATCGGATTTCGGCGGACAATACACGGTCCACACCGTAGTCAATCGTTGTAAACGCGATCGAATTCCCGCGCTGCAGGTCTTTGGCCAGCAATGTCAGGTCGCATTCCAGATCGTTGCGGTCCAGCAGCCGCCCCTGCGTGCGCTGTTCGAAGAAGCTGTGCAGCAGATCGCCGTCGAAGATGTCCTGCAAGAGCGGTACAGCCCGCTTGCGCCGTTTGAAACCGCGCGGCACATCCTGCAAATAAAAATCCGCGATATCCCGAGCGGAAAGGCCCAGAGCGATGCCGGCGGCAATCACTGCCCCCGTCGAGGATCCGGACACGGAATCGAAGCTGTCGGACAGGCGATAATGGGGGCCATATTTCTCTTTCCCCAGGGCCTCGATACGCAGCAACATGGCGGCCGGGATAACGCCCAGCAAACCGCCTCCGGAAACGGACAACAGTGAACTTTCGGTAACTGGTCCTGCTGTGTTTTCAAAGTCAAACATCTCGAATTCTCCGGACGATTTTACCATTGCCTAAAATGGTAGGCTCTGCGGTTAGAAGTTTGAAATGACAGCTTTTGTAAGCGTGGCTGTGTGACAAGTTCTGTAACTGGTCAAATTCTGAGATTTGCGTTGACCATGAGTTATGAGTCACGTTTACTTATCTTCAATTTGTAGGGGGCTATTTTTCTTTTGTTTCGGGCTGTGTTGGCATTTTTGACGACTGGTGTGTTGATCGCGATTGTTGCCTGGTCTGCCGCCGCGCTTGTTCCTGCATGCGGCGCAAATGATCGGGTCGCAGGAACCTGGCTGGATTGGTGCCCGGTTAACAAGGCCGAGCAGGCTGAACAGAGGCTGGCGGCACTCGAACGACAAAATCAGGAACTGGTCGATCGCATTTTGCGGCACGAACGCGAGCTTGCATTGTTGCAGTGCGAACCCAAGGCCCCGCAACAGGCCGCGCTGCCCGATTTGGCCCCGATACCCGACAAGATCGACCCTCAGGACTGGGACAATCAGCGTATCGGATTGCTGGAAGGGTGCTGGGAACTGGATTCCCGGTTTGTGACCACCAACAGACGGACCGGCGTGAAGACTGATTACAACCAGTGGACCATGTGTTTCGACGCCAGTGGCAATGGGCGCGAAGAAATGCGCGCCGATAACGGCAACAGCTGCGCCGGACCGGTGACCGGCGCGTTCGCAGCTGATGGATCGCTGATTATCGACGAACCCGGCAACCTGCAATGCAGCGACGGCGGATACATCTACCGCCTGAACAGCAGCTGTAAACTGAATGAATCCGGCACGGCCAGCTGTGTCGTGACGCAACCAGAAGTCGGCAGTTCGACAACCGTCGAATTCCGCCGACCCGCAAGGGGCAACTGATGGCTGAACACTTTCTGACTAAGACGCAAATCGAACTGGGCCAGTGCCTTGAGGCTGGAGACGAGCTTGCGATTGAGGCCTATCCGGCTCTGCTGGACGCGCTCACCGCGCATGGGGGTGAGGAAACGGCGCACCTATTTGCCGAACCGCTGCTCAGCCGGGGAAACGATCAGGTGGCTCCGTCGGTGTCGTGGTATACCGACATCAAGGGAAATGCGACGCCGTTCAATCGTCTGGATGACGCCGCGCAGAACGCGCTGGGGCAGGAGCTGACCCGCAGGCTGGCGCCACTTCAGGCCGCCTTGGGCAACGAGCAGACCGGAAGCCTGATTGGCAGCGCCCTTCATATCCCTGACATGAACGATGTCTGGTCCGTGGACGGAACACCGGTCATCATCAACTGGGGCATGTTGCCCGCCGGAGCCAGCCGCGAGACCGAGACCCGCGCGAAACACTATGCGCAAACTCTGGGGCGTTTTCTTCCCCTGCCTTCTGCACCGCCTTTGTCGTCAGGCGAAGCGCAGGAAATGGCCGCGCAGAAACAGGCTGTTGCCCCAGCAACTCCTGCGCCAGACGCGGCGGCAGCGGCAGCCACGGCGGCTCCTGTCGCAGCAGCAGCCGCAACGGCCGATCCAACACCGCCGCCTCCGCCTTCTCAGGCATCGGCAACACCGCAGCGGGTGCCGCTTTGGGCCTGGCTGCCGTTACTGTTGCTGTTTCTGCTGGCCAGCGGCGTCCTGATCTGGCTGCTGATCCCCGGAAATCGCATTTTCCCGGACCTTGCCAAAGACCGCGCGGTCACTGACGAGGCTGCACTTGCGGCGGTTCTTAGCACCAACAAGTCGCTGGAACAGCGTCTGGCAGACCTGCAGTTTGCGCTGGATGGCGCGGTTTGCGAAGCGGATGGCACCTTGCTGATGCCCAACGGTCGCACGATCGAAGGGTTGCTGCCGCCCGATCCGAATGACCGCGCCGACATACCCGGCGCAGTGCGCCCCGCTGACAGAACCTCTATTCTTCCCCCCAATCCGGAGCGCGTGAAAATTCAGGATTCCGATAACCCCAAGGACACCAAATCGCTGCTTGCCTATATCGAGGAGCGGACAGCCATGGTCCTCGCCCCGTCCCCGGAAGGGTTGGGCAGCGGGACAGGTTTCTTTGTGGGCCCGGACCTTCTGGTCACCAATCACCACGTTATCGCATCTCCGGGTGCGACGATTTATGTAACCAACAATGCGCTGGGTTCACTGAGAGAAGCGCAGGTTCTCAAGACATTTGGCCCGTTCCAGTCCACGGGTGGCGATTTTGCGCTGCTGCGTGTTCAAGGCGCACAACAGCCTTCGTTCAACGTGCTGGATTCCGCGGAATCGCTGCGCCTGCAATCCGTTATAGCCGCAGGCTACCCGGGTGATCTGCTGCAAAGTGACGCGAATTTCCAACAACTCCGGTCCGGTGACAGAACCGCCGTTCCGGAATTGGCAGTCACAGACGGCACTGTATCGGCCGAACAGACACTGCCACCGCAAACCAAAGTGGTTGTGCATTCAGCGCCGATTTCCAAGGGTAATTCGGGCGGTCCGCTGGTTGATATGTGCGGCCGGTTGGTTGGCGTGAATACCTTTGTCAAAGTCGGCCCGATGCGCAGCCTGAATTTCGCGCTGTCTACCGGCGACCTGATGCGTTTTCTTGCCGACACAGGCGCGCTTCCCGCCGTTGTGACACAAACCTGCGCCCCGCAGGTTCAGCGCCCGCTGCCGCCGGAAACCGCACAGGCGTCGGGGGCGGCACCTGAAAGCCCCGCCCCGGAAACCAACGCGCTTCCGAAACTGCCGGCGCTGACGCCCAAATCCGAGTGAGCCGCAACGATGTTTGAAGCTTTCCTCGCAAATACGTCGACGCAAGGGCTTTCCCCACTGGGAACGGCACCGCAGCGGTCATTCGAACTGATTTCGGGCACAGTTCGGGACAAATTGGGCGAACGTCACGCCGCCCTGTTTGCCGAACCGGTGGCGACCCAGTACGGGGATCGGTTCGACTGGTATGCCGTGACGGGCGGCAAACCCAACAGGCTGGACACATTCGAAGAGGAGGAGCGCGCCGCCATCGACGCGGACCTTCAGGGCCTGTTGTCGGACATCCGCGAATTGGGCCAATCCCTGCTGGACAGCAACGACCCAGACCAGCAGCGGCTTGGCGAAGCCCTGTCCAACGCAACACGTTATCCCGATGACGATTGCGTCTACGTGCTGACGGATGGCGAAACACGTCAGCCCGTGCTGTTGAACTGGGCTTGGGTCTCGGACAATCAGGCTGCAGTTGCAGGCGACCTGAGTGGCAAGGAGGGGGCTGCAAGAGCACAGAAGAAAGCCACGGAAAAGGCGGCAGCGGTTGCTGCGGCCACTGCTGCAGCGGCACCGGCATCCGCCGGAGAAGCGCAGGCCACGGCGGCTGATCGTGGTCCGTTAAACCTGTGGTGGCTGATGTGGTTTGGCTGGCTGCTGCTGATGCTGATGATCGCAGCCATCCTGTATCTGATGGTCGAAGCCTGCGCCCTGCGCATTCCGGGTTTGCCCAGTTACTGCCCGCCGCCGGGTGTGGAGGCATCCGAAGAAGAACGCAGAACACTTTGGCTGCGCGACCGGATCGCCAGCCTCGAGAAAGACATCGGCATTGCCGACCGCGCCTGTCAGCCTGACAAGGCAACAGCGCCGATCCCCGACCCGAAAGACCGGGCGCAACTGGTTCCGGATATCGACAGCGAAAGACTGGCTGAACGCGGTGCACGCGAAGGAAAACTGACGATTTCGTTGCTGTGGGACTCGGTTGCGGACTTACATATGGATGTGCGGTGCCCGGGCAATCAGATCATCAATTACGACAACCGCGCGGCTTGCGGTGGCAACCTGGATATCGGCGGTAATCACGACATTCGTACGGCCGTGCCCAACGCAATCGAAAGCATGTATTTCGACGCCCCGGCCAATGGACCGTACAATATCGCAGTCTCGTTGTTTGACCCCCACGGCCAAAGCACCACGCAATCCTTCCGATTGCGTATCAAGGACGGGGTCGAGACCAAAATATTCAATGGTTCCGTCACAAGCGGCCAACCCGCATGGACCAAACAATACGAAGTTGGAAAGGGAAACTGATGCTCAGGGATCGGAAACCACAAATTCGCAAACTCGCGAATTTGCGCGAGGAAATCACTCTGATTCCGTTTTCGGGAATTCAAATGCTGGATTTCGGCTTTGACATTTCCAAGCTCGAAATGCGCCCTCTGCGATATATTGAAAGGGTCACGGGCGAGCAGGATGGTGAGAACATTCTGACCCTGTTCCCGCTGTCCGGCGATGACACGCGCGACGCCGAAATCCTGGACGCGCGGCGAGACGATGACGACGAATATTCGGTTCGGCCAACTGCGGCGCTGGACCCGTTTCTGGACAAATGGGTGCCGGTGCCTTTCCTGCGCCAGAAAAGCCAGCGCGGCCATGCCGGTGAATTGCAGTTCGACCCCGGCCCGTCCAGCTGGGCGCGTATGCGAACCGTCGAACTGGCCGAACCGGACGCCGAAACCGGGCATACCCACAGGATCCAGATCGCGCTGGACACCACGTTGGTGGATCATCAGCAGGACATGAATTACATCGCGCCTGAGAAATCGGATGCCGAAAAGGCCCGCGATTTCAAACTGGTGACCGAACCCAACGACATGAGATGGTTCCTGCGCCGTCCCGAAACGGACGAAGACGGCAACATGCTGGATCATCAGCGCTGGGTGTCGGAGTGGCTTAAGGAGCTATTCATCAACTTCAAGCGCGCTGAACGGCCCGGACGCCGCTTCGCGGAAGAGGACCTGCCGCACCGGTTCGAACATTGGGCACGATACCTGGCTTATCTGCAGGTCGTACAGAATACCGCGAACCCGCCGACCGTCCGTTTTGCCAATACCGTCAGCGAGCGGGATGCTGTTACACCGGTGAATGTCGATCTGGTTCTGGACGTCGGCAACAGCCGGACCTGCGGCATTCTGATCGAGCAGTTTCCGGGTGAAACACGTGTCGATCTGGCGCGGTCCTTCCCGCTGGAAATCCGCGATCTCAGCAAACCGGAATTCTACTACAGCGGTCTGTTCCCCAGCCGGGTCGAGTTTTCCGATGTCCGGTTCGGCGATGATCGCTATGCCAGTCGTTCGGGGCGGCGCAACGCGTTCCTGTGGCCCAGCTTTGTGCGCATCGGCCCCGAAGCGGTGCGGCTGGTTCAGGGCGAGGAAGGGACGGAAACCCTGTCCGGTCTCTCGTCACCGAAACGATACCTATGGGACAGCGCCGCCGTGCAGCAGGACTGGCGGTTCCACAATCACATGGACCCAAACAACCTGCCCAAGGCGGTGCGATCTGCCATGCGCCACCTCAATGAGGCGGGCGATGTGATGAAGCAGGTCCGGTACGAGGAAGAACAACGCCTGCGCCGCCGGGGCGAAACACCCAGCACTCCGGCCATCCGGCCACGCTTCTCGCGCAGTTCGCTGTTCGGGTTCATGATGGGCGAGATCATTGCGCACGCGCTGATCCAGATCAACGATCCCGCCGGGCGATCCCGCCGGGCGCAATCGGATCTGCCACGCCGTCTGAACCGCATCATCCTGAGCCTGCCAACCGCCACGCCGATCAAGGAACAGGCTATCATCCGGTCGCGCACGCAAGGCGCGCTTGGCCTGATCTGGCAGCAATTGGGTTTGGACAGTGCTCAGAAGCCCTATTCGACCAAGCCCGAGGTGATGGTGGACTGGGACGAAGCGTCGTGTACCCAGCTTGTTTACCTTTACAGCGAGCTGACACAGAAATTCGACGGGCGCATCGATACGTTCATCAACCTCAAGGGCAAGCCCCGCATGTCTCCATCGGGGGCCGAGGAACCGTCGTTGAGGCTGGCCAGCATTGATGTGGGTGGTGGCACAACCGACCTGATGATCACCACTTACCGGAACGAAGCCAACCGGGTTCTGCACCCCGAGCAGACATTCCGCGAAGGGTTCCGCATCGCAGGTGATGACCTGGTTCACCGAGTGGTCAGCGCCATCATTATTCCACGCATTCAAGAATCCATCGAAGCCGCAGGCGGCGTCTACGTGGCCGAGAAGCTGCGCGAGCTGTTCGGCGGCGACATCGGCGGACAGGATCAGCAGGCCGTTCAGCGACGCCGGCAATTCTCGCTGCGCGTGCTTGTGCCCCTGGCCGAGGCAACTCTGGCCCACTGCGAAACCTCGGAAGAGTTCGACCGGTTCGACCTGCCCGTGGCGCGCATTCTGGGTATGCCCGAGCCGGTTGATCCCGAAGATCGGCCTGACGGTGAAGAAGAGGTAGCGGAAGCACCAACAACCGAGCCGACACCCGATGCGAATGGCGGCCGCGAGGTCGGCTCTGACATCCTGTCATATGTCGAAGACGCGGCGGCGGCCCTTGGTGCACGCGACTGGAAGCTGGCCGATCTGGTCCTGACCAGCTCGCGCGAAGATGTGGACGCGATCAGCCGCGAGGTGTTCCAGCGCGTTCTGGGCAACATGTGCGAGGTGATCGACCATCTGGGCGTTGACGTCGTGCTGCTGACCGGACGGCCCTCGCGCCTGCCGGCCATCCGCTCGATCGTCGAGGAAATGCTGGTTGTGTCACCGCACCGGCTGATCTCGATGCACCAGTACAAGACCGGGCGCTGGTACCCGTTCCGGGATCCGGTTTCGCAAAAGATCGGCGATCCGAAATCGACCGTTGCGGTCGGCGGTATGCTGATTGCGCTGTCGGAAAACCGTATCCCGAATTTCAAGGTCACGACCGGCGCGTTCCAGATGCGCTCGACCGCGCGGTTTGTCGGTGAGATGGACATCAACGGCCAGATCCCGGACGAACGCATCCTGTTCTCGGATGTCGATCTGGACACGGATGGGTCCAGCAATGACACCGCGACCGTGAACCTCTATTCGCCAGTCTACATCGGATCACGGCAGTTGCCGTTGGACCGCTGGACAACCACGCCGCTGTTCCGGCTGGATTTTGCGGATACCGGCAACCAGTCGCGCCCGCTGCCGATCCGGGTCGAACTGCGCAAGACGGACTTTGACGACAGCGATGGGGAAACCAGCGAAGACAAGCTGCGCCGGGAATCCATGCGCGAGGCCTTCGAGATCGATCAGGTCGAAGACGGCGAAGGCGGCGCGATGAAATCAAGTGATGTCATACTGCGCCTGCACACCCTTGGGTTCGAAGATGAATACTGGATCGACACTGGCGTGTTCCAGGTCTGAACCGGTTTGAAGATGTGAGACGATGATATGAGCCAACAAGACGCCCTTACCAACCGCTGCACCGATGTCGCCCGCCTGTCCCGCGCCGCGCTGGAATGGATCAATGATCCCGAGAACGCGCAGACCGTCGAGGGCCGCGTCGCCCATCTGCCCAAGGTTCTGCGCAAAGCTGCAAGGCGGGCCGAACGACTGGGGCGCGCTTCGCAAACCAAGATGAGCGTCAGTGTTTTCGGTCCCTCGCAGGCCGGCAAGTCCTTTCTGGTCTCGGTTCTGGCCCGCCCGAACGAGGGGCGTCTGGTGGCCGATTTCAACGGCCCGGGCGGCAAGCTTGACTATATCAGCCAGGTGAATCCGGCAGGCGACGGCGAGTCCACCGGGCTGGTGACGCGGTTCACCATGACCAAGGCCCCGACGCCGGACGGGTATCCGATCCAGCTCAACCTGCTGACGGAAGCCGACATCGCGCGCACGCTGATCAACAGCTTCTACGAGGATGGCGACCTGTCCGAAGAGCCGCCGACACCGGAATCGCTGGGGGCTCATTTTTCGACTCATTCGGGCAAGGCGCAGCCAGCACCCACCGGCGGGATCGACTATGAAGAAGTCTACGAGATTGCCGATTACGTCCAGAAATGGGTCAGCAAATCGTCATACGCCTTCAATCTGGGCGGGTTCTGGGACGAAGCGGCCGAACTGGCACCGCGCCTGACACCCGAAGACCGGGGTCAGTTCCTGTCAATTCTGTGGGGCGGGTACGAGCCGCTGACCAACCTGTACATCAAACTGTCTAAAGCGCTGGCGACGATCAACCATGCCGAGGTGATCTACGCCTCGCTGGATTCGCTGCAGCCGCGCGAGACCTCAATCATCGACGTCAACACCCTGTCGGGTTTGTTTGGACCGGAGGGCGAGGATATGCTGAATATCCAGACCGCCGCCGGGCAAAACGGTCAGCTGAACCGGGCGGTGACAACCGCGCTGGCGGCGGAACTGGTCTTTCCGATGGAAGAACAGCCATCACCCCTGTTTGCCGAAACCGATCTGCTGGACTTTCCCGGGGCCCGCAACCGGTTTGAGGCACCGCTGTCAGTCACCCTTCGCAATCCCGAAGAAGCCGTGACCAACATGCTGTTGCGCGGCAAGGTGGCCTATCTGTTCGACCGCTACGTTTCGAACCAGGAAATCACCTCGATGCTGCTGTGTGTGCCTGACAGCAACATGGAAACGCTCAGCTTGCCGGGACTGGTCGAGCAGTGGATCGAGCTGACCCACGGCGCGACCCCGGATGAACGGGCAAAGAACGACTGTATTCTGTTCTTCGTCATGACCAAGTTCGACAAACACCTGATCGACAGCGCCTCGGGCGCCGAGGATTACGAGCGGTTCGAGCGGCGCATGGATGCGTCCTTGCTGAAAGGGTTCGGCAAGGTGCCAACGTCTTGGGTTCACAAATGGGCCGGGACCGAACCGTTCACCAACTGCTACTGGTTGCGAAACCCCTATTATCCGATCGAAGCGCTGATCAAATACGAGGATGAGCGCGAGGTCGAGATCATCCCCGACAAGGTCAACCGCCTGGCCGAACTCAAGGCGGGCTGCCTTCAGGCGGAACCGGTGCAAAAGCACTTCAAGGATCCCGAACGGGCATGGGAAGCGGCCCTGGGCCTGAACGATGGTGGCGTCAGCTATCTGATCGAAGAACTGACGAAAGTCTGCAAACCCGAAAGCAAACTGCGCCAGATCAGCAATCAGATCGAAGCGGTCGCCGCCAATCTGCATCAGGAACTGGCCCAGTTCTACATCTCCGATGACGTCGAAAAACGGATCGAGGAAAAGAGACTGGCCGCCGCCGGTATCATCGACAGTCTTGAACTGACCTTGTCCAACCACCGGTTCGGTGCCTTCCTGAATGCGTTGTCGGTGGATCAGGATGCGGTGCAGGACCGGATTTCGCGGGTGCCTTCGTCAATCCGCATCACGAACGCGGTTGCAAACGAAGCGCACAAACCTGCCGCAGTAACGCCGGCGGCCGCGACCAGCGCAGCAAGCCCGGCGCGCCCCGGCGCACCGTTACGTCCCGGCGCACCGGCCAGACCATCGGCCCCGACCTCGCAGGCCAATGCAGCACCGCCTGAAACGCCCGAGGCCGAGGATGACAAGCCAAAGACAAAGTCAATCCGCACCATGACACCCGAAACCTTTCAGGCAGATACCGCGATTTCCGTCTGGGTCGAGGGCCTTAACCGGTTCCGTGAGGATGAAGAACGGCTGGCCATCTTCCAACTGACGCCGGAAAAAGCCGGCGATCTGGTGAATGAAATGGTGCACGGTTTCTCGCGCACCAATGTCCAGAGCGGCATTATGGAACTGCTGCGAAGCATTTCTTACAGCCTGACCGTCGACAAGCAGGCGCCGTCTGCCGCCATTGTCTGCTCGGAACGAATTAATAATTTTGTCACTACGCTTGGCGCCCGCGACATGTTTAATGGACAGGGTCTGGACATTGATCTTGGCGAAGGAGCAAGCAGGAAAGCGTTCGAAAAACACAAGGGCGCAGATACTGCCGAAAGCCTGCCGGAAGTGCCGCGCGCAGCCGCGACAGATACCTGGACGGATTGGGTATTCGCATTGGACGCGCTGTTTGTAGAAAACGCCAAGGACGGTGATGCCGGCACGGTAAATATTGAACAGAACATCAAACTGGGCGGCGTCCTCAACGAGCTGACAGTCAACGCGGAGCAACCCTCGTGATCGAGATCAAACCAGATCCCAAACATCCTCGCGGTGGCTTTGCCGAAATCACCATATCCGGTGCGACCGCCGATGATGATCCGGTCAGCGTTGCGGTGTTCAACAGCTATCAGCAGAAATGGCTGGGCGCGGATGGCTGGCAGCCGAACCGAGCGAGTATCCCGGCGCGCACCGCCGAACAGGGCGGCGACTCGCTGCGACTGGTCGTCGGACCCGAGGTTGTAAACCACATCGAAGAAGATACACCCGTTCGGATCGAAGTGGGCGGCGGCAGTTGGGACACCTATTGGCCTGACGATATCAATGCAGGCCCGGACGAGGCCGTCATTGGTGGCATCGGCGGCACCGGCACGGCACCCGAAGTCAAGGCACCAACCGTAATGGTGGCGCAACCGCAGACAGACGATGCCGAAAGTGGTGTCGACGTGGGCGATGATGGGGACGCAAAGTCACCTGAAAGCAATCTGGAAGGCAAGGGCAGCGTCGCCCCGTCAGGTACGTCAGAGGAAGAATCCGAAGGAAAATCCAGCAAGTCCGGATTGATTATCGGCGGGGTCGTGGTGGCAGCGGTCCTTGCCGCGCTTGCCTATCTGTTCCTGATGCCGGGCACCACGCCGGAAGATGACCCGGTCGAAGTGACTGAGCCGGAACCCGCGCCCGAACCTGAACCGGACCCGGTACAGAATGCCTGCGCCATGTCTCAGTTTGCCGAACTTTCGTCGCAAGGTTTCGACGCGGTGGCAGGCAAAATGCGCGAATGCGGTGGCAGTTTGTCGGCCGATGACGCACTGGGTCTTGTCGAAAAAGCGGCCCTTGCCGGAGATGCCCAGGCGCTTGCCATGTTCGGCTCAATTTACGACAGCGGCGTCACGGATGACGTTATCGAAGGTCAGATCGGCCTGACATTCCCTGATAAGCCGTCCCTGGCGGCGGAGTATTACGACAGGGCCGTCAAGGCCGGCTCCCAGGAAGCAGCGGATCGCCTGGCAGCGGTCTGTACACGTTTGCGGATCAAGTCCGATTCCCTGTCGAAAAGCGCGTTTGAAGATTATTGCCAGTGACCCAGAGGACCCTGAAAACCATGCACCCTGCCCTGATACTCCGGTTCGTTGCCGTCTTTGCATTGCTCTGGGCGTTTGGGGCGGCTGGTGCGGAGGCACAGCAACGCAAACCCCTGCTGCTTGAAGGGACCCAAACAATCTATGAACGGGTCCTGACCCGCCCCGGTACCACACTTCACCCGTCGGCAAACGGCCCTGCGCAATCGACCTATCCGGCCTTTCAGCCGCTTTATGTCTTTGCACGGCAAGACGGTTGGCTTGAAGTTGGCCCAAGCCCGAATATCGCGCCCGAAGGCTGGGTGCAGGAGCCCGGTACCGTACCCTGGAAGCAGAACATTGTCGGTGCCTTTACCAACTCCGCCGGTCGCAGCCGTCAACTGCTGTTCGATACGCAGCAAAACTTGGATTGGCTGATGAACCACGAAGCGCTGCGCGATGTGCAGGAGCGTCTGGTCGCCGAAGCCTCGGCCGGTGTTGTTGACGGTCAGAATGGTGTCGTCTCGGTCGAACCACAGGAATTCGTCAATATCCGCGACGAACTGTATCTGATGCCGATCCTCGATTTCACCGAAGCGTTGCATCCGCTGACCTATGACGAGGTCCTGCTGATGCAGGTGGCCTCGGTCCCGAAACAAGAGGATACGGCTGGCGCACAGGAACTGCAGGGCGATCCGGCGGCCTTTGATGTGGGCATCGTCTTTGTTCTGGACACGACACAGTCGATGGAACCTTACATCGCGGCCACACAGCGCGTTCTGCAGAACACAGTGCGTCAGATTGAGGGCACAGAAATCGGCAAGCTGGTCAATTTCGGAGTGATCGGATTTCGCGACAACACCGAAGCTGTACCAGAGCTGGAATACCGCACCAAAACTCTGATGGATGTGGAACGGCGTCAGGATCAGAGCCCGGTTCTGTCTGCGATTGGCGAGGCAACCTATGTGGCCCGCGCCAATTCACCCGGTTTCAACGAAGACAGCCTTGCTGGCGTCGAGGATGCGATTGATACGATTGATTGGGAATTGTCCAAGGGTGACGGCGACAAGATCGATGCGCGCTATGTCATTCTGGTGACCGACGCTGGGCCGAAGGACCCGCGGGATCCGAACGCGCGGTCCGAGATCGGAACCGTCGAACTGCAGAAAGACGCCGAAGGCCGCAATATCGTCGTCATGACGCTGCACCTCAAAACCCCCAACGGGCAGGGCAATCACGCTTATGCCGCCGCCAAATACCGTGAGCTTTCGCGCTTTGCCGGACGGGAGTACTATTTCCCCATCGAAGGCGGCTCGGAACAGGCATTCGAAGGCGTCGTCACCCGGCTGGTGACCGCACTGACCGACCATGTCCGTATCGTCCGGGGCGAAAAAACAGTGCTCAACCCGGAAGAGGCTGGCGAAGGCCTGGTCGAACTGGGCCGCGCCATGCAACTGGCCTGGCTGGGCGAACAGAAAGGCACGCAAGCCCCTGACGTGATCAAGGGCTGGCTGTCCAATCGCGCTGTCGAAGCACCCGACCGGCTTGCCATCGAACCGCGCCTGCTGGTGACCAAGAACGAGATGGCCAGCATGGCCGAGTTTCTGGACAATCTGGTTCGCTTTGGCGAAACCGCGCAAAGCTCGGAACAGTCGCTTGATTTCTTCTCGCAGGTTCGGGGCCTGATCGCGGATATGGCGCAGAACCCGGACCTGCTGGTCAACGCAAACGCCGACACGCTGGGCGGCGCGATGGAGTTTCTGGACCGTCTGCCCTATCAAAGCCAGGTTCTGGGCATGAGCGAGCAACGCTGGGCCGAAAGCGCCATGTTCCGCCGCAGCGTGATCGATGGCATGCGCCAGAAACTGACCCAATATCGGAAGTGGCTGTTTGACAGCACCGTCTGGACTGCACTTTACGAGGGCGCGCCTGACGGCGAGCATGTCTTTGCCATGCCCTTTGACGTGTTGCCCTGACCCGTGTCGGCTCAGCTGCTTCTTGAAGGTGTCTCGGTCAGCCTGAGCGATCAGGAACGTCGGTTTACGCTGGATGTTCCGGGTCTAAGCCTGACCTCGGGAGAAGCGATAGGCCTGACCGGCCCCAGCGGCACGGGCAAGACCCTGTTGCTTGAGACACTCGGGTTGCTGCGGCGTCCATCAACGGCGAAGAAATTTCTGATCGGAGTTGGTGAGGATGGGCTGGATTTTGGCGGCATCTGGAACAATCCCAGCATGTCGCCCGCGGAAATTCGCGGGACGATGTTTGGGTTCGTTCCACAAAGCGGCGGCCTTTTGCCGTTTCTGACCGTGGCTGACAATGTTGCGCTGTCGCAAAAGATTGTCGGTATGGATGATCCGGGATGGTGCAGCGAGTTGCTGCAAAGATTGGGCATCTCGGAAATTTCCGCGCTCTATCCCGGCGCGTTGTCTATCGGTCAGCGTCAGCGTGTTGCCATCTGCCGTGCGCTGGCGCATCGCCCTGCCTTTGTGATCGCGGACGAACCCACCGCAGCGCTGGACCCCGGGGCGGCCTCGACCGCGATGGGGTTGCTGATCGATATGGCCATTTCGGGCGGGGCCGGTGTAATCATCTCGTCCCATGATCTGGACCTTCTGGACCAGTTTTCGCTCCGCCGGATCGCCCTTGGATTGGTGGATCCGGCGAACCAGTCCAACGTCATCAGCCAACTACACGGCCAGACCGGAGTGGCGACAGCGGGGGACGCGGCATGAGATTGATGATCGAGCTGGCCCTGCGCGACCTGTTGCGCCAACGCGTACATTTGATCTGCAATGTCGCAATTCTTGCCGGGGTCCTGGTGCCGCTCATGGTGATCTTCGGCGTCAAGAACGGGGTTTATGACGCACTGATCGGGCGGCTGTTGAACGACCCGGCGACCTTGCGGATCGAAACCACCGGAAACAGCGCGTTTGTTGAAAGCGACGTAGCCGAGGTGGCGGGCTGGGAACAGACGGCCTTTGCCACGGCCAAAACCCGATCGATCTTTGATTTCGTCAATGTCCGAAAGGAAGGGGCCGTCGCCAAGCGGGACGCTGTTCTGGTTCCGTCGGGCACAGGTGACCCGACCTTGCCAAAGGGCCTTGAGCTGGGCGCAGACCAGGTGGTCCTCAGCGCCAGTCTGGCGCGCCAGCTCGAGTTCACTGTGGGCGACACTGTGCAGATTTTCACGCAGGCTACAGAACGAAAACGGCAATTGATGCTGCCGCTGGAACTTGTCGTGATCCTTCCGGATTCCGCGCTGTCCGGCCGGTCCGTTCTGGCCAATATCGAGGTGCTGGATCTGGTCGAAGCCTTTTATGACGAATACGCCCTGCCCGAGCATGGAATAACCGAAGGGCGCGACATCGCTGCACGCAAGCCCGAATTCGAAGGAATGCGCGTCTTTGCCCGCGACATCACCGAACTGGCGGCCCTGCAATCAAGGCTGGAACAGCGGTTTGGCGTGCAGACCGAAGCCCGCACGGCCGAGGTCAGCGGCGTCCTCAGCCTGGGACGCAATCTGAATCTGGCACTGCTGCTGACAGCCGGGGTTGCCAGTCTGGGTCTGGCCGCCGCGCTGGTCTTCGGGTTCTGGGGTGAGGTCGCGCGCAAGCGTCAGACCCTCGCCTCGTTGGCCTTGTTGGGGATCGGTCCCCGCAAGCTGTGGATGTTCCCCGTCGTTCAGGCATTTGTCAGCGGATTGATCGGCTTGCTGGTCAGTTTCGCACTGTTCTGGATCGCGGGCAATCTGGCCGAGCGTTTGTTTGACAGCGGTCTGACCGCAGAAAACGGTCTTGTCGTTCTGGGGTTGCTTCAAAGCCTGGTCATCATCGTTCTGACACTGGTGTTTGTGATGGCCGCCGCCTTTTTTGCGGCTCACAGTGCTGCGCGTGTGGACCCCGCTGAAGTGCTGCGCGAAGGGGCGACCTGATCAACTGCCGCTTTTGTGTGTAGGCAGGTTGTCGAAAATCTCTTCGTCGCTGTCGATCGGGATACGGTTGTCGCCGGGGTAATAGCTGGCCGAGATATAAGGCCGCTTGCGCCCGCCACCGGGTTTGTCAGCTGTTTCGACAAGCGAATACAGCACGATCTGCTGCCCGCTGAAGTCCTGAAACGTGCCGACCGGGGCCTCACCCTGATTGGGCACGGATTCCCAATGCCGCAGCAAATCCAGTGCCTTCACGGACTCGCGCCCACCGATCAGCGTTGTGCCGATGAAATCGCCGTCCGTTGACGGGTTGGTGGTTCCCTTGAAGCGCGCGCCCGGCACCAGTGCGCCCAGCGCCGCGTTGGCGTTGACCTGCCAGATATTATGGTCCGTCCCGATCAGAACGCCGCCGCCCCGCTCGGCCAGCGCCGACAGCTGATTGATCAGAATGGCCCCGCTTGATCCGTTCCGGCCCGGAAACTTCGTGGTCGGGTTATGATTGATGTTCCGGATCGCGAAAGACCCGTCCAGCATCAGCGTTCGGCGCCCTGCCCCGTAAAACTGCTGCAGGGCCTGCACGTCTTCAGCATTCATCCGCTTGCGTTGATTGGCTGTGTCCAGGATCAGAATATCGTATTGCCCGCCCCGCAAAGCCGCCGCCAGGCCACCACCCTGCAGGTTCCGTTCGTATGTGACATTGAAAACCTTGCCTTCGCGATACTGATCGAGGAACTGGGCCATTTGCTGACGGTGCCGCGATACAACCTCGGGGCTGTAATCGGGCATCGCGTTGAACCACAATACGCTGCGGGTTGTGTTGTGCCCCTGATGCTGGGCGTGGGCCATAGTGCCGACAAAAAGAAACAAGACAAACCAAATTCGAAATAGACGGCTCAAAACAGTCACGACCGAACTCCACCAATACAGGTTTCAGTTTATCCGACTTCCCCGCCCCGCAAAATAACGAAAACTGTCATTCTGCTCAGGCAGGGGGCGGATTGACCAACGGCCTAATATCCGCAACTCTGCCAGTGGAGTTTTTGAGATAATTATTAGGTATCGCTAAGGAATATGCCGGTCAGATCAACCCTGCCAGTCATGATTGCCAGTGTCGGCATCGTCGGCCTCGCCGGTGTTTCTGCGGCACTGATCCTGCAGGCATGTGCGTTGCAGATCCCGATACTGCGGGACCTGACAGGCTGTAAGCCGCAAACGCAACTGGTCGCGCAGGAGCAACTGAGTGTGTCGAAAGCAGCCGGTCTGGAGCTGGAACGCCGTATCTTTCAGTTGGAGAGAGAACTGGCCGCGCTGCAATGCGTCAAGGCCCCACCCGATGCCACCGGACCGCTGCACGATGAGGGGTGGAACGAGGCGGATCTGGGAATGCTCTACGGCTGCTGGTCGCTGGACACCACCTATCGCACCCGTGACGTCGATTCCGGTGAAATTCGCACCTATCGGGACTGGCAGATGTGTTTCGACACCAATGGCAACGGCAAGCAGGTCATGCGGTCGAACGATGGGATCACATGCGAAGGCCCGGTTCAGGCGCAATTCGCGCAAGGTCAGCTGAACCTGATCGAGCCTGGAAATCTTGCCTGCCAGGACAACGGCTACATCCATCAGCGCCAGATCAGTTGCGCCCTGGCGGAAAACGGCAAGGCGAGTTGCGAGACCTTGCAGCCCGAAACCGGAGGCGAGGCCACGGTCGGGTTCGAACGTGCGCCGGCTTGAAGTTTGAGGATAGTTTTCGTGCGTCGCCAAGCGCGATGATGGTCACGCTGTCGGCACCCGCGTTTGGCAGAATTTCTCCGAAGACCAAAGACAGTCCGGGCTTGAACTCGGCACATCGTCAAGCTGAAGCATCCGCCCCAAATGGGGCGGCCCGCTACGTGTCGTCGAAATTCAGGCAGTTCAGGAAGTCTCCGGTTCAATCCGATTTCTGGTGCGTCAGTGCGCCACCCATGATCGTGTAGACAACTTCGACATCCGAGATGGCTGATGATTCGACTTCGAACAGGTTTTCCCCAAGCACTACAATATCGGCCTTCTTTCCGACTTCGAGGCTTCCGATCTCGCCGTCCATTGCCATACCTTTTGCGGCGTTGATCGTATGTGCTTCCAATGCCAGTTGCAGTGGTATTTTGGCCTCTTCTCCGCCCAGCGGCGGAACATCCGCGCGACCGCGCAATTGGCGTGTTACCCCTGCCTCAATGGCTGCAAGCGGACGATACTCGGATACGTACCCGGACACAGGCCAGTCCGAACCGAATGAGAATATGCCACCCTCGTCCGCGACCCTGTTCACCGGAAACATCGCCTGCACGCGCTCTTCACCCAGTCTGGACGTTGAAATGGACTGCATGAGCGGGTCAAAGGTCATCCACGCGCCGGTCGTGTCATATATGACGCCCAGCTCTCCGAACCGGGCGTAATCCTCGGGATGAACCAGGGTGCCATGCGTTATCTTGTGTGCACGTTCACGGTCAGGGTTCACTTCGATTGCGGCTTCAATGGCGTCCAGAAGAGTTCGTACCGCCAGATCTCCAAAGCAGTGACACGTGACGTTGAAGCCTGCGGCGTCGGCGCGGATCACCGCGTCTTTGACCAATCTGATCGGAATAATCGGGTCGACCTCAAGTTCGGGTTTGTCGGCATATGGATCCACATAGAGCGCATTCCATTTGTCGTCCCCACCATCAATATTGATCTTCAGATAGCGAGCCTTGACCAATTCGGAGTCGAACTTGTCGCTGAGCTCCTGTGTGCCGGGAAGGGGGTCAATCGTCCCGTCGTTCCAGTAGAATGAGCCGATGAAGCGTATTGGCAGATCTCCGTTTTTCTCGAAATCGGCCATCATCTGAAAGCCTTCTTCCTGGCTCATCCCCTGAATGCCGTGGTCATGAACTGCGGTGATCCCGGCAGCAGCGAAGCGCTGTAGCCAGTTCGAAACACCGTCCGCCAAGAACTCGGGGTTGATGTCTATCAGCGATGTCAGAACCTGCATCTGGGCTGGCACCTCGACGATCCACCCGGTTGGGTTGCCGTCGGTGTCACGTTCAAAAAACGAAAAACCCGGCGCTGTGTCAGGCGTGTCCTTGTCGACACCGGCCATTTCCAACGCCTTGGAATTCACCCAAGCCGCGTGGCCGTCGATTGCCCACAAAAACACAGGTCGGTCAGGTTCAATTTCATCGAGCATGGCGGCCGTCGGATTTCCGTCTGTCCATGGGTTGAAACGGACCCCGTAGCCCAGAATTATGTCGTTGTCGTTGGTTTCGGCTTCCTGGCGGATACGGGAAAACAGCTCGTCCTTGTCATCTGTCTGCAGATCCACGCCAAGCATGATCAACCCGCCTGCGGCCGCATGTATATGCCCATCAACGAAACCCGGAAGGGCCATTCTACCCTTGAGGTCGATGACTTCGGTACCGATGCCGATGACGTCCTTCAATCCAGCCGCATCGCCCACATAGACAATTTCATCGCCTTCTATTCCCACGGCGGTTGCAATGCTTCTGCTTGCATCCATCGTATGGACCTCTCCGTTGATCAGAGCGTAATCGGCAGTTGGGTTACTTCGATTGGACTGTGCGAATGCGGGGGATGTACTGGCAAAAATGGCGATAGCCGAAACAAGTAGTCTGGTCATTGCAACCTCTCCAAACGAATAATTCGAATATGATCATAGTGTACCAATCCCAAAAAACGACCTTTACGGCTGATTGCTGGTCGTGCGACGAAGTAGGCAAGGCCAAATCCAAGCCGATATCAATTCACCCTTGCCAAACTCCTCACACCCCTGTAGATCGCGCGAGTTCTCGACAAGAACATCAAGGCGGGGTGATTCCCGCCTTTTGGGTTCGATGAGGGTTGGCGATGCGCGTCTGTCCTCCTCTCAACCTCAACGCCTGATAAAAGGCTGTTAATATGCAAAGCCAAAACATCCGTATTCGGCTGAAGGCATTTGACTATCGCGTTCTGGATGCCAGCACGCAAGAGATCGTCAACACTGCCAAGCGGACCGGCGCGAACGTGCGCGGCCCGATCCCGCTGCCGAACAAGATCGAGAAGTTCACGGTTCTCCGTGGCCCTCACGTTGACAAGAAATCCCGCGACCAGTTCGAGATCCGCACGCACAAGCGTCTCTTGGACATCGTTGATCCGACCCCCCAGACCGTGGACGCGCTGATGAAGCTCGACCTGGCTGCTGGTGTGGACGTCGAGATCAAGCTGCAGTCGTAATCGGAGGGTATGAGAATGCGCTCTGGTATTATCGCAAAAAAAGTTGGCATGACCCGCCTGTTCATGGAAGACGGCAAGCAGATCCCTGTGACCGTTCTTCACCTGGACAACCTGCAGGTCGTTGCACAGCGTACCGCTGACAAAGACGGCTACACCGCCGTTCAGCTGGGCGCAGGTGCTGCCAAGGCAAAACGCACCTCGAAAGCCATGCGCGGTCACTATGCCGCTGCCAAGGTCGAGCCCAAGCGTAAGCTGGCCGAGTTCCGCGTCTCTGAAGGTGGCCTGATCGAAGTAGGTGCCGAGATTTCGGCAGAACACTTCCTGGCAGGTCAGAAGGTTGACGTTTCGGGTACCTCGATCGGTAAAGGCTTTGCCGGTGCGATGAAGCGCCACAACTTCGGTGGTCTGCGCGCCTCGCACGGTGTTTCGATCAGCCACCGTTCGCACGGTTCGACCGGTCAGTGTCAGGACCCGGGCAAGGTGTTCAAAGGCAAGAAGATGGCCGGTCACATGGGTGCTGCCCGTGTAACCACCCAGAACCTGGAAGTCGTCAAAACCGACGCCGACCGTGGTCTGGTCTTCATCAAAGGCGCCGTTCCCGGACCGAAATCGGGCTGGGTCACCGTCAAGGACGCCGTCAAGAAGAAAGCACCGGAAGGCCTGCCTTTCCCGGCTGCTGTGAAATCGGCTGCAACCGAAGCACCTGCGGAAGAAGCTCCCGCGGAAGGTGGTGAAGCATGAAACTTGATGTAATCAAACTGGACGGCGGCAAAGCCGGTAACATCGAGCTGGATGCAGACCTGTTCGGCCTGGAGCCGCGCGCGGACATCCTGCACCGTGTGGTCCGTTGGCAGCGCAACAACGCGCAGGCCGGCACCCACAAGGTGAAGACCCGCTCGGAAACCAGCTACTCGACCAAGAAGATCTATCGCCAGAAGGGCACCGGTGGCGCACGCCATGGTGACCGCAACGCGCCGATCTTCCGCAAGGGTGGTATCTACAAGGGCCCGACCCCTCGTTCGCACGGCCACGACCTGCCGAAAAAGTTCCGCAAGCTTGGCCTGCGCCACGCTCTGTCGGCCAAAGCCAAGGCAGGTGAACTGGTTGTGATCGAGAACGCCGAAGCCGAAGGCAAGACCGCCGCTCTGGCCAAACAGGTTGCAAACCTGGGCTGGAAACGCGCTCTGGTCATCGACGGCGCGACCGTGAACGAAGGTTTCCTGAAGGCGTCGCGCAACATCGAAGGTCTGGATATCCTGCCGTCGATGGGTGCAAACGTTTATGACATCCTCAAGCGTGACACCCTGGTGCTCACCAAAGCGGCTGTCGAAGCACTGGAGGCTCGTCTGAAATGAGCGCGAAGGCAGAACACTACGACGTGATCCGCAAGCCGGTCATCACCGAAAAGTCGACCATGGCGTCCGAAAACGGCGCGGTTGTCTTTGAAGTGGCGATCGACAGCAACAAGCCGCAGATCAAAGAGGCCGTCGAGGCGCTGTTTGGTGTGAAGGTCAAGGCGGTGAACACCACCGTGACCAAAGGCAAGGTCAAGCGGTTCCGCGGCCAGCTGGGCCGTCGGAAAGACGTCAAGAAAGCATACGTGACCCTGGAAGAGGGCAACACCATCGATATCTCTACCGGTCTCTGATCGGAACTGTCTTTGGACAAACCAATAAGACCCCCGCGAAAGCGGGGGTTTTTCTTTAGGTGGCGACACCAAAAATTGAGCGCCAAACCCAGCGTCTCGACAAGAAATGGATTGCTATGCCTGTAGGGTCGTCTATCTGGGATGCAACAAACAAAAGATATGGCAGGCGCATGACCCAATCCTCTTTCTCGACCCGGGACAACCCGGATATGACCGTTGCGCGGGATTGGGTGTCGACACTGGCAAAATATCGGGAACCGAGCCAGCCGCGCAGTTGGTTCGAGCTTGGAGCCACCATAATCCCTTTCATCGCGCTTTGGGCGTTGGCGTGGGCGTCTTTGTCGGTCAGCTATTGGCTGGCTTTTGCAATCTCGGTTATAAATGCGGCGTTCCTGCTACGCCTGTTTGCCATACAGCATGATTGCGGGCACGGGGCGTTTTTCACGAACCGGACGGTCAGTGACTGGGTCGGGCGGGGGATCGGCGTGCTGACCCTGACACCCTATGACGTCTGGCGTCGTACGCATTCCACGCATCACAACTCTTCCGGTAATCTGGACAAGCGCGGGATGGGCGACGTCCATACGCTGACGGTGGACGAATACCGCGCACTGAAGCCGATGAGCCAGTTTTGGTACCGCGTGTATCGTCATCCGATCACCCTGTTTGGCTTTGGTCCCGGCTATCTGTTCCTGTTGCAGAACCGCCTGCCGCTAGGCCTGACAGGAATTCCGAAATTCTGGGTCAGCGCGATGGTGACAAACCTTGCCATTCTGACCGTGCTGGGGGCGATCTACTATTTTGGTGGCCTGATGCCTATGGTGCTGATCTTTCTGCCGTCAACGCTGGTTGCCGCCGCGGCTGGCGTCTGGCTTTTTTACGTCCAGCACCAGTTTGAAGAGACGCAATGGGATCCCGACAAGGACTGGCAATTGCACGAGGCCGCCCTGCACGGCAGTTCGCATTACATCCTGCCATCCATATTGCAGTGGTTCACGGCCAATATTGGCATCCACCACGTCCACCACCTGTACAGCCGCATCCCGTTCTACCGTCTGACCGAAGTGCTGCGCGACCATGATGAACTGGCAAATAGCAACCGGATGACCATCCGTGAGAGCCTCGCCAACGCGCGTCTGCATTTGTGGGATGAAAAGAGCCGTCGCCTGTTGTCCTTTGCGGAGGCGCGGGCGCTGTATGGGTGAGCGGTAGTTACCGCGGAAAGTTGGGCAAGCGGAAAGACTTAAAATAGCCTGCGTGACCCTGGAAATAGGTAACACCATCGTCGTGTCCTCCGGTCTCTGATCGAACCGGTTTTTGCAGAGTGATGAAAGCCCCCGCCAAAGCGGGGGTATTGTTTTCTGGTTTACGGGAAGTTGGCAGAGCTGCAGTCATTTTTGTGAATTTGCACAATGGGACAAAACGCTGAATAAATGAAAAAGTCTTGAGCTCGGTTTCTTACTCAGCAGCTTCGATCGGTTGTGATCTTGCGACGTTTTCCCTGGCCTCAGAGAGCAGCCATTCGCGGAAACTGTTGACGAGTGGGTCGTCGCGCTTTTCCTGTTGCGTTGCGATTGCATAGATGGTGAATGGAATCGTTGTGGCCTCGAACAATCGTACGAGGCGACCATCGTTGACCGAACTGCCTATGACGGCTTCATAGGCAAGCGATACACCCAGACCAGCCTCTGCCGCAGTGGAAGCATATTCGCAGTTTGGATAAATCGGGTCACCATGCGGAAGCTCGGCAACAACGCCTGCGGCACGGAACCATTCAGCCCACTGGTCGTCAACTTCGTCACGAAACAGCGTCAAGCGCAACAGGTCCCTTGGATGAGAGATGTTTTCGCGTTCCAACAGCGATGGTGAAGCGACCGGGTAGCGCGCCGAGTTCAGGAATGGCACGACATCGACACCTACCTCGGGGTCATCGCGCCACTTGATTACGACATCGGCATCGTTGGTTGCAAAATCTGTGGAGGGCGCGCCCTCGGCAATGCGCAGCCTGACCGCTTTCGCGTGCTCAAATCGCCCCATCCGTGGCACAAGCCATCGGGCGGCAAATCCCGGAGTGGACAAGACCCGCAATGTTTGACCATGTGCGTCAGCCTTCGCCGCGCTGGTGCCGTCTTCGAGGTTGTCCAGCAATTGCGTCAGCCGGCCTGCGTAGTCTCGACCGGTGCCGGTCAAACTGATCCTGTTACCTTCCCGGCGAAAAAGAGCAGTTGCGAGATAATCCTCCAATGCGCGGATTTGGTGCGAAATTGCTGAAGGGCTTAAGCAAAGTTCGTCCGCAGCATCTTTGAAGCTCAGATGCCGGGCTGCGGCCTCAAATGCTTTCACGGCCGAAAACGGGGGTAATTGCCGTTTCTTCACGCGTGAATTTCCCTCATCAAGCAATGAAAAACGATCTTTTGCGGTCGATAATACCTGTCGGCTAGGCTCGGGGCAATTCCTCAACTGTCGGAAGGAGGGAACAATGCTGTTCCTCAGACGTGTCACGCTCGCCGTGGCCGCACAGTTTCTTTTTGCCTTTTCCTACGCGGTTGCGGCAGAGACCCCGACGGTTCCAGACGATTTGACGGAAGAGCTTCACCGCTGGATAGATACTGCCACGGACCTCCCAAGGACGCCTTCACCAGCAAGCATCTTTTTTGCTGATACCAAGGATTTGGCTGAACCGAGTGAGATGGCTTCGATGATTGGCGGCACGCCCCGCGGGATCTATGATCCTGAAACGAGGAGGATAACGCTGGTCCTTCCTTGGAGCGCAGAAGACCCGCAGGACATTTTTGTCCTGCTGCACGAACTTATTCATCATCGTCAGGAGGGTGAGCATTATTACTGTGAGGCCGCCAAGGAACAGGTCGCCTATGGTTTGCTGCAGGCCTGGCTGGCCGAGCGCGACCTTTCGCTGGACGTCAATTGGATCGCGGTTGTCCTAGCTTCAAGTTGTACGGCACGCGACATTCATCCATAACGAGAGATTGTTGGTCTCGCGAAACAACCGCGTCGTTTTTACTGTGCCCCCTGACTGCTGAGTTGGTTCCGAATTCGAGTGCCAGAAAATCAGCAGGGCCCTATAGACACCTACCCCCAACACTGCTACATGCACCCAATCTTACGGCCTCGGATTCGTTCCGGGGCCTCTGATATTTGTAACCGGGGACCTTCGGGGCCCTACACCCTTGGCACCTACGGGGGCCTATCACATAGCAGGGAAACCCCCTGCACTTGCTAAACGGAAGACAGAAAGCATGGCACTTAAGTCGTACAAGCCGACGACGCCGGGCCAGCGCGGGCTGGTGCTGATCGACCGTTCGGAGCTTTGGAAAGGACGTCCGGTCAAGTCTCTTACAGAGGGTTTGACCAAATCGGGCGGCCGGAACAACACCGGACGGATCACTTCACGCCGCCGCGGCGGTGGCGCAAAGCGTCTCTACCGGATCGTTGACTTCAAACGGAACAAATTTGATGTCGCGGCAACCGTCGAGCGGATCGAATATGACCCGAACCGGACCGCATTCATCGCACTGGTAAAATACGAAGACGGCGAGCAGGCATATATCCTGGCTCCGCAGCGTCTGGCTGTTGGTGACAAAGTCATCGCGTCGGCAAAAGCTGACATCAAGCCGGGCAACGCAATGCCGTTCTCGGGCATGCCCATTGGTACCATCGTCCACAACATCGAGATGAAGCCTGGCAAAGGCGGTCAGATCGCACGTGCGGCCGGTACTTACGCTCAGTTCGTTGGTCGCGATGGCGGCTACGCTCAGATCCGTCTGAGCTCGGGCGAGCTGCGCATGGTCCGTCAGGAATGCATGGCCACCGTTGGTGCCGTGTCCAACCCCGACAACTCGAACCAGAACCTCGGTAAAGCCGGTCGTATGCGCCACAAAGGCGTTCGTCCGTCGGTTCGTGGTGTTGCAATGAACCCGATCGATCACCCGCACGGTGGTGGTGAAGGTCGTACCTCGGGTGGCCGTACGCCGGTTACACCGTGGGGTAAGGACACCAAGGGTAAGCGTACCCGCAACAAGAACAAAGCGTCCCAGAAGCTGATCATCCGCTCGCGGCACGCCAAGAAGAAGGGACGTTAATCTATGTCTCGCTCTGTTTGGAAGGGTCCTTTCGTCGATGCTTACGTGCTGAAAAAAGCCGAAGCAGCGCGCGAGTCGGGCCGCAACGAAGTCATCAAGATCTGGTCGCGTCGTTCCACCATTCTGCCCCAGTTCGTGGGTCTGACCTTTGGTGTGTACAACGGCCAGAAGCATATCCCCGTCAACGTCTCGGAAGACATGATCGGTCAGAAGTTCGGTGAATACTCGCCGACCCGTACCTATTATGGCCACGCCGCAGACAAAAAAGCGAAGCGGAAGTAAGTCATGGGCAAGGAAAAGAACCCCCGCCGCGTGGCTGAAAACGAAGCAATGGCGAAAACGCGCATGCTTCGCACCAGCCCGCAGAAACTGAACCTGGTTGCGCAAATGATCCGCGGCAAGAAAGTTGAGAAGGCTCTGACCGACCTGACTTTCTCGAACAAGCGCGTCGCGCAGGACGTCAAGAAGTGCCTGCAGTCCGCAATCGCGAATGCCGAAAACAACCACAACCTGGATGTTGACGAGCTGATCGTCGCCGAAGCATGGGTTGGCAAGAACCTGGTCATGAAGCGCGGTCGCCCGCGTGCCCGTGGCCGTTTCGGCAAGATCATGAAGCCGTTCTCGGAGATCACCATCAAGGTGCGTCAAGTTGAGGAGCAAGCCTAATGGGTCATAAAGTCAATCCGATCGGCATGCGCCTGCAGGTCAACCGCACCTGGGACAGCCGCTGGTACGCCGACACCAAGGACTACGGTGATCTTCTGCTGGAAGACCTCAAAATCCGTGAGTTCATCAACAAAGAGTGCAAGCAGGCCGGTGTTGCCCGTGTGATCATCGAACGTCCGCACAAGAAGTGCCGCGTCACGATCCACACTGCACGCCCCGGTGTCATCATCGGCAAGAAAGGTGCAGACATCGAAGTTCTGCGCAAAAAGCTTGCTCGCATGACCGACAGCGAACTGCACCTGAACATCGTCGAAGTGCGCAAGCCCGAGCTTGACGCGCAGTTGGTTGCCGAGTCCATCGCTCAGCAGCTGGAGCGCCGCGTCTCGTTCCGTCGCGCGATGAAGCGGTCGGTTCAGAACGCCATGCGCATGGGCGCCCTGGGTATCCGGGTGAACGTCGCTGGTCGTCTGGGCGGCGCCGAAATCGCACGGACCGAGTGGTACCGCGAAGGCCGCGTGCCTCTGCACACCCTGCGTGCCGACATCGATTACGCACATGCCGAAGCGATGACTCCTTACGGGATCATCGGGATCAAGGTCTGGATCTTCAAAGGTGAGATCATGGAGCACGATCCGCAGGCACGTGACCGTAAAGCACAGGAACTCCAGGACGGCCCTGCACCTCGTGGTGCTGGTGGCGGTCGTCGCTAAGGAGGGAAAGATATGCTTCAACCAAAGCGTACAAAATTCCGCAAGATGCACAAAGGCCGGATCAAGGGCGAAGCCAAGGGCGGCTCTGATCTGAACTTTGGCACCTACGGCCTGAAAGCCATCGAGCCTGAGCGTGTGACTGCACGTCAGATCGAAGCTGCGCGTCGTGCCATGACCCGTCACATGAAGCGTCAGGGCCGTGTCTGGATCCGCATCTTCCCCGACACTCCGGTCACTGCAAAGCCGATCGAAGTTCGTATGGGTAAAGGTAAAGGTTCCGTGGACCGTTGGGTTTGCAAGGTCAAGCCCGGTCGCGTGATGTTCGAGATCGACGGCGTCAATGACGACATCGCCCGCGAGGCCCTGCGCCTGGCCGCGATGAAGCTGCCGATCAAGACCCGCGTCGTGGTTCGCGAAGACTGGTAAGCGATTGGGGGCAATCCCGTTCGTGACTGAAAAGACCCCCGCCGGGACACCGGCGGGGGTTTTCTGTTTCAACGATGCACTGCATTCGCGGTCGCGTGATTGGATTCGACGAAATACGAAGGCACCCCTAGGCTGTCAGTCAGTTAGCCGGAGGTTCCCATGGTTCAGTTGCGCAAGAAAGTGCTTATCAAAGAAGTGATCACCACTGATCAACTGGGCCAGCCATGCCCACCCATCGTTCGCGTGGCAGCTATGGCCGTCTTTCAAAACCCACTGGCAGGCAAGTTTACAGAAGACTTATCGGACTTGTTCGAGATCGGCGGAGCGCTTGGTGCCGATCTGGCTGCCGAAGCAATTGGGCAGCTGGACGGAGATCCGGTTTCATACGGCAAGGCGACCATCATCGGCATAAACGGAGATCTTGAACAAGGCGGGGCTGTGATTCACCCCAAGCTAGGTGCCCCAATGCGCACGGCGGCTGGCGGGGGCGAGGCTGTGATCCCATCAAATGCAAAACTGGGTGCACCAGGTTGCGCGATCGATCTGCCGCTGGGACACAAGGACAACCCGTGGTCATTCGATCATTTCGACACGATGACACTGAATGTACCCGATGCGCCGAAACCGGACGAGATTGTATTGTGCCTTGCCTATGCGGATGGTGGCCGCCCTATCCCGCGCTGTGGCAAAGGGCCCCTTAAGACGTAACCCAGGAAACATTAACTGGCCTTGCTGCAAGGGCTGGGTTATGCCCGGCCCATGCCACAGATTGATTCACTCTTCGTCACCCGCCTCTACCGCGCTGCCCTTTCTGAATTCGATCCGAAGATCGACCCGGAAGAGCTGGAAAATTCCTGCTTGGTCATCGCCGAGGATGATGAAGCCGGACAGGACTGGTGTGAGGAAAACGGCTATCCCGGTTATACCAGCTACGCCTCCCTGACCGATCTGCCATGGCGGTTCCCAATATTTGCCGATCTGGTCAAGGTTTTGGATCAGCACGTGGCCGCGTTTGCCAAGGATCTTGAGTTTGACTTGGGCGAAGGAGAACTGAAGCTTGAGGATCTGTGGATCAACATCCTGCCCGAAGGCGGGATGCATTCCAGCCACCTGCACCCTCACAGCGTGATCTCAGGAACAACGTACGTCGCGATGCCAGAAGGCGCCAGCGCGCTGAAACTAGAAGACCCTCGGTCCGGCCGCATGATGGCCGCCCCCACACGCCTCAAGGGTGGTCGGCGCGACTTGCAGCCGTTCATCTATGTAAAGCCGAAGGTGGGGGACGTGTTGCTGTGGGAAAGCTGGCTGCGCCATGAGGTTCCGATGAACATGGCCGAGGACGAACGGATCAGCGTCAGCTTCAATTACCGTTGGGATTAACAAACCAGGTCATTGCGGGGTCACCAAAGCCTTCCCGTCCGCGTATCAACTGCGGTTGCATACGTCTTCCGACAGTGCAGGCCAATAAAGTCGACCAGCCATGATGAGCATTATCTTTTCGTAATCCTGACGTCCACAAACCAGTTTTTGTCAAATCGGCCCTGTGTACTGCTCAGCGACCTTCCCGCCGAAAAATCTGGCGGCAGATTCTGACTTATCGAGAATCCGACAACAATCGAACTCTTGAACAAGTAATTCGTGCGGCCGGACACGCGCAATTGACCGCTATCAGAAAGCGATGCGCTATAACTCTTGGGCCGCGACGCTCCGCCCTTGGCGAATTCCTGAGCACTGATCAACTGAAACCCGTTGGCGGACTTGCGGTAGTGTAATCGCAAGACCAGCTTTGTGCCTGAACCCGCGTCTTTGCCATTGGGGTTCGCCCGTCGGCTGATATCGATGACATAATCCCCATATAGCGGGCTGGACGCCTCGGCACGGGGATTTGGCAACGCCACTGAAACGCGGCTGTCAGGCTGCACATTGCTATCAAGTGGCGGTTCGGGTTTCGCGATGTTTTTTAGAACAGCATAGCTTTTCTCGGTCAGGTATCCCGTTCCCTCTGAACCGCTTTGCCCCTGAAATCGACGCAAGGCCGTGCGAGACCGCGCACCGAATATCCCGTCAACTGGCCCGGCGGAATAGCCCAGAGCATTCAGACCGCGCTGAATACTTCGATAGTCGCTTCGGCTTAAGTTCAACGCAGTTTCGGTTTCCAGCGCCATGTCTTGTAGCGCATTCTCCCGAACCCCCTGGTCGGCTGTATTCTTCGACATCAAGGACAGGTCGCCTGCATTCCTTTGGTCATCCGAGGCCTTCGTTTTTGGCTGAGCCTGATTGCCAATCGCGCCAGCGACCTCGCCAGCGTACTGTCCGGCCCTCGTGTTCGGGTAGAGTTGCGCGATCATTTCCAATGCGCCGTTTTTCACACTGTCATCTTCCAGCTTCAGTGCTTCGCGCAGGACGCGTTGAGCCGCGTCTTCGCGCTCGTCAGCAGGGAGGGGCTCTGTGGTCGCAGAGCTTTGCTCTAATTCGGCTTTAGGAGCCTTGACTGCTGCGGGGACAAGGAAGATGTCGCGCCCAGGCAGTGAGCCATAGGTGAACGGCTCCTGATAGCCCTCGGTCAGGTCAAAAACTGTGTCCCGCACTTTGCGGAAGAGCTTTCCCAATTCCAGACCGGGCACTTCGATATGCTCCAGCAAAGCCTGCGCGTAAGGGCTGTTGCGGCCCACGCCATCCAATGCCAGCGTCCCACTGCGCGCGGAATACCCGACAAGCACGCCGCCCGGGTCGATACGCCCCAATCCCCGGCCAATCGACCGGGTCGCCGTGGTTCGGACCATTTGCGACACGAACGGGTTGTTCCGGCAGGCGTCCACAAGAACCAGTTTCAAGCCTTTGGCCGTTGAAACTGAATTCAGCATTGTCTCCAACCGGATGGCCTCGAACTCTACATCCTTGTCACTTCTGAGTTCCGCGTTTGTGGGTATCAGATAGTTTGTATTGTCGATTTCGATTCCGTGGCCCGCAAAGTAGACCAGCACCATATCTGCGTCGTCTGTTTCCTCGGAAAAATCCCGAAGGGTAAGCCGCATGTCTCGGTAATCGAGGTTGTATTTTTGGGTGACAACAAACCCGATCCGCCCAAGCGCGGCGGCTACGTCCCTGGCGTCATTGGCCGAGTTGGGAATGTCCGAAACATGGTCATACTGTGCGTTGCCGATTACAAGCGCCACGCGCTTTGCCTCGGCTGATGTCGCAATACTCAGGCAAAGTACCAGGCCCCAGAAAAAGCAAAGAACCATCCGCAAGCCCCGACGGAATTGATGAGTTTGGCATCTAAACATAAGTAAAAGCAGATTTTTTAACCTGAGTATACTCTATCACACCCTGGTCTGCCCCGCGACGTCAAGCTGGCGCACGCGGTACTTAGAGGGATTTCACGGCTTTTGGTTTTGACGAATAACAGAAAACATCAACGACAAATCAATATTTTGCCGCTCATCGGTGACCGGTCCGTTTTCACTTGACCAAGCATCTTGCCGTGAATGCCTGAACCGATCACTGTTCCTACATGCCGAACCACCAGATCCGAAAACTGGAAGCAGCCAAACCAGTGCTACCGGAAAGCCGTGGTCATTTCTTGCCTGCCACAATGCGGTCCAGAATGAGAGCACAGAAGAGGATTGCCAGACCCGCCAGTATGCCTTGCCCAGCGGCAGCATATTGCAGAGCCTCCAGCACATCTTCGCCCAGGCCTTTCGCACCGATCAGTGATGCAACAACGACCATGGCAAGTGACATAAGTATGGTCTGGTTGACGCCAGCCATGATGGTCTTGTGCGCCAGCGGCAGATCTACTTTCCACAGCAGATAGCGCGGCGTTGCGCCAAATGCGAGGGCAGCCTCGCGCACGGTTTCCGGCACTTGCTGCAGACCCAGGACGGTAAAGCGGATCACCGGTGGGCTTCCAAAGATCATTGTCGCAACGACTCCGGCAGGTTTGCCAGACCCGATGAAGGCGACAACTGGGATCAGATACACGAAGGACGGCATCGATTGCATGAAGTCCAGGATTGGCCGCACGATGGCAAACGCGCGGGGGCGGCGTGCACAGTAAATGCCAAGCGGAATACCCAGCGTGATCGAGATCAACGCAGCGGCTCCCAGCAGGGCAATAGTTGTCATCGCCTTCTCCCAGAAATCCAGCAGGCCGAGATAAGCCAATGCCGCACCGGTGAAAATTGCCACGCGCGGGCCAGCGGAAAGGTAAGCCAGCATGATTATGACCAGTCCCACGACCGGCCAAGGGGTGTCGACCAGAACCACTTCGATCCAGTCCAGAAGGGTGCGCATTCCGTAGGTCAGCCCATCGAAGAAACCGCGTCCGGCTGTTTTGGTCCACTCGAATACGGCCTGTACGCCGTCACCCACGTTGAGCCGCCAATCCCGGTTTGTCGGAAAGGTCTTTAGAACAGACAGCGCATCAGGTTGCGCAAACTTGATGGCAGAGAGAACAACGACAACCAGGGTCAGCACGGACGCGACGATCATCCGGGGCACAGACCATCCATGAGCCACGCTGGAATCTGATCGCCAGCGCGCGAACTGACCTTCCAGCGTCCAGTTGGCCAACGACGCCGCGAGGAGTTTGACCGCTAGCAGCAGGAAAAGCCCGACCGCCAGATAGGTGATACCGGTGGAGTCTGCGCTCTGTGCGGCTTCCTGCGCTCCGGCCAGGGCGCCTTCCAGCGACTCTGCCGCGCGTTTTAGGGAATCCAGCGACGCAGCGCCGGATTGTTCCGCCGCCTCGATCTGCTGTCGACGCAGCGCCAGAGTCTGTTCAATCTGATCGGCCCGTTCGCGAAACTCCCGCCCCAGATCACCGAATAGACCCAAGCCGACCTGAATGTAAGCCAGTGTTTCAAGCACCAGAAAGCCCAGGAACCAGGACCAGAGGCCTCGCGCGCCGAACCAGATCGGGCCGAGAACGGCGGCAGCCTTGTTCAGGGTGAACCGATAACCCGGCGCCTGCATCATATAGGCAAAGGTCTTTTGATAATACGCTTGGCTTTGCCCGACAAAATCAGCGATCAAACCTTCCAGACGGTCGGCAGTTTCGGGTTTGACCTGCTGTGCATCAACGTGTTTCATCGTTGTCCCCTTAGGCCTGACTGTTCTGAATGGCGCGGATAAGCCCTGCGCGGTTGATCACGCCCACGGTCTTGCCGTCTTGGGTGACTGCGACCACTCCGTGCCCTTCGACACAAAGGTTCATCAGGTCGGACAGATCCATGTCGGGATGGGCCTCTTTGGCGTCATTGGGAACTTCGCCGTGATGGGCCTCGAATTCGTCGACCGGTTTCATCACCGAGTGCGCAAAGATCATGTTGAGCTTGGAAATCCCGGCGACGAAATCGGCGACGTAATCGTCGGCGGGATTGAGGATGATTTCTTCCGGCGTGCCGATCTGAACGATGCGCCCATCCTTCATGATCGCGATGCGGTGGCCGATACGGATCGCCTCATCAAGGTCATGGGTGATAAACATCGTGGTCTTGTTGAGCTTGTGGCTGAGTTCCATGAACTGGTCTTGCAATTGCTTCCTGATCAGCGGATCGAGGGCCGAGAATGGTTCGTCCATCAGCAGGATTTCGGGGTCTGCAGCGATCGCCCGGGCAAGGCCGACACGCTGCTGCATGCCACCGGACAACTCATGTGCGTATTTGTCTTCCCAGCCATTGAGCTCTACCAGTTCGAGAACGCGATCTGCCTCTTCCCAGCGGCGCGCCTTGCCCGTACCGCGAATTTCCAGAGGCATGGCCACGTTGTCGCGTACAGTGCGGTGGGGCATCAGGCCAAAGTTCTGGAACACCATGGCGACGCGGCGGTTCCGCAAATCGCGAAGCCCGTCGTCTTTCAGGCCCATCACGTCATCGCCGTCCAGGTAGATATGGCCGTCGGTAGGTTCCAGTAGACGGTTCACGTGGCGCACAAGGGTCGATTTACCGGACCCGGACAGGCCCATGACGCAAAACAGCTCACCGCGCTCGATCTCAAAGCTGGCATCAGCGACGCCGACAACGCAGTTGAACTGCTCCAGCACCTCGGCCTTGCTCAACCCTTCACTGTGAATGGCCTTCAGTGCGTCCCGCGCGCGTGCTCCGAACACTTTCCACACGCCGCGTGCATCGATTGCGATATCCGCTGTCATACTGGCCCCACCTTGGTCTAGCTTTCAGAATGTGCCCCCGACAACCTGGCCGGGGGCGCTGGGTATCAGTTGGTTTTCAGGCCCAGCCAGCTGTCGACGGTATCGCCGTTCGCGGCGATCCATTCGGCCACAACTTCATCCGTTTCGCGCCCTTTAACGACAACTTCGTAGGTTAGGCCGCTGAGTTGATCGGCATTCATGTTGATGTTGCTCAGAAAAGAAGCGGCGGCCGGATTGCGCTGCTCCAGAGATTTGGAGTGGGCAACCGTCACGGTTTTCACAGGCTCGCCTGTGCTGACATGAGATTTGTTGTACCAATCCGCGTCCTGATCCGGCTGAAGCATCTTGTATGTGGCCGCGTCGTGTGCGGGCTCTTCAAGGATTGTCACATCATACAGCGCGTGCACATAATGCGGCGCGTAGCAGTAGAAAGCGGCGCCTTTTTTCTGGTCGATTTGATCCTTGAGACGGGAATAGAACACCGTCTCATCTTCGGTTGTCGGAGTCAGGAACGTTTCGATACCATAGTCGCGCACACGCACCTTAAAGGTGTTGGTTGAGGCCCAGCCCGACGCGCCAACCCAAACTTCGCCCATGCCATCGCCGTCAGAGTCGAACAATTCCTGGGCCATAGGTGTGGCCAGATCATAGATCGATTTGATGCTGTGATCATCGACCATGTAGTTGGGAACACAAATCCCCGCCCGACCCTCGTAGCTGCCTGAAGACAGCGCGACGGTGCCTTTCTGGTCGACGTATTCATCGGTGAAGGAAGACTGGTTCGGCAACCAGACATCGGGGTGTACATCAATGTCCCCTCGCCCGCCATCCATTGCGGCAAAAATCACGGCGTTGGCGCCCGGCGCATAGCCCACCTCTCCGCCCAAACGCGTTTCGATAACCTGCCCGATGACGCGGCTCATGATTTTGGCGCCGGGCCAGCTGGGTTCGCCCACCATGACCTTGTCTTGCGCCAACGCTGAAGTAGCACCCAAGGCGAAAGCCAGTGTTGCCGTGAGTGTTGTCAGTTTCTTCATATCAAATTCTCCCGTTGCGTTGTGTTGGATGCGCCATCAGACGCGCGCCCGCTTGCGTTGCGGGTCTATGAATGGAATGTCCGATACCGTTGCCCCCAGGCGTTTCATCCGCCCGTCGAGTTGCCCAATTTCAAGTTGCGTGCCGTTCTCGGCATGCTCGACCGACAGCCGCGCCATGGCGATCGCGTGTTCAAGCATCGGTGATCGGATGGCCGAAGTGACCACGCCCACCTGCCGTTCGCCAGCAAAGACCGAAGCGCCATGAGCAGGCACATCATCGCACCCGATCAACAATCCCTTGAGCACGCGGCGCGGCTCTCGCGCGTTTCGCTCAAGCGCAGATTTGCCCGTAAAGCTCGCCTTGTTCAGATCGACCGCGAAGTCCAAACCGGCCTCGAACGCGTCGACGCCCGGCGCAAACTCGGCATTTGCCGCGGCCAATCCGGCTTCGATCCGGATGATGTCCAGCGCAGCCGAGCCCATGGGTGTGATCCCAAACTCTTCACCCGCCTCCATCACCGCATCCCAGATCGCTAGCGCGTCGGTCTTGGAACAGAAGACTTCGTAACCCAGTTCCCCGGTATAACCCGAGCGTGAGAGCATGAATGGCGCACCATCGCGATCATTGAGCCGGGCAATTGTGACCCCGAACCACTTCAGGTGGTCCAGCGAAGGCACGTGTGGCTGAGTGAAGGCGATCTTGCGCAGTAAATCGCGGGATTTTGGCCCCTGAATGGCAAGGTTTGGCATCGCGTTCCGCATCGCGTGCACCCGAACCTGCAGGCCCATATCCGTCGCCAATGCCTGCAGCGAACGACCACTTTCCTCGGATCCGCAGCACCAACGGAAGATTTCGGGCGCAAGACGGAAAAGCGTGCCGTCATCGATAACCGAGCCGCTTTCGTCACACATCAACGTGTAAGACCCACGCCAGACCGGCAGCTTCGCCACGTTGCGAGTTGTTGCCTGCTGCAGCAGTTTCTCGGCGTCCGGGCCAACAATATCGAATTTGCGCAACCCGCTCATGTCCTGAACTGTCACGGCCTCACGACAGGCCCAGTATTCACCCAAGGTGCCGTGCGCCGGAAAGCTGACTGGCGCCCATAGATCACGTGCAGGCACGAATTGTTGAGTCAACGGGGCCAGCCGATCATGAAATGCGGATTCCTGACTGATCGACATCGGGGCATCTTCCTTTTCACGATAGGCAACCGCACGGCGGATCGGCGTTTCTGGGCGGTAAATGCGGACGTGCACATCCGTCGGGTTCCAGCCATTGATCGGGTCAATATCGTCCGGGCAAGCGGTCGAAACGCACACCAGGTCCTCCATAGCGCGCATGGCGACATAGTCACCGGGGCGGGAATAGGACTCCTCGGTCAGAATGTGATGCGTCGCCGGATCAACCCATGTGTTCCAGAAAAAATTGATCGCGGGCCAGGCCGAACGACGCGCGACACCGTAAGGCGCCAGCGCATTGGACATGTTATCGGAACAGTTCACGTGGCCGGGAAAGCCGCGCTCTTCATAACCTCGGGCGGTGCAAGCCAGACCGAAAGTGTCGTGGCGCCCACAGGTGTCCTGCACCACATTGAGAAGTGGTCGCATCTCACGATCGTAGAACTTGTCCAGCAACCCCGGGCCAGGATAGGCGCGTCGCACCATTGATCGCGTCGCCGTCGAGTCGATCATCCATTCGACTCCATGTTGCAGCTCATCGGAACGAAGCACCATGAAGTCCGAGCACTGCTGCCCTTCCACGTCGATGATCTGAACGAATTCGCCCGCTTTCAATTCGTAAGCCAGCGCCGTTCCTCGCGGTACAGTAAACTCGTCCCGGACATCTCCCAAAAGTGGCGGCAGCTGAGGCTGGTTTGAGGCTGCACATTGATGGGAGACCGTAACGCATCCGGTATCGGTTCCCTCAACCAAGCCAGAAATGAGCGCTGGCCTGATCAACCAAACTGTCACGCGTTTTTCGACACGCAACACCAGCGGTTCTGATGAGGCCATTAGCCTGAAACACGCGACTTCCTGCCTTGGATCTCCGCCATTTGTACCAATCCAACCCGTATAAGGGTCGCTGTTGAATGCACCCTGATCAACCGCTCCGTTCGCTTGCAGTTTCAGTCGAGCAAGTGCAGGCCTCCCATCGGCAAACGCAACAATGTCCAGCGGATAACCCTGCGATGTCGCCTCAAATGACAGCAGGTCGCCCTCGGCGGCTTCAACACGGTGCGCGTCGCGTGGCGCCAGCACATATTCTCGGACACCCGAGGCCTTCGGAAAGCCCGGGAATCTGCGTCCCGGACTAACAAACCCGGCATTCGTGAACTCGTGTAGGACAGCTGAACCATGCATGTTGCCGTAGGATTCTCATTTATGAAACTAGTTACAGAGGTTGATGAAACTAGTTACATATGTCAACACTTTCGTTAAAGGTTGAAAAAATAGGCGCGATACCACGTGACACAGAAAGACCCGACGTTGAAAAAACGCGCAAATCTCAGAGATGTTGCGAAAGCAGCGGGCGTATCGGTCGCAACCGTATCCCGGGTGCTGAACGAACCGGGTGTTGTGAAAAAGGAAACTCTGGAGAAAGTTCAGAAAGCAATTGCGGATCTTCGATTCGTCCCCAGCGCGGCCGCCAGAGCAATCAACTCTGGTCGGACCCGTTTCGTGGGTGCGCTGGTACCAACGTTGGACAATGCCATTTTCGCTCGGTTTCTTGCTGCGCTCGAACGCAGACTGTCCCAAGATGGGCTTTCACTGATCGTAGCCACAACTGAGTCAGACCTGGAGGTTGAAGCCGAAAAGGCGAAGGGGCTGGTTGATATCGGGGCTGAAGGGCTGATCATTACTGGCGCAACACACGCCGCTGAATTTCACGACCTGATCGAGCGCACAAGAATCCCCACGATCGTCACATCATACTTTGACGTCTCCAACCCTTTTCCAACGATTGGATACGATAACAAGGCCGCGGCACAATTGGCCCTACGGCATCTGATTAAGCTTGGACACCGGCGGATTGCAGTTATTCACGGCCCTGTTCACAACAATGACCGAACACAGGCCCGACTTTCCGGGCTGCACGAGCTGAATTGGGATGGCGAGATAACGACAGTTGAAACCGAAATAAACCTCCGGGGCGGCGCCGAAGCTACTGCACGCATCGTCAACAGGTCGGTCAAACCAGATGCGATCCTGTGTCTGTCGGACGTTGTGGCACTAGGGGTTTTGTTTGGTCTTCAATCCAACGGCATCAGTGTCCCGGACGAGGTGTCTTTAATGGGCCTGGATGACCTGCCAAGCTCTGCCGTGGCTGTACCTTCCATCACAACAGTTCATCTTCCAGTTTCAACAATGGGTGAAAGGGCAGCGATCGCATTGGCGCGTTGGATTTCCACTCAGGAGAGACCTGAGCCTGAAAGGTTAGAGGCAGACCTGGTTGAAAGAAGTTCGACGATTCGAAAGCGCGCTTTCGACGAATACGGCTGACTTTCGAAAAACCGTCCGCGAATACCCATTCGCTGGCCTCCGCAACGCTCTGAATACGAAACCTGACGAAGTTCGAGGTTGGTGGCATTGGACTTATTCCTACACGCGATACAATCCACCGAGAGAGGCTGATTGAGCCTTTCTCGCACCTCCGGTCTTTGTGTCTGACCGTCTTGGCCGAAAGCAGCTCAATCCACAATCAACTTCGAGCCCCAAGTAACCGCCTGAAAGGACGGATTTCGCTTTGTGACGCTGCCTTGGAAGCTAAGGGACTTCGGTCACAGTCAACCTCGGTTGCCGGACATCTCAGCCTTCTGGAGTATACCAGATTGGCGAAGTGTACGCGCGCTCCTGTGTTGAGGTAGGCACATCTGCGGGCAGTTCGTCCCCGAACCGAACGGCATCGTAAACTGTCCACCTGGGCGTCGGAATTTCCAGAACACGAACGTAGTAGAATGCCCGCAATGAAGGATCGAAGTCGGGATCCTTCCAAACCGTCAACAGCTCCGGAGAACCGATTGAGTTGGTGAACGTACCCGTTGCGACATCCACGGTGTTACCCACTGCGGGTAGATTGCCATCGGCATCCGGTTGCCTGTCTCCCGACCACGCCACGTCATACACCTGCTCTTCCGTGTCGCCGTTGGCATTTACCCAACCCTTCACAACTTGAACACGGTCGAGATTGCCGGAATACGGGTCCTTGAGAGCAGCAATAAGGAATGTCGGTGCATCCGCGCCCTCGGGCACTTCAGAGAGGTCGCCGCCCATGGGAACGCCTTTGTCATATCCTATTTCGGCAGGCAGACGTGATCGCGCGTCCTCCTCTGTGAAGTCCCAGCCACCAAAGAAACGAACCGTTATGCGGCTACCGGTTGTTCCATAAACTTCTTTGCGCTCCATGGCGTCGAATATGGCTTCGCGCGTGTTGTCTTCGGCCCAAACCGCCGCGTAGCCAGAGGCTGCCATTTCCCAGCCGAGGATCCTCAACGCGTCAAATTCACCTACGACATGCTGCCATCGACCGGGCTCCGGCTCGACGCCTGAGTGCTTGCCAAAGAAGTTGTCCTCTTCCGCCGTCGCCAACGCGGTATGGCTGTCGGTCGAACCCACAACACCGAATTTGTACGGATTGGTGCCAAGTTGCGCTTCCAGCTTGAGACCGTTCTTCAGAGCCTCGCGGGCATATTCGTACTGAAGCATCCAATCTTCTTTGGGCGTCGGGCCAAGATTGGATTTATCCCAGGTTTCATAGTCCGCGAATTCATCGTTCGGGCTTAGGAACGGATGGGTTTCCCCATCACCCTTGATCTGGGTGATCTCGTACATTGGCTCCCATTTCGCGCGCCGTTCAGCGTAGTCCGCCGTCAAAGGCTCACCCGTTTCCGGATTGGTCTCGACAGGAAACATAAGGCCGTTGGAAACGTTGCCGTTGTGGGCAAGGGCCAGAACACGACCGCCGGTTTCCATTTCATATGTTTCCATCCAGTCCCACAGCTTTTCCGGATTAAAGGTTTCTGCGGTCGTGAAGGGCAGCATTTGCCGTGCGCGAATGGCATCATCACGGTAAATCACGTTGCGATGGAGGTTGTTGCCGGCTTCGGTGGATGTCCATTCGTATCCGATGAACGCAGTAAACGTACCGGGGTCATCGTGATGATCGGCGGTTTGCGTGAACTCGTCCCAAACGGACTGCACGAACCTGCGATCCGACACAGCCTCGGGAAGGGCTTCCCCGGTAATCCCGGCAAATGTCTCAATGACCTCCATAGTCGCACCGAGAGCAACGTCTCCACCTGCATTAAGTCGTTCGCTCCAATCTCGAAGCGTTGGATCACGCATCAGCGTTGAGTTTCCCGCAATGATTTCATTCATTGCCCCCATGGCATCCGAATGATCGGAAACAACAAGCCAGTCGAGCGGACGCGACAGTTGTACGCGGAGGCCGTGTGATGTCGTGACCTCCTCACCCCGTGCAAATCGATAAGCGTCATCCGGGCTCAGGATGACCCCAAATCCACGCGCATCCAGCGAATTGGACGTGTGCAGGTGGGTATCGCCCCACAGGGGACGAGTCGGAAAGTCGCGCCCGGCATAAGGCGAGAAATCTGCGGGAGCGGGTTCGCGCATATCGTCTACCGATATGGTCATCTCCCCGACCTGCCCACCTTGCGCGGACTCCTGAGCTTTGGAAGAGGTCGCACATAATGCGACAGAAACAATTGCTGTCGATGTCAGAAAAAATCTCATTGAAGCCTCCCAGGCCAGCTGAATGCCTGCCCATGGCAGCATTTGGCGCAGTGATCCGTCAAGGAGGACAAGCAAAATTTAATAGTGAGACATGAGCGCCTACTATGGGAGCCGTGGTCCGTTCTGCCCTTTGTGTGGGCATCAAAACAAGTTTCAGCAAATTGAGCAGCCTCATCTGACCGGTCTTGCATTCTGCGGCACCTGCGGAGGACCACTCGCCACTGTCGGGCGCGACTACCTCGCCTGCTCTGCCGCTCGCAAACTCTGTACTTGTTCCCATAAGCAATCCATTCGCCGCCATATACTGGAAGACGCCGTGTTGGATTTGCTGCGCCGACGTCTGATGCAGCCCGACGCTGTGGCCACATTTGTCAAATCCTTCAGCGAAGCCGCTAACGCAGAAGCAGGCGCAGTGGAGACAACCCGGACCCGCCTGCAATCCGAGCGGGACAAAGCGGCGCGCAAACTGAGTGGTTTTTATGACGCGATTGCAGAAGGCATTCGCACCCCAGGGCTTCAAACGCGGCTCGAAGAACTCGAAGCGCAGATCGCCGGTCTTGACGCAAAGCTCTCCGAGCCTGTGCCCTCACCGGTGCGCCTACACCCGAACCTGTCGGAACTCTATCGCTCAAAGGTCGCCGATCTGGCACAGGCACTATCAGACCCGGCGATCCGCACGGGGGCCTTGGAGATTATCCGGGGCTTGATCGAACGTGTTACGATCCAACATGAACGGGATGGCGTGCAGATTGATTTGGAGGGTGCCCTGGCAGCGATGATTGGGTTGGTCCAGAACGACAAAAGCCGCCTTGCGGCGGCTGGTTCGGTAAAAGTGGTTGCGGGAGCAGGATTTGAACCTGCGACCTTCAGGTTATGAGCCTGACGAGCTACCGGGCTGCTCCATCCCGCGACACTTTTGATGACCTAGCGCTTACGCTACTTGAGGTCTTGTGTTGGCCTACCGCCTATTCGGCTACTTGAGACCGGGTAGTGTTTTTTCATCGTCAGAGAGAAGGGGGATTTTGCTAGGTTTGGCGGTGACCTACTCTCCCGGGGCTTAAGCCCAAGTACCATTGGCGCGGCAGTGCTTAACTTCCGGGTTCGGGATGGGACCGGGTGTTTCACTTGCGCTATGACCACCAAACCGAGGAAAATCCCCGTCGCTCTTTTGCCAAGCAAAGGCGACGCGCAGGAGGCAGCGTATTCGCGAAGCGGATGCGCGTTCCTGCACAGTTGTTATGTCAATCAACACCGTGCAATCCGCTTTGCGGATTGTCACGTCATTGTCCAACTCAAGGTCGGTGTATGCTTCTGGTTTGATTTTGTCTTTCCATTACTGGATCAAATCAAGCCTATCGGGCGATTAGTACCGGTCAACTGAACGCATTACTGCGCTTACATCTCCGGCCTATTGACGTGGTGGTCTTCCACGGCCCTCAGGGAGACCTTGTTTTGAGGGGGGCTTCCCGCTTAGATGCCTTCAGCGGTTATCCTGTCCGATCATAGCTACCCAGCACTGCCGTTGGCACGACAACTGGTCCACCAGTGGATCGTTCACCCCGGTCCTCTCGTACTAGGGGCAACTCCTCTCAAGTCTCCTACACCCACGGCAGATAGGGACCGAACTGTCTCACGACGTTCTAAACCCAGCTCACGTACCTCTTTAAACGGCGAACAGCCGTACCCTTGGGACCTGCTCCAGCCCCAGGATGAGATGAGCCGACATCGAGGTGCCAAACACTGCCGTCGATATGGACTCTTGGGCAGTATCAGCCTGTTATCCCCGGCGTACCTTTTATCCGTTGAGCGATGGCCCTTCCACTCGGGACCACCGGATCACTATGGCCGTCTTTCGACTCTGCTCGACTTGTCAGTCTTGCAGTCAGGCTGGCTTCTGCCATTGCACTCAACGAGCGATTTCCGACCGCTCTGAGCCAACCTTCGCGCGCCTCCGTTACGCTTTAGGAGGCGACCGCCCCAGTCAAACTACCCGCCACGCAGGGTCCCGGATCCGGATAACGGACCGCGGTTAGACATCAAGAGTGCGAAGGGTGGTATCTCAAGGGAGGCTCCACAGGTACTTGCGTTCCTGCTTCAAAGCCTACCACCTATCCTGCACATCACAATCCTGATGCCAGTGCGAAGCTGTAGTAAAGGTGCACGGGGTCTTTCCGTCTAACCGCGGGAAGCCTGCATCTTGACAGGCAATTCAATTTCGCTGAGTCGATGTTGGAGACAGCGGGGAAGTCGTTACGCCATTCGTGCAGGTCGGAACTTACCCGACAAGGAATTTCGCTACCTTAGGACCGTTATAGTTACGGCCGCCGTTTACCTGGGCTTCAATTCAAGGCTCTCACCTCTCCTTTTAACCTTCAGGCACCGGGCAGGCGTCAGACCCTATACGTCGTCTTGCGACTTCGCAGAGCCCTGTGTTTTTAATAAACAGTCGCCACCCCCTGGTTTGTGCCCCCAGCCCCTAGTTGCCTAGGAACCGGGCCTCCTTCTCGCGAACTTACGGAGGTATTTTGCCGAGTTCCTTCAACATCGTTCTCTCAAGCGCCTTGGTATGCTCTACCAGTCCACCTGTGTCGGTTTAGGGTACGGTCTGATGGAGGGCTATTTCCGGAACCACTCAGCAGCCCAATCAATCCGATAAGATTGAACTACACCTGTGATCCGTCACATCCTCCTGGCCTAGGAATATTAACCTAGTTCCCATCGCCTACGCCTTTCGGCCTCGGCTTAGGGGCCGGCTTACCCTGCTCAGATTAGCTTTAAGCAGGAACCCTTGGACTTTCGGCGAGAGTGTCTCTCACACTCTTTGTCGCTACTCATGTCATCATTCTCACTAGTGATCTCTCCACCGGATCCCTCACAGGCCGGCTTCATCGAAAGAACTCGATCCGTCATTACACCCGCTGATATTTCACAGGTGGATGCAAATACGGATGAGTTCTATGTCACACTACGCTCTGCTACCATGCCTTACGGCATCCTAAGCTTCGGCTCATGGCTTGAGCCCCGTTACATCTTCGCCGCAGGACAACTTATTTAGACCAGTGAGCTGTTACGCTATCTTTAAAGGATGGCTGCTTCTAAGCCAACCTCCTGGTTGTTTTGGTCGTCCCACC